>JAIYDN010000039.1 GCA_027487485.1 Planctomycetaceae bacterium | reverse complement strand
GGGTTGCTGGTCGGGATCTGTGGCCAGATCCACTACGGGTTGCTGGTCGGGATCTGTGGCCAGATCCACTACGGGTTGCTGGTTGGGATCTGTGGCCAGATCCACTACGGGTTGCTGGTCGGGATCTGTGGCCAGATCCACTACGAGTTACAGGGCGGGATCTGTGGCCAGATCCACTACGGGTTACAGGGCGGGATCTGTAGCCAGATCCACTACGGGTTGCTGGGCGAGTCAGACCTGTGGCCAGATCCACTACGGGAGATGGAACTTACCATCCGTTTTTATCGCCGAAGAGCATCTGGCCATCGTGGCGATTGCCAAGATTGCCGTAGAGCTCTTTATCGATGGTGCTGGAAACGAATTGAACAGAACCATCGGCAAAAGCGAACGACGCTCCGCCCGTATGGTAGCTGCCAAACCCTCCGACACTTAAGCTTCCTAATGCTGCCTTGGGAGAAGCGATCGCGGGGACCGATCTATTTGGAGGAAGCTCAAAGGCTTCTGTGTTGCGCAACGAGGACGATGTGCCCGAAGCCCATCCCAGCTCGGACCCTTGATTGAGCACTTCTCCCAACAAAATCGTCTGAGTGGTCCCGTCAGTGATATCGCTAAATCTAAGCCGGCTATTCAAAAACAAGATCCCGTTATTCTCGGTATCGATGGGCGCCTCTTTGCTGTTGTGACACCCAACGTAAGAAGTCGCTGCAAAATCCTTCGTGTTGGATACGTCACCCGACGATGGACATTGAAAGAAAGTTATATGTTGCATTCGAACCGGCAGATTGGATTCAGCATAGGTACCTGCTTTGATGTCAAAGTTCCGATAAATCGAAGTCTGCTCCATGTACGGCAAGATCGAAACAAGCCAACTTACATGCTGACCTACAGGTTCATTGCGAATAGGGCCAGTCGGATTGATGACACCGGATGGAAGCCGTTCGTAATGAAATTCATGATTATGAATCGCCAAAGCAAGCTGGCTGATATTGTTGGAGCAACTGCAACGACGCGCTGCTTCGCGAGCGGCTTGTACCGCTGGCAATAACAACCCAACCAAGATCCCAATGATCGCAATGACCACCAATAACTCTACCAAGGTGAAACCACGTTTCATCTGATGGGTACGACTACCAATTCGCATAGTTTTCATGAGCCTGTTTCCTTTTTCGATAATTGATTTTGATTGATTTGAAGAGAAAGAGTTGATTGCACCGCCCGTTCAGGGACGTTCTTGTTGAAGATTTTTGCGACGACCTGAATGTCAAACTTTTGATTCGTATCGGGATTTTGTTCCCCAGCCAATTCGCTTCGAACTTCGATCGCGATCGATGCTGATTCGAACTGAGAGGTTCCTTGAAAGTCAGGTGTCCAGGCCTCGCCCGTGTAATCGCTATTCGACTTCAGCCGCTGAACGGCCCTCGTCATTCCCGCTTCCGCTAACAGTTGAGCTTGCAACCATGACCTTTGTGTTCTCGCTTCGATGCGAGCTCGCAATGCGAATTGTGCAGCCATTGCACCCACCACCAGGATGGTCGCAATGCACCCTAGAACACAAATAAGTACTGCTCCGCGTCGCGTCGACAATCGTCGCTTCGATAATCGACTTGAAGTGATTGATAGCTGATTCATGGTTGCTCCTTTCCTGGAAGAGCCAAGTCAGGGGCCACTTCCGGCGTGGTGTCCAAACCGACTCGATGGACTCGCGAAGAAACCACGAACTTTGCTCCCGCGTCCGAGTTCCCTAAAACATCTTTTTCATCCACCTTGGATTGAATGCTCAGCGTCGCGCAGTGATTTGCTGGATCGAATTCGAACCGAGCTTCTGTTCCCGCACCCAGCGAGTACCTTTCGAAACTAGCCGGCATTCCTTCACGCTTGATTTCGCGTTGCACAAAACCGTTGATGTTTTGGTAGGAAATCGTTACTGAATCGCTTGAGCGAAATACAACCTGCTCAGTGTTCGCCTGGGCTGTAACAGCGGACCAAGCATCGGTTCGAAACTGACGTGCTAATCGGTTCTGAGCGATTGCGACGTCGAATCGGCTCTTGGTTTGACGCGACTGCTGGAATGATTGATGCAGCAACTTCACAGCCAACAACATCAGCACACTTCCAATGCCCATGCAGATAATGGTTTCCATCAGGACGGTTCCAGATCGTCGTCTCATTCTGTAGTCCCCCGCAGCGTGGCATCGCTAATCCAGGCGGTCAACGTAACAGGCTCGGACGGCCCGGATCGATCCCAATTGATGGAAAGCGTGACTCGATTTCCGTCCGCATCGTTTTGCTCCTGCAGAGTGAACACCGCGTTGCCGAGTATATTTTCTAATCCGGGAGAAACCGCGATCTTCTGAATCGCTTCTTCCCTTGCTTTCGGATCCAGCATCACAATCCTTTCCAGTTGATTCGCTAATTCATCCACGGCAGCTTGATACTGCTGGGTCCCTTTTTCGATACGCTGGATCCGCCCCATGAGACCGCCAGTCAAACTGATCACGGCGACCAACAGAACGGCTGAAACCAGGACTTCCGCCACGGATACCCCTTTGCGTCTCGGCCGACGAGACCATTGCTTACAGTTAGTATTCATCACGATGTTAAGCTCTTGATCGTGGAAGGGATAATGCTGAAGAACGCGACGCACACCCACAGAACGATCAGCCCGAACACGATCATCACGATAGGGTGAACGAACGCATGCAAGAAAACTTTTCGATTGTGGCTGACAGATTCTCTGTTGATAGCAAGTTGCTCCAGAGTCCACGCAAGCGACTTCGGATTCGGAACCAAGCGAAGCAACTCCGCTTCGGATTCGGTGAGTACTTTCGCCTTTACCAAGCTCGTCCACTCGTTTTCCCCTTGTTCCATTTCGTTTCTGGCGAGAAGCAATCTTTGCCGAGTCGCACGATCGTAATGGTATTTGGCAAGCGTTGACGTGGCGCTGGAGATGGGGCGGTCTGAAATGGAGGCGATCGCTAGAACTCGCAAAACACCTGATGACTTGGCTCGGCTTTGAAACAAGGACGTCCACGACGAGACTCTTTTGCGAACGAAGCGTCGCAAGAACGAAGACCTCAACAAGAACCCGACAACCAAGCTACCGATCACAATCCAAGTGAAATAATCGAAAAACCACTGAATTGCCACTCGAAACCAATAGAAGGCAGATGTTGTTGGCACTTCCAGCTCCGATCGCAACTTTGCCATCGTTGGAGCAATAAAATAACCCAGCATCAAAACCAGCATGGAAATCGCCATGGACAGAACCATGTAGTAGGTTCGGTTCGAACCTTTTTGAATCCATTGATCTTTGCCTTCGCGTTGGGAACGTAAAAGACTATCGAAGGTACTTGGTAACATGCCTAAATTGCTGCCACATCGGATGGCCAGAACATCATCGTCATTCAGAGCATCTGGCGTTTGCTCCAACGCGGAATGCAACGCCCCTTCGCCTCCCAATCGTTTCGCGAGCCGTCGCAGGGTACGTCGATAAGCGCCGGTGTGTTCCTTGGAAAACTGAGAAACAACAACCCCCGCGTCAAGTTTCTCTTGCGTCGCTAGAGCCAAAACCTCCAATAGCTCAGCCTGCTTCAAGGGAAGCGAACTCTGCTGAAGCAAGGAATTGCTCCGCCATGCGGCGCCGTTTCTACCCATTCCGGAGAACATGGCAAAACCATTGTCCGGTGGAACCCCTGTTCCAATGTGAGTGCTGTCGGACATTGGATTACGAAGCTCCACTTAACGAGGTCACAAGACTGATTAGCGGCATAAACAAGGCGATAACCATGAAGCCCACCAAGCCCCCAAGAGCCACCACGAACAGAGGCCCTAAGCCTTGGTCCAGCCAAGATTGCGAACTGCTGGAGCGAGAACGATACAGTGCAGCAACTTGTTCAAGCACTCGGAAATTGGGCTGGTCATTCGTTCCCACCTTGGCAGCACTAAGCAACATCGGCGGAAAGACGTGAGCGACTCGCGAGCCTTGCAGAACATCCTCCCCATTCCTCAGTTCGCGAGCCAACTGAGACGCTCGCAGACGATATTGAAACCGATGACTCGCAATTCCAGCCACATCCATCGCATCTTCTTTTGGCATACCAATGCGAATCGCTGCGGAGAATGTGTCAGCGAATCGAGCCATCGCCGCCCTGTTGGACTTGGAGCCTGCGGTGAAGAAACCAATAGGCTTCACCAATTCGAGGACCTGAAGCAATCGACCGGAAAGTCGGATGCAGACCACTGCGGCTGTCAATGACAGAAGAACGGTCGTGGCAAATTGATACGGATGATTCGTTATGAAACGGGCAAACCCAAATACCATGATCGTTGGGGTCGGCAACCTCAGTTCGAACTCCCGAAACATCTTGCTGAACGTAGGAATTACCGTTAATGAAAGCAGCACCAGCACGGCGATCAAGATCAAGGTTAAAATCAGCGGATAGACAAAGGCAAACCAATTCCATCGAGAGCGACGATCGATCGATTTCAGTTGCTCGGCTAGAATCGTCAATCGCGAATCACCCTGGTCCGTCTGTTCTGCAACAATCAACGATAGCCAACAGACCAATTGAGGGTCCGCCAAAAAGCTTTCAGCATCAACACCTTCGCCGAGAGCTCTCTGAAGTTTTCTAACGCTGTCCAGCCGTGCCAGTGATGGATTTTCTTTGCAAACCGCATGAAGTGCGGAAAGCAAATCTTTTCGATCTTTCAAAGCGATGTCGATCGAACTCAGGTAGCTGGGTCGGTTTGATAAGGAGCCGCTATCGGATTGCATCATGTCTTCCTTATGGCTGAGAGACAGAGTCGAGCAACTCCATCACGGGTGTAAACAAACCTAGCCCCAAAGCCAGCACGACCGCTCCTCCAAGTCCCGCACCCAGAAGAGCGGGGAGCCAGAAATGCCAACGATGTGCCGATCGCTCCCGCATACCCTGATGGAAACTTGCGGCAAACAGTAACGCATCGGAGGTGCGAAAATAGCTGTTTCCCTCTTGCTGTGCCCATTGAGTCAGGGAACTATCAAATGCCCCACTAGAACGTACGCCGCTGGTAAGACTTGTTTGGAATTGACGGCCATCCACTGGATGCGTCTGGTTGCCGACCAAGAGCGAAAGCGTCTCGGAAACGTTTTGCTTCTGGGCTGCAACAATCTCTTTGGCCCGCGGCGAGAAGAACGCGACACCTAGTTGCGAAAGTCCTAATCGCGAAGTCCCTTGACGTATCCAAACCCAAGTCGCAGCAAGGAGAATTGGAATACCAACGCCCCAAACAGGAAGCCAATCGCGAACCGCTTTCATGATTCGCCAACCCCAGCCCGGAACGGTCGCCGTATCGAGATAAATCACTTCCAGGTTGTTTACAAAAGTAAAGGACAAGCAAAGCAAAACAAGGTAGCCCAAAGCCATGACAATCAAGGGGCTCAGATAAGCCAGCTCCACACGGCGACGCGAATCTTGCAAGTTGTAGCCGATCGCATGGAGTGGCGAGATGGCCTCAGGGCAACGATCGCCAACCCACCATGCCAGTAAAGATTCGCGATACTGCAAGGGAACTTTTTGGTTCCCCAGCAATGCATCCTCGATAGATTTTCCGTTCTTGCAATCGATCATCAGATCGGAACTGATGGCGGCCAACTGGTCCTTCAAGCTTCCCCTCGGCGTTCCGAAATCCAAAGCGATCGGAAGCCCCGCTTTTTCCAGCGCCAACAGGTACTGATTGAAATCGAACATCTCCTGGACGGAAATGGTTGGATTAAACTGTTCGTTCATCAGGTTTTCTCACGGGGAAGTAGTGTTCTCAAGGGACAGATGCGCCTGGCGACGGAATTTGTTTAAGTTCGATTCAAAAATCTCGCCGTTGTAGAAAAAGCCTCGTGACGGAATTGCCGCCCAAGAAAGGCGCAGCCCAAAAAAGGCACAGCCAAGGTAAATACCAGTTAGAGATCAGGCACGCTCCGCCGTTCCCTTCGTCTTGCAACATCAGTTCCCACCCTCGATAAAAATGGAATAGAATGTGTCGACGGTTTTCTCTCCTTACCCTCCTTCCTTCACCGACAGAATTTGGCATTCTCCATGATGTTCTCACCACAAACGCATTCCAGATTTTGGAATTCGCGTATCGTTTACGCAGGTCGTTCGATGGCAACCTTTCTGTTGTTGTTGGGTTTGCTGTTCGCGTTCGACAATCCAAGCTGGGCTCAAGAGGTTGCTTCCAAGGCAAGTTCCGCTGGCTCGTTGGAACTACCGACGGATGTTGAGAAGCAGATCGGGGTTGGTCCACTTCGGCAAGCGGACTGGTTTAAAGGACTGTGGAAATCAAGACGGACGGAGTTTGCGAAGGCCAAAGATGCGGACCAAGGCGCTTTGGTGCTTTACGGCGATTCGATTACACAAGGCTGGCCCGATCTGAAAGCTGCCTTTCCTGGCGTCAAGGTTGCGAACCGTGGCATCAGCGGCGATACAACGCGCGGCATGCTGATTCGCTTGCAGGGAGATGTGATTGCATTGAATCCAAAAGGGGTTGTCCTTTTGATGGGTACGAATGACATCGAGGAAAACGCATCTCCAGAAACGATCGCTCAAAACGTCACAGCCATCGTAGCGGAACTCAAAAAGCATAATCCCGATATGCCGATTGTCTTGTGCTTGATCTTCCCAAGTTCGGAAACCAAGTCTCGGCCCACAGCGACCATCCAAGCGACGAACAAATTGTTGCTCCGTGCCGTTCGAGGTGACAAGCAGATTACGGTACTGGATACCTTTTCACTCTACAAGAATGAAGCTGGCGATGCTACTCCTGAACTCTTCCCGGACTTGTTGCATTTGAATCCTCAAGGGTACGCTGTTTGGGCTTCCGCCTTGCGACCAGTCTTGGCCACTCTTGGTTTTATGGAGACGGAACCAGATACGTTTGTGATGGAGCCTGGCTTTGTCAGTCTGTTCAATGGGAAGGACCTGACAGGCTGGGGCTTTTTACCAACGCCACCGATGGCTCCCAACAACAACCCAGATGGCCCCGTATTTCCCGTGGTCGAAAAAGCGATCGCCTTCGATGGCAAGAGCGAATCGTCGGACGGTCGGTACGTCGCCAAAAATGGACGCTTGATTGTCACAACCCCATCGGAAGGAAGCCGCATTCAGCAACTGTGGACGACCAAGGAATTTCCGAAGAACTTTGTTTTGAAATTGGAATTCCGAGCGACCCCGAATGCGGATAGCGGTATCTTCATTCGCCAACCTCAATTGCAGTGTCGCGACTACCCCTTGGCAGGCCCCTACAAGAACCTCAAAAAGTACCGCCCCTTAGGCTGGAACGAAATCGAAATCAAAGTGCAAGGGGGCAAGGCCTACTGCACCTGCAATGGCGAAGTGCTAGAAGCCGAATTCCCAGTACCAAGCACCGGCCCAATAGGCTTGGAAGGAGATCGTGGCCAAATGGAGTATCGTCGTATTCGGATCCAAGAGCTTGAGTAGTCCATGATCCCGATTTCCACCGACGCACCGATCTATCACTACCCGATCGCAACGGTCAGCATGATCATTATTAATGTGATTGCGTTCGTTGTGTTCTGCGCCAACGCAAACATGTCAGAGGTTGCGCTGAAGGCTCCGGATGGTAGAGAGTTTCATAACCCCTTCGAACTGCAACGTGCACTGGAGGAATTCGAAAGTCGCGAGGAAGCAAAAGAGTTTGCGGACTCATTGGAGATCATTTCAGCCAGCGAACCGTGGATGAAGACGCTTTCGGTCGAATTTGGAACATTCAAACCTTGGCAGTGGTTGACGAACAACTTCATGCACATGGGCTGGATGCACTTGATCGGCAATATGATCTTCCTTTGGGCGTTCGGTCTGATCGTGGAAGGGAAGGTGGGCTGGATGGCTTTTTCATCCATTTACTTGGTGATCGGGACTCTGTATGGATTGTTCCTGCAAGTCTCTAGCTTGGTGGTTGGCTGGGATGGATTCGCATTAGGAGCGTCTGCGGCAATCTTTGGTTTGCTTGCCATGTGCATCGCTTGGGCGCCAGCGAACGAATTTACGCTGTTATGGCGATTCGGGATGTTCGATATTACGGTGCTGATGTACGGCTTCTTCTTCGTGGCCAAAGAGTTGTTTGTATTCATCGTTGCGGGCTTTCAAATGAGTTCCGAACTTCTCCATATGCTCGGCTTCGCCGTAGGTCTTCCTGTTGGGTTATGGATGGTTCGGACTGGATACGTCGATTGCGAAGGGTGGGATCTGTTCTCCTACCTAAGTGGAAAGACAGGTACCGACTCGACAATTGGACAAGACAAAATCCGGGAACGCGAAAAGAAGGCGAACGTAAAACAAGAGGAGGCTTACCGCAAAGCCAACTTGCTCGTGGATCCGGTTGAAAGCGCTAAGAAGCTGCAAACACAAGTCGAACATGCAATCTTAGAAGGGGACTTGGACCTGGCGATCAAGATTCAGAATCGCATCTCCGTTTCACAACCTTCGGTTACTTGGAAACAAGTCGATTTGTTCCGTGTTATACAAGGTTTGCTTAAGGCAAAGAGGTTCGCAGAAGCCGCCCCATTGATGGAGCAGCACATTGAACTATTCGACGAGAATCGGTTTTCGATTCAAGTCCTGCTCATCAAGATCTGGTTACAGGATCAAAGACCTCGCAGATCGCTTCGGTACATGCAAGGCTTGAATCTTGCATTCTTTTCTCCGGAACAGACTCAGCAGATCCATCAATTGGCAGCCCATGCCAAAAAGCAAATTGCTGCCGGTGTGATCGAAATAGAAACTTGATGCAGCGACCGAATGGACTTGCTATAATCCGGGCGGTTTCTGTTGTCTCTTTGATTTGCCCGTGCAAGGTGTTTTCGATGAAATCTATGTACCGACTGTTTTCCGCTTCTGTCGTGGTTGCGTTTGGGTTATCGACTATTTCGCGATCCGTTTTTGCAGAAGACTGGCCAGGCTGGATGGGGCCCAAGCGAGATAACGTTTGGACGATTGCTAAGCCTCCCACGAAGTTTGTCCCTGGTAGCCTAAAGACGAAGTGGACTGCGCCCGTTGCAGGTGGTTATTCGGGGCCTGCCGTTGTTGGCGACATGTTGTATGTGACCGACCTGGTTACCGATGCCAACGCAAAAGTGGATAACTTCGGTCGAAAAGGGTTCGAGGGTACGGAGCGGGTTCTGTGCCTGAACAGCGGAACGGGCAAGCCAATTTGGAAGCACGAGTACCCGGTCAAGTATGCTATTTCGTATCCTGCTGGTCCGCGATGCACGCCCCTTGTCGACGGCAAAAACCTGTACACACTGGGTGCCGAAGGTGATCTCTTTTGCTTTGATGCAGCCACGGGAGCTGTTGTTTGGTCGAAGAATCTAAAAGAAGTTTATAAAACAAACTCGGCGCTTTGGGGCTACGCGGCACATCCGCTCATCGATGGCGACAACCTGATCACCCTGGCCGGCGGTGAAGGCTCGCACACCGTTTGCCTCGACAAAAAAACCGGCAAGGAGAAATGGCGATTCGGGACTGCACCTGAGCAAGGTTATTCCCCCCCAACGATCATTCAAGCTGGCGGAGTGCGTCAGCTGATTTTGCCTAATCCGATCGCAATCAATTCCGTCGATTCTGAGACTGGCAAGCTCTATTGGACCCTCCCCTACGAAGCGAGCAATGGATCGATCATCATGAGCCCGATCCAAGTCGGCAAATATCTTTTCGTCGGTGGTTACAGCGACAAGAACTTGCTGATCGAACTGGATGACAAGACACCCTCCGCGAAAACTCTTTGGCGTGATGTTGCTAAAAAAGCCATATCGCCGGTCAATGTGCAGCCAATGGCCATCGGAAACATCGTCTACGGCATGGACCAAAGTGGCGAGATGATTGCTTTCGACATCGCGACGGGCGATCGTCTCTGGGAAACCAGCAAGCCAGTCAGCCGTCGACCTCAAGGAAGCGGAACCGCGTTCATCGTTCGCAGCGGAGATTTCTTTTATCTGTTCAACGAACTGGGCGAAATTGTGATCGCCAAAATGACCCCTAAGGGTTACGAAGAGATTTCGCGTGAAAAGATCATCGACGCAACCAACAATGCGTTTGGCCGTGACGTCGTTTGGTGCGCGCCCGCCTTCGCGAACGGATGTTTGTATGTTCGCAATGATGAGAAGCTGATCTGTGTTCCGCTTGTCAACTAGCCATGCGGCGTGACATTTCTGCATGATTTTGCTCAGCGTTGCCAATCGACCTGAGACTCCTTTCTTTCAACGATTCATTTTTCCTCTCCTCAGAAAGCACACGTGTTATGCAACGAGAAAATACCGATTCTGAAACTTCGATCACGCGACGATTGTTCGGTGCAAGTGCCGCAGCGACCACGCTTGCGGCCGGCGCGCTTGCAGCTGGCTCAGTGACGACTGGAACTGCGGCAGCAGCAGCAGTGTTCGCCCCTGCTGCGTTGGCCAATGCTGCTCCAGCAGTGGACGCCAAAACCGGAAAGCTGAATCAGTCGGTCTGCAAATGGTGTTACGGAAGTCTGACCGTCGAGCAAATGTGCCAAGAGGCCGTCAAGCTCGGTCTCGTTGGCGTCGACCTTTTGAAGCCAGAAGACTTCCCGACCTTGAAGAAGCATGGCTTGGTCTGCACGATGGTCTCGGCCGGTTCACTTTCAGACGGCTTGTGCGATGAAAAGTATCACGAAGCGAGCCTCAAAGCTATGAACGAGGCGATCGAAGCTACTTCCGCTGCTGGCTTCCGAAACGTCATCTGTTTCTCAGGCAATGCCCGTGGTATCGACCGCAAGACGGGTATGAAAAATTGCGTCGCTGCACTTAAGAAGATCGTTGGAGTAGCAGAGAAGAAGAACGTGATTCTCAACATGGAATTGCTGAACAGCCGAGTCGATCACGCGGACTACATGTGCGACAACTCGGCTTGGGGCATTGAACTGGTGAAGGAGGTTGGCTCGAACAACTTCAAGCTTCTGTATGACATCTATCACATGCAGATCATGGAAGGGGACATCATTCGTACCATTCAAAAGAATCATCAGTACTTTGGGCATTACCATACCGGGGGCAACCCAGGCCGACATGAGCTCAACGATCAGCAAGAACTGTATTACCCTGCCATTGCGAAAGCGATTGCAGCGACCGGTTTCGATGGCTACTTCGCTCACGAATTCATTCCAGCCGGCGACCCCATCGCTGGTTTGACCGATGCCGTTCGCCAATGCATCGTTTAGCGACTTGCTGAACCATCGACAGGACGCCAAGCCTTGAGTTCGCTTTCGGTCAACATCAGTCGCTGAATGCGGATTGCTTTTCCAGACTCGATATCCACATCGACCCAAGTTCCCGAAAGCCGCACATCTTCGGTGGCGATATGAAACGGGTTTGGGTCGAACGATAGAGTGGTATTCAGTACGGGTTCGATGGCTCGACCAAGAATACTTCGGTACGGGCCCGTCATTCCGACATCGCATTGGAATGCGGTTCCGCCCGGGAAGATCTCTTGATCAGCGGTTGGAACATGCGTGTGAGTTCCAAGAACTGCGCTGACTCGGCCATCAAGAAATCGTCCCATGACTTGTTTGTCACTGGTCGCCTCTGCATGGAAGTCGCAAATGCGAATCTTTACCTCCGGGGGTATGCTTTCCAGCACTCGCCCGGCGGCCGTAAAGGGACAATCAACCGGTCGCATGAACACTCGGCCTAGCAAACTGATGATCGCAACGGAAACTCCTGATTGAGTCCGAACTATACAGTGATCTAAGCCCGGTGATGAGCTTGGGAAATTAGCAGGCTTGACGATGTTCTTTTCGGATTGAAGTGTCGCGGCGATTTCTTTTTTACGATAGATATGGTCTCCCAGTGTGATGGCATCCACACCGGCAGACACTAGTTTCCGATAAATCGCGGCCGTTAAGCCTGCTCCGTCCGCTGCGTTTTCAGCGTTGGCAACAATCAGATCGATGCCCATCACCGAGCGCAACCAAGGGACGGCGTCGCAAAGCATGGAAACTCCTGGTTTTCCAACAACGTCACCTACTAGAATGAAACGCAAATGCTGCGAAGACTTTTCGAGGTGCGAAACCGATGATTCTGGATTTCGGTTAGAATCGAGCGGTAGTTCCACGGTTTTCTCTCGGGGGAAATGGCGATGTAGCAATTGTCAGTGGTTCAGTCTAACGCATTTCCATCCTACTTGTCTCTAGCCCAAGTGATTCCAACCAAGCCGCGAATGCTAGAACCCCACAGTACGCAACCACATCCCAGCGATTCGGCCAAGCGCATTCTTCTGTTCATTCATTCGATGAACGGTGGTGGATCGGAAAGGCAAATGAGCTACCTTGCCAACGAGCTAGCCAATCGTTATCGAGTTCGAATTGTGACTTTGGACAGTGCGAAATCAACCGCTTACTTTATCGACCCACGCGTCGAATGCATTGGGCTGGGGCTGACGGGTTCGTCCACCGGTATCTTGTCTGCCATTCTTTCGAACAGGAATCGCATTCGAGCCCTTCGTGGTCAAATTCACGCTTGGAACGCGGATGCGGTGGTGAGCTTTTGCGATTCCAACAACATTCTTGCGTTGTTGGCTGCCCCCAAGAAAGTCCCTGTGGTGATCTCGGAACGCAGCGATCCGCGCAGGCAACCATTGAGTCGCTTTTGGGAGTTCCTTCGGCGACGCACTTATCCAAAATGTAGCCTGTGCGTGGTTCAAACCCAAGAAGTTTGTGACTACTTTCTCAAGGCGCAATGGGTACCTAAAGAGCGTTTACGGATTATCCCCTCGGCGTTTGTTCCACCCATTTTAGATCAAGACCAGATCGATCGCGCGCGAGCGCTGAGATCGCCGAAGGTCCTGATTTTTGTTGGAAGGCTCTCCAGAGAAAAAGGGATCGATCGACTGTTGCAGGCTTGGGCAAATTTAAAGCACCACCATGCCGACTGGCGACTTCGGATTGTTGGTGACGGCGCTGAACGCAGTGCATTGCAGCAAACATCCGATCAACTTGGCATCGCATCGAACGTCGAATGGGCATTGTGGAGCAAGGATGTTTGGGCGGAGTTGTGCGCTGCCAACGCGTACTGCTTGGTGAGTCGGTACGAGGGGTTCCCGCAGTCGTTGCTGGAAGCCATGGCGACAGGCCTTGCTGTGGCAGTGACCGATTGCTCCCCCGCGATTCGTGAGACGATTACCGATCTCGAGAACGGGATGATTATTTCGGACGACACTCAAATGGTCGATTGCTTGGATCGTCTTTTATCGAGCCAAGAATTACGGCAGAGTCTTGGAAATAGGGCACGGGAGCGATCCAAGGATTTTCAATGGAACCTGATAGCGCCCAAGTGGCATGCGGCAATCGAAACCGCCTTGCGGTAGATGCCATACGAGAGTTCTCGTGCGACGGATACTGTGCGGCAAAAGCGGTGCGATAAATACTGTCGTGTGTTATACTGTGGGACATCACAAAATCAGAGCGACGGCTGTAAGTCGCTCCAGGCCTCTCCATCGAAAGCGAATGCATGTTTCTGGCACGTATCCAAACGGCTCAAGGGCCCACAGTGGCTCGAATCGTCGATAATTTTGCAACTCCGTTGAACCTTGCGTCGACTGGATTCACTTCCTTAAGTCAGCTTCTATCCAGTGATCAACTGTCTTCACTAGCGCGTGAGCTTCCAGCTCTTGCAGCGTCAATTCCCTTGGAAGCAGTGCGTTGGTTGCCCCCCATCGATGATCAAGAAGTATGGGCCGCCGGTGTTACTTACAAGCGATCACAAACGGCTCGAATGGAAGAAAGCGAAGCCGCCGCCAGCTGTTACGATCGAGTCTATACAGCTGCTCGGCCGGAGCTGTTCTTCAAGGCAACACCGAACCGCTGCCGAGGGCATCTGGGCGAACTAAGGATCCGCACCGACGCGACTTGGAATGTGCCCGAGCCCGAGCTGACGCTGGTGCTTTCCAATCGAGGAAAAATCGTTGGCTACACGATCGGCAATGACATGAGCAGCCGAGATATCGAAGGGGACAACCCGCTCTACTTGCCTCAAGCCAAGGTATACAACCAGTGCTGTGGCCTGGGACCATGGATCGCCTTGGCGGAAGACATGCCGCCTCGCGAAACCATCGGTATCGGGCTTAAGATTGTTCGCGACAATCAAGTTGTTTTCTCAGGTGAAACTTCGGTTGCACAAATGGCGCGTCAATTGGAGGACTTGGTCCAATGGCTGATGCGAGATAACGACCTACCTAACGGTGCGTTTATGTTGACAGGAACGGGCGTTGTCCCAGACAGCTCGTTCACGTTGGCACCTGCCGACACCGTCCATATCTCGATCGACGGGATTGGGACACTGACCAACACGATTGTTCAAGGTTAACGTCATCCACTTTGGATGGCGTTCAAGACTGATCTCGATAATTCTATTTTGTTATGCCCGATAAGAAAAAACAGCCTCTGGACGACGTTCGTTATCAGCATCATGCCGCGACCTCGGAAAATCGATTCCCCAAAGCCAAGCCGCAGACGGAGCCTTTGCAGTTAAGTGGCGTGTGGCGAATGGAGTCGACCGAGCAAGCGGATGCGTTGCTCGGTGGAACCGCTCCGGGCTTCGCCTATCGACGGGAAGGGCATCCGAATGCTACCTCGCTAGCGGACGCCTTGCGATCTTTGCACAATGCGCAGGAAGCGATTGTTACGGCGCAAGGCATGAGTGCCATTTCGATCGCTTGCATGGCGTTGCTCAAGCCCGGCGATCGCGTTGTTTTGGCTCAGCCCGTTTACGGTCGTACGTCGTTCTTCATCAAACAGGATTTGGCCCGATGGGGGATTCAGTTTGAGGATGTGGTCGCGACCGATCTGACTGCGATCATGAATGCGTTTCGCACCCCCGCACGGATGGTGATTGTCGAAACGATTACCAACCCGCGATTATCGGTTCCCGATCTTGAATCGATTGCGACCATGGCTCATGAATCGGGTGGACCAGCCACTTCGGAATCGGGCACGGTAGTCTTGGTGGACAATACGTTTGCGACCCCAGTGCTATGCCAGCCCATGAACTTGGGGGCCGATCTTGTGATGGAAAGCTTGAGCAAGTTTGTGTGCGGTCACGCGGATGCCATGTTAGGATTTTTGTGTGGGCATAAGGCGGTCTGGCAAAGGATACGTCAGACGATGGTTTCTTTTGGGATGACCAGTAGCCCGCTCGATTGTTGGCTCACTCAACGCGGGTTAGCATCCTTGCCAGTGCGAATGGCTCATGCGGCCGCTTCCGCCAAAGCAGCAGCGGAAGCCATCCAAGGGCATGCGGCAATCGATCTCTTGGATTATCCAGGTCTGACTTCGCATCCCGAACATGCGATGGCGAGAAAGCAATTTGGGGAATCGTTTGGCAACATGATGACATTGCGACTTCACGGTGGCCTGCGATCAGCTCAGCGATTTATTGCAACGGTGGCTCCGAACATTCCATTTTGCCCAACGTTGGGGGAAGCTCAAACCACGCTAAGCCATCCCTGCTCGACAAGCCACCGATCTTACAGCGACGAGGCGCTTGCTGCGTTAGGGATCACCGGTGGAACACTTCGTTTCTCGATTGGGCTGGAACCCACCGATTGGCTGATCGAAAAGCTGACGGAAGGGCTGGATGGGGTCACAAAGACTTAGGCCTGCTTGCAAATTTTTCAGGCTTGATGGAAACGGCAGAGCACGACAGCAAACGACAAGTCAACGAGACCCGGCTATTTGGTAGTGGACAAGGCAACGAGTCCCGGCTATTTGGTAGTGGACGAGGCGACGAGGCCCGGCTGTTAGGTAGTGGACGAGGCGACGAGGCCCGGCTGTTAGGCTTTGGTTGAAGTTGAAGTTGAAGGCGACGAGTCCCGGCTGTCGCAAAGCGAAACTGGGCCTTGAGCCCAGATTTCGCAACAGGTTTGGTGCCCTAAACCCAGAGGGCACCAACATGCAAACGCGGTCCAGGGCCTCGAGCCCGACGACCGCAACAGGTTTGGCGTGCTACTGGAACGGGGCCCAGTTCTCGCTTCCGTCGAGTTTATCTCGGCGGAGCGCACAACTGAAAGCTACCAAACGACGCAAACGCTGGCCCCGACCGCCTCGATCCCGGCGAAAGCAACAGGGCTCGATGGCAAGCGTTGCGTTGGTTGCGTCGCCGCAGCCAGACTGGCAAGACGGCATGGACTTGGGAGAATTTCTATAAATGGTTGGACCGGGCACCGCTGGCAAACCCGGTGAAGCTGACGGATTTGATAGCCGCGTATCGCTAGGCATGTGGTTTCAAGGTAAGATTGAAGAGACATGTGATAGCTGGGAGCTGTATGCTTTAACAGGTCACGTACGGTTCTCAGAGGGTGCGGAGTATCCATTTGTAGGGAAGCGACAGTGCGGCACTACTATTAACTTGGTAGCATACCCATGGGCACAAACAATAACCCAACCAAAGAGAACCCAAATTACTCGCCCGAAGCGGGGGGCGGCCGCGATTTTGAATCATAGTTTTTTGGCGGCGATAAGGGTGATCGTCGCCGTTCGGCAGCGGATGTGGACTCCCCCAGTCTCGGTTGTGAGTGCCATTTGAAGAGGATTGCGTTTGTCATGAGATACAAGATTCTAATCGTCTGCGTATTTATTTCGTTGGCGTTGTTTGGTGCCTCCCCAGCAGCCGATCAATCCGAAGAGAAATTGCCGCCGCTCAACGTGTCGAAGCAAAAAATCTCCTTCGATCCCAAAACCGTTGATGTGGGTGCCATGGGGCACTTCCTGGGTTTGATGGAGGTCCGGGTGACCATACTCAGCCGCAGTGAAAAGAACTGCGTGTTTGAATGTTATTCTCTTGGCTGCGGCGGGATTTCGGCCACGGAACGCATCGAGGTGGCAGTCGCCGAAGGTCCCGTGGTTTTCGACTTCTCCGAGGTAGCCACGGGCGCCAATTCGCTCCCGAAGTCGGCGCGAGTGATCTATTCCAGGAATCACTTTTCCGGTGTCCGCGCTCTCGTCGCGGGTACAGACGAGTACATCGAGTACACCCTCGACTCTCCGCAGAGTGAGATGTACCCTCAGAAAGGGGACAAGGTTGAGTTCCGGTACCTGGTGTTCGACTCGGCGACGTTCGACCACCACCTCGCCACGGCTGACTTCACCCGTAAAGTGGAGTTCGAGATGGGTTCGGACAAGTTGTGGCCGTGGCTGGCACAGGCAATGGAAGCAATGTCGGTCGGAGATGAACGGCGGATTCAAGTACCTGTGAAGATCGCAGACGGTGCGATTAAATGGCTCAGAGAGCCTGAAAAATCGAAAACAATATACGCATCTATCCGGCTTGTGTCTCTAGAGCGGGCAACGAAGTAGAAGTTGGCAACAGCGAATCAAGTCACAGTTGTTGCAGAATCCGAAATTGATTCGAGAATGGACCGCATGATCGAGATTGCGAATCGACCACTCATGATAGCGATTCCTTGGCCAGACGACCGCATCTCCGATGACGAATATGCTACAATCACAGCGATTTCAATTCACTTCGCCGCATTGTCCATTTCCCAACAAATCAGGTAACAGTGGATTGCAGCGAAGCGGCGATAACGCGGGTTTCCAGTGGAGCGTTTCCTTGGCGCCGCTCGCTGAATCCAGGTGTTATCTGGCTTAGAAAATACAAACAGCTGATGATGCGTTTCCCCAAGTACTCTATACGCTCTCTTCTAATTCTGATGGCCTGCTTGGCAATAATGTTTAGCATGTGGGCGCGCGCGCGAAGCTTTCACAAGCTTGCAAGCCAAAATCAATTCGCCGCAATCGACAACGGTTACAAGGCCGCCGCTATTCAACGACCGGTCCCTCCAAACTGGAATTCGAATGGGCAAACGCTAACGGTTGCTATCGCCAGTGCTCCGGTGCAAATGGACCAAAACGCAATTCGCATGGCCGCACCTTTCTGGAAAGCGTCAATTTACCATGCCAAGCTTCGTGACATATATCTTAATGCCGCCCGTTACCCGTGGATGCCCCTTCCACCTCTCCCTCCGCCTCCGGCGAACGATCCACTACCTTCAACCGAACTCGCTGCAACGATTTGGTGGAACAATAAGATCCTGCCGTATGTAATCGAAAATCCTTCGTTGATGATACTGCATCCAAGCGTCATGCGAGCTGATCCAAAGAACTACGAACTCAAACATCGACTATTAACAGAGGAACAATACTCGATACTGCAGTCGCAAATGTATTTCCACCGAGGACTCGCTACCGACGATCGCCAGATAGCAAAGCGATGACCCGAAGTCGCGGAGCCGTTGTTTTTGACAATGGTAAATCAATCGCCGCGACTCGGTTATCGCGGGCGTTCGTTGCGATAGGAAATGATCGTTTGAGACTTATAGCTTTGGTTGCTGTAGTTTGCTTGGGAAGTTGCCAAGCCAAGTCGGTAGATCTTGGGAAATCGGCACGTGCCAGCAACGCTGAACGCATTTCAGCCCTGATTGACAAGCTTGCCTCGAAACATGACAAGCCAAACTCAGATTCGCGGAAACATGTGCCGTACGAGCCATCTATTTGGACATCGGTTGACGAATTGGTTGGATTGGGAACGGACGTATTCCCAACACTGGTGGACCATTTTGACGATGATAGGTTTTCTTACACCGAAGATTGCATATCGTGCGCGCGTTCTGAGAATCCAGTTCTCAAGCAAACTGTTGGGTTTCTTTGTTTCCAAATCGTGAGACCCCAAGTACATAGGTATGGATCATGGGACGGTCCTGATCCTCGTGAGTCGCCTGGTTACAGAACTTGTATTGTCCCGCGAGAAAAGGATCTTGCAGTAGAATGGTTGCGGTCTTCGAAGGGCAAAGCTCTTTGGCAACTCCAATCGGAGAATATCCAACTCGTGATTCTGGAAAATAGAGCAATGCTAAATGAAGGGTTGCTGCCTCAAGACGATCAAGACCTATGTGCTGTTGCAATTGAAAAGAACGAAGAGTTGCTCGAAATGTTCAAGATCAACCGAAGCCATATACTTACGAGGTCGA
This sequence comes from Planctomycetaceae bacterium, assembly GCA_027487485.1. Taxonomy (GTDB): domain Bacteria; phylum Planctomycetota; class Planctomycetia; order Pirellulales; family Pirellulaceae; genus JBKCUI01. The sequence continues at coordinate 94,889 of JAIYDN010000039.1, read as the reverse complement.
TACGTCCAATCTATGATCGATGATCGACAGGCCAGAACCAAAAGACGAACAAAACCATGCACCGAAGTTGCTGATTGTCGGCGCTAGACTTTATAAGCTTTTTTGGCGGCCACTCGGTGATGGTCGCCGTTCGTCGGGTTGAGCGTTATTTGTTTCGATGGAACGATTGCAAACAATCCAATCGATGGGTCCTCGATCGATCACTCGCTCCAAGCATTATTCGAGAGATCGACCACTTAGTTGTCACGCATCATCGCCTCATTACCCCGGGAGGGGTTCTAGTAGGTAGCCGGGGGTTAAGCGAAGCGACACCCCCGGATATTGTCGCAGGATATATTGTTGATCCTGAAGGGATCACAGCGGACAGCAGACGCAATCTGCGATCTCCTCCGGGATCGAAAACATCGCATGCGAACGAGACCGGGTGTGTGCCCTAGCGGTCAAACCCCCGGCTACCATTTGCGATCCCTTCAGGATCAAAGCCAGATTTCGGCCAACTATTGCGAAGCGCCGTTTCAGCTCGTATGATCATGCGTCGTTAATGTTCTTTGTGCTGACCACAGAAACGGCCAATTCGAGTTCGAACCAAGCTAGATGCAAGCCGTAGACAGACGAACAAAGGTATGCAGATGAGCGTTCGGTCGACCGTTTTTGGTCATTGCATCTGCAACTTACTCACGCCATCTGATGCCAGTCGTTAGCCAGTAGTCGATAATGAATCCAATACCACCGTCTGGCGATCGTCTTGTTCCAGTGAAGTCCGCTTCGGAGCTTCGTGAAATTCTGGGGCCGGTTTCCGAACGCGCAAGGACCAAGGCTCGCCCAGCGCTTAGCGAGATTGATCGCCAGTGGCTGGCTGCATCTCCTTTTTGCCTTTTGGCAACCAGTGCCGCCGACGGATCGTGCGACGTGTCACCGAAGGGGGATCCTCCAGGGTTTACAATTGTGTTGGATAGTAGAACGATCGTTCTACCAGAGCGGTTGGGAAATCGTCGTGCGGACAGTTTCCACAATATCTTGGAGAATGGCCAGGTCGGATTGATCTATTTCGTCCCTGGTCGCGGTGATACGCTGCGAATCAATGGTCACGCACAACTGGTTCGCAATGGTCCGTTTTTTGACGAGCTCATTGTCAATGGGCATCGTCCCACGCTCGCACTGGTTGTGGCGATTGACGAAATATTCTTTCATTGCTCGAAGGCTTTTCTTCGTTCAGCTCTGTGGGATTCCAAAACTTGGGACCCCACACGATTGCCATCCCGTCCTTGTATCGCGAAAGAGCTTGAAAACACGGAAGCAACACTCGAGGATCTTGAGGTCTATTATGGAGAGCAATACAGGAAAGGGCTGTATGGAGAACCTAGCTAACCAAGGGATGGACGTGCGTACTGGAAATGATTTGAAGACAAGTGGGAGCGACTCCCACCCAAGTAGCTCTTAGCCAGAGGCTTGGTATCGAGTGTTGCAGCGTGTCTGGTAACAGCCACGTTGAAGCACGGTATCGCACTTTTGGGGCAGAAAGGTGACGAGGATGAAAGACAGGGGCTAGCTACCAATGCCATCTACTTTCGGTTTGTTTTGAATGTCGAACACCGAACAAGGAATGTCGAATAGCGAAGTGGCGTTCGTATTCCTTGGGGTTTCGAAATTCCTTGTTCGAAACTCGATATTGATTTTGATTGGTAAATGACAAAGTAAATGCCATTAAGCTAGCTACCCCGCCCTGAATGGGGCTTCTTAGGACGGTGCTACCCACGAATGCCACTCACGAATGCCACTCACGAATGGCACTCGCACGAAATGAATTAAGATTGTTGAGACAGGTGATAGCTGGGAGTCGGATGCTTTCACTGGGCAATTCCGGTTCTTAGAGGGTGCGGAGTATCCATTTGTAGGGAAGGGACAGTGCGGCGCTGCCATCGATTTGGTAGCATACCCATAAGCACAAACATCAACCCAACCAAAGAGAACCCAAACTACTCGTCCGAAGTCGCCGCCGGGGCTTTCTTGAATTTTTGAAACGTGGTCTCTGGCGACATCGGTGACCAGCGACGTTATGGCATCGACATGAAAACAATTTGGATGGTCGTATGTCTCAGTCTCCTGCTTTCAGGTTGCAACAAAGGAACATCAAGCGTGGACCCAAACCTCTATATCCAACAAGCCATAGAAGGACTTCGGACCCAAACCTCGGCACATTCCGCCACATGGCACCTCGGCGATGAAGAGAATTGGGCTGCTGATCAAGACAATGGCCGCATTGAATTTATGTTTGCTGATGGAACTGTTGCCGAGGCTGACATGCAGATCATTGGCACGTACGATACGCTTGACGGTACGTTTCTTTGGGGATGGGATCATCCGTCGGTTGAAGAACCTTTGCGTACGCACGCAAAACTCGCACGGGACTTTGGAAAGATACACAACCTCTCTACCTACACTGAACGGACCATCGAATGTACTGAAGATGAAGCTTGGGAACTTACCGCTGTTGCTGCACGTCTTGGAAATGCAAATGGAGCGTACCGGGGGCCCGCGGGTACGGCGCTTGTTTACATGACGTTTGGCGAAATCAAGCTGCACAAGCCATAGCAATCCAATGCACGCGAGTTGCGGATCTCGCGTTTCCTGATGGTAAGTCACATGGCCGCAACCGCGTGATTGGTGTTGTTATCCCTTTCATCTGAGGAGACCGTACTCTTGCGAGGTTCGAGGCAACTTTTGATTCGCGACTTTCTGAGCGTTACAACGATCATTGCGATTTGGTTTGCAACGTTTGTTGCTTCCCCTGATACCGCATGGCTTTTCCTCGGCGCGGCATTGACGTTTTGTGCGGCATTGATTCTAAGGCAATCATTCCTAGTATTTCTTCTTCCGCTTGTATTCAGTGCAAACTTGATGCTGCTGCTCAATTTCCGTGTCGCTCTGAATGCACCATCTGCTGCAATTTTGATTGGCTTCATTGTTGTATTTGTCGTTGCGGTTAGCGAATTTACGATCCGTCGCACATGCTTCAAGTTCCGAACAAGAACCAATCGTAAGGGTGTGGTTTTCATCGCGATTCAAAATGGTGCTCTATCTGGAATCTTTGTTGCTTTTCAGTTCGGGTTACCGGTCCTAACTTCGTGTGTCGCTTCTTGGTTTACCGCATTTCCAGTACCGATTGGCAATCTCGCATACATATCCGTATTTTTCCCTTTGGTGGTTTGTACAGTACTTGGCGTAGCGTTAGGCGGTGTTCTTGGCTTTGTTTGTGATCGTTTGATTGCCTTGGACTTTCAAAATCGTCAGACACCAATTAGAACAATAGAACAAGAGACCTTGGGATAATCAAGGGATGCAGCTAAGCCCTCGATCGACTGGATTTTTTTGTGTCATTGTTACTTGCTCGGGCTAGCTGATCCCGATCGTTAGATGGATTAGAGCCTGCCATTCATGAGCGATTCGACTATGACTCCCGTTGACGGTCTTGGTACGGGCGCAAGCCCGAGGTCAGAGTCCTTTCGGTCAACATGGGTTACAAGTTTAAGTTGCCTCATCTGCATTGGTATCTTTGTCGGGCTTGCGTCAATGGAAGACATAAATTCTTGGGATAGGCTTTCGCAATTCGGGTATCTGCCCGCCACTTCCATATGGGACGGCAAATACTGGGCCCTGATCACTTCCGCGTTTGTACATATGGCGCTTTGGCATTTGGCTTTCAACGTCTACTGGCTTTGGTCCCTTGGCAGTCGACTTGAAAGATCGATTGGATCGACTCTCTTCCTCATATTCTTCCTGTCGTCGGCATTTGTGAGTTCAGCTTTCCAAATGGCCGTCTCGGATTCGACCGGAATTGGTGCATCTGGTGTCGTTTATTCGATCTTTGGATTTATGTGGCTTACCCGTGACAGGTATCGTTTGTTCGCCGATGTCCTTTCTCCAAAAACCATCTTGATTTTCTTGGTTTGGCTATTCGTTTGTCTTGCGACTACAATCGCCAAAGTGTGGGAAGTGGGAAATGCTGCGCATTTCTCGGGGTTGATTTTCGGTTCTTGTGTTGGAATTGCTTTTGTTCTCCGATCGTATCGACCCCTTGCGATAGCGGCATCGGGATTTATGCTTGCGTCATCAGTCGCATTCTGTTTTTGGTGCCCTTGGTCAGTTACTTGGCTTAGCACACGGGCTTACAGTGCTCACGCATCTGGCCGGTACCTCGAAGCAATCGAAAATTACACACTGATCATTCAACGTGCACCTCAAAATGCTTGGGCGTTTCAAAACCGCAGTTACGCCTATCAGGCTCTCGGCGAAGAACAGAAAGCTAGAAGCGATATTGAAACAGCACGCAAGCTTGATCCGTCTATAGAGGACAGCGAGTAAGGCTGGATATCAACTAACCAACCGTTGCACCCAAGCCCGCGATCGGGTGCTTTTGAAATGGACACGTTCATCGCGCGGGATGGGTGAACGAATACGTACTGTGGCAAAGAAAGACTATGCGCAAAGCGACACTCGTGCTCAACTTGATCGTTGTCGTTTTCTTTGTCTGTTTCCTTGCGTACACATTTCTCGCACGCCAGCATCTTGACTCACTTGCTCGCGATTTTGTCACGGAGAAGACGCTCGACTACTCCAAGCCGATTGTGGAAGTCGCCGACGAATCGCTCAATTCACCTTTGGTCAAAAAGTTCCTTTCCGATGACCAAGTAACCACTATCCGCAACGAGGTTGCTGACTATCAGCAAGATCCGGGTGCGTACATTGCCGATTTGACACGGCGGCAAGTTCGCGATGCTCCGATAGCAAACGCAAACCCACTGATCGAAAAGGTGACTGCGATCAAGAGCAAGATACGAGAGTTCTACGACAATACCCTTAGTGCATTGATTGCCGACCTTCGAATTTTCTCGGTGTCAAATCTGATAGCGGGATTGATTGCATTTGGTTTGTCATATCATTCTTCTGCAGAAATACGCAAACCGATCGTTTGGTTTTCCTTCCTGATTTTTGTTGGCGTGCTTTATTGTTCGTATTTGTATATTGATGATCTCACGTTTTTTCGCATACTGTTTCGGACGCACATGGGTTGGTGGTATGCTGCATTCTTGTGCGTCATGATAGTTGCCCTTTTCCTAGACTACGGTCGTCACGCGAATGCCACAGAGCAAAGCGGTCAACTGGAGCAGTCGATGACGCGGGATTTGAAATCATAGTTTTCTGGTGGCGGCCCGGTTGCCGCTTCTTTCTGTCTCTGAGAATACGACGTGACAACTGAACTCGAAACTTGGCAACGAGAGCATTACGTCGCTGGTGGCGGCGACCCGATGTTGTTCTACGTCGTTTACGGCGAAATCGACGCATCTGCTCCTTTGTCGCGCGGCAGGTACCGCTCCAGCGGCGCTCCCGATGGCATCGACGTGATGTCATATGGCGCGAACAGGCACCCTGATGTCCTCGGAAGTTTCCGCAACGGTTACCTCTGGGACGAATTTGTAGCCAGTGATCCCAAACTCGCCGCAACCGTCGAAGGGTGTGAGCATTGCATTGTCTTGCGTGGCACGCCAAACGATTCGACGACACTTAATTACCTTCGCGACACTGTCGGCCTGATCACCTACTTGCTCGATCAAGGCGGATGCGCGGTATACGATCCGCTCATGTTTCGCTGGTGGGAGTCGTCGGAATGGAGACAACAAATATTTGATCCTGCCGCTTCCGTTCCACGCAACCACACGGTGATCCTCGTCTCGAATGAAGTGGATCCTTCATTGAAATGGTTCCATACACGGGGAATGCGGAAGTTTGGCCGACCTGACATAAGTGTTCGCAATGTTGCGTCCAACCTCGAAGACGGTGTTGTTGACCTCTGCAACCGCTTAATCGAGCATCAAGCGTTCGGCTACGTTGTTCTTGACGGCCAACAAGTGAAGATGGCTTCATTGCCATCCGGCGGCGTCATGCGGCATCGCGGAGATTTGGATGATCCCGACTTCAATAACGTTCACCTTGATGTGAGCTGGCAAGAAGACGGCAGAACCCAGCGGTGAACCGGAGCCGCCGATTCGGAACTTCCTCGAGTCTGAAGGCCCGGCGGCCAGCGACCGCAACTCAGTTCTCAAGGCCTGACGGGCCGACACGGCGCGACGATGTTGAAGTGGCGGGGCGATCTGTGTCGCCCCATTCGGGGCTTTCGCGGATCAAGGGTTCGTGACCGGTGGCCGCGGGCCACCGGCAGAGGATGTGTCGGCCCATTCGGGCCTGGACCACGGGCTTCTTCGGACGGTGCCACCCACGAATGGCAATCGAATTGGTAGCATAACTATGAGCACAAAAAACAACCCAAAAAAGAGTCTTCAAACGTTCGCCTATTCAGTTTTCACCAAGGTCAAAGTAATTCGGTATGTTTGATCCGTATAAAGCACCTATCGCCTCCTCCGACAATCAGCCCTTGTCGCAACGTTTCCGCAAGCTCCCCATTGCAATATGGTTGATCGGATACGCACTTCAGTTCGTTCTTTTCGCCGGTCTCATAGAGTCGTTGTATTCCAATCGGGTGTACTTTAACTCAAGTTCCGACGATCTGAAATTACAGCTGTTCGGCTCTGCGATCGTTCTATGTGGATTGATTTCAGTTCTTGCGATCTTACTTATGATGAAGAACTTGACTGCCGCATCAAGGTTTTGGCTTGCTGCAGGATCCATTGCGTTGTTCGGGGTGACTTGGTTTGGGTTCTGGATTTGCGTACTGATAAAGGCGTACTCGGGGATGGGACAAATCCGCTGACACCAAACAACGGAGGATCCACCTGACAAGCAGACGCATATACTGCGACTGGGTGACGATGGTCGTTCGACCTCGGAGAATCGTACAAACGCCAGTTCAGTAGTTGATACGACGATCGATATCTGAAACTGCACGGTGGATCGTGTTTGCGACTTTCATCGGCTGCGATTAGGCAAGGATATCTTTTGCGACCTTGCCGGCGACATCTGTGAGTCGGAAATCGCGGCCGGCATAGCGGTACGTCAGACGCTCGTGATCCAATCCCAGCAAATGCAAGATGGTGGCGTGCAGATCGTTGACGTGCATCTTGTTCTCGACCGCGTAGTATCCGTATTCGTCGGTCGCGCCGTAGGCGTAACCACCTTTGACCCCGCCCCCTGCCATCCACATCGTAAAACCGTTCGGGTTGTGATCGCGGCCGTCGCTGCCCTGCTGGCATGTTGGCGTGCGCCCGAATTCTCCGCCCCAAAGGACCAAAGTGTCTTCTAACAAACCTCGAGCTTTTAAATCACTTAAGAAACCTGCAATCGGCTTGTCCACCTCGGCCGCGTTCTTGGTATGCCCCTGATAAAGCCCACCGTGCTGATCCCATTGCACTTCACTGTCGCTGTGCGTCACTTGGACAAATCGCACTCCACTTTCTAAAAACCTTCTGGCCATCAAACACTGCCGACCGAAATTCTCGGTGACAGGATCGTCGATACCATACAGCTTCAACGTGTCCTGCGTTTCTTGAGAAAGGTCTTGCACGTCAGGCATGGTGGACTGCATGCGGTACGCGAGCTCGAAAGAGTTCAAGCGGCCGTCGAGCACGATATCCGCGTCCGATTTTTCAAAATGCTCTTGGTTGATGGAACGCAATAAATCCAGTTGCATGCGTTGCATCCTGGAATCAATACGACCGTTGCGAATATGCTTCACCTGAGCTTGTTCGGCCGGCAAGCTGGCGTTGCCGATAGGAGTCCCCTGGCAATAGGCTGGCAAGAACGCCGAACCCCAATTGTTCACACCACCATGAGCCAGCGTCGGACAAATCGTAACGAATGCAGGTAGGTTTTCATTCTCCGTCCCTAAACCATAAGTTACCCACGAGCCTAAGCTGGGACGCACGAACTGGTCACTTCCTGTATGAAGCTTCAATAAGGCTCCGCCGTGAGCAGGGTTGGTTCCGTGCAGGGACCGCAATATGCACAAGTCGTCGATATGCTTGGCAACATTCGGAAAGAGCTCGCTGACCGGTAGGCCGCTTTGCCCATGCTGATGAAACTTCCATGGCGACTTGAGAAGGTTACCAGCTTCTGCAAAGAGAACCTTTGGCAATGCAAACGGAAGCGGCTTGCCAGCATCGCGGTCCAGCAAAGGCTTCGGGTCGAACGTATCGACATGCGATGGCCCCCCTTTCATAAAAAGAAAGACAATCCGTTTTGCTGCTGCTGGAAAATGAGCCACTTTGGCCTGCAAGGGATTGGCTGCTTTAGAACCCACGGCGGAATCGCCAGAAACAACCAACGGATCAGCCGAACGAGATTCGCGTTGCAACAACGCACTTAGCGCCAAGAATCCGAAACCCGCCGCCGAGTTTTTCAAAACACTTCGACGCGTGGTCAACGAGCTTGCAAAGGTCTGGCTATTTCGCCGGACGAAGAAGTCTTCAGCAGGAACGTTTCGCATCGTGATTACCTGAGATAGAAAAATTCGTTGGAGGATAGCAAGCTTTGACAGATCAGCGACCAAACCAATGGGTCATTCGGTGCCTGGTTCTTTAGTTCTGTGGCATTCGATTCTGCAGCAATCGGATCTGCAGCAATCGGATCTGCAGCCATGGCATTAGCCAAAAACTGCGTGATCGCGGTGCGTTCGGTATCGCTTGGCATGCGACCCAAAATCGATCGGTAGGCTAAGTTGGTTTGTTCATTCAGGTCGCTCGATTGGCTCAGCAATTTTTCAGCCAATCGATCGGATGCTTGAAGCACCAAGTCGGAATTCATCATCAGCAGAGACTGAGGCGCGACGGTGGTTGTATTGCGGCGTCCAGTTGGCATGGTTGGATCCGGAAAATCAAATTGCTCGAACAGCGTGTACAAGTTATTTCGAACTACCGGCAGGTAAATCGCTCGTCGCATGCTGTCATACTTGGTGTTGTCGCAAGAAGTATGGTCGAACACGAATTGGCGATTTCGAAGCGGTACGGTTTTGCCATGCAGCGACTTGTCCAACAGACCCGACACCTCCAAAATGGAATCGCGTATCTGTTCCGCATCCAGACGCAGCATCGGAAAATGCCAAAGGAGCTTGTTGTCGGGGTCGATCTGCGCCGCCTGAAGTGATGCGTCCGATGCCGATTGACCCGAAGTGGATTGGCCTGATACCGATTGATACGTGCTGGAGTTCATGATCAAGCGATGCAGCTGCTTCGTCGACCATCCCGATTCGATAAACCATCGCGCCATCCAGTCCAGCAGTTCCGGATGAGTGGGTGAATCGCCGACCCGTCCGAAGTTCTCGGTAGATCGAACGATTGCGTTTCCAAAATGCCAACCCCAAATACGATTGACGGCCACGCGGGCTGTCAGTGGATGCGACGAGCTGGCCATCCATTGCGCGAGCTCCAACCGCCCGCTTTGCAGCTTCGGCAAAATCGGCTTCACGTTCGAAACGTTCATGACCTCAGGGAATCCGCGCTGAACGACTTGTCCAAGATTGCGATGGCTACCTCGAACATGGATCGGGATACCTTCTGCGATTTTGTTTTCGCGAACCGACATGGCCGCCGATGCATCCGGAGAGAAACTCTCTAGGATCCGAGCCTCGTCGGCGAGTCGATAATATTCTTGAAGGGTTGCATCGTCGAATGCAAAGCTTGGTTTTGCAGGAACCGCTAGCAGTCCAGCTGCATCATTCAAAACCAGTCGGGCTGTCTCGAGCGTTTCGTCTGGCAGTTTGGTTAGCGGTGGGGTGGCTTGCAAGCCTTCTTGCCATGCCTTGGTAGCAAGCTCAAACAAAGGGCGATAGTGGGCTTCGATACCTGCGACATCGCCCGCAGCGGCAAGCTCGGTCCACTTGGAAAAGAAAGGATCGTCGCGATGAAATTCCAGGTGTTTGCGACAATGATGCAGGATACGAGGGTGCAAACCTGCCGGTGCGGCTGCGGCTGCAATTTCCTGAAGTGAGCTCATGGAAGACACATGGCAGGCCGCAATCATGTATTCAGTCGCTTTGGATTTAGCAGCAGCCCGAAGCTTTTCCATTTCGTCAGATTTGAACTTGTTTGCCAACGCTTGCTTCTTTGCGATCTCCGCATCCACTTCTTTGATCTTGGCGATTTCTTCTTCGGTTGCAAAAGTATGTTCGTTCCAATACTTGATCGCACCAAAGTTCTTGCCGCTAAACGTTTGCGTGCTCTTGAAGATCGCTGCCATGCGGTAGTAATCGGCTTGTTGAATAGGATCGAATTTGTGATCGTGGCAGCGGGCACAGCCCATGGTGATACCCATGAAAGCTTTTCCGATCGTGTCCAATTGCTCATCGATGGTATCCATCATGAGCTTTTCGACATCGGGTTCCGCAAGCACCTTGGCCCCAAGCGCAAGAAAGCCGGTTGCCGTATGAGTGTCCTTGTTAGCATATGGGACCAAATCACCTGCAATCTGTTCAATCAAAAACCGATCGAACGGCATGTCTTGGTTCATCGCGTTGACAACATAATCGCGGTATCGCCAAGCGTTCCCGAAGGCGACGTTTTCGTCCAGACCGTTGCTATCGGCGTAGCGTGCAACATCCAACCAATGCCGGCCCCATCGAACACCGTAGTCGGGGGATTCTAACAACCGGTCCACCAATTTTTCAAAAGCATCCGGCGATGAGTCCGCAACAAACGCATCAACTTCATCGGCAGAGGGGGGAAGGCCGACCAAGTCATAGGTCGCGCGTCGAATCAACGCGCGACGGTCCGCTTTCGCGGGTGGTGGCAATCCAGCCACATCCAGTTTCGCCAGGACAAAGGCATCGATAGGATTTTGCACCCATCCCGGATTCGAGACCGCGGGGATGTCGGGATCCGAAATAGGCATCATCGACCAAAAGCGTTTCCCATCTTCGATCGTCATGCCTGTGGGCTTGGGGGCCCCATCGTCACTCGATCCGTTCTCATTCGATCCTTCTCCTTGGGGGGCTCCGCCTGGAAAAGCAGCTCCATCGCGCACCCACCGTTCTAAGATTTCGACTTCGGATTCCGGAAGTCGATTTTGTGGAGGCATCTGCAAATCATGGTTTTGGTATCGGACGGCTTCGATTAACAAACTAGATTGCGGGTCGCCTGGTCGAACGGTGGCTCCCGATTCCCCACCTTGTTTAAGGCCCGACCGTGAGTCCAGTCTTAGTCCGCCGTTCTGCTCGCTTGCCGAATGGCATTCGTAGCAACGAGCGACCAAAATGGGGCGAACCTTTTTCTCGAAGAACTCAAATTCGTCCGGACCTTGAACCCACGCCGAAGATAGGACGGCAACGGTCCGAATAAGAAGGAGAGAGAAGAAACCCATCGTCTTGGTCTTCTGTGGTTGTAGGCGGGACCGAACGAGTGCAAAAGTCACTCATAAACAGCAACATAATCTTGGCTGATGAAAGTGGCGTTGTCAAGGATTGCACGGTTTACCAACGCACAAGACCATGAGCGGATGTTCTTGGATACAATGACAGCTCGACGCCGTTGCTTGAACATTTCCGTTCACCTAATTTGGCAACTACCTTCCTTCCAGTTCTCTCCGCTCCCTTCATGAAGCCATGAATCTGTCTGCCCAAACTCAGCCGATTGAAACTTTAGCAGACTTGGTTCGCATCAATAGCGTGAACCCAAACTATATAGGAGGGGTCCCCGAAGGAGAAATCGCAAACTACATCGAGCATTTCTTTTCGGAGCGTGGAATCGAAACTTGGCGACAACAAGTTTACACAGATCGGCCCAACGTGATCGCTCGGCTTCCAGGTCGCAATCCAAATCGTCGCATTGTGCTGGAAGCTCATATGGATACGGTCTCAACAACAGGAATGGAGATCGCACCGTGGGATGCGGAAGTACGAGACGGTCGATTGTATGGACGTGGAGCATGTGATACGAAGGGCGGTATGGCTGCGATGATGCATGCCGTAGCCAGTCTTGCTCGGGAAGGGTTCGTGCCCGAATGCGAGGTCTTATTCGCTGCAACCATCGATGAGGAATATTCTTACCGTGGCGTTGTCGCCTTATGCAACTCGTTGGCTCCTGGCGACGTTGATCCGGAGATTCTTATCGGCGAGCACTCCCCCAGGGATCCATGGCAAGCAGACGCGGCCATCATTGCCGAGCCGACGTCGTTGGCGGCAGTCATCGCCAGCAAGGGATTGATACGGTGGAAGATAGAGACGTTTGGCAAAGCCGCTCATTCGGCTAAACCACATTTGGGAACGAATGCGATCGAGCACATGGCTCATCTTTTGGTCGCATTGCAGCAAGATACCCTATTGCTATCGCAACATACTCATCCGCTGCTGGGTTGTGCCACCTGCAATGTGGGGGTTGTTCGAGGCGGAGTGCAAGTCAACTTTGTTCCGGATCGATGCGAAATTGAAATCGATCGACGGCTTCTTCCCAGCGAGACTCGGGAATCGGTCCTGCAACACTACCAGCAACTGGTTGATAGCGTTTCCAGTCAGCATCCTGGAATGAATGTGGTGATGCATCCACCGATGCTCAGCGATCGACCGCTGGATACGGCACCTGATACGCGTGCCGCTCAAGTGATGGCCGGCGTTTTAAATTCATTTGGTTTGGACAGTACCTTGCGCGGTGTTCCGTTTTGCAGCGACGCAAGCAAATTCGGAGCGATTGGTATCCCAAGTATTATCTTGGGGCCTGGAAGCATTGACCAAGCCCATGCCTCGGTCGAGTATATTGACTGCGAACAGGTGATCCAAGCCATGCAAATCTATCGCCAGTTTATCGTTGAATTCCAATAGCGCTTTATAGCTCCCCATCCTTCCTTTCTTTCCTTCCCACCTTGGTCTATTTTCATGACACCTATTCGCATTGCTAACATCGAGGATGTTCATCGGGCGCAAGTCGTCATCCGTCAGCATCTGACGCCAGCGCCATTGATTCGATCGTATGCTCTGGAGAAGGAACTTGGTCTGCCGCCCGACCGTAACGTTTGGATCAAAGATTATGGCTGGACACCGGTCGGATCGTTCAAGTTGCTAGGAGCATTAAACTGGATGGCCAATCATTTGGAACAAATTGGCGATCGCCCTGTCGCAGCTCATTCGTCGGGTAACTTTGCGTCCGGCCTTGCGTTTGCGGGAATGCGATATGGTAAACGCGTGATCATTGTCATGCCCGATGATGCACCCGCGGTGAAGTTTGCACGTACGCGTTCGTTTGGCGCCGACGTTCGGACTTACAACAAGGCGACTGATTTTCAAACCGGTCAGCGCGATCGATTGACCCGCGAGATTGCGGAGAACGAGAATGCCGTTCAAGCGTCTCCCTACGACGATAACGATGTGATTGCGGGAAACGGGGTAGGTGGATTGGAGATCGCTGACGAACTGAAGCGACTTGGCCGTGACTTGACTCACTTTTTCTGTGCCATCAGCGGCGGCGGATTGATGGCGGGGCATGCTTTAGCCATCTCCCATGCATTTCCTGAATGCACGATTGTCGGAGTCGAACCGGTCGGAGCCAACGACTTTAGTCTCTCCAAAGCCAAGGGGGATCGCGTCCGAATCGATCAGCCCAAGAGCATTTGCGATGGGTTATTGTCCTATGATGTCGGTCAACACAATTGGCCCATCTTGCGAGACAAGGTTTCGGTGGCCGTCAGTGTTTCCGACGAGGAAAGCTGCCAGGCAATGCAATGGATAGATAAGCATCACGGCTTGAGAACTGAACCCTCGGGCGCGATCACCATCGGAGCATTGCTGGCCAGAAAGGTGAACCTGGATGCGACGGGTGATATTGTTGTGGTTCTAAGCGGTCGGAATGTGGATCCCGAATCCTACCAACGCTGGACAGCTAGCCCAAACGCCTTGTGAAATCCGGCAAATGGATTTCAATCGTACTCGTGCTCAATGAAATGGTGCTCGTGCTCGTGCTTGAAAACGTTGGTCGAGTTCGAGTACGAGTACCGCTGGCGCTGAGTACGAGTACGAGTACGAGAAAACACGTTTCCCTTCGGTGCAACTTTTGGGATTCCATTTGGGCAACATTAAAACAAAAGCCCGAGCGATCGACTAAGATGCATGGTTCACGAGCCCGTTCGTTGAATCGATCCATTGCATTATCGTTGTAGTATCCTTGACGGAGGACTTTATGAATTACAAGATCGCGTGCCCTCTGTGCCAACATTCATTTTCCATCAAAGACCCGAAGCCGGGCAAGTACAAGCCGAAGTGTTCCGCATGCTCGCAGGCGTTTGCTTTGGTGGTTGAATCAGGCGATCCGGTCCAAATCAAAGTCGGGAAGCTGGCCAAAACGGTCGAAAAACCAATGGATCAGACGCAGGATGTTGAGCCGGCGCCGACCAAGCCAACCGCGTACGACGATCTCCAGGCAACGCTTTTAGAGAGGCAAGAAACAGCGCCACCGTCCGTGACACTTCCAAGCGAAGTGTCACGCAATGTTTCTGGTATTACCAGCGTTTCCGGTACAGTTAACGCTTCTGGTGCTGCTGGCCTGGACGCAACCATGGAGCGATCCGACGATCAAGATTTCTCCGTGAACGAAGCGACCATGGATAGCAATGTTGGCATGGCCTCTGCGTCCTCAGATGGCAAGAACACTGCCGGCAAGGACTCAGTCGGCATAATCTCAGCCAGCAAGGGTGCATCCCTGAAAGCATCGGAAGGGGCAAGGTCCAGCGCTCCAGTAGGCTCGAATACTTCGTCGCCAGCCTTGATGCTCAATCGGTTGGGGGGGTATAAGATCCTGAGTGAGCTTGGGGCAGGCGGGATGGGATCGGTCTATCTTGCCAAGCAAATATCGCTCGATAGATCGTGTGCGTTGAAAACGATTCAAGCGCATTGGGCTAAGAACCCGCGTGTTATTGCGAGATTCATTCGCGAGGCTTATGCGGCTGCTCAATTGACCCATCACAATGTTGTACAAATCTATGACCTGGGGCAGGATTCCGGCACGAACTACTTCAGCATGGAACTGGTGTCCGGTGGTTCGCTGGATGATCAACTGAAGTCGAAGGGAAAACTTCCACCGAAGCTGGCAGCAACACTCATTTTGCAAGCTTCACGTGGGCTGAAGTTCGCACACGATCACGGTATGGTCCATCGCGATATCAAGCCAGCGAACTTGATGATGACTTCTGATGGCTTGGTCAAGGTTGCGGACATGGGTTTGATCAAAACACCCAGCGCCGATGACTTGCCGCCAGAAGATGATTCCGACGTGCAATCGATGATGCTGGCCTCGGCAAGAAGCCAAGTCACGGCCGTTGGATCTTCGATGGGAACGCCTGCGTATATGTCGCCCGAGCAATCGCTGGACGCGGCAAGTGTGGATAAGCGAGCCGATATCTATTCGCTTGGTTGCACGTTCTATGCATTGCTTACGGGGAAGCCACCTTTCGACGGCAATACCTTGATGGAGGTGATCTCGAAACACCGTGCGGAAAAAATCGTACGACCCGAGCGAATCATTTCTGGACTGCCGACCACCCTAGGGGACATCATTGAAAAGATGACCGAAAAGAAACCCGAGGACAGGTATCAGGACTTGGAGGAAGTCATTCATGACTTGGAGGTGTACCTTGAACTGCGCGAGGACACTTCCAAAGCCCAGATTATTCATCAGCCAAGCAGCCCCGATGAAATCTCGGCCGGTCAAAAGCATGTGGAGATGAATGACAAGCCGGCGAAGGCCGAGCCTGTCGTTCCGCCCGAATTGGCTGGCCAGCTTAAGATCGCATCGAAACGCTTTTCGAGTTCTCCAGTTCTGATCGCACGTCGATTCCTACCTTCGGTTTGGAACGTTGCTTGTGGATTGGGAGCAGCACTATCGCTGATCTTCGCCTTATGGGCAGGACTTTCTCTGCTAGGCGAAGGAGCCAAAAGCCTAGCATCGCAAGCCAGTACCGTGGTACAGGGGTTGGGTGCGAAAGCACCAGGAGACACCACTGCCGCAGAAACGACTGCAGCAGAAGCACCCAAAGCGGTGGCGCCCTCGATATCGAAGGGGACCGAGTACTACAACAGCATGGCGTCATGGCTGAAAACAACGATTGGCATGGTGCTTGCCATGTTTCTCGCACCCATTTCCGCGGTGGTTTTTTCAGGACTAGAAGGCACAAGTCCATTGGCTCGGCGTTGGCGAGAGTCCTTGATCACTGGTGGCATCTTAGAATGGGCCTATTGGCTTTTTGGCTCACTCATCGGTTTGCTGGCAGTGCACTATTTAGGGCTTTGGGTGCCGTTGATCTTCGCTTCGGTTTTAGGTGTTGGGGCTGGGGCTGGATACTACTTTGGTATTGAGAAGTTGTTATTCAAACAACGAAAACCATCCTTGGAACAAGCTCAAGGTGTTTTGCGGCAATTGCGATTTCGCGGAATGGATGAAGATCAGATTTGCAATGCCACTGTTCAGCAAGCGGGACAAAACTGGGAAGAGTTTTTTGAAGCGCTCTTCGGTTACGATCGAATGCGAACCATGCAAGCCAAGCTGCAAGGGGGCCAAGGGGCGGAGGGGAAACGGCACCAATCACGTCGCGACAAAATGATCGATCGCTGGGATGCGAAGCTGTCCGATGCTAAGCGAGAGAAGGATGAAAAGGTTTTGCGCATCGCAGGGAAGGCAGAGATGATCGCTGAAGGTGTTTCCGAATCGGAGGCTGGCAAACGCGCTGACGAGCTTGCAGCTTCGATGGTAGAAGCGGCACATGAGACGAGGCAAGCCATGCATGACATCGCTACTGGCAAGCTCACGGTGCATGCGGCCGAAGCAAAGCGTCAACGCATCAAACAAATGCTGGCCGAGGCTCGATCTGGAAAGGTGAGCAAGCGCGAAGTGCGTAGTCGGTCGCTCGACAGGCTGCTAGGACAACTTCTGGGCAGCAAGTTCCGATTCGTCTGTGCCGCGATGCTCTTCTTAGGAGTTGGCATGTGGCTTCAAACCAACCAGCAAGCGACACAAGGGTATTGGCAACAAGCTCGCTCTACCTTCGACAGTCTCAAGAATACGAAACTCGATTCCAGTGCGATCGAAAGCGCCAAGAATGCGATCGCGACAGCTTCTCAGCAGCCCCAAGCCGAAGGTGCGAAAGCATGGAAATCCATTTGGTTTGGCTCGATCAGTGAAAAGAACATCGTGTGGGTTACGATAGCCGCTGTGGTGATGCTGTTTGGGACCATGTTGTCTGGCTGGAAGAAATCCTTGCTGCTGATCCCCATGGTCCTGGCCCTGTGCCTGGTTCCACTGTTGTTGTAAACGCAAGACTCGCGACCCCCGTCGCATGGGGATTAGCTATTTCCTTCGGATCTTGTCGGAGAAATCGGGGCTGTCTCGGTACAGTTGAGCAAGATCCGTGATGCGGGCATTTTGACGAGCGATCGCAAAGGGCTCTACCACATCCAGCAAACCAAGCTCGTAAGCCAACCGATCCGAATGGCCTGGAAGCAAGACTCGAAGATCACGAGGGATTCGACCTGGCCGAAGCTTGTTGATATGGTCCACGAGATTGGTGGTACAGTTGTTGTTGATCGTATCGTAGTACTCTGGAGAGCGTTGTAGCTTGTTAGCCCGCTCCAGCATGTCCACCAAAAGGTCTTGGACCCGGTCCGGTGTCGCACGTCCTGGGTAGAGCAAGACCTCTACCTTTCGCACGTCGGTGCGCAACAAAATCAGATCGCGTTCATCACCAATCACATACATCAACTGGAACTTGTTGGTGATGCCGCGAATGGGTGAATAGGAATCGCCTTGATCCAAACGCGCTTCCACCGACACAATAAAATGCCGTCCATCCACAAGCCCGAAACTAAACATGGTGTGTGCGAGCAATGGATTGTTGTTGAACGGAACAATGATAAAGTCCATCGTTCGAACGTCATCCAAGGCAAAGTGCAAGTCGTAGTGCCGAACGTCGTAATCGGTTTCCGTCCGATAACGACAGTTGCGAACATGCTTGATCAAGATGTCTTCGTCCTGGAATTCGATAAAAGGCATGATCGCCAAATCCGGACGCCATAGTCGTTCCGCTGAATCGGCTTTCGGCAGTACGCGTTCCCGAGCGGCCGAAATCAGGTTTGCAGCACCGGGATTCACGACTGGCGATCCGCAGCCCGCGGACAGAAATAAACACGCGGACAATATCAGGAACACGAACGGCAACTGGTCCCGCCATTTTGCGACAGATCGGGCTAATGTTGGGGAAACCTGTTTCATAAATCGGATCAGACTACAGTTGGACAGGACCGATCAGGCTCCATTTGCCTCGAAACTCCAGGGAAATACGCCAGCCAGCGCACAAAATCACCTGGTTTTCTTGGTCATAGCAGGTATTTGAGGGGTGCGTCCAGCCCAGGACCCGTAAACGGTTCTGGCGGTTGCAGAGGTAAAACCTGCTGAATCAAAATGAAATTGAGGCGATATCGGTCTTGCAGCGAACAAGACAGTTCTTATAATCGTGTCCCGCGATTAAGAGAGAAGAGATGCTGTTTTCGGCTTCCGCACCTTCTACTCGCGGTTTTGAAACGACCGACTCGTTTCATTAGGATAAAGCAACGGGCATAATCGAACAGGTTCCTTTTGCGGGCGTAGCTCAGGGGTAGAGCACAACGTTGCCAACGTTGTTGTCGTGGGTTCGAATCCCATCGCCCGCTTTTTTCTGTTTGATTGTGCCTTTTTTTGTAACTTTTAGGATTTTTGAACCGACATGTCGACCGTTGAAACCAAGGCACCTGATTCCAAGTTGGAATTGGTAGTAAAGATTGACAAACCCAGCACTTGCCAAAGGCACGTCGTTGTGACCGTTCCACGCAGTGAAATGGAACGATACTTTCGCAATGCTTTCAACGAAATCGCTCCAAAAGCAGACTTGCCCGGCTTCCGCGCTGGCAAGATTCCACGAAAGCTTTTGGAAAGCCGATTCAAAAAGACAGTTGCAGACCAAGTCAAAAGCAGCTTGGTTATGGACAGTTTGCAGCAAATTACCGATGGCGGTGAATTTTCTGCAATTTCGGAGCCTGATATGG
Organism: Planctomycetaceae bacterium; assembly: GCA_027487485.1. GTDB lineage: Bacteria > Planctomycetota > Planctomycetia > Pirellulales > Pirellulaceae > JBKCUI01. The sequence continues at coordinate 75,892 of JAIYDN010000039.1, read as the reverse complement.
ACTTCGGGGCTGTTCGCCTTCCTGATACCGGTGACTTCACTTTCGAATTCAAAATCGAAGTACGTCCTGAATTTGAGACTCCTAAGTGGGAAGGGTTGGAACTGGAGAAGTCGATTTACAACGTCTCGGACGTCGATGTCGATCACCAGCTTGCGAGAACCTTGGAAAGAATCACTCCGGGCGAAGCCTTTGATGGCGAAGCTTCGACTGGAGATCGTTTGTTGCTGAACGCAAAATTCTCGTCCGACGGGAAGCAAATCAGCGTTCTTGAAGAAGCGATCGTCACTCTTCGTCAAAAGCTTAGCTTGGCCGATTGCGTCGTCGAGAATTTCGGCGAACTGATGGTTGGCTCCAAAGAAGGTGACAAACTTACTACTAAAGTCACCGTCCTCGAAACTTCGATGAACGAAGCTTTCCGTGGTGTCGCAGTGGATGTCGAGTTTGAAGTGCTCGAAATTCGTCGCGTCAACGTCGAAGGACTCAGCAGCAGCATCTTGGAATCCGTTGGGTTCGACGATCCAGCTGAACTGCGAGCATTCGTTCGTGCAGAACTGGAAAAGCAAGCAGATTACCACCAAAAGCAATTGCTTCGTCAACAGATCACCACCAAGCTGATCGCTGATGCCAATTGGGAATTGCCACCATCGCTGGTCCGAAAGCAAACGGAACGCGAACTACAACGCCGAGTGCTTGAGCTGCGTCGAAACGGATTCACCGACGATCAAATCCGGTCCGTTGTCAACGGAATGCGAAGAAACGCCGAAGCTGAAACTCAAACTGCACTTCGCGAACACTTCGTCCTAGAAAAGATTGCCGAAGCACTGAGCATAGAACCAGCGGATGCAGAGTACGACGAAGAAATCAATATGATTGCTGAGCAAAGCGATATTTCGCCACGCCAAGTTCGTGCCAAGCTAGAACGTACCGGTCAAATGGACGCGTTGCGAAATCAAATCCTAGAACGAACCGTGATCAACAAAATCACTGAAGCGGGCAAGGTTACTGAAATCACTGGCGAATCGATCTTGAAGGCTGATCCAGATGAGTTCGCTGTGGAATTCTTGGTCGCTCCTGTTTCGCAGTCTTTGCCAGAAGCAAAGTATGACGAAATGCCTGAAGATGGTAGCATTGAGAAATCAGTCAAACCTACCTAATCGGATTCGGTTTCCTGCAAAGATTCATGGCTGGTACATGTGGTCTTGAACTTGCAAAATGATTTTTTATCAGCGGCTCCGTCAGGCAACCTGAAACGTAGAGCCGCTTTGCTGAAATCGCTCCGTGCTTTCTTTGATAGCCGGGGCTTCACGGAAGTGCAGACGCCTGTTCTTTCGCGTGACACCATCATTGACCGGCATCTCGACCCGATCGAGGTCCCGATGCAATTACCAGGAGGCAAGGCAGAAAATTGGTTTCTGCAAACTTCCCCTGAACAATCGATGAAGCGGCTTTTGTGCTCCGATATCGGCAGCATTTATCAGATAGGCCCAGTCTTCCGCAGCGGAGAGCTTGGACGGTTTCACAACCCAGAGTTCACCATGGCAGAATGGTACGACGTGAACGCAGGCTTTGAACAGGGCCTAGTATTTTTGAGTGATCTGATCTCGGAACTGCTTTCAACGCCCGTCGCGGATCGCATTCGGTTCGAAGAAGCTTTTCGGAATGCGACGAAACTTGATTTGTTCGAATGCTCGACCAGGGAGCTAGCAGAATGGTCGGTTGCGAACGGATTGGTGGAACGAACCGACTGGAGCCAGGATTGGGACGACTGGGTGAATCTGATTTTTTCAGACCGAGTTCAAAGACATCTAGGGATAGATCGACCTGTCCTGGTAACTCACTTTCCGGCCTCGCAGGCGGCGTTAGCAAGAGTGTGCGAAGGTGATACGCGCACTGCAGAGCGATACGAAGCGTTTTACCAAGGGGTGGAACTGGCAAACGGATACCACGAGTTGCTGGATGCTGACCAATTGGAAGCTCGAGCGCGAAAATCGAATGAGCAGCGCAAAGCGGATGGCAAGCCGGAACTTCCGATGCAAAATCGATTGCTGGATGCCATGCGTTCTGGGATGCCAAGCTCTTGCGGATGCGCCATGGGGTTCGATCGCATCGTGATGTTAGCGTGTCAAGCAAGCTCGCTCGAGGAAGTCGTTGCGTTTACTGCGCCGAATGCGTGACGTACAGCTGCGGTGCGGATGGATGATCGTTGCGCAACCGAAGCCACAGGTTGAAAATGAATGTCTGGAAGAATCTAGGCTTAACCGTAGAAATGGCGAGAGCGAAGAAACATTAGGTATTCCTTCGCTCCCGGAAGTGATTTTCGATTGAGAGCCTAGCCGATTCCGGGAGCTCCGAAGGGGGAGCTATCCGATTCTCTCCGATGCGAACTAAGCCTTGAACGCATCCAACTTTGCCATCAGTGCATCGATAGCTGGCTTGATGATTGCGTCGACGCCTGGGATCGCCATAATCTTGTCAAGCATCGGCTTGAGTTCGCTAATGGCCGAGCCGAAAACGCCCGAGACGGCACCCTTAGCAGCGTCAGGGAGCTTTCCGAACAAATCGCTCATGCCACCAAAAGATTCTGTCAATTGGGAAAGCTGAGGCAGTGCTGCCGTTGCGCTCTCGCCATCGGTAATTGCCGATAGGGTCGAGGTAAGTTTACCGAATGATTCCTGAACATTCTTGAGCATGTCGGCGCCACCTTCTACCGAAGACAGGGCTTCCGTCGCTTTGCCAAGCATTTCGGACATGCCGGAAGCTTTGATCGCGTCTCCTACGGCTGCCTTGGCTTCTTCGGCCATTGTTTTTGTTGCTTCGGTCATTCCCTTGGTGGCATCAGCCATGCTGGCAGCACTCTCTGCCATGCTAGCTGCACTATCTGCCATTCCTTGAGCTGCGCCTGCCCTTTGGTTTGGGGTTTCACCCATCTTGGGGGATTCTGGGGTGCATCCAACGAATGCGACTGAGCTGCCAAGCAAAGCTGAAAGAACTATTGAGCAACGTTTCATGAAAATTCTCCTGTCGGTGAAAAATTGATCGGCGGACGAGCTACACAATAGCTCTTCAAGATTCAGCCAAACAATTGAGCCCCATGATTGCAGGACACTAGAGAATTACAAGCTGTCATCTGAAAAGTCTCCGTCAAAACCTAAATTCGTTGCTTGGCTAATACGACCACCCAGCACACCGTATTGGTTCAATACAAAAAATGCGGTGAAGGGGATCGCAAATCCAAGAAAAATCGAACCAACCGGACTTTGAAGCTCTGCCAAGATCATGACGCAAAAAAGGAGACCGAATGCGAGTCCTGATTGCATGTACATGGCACCCCAGGCGTCCGAAAAGGACTTGATGGAATCGAAAACTGGCTTGGAATAGGGCTGAGTCATTGCCCCGTTGTCGATCATGCTGAGCAACAAAAATGGCGTAGCCGCCCAAATGCCAAGCATCAACAAGCCCGACGCCACCAATGGGTGTGCATTGAGTCCCGCCACAATCCCACCTAACATTCCCCCGGGAACCGAAGCCAAAAACAAGGCTGCAATCAATAAAAACCCTTCGCCGATTGCGTCCCCCATACGGCTCAGCGGCCATTCCTCCACGCGCGGCGAGCGGTTAGCTGCCATCGTTAGAATGCTTAGGCCGCATAGGCAGATAGCACCCACGATCGGAATGAATAGAACTGCAAAAATAGCGATCCGAGCGATCAGGGCTTGAGTTGCATCCATTTCAACCCAGGTGCCCATGAGGCAAATAGCAAACAGCCACCCACCGGTACACAGCCCCAGCCCTATCGTTGCAGCCACCACCCACGGATCTCGCATGAACCCAAGAATGAGTTGAAGCCAACGCTTTGTGTCGAATCCGCCGTCGTAATCGCTCGACGTCCGAGTTTCTTCCTCCAAAGCTTGCGTTGCTTTTTCCAAGATTTCGCCTGAGCGATCTGGGATATCTCGTCTAGTACTCTTGGAATCGATCGGTTGCAGTGCAACCGATGGCAAGTCGTCCATGCTGACCGGGGGTTGCTTCACGGCCTTGCGAACAGGCTTCGGGATTGTTAGTTCCGAATAGCAATCGGCGCAGCGGATCGACGATCCCGCTCGCGACTCCAAGGCATAAAGAAGGCTGCCGCAAATCCGACACGGAAACGAAAATTCATCATTGGGCGGCAAAGCGAAGTTATCCCCAAGAGCAGCAGCTTCCAGTTTTAAGTCGTCCAGTGAATCGAGGCCGGACTTGTTTGCATCTTGAGTTCGACCCGTCTTTGGGCCCGGGGACGTGGCTGCGCGTGAATCCAACGGGCTTCCATCCAAATCTTCTAAGTCGATGTCAGGCAAGCCAAGATCGATAGGTAACGATGGAATCGCTGCAGGTGCTTCCAACGGCAATAGTTCCGGAAGATCGTCATCAAAGACGCTTTTGGTTTTGCCCTTCGATGTAGGATCGATTGCCTGAGGGGGGGCGTTTGGCGGAGGTAAGACAGGTCGTACTTCAGGGGCCTTGTTGTCTGCGGCACCCGTGTTTGTAACAGGCTCAAGCTTCAAGTCATCGTCCAATCGCAACCAGGCATCATCTTCTTTTGCCATAGGGATTTCGGCAGGAACGGTAATCTTGGTCTTGCATTTTGGGCACGCAAGATTCTTCCCTGCGAGAGTTTTCGGAGCTCGCAAACGCTTGCTGCAATGGGGACAAGAAAAGCTTAGCGGTTGATCGCTTTCACCGGACAAAAGAGGACCTCGTGTAGATTAGGTAAGGTAAGGCTGTTGCACTAATTTAGTTGCGGTTTCGACTTGGCAAAAGCTTCATGCTGCAGGCTTCCGTCCTGATGCGTCCAACGGCCTCGATGCAGGATGACTCGATAGATCAAATGCATCTTGGTGCCGGACGGAAGGTAATAGCCCCCTTCTTTTTTTATTGCGGCTGGATTCACCTCCAGAAAATGGGCAACACCGATGGGATTATGTGCGAACAGACCATAAGTGCGAACATGCCAGTACCCATCGCTGCCGAAGCTTTCTGGATGAGTCAAAATCGCCACTCCCATGTCGGACTTGGCATCGCGAGTTGCCTTTCCAGCGTAGTCGACCCATTGCGCGGCACGACCCCAAGTCGCTCCGTTGAGCAGTCCGTTGCTATTTAGGATCTGCCCGTTGGACTTATCGGCTCGCATGGTTTCAGGAACTCTGACGGCAAACATCCCCTCTTTGGTGTCGCCGAAATGAATCGGTTCGTCGGATGCGCCCTTAGGATGCTTTAGGATATATTCGCAGTCGATCACACGATCGTCGCTGCCTTTCATCGCATCGACGATGGAGTAGCGGCATATTTCCTCCAGAACCACTTGGCCGGACTTTGTTTGCCATTCATGTCGCGCGGTGACGGATGCCGCCGATTCGGATTCTTCCAGTGAGACGATTTCCTTGTGCACCACCCTTCCTTTGTTTTCTCCGTCCCCTTCGGCCCAGAAATCAAACCCATTTACCTCTCCGAAGGTCATCCAAAGCGATCGATGATGAGGGTGGTCGCGTTCTTCGTCTTGGCTGTCGACCATGGGATATTCACGCGACATCCGGCTCTGATCCGGGCCAATCAATGGCCAAAGAATGGGTTTGGTGCCCGACAGGAATTGGTAGCTTGTGACTAACTGTCCATCTTGAAGCAGATCCACGCGGTCAGAATGCTGTTTTGTTTGAAACCGTTGCGCTTGTGCGGTCAGAGAGCAGGATGCAACGAAAAGCAAAACGACGACGCTTGGAACGAATAGGGTGCGAAGTTTCATCATGGGTGGTGGCGGGTAAGGACGGGGGAAAATTGGCGGCGATTTGCGATTCGGGCTTTTCAATTGTACATCGTCCGTTGATATTAGTCGGATAGGGCGTGGGAACTCTTTTTTTGCCCATTTCTTTCTTTGTTTTGCCTGCTTTGTTTTGGCTGCTTTGGTTTGAAGGGGAGTTGCGACTGTGCTGTTGCTGCATCGATGCATTTTGGTTTCATGGGTCTTTTTGATTCTAGCAGGCATCTGTCCCGTCGAAATGAAGTCGGCCAATGGGGACGAAACACTCCCCTTTACGGTACCCGAGGGTTTCTCGGTTCAACGCGTTGCGGACGATTCGGTGGTTCATGACTGCTTCAGTATGACGATGGATGGTTTGGGACGCCCCGTGGTTTCTGGGCCTGGTTACATTCGAACGTTGGTGGATGACAATCAAGATGGTATTTATGACCGTACATTTTTGTGGACCAGCATGGCGAAGCAAGGGGCGCAAGGGCTTTGGTCCGAAGGGCGAAAGCTTTATTTTGTCAGCGAGGGTGCTTTGTGGCTTACCGAAGACGCCGACGGGGATTTGGCTGCTGATGCCAATCCAAAGCGAGTTTTGGAGCTACCCACTGGGGGCGAACACGACGTTCATGCGATTCGTCGAGGCCCAGACGGTTTTTGGTACTTTATCGCTGGCAACTTCGCTAGAGATCTCGCAAAACTTCAAAACGACCCTCTCAGCCCTGTAGGTCGCTCTCGAAGCGGAACGGTTTGGCGAATCAGTCCCGACTTTAAAACTCGAGGTGTTTGGGCGCACGGAATGCGCAACTGCTACGATTTTGATTTCTTGCCTGATGGGCAGATTGTCACCTTCGATAGCGACTGCGAACGCGAAGCGACCCTGCCTTGGTATCGTCCCACTCGAGTTTTCGTGTTGGGGCCCGGAAGTGACGCAGGGTGGTGCGGGCAGGCTTGGAAAGACGAAGACCATCGTATTACGATGCCTCAAACTCTAGCCCAACTCGGGCGAGGATCCCCTACTGGTGTTGCTGTCTATCAACATCGAGTGTTCCCCAAAAAATACCACGATGCGGTTTTCGTTTTGGATTGGACCTTCGGTCGAGTCCTGGCGGTTTTTCCATCCAGGAATCTGGATGAATCCCAACGGATCCCTAATAAAGTGCCAGCAGAAGTTTTCATGCAACCATCCGGGAATGCCGGATTCGCTCCGACCGACGTTTGCGTGGCCCCCGACGGCAGCTTGCTGGTTTGTGTCGGTGGTCGAGGTACAACGGGCGCGATCTATCGCATCGCGGCTCAAGAACAAGCAAGCGACGACAAATCGGTCCGCTGGTTCGACAACGCAATCCGAGATGGACAGATTCGTCCCGAGGCAGCCACTGCGCTTCAAGCAGCTTTGATGACCAACATGCCATTTGAAAGTTGGTCGGAAGTTCAATGGAGAGCGTCCATCGAAAAGGCTAACGCAGAATCTTTGCTGGCTGTTGTGCAAGGTGAACTGGAAATCGATGCTGCCCCCGAAGTCAACGCCGCGGCCAAATTGCGAGCGGCTCAAATGTTGACTCGCATGAACGCAAACATTCCGACATCGAACGTTTTAAAAGCGGTCATGTCCAACTCTCCATCGACCAGGGCTGCGGGCTGGTGGCTCGCCGGTCGAGGCCGATTACAGCTTAAACCTCAAGATGCGAGCTGGATCGCGCAAGCTGCAAGCATGAACTACAACTCCTTTGATCAAGATCAACCTGATACGGCCGATCGCCCTCATTGGGACCATCATCTTGGTCCTGCCGATGAACGACTGCGATGGGAAGCATTTGGTCTTCGAAAATGGTCCATGGCAAAAGCGGAAAGCCGAGAAGTCCCAGACACCGATGCCGGCAATTCCATTCGTCGAACGTGGCTTTGGGCACTAGCCAGATCGGCGACTCCTCTTTCGCAGAAGTCGGCAGAGAATGTGCTCGATGGACTTATTGCCAAAGCGCTATTTGGTTCCAACCAAACTAATATCGACACTCCCTTGCTGGATAAACTTGCGAACTGGGTTCCAGCGAAACAGCAAAATTGGACCACTCGGGATCAGCTCGAATTCTTGACCATTCTTCAGGTCGCGTTGGGCGAACGCCGTTATTCGCTTCCCCAGCAAGTCGATCCACCTCAGCCAGATGTTTTGGACGGATACAAGGGACTTAGCTCCTCGCGATTGCCCGAAAACTTAAGAAAGGCCTGGACCGATTGGGCTCTTTTCTTTGCCCAGAAGGCCATCGATCTCGATAGCCCTCTCCTTCACCTGGAAGCAACTCGCACACTTTCGATGCTTGAGCCAAAGAATTCTGAAGCGGTTTCTTTCTTGCTGGGCCAAATTACCGACAAAAGCCACCCTACCTCTGACATTCATTGGCTTTGCTGTTCCGCTAACTGCTCGTCTCCAAGATCCGCAGAAATGACCACGATGACAGCTCAGGCTTTAGCCGGAATCATTCGCAAGGTAAAACAACGAGGCCTTTATACCGACAATCAATGGCCCATTCGATTGCAGCAATTGGTTGCTGCCCTGCTCAAACGCGATTCAAATCTTGGTGCCGCTTTTGTCGACTTGCCCATCCCGTGCTGCCCAGAGGATTTGGCTTTGCTGAGTGCTTTCCCCATCGACGTTCAAGCGAACGCAAGATTGAAAATGAAAAAGCACTTGGTCAGCTCTGAAACTTCAGATTGGTCGCCCGCCATTCTTCGTTATGCCTGCCAAGCAGGAATCGACGAAGCGCTTGCTGTCAAAATTCGCGAAGCTGCTGTTGCTGATCCAAAACTGACAACGGTTGCAATCGAATTGCTCGCGACGCGCGCTAGCGAAACGGACTATGGCTTGTTTTTGTCCGCTCTGGAATCGCAAGATCGCGACCAGTGGACATTGGGTTGGAGAGGTATCGCCTCCCTTCCAATCGTCGATTCTCAACGAGAGATGACTGCCTTGGCTCCCATTGTATCCAGCGTTTTAAATTCCAATACGAGCTTGCCTCGAGCCAAGGTCCTGCAACGAGTCCGATTGGTCGGCACCAAGCTAAATCGAACCGATGGCCTGAAACCACCTGCGACAGAATTATGGTTGGATTGGGAACGATACTTCAAAAGTGCATTGTCCCAGGACGATTTTGCAAAGTTACTTAAGCCAAATATTGCTGTCGACTGGACTGCTTTGCTTCAACAAGCCAGTTTGGTCAAGGGCGATGCGGAAAAGGGCAAGATCCTCTATCAAGAGAAGTGTGTGCTGTGCCATGGCGGCCAAAGCTCTCTTGGACCGAGTCTCTCCGGTGTGGCCAAGCGATTCTCGCGTGAAGATCTTTCGAAAGCGATCTTCGAACCTAGCCGAGACATTTCGGAACGGTACCGAGCGATCCGTGTTCTGACCATCGATGATGAAATCTATACGGGTATGATTGTTTATAACGCAGCGGACGGAACCACACTTCAAACCGCCACCGGATCTATCGTTAGAATCAATCAAGACAACATTCAGGACAAGGGTTATTCCACCGAATCGTTGATGCCGTCCGGTCTGCTCGATGACAAATCCCCTCAGGACGTCGCCAATCTTTTTGCCTATTTGGATGGGCTGTAGGCAGAATCAACCACAGCGATGGTAGGCGATTGCTTGAAGCATTTTGCCAAAACAAACGTGATGGCAGCGGTGGACAAGCAGCCCATCAGAAACGGGACATCGCCAACTCGCCCCTGCGTCAGAGGAAGCCACCAGAATTCACCATCGATGTTCATCATTGCAACGTCCACCAGACTAGGCAACGCGGTAATCGCAACTAGAACCATGCCAAAGCGGCTCACGAGTTTGTGTTGCGTCAACGCGGTAGCCAAACCAAGTGAAGAACAAATGGCAACCCATGCCGTTATCACGAGCCCCCATGGCAATTGCAACCAAATACCCATTCCAGGTATCAAGGGCTTCAGCCCAAGCATCACCACCGCCATCACACCCATGAACCAAAACAAGTCTCGCATTTGAATGGTATGTTGCCTTAACGGTAGACCGATTTGCTTTCGAGCCCTTGAACGCATGATCCACAAGCTGATCGATTGCAAGATCCAAATGGGTAAGGCAAACAACGCAGGAAGAGAAACCACAAGCAATCCCTGGCACGCTTCTATGGGTTGATCACGCAGCACCGCAGCAAGCGAAAGCAAAACGATCGAGTAAGTTGCAAGCAATTGGATCAAACGAATGATCCAACGCTGCGATCCGAAAAACAACATGTACCACGCCACAACGATGCCGCTGGAACAGATCGCTTGCGCGTACCTGAACGACAGCCGCGATAAATCTGCCGGATCCCCAATGCACAAGACTCGAGCTACCAACCCTAGCATGCATAAGCTCATCAGAATGTAAAAGTCGCACCATCCCCAATTCGCATTCGGCTTTGGTAGGCGTATCCAGACGCCAATCCATACAAGGGTTGTCATCGCGAGCGGGATCAGGCAGGGAAGTATCCACCAGAAGGGACGCCATCGCAAAAGGGTCTCGCCAGTGGTTGTATCATGCTGACGCAACGTAATTCCCCAACGGTTATCCAACGAAACTAGCGTCTTAGAGTCCAAGAAAACAAATCGCCCACCAAACTTCTGCCCAATCTCCTTGATTTCACACATCCATTTCCCCGATGCCGCTTCCGTAACGATCGCGCGTTGGAAGTCAGTCCAAAGGCATGTTTTGGCATCGGGCGATATAGCATGAAAGGAACCTTGCCAGACGCCGGAGTCCAAGGGATTCACCATCGGTTTGCCCGCCAGCGAATAGAAAACATTTTGAGTCCCTTTCTCCAGAAGAACGTCATCATGGTACCAAAAGCTAAAAGAGGTAATTGGTGCTTCGAACGGAATTGAATCGACTAGCCGCCCGTCCACCGTCGAGCGAGACTCTAAAAATGAGCCTGTAACGTCCAAGCTGTAGATTTTCGCCCCTGAAAATGTCGAATCATCAAAGGAAGCATTCCACGAGGCGGCGTGCGACCAAGTGGATAAGAGCAGCAACTGCCCTTCGTCGGTCAAGCGAAACAGTTCTGTCGTGCTTTGTGTGGCGGCTTTGGGATCGTAGTAGGTACGACGAAAAACCGAATTTGGAAAATCGGTTATGACCACTGGTCTTTCAGCTTTCGAATTGGGTACGCTCTGCCAGTCTTGCGTACCGCGATTCAGGTCAAGCCATCGTAGTTCCTTCGATGTTTGAACCACCAGCATCCGCTCATTAATGAACTGGGGATATCCATCGGAAACCGACAATTCAAAATCATGAACCATTCGTTTCTCGCGATGGTTATAAACCGTGTTGCGAAAAGTCATTTGTCTGGAAGTTGCCTTTTCGTTTCCCGCGACAAGTTTTTCCAGTCGGACCGTTTTACAGCTGAACCCTCTGGAGTTGGAAAACCAAGTAGCTGCCGTCGAATCATCCAACAACCGAGTCACCGTTTGGCTTGATAAATCGAATAGGCAGTCACCTAAGGCGATTCGAGTGCTATCCTTAAACTTCTGGCTATTCCAACGCTGAATCGGTACCGACAAGAGAAACCAAGCCCAACCGCAAGCGATGGGAGCAAGAGCTACAAGAGCCCAAAATCGGCGAGAAAAGTTAGCTCGATTCAAAAGAACTCAATCAGGGGGGCTGGATGAAAAAGAAGAAAATGCAGCAACCCTACAAGATGCGTGCCACGCTGGGTTTTGTTTAAAATCCCGAGACTATTTGGGACAAAACCTATTCAACAAAATCGACGACAGGTTGGCAAACGCAGGTAGACGCAAATCTTCCGTACTAGGGCCCCGGCAATAACAGCTTCAGGCCGATAAGTACAATGCTTGTTGAGTTGAACAGGCAATGGACCACCATCACCGGGATCAAGCTTTGCCGTATCTGATACAAACGGCCGAGCACAATGCCCAGGATGCTCAAGTTCACCCAGCTAACTCCATAACTAAAGTGAGCCAGGCCGAACAAAACCCCGCTAAGAATAGCTGGCCACCAAGGTGGGGAATAGCCAAGGGGAAGAGAATCATGGTCGCTGGGGGATTCTCCGAAGGCGGTCGCCGCGAGTTTGTTTTTGCCGATATGAATGGATTCGAACCAGCCGATCAAAATGGTTCGAAACGCAAACTCTTCAAAGACAGGAGCCACAATACTAACCAGCCAAAACGCCACCCCTAACAACCAAGGATAGGTTTGAATCATTTCGTAAATAGGGTGTTCGTAAGGTACCCCTGTCAGACTCGACAGAATCGCATTCAGAATGAAGATGACGGGCGTCATCATCAAGTAGACTTGAAATCCTGCCCATAAATCTCCTTGCCAACGGTCGGTTCGCCAGCCAAGCCGCTGAATCGAACATCCGGTACGAGCACAAACAAAAGCGGTTGCAAATAAGACGCAGATCAATTCAGCAGTGAAGACAAAACCGCTGAACAGAAACTGTTCTTTCGTGATTTTCTTGGGTGGAACGGCCGCACTTTCAGTGTCACCGACTTTGGTCTCTGTCTTATTCTCAGTCTCGATCTTAGTCTCAATCTCAGACTCGGGTATCGATGGCGACGGCTCGGATTGCGATACCAGTTCCATTCCCGTAGGTGACTGGGGCAAGCCGATCCAAGGTTTCACTGCCAGTTGCCAAGCCACAGTCAAAACAGCGCCAAATCCTAACAGAATCACGATGGTGGCGATAACATCGACCAAGCCAACCGTGGCCATCGGACCAGTTGCCAACAGCTTTGGCCCCTTACCAGACCGCCATTGGATCCAAGCGAAGATACAGCCGGTGCAGATCGACAGCATCAGCAGAGTCGCAAACAACCCCACCATCATTTGAAACGGTGTTGCCTTGGCCTGTTCGACCGCGATCGCTCCTATTTGAGCCAATATCATCGGGTTTTCTTCGTTGCAAGCATAACGTACTCGAGTCCCGATACGATCGTTAGAGCGATAGCGCTCCAGATAAGCACCAAGCTAGTCCATTGTAGCCAAGCAGGAGGGCTAGAATGAGCCAATTCCAACATGACTGAAACCATGGCAGCACACTGCAAAACCATTTTCCATTTTCCCAGCTGTTTCGCTGAAAAGTCTCCGCCTTGTCCTTCGATCAGGCCACGCAAGCTGGTCACCAATAATTCGCGACCAACCACTACCGTCGACATCCATGGAGCAATTGGGGAATTTGGTGCGGCACACAGAGCGATCATGGCTCCACAGATGATAATCTTGTCGACGAAGGGATCCAGGATTCGTCCAAGCTTGGTGACTTGGTTGTACTTTCTGGCCCACCAGCCGTCCATCCAATCGGTACTGGCAGCAATCACAAAGCAAATCGCCGCCGGCACCATCAGATTCCATTCAATGAGCCCGCAAACGACCATCGCCAAAATTAGGCGGATGGCTGACAACGCGTTGGGAACATTCCAGTTCGAGTTTGCGTTTGAATCAGCGTTCATTATCGGATCGGCCCTGTCGCGGCGGCGACGAGATCGTAATTTTTGGACGAGACGATTTCGCAGTCTACGAGATCCCCTGCTTTGATGGGTTTGTCCTTCTCGCCGGTCACAAACACGGCCGCATCGACGTCCGGGGCGTCGGCATAAGATCGCCCAAGCCAGACATTGTTGGATTCGTCGACGGCTTTGTCGATCAAGATATCCATTCGCGTTCCAATTTTTTCTTCGCACCAAGCGAAGGCATTGCGTTGCTGCACGGCCATCAATCGATTGCGGCGTTCTTTCTTGATACGCTCTGGCAAGTGATCCGGCAGTTTGGCTGCAGGGGTATCCGGTTCGATCGAATAGGTGAACACACCTACACGTTCAAAGCGCATCTCAGCGACAAATTCTTCCAGTTCATCAAACTGCTCATCGGTCTCGCCGGGGAAGCCTGTAATCATGGTGGTTCGCATAACAAGGTTGGGGATCCCTTCCCGCAACTTGGTAACCAGTTCGTGTGTTTTGTCCCGAGTCACACGTCGAGCCATTCTCTTTAACATCGTGTCGTTAATATGCTGCAGGGGCATATCAATGTAGGGGACAATCTTCTTGGAGTTTGCGATGGTAGATACCAGAGTGTCGTCAATGTACATCGGGTAAAAATACATCAAGCGAATCCAATCAAGGCCCTGGATACCATCAAGCTGTTCTAACAGTTCAAACAACCGCGCGCGCCCGTACAGATCGATACCGTAGAACGTAGTGTCTTGAGCTACAACGATCAATTCGCGTACTCCGTTATCAGCAAGCTTTTGAGCTTCCTCCAAAATTCCTTCGATCGGCTTGCTTGCATGCTTGCCTCGCATTTTTGGAATGGCACAAAACGTACAGAGCCGATCACAGCCCTCGGAGATCTTCATGTAGGCAAAATGCGGTGGGGTTACCTGCAGCCGGAAGTTGTCGGGCAATGCTCGAATGGGTGCCGGCTTGAAGATCACTCGCTGCTCGTCCAAACCATCCATGAAACGCTGCACGATCGAAGTGATGTCGTCGCGTCCGAATACACCGACCAGACCATCGATTTCGGGTCTCGCTTCCAGCAGTTGTTCTTGTTGCCGTTCGGCGAGACAGCCTGTAACGATTACACCACGGATTTTGCCTTGGCGTTTCAAGTCCAACATTTGATCGATCGCCTCGAACGATTCCTTTCGAGCGTTGTCGATGAACCCGCAGGTGTTGATGACCACAAAATCGCTTTTCTCAGGATCTTGGACCAGGTTGTATCCATCGCGGTGCAGCAACCCAAGCATCTGCTCACTGTCGACCAAATTCTTTGGACAGCCAAGACTAATGAAGGCGTAGGACCCCTTTCCATCGGTCGGCTCCGACTGGAGATGGGCGAGCCCCTCGTTGGACGCTTCGGTGTTGGCAAGTATTGGTAAAGAGCGCATGCTGAGTAAATCGGTAGATAGGCTACGGCGAGGATGCCGTTTGAATCAAAGTGCGAATAGGCAGTTATCAGCCCTGTTTATTAACCTTCCGATCATAACATTCGCAACGAAAACGCCTAGGTTAATTCATGTTCCGAATGTACCGAATATGCCGTTCATTAGGTATTTTCTTGATGAAACGCCTTGGGTGAGCGACCTCGAGCGCCGCATGGACGCTTTGTACCGATTGTATTTTAATACCCCTCGAAAATGCGCCAGCAAAACACTGAAAGAGAATTTGACCGGCTGGCTGGATGTCGATTATGGCAGTGGCCTGAAGGTTCGCCCCTGGAGGGGAGAAGCCTGAGGTACCCTCTTTCAAAAGGGAGGGGGTTAGAAGTGGTAATGGATGCCACGTCTAGGATGGACGTCAAAAGCAAGGAGCTTTCTGGTGAAAAAAACTTGGTTTCAGGGTCTCGCGATCGCTTTGGGAGCCATTTCGCTTCCAACAACCGCGTCAGCCCAATATTCGAATGGAAATACGGGGGCAGGGCTTTCTGCCAGCTCGTTCAACGCGAATGCCAGCGGATCGGCATTGCGAACTTTTATGGGGCCGCCGGCCGGAAGAGCAACGCTTGCCGGCTATGCTCAAAATGGAGCAGTTGGAAGTGGCGTTTCGGACGGACATGTGCATGTTCCTGCCATACCTGGGCAAGATAATGCCGTCTTGAATAGCCAGTATCAAGCGTCTCCAACCTATGCTGCGCCCTCGGTTCAGCCTTATGAGCAAATGCCGGCGCCTCACGCTCCGCAGCCAGCTCAGCCAACTTATGCCACTCCACAGCCTATACCACAGTCTTCCTACGGGAGCTCGTGTGCCGCATGCAATTCGGGTAGCTGCTCCGCACACGGGGTGGGAATGTCCAGCGGGCAAGTCGTCTCGTCAATTCCATCTTACGGTTCCGATGCAAGCTGCTACGAGCCTGCGATAAGCTGCGGACCGTCTATCGCTTCGCCCAACCCTTGGATTTTTGGTGCTGGAGCGCTCATATTCACACGGTTTGACGATGAGCACGTTCGTTTGACCTCCGACCCTGCCATGCCGACGTATCCATTGTTATCGACGAGCGATGCGGCCATGCAAGCGACGGGCGGATTTCAAGCTTCGGTTGGAAGGTACTTTGGCTGCGGAAAGTACGCGCTTGTTGCAAGCTATTGGGGAGTGTTCTCCAATCCTCAAATGGCAAGTGTTACCGACCCAGGTGCAGTGGGCGTCGGTGGCGGATACCTGCGATCTAACCTACCCTTTACTTTGAATCCAAGCGGAACCCCGTATGGTATCACCATGCCTGGTGACACTATTTACAACTGGTACGATGGAAGCTTTGCAGGACGAGCATTCGCGCAGCGCATTCAACGCGATCAACAGTTCCACAACGTCGAATTGAATTTCTTTTCATTCGCACTTGGCGGCGGCGCTCGCCAGCCCTACGACGACACCTGCGGCTCAGGCTGCGGCAGTGGGTTATTCGGCGGTGGACATCACGGAAGACATGGCGGAGGAGCGTACGGCAGCTGCGGAGATCCATGCGGCTCGAGCTGCGACCCCTGCGGATCTGCTTGTGGCGGACCAACGGGAGTTTGCGCTCCCTGGTACGGTGCTCAATGCAGCAAGCTTCGCATCAACATGTTCGGTGGTGTCCGCTGGTTTAGATTCGAGGATTCGCTCGAATACGCCTCCAGCTCCACCAATGCCATCTATGGTGACGAACCTTCCGATGTGTTCTATCGAAATGGAGTTACCAACGACCTCGTTGGATTCCAGCTTGGATCGATGGCAAACTGGTGCACAGGAACATGCTTGAACTTTTTTGCAGGCACCAGCTTTGGTGTGTTCGGCAATCACATGAACACCAACACCTATGCAGGAACCAATACAGCTGCTGCGACGATCTTTTCAACGAATGCATTCAATGGTCGTCCATACGACTATAGCAATTCGCTGAACGACGTGGCGTTCCTGGCCGAAGGCAACATCGGCACTGGAATTCGCATCAGTCGTGGTTGGACTGCAAATCTTGGATATCGAGTTGTCGGCGTAAACGGTGTCGCTACAGCAGTTGGCCAAATCCCACGTGACTTCTCCAACGGCGACGACATCAATAAAATTAACAACACGAACAGCCTGCTGTTGCATGGTGTTGTTCTGGGTGCCGCCTACAACTTTTAGGCGGAACCTAATTGAGTCCAAGACCTAGACAGATATCATCCATCAAGGCCTCGCAGTTTTCTGCGAGGCCTTTTTGCTTTCCTCGGCCGTCTCGTTAGCAAACGGCAAAAATGATCCTATTCCTGAATCGTTTCGATTTCACCAAGGCTGGAACTAACGCTGGCTGCAAGTAGCGGAATCGAAGTGTTAGCACTGATGAATCGAACGCTGCCATCGCAATAGACGGCCATCGATCCCCCGGTGTGAAATGAATAGAGCTCATTGTTATTGACGCAGTTCATAGCGCAAGGACCTAGCGAAGTCAGGCCGTCTGTGGTGAATCCATCGACCCAAAACTCGGAATCGGGATCGGCCCAGCCCGCACCACTGGCACGCGAACCTGCAATCGCGGTCCGAACTCGATAAAGAGTTGGTCGGCCAGCGTCCTCAACCCACGCGAAAGTGTTCGAAGTACCATCGATCATCGAAGCGAAGCGCGACTTCACTCGCTTGTTATAAAACGGAGGCGACATTCCGGTAGTAAACGATGAAATGGTGCTCATCGGGAGAATTGCACCAATGTATTGCAATGAGTCTGTACTTGGGTCCCCGAACACGTACCCAGGAATAGGCGGCATACGATTGAGAGGAGCAAGCCCAAGTCTTCCATTCATTCCGTTCGCAATCGAGTAGTCTGATGCCGAAGCCAACCACCGCGGCGCGGCAGTGCTTCCCGGGGCATTGCCGGTGTCAGTTCGTTTGCCTTCGGGGGCCGAAGGACAAATGAAAGCAGGGATATGCGTTGCAATTACAGCTGCATTAGCAGGATCTGCCCAGTGCAGCTGCAGATTGTAAGCGCTGTAAAGCGCGTTTTGCTCCAAATAAGGAAGAATCAAAAGTCCCGGGCCATGCGAAATGGTTCCTGTTGGGGGAGCTGGAACTCCGAACTCAACCACGGGAAACCCTGGAGCCGCATCGATCCTTGCGGGAGGTAGGTATCGATAAGCACTCTCGAAATTGTGAATCGCTAATCCGATTTGCTTCACATTGTTTTGGCAAGACATGCGTCTCGCTGCTTCACGCGCAGCTTGCACTGCGGGCAGCAACAACCCAACTAGAATGCCGATGATGGCAATCACCACTAAGAGCTCCACCAGTGTGAAGCCTGATTTTTTTCGCAACATAACAAACGCGTCCTGAATTAAAAAGGAACAAAAACAAACGACAAAAATGGATCAATGAAAACGCTCGATTGAAAATGCATCAACTTATTTTGACGGAAGATCGAACGTTTGGATGACGGTGGCTTTGGTCTCGACCTTTGCCGTTAGACCGGAGGTTTTTGGGTCTGCAAAACGAACTGGCAAGATGATGCGATTCTTTTCAAGCTTGACCTGATCTTCGCCCTCGTCCGCAACAGGAACCAATGCGATACCGACGGTGTAGTCCGCTGCTGGGGCGCCATCGTTGGACGAATAGGTATGCAAACTGTATTCACCTTGTTCGTTCGTCACTGCTTGAGGAAGCTCTTCCCATTTGAACTTCGACTTGTCTACAGGGTGAAACACGACCATCGCTCCAGCGACCGGTTTGCCCCCAAAAGTTACTTTGCCGGTAGCTGGATAAGTAGGCTGTTGAAGATTGTCTGAACCACAACCGGCCACGAACGGAACTACGAAAGTCGCCAACACGGCTAACCAATGACAACAGGATCCCATCAACGGACTTCGCTTCATATATCCATCTCATCATCAAGTGAAGGTTTCGACAAAGCTTTGCATGACAACCGCCATGAAAGCATCCACAGCATTCCAACCTAGCCCACGAGAGGATTACACACAGCTGATTATTTTTCGTCAATGAAAAGATTCTGCGATTGATGGACATCGCATCACTTCAACGGACTTCAGACATCCAAGCCGTGGATAAACACACTAACTTATTGGCGAAATTGCTATTTTTAAGAATTGGTTAAATTTCGACTTCATAGCTTATCGGCCCTTAAATGAAGGCATCAGCTAATCGTTTTTTTGCAAGGGTGCTGGGGACTCCTGACTCGCGTTAGCAGATGCTATTTGCTCAATGACCACGGATTGAGCTTTCGCCATATCGTCCAAACCAGCGGCTTGGTAGGCGTTCACTAGCTTCTTTCGCGTGCCGATTCTTGCGTTGTCGTACCGAATCGCCAACTCTAGTTTGTTGATTGCTTCCTTAGGTCGATCTGCTAACAACAGTATCTCACCATAGGTATCTAGAACCGATGGGTTTTGCGGTGCAATTGTGTGTGCTCGCGATGCAAGTTCCAGAGCGCGCTCAAGGTTAGGCGGCTGCGTCTGAGCGAGTGATAGTGCGAGGTTATTCAGCCCAACGACCGAATTGGGGTCACCCAACAGGGCAAGCTCCCAATGTTCCTTAGCCTCTTCGACCTTGCCGATTCCAAAGTAGCCTTCTCCAAGACTCAAATGAGCAGCGACGGAAGTTGTCCCTGATTTGATTTGCTGCTTGAGTGTGTCCAAGAGTTTTGCGGTTGGCTTTATCTTCAGAGGTATCAACCTTGCGATTCCGGCTGAAACATTGGGGTTGGTAGAATCCGTAGCCGCGGCTTTTTCGAGCAGCGAAAGGTCTGCTGAAAACTCTCCGTTATCGAGCTTCTTGATAGTCACTAAGTAAAGTCGAAATTGCACTTCGGAAAGCTGGCGTCGCATCCGATCACCACCCGTTCCACGCTCCAAGCCTTCAAGAAGTACGGCCTCTGCCTGTTCTAGCTGCCCAAGCAGAACTCGGGCCTCAGCAACGGCCATGCGATCCATTTCTTGCTCGGTCGGGACGTCAATCCTCTTCAAGAAAAACGCTTCCGCATTCTTTGCGGTTTCTGAAAAGTCCGCATGGCCGATACTTTGATATAACCTTGCAAGTTCAACGATTAACTCTGGCTTCAGAGCCACTGCTTGCTTGAGAACCTCGACGGCTTCTTGGGATTTTCCCTGGCCTGCTAACAGCGACGATAGCCCTACTAACAATCGATGATCAACCCCTGGCCATGCTCTAGCTTTCTCGATGTTTTTTATCACCTCGTCTAATTCAATACTTTCTCCTTGTGCTCGACGAATAATCAGATTTTTTGCCATCCAATCATTGGCTGCAGGTATCGCCCCAAAACGGCCAGACGCAAGCTCCCTAAAATGAAACATCGCTTTCTCCGATTGAGCCTGTAAACAACAAACCAAACCAAGTCGATAATGAGCGAGCTGATTGTCGGGCTCTCCTTCTAAAATCCTACGCAGCAAAAGTTCAAGGTAGCGTAGGTCACTTTCGGCTATCTCTTCTGGAACTCTCGCGGGATCGCTGTTTGACGCGGCCCCAATCGCCTTGCAAAAATCAGCTTCGATCGTTTCGTTGCACGTTTTTTGTAATCGCTCTGTGCTACATAGTTGTAGATTTGCGTCGACTAAGGGTTGAACCCCTTTTCCATAACTTCCGTAAAGCGCAAAACCAAACAGCCCGACCAAAGCGACAGGGAGTGCAATAGCAAGTGCACCCACCCCGAGTCCCAACCGCTTTCTTGAATAAAACCATCCGCGATTGGCATCGCTTATTGCACCAAAAGTTGCTTTTGGGCTTGTAAAGAACAACAAGTATTCTTTCATGAGCCATTGGAAATTCGTGAAACTGGTAGGGTTCCTATCCGAATCAATCAACAACTGATTCCAGGTTCCATAGCTTGTGTTTGTGGTCGGAACAGATAGATGAACCGAAGGCAAGCCGCATAGCCAGTTCCAGGAATAAGACGCGATCGGACATTCCATATCACTTTCTAAAGGTATTGGCTCGAAGAAAGTAAAGCAAAAATACTCAGCCCCCACGGTGAGAAGGCAACAACTAAGGAACAGTCCAACCTCAATCGAGAAAGTCCACGGATACCAACTTTGATTTAAAAATGACGCGTACGATATCGAGAACCAAAAAAGACTTCGAATCGAAATCCAGATCACGACGCCGGATCCAAGACTAAACAAGGTGACCAGTAGATTTCGTCGAAATGCAAGTGAAAGTCCGAACACCAATCCTAGTATCGAAATCACGCCATCCCAGACTCCAAAACTGGCAAAGCGATCGGCGGTTCCCAAGCCGAACAATAGTTTGCCGTCCTCCCTCGCAAAAGGCTGGCCACTGAGGTCGACCAGTGCCGCTGTCATCGTAACGGCATTTTGACTGATGAGTTCAAATAGACCGGATGCATTTGCAGTTAGTAAAAGTGGTGGTAACAAAAACGCCATCGAAGCAAGGACTCCCTTAGCAGGGACTTCGCCTCGAATACGACCAGAGTACCACCCGGCAAATGCAAAAGAAGTCGCCAACGGACTTGCGAATCTCCCCTCATGCATGAGCCCTGCAATCAAAAAGATCGAGGAAAGTGCCCAGTGCGTGCAAGTCAACAGTGTTCTCGTCCGCGTCTTCGATCCTCTCCAGTTAGACATTGCAAGTCCCAAAAGGAGCCCGATTCCGGCCAAGCACAGAAAGAAAATGCCATCCGAGGTCGCACACCACTCCGACCAGAAAGTGCGGCCCGCGAATATGGAAAAGGCCAGGAGCGATAGCCCAACGATATCACCCCACCAAAAAAAGGATGGCGATGTAGCCGAACCTGCTAGAAAACCATCCGAGCTGCTATCTTCAATAACTTCAGTCGAGCCCGGATTCATAAATCAATCACTTTGTCAAGCAAAAAAAGTTTTGACCAACCGACGAAAACGTTAGTATCGATCAAAACCAAACCGAATTCTACAGACTTCTCTTAGCATCTTCAACCAAATACATTGTGCTACACCCTGGACAGGAAAGATACCACTCATAGAAGTAGGTCTGGCCCGCCTTTCTTGCTTTGGGCTTGGTAGGTTTCTTGACAAGAGCTACGCCGCATTTGCGGCAAGGCTCGCCCGCTTCTTTATGGCTCACCTGATTGCCTGGAGAGGAATCAGTCGCGAGAATGATTCCCTTACTTTTGGGAAGTAAATCCGATTCGGCGACATCCAAGCCCTCCGATAACAGTTCTTCAGAATCAGGGTTCGTCGGGAACTGCGTTGCCCCGTTTGCAGTTTCCGATATGTATCCAACATCGGGTGATAGATCTCCCGATTGAGCAGCAGCCACGGCGAGCTCGTCACACCGCTCGTTTTCCGGCACGCCAGCGTGTCCTTTGACCCACTTGAACTTGACTACATGCTTCTCAAAGACATCCAAAAACCTTGCCCAAAGATCTGCATTCTTGGCTTTGTCAGCCTTAGTCCGAAACCAGTTATTCTTCTTCCAACGATGCACTGAACCACGTTCAACGGAATCGACGACGTATTTTGAATCGCTAAAAAGTGTGACACGACAAGGTTTCGTTAAAGCCTCCAGACCAACAATTACACCCATCAACTCCATTCGGTTGTTGGTCGTGCGTCGAAAGCCTCCCGACAATTCTTTGCGATGCTTTCCGGCAAGCATTACCACTCCGTAGCCCCCCGGCCCGGGATTCGGTTCCGCCGCGCCGTCCGTGTAAATGATGACGCTTCCCATAGCTTGCTTCGAATCCATCGCTTGCGACGAGCTGTTCGATCGATCTGGGGTGATCATTGGGTCTGGGTCGTCTGGCGATTCTGCTGGAGGCATATCTGCATTCTTAGGAAGATGGATTCGTTTGGTCGCTAACCCGGGAAAGGTCTGTCAATACTTGGACGGTGACTATTGTACGTGCGAACCCACTATTGTGAAAACGGAGGCCTGTTTTGGATGGACGAGATCAGCAACAACTGCTGATTCGATGTACACTAGATCGAACCCCGTAGATGACTGATCGTCTATTTTTCCTCCCGCCAAAACTGAGTCAATGGATTTATCCTCAAAAGACACACCCTTCCAATCCGCACGGAATGCGAGTATCCCCAAGATCGCCATCGTCGGGGCGGGAATAAGCGGCTTATCAACTGCTTGGTACTTGCAAAGGCTACTTCCCAATGCTTCCATCCACCTCTTTGAGTCTGGCGATCAAGTAGGGGGCGTGATCCAAACGGTTCACACCGATCCTTTTTTGATTGAGAAGGGCGCCGATAACTTTGCCACACTGATGCCGGACGCTATTCAAATGGTCGACGAAATGGGGCTACGCGACGAATTCATTTCGCCCAAACCGGACCATCGACTCGCACAAGTGGTTCGAGACGGCAAAGTCGTCCCAATTCCCAATGGCTTCTCTTTGATGCAACCAACTCGCATCTCAAGCATAGTGAAAACGCGCGCTCTCAGCCTGCAAGGAAAGTTGCGAATGGCTGCGGAGTACTTTGTGAAACGCCGCGAATCCACCGCCGATGAAAGTGTCGAGTCGTTCGCAATTCGACGCCTGGGAAGGGAATGTTTTGAACGACTCGTTGAACCGATTGTCGGGGGCATCTTTACGGCGAGATCAGAAACGTTGAGCATGCAAGCCGCAATGCCCCAGTTCGTTGCGATGGAACGCGAACATGGTGGTCTTATTCGAGGAGCTATCGCGAAACAGAAGAATCAAGAAGCTGCCGAACGTTCGGCAAGACAAGCTACTGGCGCTCGGTACGATCAATTCCTAGCCCCCAAGCAAGGCATGAGCTGGTGGTTGAACGCAATTCGTGATCGATTAACCGCAAATGTCTATCTCAACCAATCGATCACGGAAATCAAACAGCTCGAAGATCAGCGCTGGACTCTATCGACCAAGATGGCCCCCCAATCCCAGACAATTCCCGTCGAGGCCTTTGACTCGCTGATCCTGGCTTTGCCCAGCCATCGATCGGCGGCATTATTGCAGAAACCAAAACCCAAGCTGGCAAATCTGCTCGAACGAATCCCCTACGCTTCTTCCGCCATCGCTGTATTAGCGGTACCACGCCATGAGATTCGAAACGAAGCGTTATGCTTTGGAATTGTTGTACCGAAAATCGAGAATCGCGATGTCCTGGCAATCAGTCTGTCCAGCGAGAAGTATGACGGACGATGCCCCGAGGACATGGTGCTGCTTCGAGTTTTCATGGGAGGAGCCGTTCGTCCCGAATTGATGGAAAAGTCCGACGATCAATTGCTCGCGATCGCCAGAAAAGAGGTGAAGGAACTACTGGGGGTTAGCAGTCTGCCACGCTGGCAGTCCCTGGTCCGATGGAATGAGGCTATGCCACAGTACCTCGTCGGACATAACGCTCTCGTGACTTCGATCCGCGATCTGCTTGTTGATATCCCTAGCCTGAAACTAACTGGAAATGCATTTGATGGTGTCGGAATCCCGCAATGTGTTCGAGGTGCGAAGCGAATCGCCGAACAAGTCGCGAAGCAATTTCAATCGAACTAAGATCGCTTAGAGATTGCTGCGCCCTACTCTCATTCGCTCTCAAAACCGTCCGTCTTGGTCCATCTTCTTAAAACGGTTGCTCCCAGCAGGTTGACCAACCCAAACAGAGCGATCCCCAAAAGAGTGCATGCGATCAAGGCTGCCATCAATTCTGGTGTTCTCAAAAGAGCCTGACGAGCTGTCATGATGGTGCCTAAGCCATCGTACTCGCCACTGTTGCCAACAAAGAACTCCGCAACGATGGCGCCAATCACCGACAAGCCACTGCTGACACGCAGTCCTAAAATCAGCTGCGACAGGGCAGACGGAATGCGAAGCTTGATCAGCATCTGCCAGCGGGTTGCGCCTTGCATCCGAAACAAGTCCCGCAAGTTTTCATTGATCGAAAGTAGACCGCTCGTCACATTCGAAATGACCGGGAAGATACTGATGATGACGGCGACCAAGACGATTGTACGAAAGTTATTGCCTGACCAAATAATCAGCAATGGCGCAATCGCAACAATCGGAACCGTCTGAAGAAAAATGACGTACGGATACAACGCAACTCGTAGCAGCGACGATTGGCTAAACAAAACCGCGATCAAGCTGCCAAAGATCGCACTGCATACGAGCCCTACCGCTGCGGCTTTCAAGGTGATCCAACTTGCGCTAAGCAATATCCACTTCTCTTCCCAAAGAGCTTGCACGACCGCGAGCGGGCTTGGCAAAATGATTTTGGGAATAGAAAAGATTTGGACAACCACGTGCCATACGATCGCAACCAGAACAAACAACAAGAACGGGGAAGCGATGGTGGCTAACTGCCGAGCGAAAGGTTTCATGCAATCTCCTTCTCGATGGCTTGCGTTGCTTGGGCGCTCGCAATCAGTCCTTCAGCCACGATGCCATAGTAGGCAGCAAACTGGCTGCTGCTGCGTAACTTTTCATTGCGTGGGAATGCAAAAGGCACATCCAACGTCTGAGCAATCATGCCTCGACTCATGATCGCAATTTGATTGCTAAGATAAATAGCTTCTGCAATGTTGTGGGTCACAAACAGCATGGTGCATTGTCGCTGTGCCGAAATGGTAAGAAGCAGGTCGTTCAACTTGGAACGAAGGATGTCGTCAAGGGCTGCAAACGGTTCGTCCAGCAACAAGACCTTAGGGGAGGTGGACATGGCGCGAGCTATCGATGCGCGCATTTTCATCCCCCCCGATAACTGAGACGGCAATTTGTTCCAATCGGATTTTGCAAACCCTACGATCTCAAGCAATTCTTCGCAACGAGATCGACAACTCCCCTCATGAAGCTGGCCACGAATTTCTAGCGGCAAAACGACGTTCTGCCAAACCGTCCGCCAAGGCAACAAAGCGGATTCTTGGAACACAAATGAAATCTCATGCCGGACCTTCATCGGCATCTTTTTGGATACATCGGAACCACGGATCGTGACGCTCCCGGAATCGCAATCGATCAACCCAGCGATAACGCGAAGCAAAGTGCTCTTTCCACATCCGCTGGGCCCCAGCAAGGTGACGATCTGACCCTCTGTTACCTTTAGGTTCAAAGCGCGAAGGACCTGCTGGGTGGCTTTGCCATTCCTGAATGCAAGCGATACATCCTGGCACTCGATCAAGCTTTTCGGCTCGTTTTGAAGGTCGGTGTTCACTCGGCGGTCACGTGCTTGGCTGTGGGAAAGCGGTCGGCAACCAACAAATCGATTTTGGCAGCCAAAATGAAATCATTCTCGCTCAGTCCGCCAATCGCATGAGTGGTCAGTTCGACTTTCAAATTGCGATACCCGGTTAAATGAAGATCGGGATGGTGAGCTTCCGCTTCGGCCAAGTCTCCAATTTGATTCAGGCAAGAAATCGCCTCGACGAAGTTTTTGAAACGTATCGATCGAGCAATGGATTTCCCAGAATCCACTACCGTCCATGTCGGCAAAAGCCGGATTTGCGATTGCGAGTATTCGACGGTGCAAGCATCCACACCCCCTTCGCATGGTAAGCATTTCTTGGAAATGAGTTGGGCAACGGGTACAATGTCCATAGGAAAATCGCTGTATGCGTAATGAAAGGTTGGCTTCCCATCAGTATGACCCAAATGTTGAGTCGCGAAAGACGTCCAGAAATCGTGATTTGTTCAAGTTTCCCGGCAGGAAAGTTTTTCATGAAACCCAAGGCGTTTGCCGGACGGTTCGTTTGGGCGTTTCAATTTCTTCTGCTCGTGGTCCATTGTTGCAACGGGTCAACTGGGAGCCGTGCTCATGCTGTTGACTGGGGCGTGAAAGATAAAGAGTACACGGATCTTATTGTGCCTTTGCTCCAAACGGCCTGTTTGGATTGCCATAGTGGGTCGGAGGCGGATGGTGGGCTCGCCTTGAATCACTTCCAGTCTGCCAAATCTGTTTTCAAGGAACGAAGGACCTGGGAAAAAGTCATCCAGCGCTTGGAGATTGAAGACATGCCCCCTGCCGATGGTCCTAAGCTGGCACCTGACGATCGAAAGAAATTGATCGAATGGATCAAGGCGACGATGAACGATATCGAATGCGGAAAGACACCGAACCCTGGCAGTGTCACCATGCGTCGTCTGAATCGGACCGAGTATCGAAATACCGTTCGCGATTTCTTAGGAGTGGACTACGCTCCTGCAGCCGGTTTTCCTGGCGATGACGTTGGCTACGGATTCGACAACATCGGCGACGTTTTGACCTTGCCCCCGTTGCTGATGGAAAAGTATCTCGTTGCCGCCGAAGAAATCAGCCGCCAAGCCATCATCGCACCGGAGCCAGGCCCCAGCTTCGAATCGACCCGCAAACACTCACAACTTTCTGCCAACCAAGGCGGTGCAGTCCAAGGGGATCGTTTCACGCTCTACTCCAATGGAAAGATAACCTTGGACGAACAAATTCCTTGGAAAGGTACCTACACTCTCGAACTCTTGATGAGCGGCTCGCCCGCTGCGAACGAATATCCGCGTTGCGAGATTGCGATCGATGGAAAAAAAGTAAAAGAAGTGACGGTCAAGACGGAGAATGCTTCGAGCCCGATCGAATTCGCAATCCCATTGCGGTTCAATAAAGCTGGGAAGCGTTCTGTTTCGATGGAGTTCACCAACGACAAAACTTCGGTGAGCAAATCAGGTGAAAAGGAAGATCGAAACCTTTTCATTTATAGCGTTCGCGTTGTTGGGCAAAAACCAGCCGAGCCTGTGCCAGCATCGCAATTGCCCAAAACGCATCGCGAGATCGTGAAAGTGTCTCCTGGACCTGGCGTGACGGTAGAGCAAGCGGCAGCCGAAGTGCTTCGCCCCCTTGCCAGCAAAGCGTTCCGACGTCTCGCAACCCCGGAGGAAGTGAAACGTTTGGCTGCTCTGGTCAACGAGGTGGTCGAATCTGGCGAATCGTTCGAAGCAGGCCTGCAATCTGGCCTTCAAGCCATCCTGTGTTCGCCTCATTTCTTATTCAAAGTCGAGGAGCCTGAATCAAAAACGGAATCGAGCCCCTACCCGTTGCTGAGCGAGTTCGAGCTGGCGACACGAATGAGTTATTTTTTATGGAGCTCCATGCCCGACAAAGAGCTTCTTGTTTCAGCCCAGAAAAAACAACTACGTGAACCGGAGGTGCTCAAGCAACAGATCCGGCGAATGCTAGACCATCCAAGATCGAAAGCAATCGTTGAGAACTTTGCTGGCCAATGGCTGACCCTTCGTAAGCTGGACCAATTTTCTCCAAACCCAAATGCGTTTCCAACCTGGAATGACGAGATTCGCGATTTAGCCCGACGTGAAACGTATCTCTTCTTCGCAAGCGTGATGCGAGAAGATATCAGCCTTCTGCGAATTCTGGACGCCGATTACACCTTCCTCAATGACAAACTAGCCAAGTTTTACGGAATCCCAGGGGTGACCGGTCCTGAGTTTCGAAAGGTGTCTACCAAGGGGCACAAGCGAATGGGAATTTTGACTCACGCTTCGATTCTGGCCGTCACTAGCAATCCGACTCGAACCAGCCCGGTTAAGCGAGGGAAATGGGTCCTAGATAACATTTTAGGCACTCCACCTCCACCCGCTCCGGCAGGTGTTCCTGAGCTAGACAAGGCCGAACTGACAGGGACGCTTCGCGAACGGATCGAGCAGCATCGAGCGGACCCGGCTTGTGCATCCTGCCATAAACTCATGGATCCCATCGGACTGTCGCTGGAAAACTATGACGCGGTGGGACGTTGGCGTACCACTGATTATGGGGCTCCTGTCGATCCGAAAGGAGTCTTGCCCAACGGTGACAGCGTCAATGGACCTGGCGATTTGATCAAAAACATACGAGATAAAAACACCGATAAATTTATACGCTGCGTCTCTGAAAAAATGATGACGTATGCTTTAGGTCGAGGTTTAGAATACTACGACCGCTGCGCCCTAGATAAAATACAAACCAAGCTTGTTACTGATGACTATCAGTTCTCGACACTGATCTTTGAGATTATTTCCTCCGATCCATTTCAACGCAAAGGCGTACGGGACGAACCATAATGAATCGAAAACCGATTTTACGACGGACCATGCTTCGCGGATTGGGGACAGCGATCAGCTTGCCATTGCTGGAGGCGATGCTACCAACGAGTCGCGCGGCTGCCGCTGCCGCTCAGACACCACCGCTTCGCATGATGTTTTTCATGGTTCCGAATGGCGCTCATATGCCAGCCTGGACCCCATCAACGCAAGGGCCCGGCTTTGCGCTGCCTGCCACGCTGGAGCCACTGCAAAAGCATCGCGAATATGTGTCGGTGTTCTCTGGCTTAACGCTAGATGGGGCCCGTGATCACGGCGACGGAGCAGGCGACCATGCTCGATCGGGCGCGTCGTTCCTGACCGGTGCTCACCCTCGAAAGACCGATGGGGCCGATATCAAAAGCAGTGTCTCGGTCGACCAAGTGGCCGCTCAAGCCATTGGGTCAAAGTCCCGCTTCGCTTCGCTGGAGCTAGGAATCGATGGTTCGGCTCAGGCTGGAAATTGCGATAGTGGCTACTCCTGCGCCTACTCGAGCAACCTTGCTTGGCGAAATGAAAGCAGCCCACTTGCGAAAGAGAACGATCCTTCAGCGGTTTTTGATCGGTTGTTTGGCAACGGGGACTCCGCTAGCGAAGGAAAGAATCGAGCCGCTCGCATCGAACGACGCAAAAGCGTGCTCGACTTCGTGCTCGATGATGCAAAGGCTCTTCAAACGCGGCTTGGTACCGCTGACAAAAGAAAGCTTGACGAATACTTGTATGCCGTTCGCGATGTCGAGAACCGCATGACCCATTCCGACAAACTGAAAGTGGGCGAAGACGGAGTGCCCAACATCGCACGCCCCGCCGGGATCCCTCGCGATTGGAGCGAGCATTGCAAACTGATGATGGACATGACGGCACTAGCAATCCGTAGCGACGCGACGCGGATTCTGACTTTCATGTTCGGTAACGAAGGGGACAACAAAGGTTACCCTCAGATCGGAGTTCCCGAAGGACATCACGAACTATCGCATCACGGTAAGAGCGAAGAGAAACAAGCCAAAGTCCAGAAGATCAATCACTTCCACATGCAGCACTTTGCCTATTTGCTAGATCACTTCACCGGAGTAGAAGAAGCCGGCAGCCAACTGTTAGACAACTGCTTGATTCTTTACGGAAGTGGAATCTCCGACGGGGACCGACACAACCATGACGATCTGCCCATCATGATGGTTGGCAAGGGCGGCGGTCGGATCAAGAAACCAGCTCACTTGCAATACCCCAAAGATACGCCGTTGTGCAACTTGTATCTCTGGATGCTGAATCAAGTTGGCGTCAAAGCGGATAGCTTCGGCGACAGCACAGGGGTTTTGAAGGTGTAGAAGATGAGCGGTAAGGTGTAAGGTGTTAGGTGTAAGTGCAGGGGCACGCGGTTCTATTTGCGCGATGGGCCTTGCGATCATTGAGGGGCTTAACGTATGCCTTAGGGGACGACGTTGGGTACGTTAGGAATGTTGGGCACGTTAGGCATGTTGGGTACCTCAGGCACGTGGAAGAACGGGGCTTGATGATAGTACTCGTCTTGATTCGCTGGTAATACGTTGTTGGGACCGACCCCAAACATGCCTGCCCCCTGCCCGAACTGGCCCTGCCCAAATGGATCGGGTTGATTGATGCCCGGTTGGTTCGGGTTTGGCTGATTTGGGTTTTGGCCTGGATTACCTGGCCCGATTTGACCAGGTCCTCTTGGCCCTCGGCCTCCGTTTCCGTTCCATGGTCCGATCGGTCCTGCTTGCCATGGCAAAACGCCTGCAACAACTTGAGGCAATTGAGGGCCCCATTGCGAGTAGGGAACGCTGAAGGGACGGTTTGGATATCGCCATTCGCCGTACGGTCGCACGGGTTGTCCCCATTGTTCCGTGACGTGATAGTGATCGGCTCCGAAGCCGGCCTGGAGAGAGCTGCGTGTGTGTCGAAAACCACTGCGTACATAATCGGGCCGTTCTGCCGTTTCTGGCGAAACGGGTGCAACAAATTGATCAACTCGTTGCCCGCTATCGTCGTGAGAGAAAGTGGATGGCAATGTAGTCCAATCCACCGACACAGGTTTGGCGGCTGGCTTGACCCGCTTAATGGGACGAACGTCGCTTGAGCAATTCGGCTGCGCAGCGATCTTCTCTTGAGCATTTGCGGAACAAGGAATCATCCATGACGTCAGAAGCAGCAAGGCCATCCGTGTGCGAATGATGATAGTTGTGTTCATAGGTTCCAGACTAATTCGATGCAAATCGAATCCAAGAACCTAGGCAACTATTCTCCTTGGGCGGTTAGGCTGCTGGACGAGTTTTACGAATGTAACGCTTATCCTACTCCAGGAAACAGCTCGCTCATCCGCTCAGACGACATTTTGCCCGCGTATTCGGAAATTTCGAACGCTTCTACAAGCTTCGGAGCCGGGCCCGGACGGTTGTTCCAAAAACGAGCAATTCGGCCTACCGTCTTTTCTTGAAACCACTTTTCTAGCCATGCACGACGATCTTCGCCCATGCGGGGGACCGAGTCGGAAATGCGATCGATCCAAGGCATCCACTCGTAAAACTGCGATTCATGACATTCGAGCATATCCATTACGGTTTCCCAATGCTCGGACACATCCATGGCCACGTCCGCGCGAAACAGACAAGGTCGGGTGAACAGATCTACCATGTAGGCCACGATGGGCTCCCTGCGTGGTGGTTCCAAATGAGGCACAATCTTCGGGACAAGCACCATGTACGATGCGTCTTGAACCGCCTGACCAACAGCCCGATGGTCGGGATGGTAGTCAAAAGGGCGATGCGTTAATACCAGATCTGGCCCGAATTTGCGAATCTCTTCAATGATCGCCAGCCGCAATTCGATGGTTGGAAGAAGATAGCCATCAGGAAAGTCCCAAGTCACGTAATCTGACTTTAAAACTTGCCCCGCTTTTCTAGCCTCTTCCCGGCGACGAGGGATCAATTCTTCGGACGGCACTTGATGATGACCGGATTGACCGTTCGTCACGCTCACTAAACGCAGGGTCGAGCCAACGGAGGCGTGCCGAGCCAAAAAACCGCCAGCAAAAAACTCAGCATCGTCGGGATGCGCGCCAAGTACCAATACACGTGCCATTTCCTACATAACTTTCTTGAAATCGAGTCTTCTCTTGTGGACCAAGTTGTTTGCAATGCCGTGCAAGTCCATGCGGGAACCGCGGGCGAAGGCAAGTTCGAATGGCTTGCAAGCCACGGGTTACGAAGCGGTTTCGTAGAGTACAATCACCAGTACGTCCGACGAGCTGAATGAACCTTGCAGACCATGTTTGCCAGCCTGTGGGGCAATGTTACCATGGATGGCAATGACGTTGGCTTTGGTTTCGACAATCCATCGATTGATCTGAGATTCCAAATCACCTAGCTCGTTGTCGACCGTTTTGAATATTTTGACCTGATGCATGATGCGCCTCCAGCCCTTAGAAAGACCTAAATCGTAAGATGAATTACGTACCAAAAACATGGATACGTCTCAATCCAAAGGACAATTGTATCGTGGCGCTTCAGGATTGGACGAGGGGGCAAAAACTAGACCTCGAAAGCGGCTCCGTTGTTTTATCCGCCAACATACCAGCCGGCCATAAAATTGCTACCGACACCATCCAAATCCACCAAGAAGTGAATAAGTACGGTTGGCCTATCGGTATTGCAACTGAACTGATTCGACCAGGGGACCATATCCATAGCCATAACTTGCGCTGTGAACACAAGATGGATTTTGAAGGCCTTGCGACGGAAACACCAATCGCTCCCCCGAAAATCCAAGGCAAAACATTCGAAGGCTTTGTGCGAGAAAACGGCTCGGTCGGAACTCGTAATTACATCGCAGTCATCTCCACCGTAAATTGTTCTGCAGCTGTGTCGCGATACGTTGCGAATCATTTTACAGCCGAAGTACTACAAGCCTTCCCGAACGTGGACGGCGTGGTGGCTTTCAAACACGACAGCGGATGCGGTATGGCTTACGAAGGGATCAAGCATCAAACCTTGAGCAAAGTTCTCGGAGGGATCGCAAGGCACCCCAACATCGCAGCCTATGTTTTGATCGGTCTAGGTTGCGAACAAAACACTCTGGGGCACTTGATGAAGTCCCAAAAACTAATTCCTCTTCGGTTGAACGGAACAAACGTCGCGTCGAGCAATTCAACTTCTAGCTCCATGAATGTTCCTGTGCTATCCATTCAAGATCTCGGTGGCACTCAAGCAACAGTTAAGAAAGGCGTCGAATTGGTTCGTTCGCTTTTGCCCGTGGTGGATGCAATGCAACGAACAACCGTGTCCGCGGACAACCTGATCTTAGCAACGAAATGCGGTGGCTCCGATGGATACTCAGGAATCACAGCCAACCCGGCTCTCGGTGTCGCAGCAGATCGCGTGGTCGCATGCGGTGGAACAGCCATTCTTTCAGAAACGACCGAACTCTACGGCGCCGAACAACTGTTCACCCGTCGAGCGCAATCACCCGAAGTCGCGCGCGCGCTTCTTGCACGACTTGAGTGGTGGAAAGAATATGTTGGTAAGTACAACGAGGAGATCGATAACAATCCTTCGATCGGCAACAAAGCGGGAGGTTTAACCACCATCGTTGAGAAATCGTTGGGCGCCGCCAGCAAAGGTGGATCGACCGCTTTGCAAGGAGTCTATCAGTACGCGGAACAAGTCAAAACGAAAGGGCTGGTGATCATGGATGCACCCGGCTTTGATCCTGCCTGCGTGACCGGCATGGTCGCAGGAGGTGCTAACGTCGTCGTTTTCACCACGGGCCGTGGAAGCTGTTTCGGATGCAAACCTGTTCCTAGCATCAAGGTCGCCACGAACACGGCACTTTACGATCGCATGACAGAAGACATGGATCTCAACATGGGAACCGTTCTGGGGGAAGAAACGATTGAGCAGGCTGGCGATCGGATGTTTGATGCTATCCTCGAGACCGCCAGTGGCAAAAAGACAAAAAGCGAATTGCTTGGATATGGCGATGATGAATTTGTACCCTGGGCAATAGGACCAACCTTGTAGACCTGCCCTGACCCCGCCGCGAACAATGCTATTGCTATCACGGGCTGTCCCAGATTATTCATGCTTCGCGGCGAGGGCCCTTGATGTTGCGAATTTTGGCTGTCTGTCGTACTCGTACTCAATGAAATGGTACTCGTACTCGTACTCGTAACACGCGGTCGATTACGAGTACCGAAGGTGCTGAGTACGAGCACGAAAAGCCACGTTTCCCAAGAGCACGGTGGCTGGGATTCCGGTTTGACGTAACATCAAACTATCGCCCGCAGCCCAGTGGCCCATTAAGTGCAGGACCCACGTCCTGTTGAAAAATCGAGACCTGGAAACTTATAAAATGGCCAAGATTCACCAATCTCCATCGAACTAGGTCCAACGTTCTCGTACTCTTAGTCACTGTTACCCCCTCATCATCAAAAAGACTTGCAAAATGAAAAAGAGCCTTGGAATGTTCGCATTGACGGTATGCACGATGGTTCTTGGACAAGCCAGCCTTGCGTTCGACGATGGTTCGACAGATGCGAAAGTGGATCCCAATGCAACTCGGTTCGATCTAGTCGTTCGCGAAGATTATTTTGCTGGCTTTAATGGTGATACCCAAGCCTTGGAGCGGGGGATGAAGGCCAGCGAAAGCGTTCTCAAAGATAACCCGAAACATGCCGAAGCGATGGTTTGGCTTGGTGGAGGACAGGTCTTTCTCAGCGGACAAAATTTTTCCAAAGGGAATGTCGTGGAAGGAATGAAGCTGTGGCAAACCGGGCTCGCAAACATGGACAAAGCTTCCGAGCTCGAACCCGACAACATCGGTGTCCTGATTCCAAGAGCTGCCGTCTTAATGCCCGCCTCTCGCAATCTCCCAAAGCCGATTCGTGAGCAAGTACTGAATGGGGTGCTTGCTAACTTCTTAAGAGTTTATGAGCAACAAAAAAATGAACTCGACAAGATCGGCGAACATCCGTTGGGAGAACTTCGAATGGGATTGGCGGATGTCTACCGTTCGCTCGGCAAGGCTGACGAATCAAAGACTCAGTTGGAGGCACTCCTTCAAGAACTACCCGACACCGAGTATTCGACCGAAGCCAAAAAGTGGCTTGAAGCAAAGCCGACTGCCAAGCTGGCTCATAACTGCATCGGTTGCCATTCCAAGTAACGGGTTGCGATAACATAGGCTGCCGATCCTGCATCGCTCATTGAAAACGACCGAGAATGCGATCTGTGATTGTAGGGAACAAACGACCGGCCCATACCAGAGCCTTGCCGCCAAAACTCAAGATCATTTCTCGCTTCGAACGCACCAACACAGAGATAGCTTGCTTGGCAACCTGCTCTGGCGACATGCTTCCAAGCGATTGACTCTTTTGGTTCGAATCGGTTTCCACCAATGAGTCGAAGAACTCACTTCGAGTGGTGCTGGGACTCAGCATCAGCACCTCGATCTTCTTGCTCGCCAACTCCACTCGCAACGATTCCGACCAGCCTCGCATCGCAAACTTGGACGCACAATACTCACTTTTGTTCGGCACCGCGCGATGCGATAGCACGGATCCAATATTCAGGATTGCAGGTCGAGTTCCCGTCTCCAGTAGTGGAAGACACAATCGTGTTAGCTCCACGGGGGCAAAGAAATCAATTTCCATGACGGTTCGCAGACGTTCGCTGGTCGCTTCGCAAAACGGGCCAATCGCACCGGCCCCCGCATTGTTGATTAAGACATCCAGTCCACCCCATTTCAGCTTGGCTTCATCCACCAAAGCTTCTCGATGTTGCTGCTGAGTCAAATCGCCAGCCAAGATATGCAGATCGTACCCCAGTTGCTTGCACTGCTCTTGAAGCTCTACTAGCCGTTCGATTCGCCGGGCTGTTGCTAAGACTCGAGCACCTCGCTTGCACAATTGCAGCGTAATCTCCCGCCCAATGCCACTGGAGGCCCCCGTCACTAAGACTCGTGTTGCTTTTAAAGTGCGTCTCGCCATTTTTGAATTCTTTTATCTTTCGTCCTAACTTGAACCGCGGGCGCTAGCCGCGACCACATATCTAGCGCAATTAAACTCAACGCGACTAGCGCCAGCGGCTCAATAAAGCGAAAAGCTAATTGCCGATTCACCCAATGAACGTTGCGTATGTGCTTAGCAGCCCCGTTTGAGGCCATGGAAGAGGTTTGCGTCGACTGCATACTATCGGACTGCCACACGAAGCTTTGCCGATCGAGCTCGCGAATTGCTCCAAATCTCTTCGTGGGTTGGTACTTGAAAGTCCTTCGAGATCGAAGCAAAAGTCCCCTGCTGCAAACCCTTTTTGAAGCACTGCTTGACTCGTCGATCTTCGCCGGAATGAAAACTAAGAATCGCAACCCGGCCACCTGGTTTTAGGCATGTAGGTAGTTGCGACAAGAACGTATCGAGTGACTCGAACTCTTGATTCACTTCAATGCGAATTGCCTGAAAGACTCTTCGTATCGCGCTTTCATAACCACCGGTACATTCAAGATGCTGTACACAACGAACCACTGCAGCCAACTCAAACGTCGTTACCAACGGCTGCTTCGAATGAGCTAGCACGATCGCTGCAGCGATCAGCTTTGCATTCGGTTCATCTGCGTTGTCCGTCAATATGGTCGCCAATTGAATCGCACTCCAAGTTGACAAAAGCTGTGAGGCCGAACGACCTCGCATCTGATTCATACGCATATCCAAAGGACCGTCGAGCTTGTAACTGAAGCCGCGGTCCGGATCGTCGAGCTGCATCGATGACACTCCAAGATCTACCAAGATGGCGTCCACCCCGCCTGGGGATTCTGCAGCGATCAATTGGGCTGCGCCCGCGAAGTTCATTCTTCGAATCACCAGCGACTCATCGGGGTAACCGTACGAACGAAGTCGCAACTCTGTTTTTGCCAGTTCATAAGGATCATGATCCATGGCAATCAAACGACCATTGGGCTGAATCGCTTTCAACATCACCGTGGAATGCCCACCGTAAGCAAGCGTGCAATCGGCCACGATACTTCCTGGAACCAATCGCAGCGCCAGCATGATCTCGTCAACCATGATCGGGCGATGAGTTCCCGCGGGGGTTCGTCCGTGCGATACGATCTTTACGATTTCCGCTGGATATTCTTCCGAACGAAGCTCTTTGTACTTCTCAGAAAAGTTCCGTGGGTTTTTGCCCGCGTAACGTTGTCGACGAGGCGGTCGGTCCGGCTGGGGCTTGGGCTGTTCGCCGCTGGACTCACTCATGGATTCACTCGAGGTTTCATCCATAGATTTATCTTTTCGTTGATGGAATAGGATATTAGGCTAACTTACTTAAACGCCGAATGAGCCATTCCATGGAGAGACATCCCACGATCAACGCCATCAAGATTCCCATCAACCGTTGTTGGAATTCTCGATCGGGTGCGCCTGGCAGGAAGTTCGTTTGGTCACGGGGTTCGATTGCTTGCACCAACGGAAGAATCTTGGCATCGCTCACTAACGACTCCATGCCTATCCAATACTTGCCTCCTGTTCGGTTGGCAAGCTCGGTCAGTAAGGGGTCGTTTCGTTGTGGGCGTTGGATCTCCAAGGCCGGGACACGTACTGTCACTTGTTGTGACAAGAGCTGCTGGTCTGCCAAGCCGCCAACCGGCAACTGCACTTCGTAGGTTCCAGACGCTTTAGTAAAAAATTGCCCCAGGTAAACGCCTGGTTGCGACGGATCCGGAATCGGGGCAAGATTCAGAGGTGTCGAACGACCTGAAGGATCGATCAATTTGGCTTGGGCTTCAGGCATGATCGTCGGTTGAAACGATGCGTCGCGAAGGACAGCTCGAACCATCACTTGTTCCCCAACGATGGCTTGTTGCTTGTCCAGCAGCAAGATACCTCGATCGGAATCTCGCAGCAATCGTCCCTGGCCAGCCCATCGGACCAGCTTGGTGTAGTAGGTGTCAAAATACTCTTCACCCACTTCACGTAACCGCCAGAATTCGCCACCACCTTGAAAGGCCACTCGACCAGCGCCATAAAAATGAGTTGCTAAATAGATCGGCTGTTTGCTACCGATGGCTGCGGTTGGATCAGAGAACATGGCGATTGGGGTAGCACCTGGTTTTGGTTCATAACAGGCAAAGAAGCTATAAACCCCTTGAAACCGCCCCCAAGCATCCTTGCTCTCATTCAACGTTTTTGCGACTTGAGTAAAGTCGGATTGCCAAGCTTCGTTGGTGAATGCCAACGGCCAAGGAGTTTCCGATTCAAACCGACCGATCGATGCCAATCTCGCACCTCGCGTGTTCACCACTAAGGGAGACAAATTGCGCACCACTTCCGCTTTGCGATTTCCGTTCCCTTGGCTGCCAGCCCATTTCGGGGTCGACACGGGGCCCGCGACGATGACTAGCCCCCCGGCTTGTTCGCTGATCCATTTCTCTAGGACATCGATTTGTTCATTGTCCAGGGCGGTCCAATCCGCGTCAAAGCCAATCACGCAATCGTACTCGCTCATCTCCGCCCGCGTGCTCGGGAACTTGGTGAGCATCTTCTTCGCTTCTTGAGAAACGCCAGGCCCGCTGGTTTGGAGCAGAACATGCGACTGCACTGTAGGGTCGCGATAAAGCAAGTTCCGAACAAATTGATACTCCCGGGTTGGCCCGCCCGCCACGATGAGTACTGTCGATTTCGGTTCGACGACTCGAACCTCCGTCTCGACGAAGTTGTCTTGGGGGTTAGCGTCTTGCTGAGGCGGAACGGCTCGGGCTTCGTAGATCCACGATCCGATTTCACGGGGAGCGATCTCGAACTCAACTGTGGAAATCGTGTCGTCCGTCTCCAAAGTGATCGAGCGTTCTTCCTCGATCGACATTCCAATGTTCTTTTGACCACCAGGTCGTCGCCTCAACTGGATCGTGATCGGCTTTCCTTGCAAACCCGACGACTGGACCAATGCCGTCAACTTGAAGCGATCCCCGGGGAAGACTCGCTTGGGGGCTTCCACGTCAATGATACGTACATTCAGCGGATTGCGGGCCGTACCCATCCCAACGGTATGGATAGGAACCCCTTGCAGCGACGCTTCGGAAATCGTTACCAAGGGGTCCAGTCCCGCGTTGCTTCGTCCGTCCGAGATGACAACCACACCCGCCAACGGGGCTCCTCGTTCTTGTTCCAAGACACTGCTGATTGCATCCCCGATTCGCGACTCAGCACCCGTCGCAGCGATTTGAGTCTCCCAGGCGACCTCTTTGGGCGCGAGGATGGCTGATGGATTTTCTGCAGTGCTTGGGGATGTGCCAGCAACTGCGCCTGTTGTGCTCGGAGCAATCGATGACGGAGCCGAAGGTGAGGGAGCGTTCATGCTCCAAAGTCCGCTCCACGGAATCGAATCCGCTCGCAATACCGCTGTCGCAATCATGACAAACCCTGAAACCACTGCGATCACCGAAGTCATCAGCACATACGGCCAAAAAGCTCGAACATCGCCGTACACTCTTGATAATAGCGCGATTGCCATTACCAACCCACCAACGGCCAATACGATTGTCCCTGACCAAGTAAGAACGGATAACCAACGCCAGAGTTCAACTCGACTTGCTTCGCTATCGAGTTGCCCTTCCGAACGAGTTGGTTTCATGAAGGACGCCACCACACTGGGGCGCGAGCCTTGATCAAAACGCATCACACTCACGTCGTGCTTTTGTTGCAATTGTTCCAGCAACGGCGATTTCGCAAACGTCTCTTGCACAGTCGATATTCGGCTGCTGGATGCCCCTACTGGATTCGCAACATTGGAATCGTCATCCGCCTGAGGCATGGTCATGCTTAACGAGGTATCCACTAGAACAGCAAGCCGCGATGACCTGGTGACTTTCTGTTCGGTTCGCTTCTGCAAGTCGAAAAAGAAAATCAAAATGCCTGCCAACGCTAAGAATCGCAGCAGCAGCAAAGTCCACCCGATCCCTCGAGGCAGCTCCTGCCAATCCTTGCGATACCAATAAATCACATAGGAGACAAGTCCAGCAAGGCAACAGGCGAATACAAACCAGTGGATCCATTGATCCATTTGTTCAATCCGCATCCACTGATAGAAGACTCGTAAGTCACCTTGGGCTAGCGAAGCGGATAGTAGGTTGGTCGGATTATGCATTAGGTTCGTTTCGTGGTTACGTGGTACGAAGCGCTCCATGCAAGCCATTGCTCAAACATCAACAGCCCCAAAAGCAAGACCATGAGCATCATGTTTCGATTGGCGAATCCAGCTAACGAAAAATTGGTACTTAAAGATTCCGATGTTCGATAAGCGAATTTTACGCCGCTCAGATTACGATTCAAATCCACGGATTCAATCTTGGCTAGTTCGCCTTCCAAGGGAGGTGTGTTTCTAGCGATGTTCTTGACGATGCGATCTCCTTGCGTCGTGATACCCCACCATTCAAAATTCCCCGCCGACAAAATCGCCCGCAAGGTTTCGTCCGAATCCGGATTCAGCCCGGCGCTCAGCGATGCCTGCAAAGATGAGTCGCCTGCAGGAATCGCGTTCAAGCTCAAGCTGGGTTTGGCCCCCGCTCCTAAGGTGGGTGGGCAAAGCACTTGAATCTCCGGCAGCATCTCCTGAGAAGAAAAATCCCAACGCATGGGAGCGCCTGCAAAACGCGAAGTCTCGGGCGATCGGAACGAGGAAAGGTACCCCACCAACTTCAGCGAAGCCACCACGAAGGTTGGATCCTGAGGCCAATTCGTCCATGTGCGATCCAATGCGGTTAAAGCAAACAGCACGCGACCTTCACCAACCACGTGATCGATCATGATCGGTTGTTTGTTGCGAAGCGTTGCGACCGGTTTCCATGCCAGTGCGTTCGCCTTTTCTGAAATGTCTTTGGCTTCCGAGGCCGGCCCCTTTGCCGAGTTCTCAATCTCAAGAAATTTTTGAATTCGAACAAACTGGAATGGTGAATTGCTTAGTCCAAAAAAGGGCTCAAAGATAGGATGATTGTCGGCAATCAAATCAGGAGCCGTCTCACCCGCTTTCGTAACAAGGTCCGCCGCCCCCTTGATGGAGAACGGCAGCAGTGGCGTCGTATTGTCAGCACCACCAAGAGACTTCGTCCAAGCAGAGTTGTATCGAAGATAATCCGCCATCGACATTTGCTCGCCGAAGAACACAGCCAATCCGCCTCCTCGGGAAACATACCGATGAAGATTGTCCAAGGCGCGAGGGTCCAAGGATGGTATGGCTTGAAGAATAATGCAGGCGTAGTTTTGAAGCGAGGCAACATCGGTATCTCGCAAGTATTCTGGTCCTTCGCGCGACATGACCAAACCCGTCTTTGCGTTGCCACCCGGATTCAAGGCAGATTCGAAGAAGAACGAATGTTTGCCAGTGGGGTCCCCGTCGACCAAAAGAACTCGAATCCCTTCTTGCAAATCCAAAACGCATCTCGCACTGTTGTCCGCTTGAAGCGGATCGGGTGGCAATTGCGCTTCGATCACATGCGAACCACTTCGCGGGAACAGTACCTGGACACTTCGCGTCACCAATTCGCCAGGCTCAATTCGATCAATTAAAACCACAGGCAGGTCGGTCACAATACCGGAAAATGCCGCTGTGGGTTTGGGCTCTGATTGCCGATCGCTGTAATCGACCGCGGTCACACGAACCGATACATTTCGAACCGGCGCAGCGCCGTTATTGCGAACTGACACGTTCAGCAAGGCAGGCACCCCTGCCGCAAGCACTTCTTGCTGAGGTTGCACCGAAACCAACGTCAAGTTTTCGTGCCGGTCCGGGGCGCAATCCACAAGTTGCAAATCTGGTTCATCACCAGGCAGCGACAAAAACTGTTGCTTGATGACCGTCGGATTGGACCAATCCTTGGACCGGAAATCGCTCATCAAATAGACGATCGCCTTTTCATTGGAAGCCTGTTGCAGAAGTGGTGCGATCAGCTCCAAAGCATCCGATGGGTCGCAATCCAGCGAGCTCGGAACGGTTAGTTTGATCTTGCTCAGAAGAGCCGTTGGATCAGCAGGCACGCTTCGCGAAAGCAAATCCGCAATCATGTCTGGTCTAGGTGCTTCGGTTGGCTTGGAGCCTGCCACCTCTTCTGCACCCACCTTGGTCGAAGAATCCCCGGAGGCTTTTTCTGTTCCCGCTGGAGGCTCAGTCTCCGTGGACGGAGCTTTCGGTGAAGCCAACGTGGCGCGGGACGTTCGAATGACCGTGAGCAGATGGCTTCCGTCGCGGTTGGTTGCATTGGAAGCGATCGACTGCAAAGCACCCATGGCAGCTTGGTAAGCTGATCCATTGGAAGCCATATCACCCATGGACGCGGAATCATCCAAAATAACATAATGATGCACCGTGGTTTGACCCATCAGGGACAGCCAGCGCGAACCACTGATCCATTGAGCCAGCATGGCAACCGCGATGGCGACCGCCAGCATGCGCGAAGCGATAAGCAGTGCCTGCTTTAGCCATACCCACCGACGATGTTTGCGATAGCTTTCAAGCAGAAATTCCATGGCCGCCCATTGCGTTCTGCGATGCCGCACCAAGTTAATCAGGTGGATCAACAAGGGG
This sequence comes from Planctomycetaceae bacterium, assembly GCA_027487485.1. Taxonomy (GTDB): domain Bacteria; phylum Planctomycetota; class Planctomycetia; order Pirellulales; family Pirellulaceae; genus JBKCUI01. The sequence goes on along the minus strand of JAIYDN010000039.1, from coordinate 33,534 downwards.
AGCAAAACCAGTAGGAAACCCCACGCCAGTGGCTGAAAAAGAAATTGCACTTTCGGTTACTTCTTTCTCATGTGTGCCATACGGGTTGCCAAATACGCTGTCAAAGCAGCATCCAAACTGCGGCTCGTGCGTATCAATTGGTAATCGATCTGAGCACTCGCGCATGCATGGCGCACTCGGTCCAAAAATCGCTGCAAGGACTCCAGATAGCCGTCTCGCAACGCTCGTGGATTGCAAGTGAGTTGATCTGCCGATTCCATTCCTTCGAACCGAGTTGCATCGTTGAACGGAAAGTCGAGTTCATCGTCATCCATAATATGAAACACGAGAATGTCGTGCCCGGCATGCTTCAGGGCCGCCAACGACTTCAACGTTTGAGCTTCCCCGCCCAGAAAATCCGATGCTACCACCATCAAGGAACGCTTGGGATAGGTTTCGTTGATCTCGCGAAAGACTTGCTTCAGGTCCGTCTTATCTTTCGGTGTTGTTTGCTGAAGGGATCGATAAATCGATTGCAGATGCGAGCGGCTCGAACGCCAAGGCAACCTCGATTGGATCCGTTGGTCGAAGACCGTCAGCCCAACCGCATCCTGCTGACGCAGGGTCAGGTAGGCGAGGCATGCGCAAACCGTGGCCGCGTAGTCGAATTTGTTCAGGGCTCCGTTGCCGTAAGACATGCTTGCTGACGCATCGAGCAACAACGTGCATCGAAGGCTTGTGTCTTCTTCGTATTGCTTGATGTAGAGCTTGTCTTGGCGGCTCCAAACCTTCCAATCAATGTGACGCAAATCATCGCCTGGGGTGTATTGTCGGTGCTGTACGAACTCCACCGACTGGCCAAAATAGGGGCTGCGATGCATCCCGGCCATAAACCCCTCAACGATATTGCGAGCCCGAAGCTCCATCGACGCAATGCGTCGAATGGCGTCAGGATGCAAGTATTCTTTGGAATCTGGCATCGCGAAGCAATTCGTCTTGTGCGGTTGGAGTATTAGAAACAATCCTGTCGATGACGGCATCGCTTGTTACGCCATCGCTCTCAGCAGCGAAGTTCACCACCATGCGATGTCGCAACACGGGCTTCGCGCAAAACTGGATATCGACGGGATCAACGTACGATCGACCCGACATCGCGGCTTTGGCTTTGGCACCTAGAATCAAAAACTGCACGGCACGCGGACCAGCTCCCCATGCAACTTGCTCGCGTACAAAGTCGGGTACACCTTCTTGTCCAACGCGAGTTTGCCGGACAATCGCCAGCGCGTAACGAATGACATTCTCCGACACTTCGATGCCGCGAATGAATTCTTGTAGGCTTAAAATCTCTTCACCTGACAATACCGCCTCGATGGCTGCTGACGCTTTTCCGGTGGTGCGACGAGCCACTTCGAATTCGTCGGCAAAACTTGGGTAGCCAACCTGCACTTTGAACATGAAACGGTCTTGTTGGGCTTCAGGGAGCGGGTAGGTCCCTTCTTGCTCGATCGGGTTTTGCGTTGCTAACACAAAGAACGGGTCGGACAAAGCGTGGCGGACTCGGCCTACCGTGATCTGACGTTCTTGCATTGCTTCGAGCAAAGCGGCCTGGGTCTTCGGTGGTGTTCGGTTGATTTCGTCCGCGAGAACCACGTTGGCAAACAGTGGCCCTTCCATGAAGCGGCGTTCCCGGGAACCCGTCGATCGATTCTCTTCTAGCACTTCTGTGCCTGTGATGTCCGCGGGCATCAGGTCCGGAGTGAATTGAATCCGACTGAAGGATAGATTCAGTGTCTTCGCGAGCGAGCTGATCATCAGCGTCTTCGCTAGTCCAGGCACCCCCTCCAACAAACAATGGCCTTTCGCGAATACGCTGATGAGCAATTGCTCAACGACGTCGACTTGGCCAACAATGGTTTTTGAAAGCTGGCCAAGAATCTGCTCTCGAGCTTTTTGCAGGCGATCCAAATCTGCTTTGGCCGATCCATCTGTAGTCATGCCGTACTTTCTGAGATGTTCAATGAGCGAGTGCAACGCAAAATCTTAACGAATTGTAGCAGGTGTCGACTCCTTTCGCAGCCCTACGCCGTTTGCAGAACCAATGAAGCCTTCAATATCGTCCAGAACGCTGGCAAAAACGCGGGCATAACTGAGGGTGCAAACGGGTTTCATTGTCTATTTACGGCTGAATGTCGCTGGCACGATCGTTCACAAGGCCCGTGTTGCGGATTCGAATCGAATAAAGGGAATCCGAGGCGGTGATATAGAGCGTTTTGCGGTCACGGCCGCCGATGCAAACGTTAGCCGTCCAAGACTCAGGCACCGGGATTAACTCAACCATTTTGCCCTCTTTATTATAGACGGTGACTCCCTTACCGCCGGTCAGATAGAGATTCCCTTCGCTGTCGATTGTCATTCCATCGGAACCGCTCTTGCAGAATAGAACTCGATCGACCAACGCCCCATCGCTTGCAATGGTGTACTGGTAAGTCTTTGAATCGCCGATGTCCGCCACAAAGAGCAGCCTTCTTTTGGCATCGCCGACGATCCCATTGGGCTGGACGAGCGCATCGTCCATCAGAGTGATGCTTTCGCCATCGCCGTCAACGCGGTAGACCGCTTGCTTCGGCTGAGGTTGCTTTTTGTGTTGCCACCAAGGGCGCTGGTAGTACGGATCGGTAAAATAGATTCGTCCATTGGAATCGATCCATACATCGTTGGGGCCGTTGAGCTTGTTTCCTTCAAAGCCTTCGAACAGGACACGTTTCGAGCCATCCATCTGGATTTCCCACATTTGATTCTTTTCGTCAGCGCAAGCAATCAACGCCCCCTCGTTTGAAAAGAACATTCCATTGCTACGGCCGGCTGGCTTCATAAACTGAGACAGCTTGCCATCGACGTCCAGCTTCATGATTTGATCGTTGGGTTGGTCCGTGAAAAAAACGTTTCCCGTGGCGTCGACAGCCGGCCCTTCCGTAAACTGGAATCCGTCAGCAACGCGTTCGACTTTTGCCGTCGAGGATTCGAGCACGCTTTGGCTATGAGCTGGTACAACGATGGAGCAAGAAACGGCCCAGCCAAGAAGTGGTAGGCACAACGTTTTTGTGAGACGATTAAAGTTGAAGTGATGCATTTTTTCCTCGAGTACGGTCGGCCATGCGACATAGGGGCGTGAAGCAAGCGATGGCCTTCTGGCTGGATGAGCGGCGTGGCAGTTGATTGTATCCTACGGAAGCCCTTGACGGACTTCGAGCAGGGATTTCGAGGATTTGTTTCGTTGGCGATTAACGATGGATTCCAGCCAAGACGGGCACCAGCATGTTGCCGACCATGACACAAATTGCAAGCCAAGCCGCAAGCACCACACGCGGGTTTTTGCTTTTGGCTTCAAACCATTTGAGGAAATCCCCAAAGGGCCGAAGCGTGGCCCCCACCACTGCCGAGCAACCGATGTCAAAGGCGATTAGCTGGTCGATTTTTACCTGATAGCAAAGCACGACGACCAGCATCGCAACCAGCCCTACCGTTCCTGAAACCAGCATGCCAAGCAAGAAGTTTTTGGGGCATGCCAATCCAATCATCGCTCCGCATGCAGCCCCAACGAATCCCCAGCCGACCCCAATACTTGGGTCTGGCAAGTTTCCACCTGCCACGGCGAGAAACGCGAGCAAGCTGGTCAGTGCAGACCAATACGCGACATCGGCCCACCGGCCAAATACGATTCCGACGAGTGCCGAACACAGGACAACAAACAGGAGATAATAGCCAAGCAACCACAACCCATCGGCCCCGAGAGATCGAGCGTGTGCCAAAAGGAACGCGCTGGCCACCATCAACCAAAAGAGAGTCGAAAGGCGTACTTGACGTTGGGCAGAATGAGATTCTAAAGCCTGGTCCATCGGAGAGTCCTCGCCCGCTTGGAATGGTCTTTGATAAAGCACCCCGTTTCATTCTACGCAAACAACAGAATCCCGGTTGGAATATTTGTAAAGTCTCAATCCATGGGCGCGAGCCAAAGGCCATGCTCAAGATTGCCGAGCAAGGAATAGAAAGTAAATCCGGAACCAAGCGTGGAGGAAAGTAAGCTTGAGTGTTCTGGTTTCTGAACGAGAAAGAACCCTAGGGATTCTAAACAGAAGTGCCCCCGCAAGGACTCGAACCTTGGACCCGGTGATTAAGAGTCACCTGCTCTACCAACTGAGCTACAAGGGCAATCGGAATCAGTCATCCACAACCTGAAGGACTTCTCTCGACTCGCGATATGGTAACCTCCCAAGCGCGGCTTGCAAGTGCAACTCCTGGATGCCTCGATTGCTTCTCTGAGTCGGCGCAAACGGCAACGTTATCCGGTGCGGTATCCGTTTTCTACGCCCTTAACCGCACAAATCTGGCGAGAAGATTCAATAAATCTACCAATGATCGGCAAAAATCTCGAAACCTCTGTTGACCGATTCTGCTAAAATTGCCGATACTTTAGTTTAGGTAGTTTAGCCACTTCGCGAGTTGCAGGTGGTTTGTTCTCGTTTTTACTCGTATGACCAATTGGTCTATCAAAGGGGTTTTTTATTCAAAACGATAGGGGCGCGGCAGCTGATCGCATACAGACTAGGATAAATAGTCAAATTCGAATTTCGCCAATTCGGGTCATTGGTCCTGACGGAACGCAATACGGCGTTATTACCACCGACGAAGCACTCAATCGTGCTCGAGATGCAGGCTTGGATTTGGTCGAAGTCGCGCCGAATGAAAAGCCGCCAGTTTGTCGCATCATGGACTTTGGCAAATACAAGTACGAAAAGAGCAAGAAGTCCGGCCAAAAGACTCACCAAACCAAAACCAAAGAAATCCGCCTGCGTCCCAAAACGGGTGAGCATGACGTTGAAACCAAGGTTCGCCAAGCAATTGGTTTTCTGCAACACAAAGACAAAGTTCAAGTCTCCGTTATCTTCCGTGGACGCGAAATGGCGCACGTGGATGAAGGACGTCGCGTAATGGAAAACGTTCTGCAAGAGCTTGCTGAATATTCCAAGCTGGAGCAACCCCCATTGCAACAGGGCAAACGGATGATCGCCACCGTCGCTCCTAAGTAGGGTTCCCGCCATGCGAATTGTTCGATTTTCAAGACCTGATCAGACCATTGGTTGGGGGGTAGCTCTCGATTTTGGTATCCAAGATCTGTCGTTAGCTGACCCTTCGTTACCTCAGTCGACTCTGGAGCTGATCACGAAATGGCCCTCGCTTGCAACTCGAGTGCAAGGCCTTTCCCGAAAGCTGGGTACCAGCGACGAAAAGCTGAAGGTGCTGTGCCCTTTGGATCTGCCTCAAAAGATCCTATGCATCGGGCTAAATTATCGCGATCATGCTATCGAGACCAAAGCGCCAATCCCGGCCGAGCCGATCGTATTTTGCAAAATGCCAACCGCCATGATTGGCCCTGATGAACCAATTCTTCTGCCAAAGGTCAGCGACCAAGTCGACTTCGAGGCTGAATTGGTAATCATCATCGGGAAGACTCTTCGTAACGTTTCCGAAGAACAGGCCACGGCAGGCATTTTCGGTTACAGCGTCGGGCACGATGTCTCAGCCAGAGACTGGCAAAAAGACAAACCTGGGAAGCAATGGTTCTTGGGCAAATCGTTTGATACGTTTGCGCCGCTGGGGCCCACTTTGGTGACTGCGGACGAAGTCCCAAGCACCGAAGACCTGCGAGTGAAATGCACGATCAATGGCGAAGTCATGCAAGACTCCAGCACGCGCGAGCTTATCTTCAAACCGGCCGAAGTGGTTGCATACATCTCGCAAGTCATGACACTTCACCCTGGCGACGTGATCTATACGGGAACGCCGCCCGGCGTTGGAATGGCGCGAACCCCGCCTCGATTTCTTAAGGATGGGGATGTCGTCGAAATAGAGATCGAAAAGTTAGGAATCTTAAGGAATCCCTGCGTACAAGAGCGCTGATTAGACGCCCTTCTATAGTCTGAGTTTCATCGGGATCGAATGCAAAATCGAGCGGATACGCTATGATTAAGATTCAACCCCTCTCTTACTGCACCCGATACAGGTATTTTTGTGGACACCTCTAGGCTCGAGAATACATTCGAAAAATCATCGAAGACGCCCCTAGTTGATGCGATCGCACTTCTTGTGCTCCGAATCATTTTCATTACGGTTGCTGCGGGTGTTGCTACGATTTGGTCTCGATCTTCCGACCTGCAAGTTCTTGGCCCATCGATGCCATACTTGGTTTTCTGCGGAGTTCTGTTGGTCTCCTTGGCGGTGGTTGCGGCGGACATGCTGATCCCCAAGAAGCGGATCGAAGTGATCTCGGCGGTTTACTTCGGGCTGCTGATCGGCGTTCTCTTGTCCTACTTGATCACCATTGCGATGGACCCCATGCTGGAAAGCAATCGGTTTCGACCGTTCGTTTCGCTCGCGACGATGACGGTTTTTTGTTACACCTGCGTCAGCTTGCTGCTGCAAACCAAAGACGATTTCCGTTTCGTTATTCCCTATGTCGAGTTTTCTCGGGATCTCAAGGGGATGAAGCCCCTGATCTTGGATACAAGCAGCATTATCGACGGAAGATTGGCAGAATTGGCGGACACTGGAATTCTCGACAGTCAACTGGTCATGCCCAGGTTCGTTTTGCTGGAGCTTCAATCGATCGCAGACAGCTCCGACAAACTTCGACGAGTGCGTGGGCGACGGGGGCTGGACATCTTGAATCGGCTACGGACCAGCGAGCGTCTCGATTTCGTTCTTTACGATCGCGATCTACCAGAATTCGCAGGTCAGCCTGTGGATATGAAGTTGGTTTTGCTGGCCAAGCATCTTGACGGCAAGCTGGTGACGGGCGATTTTAATTTGAACAAGGTTGCCAAAATCCACAACATCGAAGTCATTGACCTTAACCACATTGCAAACGCATTACGGCCTCAGTTTTTGCCGGGTGAAGGATTTCAAATTCGCGTTGTTAAACCAGGCGAGGGACATGACCAAGGCATCGGTTATCTGGACGATGGAACCATGGTGGTTGTGGAAGGCGGACGAGATCGGTTAAACCAGACAGTCGCCGTTGTTGTGACCAGCACTCTTCAAACGCAAGCTGGCAGAATGATTTTTACGAAGTTTGATGGTCCTGACCAACGCGGCTAAGCATTCCGCTTCCTGTTGCGAGAATGGAAAAGTTTAGCACCATTTTTAGAAAGTCTTATCGTGAGTGAATGGCTCGAAGTAGGCAGCAAAGCCCCCGCTTTTACCTTGCAATCCGACAGTGGAAAAAAGATCAAGCTCAGCGAGTTCAAAGGGAAAGCAGTAGTGCTGTACTTTTACCCCAAGGACGACACACCTGGCTGCACCAAAGAGGCATGTGCCTTTCGCGATGCGAGTCTCCAGCTACAAGAACTTGGTGCGGTCGTGTTGGGAGTCAGCCCAGATGATGCAGTCTCGCACGCAAAGTTTCGAGATAAGTTTTCGCTGAACTTCCCATTGTTATCCGATCCAGAGCACAAAATGGCCGAAGAGTACGGTGCATGGCGAGAAAAGAACATGTACGGAAAGAAGAGCATGGGGATCCAGCGAAGCACCTATCTAATTGATGGTGCAGGGAAGATTGCAAAAGTTTGGAAGAAAGTGAGTGTCGATGGACATGACGCTCAGGTACTGGAAGCATTGAAAGAATTGGTTAGCGAATGAGCAATGTATTGAATCTTGTTATTCATGGCGCCTCGGGGCGAAATGGCAGGCGGTTGATTGCGCTGGGGCAAGCGGACCCAGATATCTGTTTGGTGGGTGCGATTGTTCGCAGCAGCTCGAAATACCTGGGGCAAGACGCTGGCAGCTTGGCTGGTATCCAAGCAATAGGCTTACCGATTACCAGTGCGTTTCCAGAAAAAGCCGATTGCGTGATCGACTTCTCATCGCCCGAAGGAAGCCAGCATGCGATTGAGCACTGTGTGGCCAGTCGAATTCCGTTGGTGATTGCTTCGACCGGGTTGTCGCCCGATCAAATCGACAACATCGCGAAGGCTTCGAAGCATATTCCTGTTTGCTATGCTCCCAATATGAGCGTTGCTGTCAACTTGACCATGAAGCTTGTCGAAAGTGCAGCGAGAGCGCTTCGCAATACTCCGGGTGGAGCTGACGTCGAAATCATCGAACGGCATCATCGCTTTAAAGAAGATAGCCCAAGCGGCACGGCTCTCAAGTTTGGTCAAATCGTCGCCAAGGAAATGGGGATCGACCATCACGTGCATGGGCGTGACGGTCAAGTGGGAGCCCGACCGCATAACGAAATTGGCTACCATGCGGTGCGTGTTGGTGATGACGCAGGTCAGCATACAATCGTGTTTGGGATGATAGGGGAAACCATCGAGCTTCGCGTTGCGGCGTCCAACCGAGATTGTTACGCGTCGGGTGCCATTGCTGCTGCGAAGTTCTTGATCGGAAAGCCTTGTCAGCAGTATTCCATGTTTGACGTATTGGGCCTGTAGGGTTTAGCCCAGACTAGGTCTTGTTATGGCGCGTTGCGACCAAGGTTATCTATGTCGAGTCTGTGGTGAAGAGGTCGAGCTCATCACGGACAGTGAGCTGTATCTGCGCTATGTGATCGGTGAGGTGGATCCTGAGACGCTCCATTTGTCGAGTGAATGTCATTTGAGATGCGCTCCCGCGTTGGCTCAATTCATCAGCGACGAACGCTTTATTCCTCAAGTGGAAGTGACAGGTCCATTTTCTAAGATGGAGCTCGATCCAGTCTTTGTCCGCCTGCGTTCCGAACTCTTGAACCGAGGTTACGCAAGGCTCTGGACGATCCAGCAAGAACGCCGCAAGCCACTGACCGTGGTCGAGTATCCGTTGCCGGAATTCAGCAATAAGTGGCGTTAGGCGAATGCAACGTTGGTAGCGTTCAGTTGTGCGCCCCGCCGAGATAAACTCGACGGAAGCTTCGGCCTTTTGCTTTCCGTTGGGTTTATCCCAATCGGAAGCAGCAACTGGAAGCTACCAGCGACATCGCCTCTCGCGCCCTCAAGAATTTCTTCTTCTTTTTAGGCCTCCGTTGGGCTTCGCCCGGTCGGAGCCTGCGTGTCTGCTTGGTAGCGTTCAGTTGTGCGCTCCGCCGAGGTAAACTCGACGGAAGCGAAATTCTGGGCGTGCGCTCAGAGCGTGGTCGGTACCATGCACTGTTCGACATGCACTGTTCGACACGCTATAGCTCATCCCAAAGTCGCGTTGAACAAATGCTTTGCATTTCGCGCGAACCTCGACGCTTGTTGCAAGATCATTCCCTCATACGACTATTTGAAGTGCTTGGTGGGGAATTGGATTGCGTCGAGTTGGGAAGAAACAAAAACAAGCTCCGGAAGCGATGCTTGATCAGCACGTTCGATCGATTGGTTTTGCGACTCGTGAACAGTATACGAACTGGTGCCGTGCTTTGGGCTTCCCCATCGCAATGCAAAAGCATCGGAAGCAATTGGCAAGAGAACTTGCGGTTGCAAATTCACTTCGGCAAAACATTCTTCGAAGCGCACAAGAACCTAAGACGAGAGATGCGTTGGGGTGGGTCTTGGATGCATGCAATGGCGAAGATCCAGCAACCATTCGCGTTGCCCACATTGCGTATGTTGCGACAAGACTTAAGCAATCCATTGATAGTCTGTCCGCGGAGGTTCCGTCAGCGCAAGTCTTAATGGATATCGTTCAGCATGTGTCAAAGCAAAACGCGAAACTGTTTTTTGAACCAGTCCTTGCATCGCCTCGGTTCACTCAATCCCATGACAACACCTTTCTAGCTGGGTTGATGTTGCTTTCCGCCTATCAGAGCCGATGGATCCGCCCGATCCAGGATTGGAAGCCTTGCTCGTACAACCCTCGTCGGCAATTTAGCAGTCTGATTCACCATTTGTTCGATAGACATGGCGAGATGCCGGAGTGCATGATCTCCGCTTGGTTTAGCGGAATGCAAAAGGAAGCGATTTCGCTTCGAGAATGGTGCGTGCAAGTTGGGTCCGGAGCCGGTCTCAAAGGATGTCGGCTTCCGATTCCTTATACGCGGAAACTATCGAAGAGTTTTTCGTCGAGCCCAGCCAATCTCATGATTCCAGAGGCGCTGCGGTGGGCGCACGTGCTAAGCTTGGGAGGTTCGAAGCGACTTGCGGACGCGATTGTTGCAACTCGATTGGGGAGCGATTTCTCGCAAGACGATTTCTGGAATACAGTCCTGTCGTGGTTCATTGATCATCCGATGCTGGACCCAGTTCATATCGGACCCGTCATCGATTATCTTCACCAGGAACGGTTCGTTCATGTTGAAGGTGCAAATGGCGAGAATGTGCAAGGTCCGCGCCAACCCAACCTGAGTATGAAAGGAAGGTCGCCGGAATCGCTTCTGGAACAAGTCACGCGATGGCATCGCGAACTCGCGAAGACTTCAGGACAGAAAATCCGAACTTGGAACACGACAAACATTCAGCCGTTTCGCATGACGGAAGGAACGGTTGGCGAACCCAATTTCAAGATCTGGACCATTCGAGAACTGGTAACTCAGCAATCCTTGATTGTCGAGGGGCGAAAGCTGAAGCATTGCGTCGCGAGTTATGTAAGCTCCTGCGCAAAAGGCCACAGCTCCATTTGGACCATGGAATTGGAGCAGAGTTCGATGGTCGAGAAACGAGTTACGATCGAAGTGAACCCAGGGACGCGTCAAGTCGTCCAGATTCGAGGCAAGCTCAATCGCCACCCGAACCAACAAGAACTCAACATCATTCGCCGCTGGACTACGAATGCCAAGCTAGTGCTGCGTACCTAACTGTTTTCATCAAAAAGACTAACACTCAAGCAGAATCAAGCCAAAAATGAGTGGCACTGCTTGAAGTTCTGGATATCTTGATCATGAAAAACTCTCCTTGGAATTGATTGGGCCAGATGAATGAATCGCTCCTTCTTGCTAACGCCGACCATGCCACTCCTTTTCGTTGGTTGCTGTATTTCTTGGTTGTTTTTGGTTTCCGCTGGTGATGCGGCTGAGAAACCGAACGTCTTGTTTCTGTTCGCCGATGATTTCACCTACGAAGCGATATCTGCGTTTGGACATACAGACATTGAAACGCCAAATCTTGATCGTTTGGTCAAGCGTGGCACAACGTTCACTCATGCTTACAACATGGGTTCATGGAGCGGGGCTGTATGTGTTGCAAGTCGCAATATGTTGCTTACCGGTCGAAGTGTCTGGCATGCGGAACAGATTTCGGCATCAACCGAAAAGGAACGCAAAGAGGGGCGGCTTTGGCCACAGTTGCTCAAGTCTGCAGGCTATGACACCTACATGACGGGAAAGTGGCACATTCAAGCAAACCCAGAACTTACCTTTGACGTCGCGAGAAACGTGCGGCCCGGCATGCCGGGGACAAAAGAAGGCTCTTACAATCGCCCAGTGGAAAACGAAATGGATGAGTGGTCTGCTTCCGACAAAGCCTTGGGAGGCTTTTGGAGCGGAGGCAAGCATTGGTCGGAAGTGGGAGCCGATGATGCAATCAGCTTTATCGAGACTGCCAAAGATAAACCCAATCCCTTCTTTATGTATATCGCTTTCAATGCGCCACACGACCCTCGTCAATCGCCGCAAGAGTTCTTGGATAGATATCCTGTCGATCGAATCAAGCTTCCCAAAAGTTTTCTCAAGGAATATCCGCACAAGGATACCATCGGTTGTGGCCCTGATTTGCGAGATGAAAAGCTTGCTCCCTTTCCTAGGACCGAATACGCCATCAAGGTCCATCGGCGAGAGTACTATGCACTGATCACTCATCTTGACCAGCAAATCGGACGAATCCTCGACTCACTCGACAGATCTGGAAAAGCGGACAATACATATATCTTCTTCACGGCCGACCACGGACTTGCCGTTGGAAATCATGGATTCTTTGGTAAGCAAAATTTGTATGATCATAGCATTCGCGTTCCCTTTATCGTGGTAGGTCCCGAAGCAAAACCAAACCATAGAATTACGGCTCCTATCTATCTCCAGGATGTCATGGCGACCACTCTTGAACTCGCACAGGTTCCGAAGCCCTCGACAACGGAGTTTCATAGCGTGCTTCCATTGCTTCGCGGGGATACCGAAGTCTCGAAGTATCCCGCCATTTACGGCGCCTATCTTCATCTTCAACGCTGCGTGATCGCGGATCAATGGAAATGGATTGTGTATCCAAAGACCAAAATCAATCGTCTTTACGATCTAACAAGCGATCCGTCGGAAATGAACGATCTGTCTAACGATCCTGCACAAGCAAGTCGCATCAAAACGCTCCAGAGAGAATTGGTTGATTTGCAATCACAACTGGGAGACTCGCTTAGGTTACAACCGTAGATTGGCGGCAATTTGGCCCACTCGTCGGCCATGATCAGGCGACCAACGTCGGCAAAAGAATAGAAGAGCCAAAAGGTGCCGCCGTTCTGAGGGTCCCAACGCGAAGATTGGCCTTGTGCCCTTCTTCGCAACAGGTTTGGTGCGCTAACTCGAGACTACCACCTTCGAGACCGAAATCGTGGGTCATCGGCCCACGAACGAATGCTGGTTCGGCATGGCAGTTAGCACACCAAACCTATAGCGACATTCGGGGCAAGCCCGAATGTCGCTATCTGCATTTAAGAATCGAGTTGGAAAGCTTTGGGCAAGTAGTGCATGGCACTGAGCTACGGGCTCTTTTCGATCAACCGCCAACCTGAGTTTCCGTTGCTGGATACACGATTACTTTTCTAATTCCTTTTGATTTGGCGGCGGTGCGCCATCAAGATTTTTTAACATGTCAGCGTAATCCCAAAGGCGAACTTGGAGGTCGCCCAATCCTGAGTCCCCACCCGATGATGCAAGAATTGATTCGTCAGGCGACAATAGAATTTTCGACTTACCCGCGGCAACAGGATGTGGATGAGCAGGATATGCCCCTAGCGACTTCGCAGACTCAAAATCGAAAAATTCGATTACCATATAATTTTTAATCACGGCTGCAGGATCGAAATTCCTGTTTTTACCGAAATAGAATACCGCAACTACCTCGCCGTTTTGGCACCAGGAACCGGAGGTGTTGTAAAAAATGTTAGTCGTTTGAAAAGTTTTTGGCGGCGAGTCATCGTCGATGGAAAATGAAGTCACGACATCGGCAGCGATCGATAAGACATGCTTTCCATCCGGTGAAAATCGCAAGTCCGTCAATGAGCCTCCGTCAATGCTTCCACCTGGAAGCGATTTGATGTTCGAGAAGTCGTCGATATTCAACACTTCGATGCGTTCTCCGTCTCCGACTGCTATCCGCGAACGATCGGGCGACAACGCGAATTTCTCCCGTCCATATTTTAATTCTCGACGTTTTTTCGCTTGCTGAAACAAGGGTGGCCACTGCTTTGCCGTATTGGTCGATTCATCATTTATTTCAACGGAATACTTTGAGACACTTCCGTCAAAGGATGCTGTGACAATGGACTTGCTGTCCGAAGTAAAACCCAATCCAATGATCGCATTGATGTCTGACCTAAACGAAAAGAGTGGCTGGTACAAAGGCACACTATAAACAACGACGGTACCCTCTCGGCTTCCAACTGCGAGAAGCTTGGAGTCTGGTGAAAATGCAATTGCGGAATCCCAATAGTCTTGAACGTTTGGAGATTTGGTTTCTGATTTCCAGGTCGCAGTGTCGCGCATGCCGCGGAGATACGCAATCCACTTTCCGTCAGGACTGAATGCGAATTCAGGTTGCCCAAGAAATTCTGCTTTAGGTTTACGGATCTTCTTTGACGCGTTAGGTGTAGGAAGATTACAGGAAAGAAAAGCAAACGCGCATACCAACAATGTGAAACATCGAAACATCCAATGGTCTCCAAATGTGTTTGGCGGCCCAAATCGGTACGCGAAAACTAGAACTCGGAATCTCTCAACTCAGCGAATAGTACTCTCGACATTGGTCAGGTAGATGAAGATATAGCGCTGAATATGATGAAGTTCTCATTCAAGAAGTGTCCGTTTACGCTTGGTGCACGGCACGGCGGAGCCTGCTCGCAACCTTTGTCGGATGTAGCTAACGGGCTCTGTTTCGCAACTTGCTCTTGTCATACGTACGTATGTACGCTTATATTCAAGAACGTACAAACGTACACATGCAATTCAACTTGCGATCGGTTCTCAGTTGGAGGTTCAGTGTGGCGCGTCCCGCGTTATCGAAAAGTGAAATGGAAGTCGCCCGATTGCTCTGGGAGATCGGGCCCGCAACTGTACGGGAAATTCACGAACGATTGTCGGCTGATCGCGATGCCACCTTTGCGACTGTGCAAACTTATCTTCGACGGATTGAAGCGAAAGGCTATGCGACAAGTACGATTCAAGGCCGCGTGAGAACCTATTCCGCTAGCGCGAAACCTCGAACTGTGATTCGCGATACCGTTTGCGACCTGGTGGATCGACTATTCGGGGGCGAGTCGCTGCCGCTGGTTCGCCACCTGCTCGAACAAAAAAACATCGATAGCGAAGGTCTCCAGGAGATTCGTCGTTTGATCGAGAAAATGGACGAATCGAGGAGCAAATGATGGACGCTCAACCGTGGACGGCAATGCTTGCGAGTCATGTGGTTCAGGTGACCTTACTTGTCGGATTGGTTTGGGGTGTAACCAAGCTCGTTGCCAAAGAACGACCGCATCTAGCGCATTCGCTGTGGATTCTCGTTTTGCTCAAATGCTTGTCACCGCCAACTTGGGGTAGTCCAACTAGCATCTTTAGCTGGTTAAGCACATCGATCGCCAGTATTCAACGCAGTACTTTTGAATCCGAATTGCCACGCCCTAATCGAATGAGCCAAGCCGTCTCACAAGCAGATTCAGCGTCATACAAGATCCGTGTGGGCCGGGGAGATCAAGAGGCTTACGAAGATGGTACTAAGCTTAATCCACCGAACTACCTTGAGTCGCTCATGTCACAGCGAATTCATGCAATAGGCGTATGTCGCTGGCTGACATCCATAGTGCTTGCAACGATAGCTGCCGGATTTGTTTTTGGCTTGACTAGGACATGGATCAGGCTGCTCCGATTCCTTCGTTCGGCGTACGCGAGCGGCTATCGTGAGGATGCACCTATCAATGAAAAGGTGCGTCAGCTTTGCAAACAGCTTGGCGTAAGACGCTGTGTGCCCGTTCGAATTATTAGGAACGAGATTGGGCCTGTCGTAGTCGGACTTATCAAGCCAACCATCCTGTTGCCCGAATTGATCGTTCGCGGAAAGAGTACGCGACAACTTGAGCCGCTACTCGCTCACGAACTGATTCACATTCGCCGAGGCGACTTATGGTGGGCTTTGTTGCAAACCATCGCGACAAGCTTATGGTGGTTTCATCCTCTGGTACGTATCGCTGGCCAGATGGTGACCCGAGAATCAGAACGTAGCTGCGACGAAGAAACCGTCATGTCCTTGGGTTGCTCGCCCGGCGAGTACGCACGGAGTCTTTTAGATGTACTTGAACGAAAGCACCAGTTGCAACTTGCTCCAGCGCTGCCTGGAGTGCGACCGGTCGATATCACTTTGAACAGGATGGAGCGAATCATGAAATTGGGACAAGGAAGTCACCCACGAACGCCGCGTTGGATATGGGCAACGTTGATACTTGGTTGCGCACTTGCACTGCCCGGTGCCTCAATAGGCTTAACGCAAGAGGACAAGCCCATGAACGATCCGTCGGGGCCAACAAGCGATGTTCCCATTCGCGAGACAAAAGCGCCAAGTCCAGCCCTTTTCGAGGAATACCGTTGCGATGTCGGCGACTTGCTTGACATGCTTATCGATCAGAACTACAGCTACGATGAGGCGAAGAAACGGCTGCTTGAGAATTTGCCGATAAGCGAGTCACTATCTCTTGGCAATGTCACAAGCGATTTAGGATTGGCAGGTGAGGCAATGGTGAGTTTCGCAGAGCCAAAAGTCATCGAGCGTGAATTGCATATCTCTGGATCACCGCCTCAAATCAAAGCAATCGAGAATGCTCTAGCACGGCTTCGCAAGGATGGTTTTCAGCAGGTGACCGTTGCGATCCAAATCATGCATTTTGCTCCACAAGATTTCAAATTGATCTCCAAGGATTGGTTCGATACGAAAATTGATAGTCCCGGTCCGTCGATCCAATTGCTTGACACAGAAACGACAGATGCTCTCTCGAAACATCCTAAAGTGAATTGTCTTTATCTCCCAAGAGTAGTTTGCATGAGCGGCCAGAATGTCACTGTTTCACAAAGAGATACGAAAACCCCAAAACAACGAGGGGAGGTCGCGAGCTTCGATGACACCAATATGGTAGTCCTGCCTGTTATTACCGATGAGAATGCGATTCAGCTTTCTTATGATCTCACCATGAGCGAGACTCCGGTACAGGCAGATTCCGAAGACAACTCTGCGGCACAAAAAATCGTGCAGCTTGCGATCCATAAAACAGTACATGCTGGAGAGTCATTGGTCGCAAGTGGGATTCGAAAGAAGATTAAAGGAGAAGACCGTATTCTAGTTATTTGCGTGACTCCCAGTCTGGGCGGAATCGACTTCCAGACGCAAGTCAGGTTCGAGAGTTTACTTCAGCAAAGCAATCCACCAAAACAGAATCGTCTCCAAGTACAAGGACGATTGACAGCGGCTCCTAATGATCCTTCGATCGATCCACCCACGGACGACGAAGTGCTTCATGTAATTGAGAAATCGAGAATGTCGCTTGGAAACGATGCTCGAATCCAGACGCCAATCCCTGTGATCCATCTGAAGAAGGTGCATGAGTGGGTGGACAAAGCTCGGTTTGTGCCATTGATTGGGCATGCTGCTCAATATCATACGCTCTACGAGTGCACACTAGAGCAGCCTGCTACACCCGGCATCGTCGAGAGTGTCTATTTCGACCATACTCACTTCCATATGGTTTCGGAGTGAGCCATCAGGGACTGAAAAGGGCTACTGCAAGCCCGGAGGGCGACACCTTGCCCAGTCTGCTATGAATCGCCTGTGTCGCCCTCCGGGCTTGGCAAATCGTTTCACCCGAGTCCGGCGGCTTACGCCGCCGGCAGTGAAATGCCGCCCTTCGGGCTAGATTGTTTCCTTGGGGCTAAACGGTCGCTATCGGCATCTACGAATAGAGCTGGATCGCCTTGACGATGGCGTCCATGTCGTTGGGAACGGCGATAGCTCTGTTGGCGAACGACGCTCGCGTAACACCTCGGCTGCCCAGCACTTCGTTGAACTTGTCTTGGTCGGTGGTGTGGTAGGCAACTGTTGCCGTCGGATCTTTCAATTGGTGGCCGGTCAGGATGCAAACAACTCGGTCGTCCATGCCGATCACTCCTTGTTGCCTGAGCAGCTTCGCACCCGCGACACTTGCCGCGCTTGCTGGCTCGCATCCGATTCCGCCTGCACCAATCTGAGCCTTGGCATCTAGGATCTCTTGGTCCGATACTTTACGGACAACTCCATCGCACGCGTCCAACGCTCGCAGGCATTTTTTCAGGTTCACGGGTTTGTTGATTTCGATGGCGCTAGCGATGGTATCAGCCTTGATGTTTCCTTTGTCCAGTTCATCGTAATACCAGCACGCGATTTCCATGCGAGGACGCCCGCGGCTCCATCGTAGATTGCGTTGATTGTAAACAACATCCAACGTGTCCGCCCCTGCAGCATTGATGACAGCCAATCGAGGAAT
Organism: Planctomycetaceae bacterium; assembly: GCA_027487485.1. Classification (GTDB taxonomy): domain Bacteria; phylum Planctomycetota; class Planctomycetia; order Pirellulales; family Pirellulaceae; genus JBKCUI01. Next base: position 15,840 of record JAIYDN010000039.1, on the reverse strand, counting down.
GCGGTCGATCATGCCTAGTTCCTTGAGTTCCAGAAAGGCCTTTCCGAAGGCGCTACTGTTTCCCAAATTGCCTCCAGGCACAACAATCCAGTCTGGGACTTCCCATTGCAGCGATTCCAGAACGCGGTACATGACCGTCTTCTGTCCCTCCAAACGAAACGGATTGATGCTGTTGACGAGATAGATGCCCAATTCCTTGGAAACCTCTTTCACACGAGCCATGGCGTCATCGAAATCGCCAGAGATTTGAACGGTCAGAGCGCCGTATTCCAGTGCTTGAGATAACTTGCCGTAGGAAATCTTGCCCGAGCCGATAAAGATGATCGCTTTCATCAATTGAGTCACCGAGCAGTACATAGCAAGGGAGGCACTGGTGTTGCCCGTCGATGCACAGGCGGCTCGCTTTGCCCCGACCATATGCGCATGAGTAAAAGCGGCGCACATGCCATTGTCTTTAAAAGATCCCGATGGATTCATCCCCTCGTACTGCAAGTACAACTGCCCTGGACGAATGCCAACGAACTTGGCTACTGAATTGGCTTGTTGGAGAAGCGTCTGCCCCTCGCCAACCGTGATCACTCGGTCTTGGGGAGCAAACGGAAGGAGTTCGTGGAATCGCCAGACGCCACTGAACCGGAGCGGTTCGTTCCGGCGAGTCCACATTTGCTGAAAGTCACTCAGCCGTTTTGGAACCTGAATTCGGTCCCAATGGTATGCAACATCCAGAAGATCGCCACATTGAACGCAGCTAGTGTGGACTTCTTCGATACCGTAGGTAGCACCACAGTCCACATTCAAACATCGTTGAAACGCCAAATCGGATTTGACACTTCGTTCTGGGGTAAAGACGGTGGAGGCCATGTTTTTTCTGGCTTATGAATGGGTAATGTGCAATGTCCAGGACATTCGAGACAATGAAGCATCAACTTTGCTATTGCTCAAGCATCCTCAATTTCGGATTATTCAGCAAGATCGTTGTCATCGGCTAAATTCCCTAAAACACCTAGCTTGCTAGCGGCTATAGTTTAGCCCCTAATCTAGCAATTCGGAAACAACAAGCAGAAAAGTCTTATGGAACCATACGCTTCGCCTGTAAAGATTAGCGATTTACAAAGCATTCCAAAGAGTCGTTACGTCCTGTTTTTGGTTTTGGGTATCTTCGGAACGGCCGCCGACCTGCTTTCCAAACAGTTTGTGTTCAGCTGGCGAGGCTTACCGGGCGAACTGCCACCCAAGTGGGTGATTGAGCCGTATGTAGGAATTGAAACGGCCGTAAATCAGGGTGCTCTGTTTGGACTGGGGCAAGGAAAGGGATGGTTGTTTGCGATCCTTTCCGTTGTCGCTCTGGTTGGGATTTGCACTTGGCTGTTCGTCTACAAGGCATGCTTATCCCGTTGGATTACGGTCACCATGGGGCTGGTGGTTGGCGGGATTTTGGGGAACCTCTACGATCGATTAGCCATTCCCGCTTTGCCCGTGCCCTATCGCGGGGGCGTACGGGACTGGATCTTGTTCCGTTACCAAGATTATGTCTGGCCGAACTTTAACATCGCTGATTCGCTTCTGGTTGCAGGCGCGATCATGTTGGCTGTCCACACTCTTTTCATGCAACCGTCCCCCAAGGAAGTGAATGCCTCGGGCGATTCATCCGCGTTAAAGCTATGAGCGTTAAGCGTTAAGGTTTAAGTGCGAAGGAAGGAAAGTCTGCTATCTTCGCCCTGGTCCGCGGCGGCGATTGGTCCTTTGATCTTCAGGGCGATCGATTTCAAAGTCGGCCATCCACATGTCCGTGGCCGCCACACGATGTTCCTCCCATCGTTGAGTCGCTGTTTCCACAGTAGCTTGGTCGTTGCCCATGGCTTCTCCTTCAGGACCACCTGAGGGGCGATTGTTGATCAGATTGATTACTGCCAAAACATCCAGCGGTGAAAGACCATTATCACCATCTACATCCAGAAACAAAAATCGATCCGGAATCGCTGGGTCAAACGCAGGAAGCCTAGAACCGCCTGAGCCGGTATTGATTTGATTGATGATCGCAAGCACGTCCAAAGGATCGACGGAATCGTCGCCGTTGACGTCGAATCGATTGATCAGGTTTTGCCACTGAAGGTGGTTTTGCAAATCGAGTTTTGCATCGGATCGGCCAAAACCATGCACTAGTTTGTCGTTCTCAAGACGACTCTGTACATACTTCCATTGGCGGTCGGTAACTAGAGTGTCATCCTTATCTGCGATCACTTTTAGTGTTTTCTGAGAATTCATAGCGCGGACGCTCGCCAAATTCAGTCGAACTTCCTGACCACCATTGGATGTCAAATCCATCGTCCCCAATCCGGAGATCGTACCTGTGAATGCGGAGGTATCGATGGTCGTATTGGTTGTGCTGAATCGAACAGGTTTCGTGGTCCCTTCGAAGATGATTTTGCCAGCCAAATTGGTCGTAGGTCGCACCACGTCGTAAATCGAAGCACTTCCCTCGCCTAATAACCTGACTCTCGCTATTGGACCAACTGGGGTACTGAGCAACGTTGTCGTGGTCGAGCGTACGGTCAACATCCCATTTACAATCAGAAGCTCATGATTCCCAATTGCTGAAGCCAAAAGTGTTAGCTCTGGATTTGCGTTCCCGTCTAAAACACTAACAGCATGATCTTCGATTTCACCGTCATTTGCAGGGCCGGTTGGACTCAATCCCCCTGCGGTACTGATTCGAAATCTCGCAAACGTTGATCCCGGTATCGCATTGACCGGTATGGTGAATGGCAGAAGATTGGTCCCTGCATTCACGGCCGTCGAGGTCAGAACTTGCTCCCCAAGATCGCTCCAATCGCCATCTCGGTTGAAATCGATCCAAGCGTCTAGCTTACCTGCCGAACTGGATAGCACGGTGATGCTGGACACTGTCGCTTGAGTCGAGTTTGCAAGGATCGGCATTCCAAAAACAACTCCGTCTTCGTCGTTTCCGGTTGCATCGTCGCTGGTTGCATTGCTTGACGCAGTACCATTAGGTTCCGCATCGACAGCTATTCCCAGCCTCAAACTGGAGATCTTATGCCTCGCTCCATTCTGTTGTAGGGACGTCGGGTAGCTTGCTGCAAAACCTGATTGAGTTGCATTGGGTGCATCCCCAAAATCGGATTGGCTCACATCCACATAGGTCCAGGCAATCGTATCTGGTTCGATGTTGACGCCACCCTGAGCATCAGCAACGCTGCCGGCCTTAATTCCAAGCCGTACGAGCCCTTCGGTTTGCGCTTGCAGAGTCACATTGAATTTTCCGCCGCCAAGATCTACCAACCCGGAGGCGGTTGCATTCAAGAGAACGAAGTCATCGATCGTGAAGCCTGTTACTGGTTTCGTAAAATCGATCGAGGCGACGAAGGTGCGGTTGCCGGTAGGGGATGGTTCTGCGGAGCTTAAGATCGGCTTGAAGGTGGGGGCGGTCGCAGTGACCGTAAACGTAACGCTCGACGAGCCTGCGTCTTTATCGCGTGCAGTAATCGTCACGGTTTGATTGGACAACGCCACGGTTGGGACAAACGACCAGTTCCAGGTGCCATTTGCGTTCTTGACGACGTTACCCAGCGATGCGCTGAGAATAACAAGATCGTCGGCGACATCATTCCAGGAACCGTTGTTCTGAAAGGTGGTCGAGACTGCTCCGGTGAGGGAAGCATTGATTCTGGTCAATGCAGGTGCGACGTTGGCGATCGAAACCGTGGTGGTTGCGATCGGGCTTGTCATAGGCAGGATGCTATTGTCTTTCACACGCAACGCGATCGTACGCGCGCCAGGCCCATCGTTCCAAGTGATCGATGGGGACTGCAATGTCGATTCGACTTGGAAGTTGGTACCATCAAAATCAAGGTCCCATTCGTAAGAAAGGGTCTGGCCAACGTCCGGATCTTGCCCGCTTCCATTCAGTGTCAGGGCGACACCCTCGGTGGCATTGTAGGGACCGCCAGGTTGCGCCACCGGTGGACGGTTCACAACATAGGTCCAAGCGATCGTATCCGGTTCGACGTTGACTCCACCTTGAGCATCGGTCACGCTGCTTGCCTTAATGCCAAGCCGTACAAGTCCTTCAGTTTGAGCTTGCAGAGTCACATTGAACTTCCCGCCACCAAGATCTACCAACCCCGAGGCGGTTGCATTCAGAAGTACGAAGTCATCGATCGCGAAGCCTGTTACAGCTTTCGTAAAATCGATCGAGGCCACGAAGGTGCGATTGCCCGTTGGAGATGGTTCTGCGGAGCTTAAGATCGGCTTGAAGGTGGGGGCGGTCGCAGTGACCGTAAACGTAACGCTCGATGAGCCGGCGTCTTTATCGCGCGCAGTAATTGTCACGGTTTGATTGGACAACGCTACCGTTGGGACAAACGACCAGTTCCAGGTGCCATTTGCGTTCTTAACGACATTGCCCAGCGATGCGCTGAGAGTAACAAGATCGTCGGCGACATCATTCCAGGTGCCGTTGTTTTGAAAGGTGGTCGAGACTGCTCCGGTGAGGGAGGCATTGTTCCTGGTCAATGCTGGTGCGACGTTAGCGATCGAAACCGTCGTCGTTGCGATCGGGCTGGTCATCGGCAGGATGCTGTTGTCCTTCACACGCAATGCGATCGTACGAGTGCCGGGGCCATCGTTCCAAGTGATCGATGGCAATTGCAATGTCGATTCGACTTGGAAGTTGGTGCCATCAAAATCAAGATCCCATTCGTAAGAAAGGGTCTGGCCAACATCTGGATCTTGTCCACTACCATTCAGCGTCAAAGCGACACCTTCAGTGGCATTGTAGGGACCGCCAGGTTGCGCGACAGGTGGACGGTTCACCACGTAAGTCCAAGAAATCGTGTCCGGTTCGATGTTGACTCCACCTTGAGCGTCGGTAACGCTGCTGGCCTTGATTCCAAGCCGTACAAGTCCTTCGGTTTGAGCTTGCAGAGTTACATTGAACTTCCCGCCGCCAAGATCTACCAACCCGGAGGCGGTTGCATTCAAAAGGACGAAATCATCGGTCGTAAAGCCTGTTACAGGTTTCGTAAAATCGATCGAGGCCACGAAGGTGCGGTTCCCTGTTGGGGATGGTTCTGCGGAGCTTAAGATCGGCTTAAACGATGGGGCGATTGCGGTGACGGTAAACGTAACGCTCGATGAGCCAGCGTCTTTATCGCGCGCGGTAATCGTCACCGTTTGATTGGACAACGCTACGGCTGGGACAAACGACCAGTTCCAGGTTCCGTTCACGTTCTTGACGATATTACCCAGCGATGCGCTGAGAGAAACAAGATCGTCGGCGACATCATTCCAGGTGCCGTTGTTCTGAAAGGTTGTCAAGACTGCTCCGGTGAGGGAAGCATTGGCCCTAGTCAATGTAGGCGCGACATTGTTGATCGTGATGGTGGCGGTGGATACGGAACTGAACAACGGAGTGGCACCATTGTCTTTGACTCGGAGTCCTACGATTCGTGTGCCTGGGCCATCGCTGAACGTAATGGATGGCGACTGCAAGCTAGAATCCACTTGAAAGGTTGTTCCATCAAAATCGAAATCCCATTCGTAGGTGAGCGTTTGGCCTGGGTCGGGATCTTGACCACTTCCGTTAAGAATTAGCGCTACCCCCTCGTTGGCGGTGTAAGGTCCGCCCGCGAATGCGACCGGTCTTTGGACGTCGGGCAACTTGGTCTCTTCTTCTCCATTGCCGACGTTATCTTTCGCGATGGTCACAAAGTCGTAGGTGGATGAAGCGTTGATTGCGTATTCTGCATTCACGAGCTTCGTATCTTGAAGCCACGGAACATAGCGTCCGCTGTTCTCCGAAACATAAACGTCAAAGACGGCCAGGCCTGCTCCGATTTCTCCGTCGTCTCCAGACCACTTGACTCGTAGTCGAGGTTCCTGCGAGACGGGTTCGGTAGCTGCAATCACCGAAACAGGTCTGGTGGCATCTAAGGTGTTAAAGATACTGGCGGTATCAATAGGGACATTGCCATCGAAGATAATCCGCGCGTAGGCATCAATCTTGGAGCCTGTGACAGCAGTCTTTTTAGCACGGATCGAGTACTTCACGAATCCATCCCCCTCGGGAGGAAGTAGATTCAGCGGCAAAAACCCATCGTCCGGATTGGTGGTGTCTGCACCGGTTTCAGGGGAAATACTTGAGAATGTCCATGAGATTTCACGTGATGCAGGGTCAATGCGGGCGAAGACTCGGACGAAGATGCCGATCTCCGCGACCAAGTCGAGATCCAGGTTCAGAGTCTGTCTACCTGTAGGCACTTTAAATTCACGCCCACCGAATCCGAAGTCTCCGAATTGAAATGAGTTCATGTCCAAGTCGCTATCCAGCACTTGGACGATTCGGACGACCTGAGCCGCACTGGTGGCATTTTTTGGATCATTTTCAAAGCGAATGGTATAAGGCAATCGTTCAGAGGCTGAAACCCATTTTTCAGGTCCGAAACCAACTGGCCCAAGGATGTCGTTTGGATCCAAGGCGCGAACATCACGCGTGAAGTTGTTTTTCAAGGTGATCGCAATGACGCCGCGCGAACGAATTTCAGTACCAAGGATTCGTCCTACGCGCGTCTCCAAATCGGGAATAACCAAATCGTAATGAACCACAAAGGCAGTGTTTTCATCCGATAGGTATTCAAACTTGCCATCGCTGGCCAACGAGAATCCCAGGGGCGCGTCGCCAATCATTTCAACGCGATAAGGGATTCCGATTAGCTGTGGAAGCACTGCCTCCAGCGGATTACCCCGCAACGTCTCATTGACTTTGCCGAAGGTCGTAATCGCGGGAGCTGTCACTTGAGAAACCCCACTGGGCAGGCGTGGAGAAAGTGTAGTAGCGTTCGTCAGCGGCCCGCTTTCCAACGGGATCAGCAACTGCAGGCGTTGGTCGGTGACCAGGTTGATCTGATAACCATCAGGAATCTTCACTGCTCCACCACTAACTGAAACCACATAATTTGCCACAGGCAGCTTTGGGAATACAAATGAGCCGTCAGCTAAGACCGAACTAAAATACTGGCGATTGCCACCCATCTCGGAAAGTGCCAGCACCAATCCTCGGTAGGATGTTGCAAGGGTATCCGCGTAGACCGACCCAACCACGGATGTATACCGAGTTGCAACGAAGCGATCGAAAACTTCTTGCAAGATCATGCGCGAAGCCTTTAGCACGTCCTTGGTAGGTGTCTCCCCCGTTCGTTGTAGCCCCTCCATCAAGGCTTTGCGCAATGCTCCGACCGTATTGCCACGTTCTTGCTTGAATGCGTTGATAGCCTCAATGGCTTCCGCATCGCTAAGATAAGACAGGTCTAATTGACTGAGGTCAAAATCCCAGACATAGTTCGCTTGCGCGTCGTTGTAAAAATACTCGGCGACGTAATGAATATCGATGGGTGGGCTGGCCGCGTCGACCATCGCTGGCTTCACAAAGAATGATGCGTTTCCGTGTTCGCCGGCCAAGAGAATATCTTTAGGACCGTCGGAATCCGTAAAGCCTAAAAACTCCGTTGTCGAAACGGTGTTACCTGCGTTTGCATCTGCTAACGTAGCCGCAAAAGGGTCCGTTGCCGAAAAATGAATGAGAGGAACCGCAATATCATTCAAGGTATTATTGCGCCAGGCGATGGTGACGGGGATCGCAGCAGGCGGACGGTCTCCGCGACGCCGGTTGAACGAATCGGGTCGAGTCAAGCTGATCGGCTGAAGGCTGAGTGTCGCAAAGACCACTTCCAGCGAGTTCGGGACAAGAACCGTTTCGTTCGTTGCCCCTTTATGGAGCCGTACGGTGTACATGCCTGTCGTAAGTCCTCTTAAATCGAAGGTGGCGTACAACCGCATATCACTCGTTCGCGTGTATCGTAGTGCCTCGGTGATTCTACCTGCCGAATCCACAAGAGAAGCCGTTACCGAGCGATCGAATTTGGCCCCTTCGATCGCGATGGTGCGGTTTCCAGCTGTCCCACCCTTTCCGAACGAAGTATCAAACACGGAGAATGGAACGATTCGAGCGAGTATCGAAAAAGGGCTGGTTCCGCCAGTTACTTCAGCACCGAAAGCAAAGATGTAATAGGTTCCAGCTTGCGTCGACGAGATCACAATCCGCTGATCCGGCTGAAATGGTTTGAGTGCACTGAAATCAGCTTGGCTTCGACGCGGCATAGCATTGAAGCTTGCATACAATTCGACCGAACCTTCGGCGCCCGGTGAATCGAACTCGATGGCAAGCGTTTCTCCGGCAGCGACGGTCACGCGGTAGTACACGCCGCGATTGGTTGTGATAGTGCCAGAGGATGGTGTACCTAACGTCAACGCTGGTGCATCGGTTGCGAAGGCGTCTAAACTGGCTTTCAGATTGTTCGTTTCATTGTCTTCTACCAAGTTGTTCCGAATGTCGGAACGAATGATCACTTGATAGTTGCCAGGCAGAACACCTGGTAGCGGAGCGGTCAACGTCGAGGTGTAGGATGTGTTTGCAGGCACGTCTGCGGACCTAAGCACTCGACCAAAATACCCATCATCAATATCCCAAACGCTATCCGACGAAATGTAAATCGCGTCGTACCAGCCACCTCGGGCAAGATTCTGGCCTGCGTTGGTGATGGTAAATGAGATCGACGCGGTTTGACCAAGGGTTCCATTGGCAGGGATAGTAATGCTGCCCACCACAAGGTCGGCCGGTGGAGCGTGGCTGATCGAGATAGCCTGACTGGAGATTCCAAGGTTGTTCCCTTCCAAGGCGCGTTCGTAAACTCGGTTGGTTGCATCGGTCACGATGAACACATAGTATGAACCGCCCAGTCCTTGCGGAATCATGAGATTCGCGGTCGCAGAATAGCTTTGAGCGGCCGCAACATTGCTGGCTCGATCGAGAAAGCCGATCGGAATATCGCTTCCACGATCAAAGATCTGATCCAACGACAGATAAACACTGTCGGCCCATGACGCTTGAGCGATTCCGCCGCCCGCGTTCTGAACGGTCCATGACAGTTCGACCGTTCTGCCGGAGAATGCTTGAGCCGGTACGTTCACGCTGCTAACTTGAAGATCAGCGGTCGGGCTTAACAAAATGTTGGTTGCGAGCGTGCTAACTGTTTTGTTGTTGTTTTCGCCAACGCCTTCGGCAACCGAATTGCTGGAATCGGTTTGGACAATCGTAAAGTAGTTTCCTGACACATCGATTCCTATCGGCCAATCGATGCTACGGGTATAGGATTCGTTCACATTCAAGCGAGCGTTGCGCGCGTAATTTCCTACCAAAAAATCAGAGCCATCGATCGAGCTGTCCGTGGATAGCCATACCGAATCGGTCCATGAAGACGCGGAGGTAGGGGATACGCCAGTATTTCGAACCGTCCAGCTAATAGGTAGGGTGCCGCCGGAATTCGCAGTAGCAGGAACAGTGACGGTGGTCACTTGCAAATCAGAAACTTGACCATCGACTGGAGTTGTGGTGACCGTAAAATCAAATAGCTCCGACCTGTTGTTTGCTTCATTTCCTTCTGGGACATCGGTGGAAGCATCCGTGACGAAGAACAATCGGTACAACCCTTCCGTGGTGTTGTTTGGAATCGTCAGATTCTCGCTCAGTCGAAAGTAGCTTCTTCCCGTTGCCAAGTTAGGTGGGCTGGTGAAGCTACCAAGGGCAACATCGTCTCCGTTCCCAACAATCAAATCGGACGACATGACAACGCGATCGGTCCATGATCTTCCAAAGGTAGGACCAAGACCTTGATTTTCGACCTCGAAATCGAACGAAAGCGTACCGCCTGGTGCGATCGATCGGTTGTTGAATCTGGGGACAAAGGAACGGACCCGCAAATCCGGGCGATCATCTTCAATAAAAATTGGGAGTGAAGAAACGTTGTTTTCGTTGTTGAGCTCGTAGACAAGGTCGCCGTTGTCGGTATTCACCAGTACGAAATTCGCCCCGAATTGGTCGGCAGGCAAAATGACATTGGTGGAAATGCTTTCCATTTGACTGGGAACTAGCACTCCGTTTCTTTGCCTTAGCCCAAGGAGTCGGTCGTTGCTGTCCAGTCGATTGTCCGTTGAAAGGTAGTAAGCGTCGGTCCAGAACGAATTTGGTGTCGGGTTGAGACCGATGTTGGAGACGTTATACAGGATTGTCATTTCGCGACCCGCCTTGGGCGCGGTCGAAGTGCTTACGGAGGAAGCGAGCAAATCGGGTGGACTGATTTCAATGCGAGTTAAGCTCGATGCTGCAAGCACGTTGTTAGCGTTATCGTATTCTAAGATGTCGTCCGCACTGTCGGATGAAACGATAATATAAAAGCTACCCTCTAGCGTATTGGGAAGTACAAAGCTGTAGTTTCGTGTTTCCGATTGCTCCCCCTGCAGGATACCACTTCGATCGCGGTGTCCCAGCAGCCTATCGTTTTGCGGATCCAAGTTCCTATCGGTCGAAAGGTAGATCGAGTCTCGCCAGGATGCTTGCCTTGTTGCCGTCAGGGATAGGTTTGTCACTTGGTAGGATATGGACAGGGGTTGCCCTGCAAAGGCTGATGCAACGGGAGTGATTGATTCCACAGCCAAGTCCGGTCGCGGTCGCAACACAATGCGCATGGGGAATTCAGTTCTTGTATCGTTGTTGCCTTCGAAACCATGTTCATAAACGGATTGGGATGCATCGGTCCTGACGATGATATATGCATTGTCGCTGGTGATGTTTTCTGGCAATAGAACACTAAGATTCGAGACTGAGTATTCGGCACCCTCGGCCGCCAATGCACCCTCGTGATTCAAGGACTTCAACAGAGTGTCCTCGGAATCGATATCCGTCCCATTCAAGGATAAAAAGATTTGGTCAGTCCATTGACTGACACGAGTTGCACCTGGTCCTTGGTTGCGGACCGTAAAGTTGACGATAATCGGCTCACCTTCGAAAGCATCGCTAGGACCGGTGACCCGGGTCACGATCAGATCCGGTGGTGGGGTGAGCAGTATCGTGGTCGCAGCACTGGCTCTGGTGTTATCATCCTCCCCGGCTGTTTCGGAAACGCGATTCGTCGCATCGGTGACAACAATAAAATGCCGGACGCCAACTGCGTCCTGCGGTAGAGTGACGGTTAGGGAATTCCGGTAGTTTTCACTGGTGTTCAAATAGCTGGGGTTTTGAACTTGCCCAAGATTGATATCGTCAGCACCAAGCACGGTATCGGTTGAAAGGTAAACGCGATCGAACCAACCACTTGTATTGGTGGATGCGTTGCCGATGTTCCTGACAACCCATTCGATCGTTGCCGGTTGTCCTGTAGACAGGTTACTGGTTAACGACGTCACGGACTCCACGATCAAATTGGGGGACGGAAGTGGGTCGATGGTGATTACCGCATCATCGATCGCGGAGTTATTGCCCTCGTTATTGAACTCTTGGATGGTATTGCCAATATCTGTCGCGACGACAAATCGATATGCTCCGGAAAGACCGGCGGGAATCTGCACCGATTGAGTTCGCAGGATCGAGCCGTTCGGCAAAATCGTTTGCGATACAGGAAAGCTTGATAGCTGAATGTCGTTTCCAAGAATGCCATCGTCGGAGAGAAATATGCGATCGGTCCAAGAGCCACTTGCATTGGCAGTTCCTTGGTTCTTAACGGTCCAAGAAACTTCGGTGGATTGTCCTGCCACCACGAGTGTCCTTGCCGTGATGCTTTCGACGATCAGATCGGGAAGCGGGGGTAAGTTGACAGACAAAAGAGAAACGCGAACGTTATCCGTTTCGTTCTGTTCAAATTGATCGTTCGCAAAATCCGTCTGGACCAAGAGATGATATTGTCCCGTGGCGATGCTGACATCGAGCGGCAGAGTCACGGACGTACTTTGCGAGTAGGTGGCTGCTGGAGCGAGTGGCAATTTAGAATCTGCAGCGATGGTCGCTAGTAAACGATCACTCGCGTCGATCTTATCGTCCAGTGATAAATAGACACGATCGCGAATCGGCTTTATGAGCGATGCATTGCCAGAATTAAGAACCGTCCAGGTTACATCGAATGGAACACTAAGTTGCACGCTCGGCGCGGTCGTGATGGAAGCGACAGAAAGCTCGGGGTATTCTGCCATGGTCGATGCGAAGAACGATAGTGCTATATTATTGGTCTCTGCATTCCCTGCGATATTGGATTCAGTAACGTTGTTCAGGGAATCTGTCGTGATGATGATATCGAAGTCACCGGTACCTGCGGCACCATCCGGCATTACAAAGGATACATTTCTTGCCACACTTGTTTGGGATGCAATCGAATTGTTTGCAAATGTTACTGTACGATCCAAAATGATTTGGCTTGTGATGCGATTCACTACTTTGACATTTGCAGACCAAGTCCCTGTTACTTCGACTGGTCCATCATTCTTTTCGATCCATCCCAAAGTGACTGTTTCGCTTGAACGGGCGGATACAGGTGGAGCGACAGATTCTACGATCAGGTCTGAAAACTGAGGCTGATCGTCGTTCATGATGACACTGGAAGCGGTTCCCACCGAAATGGTGGAAAGGCTCGATGGATTGGACAAGGTTACTGCGAATCCTTCGTTTTGTTCAAAGTCTGTGTCCGATGCAACTTGGACGGTAACCGTCTTCGTCGACTCAAATGCAGCGAAGGAAACCACGCCGCTCGGGAAGACTCCGCCCACAAAATCGGCAGGGGTCGCGCTGTTGATTCCGGTTCCAGTGACCGTCCAGGCAACAGAGCCTGGGGCGCTCAATTCGCCGAATCGAGTCACGTTGTAGGTGAAGGTAGCCGAGCCTGTATTGCCTTCAGGCTTACTGAAGCTATCAGCCGACGGGGCGATCGACAAAGCCGTTTCTGCGGACCCTGATTCCACGAGAGTTACGACGTAATTGCCGGTCAGGTTGGTAAAGCCAGAATGAGGACGAATTCTAATTTTGTAAGCTTGGCCAGTGGTGAGGTTGTCACTTTGCATCGTGACGATAGCCCCATTGGCATTGTTCTCTTGGAACTTGAGAACGTTGTTGTTCGAATCTAGCAGTTCTACGCGTACCCTTTGCAACTGGGGTGCAACGGCGGCGGTTACCCCCGTTGCGCCTGGATTGACTTGGATCATAACGGGTAGATTTTGGGTGGCAGTGAACGTCCACTCGTCAGAAAGTTGGCTTGTGCGTTGGGAGTCGTCGATGGTTCCGGGGGTGGGAGTCGAAAATGCAAGAGGTCCACCATCCTGGACAAGAAATGCGAGAGGTCCTGTGGTCGATGGAACAACGACGACAGTGCCGTTGACGAGTCCACCGGTAGCGATTTGTGCGGCTCGAACATAAAGCTTCTGTCCGTTTAGATCCAGTTTGGAACCGGCGGGAATGATCAAGGTATTGACATACAACGCTTCCCCGGTTGCCCCGACGCTGTTCACATCGATGTTCGTTAAGCGGGCGTAGGTGTTGTTGGCTAGCTCGATTTTTCCGTATGCAAAGTTATCGGACAGGAAGCCGGTCGTGTTCGCACCTCGATCGGCGCTCATGATTTCGACTAGCTGTGGATTGGCAGAAGTCCCGTTCCCATTCAGCAAAACTCGTCCCTGAGGAAGGAAATTGGCTGCGACTTGCGTCTTGCCCAGCAGACTTCCGGCTATAGCAAGCGTGCTGCTGTAAGAAACATCGAGAGATGCTAAATCGGCAGATGTTTCTCCGACACGAATCGATTGCGGTATGGTTAAGGTAGATCCATACTGGACGTCGATGGACCGAAAATTGGAGAGTATTCTACTTGGGCCACCTCCGCCAAGCGTATACGAGTTGCCACCATCATACGTGGTTCTCACTGAGCTTCCTGAGTTTACAGTAAGTAATTCTGGAGCGATGGAGGTGTTCTGGGACGTCCATGTGCCACCGTTGTTGACCACAATTGCAGTTCGTTCGCTCCAGTTTCCAGATCTGGTAAACGCAGCACCCGTCGCATTGACAACGCCACCATTGTTCACAATCACTTGGCAATTAGGTGATGAGGTCATTTGGTTCAATGTCATCACCGAACCAATTGCGAAATTTGCTGTCCCTTCGATGGTCAATGCAGAGGTACTCACCACACCCGTTCTTACATTCGAGGCAACGTTTAACGTCGCTCCACTGGCGATTGTAAAGTTACCGTTGAACCAGTAATCCAGATTCGCTGATGTTTCAGTACCCAGTGCTTTGAGGTCAAACGATCCAGAAGACCATGTGCCTGTATTGATGAAGATATCGGCGAACCTTAAGTTTGCATTTGCGGCATTCGATGTGTCGGCAAGAACCTGAACGATTCTTGCAGGGACATAGATTGGCAAATCAAAACGACTGAGTGTCCAATCGTTTGGTTCGAAAACAACGTTGTCAGCCAACTGCATGAAGGCGACAGCGAACGTCGAACCGGTAGAAATGAGTCGCCCACCGTTGTTGACGACAATTGCTGTTCGTTCATTCCAGTTTCCCGACTTGGTAAACGTTGCACCCGTCGCATTGATAACGGCACCGTTGTTTACAATCACCTGACAGTTGGGTGTTGAAGTCATTTGGTTCAATGTAATCACCGAACCTGTGCTAAAATTTGCGGTTCCCGCGATCGTCAATGCCGATGCACTTACTACTCCAGTTCTTACATTCGAGGCAACATTCAACGTCGCTCCGCTGGCGATCGTAAAGTTACCGTTGAACCAGTAATCCAGATTCGCGGTAGTTTCCGTCCCCAGTCCCTTGAGGTCGAACGCCCCCGAAGACCATGTGCCTGTATTGATGAAGACATCGGCGAATCGCAAGTTTGCGTTTGCGGCATTCGATGTGTCGGCAAGAACCTGAACGATTCTTGCAGGGACATAGATTGGCAAATCAAAACGACTCAATGTCCAATCGTTCGGTTCGAAGATGGCGTTGTCAGCCAACTGCATGAAAGCGACTGCGAAAGTCGAACCGGTAGAAATGAGTCGCCCACCGTTGTTGATGACAATCGCAGTCCGTTCATTCCAGTTTCCGGACTTGGTAAACGTAGTGCCCGTCGCATTGATAACGGCACCGTTGTTTACAATCACCTGACAATTCGGTGTTGAAGTCATTTGGTTCAATGTCATCACCGAACCTGTGCTAAAATTTGCGATTCCCGCGATCGTCAATGCCGATGCACTTACCACTCCAGTTCTTACATTCGAGGCAACATTCAATGTCGCGCCGTTGGCAATCGTGAAATTACCGTTGAACCAGTAATCAAGGTTCGCTGTTGTTTCTGTACCAAGTCCCTTCAGGTCAAATGCGCCCGAAGTCCATGTTCCTGGACTGATGTAGATATCGTCGAATCGCAAGTTCGCGTTTGCGGAACTCGATGCATCCGCAAGAACCTGAACAATTCTTGCGGGAACGTAGATTGGCAAATCAAAGCGGTTCAATTGCCAATCGCTCGCTTCGAAAACAACGTTGTCAGCCAACTGCATGAAAGCGACTGCGAAAGTCGAACCAGTGGATATAAGTCTTCCGCCGTTGTTGACGACAATTGCAGTTCGTTCGCTCCAGTTTCCAGATCTTGCGAATGTTGCGCCTGTCGCATTGACGACGGCACCGTTGTTCACAATCACTTGGCAATTAGGGGTGGATGTAGTTTGGTTCAAGGTTAAGGTAGAACTCGTTCCAAAGTTTGCAACGCCATCGATGGTTAAGGCTGATGCACTTCTAAGATTGGCTCGAGCGTTCGAAGTTAGGTTCAACGTGGCTCCACTAGCAACCGTGAAATTTCCATTGAACCAATAGTTCAGATTCGCTGTTGTTTCGGTACCGATCGCATGAAGGTCTAAAGTTCCAGAGAGTAATGTGTCTGGAGCGATGTAGATTTC
>JAIYDN010000028.1 GCA_027487485.1 Planctomycetaceae bacterium | reverse complement strand
GTACTAGTCAATCCACCGGAATCCGTCACCGTGTAGGTAAAGATATCTTGGAGTGTATCCGCATTGGACGCTAACGCTTGCACGGCAGCGTTGCTATTGTTGACGGTGTAGGTGTAAGTTCCGTCGGCAGCTATATTGATGGAGCCATAAAGGCCGTTAACCAAAGAGGCTACGGAGCCCGTCGAGGAGGACTGAACTCCGGTTGCGACGCCCGAAACTGTCTTGGTATCACCAGCATCGACGTCGGTGTCGTTGGTCAGAACGTTGCCGCTTGGGTTCGTACCTGCGGTGCCGTTCGTGGTGCCACCCGCTTCGACCGCGATTGCGGTGTCGGTCACTGCTACGGGAGCGTCGTTGGCACCTTGAATGGTCACGCTGATTTGAGCAGATGAAGTAGCTGCGCTTGCATCGGCAATCGTGTAGGTGAATACGTCGGTGAGCGTATTGGAGGTTGTTCGAAGTGCCTGCACCGCTGCGTTGTTGTTATCGACTGAATACGTATAAGATCCGTCCGCTGCGATAACGATGGAACCATAGGAACCCGCGACGTTTTGCCCAGCGTTTTGTGTTGCTGTGGGTGATGTGCCTGCGGCTATCGCGGTTACCGACATGGTATCACCGATATCAATATCCGAATCATTCACGAGAACATTGCCTGTCGGGTTCGTTCCTGCGTTTGCATTGGCAATGCCCCCCGCTTCTACTGCGGATGCCGTGTCGGACAACGCCGTCGGTGCATCGTTCAACAGATCGCTTGTATTCGAAACAATGATCGTTTGATCGGCGAACTGAAAGACTTCCACGCCCGTGACGGTATCGGTACCGTCCGGTGAACCGTTGCGACGGTCCACAAGGGTGTAAGTCGAAGTACTCGCGTTATACGTGATGGTGTAGTCATTCCAGTTACCGCTATAGAATGCAACGTCGTTCGTGCCAATGCCGCCGATGAGAGTGTCATTCCCGGCTCCGCCGATGAAGAAGTTGTCATTCCACTCTTGGGAAGCATCGATCAAGTCATTGCCCGATCCGCCATCGATTCCACCGGTCGATCCTGCGCCCAAGACATACATCTGGTCATCGCCGTCCCCACCCTGGAATTGAAAAAGGGAACCACCTCGCTGGGTCATGATGTCGTTGCCAGCACCTCCGAAAGCGCTTCCGTCATCTCCAACCCCCGTGATATTGATGATATCATTACCATCACCCCCGTAGAGATTTACAAGCCCCGATCCGATCAGCGTGTCATTCCCTTGCCCACCGTCGATGTCGAAGTATCCCGCGTTCCAGTCGTGACTAAACGCAATGATTGCATCGTTGCCACTGGTCCCTTGGAAGGGTTGCTCTTGAATCACACTGACGTTACGGTCCGCAAGCTGCAAAGTCTCGATGCTCGTGAGAGTGTCGACGCCATCGGGCGAAAGGGACCGTTGATCGAGCACGGTAAGTCTGGCGTCCCACGAATCATTGAAGTAGACGTCGTAAGCAGAGAGATTCCCGGAGAAGACTCCCGTGTCTGTTCCAGCTCCGCCATCGATCATGTCGTTGCCGGCACCGCCGATGATAAAGTCATTGGTGTTGCTGCCGGTGATGTTGTCATTCCCTGCACCGCCATCAATCGAAAGCTCGGTGACGCTGACGTCGGTGAAGACATCATCGCCACTGGTAAGAGACAAGTTCTCCGCCATGTCGGTGACTTGAACCGTCAGTTGCTTGTCGTAGGTCAGATTGTTTGCGTCCGTTACGCGAACGGTAATCGAATGCGATGTAGCGGCTTCGAAGTTTAATAACGAACTGTTCGCGACAGTCACTTGGCCATTGGAACTATTGATCGCGAATCGGCCATCCGCGTCGTCGATCAGGGCGTAAGTAAACGCATCACCGCTGTCGATATCGGTAGTGGAAACTGTTCCAACAACACTGGAGTTCGCACTATTCTCTGCGACTGTCAACGTCCCGATAACATCGGTCGGAGCGTCATTGGCACCTTGGATTGTTACGGTGATTTGCGTGGTGCTGGTCAAGCCCGCTGCATCGCGCATCGTGTAGGTGAAGACATCACTCAACGTGTTCGCGGTCGTGCGAAGAGCTTGAACTGTTGAGTTGTTGTTATCGACCGTATACGTATAACTGCCATCTGCAGCGATGTTGATGGAACCGTATGTTCCGGTGACGGCGTTACCTACTGAGCCTGAAACGCTAGCCGAGATTCCTGCGGACACACCGCTAACGGTCTTGGTATCTCCAGCATCGACGTCGGTATCGTTGCTCAACACGTTGCCGTTCGGATTTGTTCCGGCGGTCGCGTTTGCAACTCCGCCTGCTTCAACGGCTGTCGCAGCGTCAGCTACTGCCGTCGGCCCTTCATTGACAGCGTTGACCGAGATCGTGACTGTCTCCGAATAAGTCAATCCACTCGTGTCTGCGATTTGAACCGTGATAGCATGCGATGGGTTCGCTTCAAAGTCGAGCAAGGTACCGTTGGCAACGGTAACTTGGCCTGTCGAACTGTTGATCGCGAAGCGTCCACCCGCATCGTTGGTGAGCGAGTAGGTTAACGAAGCCGATTGGCCAACGTCAGGATCAACGCCGGTGATCGTGGTGACGATTGCTCCGTTGGAACTATTTTCGGCAATGGTTGGATTCGTCGTCTTCCAGAGCTGTACATTGTCGAGATCGATCTGAAGCCCTGTACTGTTAGTGCTTGTGAATTGTATTCTTAGCGCCTGTCCGAACAGGGCCGAGCTCGATGCCAAGCTCGCACTGTCGAATTCGAGCCGCTGCGTCGTCCAGCCACCTTCGGGTGGCGCGTTGATGGCCCGTGTCCCGATCAGAGTTGCACCGGCAAAGAGTTCGATGGTGCCCGTGGCAAATCCAACATCATCCTGACGATTTCCAACATCGAACGTTAGTTCATACTTTGTCCCGGAAGTAAGCGTTTCCGAGAGCGTCTGATTGATGCTGGCATTTGGGTTAAGATAAGCAATATTGACGCCTGAGGCAGCATCGCTGGCAAGATTCTCACGGTAAATATTATGCGCACCGAAACTTGAGCCGTTGGCCGAGCCTGACCATCCCGAAATCGAATTAACCGTGTAAGTACCGTCACTCACGATGTTCGCTTCGAAGCCGGGATTCGTGACTGTGACCGCTGTTTTGGTCCCCGCCCAAATGTCGATCGGCGCTTCATTGACGCTCGCCACGGTCACCGACAGCGTTTGCGTCGAGGCAAGCGCCCCGTCGCTGGTTCGTACTTGGACGATATACACTCCATCGCGATTCGCGTCGCCGGGTATCTCCGCATCTCGGTTGCCGATAAACGTTAACGCTCCCGTGGACGAGTTGACTGCGAAGTGGTTCGAATCAGCGCCACCGACAATGCTGTAGGCAAGCGTTGTCCCTTCGTCGACATCGTTACCAACCACCGTCGTCACCGCAGTTTGATTCTCATTGACGGTCAACGAAGCATTCGCCCCACCGCCGTTGCTGGTGATCGTTGGTGTATCGTTAGCACCTTGGATGGTGACCGTGATTTGCGTTGTGCTCGTCAGATTGCCACTGTCGCGCATCGTGTACGTGAACACATCGGTCAGCGTTTGCGCACTGGTTCGTAACTCTTGCACAGCCGCATTATTATTGTCGACTGTGTACGTGTACGAGCCATCCGCAGCGATGTTGATCGAACCATACGTTCCTGACACACTGCTTCCAACCGATCCCGATGCACTTGCCGATGTGCCTGAGACGACGCCCGTAACAGTTTTGGTATCGCCCGAGTTCGGATCGGTATCATTCGTGACCACATTGCCAGTTGGGTTGGTCCCCACGGTTCCATTGCTAACTCCACCTGCTTCCACAGCAGTAGCCGCATCGGCCACGGCTGTCGGTGTCAAGTTGGCAACGACGTTTACACCGAATTCCGATGTATAGCCTGACGCATCGGTCGCGGTGGCAGTGATCGAGTCCGTGGTCTGCATGCCGAGACCGGCGACGTCGAGCGTGCCGTTGAAATTGCCGTTGGCGTCCGTGGTCAAGAAGCCCAAGTAAACTCGGCCGCTGCCCGCCGAGTTGTTAGCGTCGCTAATGAAAAACTCGACGCGGCAGTTTGCAAAGGTGCTCTGAGACGAATTCGATCCAACGTAACCATTCAACGTCAAGTTGTTGCCGACGAGACTACCGTAGTTGATAAACGGCGAGTCCATCCCTTGGTTTGGATCGGTTCCAACCTTTACTCCATCGTTGGAGTTGGTGACTCCATCACTCTTGAGATCGATACCGAGCCCGCCATTGCCTGTGATTGTATTGCGATGAATGGTGGCTGGGCCGTTCGTGGCTGTCACTTTGACACCTTGGTTCGTATTGCCAGCGATGATGTTGCCCATTCCGGCACTGGTGCCGCCGATGAGCGTGTTGCCATACGCACCGCTCACGTCGATACCTGCAGCATTTGCAACGTTCTGCGTGTTGGTCGCGTTGCGTCCTATGATGTTCGCTTGAATGGTCACATTCGAACTGGAGCCTAGAACGATACCTACATTCGTATTGCCGCTGATGACGTTTCCAGCATTAGTCGCCGTGCCACCAATAGTCGTGTTCGACCCTCCATTGGTGATGATGATACCGAATCGACCGTTCCCGATCGCGCTCGCGCCGTTTACATCGGTACCGATGTAGTTGCCTCGGATGTTCGTATTCGAAGTCCCGCTGTTTACATAGATGCCGTCGCTCGAGTTACCGCTGATAATGTTACGCGTGAGGTTGGTTGTACCGCCGATCGTAGTGCCAGAGGAATTCAAAAGCATGATGCCTTTGTCTAAGTTGCCAACGGCTGCATCGCCTGCAGCTCGAAGTCCGATCGTGTTGCCGCTGATGACGGTATTCACGGCACCATCCAAGTGCATTCCCGAACCTCCATTGCCACTGATCACGTTGCCAGTACCAGCGGTTGATCCGCCAACGATTGTGCCACTTGCGGCCCCTTGGATGTTGATGCCCACACCGCTATTGCCAAGAGCTGCATTTCCAGTTGCGTTTGTTCCGATGTAGTTGCCTTGGATAATGTTCCCAGAGGCCGATGCTCCGGTGATGTACACACCATCATTTGTGTTACCCGAGATGATATTGCGAGTCGTGTTATCGGTGCCGCCGATGATGTTGCTTCCGACGTTGTTGATGTAAACACCGTAGCTATTCGCCAGTTTTGCATTACCCGCAGCGTTGAGGCCGATCGTGTTGCCTTGAACGGTGTTGCTCGCAGTCGACAAACTAACGCCATACGATGTGTTGCCCGAGATGACGTTGCCGAGGATCGAGTTAGCGGTACCCGCATCCGAGTCGATTCGAACACCGGCTCCTGTGTTGTAGGCGATCAAGTTGCCAGCGTTTGTTGCTGTACCGCCGATAGTGATTCCAGTCGCGCCACCAAGCAATCTTATGCCGCCGTTGAGAATGTTGTTTGCCGCGCCATTGCCGAAACCGGACGTACCATTGATATCCGTACCGACGTAGTTCCCTTGAATGATCGTGCCGGAAAGGCTTGCACCGTTCAAATAAAAGCCGCTTTGGAGGTTCCCTGAAATGACGTTGCGTGCTCCGACAGTTGTTCCACCAATTGTCGCGGAGCCTGCACCGCCCCACATTACGATCCCTTCGAGCGAGTTTCCGAGGGCGGCGTTTCCGGCTGCATTCAAGCCAATCATGTTGCCTTGAATCACAACTCCGGAACCGGCGCCTTGCAGGTTGATACCTCTCACATTCGCGGAGATGACGTTACCGGCTCCGGTCGCAGTTCCTCCGATGGTTCCTGTTGCGCCACCGAAGAATGTGATTCCCGCTGCACCGCTATTCCCGAGCCCGGAAGTTCCTGCCGCGTTTGTACCGACGTAGTTGCCTTGGATGATCGTTCCGGTGGTAGAAGCTCCGGTAACAAAAATTCCATCTCCTGTGTTGCCCGAGATCGTATTGCGAGCGGCAGTCGCCGTGCCACCGATCGTGTTACCATCGACGTTGTTAATGTAGATGCCGGTACCGTTGGCCGCTTTGGCCGTACCTGCTTGATTCAATCCGATCGTGTTGCCGCTAATCGTGTTGTTGACGCTCGATATACTGATGCCGTATTGAGAGAAGTTGCTGATTACCAAGCCGCTGATTGTGCTGCCTGTCGAACCAGACCCCAAAGTCAGACCATTGACACCGGCACCGGCACTTGTTCCATTGAGCACGACGTTCAGCACTGCGTTGTTGCCTGTCGCCAGCGTGTTTGCACTTGCGCCTGATTGCGTGTAGCCGTTGATGAGGATCGGGCTGGTGATCGTTGGTAGGGCACTGGTCAAGCTGATCGTTTGCGCTCCGGTTCCGGAGATGTTAAAGTTGACTGTGTCGGTGCCCGTTGTGTTGTTCGCAGCGATGATGGCTTCGCGCAACGACACCTTGCCGTCGGTTCCCTTGTTCGCGTTGAGCCATTCAACGTTTTGCGTACCTATGCCATTCGTGATCGAAGCATCGTTGTTGTCGGCCGTTGTGTCGACTACCAAAATGTTCGACACATCAATGATGGTCACTGCGATCGCTTGCATGAACGTCAGCGATCCATCGGAGACTTGAATGTTGACATCATAGACATTATTCAAACCAGCGTCGGATGGAGCTTCGAAGTCTGGTGCGGCATTGAAACTCAATGCACCCGTAGACGAATTGATCGTGAACTTGGTCGAGTCCGCGCCGCCCACGATGCTATAGGTCATCGTCGAGCCAGCATCGACATCGTTGCCAACGACGGTTGTCACGGCTGTGACGTTTTCATTGATGCTGATCGCGGCCGTCGCAGCCCCACCGTTGCTGGTGATCGTCGGTGCGTCGTTGGCACCTTGGATGGTGACGGTCACTTGCATTGTGCTCGTAAGTCCCGCCGTATCGCGCATTGTATAGGTAAACACATCGCTCAACGTGTTGGCGGTCGAAGCCAATGCTTGTACGGCCGAGTTCGAATTATCGACTGAATACGTATAAGCACCATTCGAACCGATCGTGATCGAACCATAGGTGCCTAACACTGCGCTGCCAACATTTGTTGAGGCCGATCCCACTGTTCCAGCCGCGACGCCACTCACGGTCCTGGTATCGCCAGCGTCGACGTCGGTGTCATTCGTCAGAACGTTGCCGGTGGGATTCGTGCCTGCTGTGCCGTTGGCGGTGCCGCCCGCTTCGACGGCAGTAGCTGTGTCGACGACGGCTGTCGGGGCTTCGTTGACGTTGGTCAGGTTGATCGTGATGGTTTCATCGTAGGTCGCATTCAACGTATCGGTCGTACGTACAACGATGGTGTGAGACGTATTGGTCTCGAAGTCAAGCAAGCTGCTGTTTGCGACTGTGATGACACCCGTCGACGTATTCAGTGCGAATCGACCGCCCGCGTTGTTCACCAAACTGAGCGTTGATGTGTCACCGGAATCGACGTCGAACGGTGTTATCTTAGCGACCTGAGTGCCATTGGAGGTGTTCTCAGCGAGATTAACCGTGGATGCGTTGACCCCTGTTGCAATGGCTACATCATCCAGATTCGCTACACAACCAGCCACCTCACGATTGTAGATGGAGATGATGTTGCTTGCCGACGAGAAGTTCGATGTACCTTGAACGGTAGCTGTATTGGCAGGGTTGGAGGCGTCCGTAACGGTAAACAAGAGATTGGTGCCAGTATCGACAACCTCGAAATTGTACCAGACCCCGGTTGAAAAGGTGAGGGAAGTCCCAGAACCGACAGTAACCGCAGCCCCCATACCACCAATGCCAATGCTACTGCTGTACGGTCCGAACGCAAATACAACGCCTTCACTTACATTTCCAAATGCATTCGTCGGCGAACCGCTACCGCGTGTTATGACTCGAATGAAGTCGCCGGCGTTTGTGAATTGAGCCGATCCGGTGATTCGCACGCCTCCTGACAAGGAGGGGTTGTAAGCATTTGTAGTGTTGAGGAAGCCGCGTTGAGTCAGGGTAATCACGCCACTTGATTCAACAACCGCCGCCGAACCGTTAGCGCCCGTGTTCGCAGTCCACTTGCTGCTATCAAGAACACCGTCATTAAAGTTATCGCTGATGGTCGATGTTCCATTGAACTGACTCAACACAAAATCGTTAGGCGTATCGTTGGCACCTTGGATGGTGACGGTCACTTGCGTTGTGCTCGTGAGGCCCGCCGTATCGCGCATCGTATAGGTAAACACATCGCTCAGCGTATTGCTGCTTGTTCGCAACGCTTGAACGGCGGAGTTACTGTTATCGACTGTGTACGTGTAAGCTCCATTCGCCGCGATGTTGATCGAGCCGTACGTGCCTGTTACCGCAGAGCCCACGTTAGTTGATGCACTGCCCACGGTTCCCGCGGCAACACCGCTAATTGTCTTCGTATCAGCCGCGTCGGGATCGGTATCGTTCGTTAGAACATTGCCCGTCGGGTTCGTGCCGGCAGTTGCATTCGTCACTCCACCAGCTTCCACAGCAGTTGCTGTATCAGCGACTGCGGTTGGTGTCTCGTTGACGGCATTGACCGAGATAGTAACCGTCTCCGAATAAGTCAATCCACTCGTGTCTGCGATTTGAACCGTGATGGCATGCGATGGGTTCGCTTCAAAGTCGAGCAAGCTACCGTTGGCGACAGTCACTTGGCCGGTCGAGCTGTTGATGGCGAAGCGCCCACCCGCATCGTTGGTGAGCGAGTAGGTTAACGTAGCCGATTGGCCGACGTCTGGATCAACGCCCGTGATTATTGTGACGACATCGCCGTTCGTACTATTCTCAGCGACCGTTGGGTTGGAGGTCTTCCAAAGTTGAACGTTGTCGATGTTGATTTGAACTCCGGCCGAGTAGAATTCGATTCGAAGAGCTTGTCCGAAGAGTGCGCTTCCTGATGACAAGGTTGCTGAATCAAATTCGAGTCGTTGCGTTGCCCAGCCACCTTCAGGAGGAGCAGTAATGGCCCTCGATGTTAACAGCGTCGAACCCGCGTATAAACGGAACTCGCCCGACACAAAGCCAGCTACATCTTGGCGATTTCCCACGTCCGCAATCAGTTCATAGCGTTGGTTCGCAGTTAGGTTCTCGCCGAGCACTTGATACATGGCAACAGCGGATCCGGCGCTGATCGCCGCAACATTGGAGCCCTCTGTAGCTTCACTTGCAAGGAGGGACGCAGGAGGATTGTATGTACCGACTTGATTCGCGACTGAGCTTGTCCAGCCGGGCATTGTGTAGGTTGATGTGCCATCAGTTTGAACCGTGGACTCGAAGCCTGGGTTGCTGATCGAGATCGCCGTTCGAGTACCTGCATACAAGTTTGTCGGAGCTTCGTTAACGCTCGCTACCGTCACAGACAGCGTTTGTGTCGAGGCAAGAGAACCGTCGCTGGCTTGCACTTGGACGATGTACACTCCGTCGTGATTCGCGTCGCCGGGTAGCTCCGCATCGCGGTTACCGATAAATGTTAATGCACCCGTGGACGAGTTGACTGCGAAGTGGTTCAGGTCAGCGCCACCGACAATGCTGTAGCTTAACGTCGTACCAGCATCGACATCGTTCCCGACAACGGTCGTCACCGAAGTTTGATTCTCATTGACGGTCAATGAAGCAGTCGCCCCGCCACCGTTGCTGGTGATTGTTGGTGTATCGTTAGCACCTTGGATGGTGACCGTGATCTGCGTTGTGCTGGTCAAGCCCGCAGTGTCACGCATCGTGTACGTAAAGACATCGTTGAGCGTGTTCGCGGTTGTTCGCAATGCTTGAACAGTCGCATTCGTGTTGTCGACCGTGTAGGTGTACGCCCCATTAGCTGCGATGTTGATCGAACCGAAGCTACCAGTGACTGCTGAGCCAACATTGGTCGATGTGGAACCAACTACACCAGCTGCAACTCCGCTAACGGTCCTTGTATCGCCCGCATCGACATCGGTGTCATTCGTCAGAACATTGCCAGATGGATTTGTACCGGCCGTACCATTAGCGGTTCCGCCCGCTTCCACTGCTGTTGCGGCATCAGCAACAGCGACAGGGCCTTCGTTGACATTGGTCAGGTTGACGGTCATCGTCTTGTCGAATGTCAAGCCACCGGCGTCAGTGGTTCTGACCACGATCGAATGCGACGGAGTCGTGTCAAAATCGAGCAAGCTGCCGTTGGCAACCGTGATCTGGCCCGTGAGCAAGTTGATCGCGAAGCGTCCACCCGCATCGTTGGCAAGCGAGTATCGCAAGGCGTCATTGCTGTACGCATCTGGATCGAAGCCGATCGCGGTACCAACGACTGTATTGTTGGCACTGTTCTCGGCGATGGTGAACGATGGACTGGTGGTGGTGACCGCTTGGACTTGGACATTGTCTAGCACCATGTCAACTCCGCTGGTGATCGTCGATGAGTCGGCGAAACGCAGCGTCGTCGTCGTGCTATCAGCGATGAATGTCAGTCGATACGCTGTGAACGTGTTCGGACTCGAGCCCACATCGAAGATCGTCTCATTGCTGAGTGTTGAGCTACCCAGGATTTGAACGTTTAGGGCCTGTGCCAGGCCACTAAAACCAGAAAAGGCACCTGCGTCGAAGGTCAACGTATAAGCTTGGCCAACCGCAGTTGCAATGGTGGTCGTCGCGACGCCGTCGTTAGCAAAATTGCCTTCGCTAAATCTAAGGGATTGCGATCCGTGGCTTGCACCAGCGCCTGCGCTTAGCCCAACCGTGCCTGTCAACGTCCAACCCGTTGTATCGGTTTCAAATGACGAGTTACTGACTAAGTTCGAACCAGATGCTACCCCGGCATTGACCGGTGCTTCGTTGACGTTGCCGACTGTGATCGTATAGGTCTCAGTGCGAGTGTTGCCACCTCCGTCGGTGATCTGAATGGCAACCGTTTCGGTCGGACTCGCTTCAAAGTTAAATGTCGCACCGGTTGCGACTCGCAGCTCGGTTCCGCTCACGATCGAGAACTTCGCTTGGCCAGTTCCACCGACGATGGTGTAAGTCGCAGTATCGCCCGCGTCAACGTCAGTGCGGGAGAGATTACCGACCAATGTATTGGCCGCTGCGTTTTCTTGGACTGTGGCGACGGTTCCACCGGTTTGGACTGCCGTGGCGGCGTTAACAGCAGCGCTATCCCACTGGACGATATAGTAGGTGTCGTTGGCTATTCCTGTCGAGTCGTTTAAAGCATTCCCTCCAGCCCATCCGTACTGACCGTAGTCTTCACCGGCTAAGGTGTGTAGCCAGTTGTTGAGATTGATATTTGAGTACACTCCCGAAACAGCGACACCTTGATGAAAGAGAGCCGTCGGCGTGTCACCTTGATACCACGTCCATTGACCTTCCACCAGCATATCCGAACCGCCGACCCAAAACATGTTGCTCGGCATCAGTGAACGCACAAATGCTTCTTCCCCTGCAGAGCCGAACGTCACGAGTGTCCCCGCCACGCCGTTCAAATACGAAGCTTGAGCGGCATCCATGGCCGCTTCCCAGTTTCCAAACGTGCTGACCGCCGCATAGTACTTGCCATACGTCGCATTGAGGGCTGCACTCGAACCAGCACCGGTCGTAGTCCCGGACAAAATGAGATCGCTCGGTCCTTCGTTGACATTGGAGACAGCGATCGTGAAGTTTTCGTCGTAGGTCAGACCCAATGCATCCGCAACACGAACGGTGATCGTATGCGAAGTGGCAGCTTCGAAGTTTAATTGGCTGCCGTCAGCCACCGTGATGATACCGGTCGTCGAGTCAATTGCGAATCGGCCACTGGCGTTGTTGGTGAGCGAGTAGGTTCGCGTGTCGACGGCGACAGTATCCGCATCGCGAGCCCCTGCGAGAGCGACGACGGTACCATTGGCAGCATTTTCGGCGACGGAAATAGCGGGACTGTTCTCGGCAATCAAGCGAACATTGTCGATATGCGACCCGTTTCCGTTGCTCTCTGCGCCCACTTCCATGAACCGCAGTTGATCCGCTCCCCCCGAACCGACCACGACGAAACTGTGAGTACGCCATGCGGTGCTCAACTGCGTGATGGTTCCAATCCGTTCGTTACGCCAGTAAACCTCGACCGACTCCGATCCTCCGCCGCGGCATGCAAAGTCAAAGCTGACCACATAGGTTTGACCGTTCGTGGTGGATACATCCTGCGCAATGCCTGTGGCACTGCCGGCAAAAACATCGAGTTCTAAGTGACTTGTACCGTTTGAGGAGGGTCCGTTGTTCTTCCAGATCTCGAATCCTTCGCCTCCAACGGGACTCCAGCCAGCAACTGTTGCTGCGACCCCTGCCAAAACGCCGGATCCTCCATTGTTCGTTTCAAAGCTACCGTTGGTGATCAGATTGGTACCGCTTGGGTTCGCCAGTGCCAGGTCACTCGGAGCATCATTGGCACCTTGGATCGTCACGGTGATTTGCGCCGTGCTGGTCAAACCTGCCGTATCACGCATCGTGTACGTAAAGACATCGGTCAACGTGTTCGCTGTGGTTCGCAACGCTTGTACGGAAGCATTGCTGTTATCGACGGTGTACGTGTAGGCACCATTAGCCGCGACGTTGATCGAGCCGAAAGTACCTGTCACTGCGCTGCCAACGTTGGCCGACGCGGATCCGACCGTACCAGCGGCTACACCCGCTACCGTTCGAGTATCCGCGGTGTCGATATCCGTGTCATTCGTCAGTACGTTACCGGTTGGGTTTGTACCCGCTGTTCCGTTCGCTGTTCCGCCAGCTTCGACGGCAGTGGCGGAGTCTGCAACCGCCGTGGGCGTTTCATTCACATTGGCAACATTGATGGTCACGGTCTGGTCCACTGTCGCCAATGCGATATCCGTGGTACGAACAACTAATGTGTAGGTGCTTTGGGTTTCGAAGTTAAGCGAACTCGAGTTCGCCACCGTAACCTGACCGGTTGCTCCGTCGATACTAAAAGTGCTGTTCGTGTTTCCAGAGACAATCGAGTATGTCAAGCTATCCCCGGAATCGACGTCTCTCGCCCTTGCTTTGAAGACAACCGTTCCGTTCGCACTATTCTCGTTGATCGCTTTATTGACGATCGACGGTGTTGTGGCCGTCGATGCGAGTGTGGAGATTTCCCCTGCCGTCAAAACACGATCGAAGACATGGAAATCATCGATTGCACCACGAAGGGCTGCATCTGCACCATGCGCCGAATAGCCGATGTAGTTTTGATTCCAGTTCGCAAAGCTCGGCGCTACCGTCGTTCCAGTTACAGCCAACGAACCGTTGACGTACAGCTCCATTGCACCTGACGATGTGAGTGTCGCTGCTACGTGGACCCAACTATTGGTGCCGATTCTCCCTGCTAATGCATTGGTCGCTGTAATGTGAGTTCGGCTTGCGCCACCTGACCATGTACCAAAAGTTAAGTCATTGGAAGTTCCGTTCTGTGCAATAAAAATGTCATTGCCCAGTCCACTTCCACTGCCGAAGTCAAAAACTCTTTGCCAAAAACCAGAGGCATCAAAGCGAACCCACGACGAAACCGTAATCTGTCCAGTCGCCGCGATATTGGGAATGCTCGATAACGTAACTTGTGGAGTCGCACTATTGGTATTGGCGGAGAATACCAGGGCATTGGTCGTTTGCCCGAGTGGCCCCGTAACATTGCTGTATGCGACTGTCCCACTTACCGTTGCCGATGGACCGTCGGTAACGCTCGACGTTGCATTGCCGCTGCCATTCTCGAAGTCATACGCGGCTACCGCACCGGTGACTTGCGAAACCGTCGGAGCATCGTTGGCACCTTGAATAGTGACCGTGATCTGCGTTGTGCTGGTCAAACCAGCCGTATCACGCATCGTGTAGGTGAAGACATCGTTCAGCGTGTTGGATGTTGTTCGCAAAGCTTGTACGGCCGCGTTGCTATTGTCAACGGTGTACGTATAAGCACCATTAGCAGCGATGTTAATCGTTCCGAAGGTTCCTGTGACTGCTGAGCCAACGTTGGTCGATGCACTGCCAACTGTTCCTGCTGCCACACCACTGACCGTCTTCGTATCGCCTGCGTCGACATCCGTGTCGTTGGTGAGGACATTGCCCGTCGGATTGGTGCCCGCTGTTCCATTGCTTACGCCACCTGCTTCAGTGGCCGTTGCTGTATCGGTTACCGCTACGGGACCTTCATTAACGTTGGTCAGATTGATCGTGACCGTCTTGTCAAACGTCAAGCCGCCTTGATCGGTCGTTCGTACGACGATCGTGCTTGTCGGTGTCGATTCGAAGTTGAGCAGTGAACTGTTCGCGACGGTGACTACGCCTGTGGTGCTGTTGATCGCATAGGCTCCACCGGCGTTGTTGGTCAGGCTGTAGACGAGGACGCTTGCGTTGTCGACGTCCTGAGTATTGATTGTTCCGACAACGGTGCTGTTGGCACTGTTTTCAGCGATCGACATCGTTGGGCTGGTTGTCGTGATGGCTCGCACCACGACGTTGTCCAGGTCGCCATCATTATTACTACCGGACGCGATGTCAGAAAACTGTAATCTGGTCGTTGTGCTTGATGCAACGAATGTGAATGTGTAGGTGTTATAGACTGCGGAGGTCCATGTACCTGAGGATGTAGTGTCGTAAATGGTTTCTGTTCTAAGAGAGGTCGAGCCGTCGAGCACCTGAACCCTTAGCCCTTGTTGATCAACGCTTACACCTGCGGACTGGAAATCAAACGACAGTTGGTAAGTCTGTCCGGCAACAGTTGTGAGGTCCTGAAACAGAACGCCGTCGGTACTTGTGGCCGTTCCGCCATTGAATGCGTAGTACTGTGATCCATTGGAGGCCCTACCTGCAGAGTTGTACAAGCCGCCTCCGCCAGTTCTTGTCCAACCCGTCGGTGCCACTGCTCCCGTCGAGCCAGTCTCAAAACTGCCATTGCTTACGATGTTCGTGCTGCCAACGACTCCCGTATCTACCGGTGCTTCATTGACGTTCACGACGTTAATCGTCGTGGTCAGATCACGTGTATTTCCGCTCGAATCAGTCACACGGACCGTTAAGGTTTCGACCGGTGTTGCTTCAAAGTCGAACGTCGCACCCGACTTGACTTGTAGTTGTGTGCCCGAGATTTGGAACTTGCTCGTCGCACCACCGACTAGCGTATAAGTAAACGTTTCCCCCGAATCCGGGTCGGTGGCGGCCAAAGTTCCGACGACTGTATTGGCTGCGGCGTTTTCCATCACGCTGGCTGCGACGCCTGCGGCTGCACGATACGCAGAGCCCGTCCATTCGACGACTGAGGCGCTCATGGTCCCCGAGAAATTATCATTCCAAGCACCTGAATTCCAGATGTGAGCGTAGTTCTCGATCCCGGATGCATTGTCGGGCTGACCCGAAGTCCAATTCGCATAGAGTCCGCCAACGCTGCTGCCCGATGGGCCGCCACTCCAGAACTGAGCATTTGGAGTATCGCCGTTGTACCATCGCCACACGCCTTCCTGCAGTTTGTCGCTGGCGCCGATCCAAGAGTTCGCACCTAGCCCCGCGAGATAAGTTTGCTCGGTCGATGTGTTGATGTTGACCAGCGTACCCGAAACGCCACCCAACAAGCTCGACTGGGCATTGTCCATCGCAGCTTCCCAAGTCATCCCAGTCGACACGTACGAGTAGTAGCTGTCGGTCGAAGCATTGTAAGTCGCCGACGATCCCGCACCAGTCGTTGCTCCCGTCAGCGTCAAGGCCGTTGGGCCTTCGTTGACGTTGCGCAGGCGAATCGTTACGTTTTCGTCGTAAGTGAGTCCCGCTTGGTCGGTCGCTCGGACGGTGACGGTGTGGTTGGTCGCGGTCTCAAAGTCGAGCAAGCTACCGTTGTTGACAGTTATTTCGCCGGTTGTGTTGTTGATCGCGAATCGGCCACCGGCGTCGCTCGTAAGCGCATAACCAAACGTTGCACCAGCATCAGGATCGTATCCACGGGCCCGCCCTACGACCGTTCCATTGCTGGCGTTCTCAACGACCGAGCTGACGAGCATGTTGGCCAGCAATCCCGAAGTCCCCGTGGCAATGGCCGTCGTACGGTTTGCATTAATGGTAGTGGAGTCAAGGGCCGAGTTCCAAATGCGATAGTCGGATAGCGTACCGTTGAAGTAACGGCCGCCAACAGCTGCGCCACCACCGATACCTGAGCTACCAGTATTCCCGATCGAAGCGCGCACCGTGGTTCCATCGCTTTGGATGCCAGTCGCGACTTGTACACCGTTTACAAAAAGGGTCGGTGTTTTGTTAACGAAGACGACAGCGATGTCCGAGTCTGGCTGAATCGTCCCTGAGTAGGTAAGCAAGGACGAAAAGTTCGAACTTGAATGTTGATATACCACAACTCCATTGGTTCCAACGGCGAGCCCAATGCTTCGGGTTGAGGCTCCGGTGGTTCCCCAAGCACCATCCCCCTGATCGGCCATGACCGCCATTCCGCCGTTGGTACCCGCGTTGATTCCAGAATTCGATTGTGCTGGCAAGGTGATCGTTTCTCGCGGAGTGGCTTTGATCTCGAGGGTGAAATTGTTCGCTGCAGCCACGGTGGCATTGGCCGAGACAACTGTGCTCGCATCTCCCACAAATTGAGTGCCGAAACCGATATCGGTCGGCGCTTCGTTGACGTTGGTTAAATTGATCGTGACCGTCTTATCAAAGGTCAGGCCACCTTGGTCGGTCGTGCGAACGGTAACCGTATGCGAAGCGGCAGATTCGAGATTGAGCAATGAGCCGTTGTCGACGGTGATTTGTCCCGTCGTGGCGTTGATCGCAAAGCGTCCACCGGCGGTATCTAAGAGCGAATAGGAAAGCACACCATACGCATCCGGATCGGTCGAGGTGACTTGACCAACCACCGTGCTATTGGCACTGTTCTCTGCTACCGACATAGTCGGACTCGATGTCGTTACGGCGTACATCTGGATATTGTCCAACGCCATATCAACGCCACCAGTCATGCTAGACTGGTCTGAAAACCTAAGCATCGTCGAAGTGCTGTCTGCGACGAAGGTATATCGGTAGGAGTTGAATGTAGTCGGATTGCTGCCGGCATCAACAAGTGATTCATTCACCAGCGTTGTGGCCCCTTGTACTTGGAAACCGAGCTGCTGAGGCCACGCGGAAGCTGAATAGGCTCCCATATCAAACGTCACAGTGTATGCCTGTCCGATCACAGTCGTTAGAGTGGAACTTGCGACTCCAGTGTTCGCAGAGTCCCCACCGCTGTACACCAAGCTGTTACTGCCGGCGGTTGCTCCTATGCCACCTCCTCGTACTACATTGCCCGTGAGCGTCCAACCCGTCGTATTGGTCTCAAACGATCCATTGCTGATGAGATTCGTCGCGCCAATCACGCCCGTGTCGACAGACGCTTCGTTGACGTTCACAACATTCACCGTGATGGCTTGATCGCGAGTGTTGTTGCCTGAGTCGGTGACGCGAATGCTCAAAGCATGTTGTTGGGCCGACTCGAAATTGAACGTTGCTCCCGATTTGACTCGCAGTTCGCTACCGACTACTTCGAATAATGAGCTTCCACCGACGATGGAGTAGGTGTACGTTTCACCCGCATCGGCATCGGCTGCGGCTAAAGTGCCAACGACAGTTCCTGCCGCTGCGTTTTCCATCACGCTACCAGCTACGCCAGCAGCAGCCCGGAAAGCGGCGCCGGTCCATTCGATAATCGATGGTGCAGCACCTGGCGCTGCCCCATCGTTCCAAAGGCCGCTACCGGCTAGCCCCGCGTAATCTTCTGTCCCCCCTCCATTGTTCGGTTCTCCCGCATTCCAGCTCTGATAAAGTCCACCGACAGCACTACCGCCACCTGCTCCGCTCCAGAACTGAACCGTTGGGGTGTCGCCGTTGTACCAGCGCCATACTCCCTCTTGCAGCAGGTCGCTGGCTCCAATGTTGCCCCAGGTTGTCAGGCTGGTCGCATGGCTCTGTTCCGCAGCCGAGTTGATGTTGATAAGTGTTCCCGACACACCGCCTAGAAAGCTGGCTTGTGCATTGTCCATTGCCGCTTCCCACCCTAGTTGTGTAGTTACCAGAGTATAGTAACTATCGAGCGTTGCGTTATACACCGCAGAAGCACCCGCACCTGTCGTTGCACCCGTCAATGTCAAGGCGGTCGGTGCTTCGTTGACATTGGTCACGCTGATGGTCAACGTGCGATCAAACGTCAGACCTCCCGTGTCCGTGGCTCGCACGACGACCGTGTGGCTTGTGTTGGTTTCGAAATTGAGCAAGCTACTGTTAGCAACCGTAATCACGCCGGTCGACGAACCGATCGCGAAACGACCTCCTGCCGTATCGGTCAAGCTGTAGCTGAGCGTCGGCATATGGTCGAGATCGCTGCCCGTGACGGTGGCCACAGTGGTGCCATTGGACGAGTTCTCAGCGATGGTTGGATTGGTATTGGCGTAGACTTGGACGTTGTCCAGGTCCAGATCATTACCAGTGCTTGCGCCGGAGCTATGAGTGAACTGAAGCGTAGTTGACGTACCCGTCGCGGTAAACGACATGATGTATCGCTGCGCGCCGCGCGTGTTCCAATCCCCTGGTGTCGTTGTGTCCGTAATGGTCTGATTCAATAGTGCCGTTGCACCGTTGAGCGCCTGAACATTTAATACTTGCGGAACCGTGGCTGGCCCCACTGACCCAGCGTCGAAGATCAACGTGTAAGTCGTACCTATAACCGTTGTGATCGACTGGCTTAGCACCGCTCCACTCGAGCTCGACCAACCGCCTAAGGCTAAGTAATTGTTCCCATCTGTCGCCCTGGCAATGTTGCCTGTCTCGATTCCCCCGGGGCCCGTCATGGTCCAACCTGGCGGTACACCCTGTACAGTCCCCGTTTCAAACGAGCCATTCGTGACTAAATTCGTCGAACCGACCACGGCAATATCGGTTGGGGCTTCGTTGACATTGGTCAAATTGATGGTGACCGTCTTGTCAAACGTCAGGCCACCTTGGTCGGTCGTGCGTACAGTGATTGTATGCGATGCGGCGGATTCGAGATTGAGCAATGAACCGTTTGCGACGGTGATTTGACCGGTCGTGGCGTTGATCGCGAAGCGTCCCCCAGCGTTATCGGAAAGCGAATAGGTGAGGACGCTGAAGGCATCGGGCTCAAGCGAGGCGACTTGACCGACCACCGCACCATTGGCACTGTTCTCGGCGATCGACGTCGTTGGATTGGTGGTTGTCACTAAGTACGCTTGGACATTGTCGATCATCATGTCGACGCTTGTCGAGTTGCTCGAAACGTCCGCAAATCGAATCGTGGTTGTCGTGCTATCCGCGACAAACGTGTACCGATAGCCGTTAAATGTGTTGGTGGCCGCACCTGCATCCACAATGTTTTCATTGATGAGTGTGGACGCACCTTGCACTTGGAAATTCATCGTTTGAGCGGAATTGATACCGCCGCTGATCGCAAACGCTCCCATATCGAAGGTAACGGTATAGGTTTGTCCGACGGTTGTGGCCATGGTTGTGCTGGCCACTCCATCTGGTGTCCCATTTCCTGAAGTCAGGCCCAAGCCAAAAGACCCCGCCGTTGAACCTTGACCACTAAATCGTGCAATTGAACCAGATAGGGTCCAGCCGGTAGTATCCGTCTCGAACGAACCGTTGCTGATGAGATTCGTCGCGCCGATCACACCCGTGTTTGTCGGAGCTTCGTTGACGTTGACGACGTTCACCGTGATCGCTTGATCGCGAGTGTTGGAGCCCGAGTCGGTGACGCGAATGGTCAAAGCATGTTGTTGGGCCGACTCGAAATTGAACGTTGCCCCCGATTTGACTCGCAGTTCGCTACCGACGACTTCGAATAGTGAGCTGCCACCGACGATGGAATAAGCGTACGTTTCACCCGCATCGGCATCGCTCGCAGCCAAACTTCCCACGACGGTGCCCGCCGTGGCATTTTCCATCACGCTGCCAGCCACTCCTGCTGCGGCTCGAAACGCCGTTCCCGTCCATTCCACCCAGGAGCCCAACGCTGCACTGGAGGTCCAGTCATTCCAGGTTGCGGTCGTTCGAATGTGAGCGTAGTTCTCACCAGTACCGCCATTGGGCTCTCCTGCACTTGTCCAGTTTGCGTACATCCCATTGACGGCAGTACCCGTTGTCCCTCCGCTCCAAAATTGCGATCCAGCAGTGTCACCATTGTACCATCGCCAAACGCCATCAGCGTTTTTGTCCGACGCACCGATCCAGTTATCGATTGTGCTCAAGGAGAACAGGTAGTTCTGCTCCGTTGCAGAATCAATGATCGCCAGCGTTCCACTCACACCATTGAGAAAACTTGCCTGGGCGTTATCCATGGCAGCTTCCCACGTCAAGGCGGTAGCGACGCGTGTGTAGTAACTATCTGTCGTTGCATTGTAAACAGCCGCAGATCCTGCCCCTGTCGTCGCACCTGTTAATGTCAAGGCCGTTGGTGCTTCGTTGACATTCGTGACGGCAATCGTCATCGTGCGATCGAAGGTCAAGCCACCTTGGTCGGTTGCACGCACAACCACCGAGTGGCTGGTGCTGGCTTCGAAGTTCAGCAAACTTCCATTGGACACGGTGATCTGACCTGTGGAAGTATTGATGGCAAAGCGACCACCGGCGTCGTTCGTCAAGCTATACGACAGCGTGTTGCCTGCATCGCGATCAAGGCCTGTCACCGTTGTAACAACGGCGCCGTTGACGGAGTTCTCAGCGATCGATGTTGTGGCAGTTGTCTCTGTCAAGCGAACATTATCCAGGTTGACCTTGACTCCGCCAGCGTTCGCAAATTCAATTTTTAGGGCTTGTCCGTTGTTGGCGCTGAAGCTTGCTCCCGCTACGTCCAAGTTGACCGTTCCCCAAGATCCCTTGTCGGGAACCGAGTTCGTGTAGGTTCCCACCACTGTGGAGCCGGCGTAGAGTCGAACGGTAAAGACGGCATCGTTGGCGAATTCCAACTGTGAGCCAATATCGACGAGAAGCTGATAGTTGTTGTTGCTGGAGAAGTTCGTTCCCAGTGTTTGCGACATCGAGGTGCCGTTATTGAGGTATGCCACGTTCGAGCCGTTCGTCCCACTACCGCTCGTGTAAGTTGCTGTTGATGGATTGAAGTCGCCGCCGGTGCCAGTCATCGTCCAACCGGGAGTTCCTTGAGCAAAACTGCCGTCAGAGAGGGGATTCTGCTCGAAGCTTGCGTTGTTAATCGAAATACTCGAAGAACCAATGCGAACATCGGTTGGATTTTCATTGACGTTGGCAACTACTAACGAAAGGGATTTGTCGAATGTTAGGCCACCTGAGTCGGTGACTCGAACGGTGATTTGATGGCTTGTCGCGAACTCGGCGTCTAATCGGGAGCCATTCGCAACCGTGATTTGTCCGGTTGAGCTATTGATCGCAAAGCGGCCACCAGCATTATCGGTCAACGCATAAGTCACCGTTCCCGTACGATCTGGATCGACGGCTGCGGCAAGGCCAACGACGGTGTTCGCTGCCGAGTTCTCAGCCACGGAAGTCAAACTGCCGGTCTGGACTGAGATTATTTCAACCTGCTGTTGGTTCGTCGCGCCGCCTGTGCCCGCTCCGAATCCGAACCAACCGTTGGAGTTCCCGCCCCAGTCGGTGGCGACGACATCATAAGTCTTCGAGTCGATGGAAAGGCCATCGACGGAGTAACTGAGTGTCTTAGTCGAAGCATTCCAGGAGATCACGACATCGTGCCACAACCCGTCTTCGATATTGTCATGAGCGTTCGCGGTGTCGAAGGCGGTGCCTTGGGCCGCCGTGGCACCTTGTCTGAAAAACTGAGAGAAATCGGAGTTGATTTCATTGTTCTGGTTATTGAAAAACGTATCAAAGGAGATTCCAAACGCCCCCGTTAGATTGGCGCCAAATCCAGTCGCTCCGCCGCCAACGCTCGTAGCACCAACATTCTGGAACGCAAATGCCATTCCATCGGCGCCAGCATCGCTTGCACCGAAGTACATTCTTGACGTGATTGTCACGTCTTGTGCGAGATTCACTGCGCCCCAAACCGCACCGGCTTGGGCATTCGCTGCGGGTGTCAACTGATACGTCGTTCCGCTTACCAAGCTGGCATTGCCTGCGGTTGTCAGTCCGCTCGGTGCCACGCCGAGCGTAATGTCATTCGGTGCTTCATTCACGTCAGTCACCGTAACCGTCACCGTTTGATCGGTCGCGGCACCCGCAGTATCGGCGGCTCGGATGACGAGAGTATAGCTGCTGTTGGCTTCGAAGTTGAGCTGGCTTGAGTTCGCGACGGTGACTTGTCCGGTCGTCGCGTTGATGGCAAACGTGCTGTTGGTATTGCCGGATTGAATCGAATACGTCACGCCATCCCCCGAGTCGACGTCGCTCGATCGAGCATCAAACACATTCGTCCCATTGGCTGAGTTTTCGGCGATCGATTTGTTGACGATTGTGGGGGCTGTCGTTGTTGAGGCAAGTGCGGTGACTTCGCCCGCTGTTAAGGCTCTGTCGAAGATCGCGATATCATCCATGGCACCGCGGAATTGTTGATCGCCCACCCAATTTGACGCCCCGATTAAGTTCTTGGTCCAACCGGCATAATTGATTGCCGCCGTCGCGGTGTAAGTGCCAACGGAAGTGCCGTTAACGTAGGCAGTCAAAACGTTCGAAGAGTTGACCGTGACGGCCACATGCATCCATGACCCATTAGTGATAGCATTGGATATCGTAAGGCTTCCCGTTTGAGCACCACCGCTCGTCCAGCTTTCAAGGTACAAATTGTTGCTGGTGTTTTGTCGTCCAAAAAGTAGGTTGCTATTACTCGCTGCTGTGCCGAAGTCAAAAATGCGTCCCCAAACATCTGTCTGGTCAAAACGCACCCACGCCCCGAAGCTGAATGCATTCGATGCAATAACATTCGGTATCGAAGCGAGCGTTACTGGCGGAGTCGTGCTGTTTGCTGCATTGCTGAACAACAAGCCGGTCGATCCGCTGAAACGGCCTGCAGAGGTATCGTAGGTCACTCCGCTTCCAATCGTCATATTGGGCGCACCCGATACGACCGAAGGAGAGTTGCCGCTGCCATTCTCAAAATCATACGCCGCTACAGCACCGGTCACTTGTGACACTGTCGGTGCGTCGTTAGCACCTTGAATCGTGACGGTGATTTGCGTTGTCGCAGTTTGAGCACCGCTGCTGGTTTGGGTGTAAGTAAAAACATCGGTCAGCGTGTTGGAGGTCGTGCGGAGTGCTTGGACTGAAGCGTTACTGTTGTTGACTGTGTAGGTGTAGCTACCATCGGCCGCGATGGTGATCGAACCAAAGCTGCCCGTGACTGCGGCCCCCACATTGCCTGTCGCACTACCTGCGGTCCCAGCCACCACACCGGAAACGACGCGACTGGTACCCGTGTCGTTAGTCAGCACATTGCCTGTGGCGTTGCTACCGGCGGTGGCATTACTGACGCCCCCCGCCTCGGCCGCGGTGCCGGCGTCGGATGAGGCGGTCGCTGCGGCAACCAGCGTATCACCAGAGATGGACCAGTTGCGAGTTCCGGTCAGAGTGTTGCGCGCCGTTTGGGCAGCCGAAGTGTACGACAAACCTGCGGCACCTAAACTAACATTGTTCTGCACCGCTTGGGCCGCCCAGCCGATGAGTGTGGCGTTGTAGTTGGCAACGCTCATGAGCGTCCAATTAAACATCTCGTTCATGTTGGTGACATTGCTCACGTTCCAGCCACTGAGATTCTGATTCAGATCGGTATTGCGGAACATGTGCCCCATGTCGGTCACAGTGGACGTATTCCAAGTACTGACGTTCCCGTTGAACGAATCGGCATCGAGGAACATCTGATGCATGTTCACTGGCGTTGACGTATTGATCGTCCAAGTATTCAGATTTTGGTTAAACGCGTCAGCATTACGGAACATGTAAGAGAAGTTATTGACTTTCGAGACATTCCAATTGGCCAGTGATCCATTAAACGCGGTCGCCCCGTCGAACATCTGCTGCATGTTCACGTTATTGGCGATACCCAGTTGCCATTGATCGAGCGATTGATTAAACGACGTTGCCTGGTGGAACATCAAGTAGAAGTTGTTAACATCCTGTACATCCCAACCGTTCATCGCGCCGTTGAATGAAGTCGCTCCGCGGAACATTTCTTGCATCGTCGTAGCCGATGCGGGATTCCAGTTCGAAAGATTCTGATTGAACGAAGACGCGTTATAGAAGGTCTGCAGGAAGCTCGTGACGTTAGCGACGTTCCAGTTGCCGATCGCTTGGTTAAAGCTTGTGGCGTTCCGGAACATGTACGACATGTTGTTGACGTTCGAGGTGTTCCAGTTCGAAACGTTTCCGTTAAAGGCGGTTGCTCCATCGAACATCTGCTGCATGTTGATGTTGGTAGCCGTGCCAAAGGTCCATGTGTTTAGGTTCTGATTGAAGGAAGGTGCATTGTTGAACATCAAATAGAAGTTATTGACCTTTCCCACATTCCAATTCGCCAAGCTTCCATTAAAGCTTTGGCTCTCGCTGAACATCTGCTGCATGTTCGTCACGTTCGACGTGTTCCAACCTGCCAGCGACTGATTGAAAGAGTCGCTGTTGTAGAACATAATCGACATATTGGTCACGTTGCCGGTGTTCCATCCACTCATCGCGCGGTTGTAGACTGGCATGTCTCGAAAAGCCATGTACATATCGGTCACGAGACTTGTATTCCAAGTGCTGACATCACCATTGAAACTGTTCGCGTAGGCGAACAAGTACTGCATATTGGTGACTTTGGAAGTGTCCCAACCTGTCAGCGATTGATTGAAGGCATCTGCTTGGTAGAACGTTGCATACAGGGATGTCACATTACTGACATTCCACGCACTTAGATTCTGGTTAAACTGCAGCGTATCGCGAACGAAGTTCGACAGGTCTGTTACGGCGCTGGTGTTCCAATTGGAAATGTTGCCGTTGAACTGGTCGGCATATCCGAAGGTATTGTTCAGACTGGTGACTTTTGCCGTGTTCCAGCTATTCAGGCTGCGGTTGAATCCATCGGCGTCGTAAAACGTCGTGCTTAAATTGGTCACGTTGCCGACATTCCAACCGCTGATGTCGCTGTTAAAGCCATCCGTGTTACGGAACGCTTGATCGAGTCGCGTAACGTTGGCCGTGTTCCAGCCGCTGATGTCGCCACTGAAAGTGGTGTTGTCCTGAAAAACAGCATGCATACTGGTAACGCTGGAAGTGTCCCAGTTGCTTAAATTGACATTGCCCAGGCTGGTCGCATTGCGGAACGTGGACTCCATGTTCGTTACGTTACGCAGATCAGGGGTATCGGTCGCGTTGAAGCGAACATTCGTCGCGTTATAAAATGCTCGATCCATCGATGTAAAGGCCACATTCCCCCAGCGTTCGACGCTCATCAGTTCACTGACTCGCGCGTCGCCGAAAAATCCTAACCCTCCCATCGGCCCAACGACGGTAATGGTATAGGTCCCAGCAGACGAATACGTCTTGCTTGGGTTCGAAGCGCTAGTGACCGTGCTCGTTCCGTCCCCCCAGTAGACGATGTAATTGCCGGTGTTGCCTTGGGTATTGAGCGTCAAAACGTTGTCGGCCCCATTGCGAGTCGTATCCCAAGTGGTCACAAAGCCCATCGACCTGGCTGTCGTTTCGTCGGACTGTGGAGTGACATTCAGATTGACGGTACCTTGGTCAGCGGTTGAGCCGTCGGAGACCAGATAATCGAACTGAATCGGACCGGAGTACGCTGCATTGACATTCAGGCGACCATCGGTCCGAAGCGTTAACACCGTTCCGTTACTAAGCGTCACCGACGAGCCCGCACCGCTGAAGTTCGTAATCGTCCCGCCACCGAGCGTATCCACAATGCCAGTGATCGTTCGCGTG
The DNA here is from genome assembly GCA_027487485.1 of Planctomycetaceae bacterium. Lineage (GTDB taxonomy): Bacteria > Planctomycetota > Planctomycetia > Pirellulales > Pirellulaceae > JBKCUI01. The sequence continues at coordinate 8,325 of JAIYDN010000028.1, read as the reverse complement.
CTGCTGATTCCCGAAGTGTCGTTGGCGCCAGGGTTGATAACTGTCGTAATGCTTTGGATGGTGCTAAAGGAATCGTTGTTGGCCACAAGTCCCGCGCTCAATAGATTCGCGGCGGAGACCGTCGTTCCATTGAACGTAAAGTTCTCGGTGGCGTAGACCTTGTCCGAACCATCGGGACTGGCCGTTCGATTGTCAACGATCGTAAAAAATGCACCCCCGCCATCGGAGCCACTGGTGACGGTGTAATCACTGCGATTGCCGCTGAAGACAACCGTATCGGTGCCCGATCCACCATCGATCGTATCGTTGCCACCGCCACCGGTAATAACGTTATTGCTGTTGTTGCCGGTGAGCGTATCTGCAAACGCTGATCCGATCAGATCGCGGAAGTTGAAGAAGCTATCGCCCGCTGCATCCCCGCCCGAGGCGGTTCGATTGAGTAGGTGAATCGTGACTGCGGCCGATGAGCCCGCATAAGACAGGATGTCGTTTCCCGCTCCACCCATGAGAATGTCCGCCCCGACTCCACCCTCGATGGTGTCGTTGCCAGCACCGCCGTAGATCGTGTCATTCCCCGCTCCGCCGAATAACATGTCGCTGCTACCGGTCAAGGTCAGTTGAATGCTATCCAGGAGTGGGCCACCACCGTCGTTTCCGGCAGCCGTTTCACGGAACTCAATGCGCGTTGTGGTTGCGGTTGCGGTGAACTGATAGGTTCCTTGAGTCCAACTGGAGGTACTGGTCGCAACGACAGTCTGCTGCAGCGTGCCGCCCACGTACACTTCGAACGTGTTAGAGGTGTCGCTCATGCCGATTCGTCCCACATACGCATAAGCCAGCGTATAAGATTGGCCGATTGTCAGGGTCACGTCTTGGTAGACGCTATCGAGGCTACCTCCGACGTCTAATTCAATGTTTTGATTGCCATCGACCGTTGCCGGTGATCCATTCTGCGTACTAGCCCAGGCCTCGAATCCATTGGGGTACGACCAGCCCGCGCCACCCGCTCCAAAACTGCCATTAACGATCAAGTCGTTGTCGCCGTAAATGATGTCATTGCCAGCACCGCCGTCGATCGTATTGGCCGTGGAGTTGGAGCCACCGGTCAATGTGTCGTTAAAAGCCGATCCGATCAGGTTTTCAATTCCGCTGAGCGTATCCGTGCCGGCTCCAACGGTATTCTGAGCTGCCGAGTTGGCGAGACTTACCGTCACCGCACTCGTGGCAAGCGAATAGCTGGCCGTATCGAATCCGCCATTGCCTTCGAGCGTATCGTTGCCGAGGCCACCTTCGATCGTGTTGTTGTTCGCATCACCGGTGATCGTGTCGTTGTGAATCGAACCGACGATGTTTTCGATGTTGTACAAGACGTCTGTTGCCGCATCACCGCCGGTGTAGCTGCGAGTATTCAAATTCACGGTAACTGCGGCAGAGGAACCGAAGTAGGAAACCGTATCGCTGCCCGCTCCGCCGAAGATCGTGTCATTTCCGGCACCGCCATTGATCCAATCGTCACCGCCGCCGCCGTAGATCAAGTCATTGCCCGAACCGCCCGAGACGCGATCGCTGTCGGAGTTGTCCAGGAACAAGCGGACGTTATCGAGCGCAGCATCTAAGCTTGCTGTGGCTGACGAGACGTCGGTGAAGATAATTGTGGAATTATTACCGAGTGCAGTGAAGTTGTATTCAACATCGCTAACAGCGAACGCAGTTGAGTTGCTAACGATACGATCGACGACCGAGACACCGCCGGAAATGACCTGGACGCGGAAACCGGCCGAACCAGCTCCGCCTCCTTGCTTCCAGAAATCGAAACCAAGGTTGTAGTTGGCACCAACAACGGTGGAGACGTTTTGCATCAACACTCCATTGACCGCCGAATCTCCACCGCTAAATGTTACGGTGGTTGTGCCCAGAATGGGCGTCGGTGCTGTTGTTGTTGAAAGGTTCCCGCTACTCGTCCAACCCGTCGACAATGCCGATTCAAAGCTACCGTTGACGATCAGGTTCGCTCCCTCAGCCCAAACTGTGTCGTCCCCGGCCCCTGCATCAATCGTATCGGCACCAGTTCCACCCGTGATCGCATCGACACCCCAGCCACCGGTTAGCACATCGGCTCCTGCACCACCTTCGAGCGTATCATTACCGTCACCGCCGGTGGCATAATCTTGGCCCATTCCGGTCGAGATCGTATCGTTCCCCACCCCACTCGCGTAAGAGTCGGCGCTGAAATCAAGACTGCTCGCGACTCCCTTGCTTCCGCCACCTGCGTTGAACACGGCGCTGATTTCCGATGCCGACAGTGCTCGACGATAGACACCGACGTCGTCGATGAGCCCTTTGAAATTCTCACCGGAAGCAACCGCTTGCCGGCCACCGATGCGCAAATCATTTTGCCCCGCAAGGTTATCGCCGATCGTTGCAGAAGAAATGGATGACGAACTAACCAACGATCCATTTGCATAGAGTAGCACGGTTCCATTGTCGAACGTCATCGCAACATGTGTCCATGAACCGGTCGCAATGGTGTAGCCAGTATCGTTCCAAGCCCAGGCGTTGCTGCTGTTCGCGATTGCCCAGTAGAGGCGGCCATTGGTTGCGTTTCTAGCTATTTCGTATTCGCCTTCTTTGTTCAGAATGATATCCCATGATGCTCCCGCTCCTGTTGGATTGACCCAAGCATCGACCGTAAACGCATTGGTCATTTGGAAGCTTGTCGACGATCCAAGCTGAACATAGTCATCGACGCCATCGAAGGAAAACGCTTGACCGCTTCTGCCCGTTCCATACGTAGCACCATTGGTAAGCGTGCCATTATTCGTGCCAACCGAATCATTCAGATTCCCGTCGGCTCGCCAATAACCTACCAAGCCATTGAAGTTATCCGCCGTTGTGTTGCCTTCGGAATAAGTCGTTGAAGCACCCGAGAGGTTCTCACGAATGACCAGATTGTCGACACCCCAGGCTTCGTCAGACCATTGGGATTCTAATTGTGAGCCGAATCCGAGCTTTAACGTGGTGGCAGTAGTGTTGAAAGTCAAAACATAAGTGTTTTGGATTTCGTGCCAACCGGAAAATCCGTAGCTTGTGCCCGCAGCCATATCGGGCGTGGTGTTTGTGTAGTTGTTCGCTGCGTTGTGTATAAAACTATTGGATGAAACCAGCGAGTCATTCAGCCAAACCAGGAAGTTTTCGGCATCCCAAGAATCAATTTGATTCATCGTGAAGCTGATGGTCACCGACGTTTGATTTCCTGAGAGGCTAAACGTCTTGGATACATCTTGAACGTTTTGAACCCCGAGCGAACTGGCCGCGGTACTCGGATTATTAAACGTCGTAGCCGAAGTCAAAAACGGCCCGAAATCCGAGTTGGTGGTTACCAGGGTCCCGCCCGTCCAACCAGTCAAGCTACCGTTATCAAAGGTTTCAACAATCGGTGCCGCAAGCGACGTGATGGTCGCAACATTGCTGCTTGACATGTCCCCATCTGCAAAGCGGAACGTTTCGACTCCGGTGACTGTCTCGGTGCCATCTGGGCTGCTATTTCGCGTATCGATGATCGTGAGCGTGCCCGAGTTGTTGGTGATCGAATAGTTGGACCGATTTCCACTCAGAATCAGGACGTCGGTACCTGCACCGCCGATGATCGTGTCCGATCCACCGCTGGCTACAAACGTATCATCACCCGCTCCACCATCGAGCGTGTTGTTGCTGCTATTGCCGGTCAGTGTATCTGCGAACGCGGAACCGATAACGTTCTCAACATTTGCGATCCAATCGCTGGACGCATCACCGGTGCTCGTTTGAAAGTTGATTCCGAGATTGACTGTCACACCGGCAGTCGAGTTGGCATAAGTGACCGTGTCAGTTCCCGGACCACCATCGATGTAGTCTGATCCCGCACCGCCATCGAGCGTATCATTGCCCCCACCGCCATAGAGCGAATCGTTGCCTGCTCCGCCGATCAGCGTGTCGTTTCCACCTGTCGATGCATAAACGCGCACGTTGTCTAGATCGATATCACCGGCGGCAGGGTTAATTGATTGATCTGCGAACTGTAACGTTGTGGAACTACTGGTCGCTGTAAAACTGAATGTGTAGGTTTGTTTGCCTAAGTAGTTTATCGCTACAGTCTGATTGAGTAGCGAGTTTGCGCCATCAAGAACCAAGGCCTGTAATTGTCCGGGTCTCTGGTCTGAGGCAGTACGCGTCAAATCGAAGCTGAACGTGTAAGTCGTTCCAGCGACCGTATTAATCGTCTGGGCAATGGTACTACCCGCGCCCGAGACCCAACCTCCAAACCCAAACTCACCGGTTCCCTCAGAAGCGCGGCTACTGTCATTCCAGGCTCCGTCACCAACGTTTGTGATCTTGGTCCAACCAGTCGGAGTAGTATTCTGACCGAACGGACCAAGCTCAAACGACCCGTTGTAAACCAGATTCGCATCGTCCCCTTCGAGCCGGTCCACCGCACCGCTGCCGATGAGCGTATCGTTGCCGCTGTTGCCGATGAGGTTGTCGGTGCCGTTGGAAGCCGACTGATTGATGACGGCGACGTCGGCAAGGATGGCTCCTCCTGCTCCGGAAGCAGATAGGCTTCGAAATTGAAGCACTGTCGATGTGCCAGTCGCCGTGAATGTATACGACTGTTCCACCCAATCCGGATTGGAAATCGAATGGCCCGCGGAGGTGTTGATGCTGTAGTTGGATAGAACTCCGCCGGCACTTAGTTCAAGCGACCGCGTTGAGTTGCCTCCCGCGTTAGCCGACATCATGAAACGTACTGTGTAAGTATTACCGGCTACCGTGGTCAACGTCTGCGAAATGGCACCAGGAGAACCACCGTCCATGTCAATCGAACGGCCACCGCTTGGTACCGATATGAAGCCAGATGTTAATAAGTCGATGCTCGCTTGCGATACCGTCCAACCACCGAATGTCTGGCCGCTGCTATAAGTGGTCACAGCGCCTCCAGAAGCAGATCCATTCAAGAACTGACCGTCACTTGCGATATTCGCGCCGCTCGAGATGAAGTCGTTGCCCGCAAGTCCGCCAATTGTTTCTGTGCTAGAGGTACCCGTCAAGAAGTTGGCGCCGCTTGTTCCTTGGGTTCCACCTGAAGTCACCGAAACGTTGGCAGCAAACTCTGAGGTGTTTCCAAAAGTAAAGTCCGTCGGGCGAGCCGTGGCAGTCGCGGTGACTCGATCGCCAGCTGCAATGAATAGATTCTGCAAGAACTCGGTAAACGACGCGTTACCTGAACCATCGGTCGTGACGTTGATGAAGCCGAGATAGGTCGGGCCTTCGCCGTTGGTCGAGTCTTGCGTGCCGCTCGGGATCGAGAAGAACTCGATGCGGAAGTTCGTACTCGCCAGCGAATTGAAACTGCCTGCGATGGTTGTGCCTGTAGGGCCCGATACGGCACTAGAGATGACTGGGAAATTCTGAAGACCATTCGAGCCCGTGTCCGCATCGAGAACATCGTTGGCTTGAACGATATTGTCATTGTTCACGTCGATTCCCAACCATCCGTTGCTGAAGATGCTATTGCCAAGAATCGAAGTGTTGGCTGCGGTGTTTGCGAGTGGAATACCGGAATTGGTGTTCCCCGCAATGATGTTCCCTGCACCCGCTGCCGTTCCACCGATGATGGTTCCGCTCGCGTTGAAAACGTAGATGCCATACTGATTGGCGAGGCTTGAGCTATTGCCAACGTTGCGACCGATCGTGTTCCCTTGAATGACGTTGTTGTTCCCTTCGACGTACACTCCAATTTCTGCATTGCCCGAGATTACGTTTCCTGCGCCGGTCGCTGTACCGCCAAGCGTGTTGCTAGCCGCGCTGTTGTAGAAATAGACTCCGTAGCGCGAATTGCCGAGGCCGGTTGCTGCCGAACCATTGATGTCGGTGCCGATGTAGTTCCCTTGGATGACGTTGTTCGTCGATGTAGCGTTGCCAATCGCAATACCGTCCGAGTTATTGCCGGAGATGATGTTGCGGGCTAAAGGATCGGTACCGCCGATCGTCGAGTAGCTGGTATTGATTAACTCTATTCCATGCCCGGTGTTCCCTCGATCAAGCGTCCCGGTTCGGTCCAAGCCGATGATGTTCCCTTGGATCGTGTTGTAGATGCCGTTTTCACCATAAATGCCTCGACTTGCGTTACCCGAGATCACATTCCCCGCACCGGAGACCGAACCACCGATGGTAACTCCAGATGCTTGTTGCCACAGGTAGATACCATAACGGCCGTTTCCAATAGCGGTTGAACCATTGATATCTGTGCCGATATAGTTCCCTTGAATGCGCATGCTACGCATCGTTTGGCTATTGCCACCATCAATAACGATGCCGTCGTGCGTGTTTCCTGAGATGATATTGCGTGCGGTCTCACTAGTCCCGCCAACAATCGACCCAGCCGCATTGCTCGACAACCAAATACCGTACGTTCCATTGGCCAACGCGGACGTACCGGCGGCATTGAGTCCAACAATATTGCCCGCAATCACATTGTTTACGCCATCAATGTGAATAGCAGAGTAGCTGTTACCCGAGCCGGTATTTCCAGAAACCACATTTCTATTGCTAGTTGATCCGCCGATGGTGTTGTAACCGGACGAAACCCGGATGCCTCCCGTGTTCTCTTCGCCCGTAACGGAGCTACCACTACTGTCCATTCGCCCAACAAAATTGTTGCTGATCGTATTGGCCATCGAGGTGGAAAGAACTTCGATACCCCACGTTCCAAAGTCTCGGACGACCAATCCACGAATCGTGCTGTTGCTCGAACCGGCGCCCAACGTTAAGCCGCTCGCATTGAAGTTGTTTCCATCGAGGATGATCGGAATGAAGCTGCCTGCGACATAGCCAGTCTGCGTCGTACCATCGATGGTCACTTGATCGGTGATCGTTGGTAGCACCGTCACGATGTTGATGGTCTGAGTGCCACCGCCAGCGATGTTGAAGACGATGATGTCTGCCCCCGCATTGGCGTTGGCATCGAGGATGGCTTGGCGGAATGAACCAGCACCTGAATCGTTAGTGTTGGTGACGGTGTAGGTGGCTAGGAGGCCTCCGTAGGAGGATTGGAATTGGAGGCCAAAGGGGGTGCTTGCTGAAATCAACCCCTCACCCCCGGCCCCTCTTCCAGTGGGAGAGGGGAGCGAAGAATCAAATAAGCTTTCGCTCCCCTCGCCAGAGCGCGTGGCCATTCCGGCTTCGCTCCCCTCGCCCCCTTGGGGGAGAGGGGCCGGGGGTGAGGGGGTAGTGCTTGCGACATACTCCAAATCCCAATCACCACCGCGTGATACATCCCCTGTCTTATCCGTCGACGCCGCAACGTCAGCTCGCATCAACTCCGCAACGCGATCGATGAACGCTTGTCCTTCCGGACCGGCTGCGACATCGCAACCGTAAATGAGTATGTCCCCTGATTCACTCAGTGACATTCCCCACGTTTGTAGATGTGCTTCGTATTGTTCAATATTGCCAGCGGTCAGCCATGATCCACCCAACTGAATCATGCCATCCGTGCCGTGCGATATAAAATGGATCGCATCCAGATCGGTGTACTGCGCTAGAACGCTGCTGATCTGATCGAAGCCGCTTTCGGTACCGTTGAGAACGATGATGGAAAGAGTGCGACCGGTAGCCAAGGCATTGGCTTCAAGATCAGCGATGAGGGCTTCGGAGTCGTAGAGGCCGGATTGAACGAAAGCGATTTCATTGTCGAACAGTTGTCCCAACTGTTCCGAGCCCGCATCGACGCTGAGACTTGCTTCGTTGTTGCTTGACAGCGTCGAGTCGGCTGAGGGACGCGATTGCAGCGCGGGCCCATTGTCGAACAGTTGTCCCAACTGTTCCGAACCTGCGTCGACGCTGAGACTTGCTTGATTGTTGTCTGACAACGTTGAATCGGCTGAGACTGGCGATTGCAGCGCGGGAACAGTGTCGAACAGTTGTCCCAACTGTTCCGAACCTGCGTCAACGCTGAGACTTGCTTGATTGTTGTCAGACAACGTTGAATCGGCTGAGACTGGCGATTGCAGCGAGGGAACAGTGTCGAACAGTTGTCCCAACTGTTCCGAACCTGCGTCAACGCTGAGACTTGCTTGATTGTTGTCTGACAACGTTGAATCGGCTGAGACTGGCGATTGCAGCGCGGGAACAGTTGAGGACAACTGTTCTACACTGGAAGACAGTTGTCCCAACTGTTCCGTACCTGCGTCAACGCTGAGACTGGTAAGTGTTGGCTGCTGGTCAAGAGTGGCTGAACCCTCACCCCCAGCCCCTCTCCCAGAGGGAGAGGGGAGCGAAGAATCTTGC
>JAIYDN010000085.1 GCA_027487485.1 Planctomycetaceae bacterium | reverse complement strand
GACCAAATGATCGCATCAGACATTACGTCGTATCGTGGCGTTGCGTTTGGGTCGGGAACGCAAATTGAGTCTAGAAGTGCAGCGCCTGTTTCAACCGCTTCCATTCTATATGTTGCGAGGCTTGGTTCGTTCATGGCTGCTGCAAATAACGCCCCCGATGACCGAGCGGGGGCAAGTAAAGTTTCCATCAGGAAGCAGCCGATCCCCCGCTTCGGTCCATCGGATTGTTCGTTGCTCTAGGTTAAATGGAATTCCATTCGTAGTCGGTCTTGGCTAACCGAAAATGCCGAAGTTGATCAGATCGCATCCAATCGGGCAGAATCGGTAGTGCAGCGAAATGATTGTGAAAAACGCTAAGGCGTGGCTCGTCGCCGTACAGTAATGCAATCGCGCTGATGGACGTATTGAAGTCGTCGGCGAATCTTCGGTTTCCCCCGGGGTGAATAGCAGAAACCTCAACTACCTCATGGTTTGCGATTGAAACGACAACCTTCTCGTCACCAAACATGGCCGTCTTGATGTCGGTCGCATCAGTCCCTGCAAATGTACCGTTGTCGTAGATCACCAGCAACGTGGGGAGCTTTCCCTTTGAACGCGCCTTAAGTTGCTTGCGTGCTTCTTGTATCTTCAATCTGACCCGATGGTCAGAGTTCCCCCAAGCGGCAACAGAGCTGCGTAGTCTTCCCTCTTCCCAGGTTGCGATATCAGAATCGTTGGGATCGATCTGTTTCAACTCAGTGACGATCGTATTGCCGCTCAAGACAATTTCGTAGTCAGCTTTCTTACCATCGCACTCGATAGGGGTGCAGCAAATCCTTTGGAGACGACAAAACTGTTCAAAGAGGAGTTCCGATTTTGTTGAGGTAGGTTCTGTCGATGTCATTTTTTGGTTGCAACGAACGCCAGTGGTCACCGATGTCGCCGGAGACCACGCATGAAAAAGTTAGGAACGCACCGGCGGCGACTTCGGTGCACCATATTGTTCGTCGACTACCTTCCTGCTGCAGCTTGTGTCTGTCCGCCGCGGAAAAAATCTTCTACCAGAAGTTTGTCGCAGTCTTTTCCAGAATAACATGATAACAGAAAAACCCTCAGCTCTCTAAGTTCCCATCTCGCTAGCTCTGGAAACTCTTCGATGAACTTCTTTATCAGGATCATCGCGATCACAAGTTCCGCCCGTGATTTGTCAACCGCAACGTACATTTGCCGTCCCTCGATCTTTTCTATCTTGCCAAAAAACAACTTTTGGCTGAATCCTTCGATATCTCGTACTGGATAGAGACTGACCCTCGTCGGAACGTCGTCAGATCTCCAAGACATAGAAAAATCCCCAGAATCTACCATTGATGGAAGGATGAGCTCGACTATTCTCGCGTTTAGTTCTTGTGGACCATCCAGCACAAGCGTCACCGTTCTTTTCGGGTCAGTAGGGCACCCAGAGATAGTTGCGAGAAGAGTAAATGCGATTAACAGTCTAAGCGAACGTTTCGGAACCATCATCGAAGCCTCCATTTTCGACATCAACTTTCGACGAACGCGCCACATCACCCAGGGCGAGTAGTTACAAAAGCACCGACCAAACTCGGTCGATCGAGCCCTTGGGTGCATGTGATTGTTCGTCGTACTTGTTGTGTTCAATAAAAAAGAGTACTAACATCACCGACCACGGCAGTTATCGAATTCTACCGTTGACAGATCAGTTCCGTCAAACTCAGTTTGACCGCCAATTGCATCAGTCCCAAGATCGCAGCTTAGGAAACGACAATTGGTAAGCGTTGCCTCTTTGAAGTCCGAGCCACGTAAATCGCAGCGATCAAAAGTCACATCTTCCAGACGGGCGAGGAAGAATGATGCCCAGTACATATCGCAGCGAGTGAACGCCATTCGGGTCAATTGCGCACCGTCGAAATGAACCCCTTCTGCAATACAATCCGAGAAAGCCACATCGCTCGCAACGACATCACTATTGAAAGCGCTGTTAGACATGTCGATTGTTGGTGACATTGCTTCATTCGGCGAACGACACACATCACCGAGTTGCGGCCAGTGATGCTACCATTTGAAAAACGTCCCGACCGCAACTTCGGTGCATGTGATTGTTCTGTGGCACGTTCACTCAGATCGGCGATCCATAGTGTCGCAGGTTCAGTGTACCAAATCCCAAACCGCGCCGCATGAGGGACAGTATTCAGGCCTGTCTCGCGACAGTTGATGATTGCATTCCCAGCAGATTGCCCCATCAAACAGCTCCGGGCGGTCCAAACCGGGCACAAGCTCGATATAGTCCGCAACATTGTCGAATACTCGTCGTTGCGAATCATCAGACAAAGTAAGCGGCACCCGCCATTCAGTTCCGTCAGGAAATGCAACGTAAATCAGGAGCTCATCGTCATATCGATTGAATGCAGTTCCAACAAAGTGCCACTGTTCGCCTGAAGAATGCAATGCGCCATCGCCGTCGGCAAAATCACGAATCACTCGGTAGCATCTACCACGCCGTAAGGAGCGTTCCCACAATGTCGTGGTAGGATGCAATTGGAGCATTCCGGGTTTGTAAGGTCCATTCATTTGAGCTGACAGGTATCCGCCACAGAACGCCTAAATTCAGCTAGTGCGAGCAGGAGACTTAACGCAAGTCAAAACGACCGGCCGAGCACTTAGCTGCAATTTTTTGTTCGTCGTTTTTTGCAAGTATATCACAACGCTCCCCATTTGTTTCTTTCCTCTGGGGTGTCGGGTGCGAAATCACACCAAGGAGGAGTCAATGCGAATTCTGGGCAAACCGAACATGCAAACTGATAAGCTCGATGATTGATTCGTTGATCCTCCAATCGGATTGCAACTCTTGAGACTATGGATGCGGCATGCTTTGCTTGGGGGCCGGACAAGGCAAGAATATGAATCAAGAGCGAGGCTCTTGCTCCGGAGGCAGTTTCCAAAAGAGATATGATTGTTGAAGTACAATGGTCCGAAAGCTGGATCATCTCATCAGTTGCGAGTTGCTGATTCTTCAATTCTTGTATTGATCGCAGAATACGGCCGAGGGACACATACTCTCCACACGGATTCGCGGCTGATTCGAGAACTAAGTTTCCGGAAACCATTTCCAAAAGTCGCGGAAGAAGGCTGGTCGCATCTGCACCAAAATTTCCGGCAAAAACTGCCGCTCTCGACCGTTCGACCGGATCATCAGACTCAAGTTCGATCGCCAGTTTTGCGATGTCTTCGTTCATTGTTGGGTCGCAATTGCCTTTCGACGAACGTTTAAATTCAGCGAGTGCGAAGAGTAATCTCTACGCAAGTCAGAACACCCGACCGAGCACTTCGCTGCAATTTTTTGTTCGTCATTGTTTCCAAGGTTTTAATGCTCTAAATCGTCGAATGGATTGTCAGTCACCTCAGTGGAGTCGTAGTGACCTTCTACCTCTGACATAAGATTCCCATCACCATCGTAGGTGAAGGTCTTGCATCCTTCGCCATTTATCAATACCGACATAATTGTGCGGTATGGTTTCATGGGACTTGACCCAGTCAATTCCCACTGGTCAGCCTTTATGGTGTCATCAGTCAACTGTTGAAGTTGCCGAAAACTCTGTTCCCCATTTCTTGTCATCAAATCTGGGCCCATCCCTGCCCCAATCGGCAAATCCACGCCTATCGCTTCTTGATCATCGTTTTGGATGCCAATTGCGTATGCTATCACGAGACTGACTACAGTCCCGAGCAAGCAAAACCATAGTTTGGTATTTCGCCTTTTCATTGCTTCAAATAAATCCCCGTATGGCTGTCTTTCTCAGAACGACGAACGACCGGCATCACCGGGGACGAGTAAAAAACGAGGGCGCCGACCAAAATCGGTCGATCGAGTCCTCCGGTGCATGCCATTGTTCTGATTGTTTTGAGCTTTGATCCACGATCAAACCCGATTGGCGACTTGCGGTGTTGGTGTGCTACGAGCATCCCGTGACAGAATTGTAGGAGTTCTGATGTCGCTCTGCAATCAGAGTCTGGCAATCTGTCGAAATCGGTGCGTTTGGGGATTGTTGTCTTCGGTTTGTCACGCTGCGATCGCGAAACCAGTAGGCACTTCGTCCCCGTCGGTGGCAGAGAAACCACCGATCCCGGTTGTCCGCGATGTCATCGAGCACTGACAATCAGAACGCCCTGCCATCACCCGGCACGCGCAGTTGACTCAACGCAAGTCAGAACGGTCGATCGAGGGCTTGGCGTGCATCGCTTTGTTCTCAACTGTTTTTTTCGTTTTGGATGGGTCGCCGTTCGATCCATGCACGATTGTGTCACATCATTCTACGAGTTCTGGAGTCACGCTGCAATCATTTCGATCGTTGTCAGCAGCCAATGTCAATCTAGTCCATCGCACGATACGCATCAGATCCGTGGTTCCGTGTTTCTATCCATCACGGTCGTCTGCATGTTGGTTTCCATTCCGCTCTGCCGTCCGTCTGCATGATGGTTTTCAAATTTGAGAACGCCCGCATTGACCGAGTGCGAGTAGGAAAAGTTACCAAGTTAGAGCGCGTCGAGCGAGCACTTCGGTCCAATGCTTTGTTCGTGATTCTTCTCATACTCGGTCCCGATTCATTAAGGCGGTATTAGTACTCGATCGACTCTTAGCGTTCATGATAGTGTATAGTGCAGTTAATTGGTAAGCTCAAAGCGTACCCATATCACCGCGACGACAAGCGATCCAAGTAGTATAGCCAGCAATGAGAAACCAATGGTCGCGTTTATGCGCATAACGCGAAGACAACGATAGCAAAAAAACTGTCGAGTGATTGGTGACGCGGGGAATCTTTCCAACAGCCGATAAATCATTAGCTTCGATCGTCCCTCGCGATACTCTCCACAACGTTCGCAAGTGCCAACGTGAGATTGAGCATTTGGATCGAGGTCAGTCACGTTGGTTTAACCTTCTTCATCACGAACGTCCGGGTTCAGCGGGCGGGCGCGTGTTGGCAACCATTGCCAAGCCGCGTTGTTCGCCCGCTCCGTTGCAACCCATTGTTCGGCATTGCTTTTTGTCACATTAGTTTATCACGTTCCAACAGGCAAACGTGCAGGATTGCTGTGATTGGGACGAATGTCTGATTCGTCGGTCCACCGAGCGGCCTATCCTTGGGTAGTTCTAGTAAGACTCCCGACTCCGCAACTTTCAGAAGCGTCCCTTCAAGAGTCGAATGCTTGTGCTCAGTCATTCCGCCACCGACTCGTAGCACAACCACGACGTTCATGCCCGTCCAGCCTCCGATTAACTCCTCCATTCTCAAAATCCTCGAAGTATTTATTGAGTCTATGTGCCGAGCAAACCTGAGCTGCTCTGAAAATGACCGTCAGATTGCCGGAACTTGAGTTTAACCTGCCGAACGACCGCGTTGACCGGGCCGCCGCAAATCAACATTGACTTCACGAACGACGCGATCGGCGGCTCCGCGTCCAACGCTTTGTTCGTCGTTTCGCCCAGCGTTACAGGGCTGAGCACTAGTCCCGAGTCGCCAACTCGAAATCGAGAACATTCTCACCAGATTCGATTCTTCCGTTCAGTTCGCTATCCAACGAAGTGAAACGTTCAGGCACCCGGTTGCCTTCGATCGTCACACGGAAAGTGCCACGCGGCGGCTTATTGATGACGAATCGCCCGTCTTCATCGATCCGGCCGCCAAAAAACTGATCTTCAGTGACATGGAAAAACAGTCGTCCAGTTACTGGCTGACCATCTACCGTAACGACACCCGTGAGTTTTGAGCCAGCCTTCTTGTTCGGAACTTTATTGCCATCAGCACCAAGCACGACAGCAAAAGTCGCAACCAAGGCAACGACTACCGTAAGCGAAACTAGTTTCAACATGATCACATCCTTGGAAGAATTGAACGACGAACGACACCCATCACCTAGCCCCCGCAAGAGATGTCTCTAAAGTTTGGAAAGCACCGCCGGGGGCTTAGGTGCATGGGATTGTTATCGGCTAGTCGTTCAGTCCATGATATACTACAGTCTCCAATGCAGGGTCATCATATGCGTCTGAATTCGAAAGATGGCCATCGAATGGTCCGAGTTTGGAAATCACAAGCCCCTCGCGTAGCACCAATTGCAACCCGTGTTCTAGCTCCCAGTCACAACTGCATTCTATTTGCGCATAGATTTTCTTGTCACCATACGGACGTCGAGAGATATAGACCGTATCGCCTGGGTGGACGTGCATCCACAAATCATCGATTTTTGACACTTCAAATTGCTCGTCTTCTTCGAGATATGATTTGAAGTCGCACCAGTATCGATTGAGGTGTGCGGACGCATCGTGAAGCGTTTGTCTACAGCGAGTGCGCAAGTTTTTTAGCGCAACGATGAAATCATCGGGACGCTCATCATCCGCATATCCAACAAGTACAAGCGTCATCGATGCGTGGTCGAAGATGCTAAGCGGCAAGGGGCCACTGCGATGCTCGT
>JAIYDN010000015.1 GCA_027487485.1 Planctomycetaceae bacterium | reverse complement strand
GGATTCGAGGCGGGCTTTTGTCTCTAGCTGTGGCCAATATGCGAGTGCGGGACATTTAGCGAGACAGCCATTCACAAGCTGAGTGCAAGTTCTCTGCATGCAGACGCGATACGCAGCGTCGGGCTTGGAATCGAATGGCATCGGCTTGCCATCGACGATGTTGTATTGACGCATCCAGCCTCTGTGCGACTTGCGAATGTTGATGCGGATCTTGGGGTACTGTTTACGCCAACTCCACACGATCGCTTTCACTTCGCGGAACCGTTCAAGGTAGTCTTGATGTGTTCCATGCTGGCTAATCTCAAGTTGGCACTGCGTGTCAACGAGGACCTTCGGCAACTCAGAGAAGCGGTGCAGGAGTAATCCATTGGTGACCAGCATCAGATCACTTTCGTACCAGTATTGTCGTGCGAGTTGAATGTGCTCCAAGATCGCAGGATTGAGCAGCGGCTCACCGCCAAGCAATGCGAATCGCGTTGGCTTAAGTCGATGAGACCACCGCGTGTACTCGGACTCCGCGTCAGCCAGCGTTGGCAACCTGCCGGCCAAGTGGAAATTGCTGTAGTGGCTGCACTGCTGGCAGGACAAATTGCAACCATGAGCAACGTGATACTCAAGAGCGGGCAAGCTGAAGCGTTGCATCGTCGCCCTCCTTAATACGAAGTTTGAAGCGACGAGCATTTACGCCAAGACGGATGAGAAATCGAGTAAGCACCAAGTGAGATGAAAACGTTTCATCCAAGCTCGTCAATCTCTCGTCATAAACCGTCAGCTCATCGGACCACGTTCCCGAAACGAGCAGCTTCGGATAAACAGCCAAAAGGTTCGCTGCGAGATCGGGTCGAAAGATTGAGCCAATGTCGTAGCTCGCGGGCGGATCGTCTTTCCACTCGCTTATCAGTTCGATCGATTGACGGTTGGCTGGAAAAGGCAATTCAGGTGGATTGCTTCGTTGCCAGCGACATCGATCCAGATGCGGCTTGCTGGGACCGATGAAGTGGTAGACAAAGGACTGCATCACTGGATTGGTTGCCCACTCGGGCGTCTGCAACATGCTGACGTTGAAATCCGGTGGTAGGAAAGTGATCAAATCAGCGTGATCATTCCACAGTTGGTTGATGATCAACGACTCGTCGGTGGCTTGATCGTTGGCCCCGAAGGTGACGATCAAGTACTGGATGATACGCTCGAACATACGAGCAAACGTCTCGGTGTCATAGAGATACAGTCCACCGTTAGGATGCATCCAAGTCGGCGCGGGATTGAGTCGACAGCGTCTGGCCCAAATCTCGTGCGCTGTCTTTTGCCACCCTCCGTTGTCGATTCGGTTCTGGGCGCTCTGACGTTCGGCGACCATTGCGAACTGGCCAGGTTTAGCCAACTCGAAAGGCGATGGACAGTCGCTGCGAATAACCATGTCGTTGTCGATTTGCAGGACATGCGACGGACCGAACCGCTTTGCAACATCACCACAGACGAACATCTTTTGCCAGAACGGATGGCATGGTTGTAGCGGACGGCGAATCCAATGCAGCTCGGCGTTCCATCGTTCAGCAGCAGCCCCGACACTCTCTCGTACCGTCGGCACCGCACGGCGCGGAGGCAGATCCAGAATTGCAATGACTCGTTTCATTTCCAAAGTACCTTCCTTAATCCGTGTTTACGAAGTGCAGCCCTTAAGAACACTGGTCGATGTCGCTTGTAGGCCGGCGGATCGACGTGGATGTGCGGGAATACATGGTCCATCGCCACTCCAACCTTGACGCCGGCAATCTTGGCTCGCCAGAAGAAGTCCCAGTGCTCATCGACCTTGAGGTCTTCATCCCAACGGATCGCTTGAAGGATGTCGCGATATGCTACGAAGCAGTTACAAACGAATGCGCACTCGGCAATGTCACCGATGCGTCGATACTCGCCACGAGGAATGTGCAGAACTCCGCCTGACGAATTGAGCAGCCTCGGAGTTCCATCTGGATTCGGACGATGGGGTTGCTTGCTGAGTGTTGCGAGTAGATCGAGGCGACTCGATTCGAACTTGCGAACGAGATCATTCAGTCGCGTCTGCGGACCAACCACGTGATCATCGTCAGAGAAGATCACCATGCGAGTCTGTGCCGCTTCCACGAGGCGATTACGACCAGCAGACAATCCGATGTCGTACTCAGTTTCGATCAGCCGATCGACCATTGCCGCTTCGTCAGGACAGGTCAGCGAGAATCGCAACTCAGGCTTCCCGTCGTCTAGGACGTAGATCAGCGGACGATCATCGCCACAGTGTTCGTAAATGCTACGCACAAGCGTTGCGCAGCAATGAGGACGATGGATGGTCTTGATGCAGAATGTGACGCGATCACGCATGAACGATGCCTCCTCCTGGATAACGCAGTGAATCAAAGCCGTGTTTACGAAGCCCCAATCGGCGGAACTTGGGTCGGGCTCGCAGAGCTCCATAAGGCTTGGCCGCCACATGGTCGTGGACTACCGAGCAATCGAGTGCCACAGCTATTTGCAGATGTTCAATCTGGGACGCCCGGTAGAAGAACTCCCAGTGCTCATACGTCTTGATCTCGTCATCCCAGCGAACACGGGCGATCGTCTCACGACGCGCGATAAATGCGTTGCTGACCATATCGCACCAGCTGGTTTCGCCGATGCGTTTGCGTTCGCCTCGATGCATCCAGATGCGAGTACCATTCATGAGTGGGCTGAAGAGCATGGGCCGACCACCATCTCCTTGCCGCACAGCCAGAATGTCGAGGTCGTACTCAATGAACCTCTGGTAGACTCGATCGAGGTGTAGATCGGGCGTTACGATCTGATCATCATCGAGCAAGAAAATGAACTCAGTTTCTGCCGCGTCGATTGCTGTATTGCGTCCGACGCCTACGCCCACATCGTGTTGCTCGAGATCAATCACTTTGCAGTGCTTGGCGGTCTCGGGATACTTTCGCGAGAACCAATGTTCGGGCAGACCATCGTCCACAACGACGATCTTGGGATCGCCGAACTCCTTTCGAAGCGACTGTACGAGTCGATGGCAGGCCCAAGGCCGATGAATGGTCTTTATGCAAAAGGTAATGTCTTGAATGGGTAAGGTTGCTTCCATGTTTCACCACGCGTTAAGGAGTTTGCGAGCAAGTTTGATGGCATGGCGATAGTCCTTGAGACGCTTCGCGCTGCGTTTGATTTGCATGATCGAGTTCAGGGGTGCGACGTTGCCGTAGACCGAGATGAGCGAGTTGTCGAAGGCCTTCTCAAAATCCTCTGTAGTGCAGCCCATGACTTCACGCATCACGTCCAGCGGTGGCGAACAAGCGATACGAGTCGATGCACGCAGTCCTCCCGAGCCGTCTGGTTCGCCTCGCTTCCAAGGTCGCTTAAGAGAACCAGCGGCATCTTCGACAGACGCTTGCCAGTCCTCATCGGAGAGATTTGGATCAAGCCAAATGTCGAGATCGCCTTCCTCCCAATCGATTCCGTGCAGGCGAAGTGCGCCGGAGCCGATGATGAGGTATCGATGTCGAATCTTGGCAAGGACGTCTTCCACGGGTGTCATCCAAACTTCCTCAACTCTGGGTTCACGTGTGCGATCGCTGAATCGATCTCTTCGGCAGTTGGTGAGATTCCCAGGAACGCGATCAGTTCATTGATCTCGGTCTCAGGATCTTCGGTCAGTCTGGCGAAGTTGATGCGATGCACTGGCACTTCGGGATGTTCTTGAATGAACGCCTCGCGATGTTCGAGCAGCGAACGCTGGAGTTTGTCGCAGGCGTCATCGCCGGCTGCGAACCATTGGCCTGGATGTCGGCTGCTGCGATCTTGAAGGGATCGAATCGAGGCTTCGATTGGGCGATCGACGGCGACGATTCGCAGTGAGCTTCCGAGGGCTTCGTAGAGGTGGTTTGCGAATCGGCAAAGATGCGGATACTTGCCGCCAGCGACTGTTCGGTCTCGAATCGCTTCTGCTTTGCGAGTTACGATCCAGGCTTTCAGTTGTTTAGCAAGCTGACCATCCGGGATCTTGGGATCGATCGCTGGGAATCGCATTGCCTTTTCACAAAGGTTCGCTAACCCGATTGCCTCGCCTCCTCCGGTTGCTTCATAGCCACCGAGTTCGTTGCCCATATGAACGCCCAAATGATGCATGACCATCGCGACGCAGCTGGTGCCACTGCGATGGGGCCCGAGGACGGCGAAGAACGGCGCGTCGCTGTGGTCGGCATTCTTGGCATCGTTGAAGAATCTGGTTTGGGTCCACTTGCGACCGCAAATGTTCGACTTGGTCGGCAACTGGCCGACGAGCCAGCGATCGGGGGTGTAAACCGGGATCGACTCCTTCTCGACGTTCTTGCCTTGAACCAAGGCTTCGTATCGCCGCTGAGTCAAACGACCCAAGTGATGGTCGATGTGATGCTTCAGATGCCAATCGTTCCAGTTCAGGTGACGATACAAAGCCTTCATCGTTGCGCGACCACGCACCATAAAGGCATGGGTGCGATTGACGTTGTAGGGGCGGTACACGCGATCGCTGATTTTCTTGGGCGGATGCTTGGCGGCGTAGAGGTGTTGGCCCCCGAGATAAGCTAGTCCCCAGTCTTCAGGAAGTTCGCGCACGTATGCTTCGAGGTGTTCCACGAAGTCGGGAACGAACCCTGCGTCATCTTCGAAGACAACATACGAATCGATCCCTTCGAGCAGACATTTTTCCAGGATCAGCAAGTGCGAACGGTAGCAGCCCCAGGCACCATTGCCGGCACGCCACTGCTCAGGCGTCGCAAGTCTTCGACCATCGATGGCAGCAAATCGCTCGACATCTGGGAATGGCCACGGCTGCGGTAGTTGCTGCATCCATTCATGCAATCGATCATCACGGCGATCGAGATTCATCAGGAAGCAGCGTTCAACGATCTTCTTCGTCGGTATCTGGATCGTCTTCGTTGGGCTCGGGTGCACCGTCTGGGAACTTACGTTCAAACCTGCGGATGGCAGTGAGCACGAGTGACTTGGCGATGGTTCTAGTAAACTTTCCATGGGGTAATCCTCTGAGTTGGGCTTCTTCCAAAAGCCATTCGATAATGGTGTCGAGATTCGTACGGCATCCTTCCACGCCCCAATCATT
>JAIYDN010000058.1 GCA_027487485.1 Planctomycetaceae bacterium | reverse complement strand
TAGAAGGTTCGGCTTTATTGTTTTGGGAAATCGGTGAATTGCCAACAGGAATGAGGAGGCAGAGCAATCTCTTCATTCCTGTTCGATTACGTGGGTTTTGAATTGCGTCCCGTCGATTGATTCTTTTCCGCTTCTGAACGTAGTTAGACCAATGAATGGTAGGAACGCATCGTTATCCAGCGCAGCGGAGATCACCAAGAGTGGTTTGGTTTAGATTTTTGGCCTCAATCAAATAAATAATATTGTGGAAGTTTGGCAATTGCGATTCCGGTGGCGGGTTCCAATAGTCATAGAGTATTCAACGGTGGTGGAAATGGAGAAGGTGAACTGGTTGATTCCAGCATCAAGACTATCAATAGGCTATGCGATTCAATCCAAGAGCTAAGAGGTCGAAGCCATTGCGTATGATTTATTTGCAAGATCAATCAACAAAACACTGGGCGTTTACTTCAACCGACCCCTATTGCAAAATTTCGCAATTTTCGATTTTGCATGTTTTGGGCATTCTTGACTGAAACAAGAACCTGCCAAAACTTAACTTAAGATTAACAGAGCTTTCGTTTGTAAACAGGTTTCGATCTTTCAACAGTGAGTATGCTCTTTCCAACAACATGCGCAAGACCTTTGTCCGACGATTGCTTGGCAGAGCAACTTCACGAACTCCGCACTTTTTTCGATATCAAGAGTAGCCAGTTATGTTTCGAATACTTAAAAACGTAAGCTCGATCTTCCAGACCAAAGACAATTCTTATGAGCGATTTGCCAAGCGGCGGCACTTGCGATCGTTGTTGATCGAGGGCCTCGAGAAAAGAGAGGTGTTTGCAGCATTTACGGCTGGTAACTTGGTAATCAGTCAAATTGGCGACGGGGTTGCGGCACTGACTAACGCTTCGAGTCAGGTCAACTTAGTGGAGTACAACACTTCAGGGGCCATTCAACAAACAATTTCGATTCCAACTCCGTCAGTGCGCAATTCAACCTTGGGTTTAACGGATAGCGGGTCAGCAACCAGCAACGGCCATCTCAATCTTTCAGGCGACGGTCAATATTTGACTCTCATTGGATACTCGGAACCTACAGGTACTGCATCGATCAATGGGACCACCGGGGTGAATCGCAATGTCGTCCGAGTTGGAAACGATGGTGTTGCTGAAACAAGGGCAAACCTAACCGACGCGTTTCCCGGTAATAATCCAAGAGCAGTTGTTTCCTCCGACGGAAACGAGATGTGGTACTCAGGTAATCCTGGGGTGCGGTACAATGCGTCCACTGTTGCTACGCCGACCACTTCAACCCCCATCACCACAACTGGCTCAACCCGTGCCATCGTTTTAGCCAAAGATAGCAACAACGCTTCTTTCTTACTTCAATCATCGCAGTCCTCAATCTCAACATTCAGCACGTCGCTTCCAACCGCAACTTCTACGGTTACGGCACTACCCGGTGTGACGGTCACCGATGCATCGCAATTTTTCCTGTTAGACCGGAGCCCTACTTCGTCGGCGACGGGCTTAGGTGGGTTAGACACTCTTTATGTTGCAGACGGAAGTAGCACTGCAGGAGCCGCAACTGCGGTGCTCCGAAAGTTCGAATGGACGGGTACCACTTGGACGGCAAGAGGGACTGCGACTAATGCTACGGCTGGTTCTAAGTTGTTCGGTCTTACTGGAAGATTGAACAGTGGGAATGTGGAAATTTTCGCAACTTCGATCATTTCAACAACGGCGTCGAATAGTTTGTTTTCAGTCATCGACACATCTGGGTTTGGCGGAACACTGTCGGGGACGTTAGCTTCAATCGCATCATCCCCGACGAACAGAGGCTTCCGCGGAGTTGCGTTTGCACCAACCTCCGCGGGGGCTGACACAACCCCTCCAACAGTCACATCGATTGAAGATGGTGACCTCGACAACAGCGTATTGGTAAACGAAACGCTTACCTACACTATTACATTCAACGAAGATATCGACAGCAACACGGTTACTGACAGCGACTTCAGCAATGCAGGTACGTCCACCATATCCATTGGCACAATTACCGAAACTTCAAATGGTGTTTTCACCATCCAGGTCACTCCAACTTCGCAAGGAACTTTAACACTTCAGATTCCGACGGGAGCTGTCATCACCGACATTGCAGGAAATGCTCTTGTCCCTCCTGCGGTTGACGGCGATACGGTTTCGGTTGTATCTGCCGACACCACGCCTCCAACGGTACAGAACATTGAAGATGGGGACGTCGACAACGTCGTGCTCACGGGCTCAGTTTTGAACTACGTTATCACGTTTAGCGAAGACATTGACCAGTCAACCGTGACCGAAAGTGACTTTTCCAATGCGGGCACGTCATCGATCACAATTGGCACTATCGTAGAAACATCACCCGGTGTTTTTACTGTTCCTGTAACACCAACATCAGCTGGTTCGCTGCTTCTCCAAATCCCGTCAGGGGCGTCAATCAAAGACATCGCTGGCAATGATTTGACACCGCCAGTAATTGACAATGAAACCATTACTGTAAATGCTCCCGATCTAACACCACCTCAGCTGGTTTCAATCACCGATAACGTCAGTGGTGGTCCAATCTTCGCAGGCCAGCAAGTCACTTACACGTTTACTTTTGACGAGGACATTAACCTTTCCTCTGTAAGTTCGGTCGACTTTGATAACGCAGGCACATCGTCCATTGTCGTTGGATCAATCACAGAGCCGTCACCTGGTGTTCTTAATGTTTTGGTAACCGCTAGTTCTTCTGGCACCTTGAATCTCCGAATCCCACTTGGTGCAATAATTGCTGACACTTCGGCGAACAGTTTGGTTGTTCCAGTTCAAGACGACACCACGATTGTGGTCGCAGCCTCTACGACACTGTCCGCTGGTGATATCGCCATTACGGGCATACAGACTGATGATCCAGATACATTTTCCTTTGTCTTGTTGAAGGATGTTGTACCCGGAACTGCGATATCTTTTACTGATAACCGTTGGGATGACTTGACCAATACCCTGTCAACCAATGAAAACACGTTGACCTTAACGTTCAATGCCGCCTTCGCTGCTGGAACTCACTTCATCAACGTTAATAGCGGACCATCACCAGCATTTCGAGTCATCGGAACTACGACAAGCGCAGGTACTGTTGTAGGAGCACTATCCGGACTTTCCACTGGAGGTGAATCCATCCTAGCGTATCAAGGCACTCCCCCCACAACCGGTTCCTCTACGTCATGGATAGCTGGAATCAGCACCCGCTCTTTTACGAATAGTCCAACCGGAAATAGCCAGTCCGCATTGCCGTCAGCACTCACCCTAGGCACTACTGCAATTCAATTAACAGCAACAGCCACAGATTTTGACAACGGCGCATACAACAAAGCAACGTTTCAAGGAACCGTTGCGCAAATCTTGTCAGATGTCCACGATCCTGCCAATTGGACAACATCGGATACGCTACCGTTCAATTCTTCGAATACCGTTTTCACAATTTCAGGCTCCTTAGCCACACCAACAATTACAATTACCTCCGGCAATGCTGTTTACAACAACGCTGTGTACGCACCTTCCGCTTCGATCACTGGCAATAACGAACCACTACCAAACCTTTCGTTTGTGTTCTATAGCGACGCAGCCGGCACGAACGTGATTGCTGCTCCTGAGAATGTTGGTACCTACTTCGTTCGAGCACGCTCGGCCGCCAACGTGGGCAACAATGCCGCTGAATCCGCCATCGCAACCTTTGACATCACCCCGTTTGCTCTGACCGCATCCGGAACCGCTGCAAACAAAGTGTACGATGCTCTCAACGGTGCTTCGGTGACCATCAATCTTGTTGGGGTCTTCTCCGGCGATACCGTTACAGGATCTGCATCGGGTAGCTTTGCAGATAAGAACGTTGCCAACGGCAAGACGGTCACCATCGGAACCGTCACACTCGCTGGGACTGACGCGGGCAACTACACCGTTGGTTCTGCAGGAACGACCACGGCAGACGTGACTCCTGCGACCCTGGTCGCTAGCGTGACTGCCAACAACAAGCCGTTTGATAACAACACTGCTGCTACGATCGCAAG
>JAIYDN010000002.1 GCA_027487485.1 Planctomycetaceae bacterium | reverse complement strand
ATTGCCGGGGAGGGCTTGGTCGCGGTCGATTGGCCTTCAAGCGATGAGGACGCCCCTCCCCAGCCACGCTGGCGCGGGCTGACCCTCCCCAAACGGGGCTTGGGGAGGGTGAAGTTGCCGGCAATCAGCGCGAGGTGGCAATATTCAGCAAGCCGAAGCGTTGTTTACCTTGTTGGTCTGGTACATGTCCCCGACTGAAACAGGTTGTGAACAGACAGTCCACAAACTGTGTGGAATCAGTCTCCATTGGTTAGCGTTTGGCTTTCAGCCCCGAAGTTAGCACTGACAACTTCTTGGTCATCTCAGGATTCTCGGGCAATGGATTCTCGTGGATTGCAGGCAGAAGATGCTCCCAAACCAAATTCAATTCCGATTGCATGTCGTTGGTGTTGGCTGTGATAACGACAACTGTCGATTGTTTTGGCATCACGATGCAGAACTGTCCATCTTTGCCGTCACCTCGATAAGCATCATGCCGACAGCGCCAAAACTGATAACCATACCCTTGATTCCAATCGCTAGTGGCATTACTTCCGTTGGATACTTGTTTTGTGGTAGCCTCCGCAATCCAGTCCTCCGGAATCAATTGCTTTCCGTTCCACTTTCCTTTTTGCAAATACAGCTGACCAAACTTGGCGATATCTTCAGTGCGCAAATAAAGTCCGAATCCACCGATCGAGATCCCGTCTGGGCTTTTGTCCCACTTGGGACTCTTGATTCCAAGCGGCTGAAATAGTCGCGGCTCCAAGTAGCTGAGAATGTCCTCACCTGTCGCGCGCTTGACAATGACGGACTGCATGAAAGTGGCAGGAGTGTTGTATTGAAAATGCGATCCTGGTTGATGTGGCAGAGGATGCTTGAGGAACGTCTTGATCCATTCGGTGTTACCACGCATCATCGGTTCATCTTGATGACCAGTCGACATGGTTAACAGGTCTTTGACTTTCATCGCTTTCAGGTTGGGAGACACTTCCTTGGGAATCTCTTCATCCTTCATGAATTTCAGCACAGGATCCTCGACAGCAAGTTTTCCTTCCGCGACTGCGAAACCGACAGCCGTCGAGGTAAAGCTTTTGCTGAGCGACCAGAGTACGTGTGGCTTGTCTGGCGATTCTGGTGCCCACCATGCTTCGGCAACAACTTTGCCATTCCGGAGCATCATGAAACTATGCATCGAATTCACTTTTTTGTCTGCAGTGTCAATGAACTCGAGTACTTTTCCTGAATCAACGCCTTGCGACTCCGGGCTCGCTCGCAACAAATCATCGGCAAGCGTCGTTGCAGGAGCAGATGCAACCCCGAGAATCAAAAGAAAACAAATCGAGTTGCGAACAAACATGGTCAGCCTAGGTTGTTAGAGAGGTTGCGGCAAAGTTGATTTTAACATCATACCCCAATCTGCAACTGCTTTGTTAGCAACCTAACAGTTAACGGGGCGTGGAGTTTTAGGCTGTTAACTTAAGTCGAAAAGCTCAATCAACGCGTCAATTTTTCGGCACCTAAAACGTTGACTTACGCAAGTTAAGTTGCTTTAATGGAAGATCCCCCCTCGCAATTCCCTCCCGCCTAATTTGCAATGCTTGAAGAGGCAACCTTGATCACAGACTCTACTGCCCTGAGATCTACTGCCCCCAGTGTTGCTTCCCCCAGTGTTGCTGCCTGGGGAAAGGTCACTAAATTGCCATGCTTGCTATGCATCTTCGCTTTGGTTCTCTTCACGCTGCAATTGCGAGTGACTGCAGCTCAGTTAACGGTGTACCCTAGTCAACTTGAACTGACTGGCCTTGATCTTTCACACGGGATCGTCGTTTCTTTTACTGATGACGAAGGCAAAGTATTAGATGTTACGCGCCGCGCTGTTTACGAAATCGATCGTACGGATATCGCGTCCACTGATGTACGAGGGATTGTTACAGGACTGTCCGATGGTCAGGCAACGTTGACGGTCAGGCTTGATCAACTTTCTGTTGCGGTTCCTGTTTCGGTAGTAGCCTTTGCTGAAAAGTCAGCTCCTTCCTTCAAACAGGATGTCCTACCGATTTTGACGCGAAGTGGCTGCAACATGGGTGGATGCCATGGCAAACTTGCGGGACAAAATGGGTTCCGTCTTTCTCTGCGAGGTTACGCCCCCGAATGGGATCACCAGTGGATCACTCAAGAAGTAAGCGGCCGAAGAATCGACTTAGGGTTTCCCGAGAAAAGTCTTCTGCTTGCAAAACCATCGGGCGAAATACCTCACGATGGCGGAGTTCGGTTTCGTCCTGGTTCTCGGATGTGGCAAACTTTGCGTGACTGGATCGCTTCGCGGGCTCCTGCAGCATTGTCAAATGAACCAGATGTAGTCCGCTTAGAAATTCTGCCAGGGGACAGTGTTATGGTTCCCGGCGAGTCGCAGCAACTGCTAGTACGAGCTCACTATGCTGGCGGACGGGTGCGCGACGTGACATGGCTCGCACAGTTTTTCTCCAATGACGAAACAACTGTTTCTGTGAAACCATCTGGCCTGGTTAAGTCTCTGCGATACGGAGAGGCCGGCGTGCGTGTCCACTTTCAAGGGTTGGTGTCGGTCGTAAGTTTTGCGATGCCCTTTCCATACACCATCAAACCAGAAGATTATACGGCGCAGCAGAACGTCTTGGATGGCCCGTTGTTTCAGAAGCTACAGCAGCTTCGAATTCCTCCTGCAGGTCCATGCAGTGACGATTCGTTTCTGCGTCGTGCATACTTGGATGCGGCAGGTATTCTGCCGACGCCTGCAGAAGTGCTCGCGTTTCAATCGGATCCAAGTCCTGACAAACGCAGCCGCGCAATCAATGCTTTGTTGCTAAGGCCGGAGTTTGCTGACTACTGGACACTGCAACTTGCTGACTTGCTTCAGAATCGCAAAGAACGCGATCACGATGTACGTGGAACGAAGGGAGTCAAAGCGTTTCATGGTTGGCTGCGTGAACAGATCGCAAACAACCGATCGTGGAGCGACATTGCTCGCGATGTGTTGTTAGCTAAAGGGAACGTTGTCGCTCAGCCTCAAGGGGGATACTTGGTTACCGTCGTGGGTGAATTCAATAAGGTCGAGGAAAGCGAACTGCCTGACAGTGTAGCTCAGGCATTCCTTGGGACTCGCATCGGTTGTGCACGCTGCCACAATCATCCTCTGGAACGCTACACCCAGGACGATTTCTATCATTTTGCGGCATGCTTTTCGAAGGTAAATATTGATCGTAAGAACCCCCAAACCGGTGTCACGGCAGTCACTGCGGTAGGACGCGAGGAACGGGAACAACACAATCGAATCGCCGAAGTGGCCGTTCGTCTTGCGGACGCTTATCGATCCGAATTGCCCGACGACGAAAAAATGAAGCGCATCGCGGACCAGCATCGCGACCTAGATAGTCAAACAAAGCGACTTGAAGAGATCCGTCAAAAAGCACCGGGAGTAACACAACCGCGTACGGGACAGTTCATGAAACCGCAGTCGTTGGATCGAGTTGAGTTACCACTGGAACCAGGAAGTGATCCTCGCGTACCTTTTGTGAGTTGGGCTCTCAGCCACGAGAATTTCTCCGGGGCAATGGTAAATCGCTTGTGGAAACATTTCTTTGCGGTTGGGCTAGTCGAACCCGTCGACGATTTGCGGGCCAGTAATCCACCATCGAATGCCGCATTGTGGAAGGTGCTCAACGAAGAGTTCCGCAATCACAACTATGACTTGCGGCATGTGATTCGATTGATCCTCAACTCGCGGGCCTGGCAGCTCGATGCATCCACGATACCGGAAAACGAAACCGATACCAAATACTATTCTCACTACAATGTAAAGCGACTACCGGCAGAAGTCCTGCTGGATGCGATGGCTGCGGCGACGGATGTACCGAACCGATTCGCGGGTTATCCTGTGGGTCTTCGAGCTACGCAAATCGCTGACCCAGGTATCGATTCTTACTTTCTTACTTTGTTTGGGCGCAGTGACCGCGTCACCGCATGCGCTTGTGAACGAAAGGGAGAAGTCACGCTGCCGCAGCTACTACACATGGGAAACAGCGAAGACATCCTTGCCAACATCCGAACTGGGAATGGTCGGCTGGCGACCTTGTTGAATAATCCTGATTCAGCAATAGTGACGAATGAAATTTTCCTGTCGACCGTGAATCGCCTTCCTAATGATAAAGAGCGTGCGGCCATCGATGCGGCATTGTCGACGGATAGCCGTGATCTAGTTTTTGCTGACCTGTTTTGGGCTCTACTTAACTCCAAAGAGTTCGCGTTCAATCACTGACCTCCTTTTGTCTACACGCAGTAGGAAACTACGCAAATGCTCGATATTTCGCTGTCCAATCAACGTAGCCAGCTGTGCAATGGAGTCTCCCGACGCAACTTCGTTCGAATGGGGGCTCTTGCACCGCTAGGACTTTCATTGCCTCAGTTGATGGCCGCCGATACCGGTGCAAGGCCTGCGCGAGCCAAATCGGTAATCCTCATTTATTTGGGAGGTGGTCTTTCGCATCATGACTCGTTCGACATGAAGCCGGATGCAGTCGAACAGATTCGCGGTAAGTACAAAAGTATTGCGACCACAGTTCCTGGTCTCGAGATTTGCGAGTTGCTACCGAAGACGGCTCAGGTAATGAACAAATTGACGCTGGTGCGAAGTGGGACGCATGAGAATGATCATCACGAGACAGCAACCAATTGGGTCTTATCAGGACGCTTTGGAACTCCGTTTGGCGATCATCCCGCGATAGGTGCAATTGTAGCGCATGAGACGGGTTTCTCTGGTTCGGTGCCTCCCTATGTCGCAGTCCCAAAGAATCCATCTTTCACTTGGGAATTAGGAAAGAGTGTTTGGCTTGGTGGGAGATGCGAATCCTTCAAGGCAGGTAATCCCAATGACGCAAATTACCGAGTTCGCGACCTATCCACTCCGGCTGGAATAACCCCACAATCGCTGGAACGCCGCAAATCGCTCTTAGCGGCTGTAGACCAACTTGCGGACAGGGTCAAGGGAAGCGACCAGATCGCAACTTACGATGAGTTCAGTCGCAAGGCGGCCGAGATGGTCCTTTCGCCTCAAGCCCAAGCGGCCTTTGCTATTGAGCGTGAGGAAGCCAAAACGCGAGATGACTATGGCCGTAGCGAGTTTGGCCAAAGCGTTCTTCTCGCCCGACGTTTGGTCGAGAATGGCGTGCGCTTCGTGACGGTGAACTATGGTGGATGGGATCATCACGACGAGATCTTTAAGGGGCTCGACAGAAAATTGCCTGAGTTTGATCAAGGGTATAGCTCTTTGATTCTGGATTTAGATCAACGCGGGTTATTAGACGATACGTTGGTGCTGGCGATGGGAGAATTTGGACGCACTCCCAAAGTCAACGACAAAGCGGGCCGTGATCATTGGGGCCGCGCTGGTTCCATGCTTTGGGCAGGTGCGGGTGTGGCCCGCGGCCAGGTACTTGGGGCAACTGACAAGAACGGAGCGTTCGTCACCGACCGACCGGTTCGACCGGCGGATGTGGCTTGGACGGTTTATGAATCGCTTGGCATTGATCCAGCGAAAGAGCTGCTGACACCGGAAGGTCGCCCAGTCTCCATCTTGGCCGAAGGTGCAACCGTTACGGAACTCTTTTCATGAATCGTCCTTTGGTATTTTTCGTCTTTGCGGCTTGCGTCTTGGGTTTCTGTGGTTTCGATCACACGTTCATCGGGTGTTGCTGCCTGGGACGAGCGGTTCGAGCTCAAGAAGCCAAGACTGAAGCCGCTCGAGTTACGGCCACTGAACCTGCATCTATCGTCAGCGGAACCAAGACGACTCTTAAGGTGCGTGGATTTAAGCTCAAAGAGTCCACCGAGTTTCGATTCCCAAAGGCTACCGAGGTCAAAGGTGAGATCACCGAGAAAAAAGATGCAGGCCCGCCCAAAGGCCTGGAAAATAAGCTAGTCGGTGACACCCAGTTGCTCGCAGAAATTACGATTCCCGCCAATCATCCTGCGGGCGTTTTGGAATACGTGATCTCAACTCCGGCAGGTGATGCAACGGGCAAATTAAGAGTGCTAGCGAGCGATACCTCGATCGATGAGACTGAACCGAACAATGGATTTCGAGAATCGCAAGAACTGCGATCGAACCAATTTGCACGCGGCGCGATTCAAGGCGACAAAGATGTGGATGTCTATAAGATTATCGCCAAGGCTGGACAGCAACTGAAAGTGACAGTGACCAGCGGCGGGCCTACCATCATGGATGCGGCACTACATGGTTACGATGCACATGGCCAGTTCCTAGCCGCAGCTGACGACAGTGAGTTGCGCGACCCAGTCTTGATGCTGAAGTCACCCACCGATGGCCCGATATACCTTTGCGTAAGCAGTGCACATGATATCGGTGGTGAGTGGAACAGCTATCTGCTAATCGTGGAGGAAGTCAAGTGAGTCGTTTGCCTCTTCGCACTTTGATACTTCTGTTCTCTTCAGCGCTGTGTACCTCGAGCAATGCAAAGGATGACCTTGTTTCCTTTCATCGCGAGGTGCTCCCGATTCTTAGAACAAACTGCTTCGCCTGCCACAAGCCTGGCAAATCCAAAGGGGGGCTGGATCTAACGACGCACCCAGCCTTGCTTCAAGGAGGCGACGAAGGTAAGGTGATTAAGTCGGGGGATGCTCTAGCAAGCCGACTGATCGAGACCATCTGTGGCGACGAACCAGAGATGCCGAAAGAGAGCGAACCACTGCTGCCTCGCGAGATTGATTTGATCAAGCGTTGGGTCGCGCAAGGTGCGATTGAAGATTCCGCTGGTGACACTGGCACTCGCCGACCTTCCGAACCAACAACGTACCATTCTTTACCAGCGGTACATTCCATGTCGTTTTCGCCGGATGGATCACTCCTGGCAGTGCCTGGACGACACGAAATTCTGTTGCATCAAGCGGATGGTTCCGGCATCGTTTCGCGGTTAGCGGGCGATTCGCCTCGATTGGAGTCGGTCGCTTTTTCAAAAGATGGAACAATCATCGTTGCCTGCGGCGGTGCCGTTTCTGAATTTGGCGAGATACAAATCTGGGACACACAAAGACGAGAACTGATCCGCTCGTTCAAGGAATCGAACGATACTTTCTACGGAGTCTCAATTTCCCCAAACAATCAGCAGGTCGCAGTCGGTTGTGCGGATAAATTAGTACGAGTATTCAACATTGCAGACGGGGTCGAGGTTATGAGATGCGATAACCATCTCGACTGGGTATTCGGTACAGCCTTCACGAACGATGGCCTTCGACTTGTCACAGTGAGCCGTGATAAAGCGGCAAAGCTGATTGATATAGCCAGTGGGCATCTTATTGATGACGTCAATATGTCACGCGATCCGCTGATCTGTTTGACCCGACATCCCATAGAAAATCTCGTGGCTACTGGTGGAACCGAGGGAAAGATCCGCTTGTTCAAAATGGAACCGCGCGGCGGACGATTGTCTGAGGGAGACAACAAGGAAGAGAGCTTCGTCAGAGAGTTCGAACACATGGCTTCGCCGATTCAGTCCATCGCCTTTAGTCCCGATGGCATTCACGTCGCTTGCAGCGCATTGAGCGGGGAAGTAAGAATCTTTAAAGCGGATAACGGGCAACGCGTTGCCCAGATCCAAGTTGGCCGCGGTCCCATCTTCGCGCTTGCATTCACGGCAGACGGAAAGCAAGTTGTCGCTGGAGGCTATGATGGTCGTATTCGTTACTATAAAACGGACACGGGTGAAGTGGTGAAGGAGATTAATAGCGTCCCGCTCCCGTAACATCAAAGGGACTGCCGTCGGTTGTGTTGTGCAAGGCAATCGATCGAATGTCGATCTTGGGCAATCAAAACGTAATGTTGCAGGCTAAGAAGGGTTCGGTAATGTTCGAATTCTTTCCGAGGGCGTGAGCCCAATGCCCCACGATAACTGTTCGTGAGCCGACGTGAACTTTGATTTATCAGGCGATTCGGCCATTGCAACACGAATCGAATTCAACAGGATGGAAACTTCTAACGGTCCGTAGCTAGCGTGCGATAGATCGTAGAACGCAAAGGCCGACGCATAATCAATGTCCTTGAGTGCAGATATCGAGAATGCCGAGATTAAGCTTTGATCGCCACTTTCTTTCTTAGCCGACGATAGAGGCCCCCTCCAAATCCTGCTACCAATAGAAGAGCAATCGATCCAGGCTCTGGTACGGCACTTACCGTGATAGAACCAGCGGTATAAAGATTGCTTGTGTCCCAACTGAGCCCACCCCCTAGATCAAGTCCAGTGATGGAAGAAAAGGTGCCAGTTCGAGTATTCCAGTTACTGAAAATCGTAATCGTGTCGCCCACAGTTGCAGTCCCAAAGTACCCAGTATTGTCCAGAACCAAGGTTCCACCAAGCATCAAAGTGTTTGAACCATTACCGCTTACGATATCGAATTGATTTGCCCCGATCCCTGTAATTTCAAAGGTGGTTGTACTAGCACTGTCTAGCAACAAACTATTGATGAAAGTAAGTGTTCCAGGGCTATTTCCTGCATTGAGGGCTCCAGAAACGATAGTGTTCCCTCCGATCGTACCTGTGCCTGCAAGTGTACCTGCCGCATTCACTGTAACCGTACCAGTTGCAGCAGAGTTATTACCGTTGACTACGAGCGTTCCTGCATTCACGGTGGTTGCACCGGTATAAAAATTGGCACCAGTGAGGGTAAT
Source organism: Planctomycetaceae bacterium (assembly GCA_027487485.1). Lineage (GTDB taxonomy): Bacteria > Planctomycetota > Planctomycetia > Pirellulales > Pirellulaceae > JBKCUI01. The sequence continues at coordinate 96,934 of JAIYDN010000002.1, read as the reverse complement.
AACGCCGCCTGTCGTCTTAGTGAGAGCTGCCCCGCTGCCGCCGAGGTTAGCTGAGACGGAGCCGGATTGCAAATCGTAACTGGAGCTTGTTAATACGCCCGTTGTACCAGTGATGTTTCCGCTGGCCAGGGTAACAGCACCAACCGTATCGCTATTTGCACCAAGCGCAAGAGTGCCACCACCTACGGTGACCGCACCAGTGTCGAGAAGAGTGTTCGTAGAATGACCAAGGGTTAGCGTGCCAGCGTTAACGTTGGTGCCGCCGGTGTAGGTTTGTGAGGCGGTGAATGTCTGGGTTCCTGCGCCGGTTTTGGTAACACTCATTCCAGGAGCCCCATCTGCAATGACACCGGAATAGACTTGAGTTAGACCTGCTTGTGGGTTCAGCGTTAAGTTCGTGATCCCTGAGTATCCCGTGTCAATGACTGTTGCAAGATCCGCCGAGCCAGTCAGTCCGCCGAGGGTTGGTGTTGCAAACCCAGTCGCCGTTACCTTGCCAACACTTGAGGTGTTGAGCGCGCTATTTTGCAGTGCTTGGGAATGGCCAAGGACAATGCGACCGGCGTTGATCGTTGTAGTGCCAGTAAAGGTATTGGCATTGCTTAATACCAAGTCGCCGAGGCCGAGTTTAACGATGCCGTTGTTGCCACCTGCAGCCCCATTGGAAATCACGCCTGCGATTTCAGCAGACGCTGTTCCGGTCCCCAGATTGACGGTAATGTTTCGGGTTCCGTTGAAATTATTGATGCCCACATCGTTTTGCACGACGACTTTGCTATCGGAACCTGTGGAGCCGAAGTTAAAACCACCCAGGCCGTTGGAACCGGAGGAATTCATTTGAACAATAGCTGCCGCCCCGCCGACATTGACAACAAAGTTTCCGCCACGTGCCCCGATGCCAGAGGCGCCGCCGGTGATGCCGGTAGTGGTCGAGCCGTTGCCTTGGAAGAATACGGTGTTGGACCCGGTGATGTTTCCGCCGCCGAAGGCTCCGGAACTGGTACCGATATCCAAGGTCCCGCCAGAGAGGGCTGTGACGCCGGTGTATCCACTCTTGTCGCCTGCGAGTGTTAAAACGCCGGCTCCGGTTTTGGTCAGTCCGCCAGCTCCACTGCCACTGACAAGTGCCCCACTAAACGTGTTGTTGGCGCCTGTTCCGGTCGTGAGTACAGCACCATTGAGAACAAGGTTGCCCCCGGTTGCTCCGCCACCTGTGACGGTGCCAATCGTCTGATTGATACCGTTCAGGTTTAGATTCGCTCCCGCAGCATCAGCAAGAGTCACAGACGAGCTGTTGGAGAACGCTGTCGCACTCGTAGACCGAAGTGTGCCAGCATTTACGACCGTTGAACCTGTGTATGTGCTCGCTCCGACAGCCAGTGTACCTGCTCCCGCTTTGGTGAGCCCAAAGCCGACGCCGGTGATCCCACCAACGGTCAGTGTTCCACCATTGACGGTCACTTCACGGCTGGCATTCATTGCAGCAGTCCCAAGAGTCAGATCATTGGTGCCCGTGAAGGCAAAGTCGCTGTTCCAGCTCTGGGCATTCGTGGCGACGATGGCCGAGCCGCTAGTGTTGTCGAGCGTACCACCATTGATGGTAAGTGAACCAGTTCCCAGAGCCGTATTGTGGTTCACGTTGAGTGTACCGCTGTTGAGCTGGACTCCTCCGGAAAATCCGTTTGCTGTTTCCAAAGTGAGCGAGCCTGTACCGGTCTTGGAAATACTGCCAGATCCGTTGATCGCTCCCGTTCCGGAGACACTGTAGTTTTTAGAACTGTTGTTGAAAGTAACGGCAACAGGAGTCACCGAATTATTGAGAATGACTGAAGTGGAACCTGCGGCGGTATCGTCGAAGATAACGGAATCGATTTGACCGGCACCCGCTTCGATGTAACGAGTCGGTGTTGACGTTGCAGAAGTCTGCCAGTTTGCTGTCCCACCCGTGTTGCCGGTTGAGTCGCTGGTCACATCCCATAGGTTGTTCACCGCGCCCGACCATTTAGGCGTTTCGATCTGGATGTTCGTTAAATCGACGCTCGTGTTGATCACATTGTCCAGAAGGTTCCCTGAAACTCGGAACGGCAGAATTAGGTTCAGTCCGCCAAAGCCTGAGCCACCAATACTGCCTGTGTAGTCAACTAGGGTGGTTCCCGAAACAGGCAGGCCGGTGATCTGGATGGTATTGGAACCATTTACAGTGAAGGACGTTGCATTCACCAATGCGGCTGCTGGCGATGCGACTGGATCAAGTCTGAGTATCGCACCACCTGCAGCACCAAGAGTAAGGTTCGACGTATTGAAGCTTGCCCCCGGTGCCAATTGAGTTATCGCGAGAGTTCCTGCATCACCAACCGTTATTGCTCCACCGCCGGTTTGAAGCGTTGTTGTGGAAAGTGTGCCTGCCTGAATATCGGTCAGTCCCGAATAGGTATTGGCGCCAGTGAGCGTTAGCGTTCCAGTGCCAACCTTAGTTAACGACATTCCGTTGGCTGGCGTGCCGTTGGTGATCGCTCCGGAGAATGTTCCAGAACCAACGGTAATGCCTGCAACATTGGTGGCATGAGAGTTCGTGACCGTACCTGCACCATTGAGTGTTCCTAGGTTCACTGCGACGCCATTTACTTGCAAAGTATTGGCCGCACCAACCGTCCAGGTCCCCGATGAACTGCCTGCGGTGGCCGAGCTAAGGCGAAGGCTCCGATTTCCTGACGTTCCGTTTAGGTTGATCGTGCCCGAGAAACCTGAGTTATCGCCGGACAAACGCATCTGGCCATTCGTCCCTGTAGCAGTGTTCTGATAGGCGATAGCACCGTTACCTGTGAGGTTGCCCGTCAATGCGATACCAGTCGCATTACCAGCATTGGTACCATTGACCAACCAAGTATTTGTACCCGAGGTCGCAATTCCACCAGAGACTGTGATGGCTCCCGCGTTGTTGACGATTGATTCGAACGTCGAACCATTACCGAAACTTAGGGCGCCGCTCTGAAGGAGTGAGTTGCTGCCGTTGTTGTTTTCCAGTTGCAATCTCGATCCGGCGCCTGAAACATTGATTGCTGCGGCGGAATTGATACCGACGCCTCCGGCACCCGAGTTGGCGCGCAAACGCAAATTGGAATTCGCACCAACGTTGACTGTTACAGTGTTGGCAAGCGAAGTTGTGCGATTGCCACCGGACTGGATCCATGTATTGGTGTTTCCAAGGTTAATTGTACCGTTGCTAAACGCGTACCCAGAAGAAAAGCCAATGGATCCGACGCCCGCGGTATTCAAAGTAAAACCGCCAAGGTCTACCGTTGCAGCAGCCTGTGCAGCGAACATCAGGTCTTCGCTCAAGCCAGCGTTGATGCCTGAACCAACAAATGGATTTGCGTTGGTGTTTGCATTGCCAACAGTCCACGTCTGATTCGCAGACAAAGCAAGCTTAGACTGAATCAACAAAGCCTGCGTTGCAGCAGACATATCGATGCCAGCCGAACCAAGTGTCAACGTATTTGCAGAGCTGCCATTTGTGATTTGGATACCCGAGGTGGTTGTCCCCGAATTGGGGGTGCCGGCGACATCCCCGATGCGAATCCCCTGCCAAGAAAGGTCCCCACCCAAGGCAGTAATCGTGTTGCTGCCTGCCGCGTTACTGGCTGTCACCGCGTTATTCCAAACGGCAACGTCATTACTGGTAGGAACCCCAGTGTTCCACGCACCAGCTTGGTTTAACGCAGTCGTATTATTCGCCTTAATTACGTCGGCCGCGTCTGCAATACCGCCCGCAATCGTCGCGAAAGGAATCGCTAAGCTCAGGCAAATGACCTGTCTCAAATAACTTCTAAAAAGCGTTCGTTTCTTCAGGTGAAGGTTACTCATGAGGTCGACTCGAAGGAAAGAGAGGATGGCAAACTCGCGATTCAGAAGCTTGCGTGTTGAACGCCCGTCAAGCTTATGGATTTTTCCTACGGTAATCTCTGGGCGAAATACTCAAACGGTAACGGCCTAAAAAAAACACTTAGTGCCAGATAATACACCAAGAAAAAAGAATCACGGGTGACTTGCCCGCCCTAAGGCAGGTGCAGTCGATCCTGAGTCATGAGGGTTTGGAGCAAGACGATCATGGAGTCGATTTCCAATTTCTTGAGAATGTTGAAGCGATGAACTTCGACCGTCTTGGTGCTGATCCCCAGCTCTTTTGCGATTTGTTTGGAGGGCATACCATCGCGAGCCATTTCCAAAACTTCCATTTCTCTTTTAGTCAGGCCAGAAAGCTTGCTTTGAATTGTGCTCCTTTTTGCATTCGTCGATTGTTCTCGCTGGTCGGCTGCGATCGCCCATCGGACACTTGTTAAGAGATCTCTAGGCATGTAGGGTTTTTCCAAAACCGTGATCGCGCCCAGTTGCATGAATTCCACGGCCAGCGGCACTGTCCCGTATCCCGTCACGACGATAAAGGGCATGGAACAGCCCCGACTGCGGACCTCGCGAACCAGTTCCAGGCCGGTCATTGTGGGTAGCGAGTAGTCGAGAATAATGCACCCTCGTGCCCCGGCATCGAGTTTCCCCAGGAATTCAGTCGGTGTTGCAAAGGTGAGCACAGAATAATCGCTCGACTCCAAAAGCATCTGCATCGAGACGCGGCATAACTCCAGGTCGTCGATAACATATACCGTATCGGCAACTTGGCTCAATGCAGTGTTTGTATTTGGATCAACAGGTTCGCGACTGAGAATTCCGTCGGAAGTCATCGCGTCAATTCTTTCGATGCTTAAGGCTTACGAAGTGTAGAAATGTGAATGAGCTAGTCGACCAGAGCGATCCCGATAAGAGCAGCCTCTAAAGTTGCCTAAAAAGTCTAGCTCGGCTCATTTCGTTCCGCAATAGAGCGGCAAGGGGAATCACCTTGAAGCCGTTTATGGAGGTGGGATGTGCTGCTATTTACTTGGCTTCGATCGAAGGCTGGTACCGCTCTAAGAACATTGCAAAATCCGAGTAGCGAAATGGTTTGAGTATAAAGTGGGGCATTGGGGTAGTGTTGCTGTCCGCGAACTCGGCATAGAAGTTAACGTCAGAGCCACTGCAGATTGCAACCGGGAGCGTAGGGTGACGCCGCTGGATCTCGCAATACACTTGAACTCCATTTTGCCCTGGCATCGCATAGTCAAGAATCACCGCGCTGAAATTAGGCGATGCATTAAGTACAAGCAGAGCTTCTTCTCCGCTCTCAGCGGTTACCACATGATGCCCAAGCGACTCCAACATTGCTTTGCCACTCTTCCGAACAAGCGAGTCATCGTCCACAAGCAAGATGTTGCTGGGTGTGTCGACGGGCTGGATCGAGTCGTTTTGCTCGGCGACTTCCACGGGAGAGACCAATTTCACGGGAAGGACAATTTCGAACTTGGTGCCACTATTGACGATCGATTGGCAGTCGATGGTCCCCCCCAACTGCTCCACAACGCTCCTTGCCATGGCAAGACCAAGGCCAATCCCTTTGCCGACTTGTTTCGTAGTGAAAAAAGCATCGTAGATGCGGCACCGAACCTCTTCGGGCATTCCCGCTCCATTATCCTCCACGCACAAAGATACCTTGGGATGCCCAGAGGAATCGTCAACCGGTCTTGCAAAGATTGAAATGCGACCTTGATTGCCTTGTATCGAGTCTCTTGCGTTGAGGCATATATTCAGCAGCACTTGCTCGATGCGATTGACATCCACGCTAATGAAAACGGGCTCGGGCAGAATCGTTAAGTTAACTTCAATATTGTGACCAACAGAATGCCTTGCCAAGCAGTATACGTGCTGAAGCAAAACATTGACGTCACAAACTCGACGCGTGAGTGCAGTGCGGCGAGAAAAATGCAGCAGCCGATGCGTCAGATCGCTCGCTTGGTCCACAGCCATTTCTGCGACTTCCAAACCGCGAGCAGCTTGATCGGATTGGCCGTTCGGGATTCGGGCGACGGTGAGACTGGAACGAATGACGGCCAGAAGATTATTGAAGTCATGTGCAATCCCGCCAGACAATTGTTCAACAATTTCCGATTTTTGTGCTTCCAACAATTCGGTTTCTATTCGCAACTTGTCGGTGATATCTTCGAATGCCCAGAGCCTACCATAACGAATTCCTGAATCGTCAATGATTGGGCTAGAGAAAGCATCGATGATCCGAACGGGCGACGACAGGTTCAATCTTGTCGTCACCGGTTCGCTGGCTGATTCCCTGGCGTCGGCAAGAAATTGAAGAAACGCGGCAGGGGCAGCAAAGTTATCGGAGAGGTTTGCCAGAATGGTAAACGCATTTTCACCATCGACTGGCAACTTGCCAAAAAGCTGTTGGAAACTCCCATTGGTCCCGGATATTCGTTGATCCTCGCCATGTACCAAGACCGCTTTAGGAATCGCCTCATAAGACTTTCGCAAGTGGGTTGTGGCGACACAAAGCTCGGCGGTGCGTGCACTGACTTCTCGTCGAAGGATTCTATTCCACAAAGTCGCAAGAAAAAGCAAGCCCGCAACAGCTGAGGCGCCGTACAGTATGATCCATGGCGATATACGCCAAGGTCCACGAATGAATCGCAAGTCGGCCGGGGAAGCTGCATAGAGCGTCAACGGCAGGGACTGTTTGTCCTCTTTGGAGATTAGGTCGGCTGCAAAGATCGCACAACCTGTGACTTCGACCAGATCACTCGGCCTGTATCCCTGCAATTCGACTACGTCATCGTTGGTCGGCACAACTGCAGAGAACGTTATACCATCGCGTTCAAGCGTTAGTGTACAACTTTCGCGAGTCAATTTCCGAGATTGTTGAACGATCGCCTGGATAGAGACGCGAGATGCCAACGCTCCAGAGCGAAGGTCCGAGGAAGTGACCGTCATCGAACGGGGCAGCTCGCGATTTCCCCTGCGAATAACAACCGATGGCACTATCGTATCGGAGACCTTGGGTGGCGACTTCGGAGTTGGCAGATCGATCTCGATCAAATCGCCCGCATGAATCCGATGGGCAAAACGAGTGCGCATTCGGTGAATCCGATCCTCGATATTGACGAAGACTATCGAGCGATGGTCGGTGTATTGGACTTGACCATGAAGCGTTGCGAAGTCACGCGTTAAGGAAACGGGAGCCTGGTCCAGATTCGGCGCAAGGATTTGGTCCTTGCCCATCGCGCGAATCGAGTACAGGGCCTCTTGATTTTGATGAATCCGGGTTAAAGCTCCTGTCACTTTTACCATCTGATTCCACATCGCTTTAGCCGATGTTTCGCGTATTCCTGCCCCATGCAACTCAACTTCATAGGGAACATAGCCAGACCACGTGAATAAATAGACCACATCGAAATCAACCATGACTTCTCGCACGCCGCCGGTGAAAAGTGCGAGTCCATTGAGCCGAGCGGCTGCCCCGTGAGTGACGACCGAAAGGTCAAGCGGTTTTAGGCGAGCTGTTTCATCGATCACGGCCAACTTCGACACCTGAACAAAGTCTGATTGGCGAGTCATTTTCCCACTGACCGCTAGACGGGCTCCTGCCGATAGTGTTCGCAGTGCATTGGACTGCTCCGGTGTGACAAAAAGCATCGTTGCATGGTCTTTTGTCTCGACAAAGCAAGTGGTCCAATCACGCGCTGCGAAGACCAGCTGACACTCGAAGTCAATTGAACACTCTGCGAATCCGAAATTCTGCTGGTGCTTACGCATTGACTCGTAAGACTGAAAATGCAACTCACGATCTGCGGAAAGGGCAGATGCTTCCTGGGATTGCGCATTCTGTATTAGCACCAGAAAGAGCAGAGCCTTGGTAATCAGGGAAATGCCCTTGAAAAACAGTTCTCCGCCCCAAATCTTTGCGCCACCAAATCTTCTACTTTTCCATCGTCGAGGGGCGAGCAATTGGCTGGACATTCGCTGGATCTTATCTGCTTTAGACCTTCAAGCAAAGCGACCATCGCCGCTAAAATATGGCATAAACACAGCAATTATAATCGGTGTCCGCAAAATCTTAGCCTTGTAAGCTTATCATTTTTCGCAAGCCTATTCTTTTTCGCGAGATATTGCTTGGCTATTGTGCTTGCGCAGCAATTCTCGAGCATGCAGACCCGATGGGCTTAAATCAGCTGAACCCCATCCGCCTTTTGCACTGGCTCCAGGAATAAGCACCGAGCAGATTTCGCGTTTGTCCGAAATGCTCCATGTGCACCAGCTTACGTTGCGGGCGTTCATCCATTCGACCCAAGTATTCCATTCTTGGATATCCAGTATTCCATCGCCTGACGCTTCAGAACCGCCATATTCAGAAACAAAGATTGGCAAGCCTTTCTGCAGGGCATAATCGGCGCGATCACGAAGCCATTGCTTATGCGTTGCTGCGTAAAAGTGCAGTGTATACATAACGTTGGAAACACCAACGATTGGATCGTCCGCGGCGTAATGAACATCTTGATCCCAATTCGGACTTCCCACCAAAATGATGTTGTCAGGATCGTTTTGGCGAATCGCTTGAATGATCGCCTCCGAATAACTCTTCACAGACTCCCAGGACTCCTTTTCAGGCTCATTGTAGATTTCGTAAATCACGTTGGGGTGCTTGCCGTATTTCTTGGCCATCGCAATGAAAAATGCTTTGGATTCCTCAAGATGCGAGGACGCGTGATGGTCATGCCAATCAATGATGACATACATTCCATTCTCAATGCATGCGTCAACAACTGTTTCAACAAGCTGGGTAGATTGCTCAGGCGATTTTAGATAACCACCGTCTGGCTCGATGCCCACAGCGCACCGAACAACGGTGCATTTCCAGTCGTCTTTAAGCCATTTCACAACGTCTTTATTCCAAAATTGTGGCCACCAAACATGCCAACCAAAACTCATTCCTTTCAATACAACGGGTTGCCCTTCCGAATCTACCAACTGAGTCCCTTTCACTGATAATGCCCCGTGCCGATCTACAAACGAGGGAGTGCTCGTCTGTCCAACTGTTCGTCCAGCGAGCAGCAAGCAAAATCCAATCCACACGAAGGGTTGAATCACAAATCGATTTTGGGAAAACATAAAGAGGGCTCTTCTAACAACTACTGAAACGTATTTTGTGGATGTCAGTGCGACTGGAGCAGTCCACTCGGTAACACAATATTTGACTCGCCGTGTCGGGTTCGGGCTTTTCCTGACCGGACACCATTCTGGTGCCTTCATTGATTCAGAGGACCCAACCAGGACGATGATTATACTTACCACAGCAGCATGGTATACTCTGGATTTGCACGACTACCGCTGCGGCTGAACCTAACAACCAAAAAAGTCACCCGTTTTGGGTATCCCTTTCCGAGATAATTGCGTTTGCCCGTGCAACAAACGATGGTCGACCGATCGATCTCTTTCATGTCCATGGGATCAGATTCTTTTTCTGTGAACCGAGCTAGATCATTTGGGCAGACAACCTCGCCATCGACATCCAAGAAGAGATCTTCTTCCTCCCCAGAACCACCCATGGCCGCGATGTAATCCAAGATGCCGAACTTCGCCTTGTCGCCAAAACACTCGACTGGAACAAGCAGCGGCAAATGTCCACTAGGTTGCGTCAAAGCACTATTGGCTTGTCCTGAAAAGCGATCGGCAAATGGCAACGCTACTCTCTGAATCTGATTGTCGAAGTCACCGAAGCATTCTTTTCGTTCTACTTGATGCTAATGATCATTATTTGTCGTTATCGTCTGTCTTGATGTAGTCTTTGGGTAAGGATTCGACCCAGGATTGAACTTTGGAAGAAAGTTTCTTTACCACATCAGGATGCCTGGAGGCAATGTTTTCGCTTTCGCTACGGTCATTTTCGATATCGTAAAGTGCGAGTTCGGCTCTGTTTTTCCGAGTGGGATAGATTAGCTTCCATTGGCCGTCGCGGATGCCAGCGTCACTGTTTACCGAACTGGTTTTCCACAAGAGCGGCTTGGTGCGCACATGGTCGCCTTTGCCGAGCCAAGCAGCCGAGGTATCTTCACCATCGAAGTCAGAGGCGTTGATCTTTACGCCAGCGATAGCGCATAAGGTCGGCAGAAAATCTGCACCACTGATGACAGATTTCTCGTCAACTCGATTCGCAGGCACATGGCCGGGCCAACGTACGATCCATGGCACGCGAACGCCACCTTCAAACATTCCGTGCTTGCCACCACGGTAGATGCCGTTGTAGCCCATCGCATTGAGCCTGGTATCGTTTATCTTTTCCTTGTTATTGCTTCCGGTCTTTTTGCCATCATCGCGAATGGGGGCCGAACCTTGATCGCTAGAAAAGACAACGATAGTGTTGTCGCTCAAGCCAAGTTCGTCGAGTCGATTCAGTAGCCGACCGACATCCTCATCTAACGAATGAATATCTGCCAAGTAAGCCCGCATGTGCTCGCTCACATTGCCACCCAGCGCTTTGCATGCAGCGAACTTCTCTCGCATCGGCTCGGCGAACTTCGACTCGTCGACCACTAAGTCCTTGAACTTGTCGATGTAGCTTTTAGGAGGATCAACTTTATGGTGTGAGACATGGCCCCAAACATTGATGTAAAAAGGGCCGTCTTTGTGCTGTTCCATGAATTGAATAGCGGCATCATAAATAGGAGCATCTCGGCCCGCTGTATTCTTTTTCTTTGCTGCACCGGCTGCCGCACTGATTACGTCGATCCCATACGTGCCTGACTTCGTTTGATCTTCAGGTCCGATGTGCCACTTGCCAAAGTGCCCTGTCGCGTAGCCGTGCTTGTGCAACAACTCGGTAATCGTAACTCGGTCCGCAAAGCCACCATTGGCGGGATAAGTCGAATACGAGGCCGGCCATTTGCTGGTCATTAAGCCGGTGCGAGTCGGGCAACACGTGACTCCTGTTGCGTAGAACTGCGTGAATCGCGTGCCTTCGGAGGCGAGCTTGTCGATATTCGGCGTTCTTGCATAGGGATGCCCGTAGCATCCGAAATCCGCATAGCCCGAGTCATCGGCAAGTAGGAAGATGATGTTTGGCTTATCGACCGCGTTATCGGCAGCTTTCAGCGCGGACAAGGGTGCCAACACGACAGCGAGGAGCAGCCAGTACGAGAATTTCATGGAACGTTTTTTTGATGAGGAGCTAGGGTTGGACATCGTCGTGGCTTAACGCAGGTGAACTTATTTCTTGGCTGGAAGCAGCAAGCAACTCAGAGGCATTGGTTGAGTCCAGTGAATGCGAAGCTAATTCCGTTCCATGGACTGGGTTGGCTTTTTTGCCATGCCGAATAATCCAAGCGAAGGGTTCCCACAGTTGGCCAAAATAGCCTTTTGGCATTGGCTCGCAGATGCCAAAGTTCTCTGGCCATCGATTCTTTGGCATATAATAAGTTCCAAACAGTATATCCCAAATGGGTAGCAAGCCGGCGAAGTTTTTGTCCCAAGCCTCGGGCTCACGCGAATGATGCCAGCGATGAAAGACGGGCGTCGCAATCACGCTTCGCAGTGGACCAAAATCCCAATTGACATTTGCATGAATAAAGATCGCATAAAACGTCAGGATCGGTGCCGTGCTTAACGTCACAGTAGGATTGTAACCCATGAGCAAAACCGGCGTGACTTGAACCATCTTGTTGACCAGATCGTTGATTGGGTGTACGCGCAAACTGCTGAGCCAATCGAGATCTTCGGAACTATGGTGCACTGCGTGGAATGGCCACCATCGTCCGTTGTGAAACATGCGATGGTTCCAATAACTGCAAAAATCGACGATGAGATAAATTTGAATCGCTTGCAACCAGAGTGGCTGTTTGCTCAATGGGCCAAAGCCGGTATAGGTGCCCATTTTGAGAATGTCGACCGAAGTCACCTTCGCTAGGACAAGGACACTTAACGGAACGATCAACATGAAGCGTACGAATGGCTTGGTCAACAAAATGGTGGTGAACCAGTAGACTACATCCGTAAACCAGCCTCTGCGAATAATCGGCTGCTCTCGATTTCGACCGCGCGCGATGACCCGTTCGATCACAAAGAAGATCGAGCCTAGGATGATCAGGGTGACGGCTACGCTCAAAATGGTCTTATCGGTATTCATGGCGTTCCCAGCAACTTTGCTACGAATTCATTGTCGCTAAACTCACGGCCTTGGCTGTCCCCCATTCGGATGATAACCATTTCGAGCGATGGAATGACATAACAACGGTTCTTGCCTTTCCCCATCGCAGCGACAGTATCGGCGGGTGGTTGAAAGTTTTGCTTGCGACGCTCTTGAATGAGACGTCTCGCTTTGGGAACAATGTTTCGCCCATTTGCGGCTTCGGTGCTATCTTCATCGCCTCCGCCCAGAAGCCACCACGTCATGCCATACGAAGGTTGAGCCGTTGATGGCTTAAAGCATTCTGCGAGAACAGCAGCAGGAACAATTTCGTTTTCATTCCACTTTCCACCTAGTCGAACCAGTTCGCCAAACTTAACCCACTCGCGCGGTGTCAAGAAAGCACCGGCAGGCAGGTTGATATTGCCATCTGCATCCTTGCGCCAGAAGCCAACCTTCATTCCGATCGGATCAAGCACCCTACGATGCAGGTAAGCCTCCACCGATTCATGCTTAGGTTCAAGCTTGCGTCGCATTAGTTCCCCAAAGCACTGGAATGGAATTGGGCCATACGAGAATTTCTTTCCAGGTTCGGCAGTTGCATTTGCCATGGCAACTGCCCGTTTGTAACTTGGCACTGTTCCATTGTCACCGCCATCGATACCGCTACAAAGGCTAAGAAGTTGGCGAATCGTGACCTGCGATTTGCGTTTGTCTTCTTTCCATTCGGTAAGCGTGTCCGTGACTTTTTCATCGAGTGTCAATAGTCCATCTTGTACAGCGCATGCAGCCATTACGCCACAAAAGCTCTTCGTACCGCTGGCTAGCAAGTGCGGTTTGTCGGCGTTCCAACCCTCGGCGTAATCCTCAAAAACAACTTTCCCTTGAACCATCACCAAGACCCCTGTCCCTTTCTGCGAGTGAGAATAGGCGGCGGCAACTTTGCAGGCTTCTGATGATGGTACAGATTGAGCCAGACAAGTCCCGTGTGCAATGAAGCAAACGGATAAAAAAAATACGTTGGTTACGAAACGGTCATGAGCATGCATGGTATTGGTTTAAGTCCTAACAAGTGAGTCTCTTATTCACGGTTTTGTCAATTTTTCAAACTTCACGCGGCGTTCGTCACTGAGCTTCTCGAGTTTGTCCATTTGTTCCGAATTAAGCACTTTGGAAAGTTCCAAAGTTTGCGTTACAGCGGCTTGAGCGATACTTCGAAGTGTCTCACGTTTCACTTCGGAGAGGTCTCTTTTGAGCTGGTCATATGCAGGCATCGCTTTCTCAAGCTGCTCGGGAGTCAACTGAAGGCGGCGTGTCTCTTCGGCTATTCGTTGATTCACGATATTTTCTTCATTCAGGCTGTTCTTGAACATTCGAAGTGCGACAGTAAAGCCGCAAACACCGCCGAACAAGAAAAGAAAGAACAAAGAAAAAACGATCAAGATTTTTTTCATGGGAGCAACGGCACTTGGATAAAGGAGTTCGCTAATTGGTCGACATCGCGAGGCAGATCTATTCCGAAACAAAACAAACAAGCGATCATTGCCGTTGCCGCAACCGGCAACGATGCAAGTGAAAACTTTAGCCAAATCGAAGCTGAATTGGGTTCGCGTCGAACACGTGACAAAACACGTGTTGCGAACCCAACCGGAGACCGCGTGTCATCCGGCAAAACGGCCTTTCGCGCGCGATCGGTCATGATTTCAAGGCGTTGATCAATAGGGTTCATGGTCGCGTGTTTTCCAGTCGTTCAAATGCAAGGCGAAGTTTCTTTCGAGCGCGAAAGGCACGGACTTTCACAAGCGCTCGGCTCCAACCAGTCAACTCGGCGATTTGATCGGTTGTCTGACTTTCTAAATGAAGTAAACTCAAAACCATGCGGTCGTCGGCGGACAATGTATTCAGTAAACGCAGCAGGACGGTCCGAGATTCGTCGTGGAGACTTTCCGGCGCGAGCGACGAGGTTTGGGCTGTCGCCGTCATGGCTGCTTGTTCTTTCTCGCTTAGGTCGGTCCATCGCAATTCGCGTCTCGATCGCTGCGACCGGAAGTAGTCGCGGCATAGGTTCAGGGCGATCCGAGCCAACCAAGGTTCGAGCGGTTTGTCGGGCTTCCACTGATCGGCCTTGGAAAAACAACGTACAAAAGTTTGCTGGGCAAGGTCTTCGATGGCTCCTAGATCGGCGACATGTCGTCTTACCAAGGCAGCAACGAACGGATACATGGCATCTACCAAAGCTCGACCCGAGACCGGATCGCCGGTTTCCCGCCAAGACACCATCCAGGCTCGTATTTGGCTTTCCGACGGTATCATGCTCGCACCAAATCAATCTTCTCGACTCCTTTATTCGTTTTCAAAAACTCTACAATATCTTCTACTCCCAAAGTCCTTCGCGGTTACAACTTAAAGATAAAAACATATCCATCTGCGTCCGCTAACACTTTTGGATTCTTGTAGGGGAGATCGCAGTCAAGATCGAATTAATGAGTGTTCAGCAAAATTTGAAAGCCGGAATCGCATACTTCGCGTTTGTGTTCGGCACCGGCTTTGCGTTAGGAACCGTCCGAACTCTCTGGATTGTTCCGCGAATCGGCGTCAGGACTGCCGAACTGCTGGAATCGCCATTGATGCTTGTTGCAATTGTGTTTGCTGCTGGCTGGACAAGCCGCCTTATTGGTAATTCGGGTGGATCTGCAAGCCGGTTGGTTGTCGGAGTTTTGGCGCTTGCGATGTTGCTTGCGGCGGAAGTCTCCATGGGCGTGACCCTCCAGGGCTTGTCGTTCCTCGAGGTGTTCACCAAGCATGACCCAGTGTCTGGCGCCGTGTATTACGCATTGCTAGTCGTTTTTGCCTTGATGCCCTGGCTATTCTGGAGGTTTGGCAAACAGCGACCTTTACCATTCATGTAAGTAAAGCCGACGGCATGCCGAATCCGACTACCTACGGTTAAGTTCCTAGATCATCGACCACCGTAGTTGAATAGCCAGTCCAGAGTTTGAGGTAGTTCAACACCCAGCCCGCGCATCCTCTCAATGATTGCATTGACACTCATTGGCTGGCCACTGCTAAGTCCTTGAGCGATCAGCAACTCCATGTTGGCGATGACTGCTTCATTGACCTTGACTCTTCGAAACACCATCAACGCTGTTTCCAAAGGTGGTGCAAATTGGCCAGAAGTCGGTCCGCTGGGGAAGATGACTGTCGAAACGTCAATTCCATTCGAAGTCATGACATTTTTAATTTGCTCAAGCGTCAGCGGAGCGCCCGACAAACGAGCGCTGATCATCGCGCTTACGACGCTTGCGATTGACTCGGGTGAAACCTGCGAACGTGCCAGGACGGCAGCTACCAGTTCGACTGAGAGCGGGGCAACCTCAGGGAATATACTCTCCACATCAACGCCTAGTACCTTCAAGCGAGTCATCACCGCGTCAAAACTCAATGGTCGTCCATTGTCGATGCTCGTCTCGATTTCATTCACGATCGTGTTGATAACTTGGCCCGACACGCCGACCGTCTCTAGCGTTCTCACGAAACGCTCCAACAATTCTGAGCCTCGATTCGGGAATACAGAGGTGATCGTTGCGGAACTGATGCCAAGACTTTGCAAACGCTCTTTGATTTGATCAATGCTAAGTGGATTGTTGGTCGCGAAGGCAGCTTTCAGTTCGTTGCCAATCTGACTTACAATCGTTGGGTTGACTCCGGCAGCTTCCAACTTTGCACTGAGCTGATTGATGAATTGATCCGACTCGGATGGAAAGATTATGGACGCATCAATCCCAAGATCATTCAACCTTGACTTGATTTGCTCAAGATTTAGGGGATTATTCGTCTCAAATCCAATTCGCAAGTCATTGCTGATTGTAAGGATGGCTTCTTGAGAAACACCGAGAGGGCTAAGCCTTGCGACAATCTGATTCACTTGGACATCCAACCGCTCTGGCAAAGCCATCTCCGCATTAACGTTGAGTTGAGCTAATCGAGATTGGACTTGCCCGAGGATGTCTTGCATGCTTGCGCCGACATCGCGATAGATTTCAGACGTGACTACGGAAATGTTCGGATTGGATACTCCCATAGAACCAAGTCGAGCTGCAAGTGCCTCGACAAATTGCGATAACTGCTGGGCATCGACAATCTGTGACCCCATTCCCAGATCGTCAGAAATGACATAGTTGGCGATCAATGTTTCCACCCTCATTGACTCGGAGCTGCTCGTGGCGTCGCGCTCTGTTCGGATGCCGTTCAACATGCGATCGCCCAATTCGGGGAAACCTCCTGTTCGAAGAACCGCCAAAGCTTGCTGAGCGGTACCCAAATCCAACGATGGCGGCAGTTGAAAGGTGTTGATGGCCTCTTCAAGTTTAGTGATTCGGCGGTCTACGTTGACGGAACTAGGCGAATCGACTCCAGGGGCAGTGTTGCGATTCAGGTAGTTGATGACAAACAATGCATCGAGAGGTGTGAGGGAGCCGTCGGCATCCACATCGACTGCCGCCGTCGTTTGAGGGTTGCTACTATCGGAGTTGATTTGGTTAATGATGACCAGGGCATCCAGGGGAGAAACGTATCCACTGGCATCCGCGTCCTCGGGCATGACAAAATTATGAAGCACAAGATCTGAAGCTAGCAATTGCCGCGACTCAAGAGATTCAGCTAGCAATCTTCGACTGCGATGTCGGTTTTCGTTCCTGCTCGACTTCTTCACTCGAACCTCCTGATAATTTCATGCAATAGGAAATGTAATCGGCCATCAAATATGAAGGATTTCGTAGGCTTGAGTATAGGCAATCGTCAACCCCTTGCCCGCCTCAAAAAAGAAAGGATGCAGAGTTTTCGTTTCCACCGAATCTTCACAATGATTGGAAGTCATAGCCAACCTGACCCCTTCCTCCTTTCACTTACTCTTCTCTTCTCGCGCAGCACCACTTTCACTCTCCGTACTCTTCCTTATTTTAGGTCACCAAAGGCCTCGCGATAGAAAGTCCAATTGGAGTCGCCCAGCGCTTCTAGCGTCTTCATCGGGTTATGGTCCACTCCGGGAAGCACTGTCCAAGCATGCGGGATCTTCAGCCGTTCAAGATGTTCGTGGAAGTTGCGGTTTGGGCCAAATGTTTCGTCCTTGTCACCGCAAACTTGGCGGACGAGCGAGCCAGCGATAATCGCTTGAGCGTTTTGTTCCGCGAGTCGCCGAGGACTGACGCTCCTAAAATACTCTTGATCGCCCCCGTACACTTGCTTCAAGACCTCTGCAGCCCGCTGCCTACCTGCACGTGGTGCCTGGATCAGTTCGGCCTGCAGTGGCCCGCCGCCCATAATGGACACCGCGCGAAAGAGATCGGTGTATTTAAAACCCAATCTTGCAGCGCCGTAGCCGCCCATGCTATAGCCATCAAGCAGTCTCCCTTCGCGTGTTGCGATGGTGCGATACGTTGCATCGATATGTGGCACGAGTTCTTTGACGATAATGGTCTCCATCGGCACCGATCCATCTTTCCAATCGACGTACATCCCTTCGACAAGTCCATTCACGAAAACTACAAAACACGGCGGAGTTTTTCCTGCTTCAATGGCGGCATTAAAGCGAGAAGCGATTTTCGCTATTCCAGCCAATCCCCCCCCTGATCCATGCAGCCAATAAACAACCGGAAATCGACGTTGAGGTTCGCGATCATGTGCTGATGGAGCATAGATGTGGTAACTGACTTTAACCTTGGCAGCCGTACTTTCAAAAGTATGAAACGATACACGTGGAGCTTTCACTTCAGGTGTTACCCACGCTATCCGCAATGGGGATTCGACCTGCTGTGCCATGGAAGTAGCAGCCAGGTGCATTACCAGTAATAAGTTTAGTGCTAGAGATTGGCAGTTCATGGCTTGGCTTCTTGCGTTATCGTTTTGACGGAACGTCGCGGGTGCTTTTGAAAAAATTCCCACATCAAGTCGTTTGCTGAAATGTCCATGGTCGCTTCGCCAAGGAGCGACACAATCGGCTTGCGCCCAGGCCAAGTATGACCACCGCCTTCGATTTCGATGAGGACGACCTCGCCGTTCTCTTTGCCGCCGCTCCATGTTTTGCGAGTGACCTTCATTTTGTCGTCGGCTATGTCCGGTAATTGCATGATTTCGGGCTCGTTCTTGCAGCCATTGGCTTTCACCCAGCTCTGGATGGTATGATCGACTGACCTGAACTTAGTAACCTTGCTTCGGCCGAGAAATCCTTTTCCGTAGCCACCTTGGAATGGTGCGAACGCATCTGCCGTTCCATGAAAGTGCATCACTGGTACAGGGCGTTTGTTTCGAGGAGCCTCCATCATGAGTGGTCCGCCGACGGGAGCAATGGCGGCGATACGATCCGACAATTCCGACGCCAAGTAATGCGCCATGATACCGCCATTCGAGAGGCCAGTTGCGAAGATTCGATCGGCATCGACGTTGGCCACCTTGGCTAGATCATCGAGCAACTCGCGAGTGAATCCAACGTCGTCCACTTTGTTATCCATCGCATAGCCGCAGCACTCGCCACCGTTGAAGGTGAGCAGTGCGTTGTCCAACTTGCCCGTGCCATATGGGTATACGACCAGGAAGCCCGCTTCGTCCGCCTTGGCGTTCATTCCGGTCAGCCGGATCATGCTCTCAGGGTTTCCTCCGCCACCGTGAAATACTACTATCACAGGGGTCGGCTTGTCCTGGTTGTACAGCTTCGGAACGTGCACTCGGTATCGGCGTTCCAAATCGGCAACTTTGACGACTCGCAAATAGTCACCGACCGAGAGTTTTCCGGTGCTAGGCTTGAGTGTGGTCAGGTTGTCGGCGAATTGATTTCGAAACTCCTCGAAAGAAACGAAGCCATCTGAGTCGCGATCAGCCCCTTTCGTTCGGTCTTTTAAAGCTGCGAAGCGACTGATCTCTTCTGGCGATAGTTGTCCATCGGCATTCGTATCGGCGCGGCTGAAAGCTTGATCCAAGCGTTTCCCATCTTGTGCCGAAGTCAAACGCCGAAACGCGACCACGGCGACGATAGCGACAAACGCGACCATCAAACACCTTACTAGCCCCCTCGAGCGAGCTTGGTGGCGTGCGAACAGGCCGACAACTTCGGATGGATTGGAATTCAGCATGGTTTTGGCTCCTGTTGGCTAATGTCCCTTGAATCGCGAACGTCAACACGATTTGCTAAAATTGTCTTAAAAAGTAGAACCGAGAGGTGCGACGAGCTGAACTTCGTTGATATGAAGACATGTATCGCACAGCGAATAGACTGTGTACCGAAGTTCGCAAAGTTGATCCATATGCTGAAACAGACTAGCTGAAAAGTATTACCCAGATTGGGTCGCAAGGGCTTTTATCACCTTGATTCGTTAACGATCGAGGGGCGGACATCAGTCCGATGATAACGGTCTTTTTCCATTGGCAACCATTCAAGAACGATCAGGCAAATCAATTCGGAAGAGCCAAGATTGCTCAAATTTCATCGGCTCTACGCGATTTTTCAAAACGTTCCCAATTTTTTGTCCTCTTTTCGTGGAGTTGCGCAAATACTCTGTAACAAAGTCGTCGGTGAGCGAGGTCCATGCACGGAGAGAGAATGAGTCCGGAACAAGTTTACGAAATCCTGATTCGCGAAAATGCTGACATGCTGCTAGCATATTTGCGGTCAGTCGTTCGCGATGAACATGCAGTCGATGATTTGTTTCAGGAAACGATGCTTGTTGCTTGGCGAAAGATTGAGCAGTACGATCGCGAGCGCCCCTTTGGAGCTTGGCTGCGAGGCATCGCGAGAAATCTGGTCTTACCCTATTTCCGTGGGTGTGCGAGGCAAGATCAACCCATGGACGAGACGTCACTTGAATGGCTTGAAGAGAGATTCGCTCAAGTTCATACACTCAGCGGCGATACGCTTGGCGAAAAATTGTCGGCGCTTCGCGATTGTGTGCAGGCGTTGCCTGAAGAATATCGCCAACCCATTCAGTTGCGATATGCTGAGACGTTGTCCCTTTCCGAAATTGGCAACACATTACAACTCGCTACTGAGACATTGAAAAAACGGTTGACGCGAGCGAAACTGCGATTGGCCGATTGCCTCGAACGTAAACTTGCGGCGGCAGGTGAACCGATATGAACATCGAGCCCTCATCTCAGGACAGAAATCGTGAGACCTTGATCGACGCGTTACTTAGGGCCGCATTTGTCGATGAACAATCGGCGGTGGCGAACAGAGTCGACCAAGTCATCAAGCAAATTGAACTCGAAAAGAGCGTCCAGCACCGACCGTCAATTGGCCCGACCCTCGCGATGAGACGAACCTGGAATCACTGGGTTTCCATGGTGATTGCCGCATCGTTGCTCGGTGCGATGTTTGTCGGTTTACAGTTTCTCAGCCCGGCTCAACATGCGTTGGCGGCGATCGAACGAAGCCTAGAGGCTGCAGAAGAACAAGTTGCAAGAAAATATTTAATCACTGTAACTCTCAAAGATGGCAAGAGGTCCCGAGAGATCGAAAACGATTTATACGTGGAGGGAAATGATCGATTCGTGTTGCGACATCCTGCCATTCTATCTGACGCCGATTTGTGGATAGGCAAGAATGGCCAGACGACTTGGGTCGTTCCCGCGATCGGCCCAGTCCTAACAGGCAATGACGTCGCACTCAGTCGATGGTTAAATTCCCAAGAGCAGTTTTCGACGCCGTATTTGCACGTCACAACGATCCTGGCACGCATGTCGCGCGGCTACCGACTGCGGAAGTTGGGCGAGTCGACAATTCGCTCTGTCGCTGGTAACGATGTTTTCTGTAGGCACGTTGTGGGCGAGTTAAAGAGCGAAGCCAACCAGAGTTTACCCGTCACAATTGAACTGTGGTCGGACGCGGAGTCCGGGGTAGCGCAACGAATCGTGGCTCGCTGGTCGCTGTCCGGGTCCGATTCTGGTCGCGAGAAAGTTGTCATTGAATTCGTCGATCAACCGGACCTACCAGACCAGTGGTTTGAAGCAGAAGGACATTACTCGGGATCACGCGGCAAAATCAAATTCGACATAAAGGAAAACGAATGAGCAAGAACTTTGACAGGCGTACGTTAAATGCAGGATCGGAATTCAAGAGTTCAAGTGCGACGCGAAAGCGTGTCGTGCTCACATTGGCTTGGGCGATGCTGGGACTACCTCACGCGTGGAGTCAAGAGTCGGAGACCGCGAAAACCAAAACCACTGCGGTGGAAATTGTAACTTTTTCCAGCGACATTGCGACGATCATTTACGACAAATGCTCATCATGCCACCGGCCAGGTCAAGTCGGCCCCTTTTCGCTTTTGACTTATGACGATGTGAGGAAACGAGCATCTACCATTGAGGCAGTAATCGAGAGCAATTACATGCCTCCGTGGAAACCGGTCAATCACAACGTTTCATTTTCCAACGATCGCAGCTTGAGCCAATCGCAAAAAGAAAAACTGGCGAGCTGGATAGCTGCGGGTTGTCCGGAAGGAGATAGGGCAGCCATGCCAAAACCTCCCGAATTTCCCGATGGGTGGAGCCTTGGCAAGCCTGATTTGATCGTGAAGATGAACGGACAATTCGAAGTTCCCGCGGACGGCCCCGATATTTATCGATCGTTTGTGTTTCCGCTTCAGCTACCTGAAGACAAATGGGTGAAGGCAATCGAGTTGCGTTCGAGTGCGGAATCAGCCATGCACCATGCCTTGTTTTTCCTCGACTTATCTGGCAACGCCAGCAAAATGGACGGCTCGGATGGCAAAGCCGGGATTGCCGGTATGGGCTTTCTCGCTGACATGGGTGGCGAGGCCGGCGGCAATTCGGCTGGTATGGGCGGCTTATTGAGTCGATTGAGCGGTCTACGGAATCATCGTAAATCTAGCGCGAACGAAGGCGGGCGGATTGATAGTGCCCTGGCTCGCGGCTTGGGCGGGCACGTGCCGGGAGCGATGCCGACAAAGCTGCCCGGAGACTTGGCGATGGCTTTGCCCAAGGGCTCGGACGTCGTCATGCAAACGCACTTCCATCCATCGGGAAAACGTGAAACGGAGCAAGCTGAGTTGGCGCTGTACTTTGCAGATCGGCCCCCTTTGAAACTACTTGTGCCGATCCAAGTCCCTGCGATGTTCGGTTTCGGGGCCAATATCGATATTCCGGCGGGCGAACCGAACTTTCGTATCACCGACTCTTTCAAGCTGCCGATCGACGTTCAAGCAATCAGCATCGGTGGTCACGCTCATTACATTTGCCGAGAGATGAAAATGATCGCCCGAACGCCAAATGGAGGGGAAATCACTTTGATGCAAATCGACGATTGGGACCTGGATTGGCAAGACCGATACTTATACGCCGAGCCGATTGATTTACCTGCCGGAACCGTGATCACCACGGACATCGTGTACGATAACTCAGCGGACAATTTGGAAAATCCTTACCAGCCTCCGCAACGTATACGTTGGGGCCGTCAGTCCAATGATGAAATGGGGAGTGTCACGTTGATGGTGGTTGCTGCCAACGAAGGTCAGAGAACAGACTTAGAAGTCGCTTTGAGAACGCATTTTGCAACTTCGATTGTCGATCGATTTACCAAAGGTAATGGAGCCAGGCTAATGCTGTTGCAACTGGACGAAAACCGCGATGGTAAGTTGCAAAAGTCAGAAGCTCCACCGAGGCTAGGTGGCCGGTTTTTTGAAATACTTGATCAAGATTCCGACGAGGCACTGGATGCGATAGAGCTTGGTCGGTTGTCTGAACTCATCGAACGCTTTGGAGCAGGCAACGACAAGTAGTTCGCCGCATCGCACTGAAATAAATCGATATCAGAAACAAATTTTCCCGTTACTGGGCAGAAAGACAAAAATGCTGAGTTTTAGAAATTGGATCGTGCATGTCGCGTTGGCCATCCAGTTGCTTTCGAATACGATCGAGGGCCAGGCACAGCAGCCGCATAGGGACTGGAAGCTGATCGATATCGATGGCCAACAGCACGTGCCCTTCGAGGATCCAACGACCCGTGCCGTCGTGCTGGTATTCATCTCTACCGATTGCCCGATTGCCAACGCCTATCAACCGAAACTGACAAAGCTCGCGAAAGAATATGTTTCCCTGGGCGTCCGCTGGTTCATGGTTCATCCCGCTCCCTCGACGACCCGCGAGCGAGCAGCCGAACATGCCAAGCAGTTCGGAATTGAAGTGCCGATTGTCGTCGACCAAGATCAGTCGATCGCCCGCAGCATTGGTGCGCGAGTTACGCCGGAAGTACATGTGTTTGTCAACGCGAAAGAAAATGCGGTATATAAAGGCCGCATCGACGATTTGTATGCGGCTTATGGCAAGAAACGAGTTGCAGCGACGACTCACGAATTGGCTGACGCCTTAAAAGCAATTGTCGACGGACAACCGATTTCAGTCACGAACACCGAGGCTGTCGGCTGCTTCATCAACTTATAGGGCAAAGCCAAAGGTCCCTAGGCTGACTCTGTTCCACTGAGAGCCGGAGGATTGAAAGTTAGGTTACTGCCCACTTCGCGCAGGCTCGCATCGCCACTGGACTGCTTGGCGATGATCGCAGGCTTACCCGCTAAGTTCTTGAAACATCGTTCGAAATTCTTCACCACCTGTAACCAGGCCGCACTGTCGATTCCAAGTCGATCAAAAGGGGATGAGGCATCTACTTGTGTAGATGCCTCGTTTGCGCGCTACGGTGTTGCGAGCCAGCCAATACCTATGGACCAGAATCGTGGGCCAATTGGCCGCGGGCAGGGCGAATATCTTAACCAAAAGTTATTTGACAGGCAAAGCAGCTAAGATAACGCGCAATGCAATTCGACTCGAGACATTTTCCTTACCCCTAAACTTGAAAACAAGCCGATGGCAATTCGCTTATGCCTCTTTCTTTGTCTTGCGTTCATGCAAGTTGACTTTGCGAATGCCGAGCAGCCTAACGTTCTTTTTATCGCTGTCGATGATATGCGTTGCGATTTGGGTTGCCATGGAAACGGCAATGTAAAGTCACCCAACATAGATCGTCTCGCATCGACCGGTGTTTTATTTCGACATGCATACTGTCAGCAAGCTGTTTGCAATCCGTCGCGAGTCTCGCTCCTGACTGGACTACGTCCAGATACAACCCGCGTTTGGGATCTGACGACAGAAATGAGGACGGTAATGCCAAATGCTGTGACTCTTCCCCAACATTTTCGTCAGCATGGATATCAAGCGGTGGCCTACGGCAAGATTTATCATAACCCGTTTCCGGATGCAGCTTCGTGGGATGAACCGACCCACAATGCACAAGATGTCGTCGCTCACTCCGCAGAGAATCGGAGAAAGCTTGCGGAATTCAAAGTTGCCATGCGAGCCAGTGGAAAACCGGAGAGTGCGATCGAGCGCATGCGAGGGCCCGCCACGGAGATTCAAGAGGAACCCGACGATCGCAACTACGATGGAAAACAGACCTCGGATGCGATCCAAAAAATGAACGAGCTTGCTGCTGGAGAGAAGCCTTTCTTTCTTGCCGTCGGTTACATACGACCGCACTTACCTTTCATTACCCCCAAGCCGTATTGGGATCTTTACAATCGCGACGAGATTCCACTCGCTTCCCATGGTTTCATGCCTAGCAACGCTCCTAACGTGGCGTTCGGAGATCGCTCATCGGGTGGCTTTTATGAACTGCGAGGCTACATGGATTATGCGGATGCTCCAAGTCCCTTTGAAGGCCCTTTGAGTGTTGAGCAACAGAGAGAGTTGAAGCATGGCTATTACGCGAGTGTCTCGTTCGTGGATGCTCAGATTGGCCGGCTTTTACATGCACTGGAGCAAGCCAACCTTGCCGATAAAACAATCGTTGTTCTATGGAGCGACCACGGATGGAAGTTAGGTGAACATGGAGGTTGGTGTAAGCAAACCAATTACGAAGTGGATACCCGTGTGCCACTGATTATTCGTAGTCCTTCCGCCAAAGGGAATGGAAAAGTCTGCGATTCCTTGGTTGAGTTGGTGGATGTTTTTCCCACGCTTGCCGAACTCGCCAGCCTGCCTATACCAAACCAACTGCAAGGAAAGAGCCTTAAACCCATTTTAGAAAACGTTGATTTGTCAGTGAAAGATGCCGCGTTCAGCCAATTCCCTCGGAAGCATGAGGGGAAGGATTTTATGGGCTATGCGATAAGAACGAATCGATATCGTTATGTGGAATGGCTCGATGCGGTAAGTGGCGATATTTTCGCGAAAGAACTATACGATCACCAATCTGATTCTGATGAGAACAAGAATCTTGCCAATGAGGAAGGCCAGCAAACCAACCTGCAAACGCTGAATGAAAAAATGTGGAGTTTGCTCGCGAGACCAGCCTTTCCGTTACTAATCACCACACCAAGAGCGGCCAATGAGCCCGCTTTGAACAATGAGTCTTTGACATGGAACTCAAAACTCGCAACCACTGCAGTCCCTGTATCGCAACCCAATGGAGCGTTCCAAAGTGTGACATTCACCAACCAACGAAAGGAGTCGGTGGAACTTGTTTGGCTTGGTCCAGACGGTACTGAGAAGGTATATCAAACGATAGTGCCCGACGGCAACTTTCGCATCCGGACACGTCCCGGAATCGTATGGTTGGTTCGAAGCGTCAAGGGTGAATCGCTAGGTTTCTTTGTCGTAGAACCGAAACAACGAGGGCAGGTGGCAGCAATCATTCCTCAGTAGCTTCGTTTCAGATCGCAGACCTAATCTATCTTGCTTGCCTGATTTCGGAACTTCAGTTCGAGCTTAACCGGAGGAGCAGTTTCCAGACTGGACGTTGACGGTAAGATCCGATTTTGGCCCTGCTGTTAACCCGGCGGTCGGGTAGTTTGAGGGACGGGTTCGGTGGGGCGGAAGCAATCGGCGTTCTAACAAGCAACCACTTATCAACTTGAGAGAGCGATAGTTCGCGGGAGAAAATACCGTTTTGACGGAAGCAACATCCGGAAAATTTGCTCGCGGTAAGAAAAGAGAGAGCGCGGCAAACCAGGGCCGACAAATCGAAAACGCCCAAAACATTGGGGATTTCAGCGAACGAGTCGCCTTAATAGAAAACCGCTCACTCTACGAGCTGGCGGGTAGCCCTTGGTTCGCAGGATGAGACGAGTACAGCGGAGGCAACGGTTTTCGTTACAACTCTCGCTCGTTGAGCATCGAACTTGAAAAGTCGACAGGACGCTCTACTATTGCCCATCCAAATCGAGATGATCGGTTCTGGCAGTTTCAAAAGCCCTGCACTTTGCCAAAAGGAGCGACCCACTTGAACCCTTTGCTGTTGCCTTACATTTTCAACATTATTGTTCTCGTTCCGATCGGTCTCTTGACGCTCCTTGGTGGCGAGCGAGGCGGTCAGTTAGCCAGTCAAGGAAAGTTCCCTGAGAGCGAAGGATTTCGCACAATCCTCGGATCGCTTTGGACCGCAATCCTCCTCGGTTCGGTAATAGGCTTGCTTTATCCTGTTACGATGTCGCCGCTACTGCTGATCCAGGTCATTTACAAGACTCTTTGGCTGATGGTGTTCGTGATACCAAAGTTGCTCGGAGCACATGGTAGAGATGTTCCATGGGGCATCTCGCTTACGTTCTTGGTGATCGTCGCGAGCTACCCGTTAGTAATTCCATGGGGTCAATTGTTTGGAAGTTGATGTAATGATTTGAAGCCTTCGACAAACTTACGAATCAAGACGGAGAAGCTGTTGGAACCGACACTGCGACCAAGAGTAAAGATTTGCTGTATCAGTAGTATCGAAGAAGCTCGCTTGGCCATTCGCTATGGAGTTGATGCGTTGGGCTTGGTGGCACATATGCCTAGCGGACCGGGGGTAATCTCTGAATCGACTATAGCCGAAATTGCTACTATAATTCCACCCTCGATAGGTTCCTTCCTTCTAACGAGTGAGCAAAACGTCTCAGCCATTGTTGCTCAGCAGAAGCGGTGCAGAGTCAATACGATTCAAATTGTCGATCGACTTGAGCGAGGTGGGTTCGAGGATCTTCGGATGGCACTTCCTGGCGTATCGCTGGTGCAAGTGATTCACGTTACGGGTGAAGAGTCGTTGGAAGAAGCGTGCAGAATTGCTGAGCTGGGAATTGATGCTTTACTTCTCGATTCTGGAGATCAGCGGCTCCCGGTCAAATTGCTGGGCGGTACCGGACGCACACACGACTGGTCGATCAGTCGTCGAATTCGCGAAAAAGTAAACGTCCCAATATTTCTTGCTGGCGGTCTAGGCCATGAGAACGTCGCTAATGCCATAAGCGAGGTCCAACCGTTTGGTTTGGATCTATGCTCAAGTTTGCGAACCGATGGAAGACTTGATGAATCCAAGTTGTCAAAATTCGTGAATGAGGTTCGTCGTCACATGATGGCCGATGCTAAAACGACAATCTGATGAGTAAAGTCACCGATGCTATCTGCGTCGATCATCCTGACGGCGCTTTGCGAATACGACGTATCGAAATGTCAGAGCGGCATTTCGCTTGGCACGCCAAAATGACGTTTGTTGCCTTGTCGTCCTTTGACAAGCCTGAATCAACGTCCATGATGACTTCACCCTTGATGAGCTGAATGCGACATGTGCCGCAAACTCCCGCTTGGCAATCCGAATCAAGATTCAGACCGAACTGGTTTGCGGCTTCCAGTAACGTTGTATCAGGATGGATGTAATGACTTATTCCTTCATCAAGGAAATCAACCAAGTAGCTGCCCTTTGCCTCATCAATTTTGGGTGCATGCCCTTTCTTTCGCAGTTCCCTAGAAGCAGACAGTACGCGAAACAAAAGAAGTCCGATGACTGCACTTCCCATAGCCAATGGAAGCTTGATTTCAGCTCGAGCTTGTAGGAAATAATGAATCACAGCCGCTATCGATGCAGGATAAACCAAACGGTGCAATGATTTCCATCGCCGAAATCCGAGACACCATACCCAAAAAGGCGTCGATGTTATTGCTAGCGGCAACATCAATACGACCGCCAACGCTCCAAATTGGAGGTAACGCCGAGCGACTACCTCGTTCCATGCTTCTTGGTAATTCCATGCTCGATCATAAACGACATAGATCGAAACGTGTGCGATTGCGTAAAGGAATGCAAGCAACCCCAGCGGTCGACGGTAGTAGAACAAATGCTGCCACTTCGTGAGCTTTATCAGTGGCGAAACGGACAATGTCGCTACGAGGAGCAGCATAGATACCAACCCTGTTGTGTGCAGCCCATTGCTAATTGGATTGGGACCAAGGTGATGATGCTTCGCGTCGTAGATTAGCATGGCCAGCGGAAGACATCCATTAAGTACCACGAAGAGTTCTGGGAACGTGATTGGACGCTTGGAAGTCGTTGTTACAGTTTGCTCCAACGTTGCTGGCTGGATGGGTTCAGTAATGGACATTCAAATCCATCCCATCGTACAAATGTGCGACTTGTTTTTCGTACCCGTTGAAAAGCAACGTGTCGCGGCGCAATAGCTCGCCGACCCTGCGTTCGGTTTTCTGGCTCCATCGTGGATGATCTACGTTTGGATTCACATTCGCATAGAAACCGTTCTCACGCGGAGCCGCTTGATTCCACGCTGTGACTGGTTGGTCCGCCACCAGATCAATCTTAACGATCGATTTAATGCTCTTTATTCCATACTTCCACGGTACTACCAAACGGATGGGCGCGCCGTTGCAGGGAGGTAGTTCCCGTCTGTAAAGTCCAATCGCAATCAAAGTCAGCGGATGCAAGGCCTCGTCCAATCGCACACCTTCGCGATAGGGCCACTGGACTTCACCCGGAACTTGGTTTGGCATACGCGACCTGTCCTTGAGTGATTCGAAAGCAACAAACTTCGCGTTGCTTGTCGGCCGTACTTTCTCAAGAAGCGCCGCGAGCGGAAAGCCAGACCAAGGGATCACCATCGACCACGCTTCGATACATCGCATTCGGTAGATGCGCTCTTCGACTGGGAACTCAGTCCGTATCTGGTCTAACGTGAATGTCATCGGTCGTTCAACCAAACCACCAACCTCGATCGTCCAACCATCTGTGCGGAAGTCCTTTGACTTAGCCGCCACAGCCTGTTGGTCATCTGTAAACTCGAGGAAGTTGTTGAAGTGAGTGATGTCGTACATGGATGACGTAGAATCACCGACGGCGAATCCATTTTCGAGCAAGTGTTTCGAGTCATGGTCTGATTTGACAAAATTCTTAAGCTCGGACTGCAATACTACGTCAATATCAATAGGATTGAATAGTCTGTACGCCCCAAATGAGACGGGCAAGCTTCCAGCGAGTGCCGCAGCCTGAATCCAGCGTCGCCGATTCCAGAACAAGTGCTCCGGAGTAATCTCATCTTGTAACATCGGACGTACCCACCTCACTATAAGAACACGGTTTCAAACTATTTGTTCACTTCTGCACGTCTAGGCAACACCCAGCCTTTGCGAGGGAAATGGCAGGTATAACCGCCAGGAGTTCGCAATAAGTAGTCTTGGTGTTCGGCCTCAGCTTCCCAAAAGTCACCTACTGGTTCGACTTCGGTCACTACTTTTCCTGGCCACAAACCAGACTCATTGACGTCTTCGATCGTATCCAAAGCAATTAGCTTCTGCTCCTCGCAAGTGAAGTAGATTGCAGATCGATACGACGACCCACGATCGTTTCCTTGACGATTCTTGGTAGTCGGGTCATGGATCTGGAAAAAGAATTCAAGTAGATTGCGAAAATTCGTCTTACTTGGGTCGTAGACCACTTCGATCGCCTCTGCATGAGTACCGTGATTTCGATAGGTGGCATTCTTCACGTCGCCGCCAGAGTATCCAACTCGCGTTGACACAACACCTGGCTGCTTGCGAAAAAGATCTTGCATTCCCCAGAAGCATCCTCCTGCCAGAATCGCTTTTTCAGTGGTCATTTTTGTCTCCGTAATGGTGGTTGGTTTGGGACTGTCATTAGATTGCTTTTGAGGTTGTGCAGCAGCAAAAAGTGCCGTGATAGCCACGCCAACAATAGGCACACCTGTCAAAATAAATCGCCACGGATTGTTTGTTTGGGCCATGTTGCTTCTCTCCAAGAGTGTTTTATTAGGTATGGTAAAGCCTCGGTGCTCAGTTTGTTGATGCGATATCATCGATAGCCACTGCATGAATGCTTGCGTCCATGGGGGATTGCAGATAAGCAACCACATGAAGGTCGTCGGCTTTTAGGCCATTTGGTATTGTTAGACTCAGTGAGTTCTTCGAAGTCGCGGGATTAACGACGTGAAAATCTCGTACAACATTGACGTGTTTCAATGTTCGTCCACTGTTTTCGCCTGTCTCGACGCGATCTTCAACTTGGTTTTGTACCAACGCCAAATTGACAAGATCATCTGATTGCAGTCCCTCGATTTTCCATTCCACTGCAATTTTGTTTCCCTCGGTCGTCGTTGTCAGTTGGATGTTGGATCGTGGTCGCTTTTTTATTGCAGTTTGAATCGCAGCCTTTGACTTGTCTCGACTAGAACCAAGCAACTCAGTCGTTCCATTGACTACCAGCTGGGGCGTGTAGACTTGTTTCGAGCCATGAACTCCAGCGTAAAGCCTCTGTCGTTTCGTTGCGTCAGCGGTGCTATATGGGTCGCGCCAGCCAAGATAGTTCCAGTAGTCAACGTGAAACGACAGCGTGACAATCTTCTCACCCTTTAAAGCAGCTTGCTTTGTAATCTCAGCGAGGTTCTCATCGGCCGAAGGACAACTGCTGCACCCTTGCGAAGTAAACAGCTCGAGTACGGCAAAGCCTGTGGAAGTCTTCGTAGGCGAGTCTTTAACTTGCCTTAGTTGCTGAGCGTTTACAATTGATGTCGAACTTGCGGCCACAACAACGAAAGCACACAACAAGGTCGATTTCAATCCAGATAGTTGATTGACAAAACGAGTAATAGCTAGTTTTCGAAACATGATTTGTTCTCCCATTAAAGGCATCGGTTAAAAAGCAGATTGAATGTTCTTGACGAATACATCGGGCGACGAATAGAGCCCATCCATAACGATTGGCTTACTCGGTTGTCCGGCAGGGAATACTGCGTAGTAGGGAATCGAGGCAGATGAGTTACCAAGCTTTCGCAACAATTGATCCGCGTTGGGATTTGGAACTGTCTTGTCGGCTTTCATGGCGACGACATTGCCAGCCAATAGCGCGTTTGCAACATCCTCCGTTTCAATTGCAAGGAGTTCGTTCGATTTGCATGTCAAACACCAATCCGCCGTGAAGTCTATGAAGACGGGTTTGCCAGCTTGAAGCAATTCTTCCAATCGCTCCTTCGAAAAATCCTCCCAAACGATGGACCGCTGTTGGTTCAACGAATCGGCAAGCGTTTTAACCTGCTGAAGCGAGTCGCCATAACCGCGTGTCGAAAGCAACCGAATTGCGTCGCGTTCGAAACGTTGATCGGTAACTCCCTTGAGCCAACCAAAGGAGACAACTGCAACGACGGCAACGATTAATGACGCAACGGACCAGACTCGCATCCTTCGCAATAGGGAATCGTAAACCGGCACAAAGCTCGTTAACCATAAAGCGATACCAACCCCCAATATCAAGAGCAACGTAGGGATAACTGCAGAAGTCGGCAATGTGCTGATCAAGTAAACTACCGATACCAGCATCACAAATCCGGTAACCTGTTTGAATACAATCATCCATGCGCCAGGTTTGGGTAGGAATCGCACTAGCTTCGGGAACATTCCAATCAACAAGAACGGACTTGCCATCCCGAACCCGATTGCGACAAAAATGGTATAGGTCCAGTACGCTGGTTGAGCAACTGCCCAAGCTAACGCGGCACCCAAGAATGGACCGCTGCACGGTGTTGCAAGCACGGTACTCAACACCCCGTTTCCAAAAGCAGACGCATAGCCGTTGCTTTCCGTTTTTGTTCGCGACAGTCCAATAGGTGGCAGTTCCCAAACGCCGAGAAGACTTAAGCTAAATGCAAAGACGAGGCCTATCAACGTAACGCTGAATCCGAGATGACTGAATTGCTGCCCCCATCCCAAGCCAGCGAAAACAGCCAACGATGCCAGAACGATCATCACAGAGATTAGGCCTGTTGAATAGACCACGTTCGTGAGCAGAACACGTCTGCGATTCAGCTCGGATTGCTTTACCAACGACAACAGCTTGATACCCACCACAGGCAAAACGCAAGGCATGAAGTTGAGCAAAAAACCAGCTATAAATGCTAGCGGCAGGATCGACCAGATCGTTGCTTGCTGATTCGCAGAGGGTGTAACCTGCAGGCTATCCAAGATGGACATCGCTTCCGACTGCTTTGTAACGTCCGTGACGGAACCTAGCTTTTCTGCCATTGGCAAAGCCACAGATTCTTCGGAATCAGAGGTTAGTTCCGAAATCTCAGTCTGAAACAAATAAGTTTCCGGAGGAAAGCACTTTTCATCTTCGCAGGACTGGGCAAACAAGGATCCATTGATTGAATTCAGCTTATGGCCATTACGAACCACAATACGAGTTCGCCATTGGGCTCGATCGAAATGTTCGAGGACCTCAATGCCGAGTTGCTCATGAGTATGGCGTTTCGGAGGAGTTACCGACTCCAATGAACCGATAGACTCAATCGCGTCGGATTGATCGAATTGTATTCTGGTTGCAAGGATTGGACGCGATTGCTCTAGCCCATAAATATGAATTCCTGGAGCGATAGTTGCTTCAACAGTCAATTCAATCTCAGTTGTTGAAATCCATTGGGATTTTGCGCTTACCTCGACGTTTTCACCGAGCGCCATCGAAGTGCTGGCGAAAGTAAGTAACAGGCGAACCACAACCGACGCAACAACGCGCTTTGAGAATTGTGATGGCATAAAGTGGTTCACAATGGAACTCCTGGAAACATGAACGAAAAAAACTGATTCCACCGTTGGTTAGAAAGTCTATCCGATGAAAGAACAGACTAAAGAAAAACGCGGCCTAGTTCGGCCACGCAAATCGTTTGAAGAGAGCCTCATATACAGGCGAGCTCGATTCCGAATGGACCTACATTTTGTGGCCGACCATACTCTCTGAACTCATCTTAGGTGCCATTGAGTTATCGGACATCGATGGTGCCATGGACGGGTTTGCGTTCATTTGTGGCAGCATCGAACCTTTATCTGACATCTTTGCCATACCATTGTCGCTTCCCATTTCGTGCGACTTGCTAAGCATGGACTTGCAGCTAGTACCTGAACACGTTGGGCTATCACAAGTGTTGCCATCGCAAGCAGTACTTCCGCAAGTTTCCGGATTGCATGTCATCGAAGCCATTGACATTTTGCCTTCAGACATCGACATACTTGCATCGCTCATCGACATATCCGACGCCATCACCATATCCGACGCCATCACCATATCCGACGCCATCACCATATCCGACGTCATCGAGTGCGATGTTCTTCCGGATGACATCGAATCGTGCTTGCCAGTGAATTTTCCGAACGCGGCAACCGAAGCGCCTAGAACCAAAACACTTGCAACGCCGAGCCAAACCTTTTGTGTCTTCATTTTCATTCTTCCGTATCTTCGAATTGAATTCTTACCGATATTTGCGAGCCATTTCGAAGTTCGCAAGTTGCTCAACCTGAGCCACACATCTAGGACGCTAAGACTCGATGTTCCCTTACGAAAATTTGCGAGATTCTCTCAAGTGTTTAGCCAGAAAGGCAGGATCATATGCGAGGTGCATATAAGATATGATCACGACTTCGCTCAACGAAGGAACGAAGCTACGCATAGCTTTCGATATGAGGGCTGAGCGGCCTGGTTGGTAAACCTATCCTCGCTTGCAACTACAAGACAGGTTTCGATTGCAAAGAACAAGCAATCTCAGCAAATGGTCTGACAGTTGATTGCAGGATGACGGAAAATTAGCGATAGCAAGGCAAGAAGTTGCTGGTTTACGTTTGGCTAATAAACGGGTAGTCAACATACCCACTGTCCGCCGGCCCATAAAATGTCTCCGGCACAGGGCGATTCAGCTGCGCGTCAATGCGGAATCGTTCAGGCAAGTCAGGGTTGGCAATGAAGAATTGACCAAAAGCGACCGCATCGGCAGCTCCCGTTCGAATCGCGTTGGCCGCAGCCGTTTTGTCATAGCCCCCGTTAGTAATCAACGTCCCGTCGTAATTCGCACGAATATGCGGAGTGACTCGCGGTACGTCAGGATTGAACAAACGGCCTGGACGAATCGCTTCAGCGGTATGCACATAGGCCAAGTGAAAGCCGGACAATATCTTGGCGACGTGGCTGTAGAGCCCAATCGGGTCGGTATCGCTCATACCATTGCCGTTCATCGTAGGGCTGAGTCGAACTCCCGTTCGATTATTCGCCCAGGCTGATGTCACTGCACGCGTCACTTCCTCAAGAAATCGAACTCGATTAGCAACTGAGCCACCATAATCGTCTGTTCGTAAGTTTGATGAGTCTCGCAGGAACTGATCGATCAAATACCCGTTCGCTCCATGAATCTCGACACCATCGAACCCAGCGTTACGAGCGCGAACCGTTGCGTCCGCGTAATCATCAACAATGGAAGCGATATCGGATTTAGAAAGCTCGCGAGGCACGACGTAAGGCTTCTTGCCTGTTGGTGTATGGGCTTCCCCGGTCGCTGCGATCGGACTGGAACCAACCGGTTGCTCGCCATTTTGATAGTCAGGATGTGAAACGCGGCCCATGTGCCATAGCTGCAAGAACATCCGCCCGCCCGCAGTATGAACCGCATCGGTAACTCGCTTCCAACCTTCCACGTGTTGGTCTTCGTAGATTCCAGGTGCGCCATGCCAACCGTAACCTTGTTTACTGATGGCCGTCGCCTCCGAGATGATCAACCCAGCGGACGCACGCTGTGTATAGTACTCAGCCATCAAGGCATTCGGGACACGGGCGGTTGAGCGACCTCGCGTCAAAGGTGCCATAAAAATTCGATGCGGCGTCTCAATGGCACCTAGCTTCAAGGGATTAAATAGTACTTCATTATCGTTCATGTGATGGCTCCTGGTGCTGGTACTATGCAACTTGCGGTAGCTTTCCAACGAAAGAACCCACGGGTGTTCATAACTAAAAAAGCGACGTTTCCTAAGACATTCCATAGCTGCCTGCGATCGAGCCGACAACCAGCCAAGTCAGATTTGCCACCACGAAACACGCGAAACCCCATCGGCTTTTATTTCCGAGCAGCCATACGGCAAGTAGCGACAGGCCCATTTCGAGCCAGTCAAGGTAGTAGTACAGATCGAATATGATTCTCTTCTCATAATGCCAGAAGGGCGACTCGCCTTTGGTCGGCTCAGATCGCTGGCGCGGCAGGGAAATCAACCGGTATTTCGGTGATGTTGTGCAAGTAGTTGGTGATAATCTTGTCGCCGATAGCGATGACAATGTCGACAACGTTCTCTTGCGTGAACCCGGCATCGAGCAATTCAGCTCGCTCATCGTCAGACACTTTGCCACGGTTTTCGGCTACCGATTTCACGAATCGAGCTAGAGTATCTAGGTCGATGTTAAAACTGGCACGACCTCGACGCAGTTCGAGCACTTGGTCATCTGTAAAGCCTCTCATCTTGCCCAAGACCGCGTGGGCCGCTAGGCAATATTGGCACTCGTTGACTTGGCTGACGACCAAGTTGATGACTTCGCGCTGTTTGGCCGAAAGCGATGATTTGCGATTCTGCAACGTCAAGTAATCTCCAAGTGCCGTTTCACTGTGGGCAAGTGTGGCATAAAGATTAGGAACCATCCCAAGCCCCTTCTTGAGTTGGTCAAAAAGGCCTTGATTGGTTGGGGAAACTGACTCACGGGTAGGAACAGTGAAAGCGGCAACTGTTGTGGACATTGAACTATCTCCAAAGTGTGGTTGAAAAACTGGGAACATATCTTGGACGCCGCAAAGGTCCTTGCGCTTACTGGTAATTTTGTCTTGTCGTCTGCTTTCCACTGGTCCATGCGACGCATTCTTTAACGTGCACGAACAGAACTGAATAGCTCGACTGTTTGCAAAATGATTCGATAAACCAATTAGACTTGGCAGTATCAAATGATTTTCGGCGCGATCATCTCGATTTGCCGATTAGAAAGCGCAGATTTTTGAACGATACGAAAGTGAATAGGACTTTCACCTTCATCGCCATTGCTGTTTCGACTGCCACCTGCGTATCGTCAACACGTTTATACGTGCAAGCTAAGATAGAACCGACCGATACGGTCCGAGTCGCTTATGTGCGACTCGATGGTAAACTGCTTACACTGGGGCACATGGTGGATTTTTAGATTAGCCTGTAGCGGGTCTCGTATGAGATAGGCTATTCGATTGACTTCCTAAAGGAAAATGGGAATAGAATGTGCCCTGAAACCGCTACGCCTTTATGAGCCTAACATCCACTTCGCGCTCGATGAACTTCCATTCTTCTGTTGTCCTCAACTCCGCTAGCATGTCGTTAAACGCTGATTCGCTTTCTTGGGTGTAATCGAACAACGTTAGGAAATCGAAGGGCTCTAGTTCTGCCAAATCTCGGCAATGATGCAATCGCCGTGCTATCGCAGGCAGATACTTCAGTCCAATCGTGACGTGGTGTGAACGTTCCTCGAAAATCGCGCGCCGTTCGTCTTGAGTCAGTGCCCACCACTTCGCGTTCTTGCGAATCGGAATCAATGCTGAGAGATTTGCTTGTGGACGACCAAGAGGGGCTTGCTTTTCCAAGAGGAGAGTCTTCTCTTCTCGATTTGCATACCGTTCGTTGCTTGCGACACCGCGAAGAATCCAACCCGTTGAATCACTGCTCTGAACCGCTCCCTGGACTATGTCCAAGTGGGATATTTCTGCTAACGGAGCGCCGACGATTGCGGTCGACGAAACGACTCTCCAGGCCCCTTTTGAGCCACCGATGAAACTAAAAAGTCTCGGGTTTGGATCATTTTGCATTAATTCAGCTCCATTTGCGACGAGTGATGGGCAACCGTACGTTGGTGTGACTGCCGCCGCGCATCCAACCTTTATTGCACCAGATAAGAATTCACGGCGGTCTGTTTTGGCTTTATCGGCTGACATGCCTCGTTCCTGACGGTCCCTGATGGTGTTTGCAACGACTAGAAATATTGACTAACGGTAGTTTACCGAGTGGTATCGCAACCATCGATCGCAGCACACAGCTCTCGATGGTCTTCGACTTGCACTGCCGCTCGAATCTCGGCTCCGACTCGTGAAGGGACATTGCAGCCGCAGTCTACTTTGTTCCGTTCTCGATTCGATTCGCGGGCTTTCAATTCGGTGAGTAGAGTTCGAAGTTTGTTGATTATGGTGTGATGTGTGCACATTTGACGTTCTTTCCGTTCTTGAGTTTGATGGATTGATAGTGGCCAATTCGCTACCGAGAAATCTTGGACGAAAGCGTAGTTACGTCGCCGATTTTTTCTGGTAGACCTCACTTTGGACGTCGCAAGAAAGCGAAGTCTTACCAAGCATTTCGGAGAATTTATGGACCAAGATCGCCCGATAACTAGATGGTAATCAATCGTTGTTGGACTCCATGAAATACGGCTTCTGTGCGTGTTGTGACCTTAAGCTTTGCGTTGATATTGATCAGATGCGTTTTGACCGTACCCACTCCAATATCGAGTCTTTTCGCTATCTCTTTGTTGGAGAACCCGAAGGCCAAAAGCTGAAGTACCTCTAATTCCCGACTTGTAAGCGATCTATTCTTTATATCCCTAGCAAGCCTTCCGTTCGTACGCGAGCAGAAGTGGGTTCGCCCTTCGAGAACTTCGCGAATGGCAATAATCATTTCGCCTTGCTGGATGTTGCGACAAATGATTCCGTTAACTCCGGCCTGTATACACTGCGCGATCTCAAAGTCGGTCGAAGCGGCTGTGACTACGATTGCTTTAGGCGATGGAATCCGACTGCAACGAACTAGCCGCGTCAAATCTCGCATCAGATCAACGTTTTGAAGATCTAGAATGATCAAGTCGGGCGAAGAGGATTGGATGGACTCCGTTGCAACCGCAAGATTTGGTTCATCGCCAACAACCCGCAACCATGGCTCATTATGCACAACGCATTTCACACCCATTCGAAAGATGTCTTGAGCACTAACGACAAAGATACGTGTGAAGTTCACAATTGTTTCTGCGCAATCAGCAAGACGAGAATCAAAATAAGCCAACTCGAGGTTGGCAAAGTTACGTCTGTGACGCTTTAAGCACACCAAACATTACGTCAACGCGTATCAACAGGCCCTTCAATATTGACCAAGGGCGATTGCGAGAAAGTTTTTAGGAAATGGTCAAATAGCAGGTAAGCGCAACATTTAAGGCAACGTCATTACTTGAGCGATTGAATCAGCGCTGTTTTGCGTGAGTCGATCTCCCCATGTGTGCTTCTTGTACCGCCAGAAGTGTAGAGTCATCATGCTCTGCTCTGGTTCAGTCCCTCAGTTGTTAGGAATAAATGATGAAAGTTTTTGTGTTGGGTTTAGTATCTTGCCTGTTAACGATCCCCCAGCTTGTTTCCGCGCAGAGCGTCGAAAACTTCTCGCTAGAAGCAATCGGCGAAGACTCCAAAGCGCAAGTTGAATCAAAGTTTGAGCTAAAGGACCACAAAGGAAAAACGGTCGTCCTACACTTCCTACTCAAAACGGAATGCCCGTTTTGCCTCAAATACACGAATCAGTACGCTCAACTAGCTGCGGCAACTCCGGATGTGATCCACTTGTTCATCAAACCTGACAGCGAAAAGGATATCCGCTCTTGGGTCAAGAAGATGGTTAAGATCGAGGGAGTTAATCAACCGACGATTTATCGCGATCCAGGGGCAAAGCTAGCCAAACTGTTCAAAATTCCAGATGGTTATCAGTTCCACGGACAATCCGTCCATTACCCAGCACTTGTCGTTCTTGATGGAGATGGCAAAGAGATGTTTCGCTATGTCGGCAAGAGCAACAGCGATCGGATGCCAAAAGACGAGTTTGTCAAGAAACTGGAAACGATGACAGCGAAGTAGTCATTTGTCCGATCGAAGCGTTCTGTGACATTTCACGCGGCGACCAAATCAAGTTCACTAACGCATTCGACTCGAGAGTCGCATGCGTTGAACGGATCACGTCAGGAAATCACAGCTCTCCGAACAACTTTTATGTAGCCGCCCAATTTTTCGAGCAACCCGGGCGTTCGACGTTCTTTCGTAAATTTGATCGCAATCAGCGTCGTATCGTCTTCACTTAGCCATTGGCTAGAATATCCGCTCAATAGTCGATTCAGCTCCCTTCCAAACTGGGGTACCGACAACGATCGAGTATTTGCTGCACGAGTTTTAGAAGTCCGCTTTCTCCCAGCAAGCGTTCCTCCGTATCGCAGCATTCCGTATAGGCATCGGTATAAAGCAAGAGCCAATCTCCAGGTTCGATCTTGAGGACGAAGTGTTCGTATCGAGTTGCCTGATCCAGGCCAAATGGAAAGTTTTCACCAAGCCCCTTTTCCGTTGTCGGCAAATCTAAAAACTCCCATCGTCCGTTTGAGCCTCCGTAAAATAGAGGACGTGGATGACCAGCATTCGTCAGCAACAACGTAGACTTATGACTTAGATAAGTCGCAACAATTGCCGTCGCGAAGCCCTCCTTGGCTTCAATTTCTGTGAAATGCCGGTTTAGCTCAGCAACAAGTCGGTCTTGTTTCTTCGTGTTCATGAACTTGCGCAGCAAATTCAGAAGCTCTTTCGATGTTTTGGCAACTTGATCGCCATGCCCCGCAACATCTGCCAAAACGATTCGCGTTACGATGCCGCCAACGCAAAGCGATAAATAGTGAATGTCACCGCCCTGGCGATTACTTTGATAGGGTTGGCTGAAAACCCAGGCTTGAAGCCCTGCCGAATGGACATCTCGCTCAACATGCCGATTGCCATTCCAGATCTCCATGCACTGCAGATCGTGGACTCGCTGCGAATCGGCTTCAGGCTTGTTCATGATCTCGTGTGTTCAACGTGGAGGTACGGGAAAACTTTGCTGAGAATCCAAACACTTCAGTACGGTGTTTCCTCAAGGAGTTCATCCACCAATTTCTCGATCGATTTATCTCCCGTTGCTCCCTGCCAATTGAGCTCGCCTTGCCAAAGCCATCGGATGTAGCCATTCTTGTCTACGACATACACTGTCGGCCACATGGTATTACCCCACGCATCCCAGTTCTTGCTACTCACGTCAACCAAAACGGGAAATTGAAAACCTTTTTCCTTAGCTGCCGCCTTTACTAGCGAAACGTTACGTTCTGCAGACGTTTCAGGTGTCTGAATTCCAATGACCGTGACGCCTCTGCTGACCAATGTTTTCTGCCAACGATTGTAATGATCAAAATTCGCTACGCAGTTGTGGCATTGAAAGGCATAGAAATGAACCAAAACAACCTTGCCTCGCTGGTCAGCGAGCGTTGTTGGTTCCCCTCCAGTCCACTCGCCCGAGTCAATCAACTCGGGCGCTAAAGGATAGATCCGCTTAAGGCCTGCAGTGTCGAACTGCGTTCCGATCAACTTAGTTAAAGCAAGGCGATTAGCCTGACTCAGTATCGAGTTAAGCTTCTGCTTTTCGTTTTCGCGTGCGATATTGAGTTCCTTTTCGACTTCGGCACGATCCTTGGGATTTCCAACTAACTTGCGAGCAACTTTGTCCGTTTCCAAGAAAGCTTTCTGAATCTCGTCGCTCTGCTTGCTAGTTAACCCAACCGATTTGGCAATTCCCGATCGAAGGAGCGAACGAGTCCCTTGCGACTGCACCTCAATCTCTCGCAATCGTTTGATTTTGTCGTCTGCCAATAAGCCTTTGAGTTCTGTCAACAATTGTTTCTCGATCTCAGCCACAACAGCTTGCTGTTTCTCTTCCGGCAGAATTCGACTGCGCCACCAAGGACCATCGATCTCACGCAAGACAGCCAACAATTTCTCGTCTTCCTGCTCAAAACCAAGTTCCTTCTGCACTTCGGGAGCGTGAATCAGTTTTAGAAGAGTTTGCGGAACAATTGGCTTCTGCGATGGTTCCTCACCAAAAGACAACGCACCATGAAGGAAGGTCATAATTGGCAATATCGCCACGACTGCATTTTTGAGGATAGCCATATTAAAGTCCTGTTTGAGTTTCATCACAGCCGAGCGATCGGATTTGCAAATCGTTGCCGGGCAACGTAAGGGCTACGAGTTATTGAACTTCTCGAAGTGCAATCATCAGGGCTTCGTACTCGTCTTTGCAGCACTTGCATTGCTCAAGATGGATACGAACGGCTTCCATTGCAACGGGCATGACAGCGTCGTCCAGTTCCGCTTGCGCGAATTGGTCCATCAGTTCCAAGCAACCATCGCAACCGAGCGTATCGTCGACAGTCCCAATAGTTAGTTCAATTAGATTGTTTATTTGTTGATAGCTTAGTTTCATCATTTGCTTCCTTATGCCAACGCCTCAAAAATCTCTTCGCTGGTCAGTCCCGCGCGAGCGAATCCGTCCTTTAACTTTTGTCTCGCGTCATGTATCAATTTGTACACGGCGTTGCGGTTCATATTTAGTTGTTCTGCGATTTCATCGGTTGCAAAGTCGGACAGGAATGCTCTCGTCGCTAGACGTTGCTTATCAGTCAATTGCGTATCAATCAGTTCTTGCAACAAGCTGAAGATCTCTGCGCGGGATTCGGAGTTTGATTGACTCGGATCGACAGTACTTGCGACCTCGATCGAATAACCTGCGGCCGTATTGAACGCTTCCATCGAAACGTCTTGATGGTATTTGCGCCGAAGGGCGCTAATTCCAATCCGCGTTGCGATTGTCATTGCCCACGTAGTGAATTTGCTGCGACCCTCGAACTTTTCAATCGAATCGAGCACCTTTATCAGCGCTTCCTGGACGACATCCTCGGCATTGAAAGGTTTCCCGTAGCGATTGTTGAGCGACTTACTCAGACCGCGCAGCAAAACCGATCGAAGCTGAGCAATTGCATCATCCCGCGAAGCTCCGTCTCCCTTGAGGAGCCGTAACAGCTCGTCGTCATCCAACATTGGTAATTCCACGCTTATTCCGTAATTTCGTTTCTTGATTGATCACCGTCGAACTCTGCCTTCGATGGAAGTTGTTTCCAGTACACGACCTTGTCGACTCCTGCAGCGTAAAAACCGCGAATTCGAGCCTCTTCTTCAAAGCCATTAGCCGCGTAAAACATGCGAACGTAATCGAAATCTTCGGTTGCAGACGTCTCGACAAGCAGAATTCTTGCCTCCTTGGCGGTTAACC
Organism: Planctomycetaceae bacterium; assembly: GCA_027487485.1. Taxonomy (GTDB): domain Bacteria; phylum Planctomycetota; class Planctomycetia; order Pirellulales; family Pirellulaceae; genus JBKCUI01. Next base: position 54,594 of record JAIYDN010000002.1, on the reverse strand, counting down.
AAGTTTGAACGTTAGCTAACATCGCTTTGCCACGGCCTTGCCGTTGATATCTTGGATCAATGGCAATCCAATACAGATTCCAAGTCCCATCGGTCATTTTTTCTGGAGCCATGTAAGCTACGCCAACCAATCCATCGTCGGCCTCATCGACAAACCATACGTCTTCCGGGTCTGGATGTCGAAGCAGCTCTTCAAGAATCGCGGTCTGGTCCGGTTCGAAAAGACCAGAAACCTCGGCGAGAGACAAAATCGAATCGAAGTCGGACTGTTGGTTTGGTCGTATCATTTTCTATGATTAAGGTTCGACAAAGCTACATCGCTCATTCGGTGAACGCCTAACCTTGTCGCCGGATTCGCTGTCAGCGGCCTGGATATTAGCAGGCACAAGCTTAAGACGCTTATTCTTCAGCCGCGCTTACCTCAGATTTTGATTTTATTGGGCAAGATTGGAAAACGTGTCTCGTTAAGCCGGTTTTTGCGAGGTAAGCGCTGAATCAATCTCGGCGTCTACCTTTTGGTAGAGGACGAATCGGAGAATCCAAGCGATATTCTTGGCGAAGTCTAAACACAAATAGGAGCTTTACTAATTGAACAAGAACCTGTCGGGCCGAGAGCTTCAGGACGAAGTGACCCCTTTTTCGCTCTACGCCAATCGGCGGCGCTTCATGAAAGGAATCGGAGCAGCCGGAACGTTGGCAGCTTCGGCCGCTGCTTACCGTTGGTTCAACCCTGTTCGCAAAATGGAGCTTGATACGGCCGCCATCGATGACCTGGCCTCGGTAGAGTTAACGAACGAACAGCGTTTAGAGCGAGGCTTTCTGGTCGATGAGGCGATGACCAGTGAATCAAACATAATCAGCTACAACAACTTCTATGAGTTTAGCACGGACAAGAATGCAGTAGCCGAAGCGGCGAAGAATTTCGACACCAAGGGATGGCAGATTCGGGTGGAAGGGATGGTTCATAAACCCAGGACCTTCACGATACCTGACCTCAAATCAGTCGGCCCTATTGAAGAGCGAATCTACCGAATGCGCTGCGTCGAAGCTTGGTCGATGGTAATCCCGTGGGCGGGGCTGCAACTCTCACATCTAATCGATGCCGTCGAGCCTATGGCTGAAGCCAAGTATGTTGCATTTGAAACACTTTACGATCCCGTGCGAATGCCTGGCCAAAAATCTTCTGTTCTTGAATGGCCGTATGTCGAAGGTCTACGATTGGACGAAGCCATGCACCCACTGACGTTACTCGCCGTTGGTCTTTACGGCAAGGAATTGCCCGCTCAAGATGGAGCACCGGTCCGGCTAGTTACGCCTTGGAAGTATGGCTTTAAGGGGATCAAATCGATTGTCAAAATAACTCTCGTCTCGGATGAGCCACCGACGAGTTGGAAGCGATTCGCACCATCAGAATATGGTTTTCTGGCAAATGTCAACCCGAACGTCCCACATCCGCGCTGGAGTCAAGCTACAGAGCAAAGGATAGGTGAAAACGGCCGGAGGAAGACTCTCATGTACAACGGGTATGAAGCCCAGGTCGCGTCTCTCTACGAGGGACTTGATCTTTCGGTCAACTTTTAACGGATGAGGTCTTCATGATGAACAACATCGCTTACTATCGCAATCTCGTTATTTTGGCCGGAATTGGCCCATTGCTGATGCTCGGCTGGGATGCGTGGCACGATCAACTTGGAGCCAACGGTGTCAACAATGCTCTTCACATCACAGGGATCCTATCCCTTGTTTTCTTGTTTATCTCGCTGCTCATTACACCCGTGCGAGCGATAACTGGTTGGAACACCATCATCGCGTACCGACGTGCGCTTGGACTATACGGATTCGCTTACGCTGCAATTCACTTCGTGATCTATGTCGCTTTGGATAGAATGGGGAGCGTTAGCAGTACAATCGAAGAGATCGTATCGCGGCGATTTCTCTTGGTAGGTTTCATAGCTCTCGCATTGATGTTGCCACTAGCAGTAACCAGTACTAATGCGATGATTCGCAAGTTAGGTCCATTCCGTTGGAAGCTTTTGCATCGATTAGCCTACGTGGCCGCCATTTTGGGAGTAGTTCACTACTACATGCTCGTTAAGAGCGACGTACGTCAGCCCCTCGCGTTTGCAGCGGTACTTACGCCAATCCTTGGATTTCGGAGCGTGAAGCACTATTGGGATTTACGACGCGAGGCATCAAAGTCCAAGTCGCGTGAATCAGCCAAGCCCCAGATGAATCGAAAGTTTTGGAACGGGGAGCTTATCGTTGAAAACATCCATAGGGAAACTCATGACGTGAAAACCTTTCGGTTCGTTCACCCAGAAGGCGATGTTCCTTTTGTCCATCGGCCTGGCCAGTATATGACTTTAATGCTCAACATCAACGGGATGACAGTCAAACGATCGTATACGATTGCTTCATCACCTTCTCAGCGTGGTCATGTGGAATTGACTATCAAACGCAACCCCGAAGGCTTAGTCTCCCGCTACATGCATGATGAATTGAAGGTAGGGGACAAGATTCGCATCGGCGCGCCAGGAGGGAAATTCTTCTTTGACGATCACCAATCGAAAGCAGTCGTATTGATCGCAGGCGGCGTCGGTATCACGCCGTTGATGTCGATCACGCGCTATCTCACCGATCGTTCATGGCATGGAACGATCTACTTCATTAATGCGGTTCGATCCCAGGACGACAAGATCTATGAAGCTGAACTTTCGAATTTGGCACACCGATTTGAAAACTTGCGTGTCCTGACGTATTACAGCCAATCCAAACCGCCAGCAGGTATAGCTATTCCATCGGAAAGATGGCAGGACAAATCTGGCTACATCAACGCGGACGATTTAAGTGCATTTGTGCCAAATTTGAACGAACTTCCCATTTTCCTTTGCGGCCCAGATCCAATGATGCAAGCTGTTCGAAAGGCAATTGTTTCTCTTGGCGTTGCTGATGAAAAGATATCTACCGAAGAGTTCGTTTCTCCAAAAGCAACCAACATTAGCAATCAAACGCCAACTTCTGTGCCTCCAGTGGAAACCGAGCCGCCTAACAGTCTGACCTCTACTATCACTTTTGCAACATCGAATCAAATGGTTGATGTCGATGCATCAACAACGATACTTGAGGCGGCTGAACAAGCGGGAGTTACCCTGCCATGGGAGTGTCGTTCGGGGATCTGTGGTCAATGCAAAGTACGCTGCACAACGGGGCGCGTAAGAATGGATAGTCGCGACGCACTTTCCAGAGGCGAAGAAGCCAACGGATACATCCTTGCATGCCAATCTCATCCGACCGCAGAAGCAGTGACAATTGAAGCATGACCTGGGAACTGATTCATAGTTGTATTGACCATGGTAGCTTGTTCGAGTGCAGCCGTCCGTCTGAGCTCTCCCTTGACAAAGAATATGGGTAAGAGATTTTGATTCCGATTCGTCTCAATGCATATGAGATCCAATCCCAGTGCTGGGTATCTCGCCCGCTTGAAACGTAATCAGCTATAAATCGGAGTCCCAAAATGGTTCGGTCAATTTCTGCAATGGTCTTCTTTGCCTTGGCAACACTAATTTGGTTCGACGGTCGATCGATTGCCGATGAAACTTTGCTGGACGTTGGAAAGAAAACAAACGAGTCGAGCGTATCGTTCCTTCGACATCAATTCACAGTAAGTCGACAGAATGGAAAAATTCTTTTCGATGGAACCGAGATCCCAAAGCACATCGTTGAAACCAAAAGCAAAGAAGTTAAGCTCATCGAAATCTTCGATGGATTGAATTTCCCCTCGGATAAGCAATTCCTCCAGTGGGCTCGGAAGCTTAAGGGCCCAAGAACCTATACCTACGATGAAGTGACTCTTGTCGCGGAAGATGGTTCGACTGATACTCTACCGTTAGTCTTCTTCGATAAAGATCAACGTCCTGAACTAGACTCGAAGTGGCATGTTTGGCTTGATATGCGGCAAGCTGAGCTTGAGCAAGCCAATCGTTTACGTTTGGCTCAAGAACAAGAGGCAAAGCGATACCAGCAGCAGGCTCATCTGCAAGAGCTCCAAACGCAAGCTTTACAAGCTCAAGTTGCCGCGACCGAGAAATCAGCCCAATCACTTGCTGTCGTCAGCGGGGCAACATCGCTTTGGGAAGTTGAATTGGTCCCGGCAGGAAGTTTTGGAGGATGCTCCACCTGTTCATCGTACCTTGGTGGACTTGGATATGGAACTCAGACGTTCGGAGTATCGTTCGTTGCCAATGGCGGTAACCTGTCATCTACCTTTGGGAGCAGTTATGACATCCATGGTGGTTCGAACTCCCTCTATGTTCAAGCGTATGGACGGACAAGCCAAGCAGCAAGTGCCCAAGCTGTTCAGTATCATCCAGGGTATCGAGCAGGCACCATTCGGAAATTGGCTGGTTACTAAACCAAGTTTCAATAGAAGTTCAAATCTCGCAAACAGTCTCTAGCTCTGGGGTATCGATCATGACTAAGAACTATTCGATTTCATGCTTTTTATTGGCCTTGGGATTGAGCGTAAATGCAGGATACACACAGGCTCAGACTCTAAGTATCGCTTCTGAAACGATTTCATCGGTGAATGAACGAGACATGGGTGGGACGCAAACGCGTTTAGCTTCGAACGATAAAACGGTTTCAGCGAAAACCGTTTACTCCAAACCGAGCGATGCGGAATTGAAGTCGAAACTAACAGGAATTCAGTATGATGTGACTCAACGTGAGGGAACGGAAGCTCCGTTTCGAAATGAGTACTGGAACAATAAAGAGGACGGAATCTACGTGGATATCGTATCGGGTGAACCTCTCTTTAGCTCACGCGAAATGTTCAAGTCTGGAACAGGCTGGCCGTCATTCTTTCGTCCATTAGTCCCAGACCACATCTTGGAAAAAGTAGATCGTAAGCTGGGGTCGACTCGTACTGAAGTTCGCTCGAAATTTGCCGACTCTCATTTGGGTCATGTGTTTTCAGATGGACCAAAACCTACTGGCCTAAGGTACTGCATAAACTCTGCTGCATTGCGTTTTGTTCCGGTAGGAAAACTGGAGGCCGAAGGATACTCCGAGTTTCTCGTTCATTTTCAGCCGACTACAACTCGCTGATCACTGGTTTTCTCGATCGGAATGATCAGTAGAAAAAGTCAGAGCTTCTATACCGAACGGCAGATGGCCCTTCCTCGCGCCATGACTAGATTACTACTAGGTCCGAATAGTTGACGTCTGTGGCCTTTGGCCGAAGAAAGAGTATGCCGTGTTGGCCGCTCACGCAGACTTCAGCTGCAATTCGAATTGAGTAACTTGAACACGAGGGAGACGGATTCTATGAAAACAACGCGACACACCTTTCTGACCGCATGGTTGGCAGCTTGCTTAGCCATTCCAGCTATTCAGACATCGGCTCAAGAACCGAATGCGAAGGCGGGAAAAATGATGTCTGATGTACATCCCATGGCCAAAGACGCAATGGACATGAAAAAAGCCAAAGAAATGGCTGCCCCTGCAATGATTCAGAAAGCCAAAGAACAAATGATGGCTGGCGAAATGATGCCAAAAGCGATGGCTATGGAGACATCCATGGCCATGGCCATGAAGGACGACAAGACCATGAAGATGGTACAAGAGCATGCCATGGCTCCGATGCCAGAAGGCAAGCCCATGATCAATGACGAACAAATAAAGGCTGCCATTCGAAAAGTATTTAGCGATCCTGCACAATTTCAAGCGATGCTTCAAACGCTCATCATGCGAGAAACTGCAACCAACATGATGATGGCAAGCACTGAAAAGCCATCCGCTGGAATGATGATGATTCCCGAAGCCGATATGAAGGCCGCAAAAATGGGAATGATGGGCGACGAAGCCATGACGATGAAAGTCGCCAAGGAAATGATGATGAACGCGATGATGATGGACAAGGACATCGGCATGGCCGTCAAAGAAGCCGCTATGAAGCCTGCGGACCCAGCTATGGACAAAATGATGAAGTCGGAAAGCATGATGATGGCAAAAGAAAAAATGATGAAAGAGCCAGCCATGAAAATGGAGATGGCAAAAGAGGCAATGGCTCGGCAAATGGCAAAGCCACCCGCAATGATGATGGACAAGAAAAAATAGCTATCGGCTAGAGCTTTCTATTCTTGGAGCTGGAGGCCAGCGCCTCCAGCTTTCCGGCCATTTCCTACTCGTCGCCATAATGACCTCTTTCCCTGAACTCACTGTTGAACAAATCCAAGAGCAAATCCGTGAGCGACTCGCTGATATTCGCCCTTGTCTGCGTGGACTTACAGTCACGATTGTTGAGAACGAAATACTCGTGACTGCCAACGGCGACATCAACCTAGAACATCGCTCGATTGGAAATGCGGAAGAAAAAGCGACCTCAGAAGCAACTGCTTGACTAACAGTCTCGCGACTATCTTACTTTGAACTCCGCTCTTTCAGCTTGGCCTCAAGTTCTGAAATCCTAGCCTTTAATTGCTCGACCACTGGTGCAATTTGCTTTTGAGTGAATCGCCTGTGAATGTGCTGAGGGCAGTTCACGTCCCACGCGTCGATCTGAAAGAGGATCGCTCTCTCGACCTTGCCAGGGTAGGATCGATCGCGAAGCTTCTCTAAGAGTTCGGAATCATCTTCAACAATGCGTAGCGTGCCCCAAAGCTTAATGCGCTGGCTGCGAGCGTAATCCATCAGGAAAATAAACGCTTTCGGATTCTCCGCGACGTTCCCCAGAGTAATGTATTGACGATTGCCCCCAAAGTCTGCAAACCCCAACGTTTTCTTATCGACTACTTTGAGGAAGCCAGGCGAACCGCCCCGGTACTGGATATAGGGTTGGCCTTCGGCATTGGCAGTTCCCAAATAGAACATATCCAAGTCCGCGAGAAACGATTCCAGCTCCGGCGTTACCGCCGTTTCCCAACCGCCTCCCAATTCCATTCGCTCGTAGTTGGATCGTGAGCCTTTTGCCGATTGAATAGCTTTCACAGACGGAGTGAAGGCAATGTCGCTGGGGTACTGATGCATTTCTCGTTCTCCATGCTGGATTGGTTAGTAAGCCGCTGGCTTGTTACAAAATTTCGGGAATACCTTGATGGTTGCTGGGGCGTGGTCCCGGTGCAGGCCAGTGGAATTTGCGCTCAGATTCATCGATCTTAAGATCATTAATGCTCGCCTCGCGACGCCGCATAAGTCCATCGTGGTCGAACTCCCAAAGTTCATTTCCATAAGCCCGAAACCACTGACCGTGTGCGTCGTGGTATTCGTATTGAAAGCGAACCGCTATTCGATCATTCGTGAAACTCCACAATGACTTGGTGAGGCGGTATTCGATTTCTCGATCCCACTTGCCTTTGAGAAAATCTCTAATTTGATCACGACCTCGAAGGAACATGTCACGATTTCGCCATTCTGAATCAACGGAATACGCGAGGGATACCCGCTGCGGATCACGGCTGTTCCAAGCATCTTCTGCAACTCGGACCTTAGCCGCAGCGGATTCCAACGTAAAGGGTGGGCGAATCAGGTTCATGGCGATACCAATTCAATGTGGAGTTGAAAACAAATGAGTTAACTGTTTCGAATCAGGAGTTATTTGGAATACTTCTTGGCAAGGAAGTCTCGCATAAGCGTCGCGATTTTCGCTCCATCTTCTTCGAGTGCGAAATGTCCAGTATCTAGGAGATGAAACTCCAAATTCTTAAGATCGCGCTTATAGGGTTCAGCCCCCGCAGCGGGAAAAATCGCATCGTTTTTGCCCCAGACAATCAACGTTGGGGGCTGGTGTTTGCGTAAGTAGGCCTGCCACTGCGGATACAACGGAGGATTGCTTCCATAGCTGTAGAACAGAGCAAGTTGGATTTCTTGATTTCCAGCACGGTCCAGCAGCGGTTGAACGTGGCTCCAAGTGTCGGGACTGATCGTTTCCACGTTTCGAACGCCGTGCGTGTACTGCCACTTGGTCCCTTCGATAGACAGAAAGGCTCTCAAACTATCGCCTTGTTCTTTGGAACGATCTTTCCAGTATGCCTTGAGAGGTTTCCAGAAATCGTTGTCGATCCCTTCATCATATGCGTTTCCGTTTTGCACTATCAACGATTGAATTCTTTCTGGATGTTTTACCGCAAGCCGATACCCGACCGGAGCACCATAGTCCATCACGTAGAGAGAGTACTTCTTCAGGCCGACCGTTTCCGTGAACTTATCGATCGTGGTGGCGAGATTGTCGAAGGTATAGTCGAACTCCTTCACCGAAGGAGCCGAACTATACCCGAAGCCTGGATAGTCTGGAGCCACGACGTGATACTTATCTGCCAACGCGGGAATCAGATTGCGGAACATATGGGACGACGTTGGAAACCCATGTAACAATAGTAATGTCGGTGCGTTTTTGGGACCTGCCTCTCGATAGAAGATATCTAGCCCATCGATTTTGATTGTCTTGTGTTGAACGACTCGGCTATCCTCGGCGGTTGCAACCGTCGAGCTTTGAGCGTAAAGAGAAGGAGCAACCAATGTGGTGGAGAAACCTATTGCAGCTATGGCGATCCATTTTGCAGTTGTGAAGTATTTTTTCATTTTTGGAGTCCAATCAGTATTGTTGAAGTTTAGTTTTTGCAGTGAGCGACAGGACGCGTCCTGTCGCGATCGTGAAATTTATTGCGGGCGAGAGTATCAGTGCGTCGCATGACACGCATCGCCACTAGCGCAAACTTGTTCAGCAAGTGGTTCGGCTTTTGGAAAGTCGATCTCGGTTGCCGCAACGTGGTTGAAGTAATTCGTGAAGATGTTGAGCGCGACGTTAGCTACAACTTCTGCAATGGCGCCGTCGTCCAGACCTGCTGCGTGAACTTGAGCAATATTTGCATCAGAAACATGCCCGCGCTCGTCGACGACTTGACGAGCGAATCGAATCATCGCATCGGTTTTCGGATCGACCGAGGCTCCACGTCGGCTATCCAAGATTTGGTCAACGCTCAATCCGACCATCTTGCCGATAGCGGAGTGCGCAGCCAAACAATAGTCGCACTCATTGGTTTGCGCGACCGCCAATGCGATCTGTTCGCGAGACTTTGCCGAGAGCCCCCCTTTGCTCAATGCACCGCTCAGCGACAGATATCCGTCGAGTACGGCAGGCGAATTGGCCATCGCTCGAGTCATGTTGGGGACGAGCCCAAGTTTGGCTTGAACGGCATCGAGGAGTTCTTTCGCTTTACCGGTAGCGGATTGAGGATTGATTTGATGGATACGCGACATGATTTTGTTCACTCTCAATTTGAAGGTCTGAGCTATCGAACTATTCGATTGCTTCGAAGAGAGGTAAATACATTTGTCGTGCCAAAGAGATGAATGAATCGCAAGTCGTTTCCAGCAAGCATGTTAGGCGTTTTTGCGAGATTTCGGCGAGCAACGACTTTTCGTTAGTTAACGACTTTTCGTTGTGAAAGCACGAAATTACGTTATGATGGAGAGATATGGCTTCCAAAAAAACGAAGGTAGGTATTCTTGGTGATCCGAAGCTGCTTTTGCTACAGCTTGCGGAGCTGCATCACTTGTCCGAACTGCTGCCTCTTACGGTTCAAAGACTGGCCGAGGGGGATTCGGTGGCGTTGGCCCGTATCTGGCTCATCAAGCCGCCGGAGGTCGACGATTGCACCAGATGCAGGCTCGTCGACGAGTGTCCAAATCAGCAGCGCTGCCTCCATTTAGTCGCCAGCGCAGGGCGCTCGCTGAATACTTGTCACGAACCCTGGACTAGCCTTGCTGGATCGTTTCGAAGATTTCCAATAGGGATTCGCAAAGTTGGCCAGATCGCGTCAACGGGGAAATCGCTTGAGGTTGCAAGTGTGGCTGCGGATTCCTCTTGGTCTGCCGAGCCCAAATGGATTCGAGAGGAGAAGATAACATCCTTCGTTGGGCATCCGCTCAAGTTTCGAGGCGAGATCTTAGGGGTGCTGGCTCTGTTCTCGCGTGCTGAACCTGGTTCGAATTGTTTTGAGTGGTTGCGGATGGTCGCCGATCATTTGGCTGCATCAATTGCGAACGCTCGGGCTATGGACGAAATCGAGTTGCTCAAAGGGCGTCTTGAACAAGAGAACGAGTACCTTCGCGAAGAAGTACAACAAGCCACTTCGATGAGTGACCTACTCGGACAGAGCCCAGCGCTGCAAGCGGTCGCCCGCCAGATAGAACTTGTGGCTCCGACGGATTCTGCCGTATTGATCCTTGGTGAAAGCGGCACCGGCAAAGAAGTCGTCGCACGGGAGATTCATCGCCATAGTCGACGCTCCGATCGTCCCTTGATCAAAGTCAATTGCGCTGCCATACCTCGCGAGCTGTATGAGAGCGAGTTCTTCGGCCATGCGAAAGGCTCTTTCACAGGAGCGTTGCGAGATCGTGTGGGGCGATTTGAACTCGCCGATCAAGGGACACTTTTTTTGGATGAGATCGGCGAGATACCGCTAGATTTACAATCAAAATTATTGCGAGTTTTGCAAGAGGGGGAGTTAGAGCGTATTGGTGAAGAGCGAACGCGTCGCGTCGACGTGCGCATCATTGCAGCAACGAATCGAAATCTGAAATCAGAAGCAGAAGCTGGGCGTTTCCGTCAGGACTTGTACTATCGACTGAGTGTGTTCCCGATGGACTTACCACCGCTCCGGAAACGGACGGAGGACATTCCATTGCTTGCGGAGCACTTCCTGACGCGTTATGCCAGGCAAATCGGAAGGCCGCGCCCTCGACTAACATTGTCCAATGTTCAGGATTTGCAAGGCTACGATTGGCCTGGCAACGTACGAGAACTGCAACATGTCCTGGAGCGAGCTTGCATTATTGCAACCGACGGACGCTTGAAGTTTGACCTGATAAAGAACCCTTCGAAACGATTAGAGGAAAAAGCAATCGAAGAGGCATCGCCAAGCATCCTGACCGAATCCCAAGTGCGAGAGTTCGAAGCAAACAATATTCGGGCGGCACTCAAAGCATCAAAAGGAAAAATCTATGGCGACGACGGTGCTGCTGCGAAACTCGATATGAAGCCAACCACGTTAAGCTCGCGAATCAAAGCGTTTGGCATTGATTGAACTTTGCATCCGCTAGACCTTCATTCTGAGGAATTGTTTGTCCAGGGATATTCGATGGTATTTCCTCCAACTCACGTACATGTTGTTGCCGTTTTCATTTTCTTGTCCCAATCTTTTTGCCAACCTTTAACGCGTTTAAGTACTCCCGACCTGTCTGATATGCTTGTAGGACAATCTCTCGTGAAGAAAATCCCGAGACTCTGGCGTACGTTGTTTTGTAGGGAAGCAATGCATACTAGTTCCAGTTGATCGCCTTTGAGTTGGTACAAGCAAGGACAACTGTGTTTCTTTCCCTCTTCGAAGCGATAAATGCCACTGTCGATGGGCTTTGGGCATGCGCTAGGCAATTCTCAAGCAGCTCGGCAACAACCTTGGCCGACGCGAACCGTTCGTGGTGTTGCTTCGCCAACAACTTGCCAATGACCAAACAGAGCCAATCGGGAACATCATTGCTTCAAGCTGGTTCAATCCGGTGCCATCATCAACCAATCCGAACTCGCCCGCTTCAGCCAGATCTCGAAGACACGCATGACGCAAATCATGTGGCTGGACAACCTAGCCCCCGATATTCAAGAGGAGATACTCTTTCTGCCCAAAACTACCAAGGGCCGTGATCCGATCAAAGAAGCCGACATCCGCTCAATCGCCAAGACGCTCGACTGGAACAAGCAACGGCAAATGTGGTAACAGTTGATGGCGACTTTGGCTACGCACTCCGTTGTGTAGCACTTGAAAAAGCCAAGCACGGGCTGCAAACGTGATTACCCGTACCGGTAACGCGTTAAGCTTTTCTAATTTGCAAAGACTACCTTGTCATAGACTTCGGCTCCGACCAGTTCGCTGTCTATCGCGTCCAACATGATCTTCCCGTCGAGTCCTTGGCAACTCGTCAATTTCCAACTGCCGTCGGTGGATCGAGTAAAGCAATCGATTGAGTGTCGGTCTTGGGCAACCAAAACGTAATGTTGTAAGCTAGGAATGGTTCGGTAATGTTCGAACTTCTTTCCTCGATCATATGCCTCGGTGGAATCGGAGAGGACTTCGACGAGCACTACCGGATTCAGCAGCACATCACCTCCATCCGATTCAAGCCGTGGTTCGCCGCACACTACAAACAGATCCGGGTAAGTGTACAAGCCCGTCGATTCAATGCGAAGCTTCAAGTCGCTCGGATAGACTCGGCAGGGCTTTTCCTTGAGCTGTTCACGAAGACTGGAACCTGCATTTAGAACAATCAAGTTGTGATTGGCCGACGCACCCGCCATGGCAAACATTTCGCCTCGAAAGTACTCAGACCGAAACTCGGCCTTTCTCTCGCGGTGCAAATATTCTTCAGGCGTAATGCAATGTTTGGGGACTGTTGACATTTGGCGTCTTCCCGAGAAATCGAAGATCCGTTCAATGTTTCGAATTATAGCTGATGCTCGCGGTTCTGGCTCTGTCGTAACGGTCGAAACGAGACGTAAGCTTACGCTGAAAATAAGCTTGCAGACTGATATTCGGAATCAACATCCGGAACATCTGCTCGTGGTACGAAAGGTCACGTTCTCGCGAAAACGTGGTCAATCAGATTTGATTCCCACCCGGTTGTTGACCCAATCATCGGCTACTTTGGAGGCTTGATCTCTGTCTAGATTTTGGGGTAGCTGGAGTCGCCAGACTTCAGTGCGTCGAAGAAAAACCGAACTCTGGTGAGTCCGGCTACTATTACCAGCCCCCGTTTTCAATCTGCACAAAACTTTAGTTCGTTAGGTTGGAATCAACATTCGGAAGATTTGCTTGCGGTAAGAAACGCGAGGCCTCTAAAGAGTAGGGCAGGAAATTGAAAACACCCGAAACAAAGGGATTTCAGCGAACGACGCGTCGCGAAAGAAAAAATCTCCATCCGCGAACTGGCGGGTAGCCTAAAGTTCGCAGGATGAGACGAGTACGCCCGGAGCAACGCTTTTCGTGACAACTCTCTCCTTCAGATGGCATAAGTCATCTATCGCTAATGACTTCTTGGTTCGGAGGCCCAGTGGCGGTAGTTGAAGTATCACTGGTTGAGCCTAAATTCGCTCGACACCTTCGCCACGATAATTTCAGTCACTCGGAATACCCTCGAGTAACCGACGAGAGAAATTCCGTCCACCGGACGAAAACTCGACAGAAAACTCCAGAATGTCTCTTCAATCTGCACGGAACTTTGTTTTGCACGGGGCAAGACTTGGGCTTGCAAAAGCGAACCTGTGGAATTTAGAATGTGTAGGGACTTATGGATATCTCCCGACGAAATCAAAATATGGCGACATCTAAAAAAGATCTGATTCTTCGACTATTCAAGGGAATGGAAGTCGTCCGCCCGCGTGACGCCGAGGCGATAGGCATTGCAGGGTCGTATCTGAATGCCCTTCGTAACAAGGGGGTTCTCGAACGACCCAGCCGAGGGCTATATACACTTCCAAACTCAGAACCAAGTGAGTTTCGCTCTATTGTTGAGGCCTGCAAGCTTTCCCCCAATGCCACCGTATGTCTCCTAAGCGCGCTTCGAATTCACGATCTAACAACACAGTCCCCATATGAAGTGTGGCTGGCAATTGGTGAGAGGGATCGCAAGCCACAGATGGTCTATCCACCGATTCGAGTTGTTCGCTTCTCGGGAGCATCGAGAGAATACGGAATTGAAAAACGAAAAATCGAGGGCGTGGCGATCTCCGTTTATTCGGCTGCCAAGACGGTTGCAGATTGTTTCAAGTATCGCCATAAGATTGGACTCGACGTAGCCATTGAAGCGCTAAGAGATTCTCGCAGATCACGAAAGGCTACCATAGATGAAATTTGGCAAGCAGCAAAGGTTTGTCGTATGGCAAACGTGATGCGACCTTACCTAGAAGCAACGTCATGACCAGTAAGCAACCACGTGACATGTCTGCATCCGTCCGTGCACGGTTGATGAACATCGCTAAGCAAAACAGCGAGGCCTTCGATTTGGTGCTCGTTCGCTTTGCAATTGAACGGTTGCTGTATCGACTATCACAATCAAAGTACCGCGACCGATTCGTGGTCAAGGGTGCGGTGATGTTTCAGGTTTGGAGTAATCTCACGCATCGCCCAACTCGCGACCTGGACTTATTGGGTACAGGAGAACCTGACATCGATCATTTCGTAAATGTCTTTCGCGAACTATGTATTCAAACGGTCGAAGACGACGGACTGGTTTTTATGGCTGAGTCAGTCTCCGCCACCAAGATGAAAGAAGATGAAGAGTATGAGGGCATTCGATTGAGATTCGATGCCAAGCTTGGTTCCGCGCGCATTCCTGTCCAAGTGGATATCGGGTTCGGCGATACGATTACGCCCGAGTCTGTGCTTATCGATTTCCCGACGATACTTGAGTTGCCTGCTCCGACGCTCCAATCCTATCCGCAAGAAACGGTTGTTGCTGAGAAGTTTCAAGCCATGGTTATGTTGGGTATCGCGAATAGTCGGATGAAGGACTTCTTCGACCTTTTCACACTGTGTTCATAATTCGAATTTGAGGGAGAACTCATCTGCCGAGCCATCAAGGCAACTTTCGATCGACGCAAGACAACGATCCCCGCATCACGCCCACTACCGCTAACTGCTGAGTTCTCTGAAGATAAGCAAAAGTCGACTCAGTGGAACGCCTTTTTGCGCAAGAGCAACCTGGACAACAAGAATCTTGATCTGACCGAGATCGCAGCTCGCCTTGCTGACTTCTTGATGCCGCCAGCCGAGGCTGCGAGTCAAGGGAAAGAGTTTGGCAGGTTTTGGAAACCAATTGATGGTTGGATTGAAAAATCGCGGGAATAGAAGCTGAAGTGGTGATGCTATAACTTTGAACTAAATGCTAGGCGTTCGAAGGAATTTCCCGTGCAGATTCGCTCGACCTTCCGGACTTTAGTGTGTGAGCACTCTTCTTAACCTACCCACCGTCAAGTTGCAATTATGAAAGTTTTATCATGATTGCTGCTCCTCGAATTCAACGCAAATACGATCACCGACTACAAGCGATAGTTAAAAGTACTGGGAGCATCGACATTGCTCTCGAACACGGTAACCCTCGGTCTACAGCTCGTGGTTGGCTGGGGCTTCTCGATTCACCTTCAGTCATTTCGACCGACGTCGTTCATCAAGATGCGGCAGCTCTCAAATTAGAAGTTTTGGAACTGCGGAGAAAGGTCAAGCGAATGACCGCTCTCTTAAGATTGATGTTTGTTATCTTCAAGATCTCACAATTCTCGTTTGCTAGAATCCGGGTTCAAGAAGCTAAAGATAAACGGAGATTACTGAAAGCGATTGACCAATGCCGAGACTGGAGCAATCAGAGGTAAATGTGGAATAGGCTGCGCCAAGGCGTCATTGACTCTTCTATCGCATCGAATTAATCATAGATGGCATGACTTCAATTGATGTGGCCGAAGCCGCATTAACGCGGTTTCCGAATCGATTTTGCAAGCAAGGATCTGATTGCAAGTAGCTCAGGACGGTTCAACTTTAGAAGTGTGATTGTAACTCGTCCGATAGCCGTCCTGGCCGAAAGGGAACCATCTTTCACCAGCTCCAAGTGATCGTCCCAAGAATCGATCCTGGGATTAAAGAGCCTTACGATCTCTCCCGTCGTCTCGTCTACCGATGCAAGGTCGCTCCCTTTGCCGCGATTGCAAACGAAGCAGGTCCAAGCCAAATTTTCTTCGTTCGTTTCGCCGCGATGCTTTACAGCGATGATATGGTCTGGCTCATGTGGCAAGAAGGCATCGTCTTCATGAAGAAGGCAATATTCACATCTGTGACTGGCGCGTTCACGAATCAGCCGGCGAAGTTCTGCTGGCACATATTCGCTCATTCGTTCCTAGCTTCCTTGCCGCGCACGTATCTGGGCTTTCACCATACGCATCAAAAGCTCAGCTTGCTCGTATTGATCCAGTTCGTGCTTCAGATCGTCATCCATTTGGCCAGTGCGGTTCAGCGAGAGAAGCTTCGAAGCTCGTTGGACGACGTCGGCAGACGGCCGAAAGTTTAAAATCTGTTCATCGGTGGGGCCGGAACCAAACAGTTGAGCGATCTCTTCAAAGACTTTCGATGCGGCTTCAGTTGTCGACATGCTGGACCTGGTTTTGAGAGTCTTTGGACGCTCTTGCGGGCGAGGGGTAGCAGCGGTTCGCTGCTTTCCGGATCCACCTTCAGAGTTGTTATCAAACAGTTCTATTATACCGGTCGTGGCCGAATGATTCGAGCTCAACCGACTGGGCAGTTCGCTGGCCGATCTTCTTGGCTGGAACCTTCGCTGCCAACCCAATTATCGGGTACTTTGGAGGCTAGTACTCTGTCTAGATTAGATTTTGGGGTAGCTGGAGTCGCCAGACTTCAGTGCGTCGAAGAAAAACCGAACTCTGGCGAGTCCGGCTACTATTGCCAGCCCCCGCTTTCAATCTGCACGAAACTTTAGTTCGTTAGGTTGGAAGCAACAGTCGGAAAATTTACTCGCAGTAAGAAAAGTGCGAGCGCGGCCAGATAGGACCAGAAAATCAAAAATGCCCAAAACATTGGGGATTTTAGCGATCGGGTCGCCACATTAAAAAACCCCTCACTCCGCGAACTGGCGGATAGCCTAAAGTTCGCTGGATGAGACGAGTACGCCCGGAAGGATTTGAACCTTCAACCCTCGGTTCCGAAGACCGATGCGCTATCCAATTGCGCCACGGACGCTTATCCCACTATTTTTATAACCAGAACGACCGTTCGTCAATTGCCGTTACGGTTTTATCCAGTCGCCGCTATCAAACAATCCCCCACAGCAGATGCCTTACGTCACTTTTGAAACAAAGCCTAGATCTCCACGAAAACGTATGCCATGCCTATACTACGCCTAATGCCGCCTATCTCAAATTCCATGTTTTTCGCCTGAAACGTTCCCATTTCATGTCCGAATCCTCCAAAAACGTATCCACCCCTTCGCCTAATCTGCTCCTCAATGACCAAGCATTTGGTATTTGCAAGTCCGCAATGGGGCACGCAGACGTATGGCGAATCGGCGTTCATCGCTACCAAAACGGGGCGACCGTACTGGACTTCGGCGTGCACGCCCTTGGGGGTATTTTGGCCGGACAGAATCTTGCCCGAATTTGCATGTCCGACCGTGTGAAAATCACGCCACATCCCGCCGACTATTCGATCGGTCCATGGCCGCTGATCCAAGTTGCTACCGATGACCCTGTGAATGCTTGCATGGCTTCCCAGTACGCCGGCTGGCCTGTTACTAACGAAAAGTTTTTTGCCATGGGCTCAGGACCTATGCGAATCAAACGTGGCAAAGAGCATGTTCTTCAGCACCTCGGTGTTGTCGATACGAGCCTTCACACCGTTGGAGTTCTCGAATGCGATGTTTTACCCGACGAGACTGTTTGCGAATACGTTGCCGCCGAATGCAATACTTCGGTGCAAAATGTTGTTCTATGCGTCGCTCCAACTCGATCGATCGCTGGTACTGTCCAAGTGGTCGCTCGATCTGTGGAAACGTCCATGCACAAACTATTCGAGCTGGGCTTTGACCTGAAGAATGTTGTTTCTGGATATGGTGCGGCACCTCTTCCGCCGCCAGCACCGGACTTCGTCCAAGGAATTGGCCGTACCAACGATGCTATCTTGTACGGGGGACACGTAACCTTGTGGGTGCATACGGACGATAGCGTTCTCCAAGAAATTGGACCCAAGATCCCCAGCCTGACCTCGAAGGATTTCGGACTGCCCTTTGCCAAGACCTTTAAGCAATACGAGTACGACTTTTATAAGGTCGATCCAGGTCTATTTAGCCCTGCCATGATTACCTTGATCAATCTGAAAACCGGACGCTCCTTTCGATTCGGCGGACTTCGACCCGATATCTTGAAAGAATCTTTCGGCGAACTCGTTGCTCATGAATGATCTAAAAACTCGACCGTCTGAATGCGATGCGTCCTTGCACGTCGGGGTGCTTGGATCGCCAACGGGGTGGTACATGCGCGATCTGATGCGAGCCGCTCACCACATGCCACCGCCTCTTGCTACGACGGTTCAGCCCCTGTCGTTCGCTAAGCTCAGTGTATGGTCGCAAGGCAAGAATCCCGCATCGGTACAGTCGGTGATTCCTGGCCACGTCGACGCGGAAACTTCCTCGTCAGCTCCGGATATCCCTGTCGATCTGATGGACTACGATGCGGTCTTAGTTCGTACCATGCCGCTTGGTTCTCTTGAGCAAATCGTGTTTCGCATGAACGCTTTGCACTCAGCCCATCAATCCGGAGTCTCGGTGTTAAACCCACCTCGTTGTCTTGAGATTGCAATTGATAAATGGCTGACCTTGGATGTCGCTCGCCGGGCGGGTTTGCTGACACCGAGGACGATTTGTTGTCAGACAAGAAACGAGGCGCTGCAAGCGTTTGAAGCGCTGGGACGAGACGTAATTGTAAAGCCCATTTTCGGAGGGGAGGGACGCGGCATTGTTCGAATTACAGATGTCGACATCGCGTGGCGAGTCTTCAGTACTCTAGAGCAGCTCCAATCCGTCATCTACATCCAGGAGTTCCTTGAAAGCACAGGGTACGACTTGCGATTGCTCGTGGTTGGCGAAGAGTTGTTCTGCGTGCGCCGCGAGAATCATGGGGATTGGCGTTCGAATGTATCGCGAGGTGGGAATGCAATCCCACATGAACCCTCGTTCGAGCAGATCGATATCGCTTTTCGGGCAAGTCGAGCCGTCCAGGGTTGGATGGTTGGGGTCGATATTCTGCCGACTCGCGATGGACGCGATGTCTTGCTTGAGGTGAATGCGGTGCCTGGCTGGCGGGCTACCGCGGCGGCGCTTCAGGTGGACATGGCGTCGGTGATTCTGAATCGTTTGCACGCCATGAAAAGCGATTAAGAATCTACTTTTGGCGAACGGTTGGCTGAGGATAGCAACGACACAACCACGATCGCTACGAAGCTGAGTGGAATAGTCACAATTCCTGGCTGGCTCAATGGGACCCAGGCCGATTCGATCTTAGCTCGGTACATGTACTGAAACATATCGGGCGAAACGATGACCCATGACAGAGAGCTAATCAAGCCTACGAGCACTCCCGCAATGATTCCTTGCCGAGTGGTCCCTTTCCAAAACAGCAGCATCAGCAGAGCCGGCAAGTTTGCGGACGCTGCAATTGCAAAAGCCCAGCCGACTAAGAACGTTACGTTCATGCCTTCGAATGCGAGTCCCAGCAGAATCGCCAATGCGCCGATTCCCACCGAAGCAATTTTGGCGACGCGAACCGTTTGGTGGTCTGACAGCTTGATATTGAAGAAGCCCCCCACAATATCGTGTGCAACGCTTCCCCCAGCAGCAATGATCAAACCACTTACCGTGCCTAGCACCGTGGTAAAAGCGATTGCAGAGACTGCGGCGAAGAGAAGATTGCTAAAGCTCTTGGCGAGCAAGGGTGCTGCCATGTTCGTATCGGTTGGATCTAAGGTGCCACTGACCATGGCTCCCAAGCCGATATACAAAGTCAGCAAGTAGAAAAATCCGATCGAGGCGATTCCCACAATCGTGCTTTTGCGGGCAGACGCTTGATCCTTCACTGTGTAATACCGAATCAAAATATGAGGTAGCGATGCGGTTCCAGCAAACAGAGCCACCATCAACGAGATGAAGTCCAGCTTCGCAATCCAGCTTTCTGACCTGATCCCTTTGAAGGTGGGCAAGTTGCCTGGCGACAGCATCTCTTGCCCACTGACGGACTTGGTGGTGATGGTTTGTTTGCCTTGTTCCCCTTTTTTGTTCGAGCTGATTTCGATCTTTGAATTGGCGATGGTGCTGAGGAATGCAATAGGATTCAGAGGCCCAGTTTTTGCGATACCACCCGGTAACTCAACGATCCTGCCAACCGGCTCTACGTTTTTCTCGCCAGGGCCGAATCCGATCGGGGTGCCATCGACATAACGCTTTCCATCTTGAATCTCAATGACTTGCGTTTTGCCAAGCGCCGACGGAGGGCTGACTTCGAGGCCTCGATTCAGAATGAGAACGGTAAGCACCAAGGAGAAAACCACGAGTAAGCCGCCCTTTAGAAATTGGACATAGGTGGTGCTGACCATGCCTGCCGTTACGACGATACAGACCACCACGGCCCCGACCATCACAACGCCATGCCAGTATTCCAAACCAAGCAACGGTTTTACCAGCACCCCTGCGCCCACCATCTGCGGAATCAGGTAGAACAGACTTACGACCAAGGTGCTAACACCTGCGGCTGCTTGAATGCCTCGCGATTGAAACTTGCTGTCCAGGGCATCGGCAAACGTATATTTGCCGAGTCGCTTCAGCGGTTCCGCGATCACCAATAACGCAACGATCCAGCCCGCGAGATAACCGATGGAATACAAAAAGCCATCGAAGCCATAGAAGGCGATCATTCCGCAGATGCCAAGGAACGAGGCTGCTGATAGATAGTCCCCGGCGAATGCTATTCCATTAACAAACCAGTGGATCGAACCTCCGGCTGCAAAGTAACCCTGACTCGACTTGGCTTTGGATCCAAGATAGAAGCTGAACGCCAGAGTTGCTCCGACAAGAACAGAAAAAACGAAAATCGCAAGCCAGTTAGCTTCGTATGCCATGAAGAGGTGGTTCTTGGGAGGGAGTAGGATTCAGGCCGGGCCGGTTGGCGCCCGAGGCCTTACAATATACTCACTTCACGATCCAGTCATTCCACCCAGGGCGAGCAAAATGGGAAGGAATTCCATTTTGCTCGTTGGTCTACTGGTGATTAGGCTGGCGAGCCGGCTTCGTCGTGCCATTTCAGCAGTTGTTCGTTGCCAGCTCGAGTGCAGAAGTCGCCGAAGGTTTCGTTTGGCAAGCGTTCGGCTTTGAAGGCAACGAATACTGGCTTCAGCGTGGAGACAATGCTCTCGAATGGGACAAGATCTTTGTAGATGAATGCCAATCGCGTTCCGAGACGTGTTCCGCCGACAAAGACCGTGTACTTGCCTTTGGCTTTACCCACCAATCCAATGTCGGCATTGTAGGGGCGTGCACAACCGTTCGGGCAACCGGTCATTCGAACGGTAAACAGTTCTTTTTCGAGCCCCATGTCGACCAGCACTTTTTCCATCTCGTCGATCAGACCTGGCAGTGCGCGTTCGCTTTCCGTGATGGCCAATCCGCAGGTTGGAAGTGCAACGCATGCGATGGACCATCGTCGGACGTTCGAAATTTCTTCCGTTAGCGGTAGCCCTCGCTTCTTGATAAGGCTCTCCAGCTTGGCTTTATCCTTTTCTTCAATATTGCAAAACAAGATGCTTTGATGGGCTGTGAGCCGAATCTCTGGTTTCAACTGAGTGCAGATGTCACGAAGCGCGGCCTTCCACGCTCGGTCTTCATCATCGTAGAGCCGGCCGTTTTCCACATTGAAGCCGTAGAACCAACGTCCGTCCCCTTGTTCGTCCCAGCCCATGTGATCGTCGTGTTCACGAACGTCATCCTCGGTGCAGTCAGCAAGCTTGGATCCGTAATACTCTTCCACTTTGCCGCGGAACCATTCGATGCCCATATCATGGATAAGGTACTTCAAGCGAGCTCGTTTGCGGTCCGCGCGGTAACCAAAGTCGCGTTGCACTTTGACAATCGCTTCGGCCACGGCTACGGCTTGTTCGGTCGTAACGAATGCCATTCGAGTTGCAAGTCGTGGGAAGGTCTTTTTGGCGCTAGGTGTTACCCCAAGTCCACCGCCAACCACGACGTTATAACCAATGACTTGGCCGTCACGAATCACCGCGATGAATCCCAAGCAGTTGGTGTAGACATCGGTGCAATTGTCATCGGGCAAGGCGATAGCTGTCTTGAATTTCCGGGGCAGGTAAGTCTTACCGTAAATTGGTTCGTAAACTTCGTCACTTCCCCCTTCCAGAGTTTCTTCCTGGGTATCGGGATCCTTGAGCCACAGTTCATAATAGGCTTTCGTGCTTGGAGCCAAGTGCATGGCCAAGTCGTACGCTAACTTCTGAAGCACGGGGCGGATGTTATCGTGATAGGGCGCGGGGCAAGCCATGACGTTGCGGTTCACGTCACCGCAGGCCGACAGGGTGCTGAGCAGCGTGTCATTGATGCGTTTGATGCATTGACGCAGATCCGACTTCAAGATGCCGTGCAATTGCAATGACTGGCGGGTTGTGACTTTCAGAGTCGAGTTGCCAATTTCATCGCAGATATCAAGATGGGCCAGCAGTTGCTCGCTGGTCATAATCCCGGCGGGGATGCGGCAACGAACCATGAAGCTGTAGGCCTTTTCCGATTTACCGCTTTCGGTTGAGCCACCTCGAGCTTCGCGGTCGTCCTGTTGGTACGTGCCGTGAAACTTCAGCAACTGAATATCTTCTTTGCCGAAATGAGTGGTGTCTTGAGCCAGTTCGGCGCCGATGGTTCCGCGAAGGTACCGGCTGGCGGTCTTCATCCCTTCAACAGGGCTCAATTTTTCTTCGGTGGTATTTTCGTTGTCGGACATAAAAGTCGGAGGTCTTTTGACTGGAAGGATCAGGTGCAGGCGACTTCGATGGAACAATCGCCAAGATGGCTCGACGAACCACCTAAGGTAACAATATAACAAACGAACCTTCCGGGGATATCCCGAAACAAATCGATGTCATTTTAAGAACACTGTAATTTGCATGACTGAATCCACAAAAAAGCCGATGCCTGCTCGCCTCTTGGATGGAAAAGCCATCGCACTTCAGATCCGGCAGGAAATTGCCTTGGAAGTAGCAACACTGATTCGCGACCGTGGCATCGTGCCCTGTTTGGCTGCGATTTTGGTGGGTGACGATCCTGCGAGCCAAGTTTATGTTCGAAACAAGGAGATTGCTTGCGAAAAAGCAGGGATCCAAAGTCGCTTGTTTCGAATGCCTCCGAGCACCACTACCTCCGAACTTCTTGCTTTGCTTGGTCAATTGAACGACGACCAGAAAATTCATGGAATCTTGGTTCAACTGCCTCTTCCGCCGCAGATCCATGAACGCGAAATCTTAGATGCCGTGCATCCGACTAAGGATGTGGACGCGTTTGCGCCCGAAAACGTCGGACTTATTTCGCAGGGTAGGCCAAGATACTTGCCATGCACGCCTCACGGGGTGGCTCAACTGCTTGGCCGATGCGGTATTGAAACGGCGGGTAAGGAGGTCGTGGTGGTTGGGCGCAGCGATATTGTCGGCAAGCCCTTGGTTTCTATGTTCTTGCAAAGAACCGGTCCATTGGGAGCTTCGAACGCCAACGCCACCGTCACCTGCTGTCATAGTCAATCGAAAGATTTGAGCTCCATCACACGTCGCGCCGACATTTTGATCGTGGCGATTGGCAAGGCAAACTTTGTTACTGCCGATATGGTTCGTCCTGGAGCCGTGGTTATCGACGTTGGGATCAATCGACTCAATGATGGAATCGTCGGCGATGTGGATTTTGATCAAGTCAGCCAAGTGGCCAGCGCGATTACTCCTGTGCCAGGAGGTATTGGCCCACTGACCATCGCGATGCTGCTCAGGAACACGCTCACCGCAGCTCAAGCGTCAGCGAATGGCTGAATCGCGTACTTGCCCAGCGGAGTTACCCAAGGGCTAAGCTACCCGAATTGAAATAGATGGACGCCCCAAGGCTTCAGGTCGACGTAAAGCCCTTCGTGCGCGATTTGTCTGGCTTCGCGCACGAAAACAACGTCGCTCATGAGATCCTTCAGCGGAAACGAGGAGGGTAATTGATCGACGGACAGTCCAAGTCGAGCTTGGCTTGCGTGGTCCGCGAAATTCACCACGACTAGCAATCGCGAGCCATCCGTTTGTTGCCATTGGAATGCAATCATGCTCCGGAACGACGAATTCGCAGGCCATGCTTCCCAAGTGTGAACCAAGTTCCAGATGCCGTTTCGAACGACATTGGAGCTAAGCAGCTTAAGCAAGAATTGATACAGCTCGTGAACTGGCTCGTCCGTGGGTTCGATCGGCATTCGAACCAAGTGCGGCGAGATTTTCTTCTTACGGCCTTCGAGTTGTCCTTGATGAAAGAACCTTAGGCCAGGTACTAGATAGGCGAGCGTTGCAGCCGCTGTGTGCTTGTCGATGGGGAAGGTTGCTGCAGCTCGGGGCTCGTCATGATTTTCGAGGAATCGAACAAGGCGATTTTGAAAAGCCGCGTCCGCCCGCAAGTGAGCCAAAATGCTCTGAGCGTCGGTTCCTCGAAGTCGGTCATACAGTTTTTTATCGTAGCAGAAGTCGAATCCTTGCTGGATCAGTTCCCACTCGCGGTCCCAATAGACTTCCGCCATGAACAAGAAATCGCGATGGTCTTTTTTTACGGTTCGAATGGTTGCTGGCCAAAATGGTTCAGAATCAATCCCCCAGGTTTGCTTGACGACGTCGGGAAGCAATAGCATGGCCATGTCGCAGCGAACGCCGTCGCAAAGTTCCGCAATGCCCAATAGTTCGTTCAGCATCGCCGATTGTAAGGCTGGATTCCCGTAATTCAGTTGCAGCGTATCGGTCCATCCTGCGAAATAAGGATCACGGCCATGAGCGAAAATGTAATCGCCTGTTGCTGTCGCAATCTTACGATAGTTTTGGGGTGATTTCTCAAGATCTTCTTTCGTGCCTTGTGCGATAAAGTCCGGATGCTGATTCACCCAACGATGATCGGGTGCGATATGATTTGGGACGAAGTCCAGAACAAGCTTCAGCCCATGCAATTGCATGCGTTTACGGAATCGAATCAAGGCTTCGTTTCCGCCCATGCTGTGATGGACTTGGTAAGCTTGGATTGCAAACCCAGACCCTTCCACATCGTCGATGGTAAGGTCTGGAAGAGTGCGTTGAAATTCGTGCTGAAGCTCGACGTGAGATCGCGAGATGGAGCGTGCTTCGGGGCCAGTTTGCCAGACGCTCAGCAACCAAACAAAATCGAATCCCTGATCGGCCCAAGTCTCAATCAAGGAGTCGGGTACATCGTCCAGTGTTGCGATTCGACCAAGTTTTCGGCCGAGATCGCTGAGAACGACTCGTATATTGACTTGGTACAAAGATGGATACATTGCAAGCTCTCGTCTTTTCAGCCTAAGGCGTTCCCTTGACCTTGAGCTTGATGCGGCAGAGGTAACTATCTGCCGTTACAAAAAGAGTATTTCCATCTTCACCGAATGCGCAATTGCTGGTCCGTTCGCCCGTGTTGATGAGCCCAAGCAGTTTGGCTTCCTTGGAAAAAATCCAGATACCTCCTGGACCACTCGCCCAGATGTTCCCTTGCGAATCGACAGAAAGCCCGTCAGGTAAGCCCGGCTTCTTGCCCACTTCGGACGTGGCATCGTAGAACAACTTTCCTTTGCTGAGCATTCCGTCCGCTTTCACGTCAAAGCTCATCCAAATGGCGTTCTTGGGATCGCTTTGTGCGACGTAAAGCGTCTTTTCATCTGGCGAGAACCCGAGTCCATTTGGACGTTGCAGTTCAGTGGTTAGCAACGTGACTGAGCCATCTTTTTTGCTTAAGCGATAGACGCCGAAATGATCGAGCTCACGTCGAGGATCCTTTTCGCGCGCAGGAAGTCCGTACGGCGGGTCGGTGAAGTAGATGTCGCCGTTGGACTTGAGAGCCCCGTCGTTCGGGCTGTTCAGTCGTTTCCCTTGATAGTTATCGGCGAGAGTTCGCTTTCCACCTTGAGGTGTCAGAACGCTGATGCGACGATCGCCATGTTCGCACATCACGAGATTGCCATCGAGATCCTTTAGCAAACCATTGCTGCCTGGTTCTAAGCCATAATAGGCAACACCCGTATAACCGGATGGATTCATGAACAGCTGGATACCTTCCTTGGCCGTCCACTTGAAGATGCTGTTCCTGGGTATGTCAGAAAACAGCAGATGACCATTCTTGGCATCTCCCATCCAAACAGGACCTTCTGTCCAGGTGAAGCCTTCTGCCAAGATTTCAAGCTGGGCGTCGGGCGCTAAAAGTTCGTCAAGTTTTTTGTCCATCCGTTCCACGGTACCAAGGGTTCGGACAGGATCTTGTGCACTAGTGTTCATGGCAAATCCCATGATTGAAAAGAGAAGGGAGAGATACGCAGCAATACAATTGGATTTGATTTGCATGGGAGAGGAATTGGGGAAGGAGTAAGGTGTAAGCGGTAAGGTGTAAGCAATAAGGGGACTCGTTGCCTCGTCCACTACAAATGCGGGGACTCGTTGCCTCGTCCACTACAGACTATTTGAGAGGCCATGCTTCTAGCCACTCGAAGGTGGTGGGTGTTGCTTGGTAATCGCGAATGAGACGTTGGTGCATGTCCAGCAAGTGGCCGGCACCATAAAAAATCGCCAATCGCTTTTTGCCGTTCGCTAGTTCCTTCTCCATGACCTTGAAGGCTTTCGTATTGCGTTCGGTAAGCAGAGTGCTCTTTCCATTTTTGTCGGCGAGGCCAGCCATTTGGCTATCCATCGATTCAAATTGATCTGCCATGACGCGGCGCAGAGCGATTGTATCTTTGGCAAGAACAGCAGCCATCATTTCCGCTTGCTGGGTGGACCCCTTTTTGCTGTTTTGAACAGCCAAGCCGGCTCCCATGGCTCGAGCAAACATGGCAACGAACCCATCGCCACGGGCTTTCATGTCTTCTTGAAAATCTTCTGGGCTCATGTCGGCATGGACAAAATTCGACGGGGTGTAATCCACTTCATCCAGTTGAAAGCTTAACTTCAAAACGTCTTTCATGCCTGTTTGCATGGCCCCCAGGGGATTGAATCCACCTCGTTCGGAGCCAGGAAGAGGCTTGTTCGCAGATGAATCGGCCACCAGCTCGTAAAGCATGGAGTCATAGTCTTTGAAACGTTGATTCAATTCCTTGTAGTATTCCTTGCTGCCCACGTGCACTGCCCCAATCAGGTCCACGTAGGCGCCTTGGTTGGGTCCATCCTTAAATTCGTAACGGGCGATAGCCACTTCGAGCGATTCGGGCTCTCCTTTTGCATCCTTTTTGACGCGAAGAAACGAGACCTTCTCCTTTTGTTTTTTCGTGGACGCACGGTCGTTGTCTTGCTTTTTCTCTTGAGCTGAAGCTGGAGTGGGATCCAAAACACTCAAAAATAAACCCACCAGGGTCACAACGAGGGGCAACTGAAAGATTCTCATTCGCATCGAACTGTTCCGTTAAGAAAACAAAAGCCACCAAAAGGATGCCTTAATATAGCCGAATATCAAGTCGGGAACGCATGGGCAGTTTTGAAAAACCTTGTTAAACTGTTGGACCGAACACGCCTCGTTTTCCCTAGCAACTATTCGAATCGGCTGCCAAATGAGTCTGGACCAATACAGTTACTGCCCAAGCGGCAACGGAAAGAAAATCAAGTACAGCGAGTACAAAGAGCATTTCCCAGAAATGCAAGTGATCCACAGGATGATCGAAGGCGAGCAGAACGTTGCAGCTCTTGATCGGATCAACGCCAATCTCAAGACCATGCCGTCGGAGCCTTGGTTGCTAGCAATGAAGTGCGAGCTGTTGCTGCAACTGAGCGAGCTCGATTCACTGGAAGAAACCTCGGCCAAGTTCATTCGCCTTCAACCAGACAATGCCCTGGCCAAGCTTTACCGCTCGCTGGTGGCGAT
This sequence comes from Planctomycetaceae bacterium, assembly GCA_027487485.1. Classification (GTDB taxonomy): domain Bacteria; phylum Planctomycetota; class Planctomycetia; order Pirellulales; family Pirellulaceae; genus JBKCUI01. Next base: position 26,869 of record JAIYDN010000002.1, on the reverse strand, counting down.
CGTTCGCGGCAACACCGAAGAAGGCGCCTCGCTTTTACTGGAAGCCATCGCAGCAGCCACCGAAGTCTTGCCTCCGATGACAGCCACAGTAGCGCTGAATCTGATGGAAGCCATGGGCCAACGCGGCATGATCCTTCCAGCCCTTCTGCACTGCGAGATGCTCATGGATATCGGCGGTGGCATGGAAGAGGTTGCCGCCCGCGCGTATGACTCGTTGATTTCCCAAGGGAACACCAACACGTTAGCTCGCGAATCATTGCCATCGACCATCGATGCTAGCAATACCCCATTTGCAGAACGATTGTCCGAAGCCAACGCGCTTGTCGGTGCGTATCGAATTTCTTCTGCCAAGACAAAACTGGAATCGATGCAACGTGAGTTTGGTCTTCAAGCTCCCGTGCTTCAAACATTGCTCTATTGCCAGTTGATGCTGAGCGATATGGAGTCGGCTGGCATTACCGCGCGTAAGATCGCTGAAATTGCGACGTTACCTGAGCCACAACGGATCTATTACCAAGCTCTCGCTTACGAACTGGCCCCGAAATCGACCGGCGTTGCGGTCAATGAAGAGCTTTGCCAATACGTGATCGAAGATCCGGAATTCGAGCAAAAGCTGACTGAGAATAAGAACTTGATTCCGATTGCCGTGGATCAGCTCAAGAATCTTCTGAATGCAATCTTGATTGAAGAAGTTCCGCCCAAGTTGGCCTTTGTTTGCGTCGAACCCGCCTTGCGCGAACAATTTCCTGAACTGGAAGCATCACGCAGCGGAAGCTGGTTCGCCTACTATGGAAAACAAACCGACAAGCCCGCTCGTTTGATTTCGCTCGAGCCGCCTACAGGCTCGCGTCGCCTGATGTTGGAAGGAATCAAGAAGGATCTTGGAATCCATTCGTTAAACCGCGAGCTACTGGAAAAGCTCCCTTCGTCGTATCTGACGCAAGTGACCGCTTCCATTATGATTCGTAAGCAAATCGATCCAGAGCGACGCGATGCTCTCAACGATGCAACGCGACAATTGGTGCTGGATGCCTTCCTGGATTTCCCACAAGAATGCCTTGCTGGCAAATCTCCTCGTTCTGCCGCAGGGGATGATTCCCTGAAGATTCGACTCGCCGCGCTGCTGCTGCACTGGCAGGGGTCGGGAACATCGGGACTGATGGACAATCAGTTTAAAGATCTCCATCAGCAATTGCAGCTGAAGGCTCCTTTGCTACCTGCTTCGAGCGACGTGTTTGATTTGGTGGGTGGAGCAAGCTACTTCTGGACCGATCTATCCGACATCGATCCCGACAGCCTGATTCAGCTGATGCAATCCGCGCTCTCGCGAAACGTAACATCGGTTTTCGACAAGCTTGCTGAGAAGAGCGAACAGACTCAATGGCCAGCTGAATTCGGACCATCAGCCGAGTACACTCAGTTGAATCTTCGCACTCGCACCACCACCGATCCTGTGGCAGCAGAAGGATTGCTGAAGCGAATCGTCGAACTCGGAAAGCAATTAGGCGTGCCTATTGGAAATGCAGTACTCGAACGAGTCGAAGTACTGAACATGCTTGGCCGCTCCGGCGAGTCCCGACAGTTCTTGGAGCAGTCGCTTCGTGAAAATCCAAACGACCCTGTTCTTTTGCAGTTCGTTCAAATGGCCATGATGCGACAAGAACAAGCTATGCGAGCACGAGGCGGTGCACCTGCCGTGGCCGCTAGCTCCTCGTCCGCTTCCGGCCTTTGGACACCTGGCCAGTCGGAACAGCCGCAATCCAATGCGCCATCGAGTTCCGGCGGCGGAAGCAAGCTTTGGATTCCTGGCCAAGACTAACCAACTTGGACCATTCATGCTAATGACCGATGAATATTGGATGGGCTTGGCTTTGGAACTGGCGAAACAGGGCCAAGGCTTTGTGGAACCCAATCCGATGGTCGGTTGTGTTGTAGTCCATGATAATCAGTTGATCGCATCTGGTTATCATCAACGCTTCGGCGGTCACCATGCGGAGGTCGAAGCGCTGCGGCAGTGCGATCCCGCAAAACTGCCGAACTCTACGGTTTATGTAACCCTGGAGCCATGCAGCCATTTCGGCAAAACACCTCCATGCGTGAATCTGTTTCTGCAGAATAAACCGCAGCGAATCGTGGTTGCGATGCAAGATCCCTTCCCCGAGGTTTCTGGGCGTGGTATTGCAAAACTGCGGGAGAATCAAATTCAAGTCGACGTCGGAACGCTTCAAAGTCAAGCGGCGACCCTGAATGCCCCCTATTTGAAGCGCATTCGAACAGGTAATCCTTGGGTGATCGCGAAATGGGCGATGACCTTGGACGGTGCCATTGCAACACGCGATGGCGATTCGAAATGGATCAGTTGCGAGATATCGAGAGGCATTGTGCATGAGCTTCGTTCTCGACTGGATGCCATCATCATTGGATCGGGCACCGCGATTGCGGACGACCCTTGGTTGACAACTAGGCTTAAGTTGAACCAAGCTCCCAAACGTGTTGCAGCACGAGTTGTGCTGGATCGACAGCTTCGCATTTCGACTGAGTCCAAGTTGGTTCGCAGCTGCGATCAGGGGGCTGTTATCATTGCAACGTCAGAGTTCGCGGATCCATCCAAGATAGATGCACTTTGCAATTTGGGGTGCGAAGTGTTGCGGATTCCCGAGCAACAGTTGGGCAGCTCCCTTCGTTTCGTCTTGGGCGAGTTAGGTAAACGCAATATGACAAACGTTCTGATCGAAGGTGGGCAATCGTTGCTCGGAAATGCGTTTGATGAAGGGCTGGTCGATGAGGTCCACTGCTTCCTCGCGCCGAAGATTGTGGGAGGTGTGAACGCACTTCGTCCGATTGGAGGGGCGGGGTGTGGTTGGATGCGACAAGCTCAATCGATATCCGAACCAATTGTGATGCAATCAGGATCTGACGTGTATGTTCAAGGCGTTTTAGCCAATCGAGCTTTGGGCCAAGAGGCTTACGATCGCAGGATTTCCTGAAGCACATGCCCGTGTACATCCGTAAGCCTTCGATTGGCTCCGCCTTGTTTTACGGTTAGTTGAGTATGATCGATTCCTAGCAAGTGAAGCATGGTCGCGTGGATGTCGTACACAGTCGTTTGACGACTTCGGTCCAACGGCTTGTAACCCCAGGAATCGCTTTCGCCCGCGGTCACGCCACCACGGACTCCGCCGCCACATAACCAGTTCGTAAACACATAGGGATTGTGGTCACGTCCCTTCCCACCTTGGGTACTTGGCATTCTTCCAAACTCGGTAGTCCAAAGAATAAGGGTATCTTCCAGCATTCCGCGTTGCTGTAGGTCGGTGATGAGCGCCGCCGCCCCGTTCGCCATCCCTGACGCGAGAGGTCCGTGATCCCGCTCGATATCCTCGTGCGAGTCCCAATTGCGCCGAGGGAAGCCGTTGTCGTTTCCGCTCCAAATTTGAACAAAGCGAACGCCGCGTTCCAGCAATCGTCTTGCCGTTAGGCACTTCTGCGAGAAAAAGTAGGACTCCTCAGCGGCATTGATTTCTGTAGGCCAAGTTGGTGGGGATTGATCCAATCCATAAAGCTTAAGAACGTGGGATTCCTCGGAACGCCAATCGAGTGCTTCAGGTGCGGCCATTTGCATACCGGCGGCTAGTTCGTAACTGCGTATGCGGCCCTCGAGTCGAGGGTCTTCTGGCCGAGTTGCTTGATGGTCCCGATTTAGACTTGCTAGTAAACGGTGCGTCGCCATTTCGCTTTCAGCAGAGATAAAGGAGCCATAATCGTCGGGCCGAAGGTCTGCAATTGGGCTGTCGATGCTAGGGTTGATGACGCTGCCGCTGTGTTGCGTGGGAAGGAACGCAGCATCCCAGTTTTTAACGCCGTTGCTCGCAAAGCCACGATGGTCGGAAAGAACGACGAAGCTAGGTAAGTTTTCATTGATAGAACCCAGTGCATAGCTGACCCAGCATCCGGCCCCTGGAAAACCGGGTAACATAAAACCGGTGTTTTGAAGCAGTGTCGCTTGCGAATGGATTCCAGACTTGCTGACCATATCATGGATGAACGCGATCTTATCGGCATGTGCACCCAAGGGTGCAACAATATCGCTTAGCATTTTGCCACATTGGCCATACGGTTTGAAATCCCAAGCAGGTTTCAACCAAGGTCCAAGTCCGTCTTGGAATGCTTCGACATGCTCGCCAAAATCGCTTGGCTTGCCATGGTACTTGATCAAGTCGGGTTTGAAGTCGTAAAGGTCAAGATGACTTGCTCCCCCCGCCATGAATAGCTGAATCACCCGCTTTACTTTCGCGGGTTGTTTTCCCACGACGTTCGAAGCATCGCTTTCAGCTCGAACGGGATCGCGAAATAACATCGCGGCTAATGCAATCCCACCCAATCCGCCTCCGCTGCGCCAAAGAAGATCTCGGCGAGAAATGGGATTTTGAGCGATCTGATTTCGAAACGGCGAAAAATGGGTCATAGATCGTCAGTCCACAAAGATGAATTCGTTGGTGTTCAAAAGAACTCGGCAAAGATTTTCTAATCCGTGTTCTTGTAGGAATTGAACCAGCTGGCTTCGATTGGGTTGTGTCAATCGACTACCTGTTGCAAGTTGATATGCATGTTCCGCTTGAGCATCCATGGTGCTTCCTGCTTCCTGTTGAACTCGTGCGGCAAACTGTTTCGATTGAACTAACATAAAGCGGTTGTTGAGTAGCGCTAATGCTTGTTGAGAGGAGTCGCTTTCGTTTCGTCGTTCGACCCGCATCGAGGGATCGGCGCAGTTTAGTACCGTCAAAAAAGGCTGTGTTTGAGAGCGAACAATGAAACGATAAATCGATCGACGCCACGTTTTCTTGTCGTTAGGATCTGCCAATCGATATTCGTAGTGTGGTGAATGCTCGGGATTCGTGACCACAAAATCTTGCCATCCAGGGCCCCCTTTGGAAACATCAAGCGTGCCACCAACGGTTAGAACGGAATCTCGAATCGCTTCGGCATCAAGCCTTCGGCGATTCTGTTTCCAAAGCATTCGGTTGTAAGGATCAATTTCGCGTGCTTTATCGTTCCTTGTCGATGATGCTTGACGGTAGGTGTCGCTAGTTACAATCAACCGGTGAAGTTCCTTCAGTGAGCCTCCTTGATCGCGAAACTCGATAGCCAACCAATCTAGAAGCTCGGGGTGCGATGGCAATTCTCCCATTCTGCCGAAGTCGTTGGAGGTTGCGACTATTCCGATCCCGAAGTGATATTGCCAAACGCGATTGACAATACTCCGCCATGTGAGCGGGTTGTCATTGGCGACAATCCATTCTGCCATCGCTATACGGCGATCGCTTTCGGAAGCATTGGATTCCAATGGAAAACGATTGGGAAGAATCGAACCCGTGGAAATAGTTCCGGGGGTGACTTCACGCATAGGTCGAGTTACCTGCCCCCTAGCCAGCAAGTGAATTGGACGCGGTTTCCCATTTTGCCCTCCGGTGCCAATGAAATTTCCAGTTCCACGGTGCACGGTTCCCGCATACACAAGGCTTGGAGAAGGAAGGCCGGCTATTTTGCTCTCGATGTCTGCCAGTTGTCCGAGCGCCGAATCTTTTTCGGCTAACGTTGCTTTGTCGACTCGGCTGGCGATCAAATGAGCTCGTTTTTCCTGCAGTTCTTGGAGGTTTCCTGGATTAGCGTCGATAGGATAGAGCCCGTCGGTTAAGTTCTTTGCGGCCCATCGTACTGGGGCTTCGATGCTGTCCAGCGACTCCACCGGTCTACCAATCGCAGCTTCATTTCCTGAAACATCCAAGGCTCTTAATTCTGCGAACGCGAAGATAAAATCATTCATGCGTGGAGCGAGTCTTGTTGCCGTTACACGAATGTAACGACCGGCTTGTCCGTGACATGGGAAAGCTTGAGGCTGGATACCAGGGTTGGCATAGTCGTTTTGTTCCTGCGAGACAACCAGGGAGGTCGTCGATTCGAAGGTTGGATCGTCGCTGAGTTCAATTCGAAAACGCTTTGGAAATCCGAAGCCTGCTCCGATCGAATGAAAGTCATCCCAAGTTGGTTGTAGAATGATTTTCTCTAAGGAGAGGGACTCGCCCAGATCGACCTGGACCCACTTCGTAACCGATTGTTCGTTGGCGATGCCACTGTGCCATCCATATTCGTTCGGGCGTGTTGGGTTGCTCGATTTCTCCGCTTTGGAAATTGCGGTGTCGAGTTCTTGAAGGTCGGGCGAACACTGTTCTCGAATCGATGTTTCAAGCGATTCTAACCGATTGGTTAGCTGCTTTTTCTGTGAAGAAAATTCTCTGCGTCGTTTTGCGACAGATTCGTCGTGATCGTATGTCTTGTCAGCTCGATCGATCGCTGAGAAAACGGCTTGAAGTGAGTAATAATCTTCCTGAGAAAAAGGATCGAACTTGTGGTTATGGCATTGTGCGCATTGGATCGTAGAACTGCACAGTGTTCCAACCACGTTTCCCAGGATGTCATCGCGATCCATGTGTCGGGCTATTTTGCCATCGACTTTGGACTCGTTCACTTCGACGTGTCCAATGAAGTCCCAAGGTCCTGCCGACAAAAATCCTAGTGCCTCGATGCCGTCGCGGGTGTCGGAGTAAAGTACATCGCCAGCGATTTGTTCGCGAATGAACTGGCGATAGGGTTTGTCCTGATTCAAGGATCGGATCACGTAGTCACGATAAGGCCAAGCGTTAGGGCGGGGTTGATCTTTGTCGTATCCATGGGTGTCGCCATAATGCACGACATCAAGCCAATGCCTTGCCCACTTTTCACCATAGTGTTCGCTGGATAAAAGCGTATCGACGAGCTCAAGGTAGGCCGCATCTTTGTTCTGAAGAAAGGCGGTTTCGAACGCAGCCATTTGCGATGGAGATGGAGGCAAACCGATAAGATCGAAATAGAGTCTTCGACAAAGTGTTCTTGCATCTGCTTCTTGGGAAAGCACAAGGCTGTGCTCATTCAACTTGGCGCGGATAAAGGCGTCGATCGGGTTGTTCGCTTCTATGGGATGCTTCGGCCTTTCGAGAAGCTTTAGGCCCCACCAGTTGAATGGATTGGGTAAAGTCGCCGTTGCAGATTCTGGCCATTCCGCTCCCGCATCGATCCACTCGGAAATCGTTTTTACTTCGGACTCAGACAGTGCAGGAACACCGCTGTCTTTAGGTGGCATCATCAGATTAGGTTCGTCGCCGCGAACCAACGCAAGAAGGCGACTGGTTTTGGACGAGGAGGGTACAATTGCGATCTCACTGCTATCGCCTCCTTGAAATGCGATTTCACGTACATCCAGTCGATATCCACTTTCTTGACTATCGGGACCATGACATTGAATGCAATGCGATTTAAAAATAGGCTCGACCGAAGACATGAAATCGGTTGGCGTGGATTGCGAATACAAAGTGCTCGCCAGGCAAACCACAACACAAGCCACAGCACAAATCGATTGGGTGAATCGAACTAGCCTTTTTGAAAGCTCGCGAAGGATGTGGTTTTCTTGGGCAATCATTGGTTGGAATGGTGCTGAAGCGGTGGGGATTAGGCAGGGGGGGAGGGGCACGCGGCCAGCTCTATTTTATCCTAGAAGCGGCTGCAAAAAGCCTAATTGCGACAGTTTTGCGTCCAAAGATCCTAGTGAGTGGGACGATGCCTTTTTGTCAGGCATGGTAGTGGACGAGGCTACGAGGCCCTTTTGGTCTGAAATGAATTTTGCGGAGGGATCTGTGGCCAGATCCACTACGTACCATGGAGGGATCTGTAGCCAGATCCACTACTTGCCATGGAGGGATCTGTGGCCAGATCCACTACTTGCCATGGAGGGATCTGTAGCCAGATCCACTACGTACCATGGAGGGATCTGTAGCCAGATCCACTACTTGCTATGGCGGGATCTGTGGCCAGATCCACTACATGTTTTGAGGGATCTGTGGCCAGATTCTTTCACGAGAACATTAGGGTTTGATGGCCAGGATACAATCTAATGGAACAGAGGTTCTTATAACTTCCACTTGAGTGAAGCCTGCTTGGAAAAGCATCTTGCCATACTCGGCCACCGTGCGTTCTCGGCCTTCGGTGCATACCAGCATGTTCATGCTTTGCAACAGAGCCCATCTCGGGCCTGTCGAATCTTCAGCTAAGATTTTTTCTGCGATCAGAAGTCCACCTCCCGAGGGCAAGGCATCATAGGCCCGTTGGATTAATTGCTGCGCATGCTCATCGTTCCAATCATGAAGTATGCGCCCCAATGCATAAAGATCTGCTGTCGGAAGTGGATCGCGAAAGAAATCGCCCCCCATCACTTGCAATCGGTCTGCAACGGATGATTCCTGAATCATTTTTCGTGCAAGCCCCAGCGCATGCGGCAAGTCAAAAACGACTCCCTGCAATTCAGGATAACGTTGGCAGGCTGCTAGAACCAAGTGTCCTGTTGCTCCACCCAGATCCGCCATCACTCGAAAACGACTTAAGTCAAACGCGTTGACGATGGTGGGCGAGGTGATCAAGCCAAAGCCATGCATCCCCATTAAAAATTCGTTCATGGCTTCTTCTGTCTTGAAGAAGTGCGAAAAAATGGGGCCATCGAAATCAAAAGTCTGCTTCCATCGATGAGTTCCCTCGCGAACTGTATCTTCCAAGTTGCCCCACATCTTCCACATGACACGATTCGAGTAGTGAATGTACCCAGTCATCCGGCGTTGGCTCGCTTGAGTAAGGTACGTGGTCGAGACCGGTGTGTTCACATAGGAGTCCCCACGTTTCGAGAGTAGACCCAGGCAGGTGCATGTGTCTAGCAACGTCATCAACGCTACGCGATCGCACTGTAACTTGTTAACCAGATCGTCCAGAGTTGTTTCCGAAATTAAAACGTCAAACACCCCCAATTCAACAGCCGCAAACATCACTTTGGATTTGCGAAATGCTTCTAGCAATTCCAGAACAAGACTAGGGTCGGGGACGGAGAGGTCAGTAGGATTCATGTTCAAGCTCTTAGGGACTTTTTGGGACGAACTGAGGATTCGAATCCATTGTAGCGTAGTCGTATTTCAATCGAACGTGACGCTGGCATGTAGGATTCGGGCTCGACCACTTTCCTTGGTCATGTTACAAGTGACGTGGTTGAATTCAATGCGTTGCGTCCAGAAACACTCACTATCTGGAACGCGTGTTCGAACATTTTCCCATTATTGACGAACGAGAAACATAAATGACTGATTCCTCCTTAAACGCAGACGAACTGGTTGATTCGCTGAAATGGCGTTACGCGGTAAAGCGTTTCGACCCTGCTCGCTCTATCGATCCAGAGACATGGGCCAAATTGGAAGAAAGTCTGGTGTTAACCCCCAGCAGTTTTGGTCTCCAACCTTGGAAGTTTCTGATCGTCCAATCTGCTGAATTGAAGGCCAAGCTTCCTTCGATCTCATGGAACCAACCGCAGCCCAAAGACTGTTCGCACATGGTTGTACTTGCGAGTTTAAAAACGGTGAGTGTCGAGTATGTCGATCACTTTTTGGAGACCACTGCGTCAATCCGTAGCGTACCCATCGAAAGCCTTGCACCCTACCGCCAAATGATCCTTGGGTTCCTCAAAAACATCGCTGGTCATGAGCTTGTTTGGAGCAGCAAACAGGCTTATATCGCATTGGGTCAATTGATGGCGTCCGCTGCTGTGTTAGGAATTGATGCCTGTCCGATGGAAGGAATCGTTGCCCACGAATACGATCAACTTCTCGGCTTAGCGGGCACGAACTATACTTGTGTAGTGGGATGTGCGATGGGCTACCGACATGCAGAGGATAAATATGCAACGGCTCCCAAAATTCGCTTCCAACCCGATGAAGTAATCTCCCGGTTGTAATTGAGAAACGGCATGCAGGAAAATCACGAAGACGAACTCGATAGCGATCAAGAACTAGCTTCCACAGAAATCAGCGAAGCCGGCGCGGGCTCGTCTGCCCAAATTGCGATGATGTCGGAGATCGACAACTGGATCAGCCATGTTTGGATGGTCAGGACATTTTTGAAGCACTCGGATGAAGCAACCGATGATGAAGAATTAGCCGAAGTCCATCGAGGCTTGTATGATTTTATGCTTGCTTTGGGCCCATCTTTGGATTCGGGAGATGCCCAACGCTATCTTAAGATAGCTCGAAAAAAGATTGGAAAACTTCGGGCTGTGACAGCCGAGTTCGTTGAATTACAACCCGAGGTTTCCGGCCACATGAATTTTAAGATGGCCGCCAAATCATTGTCCTTGGCGGTGAAGCAGATTGATCGATTATTGCAAGCTTCCGACTAAACAAAATTACTTTTGAATGTCTTCGTCTTTGGCTTCGTCCATTTCCTCTTGTTCGTTCTCTTCATCGTCATCTTCATCCTCATCGGGGCTAACAAAGACGTACGCTGCGCGAACCGGAGCCGGCATCGGCGAATCAGCACCGCGAACGCTTCGCCATACGATATCGCCAAGCAGCAGGTCGTCGGCAGCATCTTCGCGTGTCAGGTCCATTTTCTCGGACTCGGCAGCACCCCAAGACAGCTTCGTGTTCAGCGTGTTCAGGTCGACCAACGATGGCAACGCTTCGTAGGGCTTGAAATCGGGTGTCTTGCCAAACGATGCGTACATAGGGTTGGCGGCGGCATCAAACTGAGTCATTGGGTCCAACCCTAAAATGAGCTCCATGGTTCTCAGCATGCTGGATGTCGTGTACAGGGTGGAATCCACCGTGTTGCGACGAATGTAGGGGCTGATGGCAAGAGCTACGGTGCGATGGGCATCCACGTGGTCCGAGCCGTTTTGGGCATCATCTTCCACAACGAAAATGGCAGATTCTGTCCAGTATTTGCTATTGGAAATGGTCTCTACAATTTTTCCTAAGGCAAGATCGTTGTCGGCAACCATAGCCGTGGGCGTCTTCTTTCCAGGTCGAGTTCCGCTGGTATGGTCATTGCCTATTCGCAGGACTACGAACTGAGGCATGTTGTTTTCTCGTTCGAATTGAGCCAAGCGTTCTGCAAACCGGTCTGCTCGATCGACATCTAGGTAATCGAGATCATAGGACCGATAGAGCGGGTCGAAGTGTCCTTCTAACGATGCGACTCGTGCCTTGCCTGGCTCGCCAGGAACTTTCGCATTTTGAATGAACTCACCAAAGCTAAAGAAAGAAACATTGTTCTTAGCGCATTTGTCCCAAATGTATCCACTGGAGGGGACCGCGATATCGTAGGCGCCTTCGGAAGTGTATCCGATCTTGCCGCGTCCGCCACGATAGTTCAGTGGCCATACACGCTCGACAAAGTCGGTTGCGTAAGCAGCCATCGACCATTCATGTCCGTCTGCACTTACTTCACTTTCGACGTAGAAGTTGTCTAGCAGTACAAATTCGTTGACTAGCGCGTGGTGATTTGGGGTTACTTTTTCTGGGAAGATGCAAAGATTAGGATCGCCGTTCCCTTTAGCTATATCGCCAAAGACTTGATCGTAGGTTCGGTTTTCCTTGATGATGTAGAAGCAATACTTGATTGGGCAGGGTTCGCCGACTTTGCTTGGTATCGCAGATTCGGAAGCGAGGGATTGAAGAACGGGTTCTTCGTCAGGACGCAGCGGCGAGACGGCGTATGCGTCTTTGGTCCATTTTGCCATTTGCGATGGCGAGGGGGAAGGAATAACACTGAGTGTTCCTTTAAACAACCCACCGATGTACTCACGTACTTGTTTAGGAGGATCATTCAGGGGATTTGGGCCCTTGTTGTTATCCCGCGAAGTAAGACCTTTTCCATTAGCAACAAAGATTTGACTTCCATCGTTAGAAAATCGAACGCTGGTCGGATACCAACCTACAGGAATGAAACCGAGCGATTTCGACTCTCCTCGTTCAGAGATGTCGAACATAACGATGTTGTTGTTGTCCGCATTGGCAACGATCAGCACCTTTTGGTCATTGGAAACAGAAAGGCTGTTTGGCGTGCTACCGTTACGTGTGGTTGAGTAAAGCGATGTTCGAATCACTTCTTTTGTAGCACCGGTATCTGTGGAGAGCATCAAAACAGAATTGTCATCGGCACAACCGACCAAAAGTAGTTTCCCGTCATCCAGAAACTGCATTTCCGTAGGATGGCTTCGGACCGACCATTCTGCTGTCAATTTCTTGGTTGCGAGGTCGATAACCGCGATCGAGGCGCGTCCCCAGAGGCTGACCATAGCTCTATTTCCATCGGGAGAAATCACTACATCCAAAGGAAAGCTACCGCTCGGCAAATCGATCATTTCGACACCTGGTGTAACATTCACTTGGAGAACTTCTTTACCGTCTTCGTTGAGCACTTTTTTCGCAATGGTTTCGACGGGTACGTTCTGAGCAGTGTTTAGTGGCACAAACGCAATTTGGTTGGCGACCATACCGCAAGCGATCAGCATCGATCCGTTCTTGAACTCGCGAATACCCGAAACAACAAATGTTTCTTTCGGTAAGACCAACTGAATTTTTTGATTCAGACTCAGAAAGCCAGCGCGATGATCGTACACATAGATACATTCATCTTCTGCTCCGCTTAAAAAAAGTCGCTTTCCGTCGGTTGAGAAGTCGATACCACGGAATGTTTGATCGATCGTGACCGATGAAACAACTTTTCGATCGGATAGCCGGACGATTCGGACTTCATGCGTCCCCCATCCACTGTGTGACACGGCTGCGAATTCTCCGTCTGGAGACAATTCGATATGGCTGGGGAAGTCCCCCAATTCGATTTGTTCCCCGACAGGTTTCAGCGACCAACCGTTGGGAAGTAGCGTTTCACCTGTGGCTTTTAAACCGGGTAGTTGAATCGGCTTTGATACAATCGCCTGGTCTTGGCTCAACGCCGTGCCACAACCAATCATGACAAAAAAGATATAGGCAAACGACTGTAAGGCTTGAACGCTTTGGCGTTGATACCGACGTGAATTCTTCATGTTGCAACGACTAGGAAGATAGTGTGTTCTTGAGAGTTATATCGAGTGTGCTTTTCATTCGACTTCGACTCTGTTTGTACCCAGCGTTCGCTATTCTGGGTATTGGGATACTCGAATATCATTGATTCTTAACAGAAACCTATTATCAATGCCTGTTTCATATTTGCCGAATGGACATGTCTCGATGGCATGTCCATTCGTTCCTATTTCTTGAACGTGGCGAAACTATTGACCAACAGGTTGTGCTTCCGTGGCAGGGACAGGCAATGCCGGTACAAAGACTGCTGGAACTGGCGTCGTAGTCGCTGCTGCATCAGGTGCAGATTGGACCGTCGGTGCTGCGATTACTTCACCATCAAGGGGTTTGCGAGGCAGCTTCTCGTTTCGCATCGCAGCATGGTAAACAAAGGTTGCCATGATGATGGAGGCCTGTTTTGCATCCTCTTCTTGAACTCGTTCGTAAACATCCATGCTGGAATGGTGCGTTCGAGTGTCGTACTCCAATGGGTCTTGGATGAATTGGAAACCTGGAAGCCCGATCCCGTCGAACGATTGGTGATCTGTCCCACCGGTGTTGGAGGATGTAATAGTACTTGCCCCAAGATCAGCAAAGGGGGCCAGCCAAGCGCGGAATATAGGCCGAGCCGCTTCGTTCCCTTGAAGGTAGATGCCACGAATTTTGCCTGCGCCATTGTCCAGGTTAAAGTAGGCTGAAAACTTCTCGTGCTCTGGCTTCAATTCATACGTTTGCTTTGGACGTTCTCGAGGTGCATCGCTCGTCGGGTTTGGTTCGCTGCGCGGTGCAGCCTTAACGCTACCAAAGTGATCCGCAACGTAGGCTCGCGAACCAAGTAGCCCTTGTTCTTCGCCGGTCCAAAGGGCGATCCGAATTGTTCGTCTTGGTTGGGCGCCGATAGTTTTCAAAATTCGCACCGCTTCTAATGCAACCCCGACACCGATCGCATTGTCGGTGGCTCCCGTGCCGGCGTGCCATGAATCAAAGTGCCCGCCCAGCATGACGATTTCGTCCTTGAGGTCCGTTCCAGGAATTTCCGCGATGATGTTGAAGCTGTTTGGCTCACCATCGTGGTAGTGAGCTTCGACGTCGATCTCCAGTTTGGGGTGTGCTCCTTTTTGAAGCATACGGACAATTCGGTTGTAGTGTTCTGCTGCTAAGACTAACTGAGGGATGACTGTTGGTGGATCTGTTGCCCAGGGACGTGGGCCGCGGCTGAAGGGATTACCACCTTCGCTTGGGCTGCGATCGTCGCGTGCAGGATCTGCGCGACGCGGTAGTGTCGCTGAGGCAACGAACACGGTACCGCCGTCTCCTCTACCTGGTTCCAGAACCACGGCAGCCCCTTCGTCATAGGCTAATTGCCATTTATCATTTTGAATGGATTGGGCGCCACGCGGAGCTGGTTGCTTGGAAGCTTGTGATGAATCGGTCGCGGGAGTAGCTGGGGCGCTCGGCTGTTCGGTTCCTGTTGGACTTCCCGTGCTACTTGGACTACCAGCTGCTGGGGATGATTCGGGACGTCGTCTACGTTGTGAGCTAACCTCAGCGTTTGCCAAACCCAACAGCGATTCATCCGTCTGTCGTGTGGCTGGCGGTTCAAACCATGCCTTGACTTCTTTGGGAGGACTGATCAGCACAATGGCTCGTCCCAACTTGCCTCGAAACTTTTCTAGCTCTTCAGGGGTGTTCGCATCCAAATAGATTGGCTCACCACGAATCGTCTTGGGGGTGCTAGGGGTCCAGGCTTTAGGATAGGCAATCAAAGAGCTGAAGTGGGGTTCCACCAAATTGACGGTGCTGCCTTCCAGAGTCCATCCACGTCCGAAAGGCCCCCAGCTTTCCAAGTGACTGTTTTCCAATCCCCACTCTGCAAGCTTATCCTTGGTCCATTCGCCGGCGATGCGAGTGAGTGGTGAACCGGTCAATCGTGGTCCATAGACGTCGGTAAGGTAGCTGATGGATTCCATCACCTTCGATCGCTCAAGCCCCTCTTCCCGAATTTTCTTCACCATCTCGGCATCAACATTTTCAGGGGGTGTCTGAGCGAACAGGTTGGTACAGCCAACAAGGCTCAGTACAGCGACAACGTGGTGCAAGCTGAATCTTTTACGCATCGTAATCTCAATTCAAAGGATGAAGGATTAGTGATAAACAACGTAGTGGACAAGGCGACGAGTCCCAACCAACAACGTAGTGGACGAGGCGACGAGTCCTAACCAACAACGTAGTGGACGAGGCGACGAGTCCTAACCCATCTCAAGCCTCTGGCCACAGCCAGTCAGGTTGCCGACAACGTGTTGTTGGTGTTTTCTGATTTTTGGAGAGAATCCAGCCTGCCGCTTCGGTCAGATTGGAAGAGTCATGATACATCGAAGGCCAGGAATGTTCGATTTCCATTTCCTGGAAAGGTATCAATATTTCGAAGTCACCAAAGAAATAAGGTCCAGCTTGAAAGCTCGAAGCGAAAGCAAATCCCTAGCAAACGTTTAGAAATACGTTTAGAAATCAGTCAACTAGGAGGTAAGCCTTACCTTGGATAGAAGGAAGGAGTTTCTTTGACTTAGGGGGCTTCGCCGCCCCAGCCCCCGCCTAGGGTTCGGAATGTTTTGACAAGGGCGAAAAGGATATCTCCGCGGGCGGTTGCAAGATTCCCTTGCGCTGTTGCCAAGCTTCGCTGGGCGTCGAGCACGCGGTCGAAGGTAATGAGATTTTGTTCGTAGCGAGCCAGGCTGATTTCGACGGATCGATTGGTTGCAATAACTACTTTTTCGAGTTCGATAGCGCGCTCGCGTTGCCGAATGAATTCGACCAAGGCCGATTCGACTTCTTGGACGCCACGAAGGACCGCTGCCTCGTATCGTACGATGGCTTGTTGGTGGCTGGCTTCACGAGCGTCGATGTTTCGCTTCAATCGACCAAAGTTCAGAATGTTCCAGCGGAAACCTGGACCAACGTTATGGGCTAGGCTGTTCGCATCGTACAAGACACTGACATCGCGAGCTTCGACAGATATGTTCCCGCGTATCGTCAATTGTGGCAATCGATCTGCCACAGCTACCCCGATGCGAGCATTTGCTGCCATGACATCAAAGTAGGCTTTGCGAATATCTGGTCGACGTGTTAACAGTTCAGCAGGCATGCCCGGATGTACGTTTTCGATGACCGTCATGGGCAGTTGGCCATATCCATCTTGCAGTACAAAGTCACCCCCTGGCGTTTGTCCAAGCAGGACAGTCAATCGATACAGTGCGACTTGAAGTTCCTGTTGTAACGGTGGAATCGATGCGGTCGTGACGGCAACGTTCGATTCGGCTTCCGACTGATCGAGCTGTCCAACTATGCCAGCTTCTTGCCGTGACTGAACAATATGGAGTGTTTGTTTTTGCAGTTCCAGGTTCTGCTCTGCAATCATCAGGCGTTGCTGCAGTACTCGAATTTGAATGTAAGTTGTGGCAACATCGGCTAAAAGTGTTACGCGAATATCGTTCAGCGATTCGTGTTGTGCCAATAATTCCGAATTTGCCGCCTCAACCCCTCTTGCGAGTCTACCCCATAGGTCAATTTCCCAGCTAGATTCCATGCCGTTGGAAATGTTCCAAAACGCGCTTTGGTTGTTGGTGCTAAGAACTTGGTTGTTGTTTTGACTATTCCGACGAAAGCTGGTGTCGGTAGTGGCGTTGAACTGTGGAAAGTACTGTGATTTCGCGACTCCAAGCAAAGCTTGCGATTCGGCAATACGGTAATAGGCTTCGCGGATGGTTAGATTTTGTTGGCTTGCATCCCTGATCAACATTTGAAGGATCGGGTCGTCAAAAAACGTCCACCAGCGTGAGGTCTGAGGATCCAACGGCGAGATATCCGCCGTGCCATCAGGTTGTGTTGCTTGCTGGAAGCTACTGTTTAAAACGGGGGGGGCGGGGCTAGCAAAATCTGGCCCTACTCGGCAGCCCGGCATTCCCGCTGCCACCGATGCAACGGCCAAGCTGAAAGCACGGCGTGACCACTGCTTAGCATCCTGCTGATCCATCAATTGTTCCGTGGGAAGGTTCATGAAGATAATGCTCTGGGCGAGCGGATGGGCTAAGTCAGTGTTTAAAAGTTAGGCACTATACGATTTTCGGCATGCACAACCCACATCTTCGGTATCGCCGGAAACGCAATCAGGGATTTCCTAAGCGGGAAATCAAGAACAACCCTCAGAATCTACTCAGTCGTTCTATTTTTCGCGGTGTGAAGTTGGGCAGTAACGATTGCGTTCACTCTTTCAATGCTAGGTATTAATGCGGAAATCCTCGCGCAGAAAACTCTCTGACGAGTTCTTGAGGAAAAGTTCGCAGAATAGCTTCCTTTTGAAAACGAACCATAAGGCCCCTCGATCTTGAAATTCCTAACAAATGGCTATGCCTCTGTTCTTTCAATCGCGTTAATTGGTGTTGCCTTCGGGCTTTGGACCCGAAGCACTAGCCCGACTTGCCACGTAAGCGATGATTCCTCTGAGGTCGTTTTCGTCTCAAAAAGTGGGCTGAACGAGATCGAAGCCCACGATGTAAAACCCTTGGCGATGGTATCGAACGTATCCGCTTCGAGGCTTTTAGCGACAAGCACGGATGATTCCAATGCCGAAGGATTTGATGGCATCGAGGGTGGTGAAGCCAATCCGAGCTTACCTTCTGTCGAAATGCTTCCGGGAATCGCACATCCGCTTCAGGTTGCTGAGATTTCTGCGGCTGCGGATGGCCCACTCTGGAAACTATTTGTCGCAGAAGGGGACGCAGTGGATGAAGATGCCGTCCTTGCATTGATCGATAATCGAGTGGCGGTGGCGTCCGTTATCGCAGCCCAGTCGTCAGCGGATCGGCAAGCGATGTTGGATGCTGCCAAAGCAAAGGTATCTTTGGCAGAACAGTTTTTGAATCGAATCCAGCAGGCCGCTAGCAAGAAGGCCGCATCTGGTTTGGAAGTAGACGAAGCTAGTAGTCGTTTGTTAGAAGCAAAAGCAGCTCTGCAAGAAGGGCATGAAACACAACGCGACGCGATCGCCAGATTGAAAATCGAGCAAGCACGATTAGAAACCTTTGAAATCCATGCACCATTTCAAGGTACCGTGATCAAGATTTACCCTCATCTAGGTGAGACAGTTTCACGCGGAGCGCCCGTCGTGAAAATTGCTGATATCAATCGATTGCGTGCGGATCTCTATGTGCCGCTTTCGCTAGCTTCGTCGCAAACGGTAGGAAAAACCATCGAACTACGAGCTGATTTACCAGGTCAGCCAATGCTCAACGCGAAGATTGTTTTCGTTGCTCCTCTGATTGATGCAGCGACACAAACCATTCGAATCGTTGTCGAGATCGAAAACTCAAGCAAGCAACTGCCAGCGGGCTTTGCTGTGCGATTGTCACAAACCAGCTCAGGGTCGGATATGCACTAGTATCAGCCCCTTTTCGAAAATATTCATCACCCAAACATTCACTTATCTCAGTAACACAATAGTAAAAAATGTCCAAGAACAAATCCAATAAATCCGCCAAGACGAACAAGAACAACAACGCCGCAGCACAATCCGTTAAGGCCGAGCGAGCGAAAGCCTCTTTCACAACGGACATCTTGGAACCAAGAATCTTGATGTCAGCCACTTGGGTGGATGCGTCGACGAATGAACCCGAATTGGAAGCCACCGACGGTAACGATACCGGAACCGGATCCTCCATCGACGATGTGCTAAACGGGCTGGGTGGGGATGATAAGCTGTTTGGAAATGGCGGTAACGACCAGATGTTTGGCGGGGCCGGCGATGACGATCTGTTTGGTGGACAAGGTAACGATTTACTCAATGGCGGAACGGGTGACGATCAACTCGAGGGTAATTCAGGAAACGATACACTCAACGGTGACGAAGGAAATGATGTCCTCGTAGGTGGAGATGGCGATGATAAGTTAACCGGAGATACAGGTCGCAAGAACTACATTCAAAATGGTAGCTTCGAAAAGTTTTCAGGCGGTGATATTGCGACTGGTGGCTGGCGAGGTATGCAGCAACTAGAAGGCTGGAAGCTTGAGAGCGGTC
Organism: Planctomycetaceae bacterium; assembly: GCA_027487485.1. GTDB lineage: Bacteria > Planctomycetota > Planctomycetia > Pirellulales > Pirellulaceae > JBKCUI01. The sequence continues at coordinate 7,831 of JAIYDN010000002.1, read as the reverse complement.
CGCAATTCGAAATCGTAGACGCAGAGCATGGAAAAGTTGGTGCAACCGATGGCGAACATTGGCTTGACACCGATGCTTCCCCAGGCGGAATTACATTCTCCCAAAAAATCGAGGGACTTGAAGCAGGAGATTCTTATGAATTGAACTTCGACACCCGAAGCCGTGGCGCCGAAGGGACCGGCATGCTGGAAGTCTATTGGAATGGCGAAAAAGTCGGAACGACGGGTGGTACTTTTGCCGAAGGTTGGAAACAAAATAGCTTCGATCTCGTCTCCGGTTCAGGCGATGGTTCCGATACGCTACGATTTGTTGAAATCGGGCGCACCGACGCAATTGGTACAGCGCTCGATAATGTCCAACTGTTTTCGATCGAGAACGATGACACGCTTGTCGGTGGTGCAGGAAACGATGAGCTGAATGGTGGAACTGGAGATGACGTTCTCATCGGCGACAACGGTGATGGCGATACAACCAATCTCGTCACGGATGGGAACTTTGCCGATACAGGTGTCAAGAACCACTTTCAGACTCTGACTGCAGGAACACCTTTCAGCGGATGGAAAGTGGAAAGCGGTACCGTCGATGTGATCGGAACCTATTGGGAACACAACGGTGCTGCAGGCAGTATCGATCTCGACGGATCATCACCCGGCGCGATCAGTCAACAGATGGCGACAGTGCCAGGCCAGACGTACACCGTTCGCTTCGATATGGCCGGAAACGGAGATGGCGGTTCAGCAACCAAGAGCTTGGAGCTTTCTGCTGGCGATAGCGCTGCAAAATTCGAATGGAACAAGCCCGCCAATTGGTCCAAGCAATCGATGGGCTATGAGACTCGCGAATTCACCTTCGTCGCCACCTCTGAAACAACGAAGATCACCTTCGCAAGCCAAACTCAACCCAATGCAGCCAACGGACCTTATTATGGCGCAGTGATCACGAAGATCAACGTGATACCAACGGCCGTCAGCCAAGGTAACGACGTACTCAACGGCGGCGACGGAAATGACAAACTTTTCGGCAACGGTGGCAATGATATTCTTAACGGTGGAGCGGGCAACGACCAATTGTTCGGTGGAGCAGGCAATGATATCCTCGTCGGCGGAGCGGGTAGCGACGTGCTCGATGGCGGAGCAGGGATTGATACTGTTGACTATTCACAATCAGCCCAAGGTGTGACTGTCAAGCTGGATGATACCGACCAATGGGGCCCCTATGCGAACCAAAAGGCTGGTGGCTTGACGGGTGATGCAGCTGGTGACACCTACAAGAGCGTCGAGAACGTCATCGGATCATCGAAAGATGACTACATCTTCGGTGCTGCCGCTGGTTCAAACGCTCAATTAGGCGACGGTAACGACGTATTTGACAATAGCCAACTTGCGGATCGCGTCGGGGCGGATTTCGTCGATGGTGGTGCTGGCAATGACACCGTATGGACCGGCCATGGCAATGATACTTTGATTGGCGGCAGCGGTAACGACTCACTGTTTGGCGAAGACGGCAATGACACTCTGACTGGCGGAAGTGGAAATGACCGAATCGATGGTGGATCAGGACTTGATACGGCGACGTACAGCGATGCATCAAGCGGCATCGTCGCCGATATCACCACCGGCGTTGTGACAACGGGTGCAGATACCGATACACTCGTCAGTATCGAACGCATCGTCGGTTCGAATCACGATGACGTCTTCGCATTTGCGAATCCAAAGGCCGGTGCAACTTATTCCGTCGAAGCCGGTGCTGGTTATAACACCGTCGATTTAAGCAAGTTCCCGCAAAGTAGCATTCGCATGTCGGACAACCAAGCGGTTGTTACTCTTCCTGACGGCAACACATTCAAGATCGAGTTTAGCGACGTCGACTACATCAAGACCGCCAACGGTGGTTTTGCCATGTACGATCCGGCATCCGTGGCTGCAACTCCAGCCGTTAATCTAACTGGAGTCGCTGCACAAATTCCTGCTGAGATCGATCTCAAGGCAGGCCAGTCTTTCTCGTTACCACTCAACCTCGGTAGCAATGTCGCATCCGATGCTGTCGAAGTTCGCGTGTCAGGCTTGCCCGCCGGGGCCAAGCTCTCCGCCGGACGTGACGTCGGACAAGGTGAATGGGTCCTCAAAGCCAGCGACGTACCGAACATCGCGTTGACAACCAACAGCATGGTCACCGGTAGCTTCGATCTCAAGGTCACAGCGAGTGTAGAAAGCTCCGTTCCACTTTACAGTGAGAACTTTGAGACCGGTGCCAAAGGATGGAACGTCAATACCACCGAAGGTAGCGGTTCCTTTACACAATCACTCGGTCGCTTCGGTGGCACCAACGGTGAGCAAGGCGTATTCAAGTCGTTTGCGGTTCCAGCGGGTGTAACCGAAGTGGTCGTCGAGTTCGATATGCTCGAGCTTGATTCTTGGGATGGCGAGAAGTTCCAGGTCTTTGGAAATGACAAGCTAGTCACGAGTGATACTTATCAAGGTGCCGGACGAGGTATCGATCAAGGAAGCCGTTTTGCAGTTTCCGATACCAAGAACATCGGTAACCAAGGTTACAGCGGCTGGGAAGATCAGAAACATAGCTACCGAATCGTTCTGCCTGTTGAAAACGGAATGGTCAAACTAGGCTTCGGTTCCACTCTAAATCAAGGAATCGCCGACGAAGCTTGGGCTATCGACAACTTGGTCATCCAAGCTAATAACTCATTCTCGACAACCGTTGACGTTGATATCGAGCCAGCTGTCAGCATGAAAGCACAAGCTCAAGGCGATCTCGCTGACGGACCAGTCGGACTTAAGCTGGAAGCCGTCGGCGGCGACGTTGGAACGCTCAAATCCGTTCGCATTGAAAATGTACCTGCTAGCATGTCGCTCTCAGCAGGGACGAAGCTACCAGATGGTTCGTGGCAACTAACTGCAGAGCAAGCTAATAATCTTCAAGCCAACGGCGAGCTTCAAGGTACTGCGGACTTGACAATCAAGTCCACGTTCGAGACCAAGGGAACCATCTATTCCGAAGACTTCGAAAAGGGTGCTTCGGGTTGGAGCAGCAATTCTGTTACTAATGGCGGTGCATCGTTAACGAATTTCCTCGGCCGCTTCAACGACATCGCAGGGAATGCACCGGGTAGCCAATCGGTCTTTAAGACATTTGACGCACCTCCTGGTGTGACCGAAGTTCAAGTGCAATTCGACTTCCTCGAACTTGATTCATGGGATGGTGAACAATTCCGAGTTTTCGCAAATGACCAACAAGTTTCCGCACAAACATTCTTCACCGAGTATAGCGCCTACCAACGAGACGTTAACAAGGCAAATTCTGTCGCCGTCGATGACGGTACTCAAAATCAAGGCTTAAGCGGTTGGGCAGATCAACGCCATCGCTACACGATTACGGTACCGGTAGTTAACGGCCAATTCAAAGTCGGCTTCGGTTCAACGTTGGATCAACATCCTGGTGATGAGGCTTGGGGTGTCGACAACGTCAAGGTTACCGCATCTCAAACAATCGAAACCACCACCGCAGTTACTGTTCAAAGCCGTCAAGTACTTGGTACCGTGGGCAATGACACGTTCGTTGCAGGAACCAAGGCTGAAGCGTTCATTGGCAAAGACGGCATCGATACCGTTGACTACTCCAAGTCAGCCCAAGGTGTTACTGTCAAGCTTGACGATACCGATCAATGGGGACCGTACGCTAATCAAAAGTCAGGCGGTCTGACAGGTGACGCAGCAGGTGATACCTACAAGAATGTTGAAAATGTAGTTGGGTCGTCGAAAGATGACTACATTTTCGGTGCAGCCGCTGGTTCAAATGCCAAATTAGGCGACGGTAACGACGTATTTGACAACAGTCAACTTGCGGATCGCGTCGGAGTGGATGTCGTCGATGGTGGTGCTGGCAATGACACCGTATGGACCGGCCACGGCAATGATACTTTGATTGGCGGCAGCGGCAACGACAACTTATTTGGCGAAGATGGCAACGACACTCTGACTGGCGGAAGTGGTAACGATGTCATCGATGGCGGTGCAGGCAACGATGTCGCGGTCTTCTCGGGTAATCGCGCCGATTATGATGTCATTCGTAATGCAGATGGAACAACTTCCGTTGTGGATCGAAGCACAGCCGATGGCGTCGACCGTGTGATCAACGTCGAATCACTGCGTTTCGCTGATCAAACATTAGTGAACGAACAAGGCAATTGGACATTGCAAGGAACCTCGGGCAATGACAGTCTCGTCGGAACACGAGCCGCTGACACCATCGATGGTGGTGCTGGCAATGACAACGTCAAGGGTGGTGCAGGCAACGATACATTGAGTGGTGGAGGTGGTTCCGACACAATTAGCGGCGGCGACGGCGATGATACGATCGCATCCAGCTGGGCCGGTGTCGATCAAATCCTACAAAACAACCCGAACATTCGATTCAGCGAAGACACAGGCAAGTTCTACCAGTTTGTTCCAGCTGGAGCTACGTATGCAGAGGCCCGCGATATCGCTGCAAGCATGAAGGTCAATGGCGTGCCTGGCCACTTGGTCACCATTACTTCTCAAGCCGAAAATGATTTCGTCTATGGACTAACCAATGGCACGTGGGCATGGCTCGGCGGCTCCGATGCGGGCAGCGAAGGAAACTGGAAGTGGGAAGCGGGCCAAGAATCAGGTCAGCAATTCTCGCAAGGACAACAATCGGTTAATGGCTCGTTCCAAAATTGGAGCAATGGAGAACCGAACAACGTCGGTGCTGCAGGTGAAAACAATGCCACCATGTGGGGCGGCGGAAAATGGAATGACCTCAACGGGAATGCCAAGATCGGCTTCGTTGTCGAGTGGGGTGTTAAGGATGTTAGCGACACTGCAGGAGATAAACTGAGCGGTGACGCTGGCAACGACAAGATCACCGGCTCCCGTTTCAATGACACCATTGATGGTGGATCAGGCGACGATCGCATCAATGCTGGTGCTGGCGATGACGTGATCTATGGTGATACGAACCCAAATAGCATTCCTGACGCTTCACTCGTCAAGACCGGCGACAACTTGATCGTCAATGGAAGCTTCGAAACGAATCTGACCGCCAATAGAACTTGGTCGGTATTCAACGAAGTCGATGGTTGGAAATCGACCAGCGGTTCTGGAATCGAGATTCAAGAAGGAGTAGCAGGAACGGCCGCAGATGGCTCGAGCTTAGTCGAGCTCGATAGCCACGGAAATTCGTCGATCCAACAGGCCGTCGCAACCGAAGCGGGCCAAAAGTATGAACTATCGGTCCAATACTCGCCACGACCAGGTGTACCAGCGGCCAGCAATGGGGTCGAAGTTTGGTGGAACGGCAACAAGATCGATACGATCGTCGGCGAAGGTGTCGGACTGCGTGACACACAATGGCGAACATTGAACTATCAAGTGGAAGGAAGCGGCGCTCAAGGTGCTCTTGAACTGCGTTCTATCGGCACCAGCGATAGCTTGGGCGGGTATGTCGACAATATCCAGATGTTCAAACTAGTCACGCCAGCTAGCCTACAAACTGGCAATGATACGATCGATGCCGGAGCAGGTAATGACCGAATCTACGCTCAAGCTGGAAACGATACGATCAATGCAGGCTCAGGCGATGATATCATCGACGATGGTGCAGGCAATGACATCGTCAATGCTGGTACAGGCAACGACACCATCCTGGGAAGTGCTGGTGCAGACAAGATCGACGGCGGTGAAGGTGTGGACACGCTGAGCTTCGCAAACTCGAAAGATGCCGTTAATGTGAATCTATCGACAGGCATCGGAAGTCAAGGCGATGCGGCCGGTGATACTTATAAGAGCATTGAGAACGTAACAGGCACATCGGGTAACGACACAATCGTTGGCAACAGCAATGCAAACGTGATCGATGGTGGCGACGGCGACGATACGATTGTCGGGTCAACCCAAATCGAACCAATGAAGGTCGAGGCTGTTCTAGCCCAAGATAACTCGTTGACGTTCAATGCCGAAACTGGCAAGTTCTACAAAGTGGTTACGTCCGGAGCTTCCTTCAACGACGCGACGCTAGCAGCTCAGAACACGCAAGTGAACGGAGTTCCAGGCCGATTGGTAACCATCCGATCCGCTGCTGAAAATGCATTCGTCGACAAGATCGCGGGCAACAGCTCCGTCTGGATCGGTGGATCCGACGCGGGCAAAGAAGGCGAATGGAAATGGTCAAACGGCGATAAGTTCTCGCAAGTAGAAAAATCGGTCGATGGCCAGTTTACTAACTGGAATGGCGGTGAGCCAAACGAATGGGGTGCGGACGGCGAAGACGCACTTCAAATGTACGATGGCGGTAAGTGGAACGATTTGAATTCCGCTGCGAACCTCGCCTATGTCATCGAGTGGGATGCACCGGCAGTCGTTGCAGGTGCAGGCGATACCCTCATCGGTGGCGCAGGAAACGACCGAATCACCGGTAGTACCGCAAACGATACCATTCGCGGCGGTGACGGCAACGACGTGATCATCGGTGGTGCAGGTGCTGACGTCATCGACGGCGGTGCAGGTATCGACACGATCGACTTCTCGAAGTCAACCGAAGGTGTAACGCTCAAGCTGGACGATGTTGACTTCGGTGGTCCATTGGCCTTCCAAAAGGCAGGTGGCGTCAGTGGTGATGCTGCAGGCGATACGTATACCAACGTCGAGAACGTCGTCGGAACAGCCAAAGATGACTATGTGTTCGGTGCAGCCGGTGGATCCGATGCGAAACTCGGTGATGGCAACGACGTCTTCGACAATAACCAATCTCGCGTTGGCGTCGATGTAGTTGATGGCGGTCGAGGTAATGACACGATTTGGACAGGTCGCGGCGATGACACACTCATCGGTGGCGAAGGTAACGACGTCCTAAGCGGCGAAGAAGACAACGATACGCTTCGTGGTGACCAAGGGAACGATACGCTCTATGGCGGATCCGGCAACGACAATCTCGATGGTGGTTCCGATAACGATGCACTCGTCGGCGGTTCAGGCAATGACTTCATCGACGGCGGTGAAGGCTTCGACCGCGCTCACTTCGGTGGCAATGCAGCCGACTACGAAGTTACACGCAACGCAGATGGTTCGATCACTGTCAAGGACTTGCGACCAGGTTCTCCAGACGGAACCGACCGTGTGGTCAACACCGAGACTCTGGCTTTCGCAGATTCGTGGCTACCTATCGATACGGTAGCCAAGACTGTCGAACCAGTTCAGTTGGCTTCAGCTACCGCTGAACCGAACCAATTGACCGTTCGGTTAGGCGGCGAAATGGGTAACAATGCAGGCCAACGAGCGGAACCACCACGCTATGAAGTTTGGGCTAACGGCCAGAAGATCTCGACCGGTGTCGTCGATTGGGCAACCATCGATCGCATGTCAGCTCAAGGTGCAGGCGGTTTCCATGAACTGAAACTTGATGTCGCCCCCGGCCAACAATTGAGCAATGTTTCGGTTCGATTCACCAACGACGCTTACGAAGGCAAGGCTGAGACTGATCGCAATATGTACGTTGACGCAATCGAAGTCAACGGCAAGCGGTTTGAAGCTGAAGGCCCAAGTGCCAAGTACCATCGTGGCGGCGACGAAATCCGTGGCCAAGAAGCGATGCTATGGTCCGGTACCATGAGCTTCAACACCAGCGATGCTCCACGCCCAACCGATGCTCACATTGCTGAAAACGTACCAGGAGCCGTCGTAGGTAAGATCTCGGCCGTTGATAGCAACACCAAGGTAACGGTCAGCGACGACCGCTTCGAAGTCAAGGACGGTAACCTCAAGCTGAAGGATGGCGTATCGCTGAACTTTGAAGAAGT
>JAIYDN010000083.1 GCA_027487485.1 Planctomycetaceae bacterium | reverse complement strand
CTCAATGTCGGCACAGCGAGCTTGCGTTCGAGATCTTCTACGAGCTTGTCGACCAAGTTCGGATCGTCCAGTCGCTTCTCGATCGCACTGATCCCCCGAGTTTCGATCAGCTTCTGCTTCTCGGCCGCCTTCCGCAGAAGACGGCGTCGCGACTCCGGGAAGTAATTGATCAACGCTTCTAGGAGTGCACCGGTTGCATCGTCGATCGAGTTGCCAGCGAGACCTTCACCAAATGTTTCGTCCGTGATCTGCTGCTGGTCCGCTTGCGGCTTGCAGATGGCATAGAGCACATCGCCCAGGAGCAACGGATCGGTCGAGAGTCGCGTGATCAAATCACCATCGATTGCTTCAAGAAGATGCACTCCGGTGAGAGTCTTCACGCGGCGCAGCGTCGTGTTGTCGATATCCACAATCCAAATGCGACCGGCGCGGTCAACGAACTTCTGCATGATGCCTCCCTGTGAGTTAGGAATCCTCTAAACCAACTACAACGCCAGCGATCAAGGACCAGCCAAGCCAGGTCCAACATTCATACCACCGCCGGAACTTGACTGCGTCGGTTTGAGAGTCACATCAGCGGAGATGACCTCTTCCAGGTTTTGATTGACGTTGAAGTTCATCACTTCGCAGGTCAGTGTGAGCGTTCCACCAGCGTCGCTGATGCCGACATCACACGGATCACCGCTGCTCCATAGACCTTGAAGCAGTCCGAAGGCAGAGTCACCTTCTTTGTTAAGGACCGTGAACTCGATGGACGCATCTTTGAGTGTTCCCACAGTGGCACGCCAGCCGTTGTTCGCGCGGGTACTAGCATCGGCTTCAGCTTTCTCGAGGCTGACTGTCAAATCCTTGACGTTGGTGATCTCGACGCCGTCGATAGTGAGAACGGCTTCGAGACCAAGTTTGACTTCTGGCATTGTGGATGATTCCTTATGACGAACGTTTACTTAACTGAGTTGGCCCAGAACGTGGGGAGCCGACTCCGATTAGCTTCCAGTGCCGGCTTCATGAATGGTCGCTTGGGATAATGGCGAGGCTTGTTGTCACTGCGCCGCTCGTTCTCCTCAGCAATCAAGCGTGTCGCTCGATTCGCCTGAGCTCCGGTTCGCAGTTCGATCCTCGCGAACTTGGTCTTGCTTCCGTGTTGTATGGCACGGATGGGACCATGCTCGCCAACCTTGAATCGATGAGGCTTGAGCTTGCGACGCTTAGTCGCCACACCACCGAATTCATGCAAGTTCCAAATACGTCCGGCGATCTCGTTCACAGGTCCGATTGCGACAACGGTTCGGTTGTTGGTGACGTCGTAGCGAATCACTCGCTTGAGCATGCCTGTCTGTGTATTCGGTGGGCTTCCAGGCTTCGATGCCTTCTTGCGTTTCCGAATGCTCCGCTTGGCCGTCTTTCGAACCGCACCGCCAGCTTCGCTTAACGAAGTGAAGGTCGCTGTTTCCGCCTTCTTCTTGAGCTTCTGCTTGTCGAATTGAGTTCGGACAGTGATCTTGATCATCGCGCCAGTTCAAAGGTTAAGGTCAACAAACTTGTAAACTGACGAAGCTGCTCCCAGTGTTCGCTGGAGTACAGAACGGCGTGTTCTGCTTTAATACACCTTGCAGCTTGAAACGAATCGAGCCGTTTTAAGCGAAACTCGTCGGCGATCTTTTCCACGAGATCTACAAGTGGATCGATCTCCTCGTTCGTTCCCTTCGAAAACTTCTTCTGCACCGCAACATCAACGCGGCAGTGGTACTTGTTGTGTGCGCGATCGTGCGGAAACAACTCGACGTCGCGAGGCACAACTGTCACGCGGAGTTCCTTCATGTCTTCGAGGTCGAAGTTAGGAACGTACATGCGTTCCGCGATGAATTCAAAGTCGAACTCAGCGGCATTGAGCTGGGCGGTGACACTATCGGCAACTTGCAAAACTGTCGTCATGACGGATGGGATTCGATTTGTTTGGTGTGGATTCGAAGTTTCAGACGAAATGGATCGCTGTAGCGCCAAGGCGGATCGCCACCAAGGGCCATCACTTCAAAAATAAAGGTGTGGTCGCCATCGATCTCAACAATCGTGTCACCGCGGCGTGGCAACGTGCCGATGATCGACGAGAGCAGTGAATAGGTATCGATCAGGAAATCACGAACCTGGCTTCGAGTCACAATGCCCTCGCCATCGTCCTGGTCGTACATCGACTTGCCGATCGTTGCTTGGAGCGTGGCTCCCAGCTCTCCTCGGCGATATACAACTTGGCGAGACGCATGCTGGGTGAGTTTTGAGGCAAGCCACTCCTGGCCTTTCTGAAGCATGTCGGTCATGACTCTTCCTTCTTTATTGGGAATAGTCGCAATAAAAGGCCAGTGATTGAGCCAATCGCCGCAGTTCCAACCCGAGCCGGATCGGCTGCTGATCGCAGATAAAACCCAGTAATCGTTCCAACTACAAACGACAGTGTTAACGACACGAGATAAAACAGGAGCCAGCCGATCATCGTTGTTCCCCATTGAGCAGCTTCGAGGCCTTCGTCCGCACTTCATCGAGCCAAACCGCATCAGCGCGGCGTTGATACTCGGAAGCGACAGCGGTCGCCTCTTCGTCGAGCTGTTGTTGACGAAGCGTTGTTTGGCGAACTGGTTGTGCCGGCTCTGGGGTTAGGAAGGCGACCGGCGAAGCTTGCCTGAGTTGCTCTGGTTCGCGTTTCTTCATGGGAAGGAGAGCGACTGCAAGAAGGACAACGACCACAATGATGGCGATGGTTAGTAACATGTTTGTTTAGAACCTCACTAGGAAGACGGATTGGGTTAGGGCAACGCTCAGCTAATGCCGCGTTTGATCAAAATGAAGACCAGCAACACGGCTGCAATTCCAATGAGCGCGACTGTTGCAATCTCGCCCGCTGAGAGCCACATCAGTGCGTTGCGAGTGTCTTTAGCGCCATCGAACAAGTCGCGTACTCGATCCAGAGGCCGACGATCCTCAGAGGGTGGCGTTGGGCAATAGCCATCGGGGCAATCCTCAGCCGATAGATAGAGCGTTGGGGTGATCGCATCGTCCCAGGAGTAGCCTTTGGTTTTGACTGCTCCGGTTTTCTGTGCCTGCTTGGCTTGCTTGTAAAGCATGTAACCGTGACGGAGGTCCGAGTAGAGCTCCTCTGGGGTACTCGGAATCATCGACCGACCGGCGGCGTGAATGTGTCCGCCGGTCGCATCTTGGAAAAGGACCACAGGGAACTGCTCCGCGGGCACAATGTCGGCGTAGCGAGTTTTGTAGATCGCATTGGTTGACGTGTAGACCTGGAACTCACAACTCTCCTTGAGCGCCGCTAATTGCTTGTTCTGCGTGAACCACTCCTGGAGTCGCTGACTTGTCGCATCGGCGTTAACGAACAGGGCGATCTGGTAACTCTTCTTCGGTGGAGGGGAAGCAGGGTTTGAGACTGGCGTAACAACCAGCGGCTCTTTAGATGGCTGCGTTGCGTCTGCGAAGTTGGGCGTAGCAGGTACCGGTGGGGCCACTGTAGGCGTCACAGTTGGCGTAACGACAGTCGGTTGCACGATTGTGGGCTGAACTACCACCGGCGCGGGATAGACGCGTTGTGGTAGGCAATTCGGTGGACAGTTGCGGATCTGTTGCTTGATCGCTCCCTGGGCCTGCAAGTTCACCGACTGCGGCTCTTCAAGCTTTTCAATTGCACCGACGCTTGGCACCGATGGCTGATAGCTCGGCACACTCCAACGTTGCTGAGGTTGTGCTTGGACCGGCTTATAGTGAACGGTCGTTAGGACAACACCCAGGAGAATCGCGTGGACGATTGCCACCACGATCAGGCCTAAACTTAAGCGAATTCGAATCGTATCGTTGATCATGGTGATTACAGAACCTCATAACTTTGGTAAGGCAGTGAGCTGCTTGGGTCATTGAGAACGGTTAAGGCAAAGCCTCCGTAGCCTGCCCATAAGCGGATGAACTGTTCACGAGGCGTGAGTTCGAAGCGCCCTGGATAGTTATTGTCAAGAATCGCTGCGTATTGCTTCCCATCGCGCTCGATCCAACCGACGAACGTGCAGCAATGCGCCGGCTTCCACCAGAGGATCGCTCCTCGCCTGGTTGCGCTGGCCCAATCCAGGAAGCGGGGATCGGCTTTGAGCGTGTAGCTGTAGTCGATGCCAGCCGCATCGAGGCGATCACGCAGACGTGAGTCCCACTCGCCGTCGGCATAGGTCGTTCGCCAGCGTTCGCCAAGCTCGAATCTGTTAAGCCAACGCAGATGGTTCACGAGCGAGGCGTGAACGCAGCTCCCTTGACCTAGCGAACCCGTCCAATTGCGCTGATGCAATTGCACTGGCAAATTGGCTGGCGGTTGCTCTGGTTCAGGCGTTGGTAATGCACGCACGTTGACGACGCCCGAATCGCAGCCAGCCAATACGAGCAGCATCAATGCACAGGCTGAAATCAACTGTTTATGAATCATCTTGAGCTCGTTTCTGAAACTATTGATGGTGACGACTAACGCTGGACCGCAAAAACGCAAGGATCGTTTGGAGAGCCGAGGCCCAACTCGTGCCCCTGGTGCGGGCCAGCGGTAGTCGTCGCTAACTCTTGAACACCACCCACAATCTTGCGTTCGTTTGAGGTGTTACCGCAACGAATCGAATCGGCAGCCCACACATGGCCTTCATCGTGACGTAGCGTGGATTGGCGGGATCAAACAAATCGGTTTCATAACTGGCGAGTTGAACGTT
>JAIYDN010000041.1 GCA_027487485.1 Planctomycetaceae bacterium | reverse complement strand
CGCGCCGTGGCCGAGTCGTTTACAGGCGTCGTCGCCTCAGCTGGCGGAGGTTTGACGATTGACCTCGTGAACGTTCTCAACGGAGCGATCCTCTCGGGTGTGGAGCTTTTCCGACCGAATGCCTTGGGACTTGCGTCGCCAACAGTGGCCTTGGATATCAGTCCCGACCATGGAACGACATGGACACCAATCGCTTCGGGCCTCAACCTGGATCGATTCGGTGATGGATCCTTCAACTGGACCGTGCCGAACAATCTCGCCGAAGGCAGCAACTATCTCGTTCGTGCGAGAAGTTCGATTGTCGATGGTGAGGTGATGGATGCTAGTAATGAACGCTTTCTTGTAACGAACGGGGGAACTCAATATTTTGTTAGCACGTCAGGCAATAATGCTAACTCCGGTAAGACGATTGACGCCCCGATGAGGACGCTATTCACACTGGTCAACTCATTCGATCTCGATGCTGGCGATGCTGTCAATGTCGCCGCTGGAACGTATCGGCTCTATCAAAACATTGTTCTCGCAAACCAGGATAGCGGCGTAACGATTCGCGGCTCATCGACTCAACCGACGATCCTTGATCGCGGCAACTTCAGCACCGAACGACGCGTCTTCGAATTGCAGAATGCCGATGGAGTCTCCTTGGACTCGTTGCGAATGACAGGCAGCGACATTGCCGTCTTTGCCGCCAACGGCTCCGATAGCGATGACGTGAGTATCACCAACAGTCAAGTCTATGCCAACACTACCGCTGGCGTTTGGATCGGTGGTACCAATGATCGCTTCATGATCGCCAACAACTCGATCTTCGGCGTGCCCGGAGGAAGTACCTCCGATGACCAAACCACTGGCGTTCACTTTGCCTCCGGAAGCCTTGGCCATCAAGTCCTTAGTAACACGATTTTCAATCATGCAGGCGACGCATTGAACATCCTTGTGCCGCAAACAACTGTCTCGGGCAATACCATTCGCGGCAATCGACGCGGCATTTTCGCTTCAACATCCGTCAGCGGAGGCACACAATCGCTCCGCATTCAAAACAACACGATCCAAGACAACACGGATTATGGAGTAAACGCTTCCTCGAGCTCGACTTTGGCCATTGAAATCACAGGCAATCATGTCTTCGGACACAACCTCGCGAACGCATACGGAATTCAAGCAACCGAAGGAACGCTTACTTCGAACAATACGATCTACGGAAACGCCACCGGGATCGTAACTAGTGGCAGCAGCGCCACGGTTCCAACTGTTACCACCGGCAATCGTGTTTACAACAATTCGTTCATCGCAATCTCTGCCGATACGCGGGCCCAAGTCGTCGGTAATGCGATCTATTCCAACTCGATCGGCATCCGAGCCAACGCCTCGTTCTATGGTTCGGTCACCAATAATCGTATCTACAACAACACCAATCGCGGGTTGTTGGTTCAGAACTGGAACAACACGGCTAATGCAGCTGAGATCTACAACAACACGATCTATCAACCAGTTGGCGATGCGGTTCGAATTGAAAACGGCGCTCGAAACAATCGTCTTTTCAACAATATCGCTTGGGTCTTGGCCGGTTATGGAATCTTCGTCGCCAATGATAGCCAAACCGGCTTTGTTAGCGACTTTAATCTTTTCCATCAAGGTACCGATCCGAACGCTTCCGTTGGTTCGTGGAATGGCGTTAATCGCGATACGTTAAGCGACTGGCGAGCGGCTTCGACTCGCGACGTAAACAGCGTCGAAGGAGACCCTAGCTTTATCGATATCGACGGTGCCGACAACATCCTCGGATATGTTTCGTCGGCCGGTGGAATCGACGGCGGGGCGGACGACAATTTCTACCGAGCCAAGAACTCGCTAACGATCGATCGTGGCCACTCTTGGTCGGCTGCGGGTGTCGACTTGGAAGGCTTTGGTCGCCTTGACGATCCGGGGGTCGTTAATGCAGGAAGTTCGAGCTATCAATTCAATGTCCAATCGACGAGCAGTTTCGCGTCGTTGCCGGCGGGCGTGGCTCAAAACTGGCGATCCGACGACAGCTTCTGGAACTTGACTTTGCCATTCGCGTTCCCGTTCTACGGAACGGGATACACGACGGTCGCCGTAGGCTCTAACGGCATTCTTCAATTCGGATCAACTTCGGTCGCTTCGCCGAGCGATCCCGCCAACTCGACATCGAGTTTAGGACGGGCCGTTCGCATCGCTCCTTTGTGGGACGATCTGAGAACTGACCAAACCGGAGACAATATTTTCGTCGACAACAGCGTAACCGGTCGAACCATTATTCGCTGGAACGCGACCAACAAAGCCAACAACGCCGATGTACAATTCGCTATATCACTCTTCTCCGATGGACGGTTCGACTTTGACTACGGTACTGGCAACACCGGCCTTACTCCAACGGTAGGTTTCTCGCGAGGCGACGGTGTCTTCCAACAATTGGTCGGTGGCTACGACGGAGCCGCGTCGCTCAACGCCGCCGCGACGGTTCGAACAACGCTCGTTCCTGGCTTTACCGATATCGGAGCTTACGAGTTTCGGGGCAGCAGTCTCGACAACACACCGCCGACCGTCGCGTCGTCGTCTCCGAACATCATTCACATTTCGTCTTTAACAAGCGACTCGATCAATGAGCTTCGCTTCACGTTCAGCGAAGAGCTCAACCCCATTGATGCAAGATCGCGAGCTACATACGAGCTTCGTGGTGCGGGGGCCAATGGGTTGTTTGACGATGCGGACGACGTGGTCTTCGTTTTGAGCCCCAGCTACGTCGCCGGTCAAACAACTTTAGTCTTGACACCCTCGCTCGTAGCCGGACCGCTACCTCTAGGAAAATTGCCGGCTGGTAGCTATCGATTTAGGATTCAAGCTAGCATCGCATCGTCGCTCTACGATCTTTCAGGGAACAGGCTCGATGGAAACTTGGATGGAAATCCAGGCGGAGACTACGTGCGAGTTTTCCGAGTGATTAGCAATGAGTCGCCTGAGTTGGTGGGCAGTTTTGATTTCCCAAACATCGACGAAGACGTCCCTGTGGCTTCTAATTCGGGTACGCTAGTTAGCTCTATCCTCGAAGGCCGAATTGCCGACGCAGACGGGCCTGGAAGCGGGATCGCTGTACTTGAGGTGGACAATACGAATGGCGTTTGGGAGTATTCGATTGACGGAACAAACTTTGCTCCAATCGTGCCTCTGTTGGCCAACGGAAAAGCTCTATTGTTGGCTTCGACAGCGACCACTCGCGTCCGATTCATCCCAAACGCCAATTACTTCGGGAATGCGGGATCAATCACCTATCGAGCTTGGGACCGATCAGACGAGACCGTTAATGGTACGTCGATTGTGCTATCGGAATTGCCAACTAACTCATTAAGCGTACAAAGCAGTAGTTCGTCGATTGCCGTTAACTCAGTCAACGACGCGCCAGTAGATATAAGCCTGGCTCCAGTATCTGTTTCCGAGAGTGATTCAACTTCATCCGATGTGTTGTTGGGCACACTATCCACTTCCGACATCGATCTGGGAGATAGCTTCCAATATCAATTGGTAGAGGGACCTGGTAGTGATGATAACTATAGATTCTTGATCACCAATGGAAATGAGATTCGCCTGCGTGCGGGCGAGACAATCGACTTTGAGCTCAAGCCTACCTACTCAGTTAGAGTGAGATCGACCGATTCGGGCGGGCTGACGATCTCAAAGTCATTTACGTTGGACATCACCGACGTGAACGAACCCGTCATCTTGACTCGAGTCAATGCAACGGTAAACGGCGATGTGCAGTCGAGCCTGACGAATACCGGTACATGGTCCGATCCCGAATCCAATAATGCCAATATCGAATTGGTCGCATCGCTTGGTACTGTGGTGAAGAATGGGGATGGAACATGGTCATGGTCGTATATACCAACCGATGTGGTTTCTAGCCAAGTTGTGACCATTACTGCCAATGATGGTACCAATACCAGTAGCGTTACGTTTACGATCAACGCGGTGGCGGTCACGCCGACATTGACGATTACTTCCGGTAATCGAACTTACGATCGAACCACCTACTCAGCGACTGCGTCGATGACGGGAAGTGCTACGCCTACTCCATCTATCACGTACACGTACTTCAGCGATTCGGCTGGAGTCAATGCAATTGCCGCTCCGGTCAATGCGGGTACGTACTACGTCCGAGCCGCCGTTGCTGCAAACTTGAACAACAACGCAGTTCAGTCCGCGATCACCGCGTTCACGATTCTCCGTGCGACGCTAGTCGCCTCGGTAACCGTCAACAACAAGCCTTTTGACAACACGACTGCAGCAACCATTGCAACTCGGTCGTTGAGCGGGGTGATCGGTGCCGATGCGGTAACGCTGTCCGGTGGTCTCGCCACGTTTGCGGATATTGGTGTCGGGAATAGCAAGTCAGTGAACGTAATTGAGCTAGTCCTTGGTGGAGCCGATGTGGGCAATTACAGTGCCAACACGACCGCAACCACTTTCGCGAACATTACCGCAACGGTTTTCAACCGCCAAGTGTTCTATAACAACTCGGGCTTTGAGATTGGATTAGGAGGTTCGGTAAACGCTGCGTTAGACTCCGCCAGAGTCCTGCTTCAATCTTCGGGGATAGCTCAAACGACCACTCCTGCAAACGTATCCAACTACACTCAAGGACTCAATGGAGTCGTGTTGGATATTGCTGGTCTGGCGGTTTCGACGTTAACTGCAAATGACTTTATCCTGCGTGTAGCACCTTCGAACGCTTCTGGAGTGGTGAATCCAAGTTCGTGGCCGTCGGCTCCTGCCACCAGTGCGATTGTTGTGCAGCCCGGGGGATCAGCATCG
>JAIYDN010000108.1 GCA_027487485.1 Planctomycetaceae bacterium | reverse complement strand
CTCAACTTTGACGAGTGGTAGCGAACGCAATCCTACCCACAAGTAAACGAAAAGGCTGAGGCTGTCATGGCTCACCGGAACCGTCCGAATCGATCCGCTGTTCCAGCCGCACGCTCCGGCACGCGCTGTCGGCGCTTGTGTGACGTTTGAGCCAGGAGCTAGGACTGCATGGCATACACACCCGTTGGGGCAGACACTGCTAATAACTGCTGGTTGCGGATGGGTTCAGCGCGAAGGCGGGCCGGTTGAGGAGGTCCATCCTGGTGATGTGGTCTGGTTCTCAGCGGGCGAGAGGCACTGGCATGGGGCGACTGTAACTAAAGCCATGACGCATATCGCGATCCAGGAACAGCTCGATGGTAAGGCTGTCGACTGGAAAGAGCATGTTAGCGACGAGCAATATTGCAGGTGATTCGTTCCGCGATTATTTGCTTTCCTTGCCATCAAAATCTAGAGGACGAAGTCCTTTGGAAATTCGATCTGGGTTTGGGTTGTTGAATCCGTAACCTTCATGCCACATTTTGTCTATTTCTTTTTTAGCTTTCTCGTTCCTTTCTCGATTAGCTCTGCGTTTCGCAATTGCTATGGGGTCCTTTTCTACGGAGCAACCTGCGGATCCGACGCAGAGCATGGCAAGAAAAAAGCAAGGAAAAGTTTTCATGCGAAACACTTTTTTAAGCACCGTAAATTATGGTTTTCGCGAATCCAAAAAGTAAGATCCCAGGGACTTGTATCAGAATAAGCCTCTTAGGTTCTAGACTGAAAGACGACGCTTGCAGCTAGGTACAACACTGTGGAAATCGCATAAGCCTGTCGGAGGGAAGCGAAAGACGCACAGGCGGCTGTCGAAAGGAAACGCATGCTTGCACGATGTATGGGACTTGGAATTGCTTCGGTAGCAGCTAGGTTGCTGGCTAGGCCGATCCTGCATGAGTACGACGCTTTCCACAGCGGGGGAGGTAGCCGGAATCCTGCCTCAATCCAAACTGTGGAAGCGGTAGCTGCTTGTCGGAAGGAATCGAAACCTTATATTACTTCCGCATGGATACGCACAAAGTACAACCGGGACATTACGGTAGGTCCGGACATAACTTTCGTGCTCGTATGTTCCGGACTTAATGAGCATCCGTTCCGATGAGACCGGGAAAATTCGTGTGATCGTCACGATGGAATGCAAGCAAACCGAAAGCAAGCAATGAAACCAACGCCGGATTCACTGGCAGCTGCCGCCGACCTTAAATCGCGTGCCGAAGTAGCCCGTCAGGCAAAAGCTGAAGTGTTGCCGGAAAGTCTGGCCACGCTCGCGTCCGATGCCACGCAGAACGAATTACGAGAAAAACAGATCGAGCTGCAGAACGAGGAGCTGCGTCGCGCCCAGCACGAACTCGCCACGTCCCGCGCCCGCTATTTCGACCTCTTCGATCTCGCCCCGGTGGGCTACCTCGTCGTCCGCGAGAGCGGGCTGATCCTTCAAGCCAACCTGACCGCCGCCGCCATGCTGGGCGAGGACCGCGGAGCGTTGACCAACCGGCCGGTCTCCCGCTCCATTTTCAACGCCGACCAGGAGGCCTATTACCTATGCCGCACACGCCTCGTCGATACCGGGGAGCCGCAGTCGTGTGAGCTGCGGGTAGTGAAGCCCGACGGCCACCACCTCTGGGTGCTGGTGGCGATGTCCGCCGCGTGCGCCGACGACGGCACGCCCCTGCACCGCATGACGTTGACCGATATCGGCGAGAGCAAGCGGGCCGAAGCGGCGCTGTGGGAGAGCGAGGAGCGACTCCGAGTTGCGCTCACGGCCGCCGCTGCCATCGGGTTCGTCTGGGACGCCGCCTCTGATGCGGTGGTACGGTACTTCAGCACCGTCCCCTCGCTCCCGGTGAACGTGGACGCACCCGAGCCGGTCGCCGCGGTCAGAGCCCGAGTTCACCCCGACGACGTGGGGCTGTTCGATGCCGGGGTGGCCGAGTGCCTGGTGATGGGGACCGAGTACCGCAACCTGTACCGGGTGGTGGACCCGGCCGGCTCCGAGCGGTGGTTGCAGGAGTGGGGAACCCTCTCCCGGGACTTCGCCGGCCACCCGCTCCGGTTGACTGGGATTTCCATCGATGTCACCGACCGGAAGCGGGCCGAATCAAATCTGCTTCTGGCCGACCGCGTCCTCAAAAACATCTCACAGGGTGTCATCGTCACCGGGCCCGACCAGATGATCGTGACGGCGAACACCGCCTTCACCGCGATCACTGGCTACAGCGAGCGGGAGATCATGGGCTGGAATTGCAATTTCCTGCAGGGCCCGGGCACCGACCCGGTGACGGTGGCGGCCATCCGGCAGGTGCTGGAGGACGGCAATGATTTTTCCGGCGAGATCCTCAACTACCGCAAGGACGGCACCCCGTTCTGGAACGAGTTGACGATCACGCCGGTGCTCGATCCGCAGGGTGTCCTAACTCATTTCATCCTCATCACCCGCGACATCACCGAGCGCAAGCGGGCAAAGGACGAACTCCGGCACAGCAGCGAACGCTTCGAACTCGTGGCGAGGGGCGCGGTCGATGGCATCTGGGATTGGGATGTGGTCACCAATGCCGACTACTTCTCCGACCGCTGGTGCGAACTGCTCGGCTACACCACCGCCGAGTTGCTGCCGCATTATCAGACCTGGGTCGATCACCTTCACCCCGAGGATCGCCCCGGCACGTTCGCCGCCCTCCAGTCCCACCTCGAGCAGCGTGCGCCTTACGACCTCGAATACCGGATGCGCCTCAAGTGCGGCGACTATCGCTGGTTCCGAGCCAGTGGCCAGGCGATGTGGGACGCCGACGGCAAACCGCTGCGCATGGCCGGGTCCATCACCGACATCACCGAACGTAAACAAGCGGAGCAGAGTCTGAAGTTAGCCCACACGGCCGCCGACGTTGCCAGCCGGGCCAAGAGCGAGTTTTTGACCAACATGAGCCATGAGATCCGCACCCCGCTAACAGCGATCCTCGGATTCGCTGACATTTTGGGTGAAGACGGGACAGTCGACCAAACGCCCGATAAACGAAAGCAGATCCTTGACACGATCAAGAAAGCAGGAGCTCACTTGCTTACGGTCATTAACGACATCCTCGACTTGTCCAAGATCGAGGCCGATAAATTAGCCGTCGAAAAAATCGATACTCCTCTGGTCAACGTCCTGTGCGAGGTTGAGATGCTGATGCGCCAGAAGGTTGCTGGCAAGGGGCTAGTCCTGAGCATTGCATTCTCCAGTCCAGTGCCTGACCGAATCCTAACCGATCCGACCCGTCTTAGGCAGATTTTGATGAATATCTTAGGCAACGCAATCAAGTTCACTGAGCAGGGAACGGTAAGAGTCAACGTTGAAGTAGAAGATCAGGATCGGCAACCTCGGCTGGTAATCGATATTGCGGACACCGGGCCGGGTATGACTTCAGAGCAAGTTCAGGGACTGTTCGCCGCCTTTGGACAGGCAGATACCACGGTGACCCGTAAGTACGGTGGAACGGGACTTGGGCTAGTTATCAGCCGCCGACTTGCCAGGATTATGGGTGGCGACGTTACCCTTTTATACTCCGAATTAGGAAAGGGTTCGTGCTTCCGCATCGTCCTACCAATTGAGCACGTCGAGGGAAGCACAATGATGCAGAGCCCGACCCCAATCAAGTCAAAAGACGAGGCTAAGCCAATCGCAGCGGCATTGAATCTCAGCGGTCGCATCCTGCTAGCCGAGGACGGTTTGGACAACCAGCGCCTGATCGCATTCATGTTGCGAAAGGCTGGGGCCACCGTCGAGACCGCCGATAACGGACAAATTGCTTTGCACATTCTCAAGCAAGCAGAGGCTGCAGGAACGCCCTTCGACTTGTTGCTGACAGATATGCAGATGCCCGAAATGGACGGCTACTGCCTAGCCAGCACCTTGCGAGATCGCGGTTCTAAGCTTGCGATCATAGCCCTGACCGCGCATGCAATGGCCGACGACAGGAAGAAATGTATGGACGCAGGATGCGATGACTATGTTTCCAAGCCCATCGACAAGGCCACTCTCATCGCGACATGTGCCGCATGGATGAGCAAGCCCGGCGGGATACAATAAGCCTTCCTGTGGATATGAAGCTAGCCGAATCCGTCGGCTCTGACCGAATCCCATTCCAAGTTGGCCGCGATTTATCCTCTTAATTCCCACGTCCATAGGCTTGTGTCGTCGTACTTCTGTATACCAGCCTTGGGGAACTATTTTGCGATAAAAAATGGTTCCGTGATTTCACCCTTTCAATTTATTGCCGCTTCCAAATCCTCGCCCACATCCTCCTCTGCACCCGCCAGTCCAGTTCAGTCGTCAGTGGCCGTAGTAACCTCTCATGTACCTTCGCTTTCCCCTGCATTACTTCCGGCAGGTAAAGCAGCTCCTCCTGAATATCCGATGCCAAGTTCAGCAAGCTCATAATCTGCGTCATCCTCGGCTGACTGATTCTGCCGAATCCTGCAAGCTGCTGGAAGCTTTCTACCTGTCCGGATTCAATCATCGATTGCATACGACTGGCCAATGCCACTAGCTTAGCGATCCTTGGAATCCGACCAGATTGAGCCAGCTTGACCCTCGCAGCTCTGGCGGCATCGCGACGCTTGTGAGCTTCGCCTTGGAATGCGACTTTGCGTTTTACTCTTCCCCGTAATGCGGCCCGATTGGGTATCCGCTGAGGTGAGTCTACCTAGCGTCAACTCGCACCGGTTGGACACCCCTGTGCGGCGCATGCAAGAGTCTGTGCAGTGGGAAATCCGCATTTTGCGTCGCTCAATACAAGCCGCGAATGTGTTCATTTATCCAGTTTTCGTAAATCACGGCAAGCTGTCGGTGTACTTCCCTTGTAAGCGGGGGCAATTCGGATACGGCAACATTGTCTGCAACTTGAGATGGGTGCGATGCGCCCGTAATGACAGTGGATACCGCGTCGTGATCCAGGATCCAACGCTGCGAAAACTGCGCCATCGTCATGCCATCGGGTACAAAAGCCTTGATCCGCTCTGATAGCTCAACGCCCTTTGCAAGTGGCAATCCGGCAAACGTTTCACCCACATTGAACGCTTCGCCGTCTTTGTTGTAGTTGCGGTGGTCGTCCATGGCGAACGTTGTTTCGCTCGTGAACTTCCCAGCCAGTAAACCGCTGGCCAACGGCAGTCGCACAATGATGCCGACATTTTTGGCTATGGCCTTGTCGAACAGAGTGCTTATGGGCTTCTGGCGGAAAATGTTGAAAATGATTTGCAGCGACGTTAGTTCCGGTTGATCTAGGATCATCAGAGCTTCATCCATCGACTCAACACTGGCACCGAAGTTTTTAACTAATCCATCTTGCTTGCACGCTCTCAGGGTATCAAACACTTCACCCGACGCCATAAACTGGGGCGGGATGCAATGAAGTTGTACGAGATCCAAAGCATCCACGCCCAGTCGTTGCCGGCAATCGTTGATGTGTTGGCGGATGACCTCAGGTGTGTAAGGGCCAGGGTAGTTTCTTCGACCAATCTTCGTGGCTATGAACAAGTAGTCCTGTAGGCTTTTGGTGAATTGGCCGATCAATGACTCGGATCGCCCACCGCCGTAAACATCAGCAGTATCCAAAAACGTAACGCCGCTTTCGACGGCCGTTTCCAAAATACGAAGGGCTTCGTTGTCGCTTACGTGTCCCCAGTCTGCTCCCAACTGCCAGCAGCCAAGACCTATCTCAGATACGGATCGTCCTGTGTTGGCAAAGTGTCTGGTTTTCATTGCTGTTTGTTGTGTCTTGCTGGGTGTTTAGTTAGCCGCCGAAGCAGGCGGCAGTGGGATTTCGGCTTTCCAGTTGCCATCTGACATCGCGACTGTAACGCGATCATACTCGGCGAGCAACCCCGCGAGGTTTGTCTCACCGAGTTCTTTTATTGAACAGCTTTGCGATGCAACAATCGACGTAGACTTCTCGATCCAGCCTTGTGGTCTTCTTCTTCGATGCTTTCGCCTTGGCTAATGTTGGAATCTCGTACAGACTCAGTCGGGGACATTTGTCCTCAGCACAATGCTTAATGACACTCTTGCGTTTGCATGCATACGATAAAACTACTGCCAAAGGCCTTCTCTTGTTGCGTTCGTACAGTCGTTGTACGAAGCTGGCAATATCCGCATCGCTCGGTTGTTTGGGATAGAATTGGAAAACAAGCCGACGTTTATCGCTGATTGCAAACAATGTATCAACGTATTCACGGTCGTCTCTTTTTCCGGTTGGGCGGGTTGATAGCTTGAGGTCCTCTGGTCCACCAGCCAGGCGTTCGACGAACACCTTGGCTTCTCGAATCGCGAAGAGCCTTGAATTGTCTTTCTTCACGGCCGTACGTATTTCCTTCGCGATGGAATTCCATCGAACCAAAGCTGCTCGGTAAGCGTCTCGCACGCTTTTTGCCGGCTTCGGGTGTTCAATGCCGACCTCGGCTAGTCGGCGACGTAGCGTGTCCGTTTTGTCGGATGTCTTAGATCCTCGTTTCTTGGATAGCGATTTGCTAAGCCGACTTACTGTCCAGAGCTGCGGATGACCATCATTCTTCAAAGCAGGCTTCAAAATGATCGACCTGACGTTCGCCGCTGATGTAGGCAACTTTACACGCGGTCGGCCGCTCCTGGCCCGTTGGTCCAGTCCTGCGACTTCATCCTCTTTATATCGCTGATGCCATCGCAATACGGTTGTTCGATTGACCTGTAGCTTGACGGCAACCTTTGCAATGGGTACGCCCCTGCGAAGCATCGTAACGGCTTTCCTGCGTGTTTTGGAGGTTGAGTGCTCTTTTGCCATTCATGTTTTATCGCACTTTCCAGTCGCGACGTCGAGTCAGTTGATGCAAAACTTTTGCGGAAATTGAGTAACCAGTTACTCTTTTTGTAGTACGAATGCCGATTCATTTTGCCATTTAGATCTGGTGCACACTGTGGTTGAAGGCTACTTGTTCTGGGCTAGTTGTCTGTCCCATGCGATTGTTCCACACATGCTGTACACACTGTTCAGCACTCGCCAAAGGGATCAACGTGTGCGAAATATTTGCGTCAAATGAGTAATTGTCTACTCTGGCCGAGTGTCGATTCATTATCAGGGATCTCGGATTGAACCAAGTCGTTAGGTGCTCGAGGTAAGCAACTACCGAGCTCACGCAGTCTTTCTCCATAAGCGTCTACCTGTGTCGAGTGATTGAGACGATCGGTGGCATAGCCGAGGCACTTTGGCTGACGATAGTGCTGAAGAGGTTTGCCATAGCTAGAGCGTTCGCTACATGCCGCCTCCATCGACGAGTGCCCACCTGCGTTGAAAGTGCAATGGGCTTTAGCAAAATGGACAGTTCCCAGTTTTGTTTCTGCATCTCTTATCTCTGTCGCTAAAGAAAACTGGTGAGTCGATGACGCCGGCGCAATCGTCCCTGTGTACGGGGCCAATAAAATGAGACGGCAATCGGACGTGACGACCATGAAGCAGGATCATCAGGAACTTCGTGAAAAAGGGGCATCCAGTGCAACGACTCCTTGCTACCTGCGAGATCTTCCCTCTGATGTTCCTTTCGAGCTCAGCCTGGCAGCCAAGGTTCGCAATCCGCTTCAAAGGTTTGTTTCAACATTTTCGCATTTCCAGGGTTGCATCACTTTGACCTTGCACTACATTCACGCTGTCGGCTGATTATACCGACACAAATCGTGCTTGGGTGTCAAAATAATACCCGGCACGCAGTTTGCATCCGATCGACCTCGATCTGCCGGCTGCCAAAACTGTCGGGATCGCAAAACAAAAACCGGGTTGTGCTCTTTCGCGGGTCACCGCTATCGCACAACTGCTGCTAATAACCTGGATCTGAAGAGGGTGTACTGCCCGCTTCTGAGTCTTCTACAACGGCTTCTGCTGCCGCTTCAGGCGTTTATTGTTTTTGTCCTTGGTCAAAAGAGTTTTAGATCTATGTCTCAAATTGAGCTACAACCAGGAGGTGATCCGTTTTCACTTTCCATTTTTCATCAGTCAGTTGGTATCGAGGGCCAGTTGCCCTTCACGATGTCAAGCAAGGCATACACAACCGTTCGGTCTGGGGCAGGCACCCAGGTTCGTCGAACGCGACAAACCATGATTTATAGCGACATTCCTGCCGCTGAACCATACTTCCGACGTCCATTGTTTTCGCTAGTTGAGAGAGAGCTTGCGAGCAGAGGCATACCGCTTCAAACCAGCCAAGTTACGAACTTGTCGAGTGATGAACAAGCGGGTGGAAGGCTGCAAGCAAATGTCGAATCGAATTCTGCGGGCGAAGCTACATCCCGACGCCTTCCGCTGGCCTCGCAAGATTTCATCCTTTCGAATCAGCATTCTTTGATAGAGTACTCCAGCCATGCTAGTATCGGTACGTTAATAGCCGCAGCGGCGGAGGATTTCCCCCAAGCCCGAGTCGCTGTTTTGACAACAAATCGCGAATCTTGTTGGCAGCTCAAACGTCAAATTGATCGAGGACTTGTTCGTTCGAACTCATTTGTGGCATTTGAGACGCTACCGGACAACGAAATCTCAAGAAGAAGGCCTGGACTCAATTTTCGACGAGTTATCATCGGGACGCCAACGTCGCTTGCGAATAATAACGAAATAGGTGGGGTTTGGAAGTTTGACCTTATCTTCATTGTCGACGAGCGACTCTTGCTCGCCGAACCGCTTTTCAACTACTTTAACGACGCTCGAGATTACACAAGAATCATCGTATGTGCCAGTCACAGCGTAGCGGTCGATCCCAAGTGGCAGCCTCGTCTGTTTGAATACGCAGGCTTCACCAGGGGCATTCTAACGCGTGGAGCGAGAATTCTCCCCCAGCCCCGTATCGCATTTGCCAACATCAACTGGAATGTCAGTGGAAACCTGGTGCTCAACAACGACTTCGAGTTTGTCGACG
Source organism: Planctomycetaceae bacterium (assembly GCA_027487485.1). GTDB lineage: Bacteria > Planctomycetota > Planctomycetia > Pirellulales > Pirellulaceae > JBKCUI01. The sequence goes on along the minus strand of JAIYDN010000108.1, from coordinate 180,146 downwards.
CACTAGACGCAGAAAACCGACGACTAAGAGCGATCCACAAGTTGATTGTCCGACCGAATTTCCGAGCAGGTATAGACAACATCGTTCTTGTTTTTGCTCGTCGGCGTTCGGTCGATGGTTTCCGTCAGCTTGTCGCAGGGACTAGGGCGATCGAAAACGCTCCAGAAATTCAAACCGTCACATCCGCAGAGCTTTCTGGTATCACGATCGATCGCAACACGAAGATTGTGTGGGCTGGCTCCAGAGCTTCATTTCTAGATCTTTACCGCACGCTGTCGGGCAGGATTCCTCTGGGAGTTGACGTCAGCATCGTCGATATCCAAGATTTTCCGCAATCGAACAATAGAGCTCATTCTGAATTTCTGCAAACCGTGGGAGGCTGGAATCGAGAACGTCGGCGCGCTTATGCAGAACTGGGCTACCTACCAGCAGCAGTGGACGCACAACAGCACTGGCTCGACCAGGCTCGTCGACTGCTGATCCAAGAGAATCAAGGAGTCGTGCGAAATGTCTAGACGTACAGCTTTCAATCAAATGAACGAGGGATCGTCTGGCATGCGTGATCCGTCTCGCAATACGAGACAGACGACGAGCCTGCATCAGACGCTACCGTTGCTAATCGACGACATTACGGTACTCGTGCTATACGGTCTCGAAAACACGTTGAACTGGTTCGACTCGATGCGAAACACCATGGGTAACGCAGCAGGAGTCGACGGCGTGCAGCTTCGTCATCTTTTCCGTGCTGATGTGGCAAGACTGTGTCGCCCTGTCATTGCAGCGATTCACGCGGGGCAGTATGGACCGAGCCGGCTCAGACAGGTTGATATTCCCCGTCCCGACGGTCGTGTGCGAACGCTTCGGCTGCTCCCGCTTATCGAGCGAATCGTGCATGGTGCAGCGGCTAGTTATCTAACAAGAGCCGTTGCACGCCTAGTCGGCCCAATCTTTCATGGATCGCTACCCAACCGCGGTGTGCGGACGTTCTTGAAAGCAGTAGAGCGGGCTGTGCTGGAGGCTCCGCCGGGGCAGCCCCTTTTCGCGCATGAAGTCGATGTTGCGAGAGCATTTGACAATGTACGGCTGAACGCAGTAACCAGCGTATTACACCAAATGGGGTTCAGGCCAGAAGTAGTGAACACACTTCAGCAGATTATGACCCCCCATGGTGCGTCGGGCGAAATAATCGGACTGGCGCAAGGCCATCCATTTTCACCGATTCTTTTTACGCTTACAATGAACGCGTGCCTTCAGCAGAATGCCAATCTGTCAGAAGGAGTGGGAGTCTTGAACCCACTGGTGTATGTCGATAACGTCGCGTACATATCACATCAAGAGCAGTTGATACACACGTCAATACAGATGCACACGACATCGTTAGGTTCTGCAGGATTATCCTACAGCTCACAATCCCCACCCGTAGATCTAAGGCAACAAGGATCCCAAACCACGGTACTGGGAAATCAACTAACGGTAGAAGACAATCGAGTAATATTCCGGTTTATGCCCGGGAGACTTGCCAGAGTCACAGATGGCATCAGAAGGCTAGTTCTTGCACCAGATCCTAGATCTGAGGTTAGAAACGCTCTGATAAGCTATGCAGCATCAACAGGACACGTATACGCTACTGCTGGACGAGAATACTGCATGGAGGTTCTCACGACCCTACTGGCTGGCTCAGAAGTAACGGATGCGGACCAAAATCTCATCCTAAGACAATGGGAATTAGCGGGTGGAAGATGGAATGGTGAAGGCGATCGAAGGGTGGTAAACCCGGAGATGTCTCCACCTGGGAACCCGGAGTGGCTACAGTGGAATTTCGACGGTAACCCCTAGGGGAGTTCGACGGATAACCCTCACCTAACCACGCAGGATATCGACCTTACCGAGTACGGCAACATATGGTGTATTCTCCCAGGGATCCCATATGGGCTTTTGAGCCAGACCGACCGGTCGGCACCGCTCTTTTTGGGCAATATCGAGGCTTTTTTGCTTTTAGACGGCGGCCCGCACCTTTGTGCGTTGGCCGCCGTATTTTTTGTATTTTGAGTAGAGGAACGGTCCCAACACCTCGTCGGACGGACTGTCGCCCATTCCGTGGTACAACCGCATTACGAACCATGGGAGACACGTGAGGTTATCCAACACGACGTCGAATCCTGGCCACGAACGGACAAGCACATTTACTTCTGAAAAGCTGTGGCGAGGGCAGTGGCGAACACTTTGCGTCCATGGCACTCCAGATCGCAGCTGATGCAGCACGTAACTGCAAAGGCCAGCGAACCCAGATGCTCCGCGACTTAGTCGACGGTATCGAGCCTAAACAGACGGCGGCAAAGTCGGAGGTTCGTTTTCCATCGCTCGTTCGACTGGCGAGATGGCAGCCCTGCTGTCCGCCAGTTTTCTGCAAACTAGGCTTTCCGGAATTATTCTCAGCGACCGTACCGAGACGGCCCCGCAGTGAACTATGCGGGAAGACAGCAGTCAGGCTAGGCCAGGAGAGCACGGGTACTCGATGGGCCAAGTCCGATTTGTCAGTCACTTCTTCTAAAAGCTGGTTCTTCCGATTCGACGCTCCGGCGTGTCAAACCGGTGCTGAGTAACTTGATATCTAAGGACGGTTCGTCCTGGGGCACGAACGGCGACCGCAATTGGGCCTAAAATCTTCCCGTTCGCGCAATCAAGAAGTCCTCACGCGCGCTCCGGCGTGTCAAACGCGTGTAAAACCGGAGCAGGTTGGCGGTTGCGGAAAAGCAACGGACTTTGGCCACAATTTTGACTAGCACGATAGGTTTTGAGGAGATTTAGATTTTTCAAATGTCCGAATCCTGTAACGGTGAATCGACCCCAACGTTGGAATTACCGAGCGGCAGGATGAGAATGTTGCAGTTTGCTACTTCCGGGCGGTAAAAGCGAATAGCCGAAGATCTCTTGTGTTCCCTCTTGAGAATCATCTGGCTTTGCATGAATCGTTAGAAGCTTGATTTCCTGTTCAATGGAAAATTCCTCTTGGATCACCGATCCAATCTGTTTCACTTCGATTTTCGTTGGCTCGTTGATCAAGCGAATTCGACTTTTACTGTGCAGCAGACTTTGGGAAGCAACGGCAGAAATGCCATTTGATGAGGGTGAAGCGACGGATTCGAAAACCATGAATTTCGAATTGGTATGCAAATTGGCATGCAAGACGAAATCGCGCGCACGGCTAGAATTCGGTGAAACTACAGTACTTCCGGTAGAACCTCCACCTTCGGTTGTTACATTGTAACCGGGTTGGAAATTCTTTGGAACACGAACCCTCCACATGAACTCCATCGGGCGGTTTGTCGGAATGGCTCTTATGTAGATTTTCTCGGGATCTTTGATTTGCAAATCTACGGAATTGGATAGCGAGCGAATCTGTTCTTCGTCGAGTTGCTTCAACTCTATTCTAAATGGTGCCGTGGTCCCCATCGCTATTGTCAATGACTTCCGGTCGCCCGAGGCCAGTTGAATTCTCCTTGCCGACGAATAGTAACCCTTTGGGATCGCCTCCCCACCAGCGAAAATGCTTACCAGTCCGGGCTTGAAGAAGACTCGCATCTTCCCTTTAGAATCCGTCCGAGGCTTGTCAACCATCACAGAGCTGGGGGCCTGGTAGGATCGCCACGCGTATTCACGCGGGACTTGTTCGTCGTTCATCAGATATCGAATGTCGACTCCCTCAAGCGGAAGACCCGTCACTTCGTCCACGATTTGGATGTCGACCGTTGCAGCTGGTTCAAGGCGAATCTCCAGAGTCGACTGCTGACCATCTCGACTTGATACCTCAAATTCGATTCCATCCTCTTGAGAATCTCTGGAAACGTAGGGCGTGCCGTACTCAACCAGATAGTTGACTTTGTACTTGCCTGGCTCCAATGACAAATGGATTCGACCATCTTCGTCAGTCAATGTTTCAACAACCGATTTGTCGTTGCTGAATTCAATCCGTACATTCTTCGCTGGCTTGCCTGTATCGCCATTCACGACGGTCACAGGGACCATTCGAAGACCAATGTTCTTTTGTGGGGAAGCAATGGCGCGATCTATCCACAGTGCGGCCATGGCTCCGATAGAAAGCATCGCAGCCAAGCAGAATACTTCGCCACCTCGAAATCCATATCGCAGATTTTTGGATTCAGGATCAAGCAGTTTCATAATGCGCCGCTTCAGTTCCGAAGGAGAACCGCCCGATGCAGCAGCCATCAAACCACTTGGCGAAGTGGGCTGATCGCAGAGCTCGGCAACTCGAATCAGTGCATCTGCATAAACCGTTGCGTTCCAACCAGTTCGTACTACCAAGTCATCGCAACATTGCTCGCGTTCCGCGTTGATTCGATTGCTAATCAACCAAACAGCGGGGTGGAAGAACAATACGGCTTCGACCAAACGCTGAAATGCGATCACAACCGTATCCAGCCGCCGCACATGAGCCAGTTCGTGGGCTAGAATTACTTCTAGCTGACTGACACTGAGCGAAGTCAACATGGACGCAGGCAGAAGAATTGTCGGCTTAATGATGCCAGTCACCACAGGAACGATCGCTCTGCCGCAATGCAATATGGACGGAAGCGTTCGAACGCCGACCCTTTTCGCAGCAATCGCCAATGCTTCCAACAGAAGTTCACTTCTGATAGGAACGGAAGATCTTTTAAGTCGGAATGTACCGATCCAAGCCAACATCAATCTAGAAAACATTACGAACATACCGAACGTATAAAGCACGAATATCCCCGGTGATGCGAGCGCAATCGCGGATCCGATGGGAGATTGCTTCGTTCTCGAGGCTGATGCAGATAGCGATACGCTTTGCTTTTGAGTCGAGTTGACGTCAGCCGATTCGATCGAGAGGGCCGGTGTCAATGCCTCTGGCCCCCGAGACCGAGCGTTAGCAAGACTAACTGCGTGGTCATTCGTCATTTCGGTGTGCATCGTCCTTGAAGGGGACGCCTGAGTCGATAGCCAATAAAACGTAATGCATGGACAAGCTGTCATCAATGCAAGCGAGTAAACGCCAATGGCGTACCGAACATTCGCCGTTCGTGAACATTGAATCAATGCGTACGCAACAGCAGCAACCAACCCAAGTTGCCAACTGGAGTGAAGTAGCGAAAGAACGATGCGAATCACAAATGTCTCGCCCAGGAATTGGTCATTGAACATCATTCCTTCTCCTTGATCTTGTCGTTCAAAAGACGTCGAAGCTCTCGGATCTCGTCTGGCTTTAGTCCTTTTCGTTGGAACAGACTTGCCATAACTGCTGCCGCCGAGCCATCAAATAATCGATCAACCAAATCCCCCAACATTTTCTGCGAAGTGGCTTCTTTCGCAATTTTGGGTGAAAACAAAAACGCGTTCTGGTCTCTCTTTCGAGTGAGCTGGCCTTTTTCGACCATCACATTCAATGTCGTAATCACGGTCGTGTGGGCCAACTCCCGCCCTGTTTCAGCGAGTCGTTGTCTCACTTCACGGACCGGGAGTGGAGATTCGCCCCATAGGATCTTGAGAATGAGTAGCTCTAGGTCGGTGGGTTGAGTTGATGCCGCTCTAGCCATAGTCTCCTCTTGCAGTTGTTCGCGAAATCTTCGATGCAAATAGAAGATATTGAGTTACTTTCACAACGTCAAGCCAAATCTTCTATTTCTTTAGAAGGCCGTGTAATCGCTAGGGAAACAGAACAGAAACGGTCAACAGGTCAGGTCTGGGTGAGACCCTGTTGCCTGTTTTTGGCTGCGACTTACATTCTGGACGAAACGTTCTCTACATGAACGTGTCGGCCAACATTGTTGGGCGCCCTGGACGCACCGGTCACCCAAACGTCACCCAAACCGGTGCGACTTTGATAACAACGCAACCTGCGAAGATCGGACAAGCGACTCGCTTTTAACTCAACACCCCTGTCATAAAGGAAACCCACGTACTAAGCGGTCGATTTGACAACAGCCGCCACTGCGTCAACGCGCACAGGAGGGCGTGACCGAGGTAGTAATCCGGCTAAGTCCGTTGGACGGTTCGTCCTTTGCGCGCCGATGAAAGGCAAAGTCGATCAGTACAATCGGAGTTGGGAACAACATCACGCGCAAAAATCGTTGCAAGAAGTCCGATCGATCGGAAGATGACGCGAGAAACGCAAACTTTTTTCTCTCGCCGTTAAAAAGTTCTGTCCGATAGTTGACGTCTCGCCCGCACCTAGATACCCTTTCCTGTAGAACGTCTACACAAGAGCCTCACACTTTCCAAGGAGTTGTACATGGGGAAAGACAATGGACCAGTGGATATGGTCCAAGGAACATTGGACATGCTGATCTTGCAAGCACTAAGAAACGACGTGTTGCACGGCTTTGCAATTGCCCAGGTGATCAACCAGCGCAGCTCAGATCACATCAAAGTGGAGACAGGCTCGCTCTACCCTGCATTGCACCGCATCGAACGACGAGGCTGGATCACTGCCGAGTGGGGACTATCGGAAAGCAACCGACGCGCGAAGTATTACCGCATTACGCACGAAGGAAAAAAACAACTCAAGGTGGAGATCTCGCGTTGGAACCAGATGGTCGCAGCCATTTCCGCCATCTTGAATCCACCAACGGAAGAGGCAACGTTCCAAAAGGTGAGCTCATGACCATCTCCGATTATCTTTCGACGTACATCCGATTGCCTGACAGTCGCGCTACGTCTGTGATCAAGGAAGAGATTCGCGACGAACTTGAGTTTCATCAGGCCATGCTAGAAGAATCCAATTTGCGATCAGGACTCCCTCCCGATGAAGCGAAAAGAGCGGCACGCGAAGAGTTTGGCGTTTTCGAGCAAGTAGAAAAGAAATGCCAGTCCGTACAATTGGGGGAGAGACGGGCACTTCAACGGATTCAAGCAGTGGGAGTCCTTGTTTTTGTGGCCGGCTTAATATCAATGGCATGGTGGTCTAGCAACTTGAATCGCAATCAGAATGCTGCCGTCGCGAAGCTAACGCAAACGATACAGGATTTGCAATCACAAATTGTCTCAATCAGCGACGCTGCGGCTCCAACACTTGTTGGCGTCTTCCCTAAAGTTGGCGCCACGGAGGTTGATCCGAGTCTAACCGAGATTCGGGCGACGTTTAGCAAACCAATGCTCGACAAGAGTTGGTCGTGGTGCGAAACAGACAAATCCTTTCCTGAGATTACTGGACAGATTCACTACACCGAAGACCTTAAGACTTGTATCCTGCCAGTTAGGTTAGAGCCAAATACGGAGTACGTACTAACCCTAAATTCAACTTCCAACCAAAACTTCAAAGATCAGAACGGACAAGCACTGACTCCTGTCGAGCTTGTCTTCAAGACCGCTGGTTCACCACTGATTCGCGCCAATTCTCATTGAGGAAATCATGCACCACTATGTGACATCGAAATGGTTGTTATCCATTCTTTCTTTCTTCATGTCTCTCTCGCAATCCTTTGCGCAGACCGGGGACTCGGTTCGAGTCGAGAATGCATCATTCGAGGAATGGAGCGATGGATTGCCCAGCGGATGGAAAGTAGAAATCGGAGCTGCGAACGGTGGTAACACACCACTCTCGAAGGTTGCAAAAATCGGAGGTCCAGCAATACTGCTTTCCGGAGACAGCAAGACCAAAGCGTGGCAGATTGTGTCGCAAAACGTGCAGGTCCAACCCGGCAAAAGATATCGATTGGAGTTCAGCGCTCGAAGCAAGGGAATCAAGCGTGAAGGAGCCCAATTCGATAACTGTTACGTTGGTTGGTTTAGCACTGACAAGAAAAGTAGTGACCTAAGACCGATGTTTCGCGATCTTTCTCCCGAGACCAAGGACTGGGAGACGATTGAACTGGAATACAGCGTTCCAAAAACTGCCAAGGAGACGAAGATCTCCATTTTCCTATCGAAAACGGGCTTGCTCGGTGTCAAAGACTTCAAGATCATCGAAATCGAACCGACATTGATCGCCAATGGAGATTTCCGGTCTTGGACCAATGGCAAGCCAGCAGGTTGGAGCTTAGAAATTGGAGCTCAAAACGGTGGAAACAAGCCAATATCAACGGTCGAACCCATCAAGGGGGGTGGTATCGAGATGAGCGGAAAAGCCAACACTGTTGCTTGGCAATCGGTCTCTCAGGAACTTGATGTTAAACCAGGCAAGACGTATACCGCTCGATTCTCTGCGCTAGCCAAGAATGTTCAGCGACAAGGCGGTCAATTCGACAATTGCTACGTTGGCGTTTTCGATTTTGATTCAAATGGCAAACCTATTAATTCTAAGGTCGAAGACTTGAGCCTTCTCAACGCCTGGAAGGAAATGCAAGTTCAATTTAGCCCAGCGGAGAATTCAGCCAAGACGTCCTTGATGATTTTTCTTTCCAAGTCCGGATCATTGCAAATCAAGAATGTGGTTGTTGAGGAGGCAACCACGGAAAAGCCCTTTCGATAGCTTGCTTTTCGAGCTGAAAAGGAACTACAGCTTTACCGAACTCAAGGGAATCGACTGGGATGCGTTAGCAGAACGCTTCAGAGGTCCAGCTGAAGTTGCTAAGTCACCCGAAGAATTTGCGAATGCGATTTTGCCGATGCTTGCTGAGCTTCAGGATATACATGTCTGGATCGAAGTGAACGGCGAGAGACTTGGAACGCATCGGTCCTATCGCAAGCCCAATTACGATGCAGAGTACCTGCCGAAACAATTGTCTGACCTTTTTGAAGCCGAGAGGATTGGTTACTGCGGACGTGACAAAAGTGGAGCAGGAGTCGTTGTGGTCAATTCGCTGCCAGCCGAAGCGGACTGCAAACCGTTCTTGGAAGCGATCCACAAACTATTCGATTGCCCTGGTATGATCGTTGACATTCGCGCAAACCATGGTGGTTCCGAGCCACTTGCTGCTCGCATTGCTGGGGTCTTTGCCGATACTCGTGTCAAGTATTCGCGAGCTAAGCGTCGAAGCAATGTGCCTCCCTATGGGATGATCGAGGTGCAATCACAGTACTTGGACCCTGACCCTCGCGGAGCCTACCAAGGGCCGGTCGTATGCTTGATTGGACCAGGATGCGTGAGTAGTGGTGAAGGATTCGCCAAAATGATGAAGTCCCTTCCACGCGTCACGGTCATCGGTCAGCCAACACGTGGAGCCAGCGGCAATCCCCGACCCGTCAAGCTCTCCAATGGAGTCAGCGTTTGGTATTCCAGTTGGCTGTCAATGGAACTGGATGGAACGCCAATCGAAGGCCGCGGCGTTCAACCCGAAGAATTTGTAGCGCCTTCAAAGACTCGTGACACAGTATTCGATCAGGCGATCGATCTACTGTCGTTACCGTGACGATTACAAAGTCGGAACAGATTCCGATTCTGTTCTGTCGGCGATAATACAATGAGGAAACCATATGAATGCGATTTTGAGATTGTTTGAGTTTAAAGCGGCTACAATTATCATCGTGGTTTCCGGGGTTTGCGGATGTAATCTAGCTCTCGGGCAGACACCAGCAATTGATGTTGTCCCCGAAGAGATCGCTAAGAAGTGGCGGCTGACAGTTGTCAATGCCGAGGCCTCCGTGGACGGCCTCGGCGTCGTGGAGTTGAAGATCGCGGACGGCAAAGTTCGACTCGCTCCAGGGGATGATAGGGAGCGGAAGTGGGGATACGCCGTGAGCGAATTGGAGTTCTCGGACAGCATCCTCCGATTCAAAATTGACTTCCGACAACCACAACGAGACACGTCTCGAGACTGGTTCGAGGGGCGGTTTGACCCAAAGTTCCCTGACCGAATCTGGGGTGTCATTGGCGCGAGAGAACCCGAAGATGATGACAAAAGTTTGTCTGCCGGAGTCCGCCCCGCCGAGTTGAACGCCGCACCGAGCGACGGGTTGGGCGACTTAGATTGGGCAATGCAGAGGGTCCTATCACCTGGAATTGCTGGTCTGAACCGTCGCCTAAACAAGGCCCGAAGAGAGCTTCCTTTGGCAACGATGGAGATATCGGATGATCGGCGACTGGACGCTTACATCGACGCCCAAATCTTGGCGGAATTCGCTGCCTCCGCAAGTCCTGGGCGCCGCAAGTATATCCTTCAATGTATGCAGGTCCGGTCGGCCGAGGCGGCCAAAGCTTCACCCGAGCTTGTAGAAAGCTGGCTAACTGATTTGCTGGAATATGCTACTCTTTATGGACCGCGTTACGTGAAGCAATTGCGTGGTGAGCTCGCAAATGCGTTATCTGATCATAAGAACGAAGACTACGAGACTCTCGTCAAACGGTTACGGTCGGAGGATAGCTTCCCGCGGAACTAGCACGTAAGCCGGAGGATTGGCGAAGTGTACGAGGCCGAACCAACGGATGCATCACGGGGTAGTTCGCTGAGTCGTGACAGTGACTAAAGTGTGCCGAAAACAATCCAATCCTAACGGAACCCGCATTGAATATGGCTTGGATCACCGCAGTCAGGAAAGAACCGAACACAGCAGCCGGACAGAAACGCAAATACAGTTAACGACAAAGGAGGGCGTGTCCTGAGCACGAATTGTCCCCCCAAATTACTTTCGCTCTGACAGCTCAGAAACAGGTTCAAGTTGCTTTTCGGCGATCCTGTCAATCACACCGGAGCGATTTCTCGCAATTGAGCTGCCGGCAATGAGGGCTGCGATTTCGGCTCGTTTTGCGGTCGTACCACTAAAGGCCGTTGTTGGCATCGGGCCGGATGATGCCGGGCATCATAGCTTTATGTCGGGTAGCGTCGATAATACGTCGCATGCCCCGTACCGTGGCTTGGCACCAGACAGCGAGCAGCTCGGCGACTTCTTTGCCGTGAATTGGCACGAACGCATGTGACAGCCGATTTTGGTTTAAGAGTTGGTGGCAATGTCGAATAGAAGTGACCTCACCCCCAAGTTTTCGTTGGTGGATAGCTGGCTTGCCGCTGGTTTAGGCTCAACGGGTCGCAGATTCGAATCCCATCACGTCGACATCGCCACAAGAACTCATTTTTGCAATGTCGATAAGTAAGTAGGTCTGGTATGTGTAAAGCAACATCAAATCAAAATAGACTTGAGGCATCTCGCCTTGGCTTTGTTGCGAATACAATTTTACTTCGCGAACAAAATCCTGAGTGCATTGCTTTAGTTCGCCGATCAGCTTGTCTTTCTCCGCTTTGCGGAGCAATCGCTTCTCCTCGACCTGCCTGAAGAGCTCATCGGATGGAGTCAGCCGCCCATCGTTCAGGTTCTGGTTCTGCTTCAGTTCAAGCATAGCTGTTCCTGCTTCTGGCTTCGCCTTGCCATTGTGTAGCGTCTGAGACTGATCTTTTAAGTCTTCATGGACAGTCGGGGGCTCCATAGCCGATTCGGCTTGAACGCGAATCAGGCTCAGTGTGTGTATGATATCGGTCAGCTGACATTCCGTTTTGCGCTGAGGGAAAGTGTCTGGAATCTGCATAGTGAATCTCTCTATCTGGAACGGTGTGGTGGTAATTGTTTCGGCAACTTGACTAAAAGCGGTGCGCGTGCTGAAGCCATAGGGAGGATGCGTGACAAGACGCAACAGCTCCCAGAATCAGGCAAATGTTGTGTTTTGAGATGAGAGTAACCACGGAAAACATCGCCGATCTGTTCCCTTATCGCCCAGATCGCTTTCCGCAAGATCGCACCTACGATATTTTACCATGGAGCAATCGACGCAAAGGTTTATCCAAGTACGCCGACACCCTAAGCAACAGCACTCGGAATTGCAAACTACATCAATAAACACTGAGGCAGGAACCGAAGCCGGTAATCCGCTTCGTTTCGATGAATTGCCCAAGCGAGGGCTACTCATGGCCGCAATGGTGGTTTTGGTATATGTCGCTCGGCCACCGAGCCCAAGTCAAACGAAATGTCGTTGTATTGACATCGAGGTCTCCACGGGATGTTGGACGTGTGCCTGCGCATATCGACGATCCATTAGGTGGCTTACTCACCAACGAAGAATTGTCCCGTCGTGACTCTATGGTTTTTGAATTCTGTTGCCGGCACAAGATTCCGGTCGCATGGAATCTGGCCGGTGGATACCAACGCGCAGCTGATGGCAGTATCGATAAAGTAATCGAGATCCACCGCGAAACCATGCGTCAATGCAAACGGGTGTTCGCCCCGTAACGATGGGACTGCCAATTCTGATACCCTAAATGAGGACTTGCATGCAACGGGCGGCAGTTCGCAGCCTATTTCGAAACAAGTGTGCTACCCCTCCAATTGTAGGGGTGACGCAAGTGCAATCGATCAGCCGGAGACAAAACGAAAACCCAGACGAATGGAGGACAATATGGACACCTGGAACTTAGAATCACTAAAGAGCGAGATTACAGACATACTTGACGTGAGTACTGAGTCCTATCGGGCTGACACTCTAACCATGATCGGTGGCGAAGTGCCGGATGTGGTCGTTCAAATCAAAAGGAGCAAGGTCACAGTTGCGGTGTACTCCGCAAAACTGGATATGGAAGACGATTTGGTCGTGTGCCCATTGCCAATTGCATCTTTGAATTGGCGGAGAATACCTAAAGACGAACTTCTTGTCGCCCTTGCATCAATGATTGCAACCGCTCGGCGCATTCGCGAATCCTATCACCGGAAATGCCGTTACTGTCAGAAAGTGGTCGCGCCGGAGTACTTAGATGCAGAAGAAGCATGCTGGATTTGCGCTCGCGATATTTTAGGGAAACCGACGGTACTTGCTGAACGCCGCTACTTCAAAACGCTTCAAAGGCCAGGGTAGACATGTTTTCCTCGGGTTACCTTGAATTGAAACGAATAGGGCGCTCCGGTGGTTGGCATTGGCAAACCGTGGTGCGTGGAAGAAAGGCTCTTGCTGGGATTAAAGGTTGGAGTCGATGATGCATTCGCGGATTATCGCAATTGGTGATATACATGGCCATTCAGCTGCATTGAAATCGATTCTTGATTTTGCTTCTCCTCGCCAGGAGGACACTGTCGTGTTCTTAGGCGATTACATCGATCGCGGACCGGATAGTCGGGGTGTGATCGAGCAAATCATCGAATTAGCGGACTACTGCCATGTCGTTCCGCTGCTGGGCAATCATGAGGAAATGTTTCTGGACGCACTGGCTGACGGCAGGTACTTTCGCACTTGGCTTGAGAATGGCGGAGACACGGCTCTGAAATCCTACGGAGCCGACCAGGACATGAGCAAGATTCCGCAGGGGCACATCGACTTCCTGTCCAATCTCAGGCGATTTTACGAAACCGAAAGCCATTTTTTCATTCACGCGAACTACGCTCCCAACTGGCCACTCGAACAACACGATTCAAATACGGCATTGTGGTTGCCGTTAGCAGAGATTCCGGGGCCGCACTACTCAGAAAAAATTGCGGTAGTAGGCCACACGCCACAAAGCAACGGCGAGATACTGGACTGTGGACATCTTATCTGCATCGACACCGGATGCGGTTTGGAGGCTACTTGACCGCACTGGACGTTACGGACGGACAGATTTGGCAAGTGGACGAGCAGGGACATGCAAGAGCTTAAATCTGCGTCGCGTGGCCGGGGGCCTAAAATTACAGTTGGATCTTTCCGACTGGGGAAGGACTGATTCTTATTTTCATATACCACTCCCAAAGTTGCGGCCTAAACCAGATTGATTGGCGTTTCAGGTAGAGCGAGTAGCCTGTATTTGAGCAGCATGGGCCAAGTTTAGCACGACGTCATTTGCCTCTGGATCTGGTAAGAAAGAGGGCGAGTACTACTCCCCGCAACAAATCCCCGACATCCTTTCGGCCAATATCGCGGTAAACCGCCAGGAAGCCGCCACCGGATAAACGAATCGCTTTGTCCTTGTCCTTGTCCTTGTCCTTGTCCTGGACTTCTCCCGCGTCCCAAATCTTTCACAAACGTATGGGATCCAGTGGTAACGGACTGACCTATGGACTGCAAAAAAAACATCACCAACGACAACCGATTCCTAGATCTTGGGTACATTCTAGGGCTACCGACGCTCGCAAGCCCATTTGGAGCAAGCATGGGGATTATTCCCTTTCAACATGCAGCTCGATCAACTCAAGCTGTTGCTCGACCATCTTTCGAAAGCGTTCCATCACGAGGGAAGACGCTTGCTCGAGCGTATAGTGGTCACCTATCCACTGGCAGTTAGCGAATCGCTCGAGCTCCGAGGCCAAACCAAGCTTGTCAGTTTCGCCGTTGTGTGTCGTCGTGAAGGTGAATCCCATGTTTGTGAATCTTCCGGGAATGTACTAATAAAAACAGCCCCCGCCGACTTCCTAGTCCAAGAGGCTGCCCGTCCTGACCGTTACGTCAACCTTCGAGAATTCTTGGCCAGGACAACAAACAGTCTAGTTTCGGTGAGCACGACGTTCAAGCAAAAGGTACAATCGCCACATGAAAAAACTACTTTGCAACCTGCTAGCGTTTCTAATCGTCCTTCAGCCAATGACAGTTCATGCATGGTCGGAGGGAGGGCACCATATCATTTCGTTAATGGCCTTTGATTTGCTATCCGCAGAGGAACAAACGAAATTCCTCGAGATCTTGGCCCAACATCCCCGATACCTGGATGATTTCGTTCCACCGAAAGGACTTCCTAACCAAGAGGAAGAACAACGCTGGAAAGTCGGTCGGGTTGGATACTGGCCCGATGTCGCGAGAAGCCAGCCGAAGTACAACCGTCCAACTTGGCACTACGAACTAGGGGCGACTCTGGTCATCGGTGACAGAGCGGAGCTCAACGTTCCAAACGCTCCAGGACCGCTTCCAATCGACGCAACGATGCAAACCCAGGACTTGCACGCTTCGCAGGCTATCGAGCTTTGCAGCAAGGTTCTTGGTGACACCATGTCAGCCCCAACGGATCGCGCCCTTGCATTGTGTTGGATCGGACATCTTGTTGCGGATGTTCACCAACCATGCCACGCTGGGAGCCTTTACATGGAAGGTATCTTCACCGAGGAGGATGGCGACCGAGGAGCGAATCGAATCTTCACGAAGCAGAATCGAAACATGCATGCACTTTGGGACGGTTTGCTTGGTCGGGATTTCAGCTTGCGTGACACGAGAAGAAGGATTAATGAGATTTCGAAGGATCAAGAACTGCTTTCGAACTTAACGCAGGATTCCAAGTGGATGGACCCTCAAGTTTGGCTAGCCGAGAGTCGTGTTGCTGCAACCCAGTCAGTCTACGCCCAAAACGTCCTGGATGACCTGAGGCAATCTATTGGAAGCGAACGAGGCAACCCCATCAATCTGGACGAGGGGTATCTAAAGCAAGCTGGTAGAGTAGCTCAGCAACGCGCACTTCAAGCATCGCATCGACTTGCCGAGCAATGGCGAACCTCGTTAAACGCCCTTTCGAGATAATTCAACGGAGTCGGAGGTAATTGAATTGTAAAACAAGGATAGTTCTTTTATTCTTAGGGAAAGCCTTACCGTATCGAACTATCCATCGAGTGATAATCAAATGCTTAAGAAAATCGTCTTGTCACTGGTCGTTATCGCTTTAACTACAAGCAATCTTTTCGCCGACTATGTGTTCTCGTTGAGGGTAATTGGCCCTGCTGGAACTTCAAGTGCTGGCGTAGCGTTGAATAATAGCGGGCAGGCGACGGGGACGTATGATTCGGGCGCAGGAATCACGAACTCGTTTTTTTGGGATGGGCTGGCTTCGACGTTGATTCCGAGCTCAGGGACGGGTAGTACTTTTGCGAGGGATATTTCATCCAACGGGACAGTAGTTGGACGAGGCACAGGCCAGCCGTTTCGCTGGGATTCGACGAACGGGATGACTTTTCTAGGGCCTACCAATGGGGAAGCGAATGGGATAAATGCGAATGGGAATGTCATTGGAACACGGAATTTCGGCGCGGCAGACAGGACGAATCTTTGGTCGCCTTCCAACGCGTTAACTACGGCCTATCCGACTGCGGACACTCGCGGTATTGCAATTAACGATAGCGGAGAATTTGCGGGGACAGTAAACAATAATAGTGCAGGGTATTTTAGCACGTCGGCCGCTTCTCCAAGAGTGAGTCTAGGGGCGTTTTTGCCGACGGACATGACTAACAGTCGCGTCCTTTCGGGCTCTTTCGGAACCGATGCAGCCATCCTGACTTTTGACACGAACAGTCTGGTGAATATTGGGAAGCTTTCCCCCACCGATACTTCTGCGATCGCGCTTGGCCTTAACAATTCTTTAACAGCAGTGGGTGTTTCCCACGGGTCCGGAGCTTTCATCTACGATTCTGCTCTCGGAATGCGGAGCTTGACTGGCCTACTGGATCCCCAGTTTTCAGCATGGACCATTCTTTCGGCGAGCGATATCAACGACAACGGAGTGATCATTGCCACAGCTCGATTAAATGGCCTTGATCAAGCTGTTCTGTTAACCAACATCACTGCCGTACCCGAGCCGGGCAGCATAGCACTTTCAGCTATCGCATGTATGTTTTTGCTTCGGTTTCGGTCTTGCAAAAGGTCGTACACGAGCAATCCAAATACCAGCAACTTTTTGGTGGACTGAACAGCATAAGCCCCCAGCTTTGCCGTGGTAACGGAAGCGATTGTATGAATATCAATCAAGACAAAGTGCCATCAACCGTTCGATCCGCCGTCCAGATGCTGGTGGATTCGCTGAGCGATGAGGATCGTAAGGTTGTTCTAGCTTCGGACGCAAGCGAACAGCATTTCCCAGTAGGCCAGGGACTTCGTAGTGGCTGGTCGCTTTGGGCAGCGGATTCTCCTCTTAAACGCGATGCGGTGACCAAATACAAAATATCCCACGCCGATGACATCAGCGGGCTGATTCTCGCCTGGGCGTTTGCTATGTCACGCAGGGAGCCATTCGATCCCCAGCAGCATTGCCAGATCTACCACGAACACTGGCAGCGATATGGGCTCAAGTCGCTCCAGGCTGGCGGTTGGGAGTAGAAGGTGGTTTGCCCTACCGATGATGGGTGCTGAGCCATCGCTCAAGTGTCAGCCAGTATTTCCAGCTTTCTAGGTTGATCAGACTTTCCTTCACTTATGGTCAGCCCCAACTTCTTCAGCTGCCTTCTTGCCGCATTGACTATCGTACGAATTTCACCAGGGTCAGCTTTGTTGCTCAAGTTAGTTCCATCCAACCCCTGTACCTCGGCAAGCCTCTTCCCTGTAATCTGATCGTTAGGGAGTCCGTTTGGAAATGCTTTCGCGAACATTAGTATCGCTCCAAAGGTATCTCCAATTTGGAAATTCTGTGTTTTTGTGCCCATGCTCACCGTTCGACTTTCCATGTTGATCTCAACGTCATCCAGGGGTGAAGGCAATTGAAGTATCGAGTCGGAGCCATGGAACAAGTTCGCAACAAATTGTTCGACGGAAGCTGGGGGGGCGGCTATCTCAGGTAGTGTTGATTCAGACACGCTAGCCCGAAATCTATCAAATAAATCCTTTCTAGACCGCACAATACCTTGGTGTGTGTTGGGGAGTAACTTCCGGTCGTAACCGAGTAGACTGCCGTGCCATGTCGGAATAGGGGCTACGGCTGGGGGGTAATGAGTTTGGAGGGCGAATGGGTTGGATGGAGGAAGTTCTGAGGTTGCGATCCCTGCGGAGGAGGTTGAAGTTGTCGGTGATGTCGATGGGGCAGTAGACACTGAATCACTTGAAGGCAGAAATACTCCAGGGGCCAACAATTTCGAATCTGCAGGTCCTACATCGATCAGAGCCGCGATTCCGTTTGGCCGAAGTTGTTCATCGAAGTTCAATCCTGACAAATAATCTCCGTACCATTTGGTTGAGAGGAAGGCATTTTTAATAAATAGAAGGACATGTCTACCCTCCCAGCTCCACTCGCCAGCGCCACGAGACGCAAAACGAAGTGGGGTTCGCTCAATGAGTTGGCCAACATTCTGAAGATTAGCGATGTCCACTAGAAACTCAGACACTTCTGCGGGGTCTTCGACTCTCCCTTGGACTGGTTCTGTCAGGATCCCGATATATTGATCTACATGTCCATTGATCTTTTTAGCTATCTCAGCATTAAACTTTTTGGCACACTCGGATATTGCGTTACAAGCATCGGGGATGGCGGTAACGTTTCTCCACAGGTAGGTGTTGATGTAGAAGTCATACTCGTCTGCGAACCGAAGCAAGTTCACTAATCTACCGATCGAGAAGGCCGCAGCTTCCGTGGTGCTATCGGATATCGTAGGCGGGTACAGGAAAGACCATGACATGGATGGGTACGGCTCTTGCCAATATGGATATTTGACGCGGCGTATCATGTTTAGAGTGGTGGCTTGACAGGGATGACTGATTGCGGGTGCTTTTCCCACAACATACTTTATGCGTGCGTTGAAATCGAGCATGGTTGCATCCCGGCTCCTTCGAATACCCCAACCATCGTGATCGCATCGGGAGCTGACAAGGGCCCGTAAATGCGTTTTTGGAAGACACGTCGGAGCCAACTGAAAAAACCCTACGGACGGCTGTGTCGAAGAGGCATTTTCGGATGCACGAGGGGGGTGTTTTAAACTTCAGAAAAAGATCCGAGTTGACCGGGAAGGTCGGTGTGAATTCCCTGTGTTTTCATTGGTGAGTAACCCGTTACTCGACATGATGGTAAAGGTGCTTTTTGCTCCGAAAAAAGCCATCGGAGACCCGTGTAACCAAAAAACATGGTTTTGATTTTAGACGGATGGCTTAAGCCATCCCGGGAAGCACTTGGTCTCGTCGTTTTTTGGCAGCTGAAGGTCGTTTTTTTTGATCTCAGATAGCATTGGGATGTCTCCAGTTCTTTCACGGAAAAGGGAGGCAAGAAAACAAGGTTTAACTGGTTAGGATCACAGGTTCACAAGTACAAAGAGGGAGGGTGTATACACACCCCCCTCCAACTTGTACTTGTGAACCTGTGCGTCCTCCCCTTCCAGTCACAAAAAAATAAAAATGTCCAACGAAGCACTTTCATCAATCAGACTCCCCCCTTTTTTCCCATCAGACCCTCCCATCAGACTCTCCCCTCCCATCAGACCCTCCGCAACTGTCCTCATTAGGGGCGATTGCCTGCCAGTAAGCTAGGTGGTGCGCTCAACTACGTTCGCAACCATTGGGATGCGTTGTGCGTGTACGCAACGGACGGTCGGCATCCGATCGACAACAAACATGTCGATAGATTCATGAAGCGTGTTCCGATCGGGCGCAAGAACTGGCTGTTCGTAGTCAGCATGCGAGCTGGAATGCATAACGTAACGCAAGTCTTATGGCATTGTTGCCAACGCGCACCATCGGCAGATCGACATGGGGATGTACTTGAAGATTACCATCACGCAAATGCCAGGAGGAACGGCGCGCATGGTGGAGTTGCTACCGGATCGTTGGAAGGTGGCGTGTCTCATCCAAAGTCTGTCTAGATCTACCGCACGCAGGAGTAACAGGACAAAGCGGATACCGAAAATGACCCAATCTGCGAAACGTCGCATGCGACACAAAGCTCTGCAGATCAACTCAGACTATCGAGCGCCACAACGCAACCCTTCCAACGAGAAGTCCGGACGAGTGTCGGGTACGCTCACCTATCGGGGGAGAATTCGACACTCGTCCCCACCCACCTCTCCGCCTGTTCAAAAACAGACCTCACCCGATAAGCCATCCACCAACCCGATTTGTATCATTCAGCCACACGGAGTTGTTGCCAACCAAATATCTGCAGGTACCTTTGCCCAACTCTTTCCTTGCCCAACCCAGCCTGGGAGCTTAGTACCGTACCTGCTTCATCGATCAAAGCAACCCTATCTTCCGAACGACACCGATTCGGCTGCTGTACATCAGCCGAATGCCGCCGTCAGGCGCAGAACTTTGTTCCGCGCTCGTTTTTTTGGGACCTGCCTAAAGCCATCTGTAGCAAAATCCGCATACGCTTGATGGCCTTCATTTTCATGGCTACGCCATGTCTTTAAGCCAACTGGCACAACAATCCTGCCCAGCGCGGAACTAGTGCATCGCGAGCGCAGAAGTACATTTCTGCGCATTGAAGAGGTGTCTTTTTATGCAACCCTGATTGCGTCGTAGGGGTAACTTTCACTAACCAAAAGGTTTTTAAAATGAAGCATCAAGATTCACTTTTCACATTTGCAGAGCTGAGCACAGAACTCAAGAATCGCGGCATAACGCGAGGCATAGCGATTCAGACACTGCATAGATGGCGGGCATCGGGCAAGCTTGCCGCCAGACGCATCGGGGGGACATGGTACACGACGTTGGAAGACTTTGATAGTTTTGTTGCGTCACGTTCTCCATCTACCAAGACCAACAATAGCGTCATCCGGTCAAAAGACATCAACAGGGCAACAGAGTCGCTAACGCGCGTTGGCTGGTAATTTTTCAAAACAAGGGTTTTATCATGACTATACAGCAGAATTCACGTATTCAAAAAAGCCCGGTTCGACAGTACTGGGAAGCGGGACTAAATCCGATAGCCATACGATCCGACGGTACAAAAGCTGCGGCTGAACCTTGGCTGGACTACCAGAAAAGACGGGCTAGGGAGGATGAAATAAAGGATTGGGAGCAACGATACGACGCGTTTGCGTTGATCAACGGATCGATATCGCAAGGCCAGGAGACAATCGACGTCGACGACCCGCAATGCGTCGAGGCCTTGCTTGAAAAAATTGATCCTACGCTGAGATCGCGACTTGTAATCAATGCCACCCCTAGTGGCGGCATGCATATTTTGACCCGCTGTTCAATCGTCAGCCCGAGTATGAAGATTGCGCACGACGAAAACGGCAAGGTACGGATAGAATCGCGTGGCGAAGGGGCTTACACCATCGCACCAGGTTCGGCTGCTTCAACACACAGGTCTGGTAATTTGTATGCCATCCGTCAATGGCCGAATTTTCCGCGTATACCGCTGATTACGCAGGAGGAGCGTGTGCACATTTGGCAATGCTGTCTTGCATTCGACAACACTGATCGAAAGGTTGAAGCTGAGCGAAAGAAGCTACTTAAGTCATCAATTGAACGGTACACATCCCGGAGTCATGCTAGTCGTACGGCTACTCCTGTGACGGGTGAACTTGCACGACAAGAGCTTATAAAATGTGGATGGACTACTGCAGACAATCAATCTTTCGCCAGGCCCGGTAAATCCGGCGGCGTCTCTGGGAAATTCAACACAGCCCTCGAAGACGGCAAGGAGATTTTTACCGTTTTCTCAACCAATGCTGGCGATCTATCACCAGAATCCGGCCATGTAAATTGGTCGCTGGCCAAGCTCGTTAACAAGCTTCGCAGCAAAGAAAACATTTAACAACTAGGAGAGCAAAAATGAACGCAAGTCAAATATCCCGACCAGTTGAGATGGATTTAGGTTCCCAGCCCTACACGGTTGTCGTCTCTGACGATCCACCCGTGGAGCACGATCCTGAAACTCTCCGAGCGCTCGCTACAAACCAACTTTCAAAAGAACTGCTGGTTAGTTATCCCGGGCTAAGGTTCTTGTCACCAGACGAGATGAGTCAGTCTTACAAGCCCCCAAAGTTTTTAATCGAGAATACCCTTGTTGAAAAGCAACCTTGCATCCTAGGTGCTCAATACAAATCGATGAAGACAACACTTGCCACTAGCATGGCACTGTCACTTGTCACTGGCCAAAATTTTCTGGGTGTATATCGAATTCCAGTGCCTCGCCGTGTATTGCTAATGTGCGGCGAATCCGGGCATTCAAAGGTTTGGGCTACGGTGAATGCCTGGTTGAAAGCCAATCATCTGTCTTCTGATTCGATTAGAGATAAGCTTTGGATTACAACTGAAGTTCCTAATTTTTCGGAACCCTCAACGTTGGTGGCTGTCGAAGCACAGCTCGACATCCACGAACCAGAAGTGGTGATTCTCGATCCGCTGTACCTCTCGTTGAACGATGAGCAAGCAAGCATAATCAACAACGGGCGTCAATTGAAGCAGCTTACGCAACCCTACGAAGACCGCGGAATAACCTTTATTGGCGTTGACCACTTTCGTGTTGCCGCTCGCGAAAAGAGCAATCCGACATTGGCTAGTCTATGCGGCGCCGGAAAAGCGGCATATTTCCGCCAGTGGATATTAATGAATCGGGTTGGTAAGTTTTCGGGTGGCCCGCAACGTCGGCATAAAATTGACATGTCCGTCGGCGGGTCCGAAGGCCACTTTTGGCAAGAGCGAGTGGAGATTATTGAAGAATTTGAAGAAAATCGGCTCACTCGTCTGTCCTGCACGATTCATGTTGATCCGGACCGCGACACCGCGGAGCTGTCTTTGGATGAATCAGGCGACCATGAACATAAAGTCCGAGATAAGGATCGAAGAGACAAAGCAGCCATCATTCAACTACTGGAAGATCAACCAATTGGGGAAATCATGATGAAAACGGAAATCAGAAACCGTCTGAAGCTCACCAATTCGCTCTGCACACGGTTGCTCGGCGAACTTTTAGGAGGAGGCACGATATGCAAGCAGAAAGATGCTGTAGCCCGTAAAAATGGACGACTGTACGATGGCTACAGATTGCTGCAAACCATGGTGACCAGCGCACCGCAGCATTAGTACTTATGGAATTCAGGATTGCAGAGCCTTTGGCATTTTTCGCCCAAGGCCCTGTGTTGTCTGGTAGAGATTTATTTCTCCCGAGTGTTAATTGCATCTCGTGCTATCCAAAGTTCTGAGCGACCTGCAACGCGAGTTGCTGATCGCGTTCAGCGTAGATTTGGGTTATGTCAGCTCGAGCGTGTCCAAGTGTCACCTGAGCGGCCTCAAGACCAGCTACCCTACGAATCTGTGTAGCACACGAGTGGCGAAGTTGGAGCGGATACCATTCAGGTATCTGCTCCTCGGACTGTCGGGCTTTATTAGCGGACTTGATTGCGTATTTGATTGCTCTGCGATAGCTAGCGACGTCGTAAGATTCCCTTTTTGCTCTTTTGGGATTTGAAATCGGCTTTCTCGCTATTTGCGACGGAGTAATCTTCGACTTGCGTTGAGCTTTCCTCAACGAGTTCCTCCGTTCTTCCGCCCGCCTAGGGCTGAACAGGAACACCGAATCCCCGATGTCATCAATAAATGGTTTCAAAATGGCTTGAGCCTTCGGGCCAAGATAGATATTTCGATCGTGGCCTCGCCAACGGTTCTTATGTTCTTGGCGACTGTAGATCCAAACGGTTCCTGTTCGATCGAGTTCGTCCAGTCGCATCGCAACCACATCCTGCGGACGCATCCCTGCGAGTCGTTGCAACTGCACCATGGCAGCAGCCTCCTTGGACATGAAAGGTAGGCAGGCGTCCACCCATTTATCGTCGATCGGTGTCACTGGTGGCAGCTCGACAGCATCAGTCCGGCCATAGCGAAGTCCATTAACAGATCGAAGGCCTTCAAGGACTGTGGGCGGGACCAGTTCTTCGCTAACAGCCCATTTGAACATTCGCTTGATTTTATCAATGCGTTTGTTTATTTGAGTTCGGCAGATTCTTGCAGCCACGAAATGCTGCTGCATCGCCTTTAGGTTTTTAGGACCGAAATCGCGAGCAGGCGTGGAACCGTACAGCTCCCTAAGGGGCTTCAAGGCGTACTTTAGGTTTTCGAATTCCTTGGTTGGTTTGCCATCCTTAGCGTAGTACGTCTCGGCGAACGTTCGGTATCGATCAATTACTTGAACGACCAGCATACCGTCGAGTTGTTGTAGTGATTTGGGTTTGGTTGGTTGCTTTGACCGTTGCGTAGATAGCCATTCCGCGATAAGCCGATTGTAGGCTTGGTGACTTTCCTGAGTGCCGTAGGGACCTAGATAGTGGTCCCTACCGGAAAGTCGGACAACGGCCCTTCCACTTGCTTTGTGAAGGGTATAAGACGGTACCTTTTTTGATGCCATTTGAGCGATTCCTTGGAATCTCCGTAATTTACGGAGGAACTTTGGTTTGTGATCGCTCAATCTGACCGACAGATTGGTACGCTAAATACAGCGTTCGAAAGAACTTACGTTAAATACACCTATCTGGTGCCGAGCCCGTCCGGAAATACGCAGCAGATAGTTAAAGATGCTGCGAAAAAGTGCCTGGAAGAGTACCCGTCCGATTCCGTCACCTTCCTTCTGGACGCTTTTTCGCTTCTGGATGCATCGGGGAAAATAGACCTCTTCGCCAAGGCTATCGAGCTTTCTTCGCATCTACTGCTGGCCGATTCTCCGGCCGAACAACCAGATTCAAACGACGTCAGAAGTCAGGCCAAAGCCCCAACGAAAGGGGCGTCAGTCTGATGCTCTTACCAAGTCTTGTTTGAACAGTCTCGTCAACAGGTTTCGGAAGCCGTCTTATCCCAGCCAACACTCGATCACCAAAACCAACCCTACCAATATGAACCAAATTCAGAAATTCCAAGCGAGCAGTCCCGGACTCTTGCCACGTCCTCCACCTGGTTGGCAACGCCTGCCGCGACCAAACAAACACGTTTCGCGGCGAGCCGCCTTGTCGGCGGTTGCGTTCGAACAAGACCAGTCAAAAGTTCATGGAGGCAGGCTGCTGAGCCGGCTTTTGATTTCGAAATCCAACATCGCATTGGACTTCACTCGATTTTTCCAAACCAATATCCAATACACGGAAGTTTTTCAAATGATTGCCAAAAATTACAATGCAACCAGTCTCGATTCCAAACGGGTAACGGTCTTATACGCTCGTTATTCGACAGACATGCAGAACGAACAGAGCTGCGAAGATCAAATCAGACAGATTCGACAGTACCTCGATCGAGAAGGCATCGATCACACAAATGCTGAAGTCATTACCGACGAGGGGCTTAGCGGAACGCGAGAGGATCGCCCAGGCTTTCAAAAACTGCTGAAGCTAATCAAACGGGGGCTGGTCGCGTTACTCGTTGTAGATGAATTGTCTCGACTGACCCGTGCAAATAATGCGACAAATGTCATCGAAGATATTAAGTTTTACCAGGGCCGTTTCATCGCGTGCGGCGAGAGCATCGACTCAACCAACGTCGGCTGGGAAATGGCAACGACCTTCAAACAGATGTCCAACAAGGCATCTGTTGCAGAGACGGCAAGACGAGTCCGACGCGGTAAAGAAGGACGAGTGCGAGCGGGACTCAGCGCTGGCGATCTGCCCTTTGGTTACAAATCTTTTTACGTCGATGGCGATCCAATGGAGCAATATGCTCGAGGACAGAAGCCGCGAAAGGGTATCAAAATCGACGAATCGCAAGCCGCAGTCGTTCGAGAAGCTTTTGCTCTGTTTGTTGGTGGAAAATCGCTTGCCGGCATCGCCCGAGAGTTCACTCGTCGCAAGATTCCACGAGGCAATCGTGTTAAGGACACGAATTGGTCGCACCAGCAGGTCAGACGCCTGCTGGTGAACTCGAAGTACATTGGAATTTGGCAATATGGGGTGACGACGACTATTCGTGATTCCGCTGGTAATAAGCGACAAGTGAAAACGGACCCGAGCGAACACGTGATCATGAAGCGACCGGAAGCCCGCATCATTGACGACTCAACCTGGAATGCAGCCTGCGAAAGATTTCGTACTTTAGAGGGTAAGTTTGGTTTCAAGCCTAGCCAAGACAAACGCGGGCCTCGTTCCCATCCGTCTGACGTTTACCCCCAAGACATTTTGTCGGGGCTAATCACCTGTGGTTGTGGAGCAAAAATGCATCAGGCAGGTCACAAGAAGTACCCCTACTATATCTGCCCGATCGCAAAAAAGAACGATGAACGCTGTGACATGCACGCGTATGTGCCAGCCGAATTAGCAAGAACACGGGTCGTTGCAGTTGTGTTGGATGAGTTGAAAAATGAGCCAAGTTTTTACGAAGAGATCCACCATGAAGTGAAGGCCTATCTTGAACGTGTCTATGCGAAAACACCCAGCGATCAGGCTCGAATCGATGCCGCTATCGCGGAGTGCCAACGTGCCAAGAACAAGTTGATCAAGGTTTTAGAGTACGAGGGGGCGCACGATATCGGAGCCATTCTTGAACGCATTAAGACCCTTTCGTCTCAGATCCAGGAATTGGAGCGTGAACGGGCGAATGCCGATGCAAGGAAGTCCGTTCTTAACCGTTTTCCAAGCCCGGAATGGATTCAATCGCAACTTCTCAATACGGCAGAATTGTTTGAGTCCGAATCGCCGGAGTCCATGCTGCTGCTGCGAAAACTGATCAAAACAATCACGGCAGAACCCGTCCTTGCCGTTGCCAAGAAACGTGGCTTCATGCGACTGCGATTCGACTTCAACCGATATGCAGCCTTCGTCAATGCTCTTGAGCAAAGCGATTGCGGTCAATTGACGGCGAGCATGTTGGAATCCGAAACTTTTGAAGGGCCTGCCTCAAAGTCGTTTAGCGTCGATTTAGGTAAGCCAACCAAGGTTGATGAATGGGGGCCAAAAATTGTTCAGATGCGTGACTCTGGCATGAAGTGGGCCGACATCGCCAAGATATCTGGCATGACGATAGGCAATCTTTACAGCTACTACAAACGGTACAAGAATGGCATAGAAGGCAGCTCCAACGACGCTTCTGTCAGGCGTGCCGAGACCGACTCGAATTCCGCCGACGATCTATTGAACACAACCTAGCAAGCCGCGTTGAACTTCCAACCGTACCTTAACGCAACCAATAGGCCCTGATACAAGTCAGGGCCTTTTTCTTTTAACCAGGAGATTTCGAATGAACCAACCAACCTGGCGATCTGTCGCCAAACTCATCGGTGTCGCCATCGCTAAACTGTGGCTTCAAGAACTCGCAAGGCAGCTGGCCCAGGAGCAGGAAGCCAGAGCAACGCCCGCATCACTCGCTGCCCCAACGGTACCTGTTGAACCAAAACCAGAGCAGGCCGAGGTGGCAGCTCGGTAGGAATTTGCAGTTCTTTGAAAAGCACGTTTTGAGCACCTTTGGGGACCCAAAAGTGCTCAAAACGTGTTTTGGTATAACCCATGAAAATGTTGGTTTTTTGTCTTCTCAGTGCCAAACCGTTTCGATTTTCTATTGAATCGACCACTTGTTTCGTGCCGCCGAACCGTTGCTAGCCGAGACACACACAATCGAGCCCAGTAACGTGCCTTGTCTTGTCCCAAGGTTTTTTCAGATCAACCGAACGAATCGATCTTGTCGTTAAGAGATTTTTTCAGTTGCTTGATGATATCACCTACTGCGCCATGCACTTCGTTAAGGGAAGCATCGCCTACCGTTCCTATCTTTGACAATTGAGCATCTTCTATTTTTGACAATTGAGCATCAAATTTGACAGACCAAGCTTTGCATTTCTGTCGAAAAAAATCCTGTTCATCAGGAGATAACATTCGAAAATTGGCCATAATCAACGACGAGCAGGCAGAGCGATATTGAGCAATCTCCCTGGCTAAAGATGCAGCGTTCTTCTGCGGTTCGTCCGGCCAGTTTGCCAGGAACGAAACCTTTCGGAAAAAGTCTTTTCGATCCTTCGTGCGTTCGAGTTCAGCGACAGACCACTGGCACTCAAATCGTTGAAGCGACAAATCACCGGAGTCCTTAGGCATAGATGTCATGATTGCAAAAACTGCCGCTGCGGAGCATAGGCTACTAATCACAGCTGGGTATAACCATGATCTATTCTTGGAAGCGAGGGTGACAATAGGTTTTGGATCGCTTGGGATCGATTTTTCTGACTGAGCTGAATCCGACCTGAGTTCGGAATCAATGACCGCGCCGTTGCTTTCACGAGTCTTTGGCTTGCTTTGCATGAGTGCGGAACGAGGAGCTGATGCAGTCTGAATCTTTTTCTGCCAATACTCCCCTCCATCTGCGTGAATACGAAAATGAAGTTCTTCCAATGCTTTCGGAGTTTGATAAAGCGACTGCAGCTTCTCTTTTCTGCCATCCTCGGCAAGGATGCATAGGCCCTCATCGAGAACTTTAGACAGAAATTCTCCAATTATGCTTTCAAGTGTCTGAGTCGGCGGAGGATTTACTTCATCGTCGATAGGTTGAACGTAATCCCTGACCGATTCCAGCTCGGCTACTAATTGATGGAAATCCGGTTCGGTGAGTCTCGTTTCAAGCCAGCGCGCAAAATCGAGTGACGTCCCCTCATCTGGCATCGAGAAAACTAAAATGCTTGAAACACGTGCGTCGTCGCGTAATAGTCTCATGATTCAACGACTCCTTTTGACCTAAGGCACTGTTCCATGTTTTGCTTGGCCGTAAAAACCAGCTTCACACAGGCTTGGTAACTCCTGTCCATAATTTCTTGAATCTTCGAGTATTCCAACCCTTCAAAAAACTTTAGGTCGAGCGCTCGCTGCTGACTTTCAGGAAGTCGTCGCTTGCATTCCCGAATTGCAATTTGCAGTTCTTCGTGCTGTAACCCAGCAAACGGCGGTTTATCTACTGCTTGCGGGTCATGTGGAGCGTCGAGGGAACCTGCGTCATCGAATGAAATCGTTCGGCGACGCTGCTGAGTTCGGTACTGATCGAAGTACAGGTTCCTTGCAACAGAAAAGAGCCAACTGCGATTAATCTGGCCTCCTCTTTCAACCTCGATTTGTGCCTTGATCCACACGTCCTGAACGATACTTTGGGCCTGATCTTCGTCGATTCCCAGTGAACGCAAAAACCTACAAACTGCCAACCGGTTGGCTTCAAATAAAGCGAGCAAGTCAGTTGCAATTGTGGACATCAAATTCGATTCGTTTGACACCGTAAAAATCCACTTTCGATCTGCGGTGAAAGGTTTATCGGCAACGATAAAAGCAAAAGGGAACGATTGAGCTCCAGTATACTCAAGATGCGGCTTTTTTGTTCGGGCTGGCCAGAATCCAGGGAACTGGTGTAATGCCAATCTTGGACAGAACTCTCTTTGACAAAAATGTTCAAAAAGGCTTGAAATGAGAATTGACGTTGCTATCCCTCCGCTGCTGGTCGGCAAACAGCCTTGCAAAACACGCTTTTGAACTGTCTTGCGCATGATTTTTTCTGGTCGCGTCTGGGTTTTGAGTAATGGTAAAGTGAGCTTACTCCCATTGAACGCGTTCACCGGCAAATCATTCCTGAAAATTTTCGAACTCTACGATTCAATTTGAATTTTCCCATGCAAATCATTGAGCCAGTGGCCGCTAGCCGAGCTACGCCGCTGGAAATCGGCAAGCGTTTCATGCTCAGTAAGCTCGCAACTTGTTTCAATTGTACAGGTCGATAGCATTGCACCAATTACGAAATCCTTTCTGCTTGCGATCGAAGATCCAAAAACCAGTGTTGTTGTGGAATTCACGCAGCACGCCTGCGTAAAGCGCAAATCGCCAAATCTGAATTCCAAGAACTACTCCCGCCCTTACCGATTGAGTAGGCTACGTTGAAAATCCCGTACAGCATCTTGAGCAGCTTGCTGTGCTTCGGACTCGATGGCAGCTTGATTTGGGATGCGCATCTTCGGGCTCAGTTTGTCGCGAGCAATTGCCTTAACCATAGCCGCTTCACCGCGCTGATTCGTTTCCGTCAACAATTGGATTAAATTATCGGCCGTGGTAGCGTACTGGGAAGCGTTTGGGATTCCCGCTTTGTCCCAAGCCCGCAACGCGCGCCGAAAGCAATCTTCAGCATCGGAAAATTTCATTTGCGAGTAGAAGACCAATCCAAGCGTGTTGTTGGCAAGGCTGCACTCGAAATGCTCTTTGCCGAATTGCTTCTGACGGATTTCCAAATTACGACGAGCGAACTTCTCGGCCTGGTCCAAGTCCGCTTTTTCTCGATGGATCAAAGCCAAGCCGCTGAGATTTAGGCAGGTCTCGACATGGTTGTCACCGAGAATCCGCTGCAGGTCCGTCAACGAAGATTTGAAGAGCGGCTCGGCTTTGTCCAACTGTCCCATATCGAAGTAAGTCACTGCCAATTGCTGACGCAGAAATGGCTCCATTGGGTTGTCTGCTGCCAGCGATTGTTTCGCGATAGCAATTGCGTCCTCGTAAAGTGCTACCGCTCGGTGCAAGTTATCAAGCTGACGATTGAGATCGGCAAGCTTTGCAGAAATCTGACCAACCAAAAGGTTTTCTTTGCCAAGAACCTCCGTCAATTGTTCGAGTGCGTCGGATAGAGTTCGCTCGGCCTCTTCAACTTCGTTCATATTGACCTTGAGATCACAAAGCTCAAGTATGGCTTTTACGGTTTCCGGAGCTGCCACCCCATGCTTTTCAATCCGAACGGAGATTATTCGCCGCTGAAGGTCCTCCGACTGTTCATTTTGACCGGTAAGGGCAAAGAGCTTTGCGACTGCAGAAACGATCTTGAGGACCATGGGGTCATCTTCATCAAGCGTCTTACTGGCAATTTCAAATGCTTCCTGCAAATGATCATTTGCCTCGCGATATCGACCTAAAGTCAAGTAGAGAGTCCCGAGGTCGCCGAGCGATTGCGCGACGTCGGGATGATTGCCGCCATGCAGCTTTCGCAGCAAAGCAAGACAACGCTTCTCGAGCTCAATCGCTTTCGCATGATCGCCTTGTTTGGAATTCACCGATGCCAGCTGGCGAAGACACGATACAAACAATGCGTCCGCTTCGCCAAACTCTTTCTTGGCGTACACTACCGCTTCATTCGCCTGTGTTACCGCCACATTCAATTCTCCTTTTTCAGCCGATTCCGTCGCCTGATCCAACATGCGTTGGCAAACAACCCGAGTTTCGGACTTGGAATCATTGTCATCGGCCATCAGTTGCGATGCTTGAGTGCAAGTCAAGAATGCGAGAACCAGAATCTGCAGCATTCCAAACGGCAACTGCAAAGTCGGAAGCAAACAATTCCTGATATGACCCGCCACTTGAGGTCCTTCGACTGTCGATATGCGCATGGGAACACCTTGTTTGTTGTCATTGTGAAGGGATTAGTAAACGAAAAATTGGATGAAACGTACCAATTGCACCTGACACGCTGGCCTATTGCACTGCAAAAAATTGGCTAGCGCCTCAGGCTCATATCCATACTTCGCTATGCTTTGGTTACTGAAGGCCTGTTGGCTCGTTGTAGCGAACGGAGATCACTTCGGTCGGCTCTTTCACGGCACTAATATTGGCTGTCTTGTATATGACATTTATCTCCTTACCACGTGCTGCTTCCCCTGGCCTTGCGGCGCCCCTTGAATTGCCAAGTTTGAGCTCCTCAAAAAATGATACCGTGATGACGCCAACCCCAGAGGCGACTCCTTTTTCCGTCGCACTGCCTTTACCAAGTTCGTTGATGACGAACTGGTACGAATTGGGCTTGTCATCGCTACTTGCTTTTGATTCGCCTTTCGAAGTCAATGTCCTTAGCCAGCCTTGAATTGTCGAAGAAGATGGGCTGCCATCCTCCTTGGCAGCATTCAATACGTACCCTGGATACTCCACGCCATCTTCGTTATACGTATTGAGAACATCTAAACCATCGATTTTGATACGAGCCAAGACTCCCTTTGTCTTGTCGTAATTATAAATCCGAATTGCAAAAACCTCATCAATCACAATAGGAACGTAGGCAAAACCTCGAACCGCTATCGGTCTAACTGGACTCATCGGAAGCTTTGTGCCATCGTCACTTCTGTTTCCATTTTTCTCTTGTGGAGTCCTCTCTCGCTTTATGATTTCGACACCGTATCGTGTCCCGTCCAATGTTGTTACCTGCGTGAGGCTATCCTTAATAAGGCCAAAGCAAGGTTTAACTGAATGATTATTGGACGGATTAGGGAACGCTTCGCTGACAAACTTATTGTTGGCCGCAAACGAAGACTTCGAATCAAACTTCACTGTCGCACCCATGATCTGAGCAATATCGCTGTTATTGTTGATCTCTCGCTCAAAATGAAAGTCCTTGGGAGCAACCGATGGGACAGTCTTAACTTTTGCGTCGCCGACGACCTGCGCGACTTCGGAACCTTTTCGGTTTCGAAGGATTAACTTCAAAACCACGACTTGCAATCCCTTGTTGTCCTCTGTTTCCGATTCCAAGATCTCGTACTCGCCAAAAAGCACAAGGTTCGACTGGTCGTTGACAATGTTCGACAATTGCAATCGAAGTTCGCGAAGAATCGCGGGTTCGAAGTTGACATCGGGCAAGAATGGGGAGACGACACGTCCAATTTTTAGCGTCTTAAGCTCAGCAAGAATCGGGTCCTTGGCCATGAGCTTTTTTATCTCATCGCAAATAGACGTCAGTTGACCATCGAATGAAACAGGGCTCGGTTCCAGTGGATTGAGAGCAAGGGAAACCGAATGGAATGGAATCGATATGAGTCCGGAGACAGCCACAAGGAATGATCTGCGTTGGATAGCCATGTTTGGAGCCGTGTTTCAATAGCGAGTTTGGATTGAATTTGATTTTTTACGAAGAGTGCTTGCGTGAGACCTGCGTGTCTGCACTGCTAGGATAACGGTGCTGCTCGACCGTTATTCCCAAAAAGTTTTCGACCAATACGATTCATCATGAATTTGCTTTGCAATTCATTGAGCCTGAGGTGCTAGCCGAGCTACGCCGCTGGAAATCGGCTAGCGCCTCATGCTCAGTAAACTCCCAGCTAACTTCAATCGTATCGGTCGAGATTTTTTGCAATTTGGGAATAAGCTTCTTGATTCCGAAACAACGGTCGTCTTAGCTCGCTGTCCAATTTGTTATCGGGGAATACCACCGGATGTTGCTAATTATTTGTTAATTCTGGGACTCTTTTTCGCACTAGCGATTGGCGTTCCCGAGTGCTGACCGCTCCATCTTTTGGACTGGTGCTGGAGATCGTTCCACTTTAGACGCAATTCTTTCGCAGTCTTCGCTTTGAGCTCAACAAAGCCAGCGATTTGTTGTTCTTGAATGTGAGAAGACCTCCTAGCTTGCCGATTGCGATTCATAAAATCGGCTAACGCCTGAGGCGCAGTAAGCTCCCTGCGTATTTCAATCGCACAGATCAAAAAATGTTAAATGCGAGTGCAGCTGAATCAAATTTGACGACAAATCTCGAACGCGTTACTCCACCTCGTTTGGGTCGTTGTATCGAATCGAAATGATGGCGGTAGGGTCTTGGGCCGTCTTCACATTGACGACTTTTAAATCCAGTTTAATAGCTTGGCCCTTGCCGGTTTCGCCTTTATCACCGACACCCCGCGTGCCGCCAACGAGCTTTAGTTCCTCATAAAACTCAACGGTGATGACACCAACTCCGCTCGTTGCCATTCGTTTTGACGCAACTCCCTCACCGAACTTGTTGATCACAAATTCGTAAGCACTCTCTTCTGCTTTTTCCTTTGTCGTTCTCAGCCATCCGTAAACCCCATTCAAAGCAGGACCGGTATTCGTAGCCGCAGGAAGAGTGTAACCAGCATAGAGAAGCGGAGTTTCCTTACCGTTCGCGTCGATCAAAACGTCTTCGTTGAACGTGTTGATTGAATCTAGCCCGTCAATTCGGATTTTCGCAAGCACAGCTTTTTCGAGATCGTAATTGTAGATATGGAAAGCATATGCTTCACCAATTGCGATTGGCACATAAGCATGCCCCCTTTTTTCGATCGGCACTACCGGTTTCATTCCAGCCGCGAAATTTTTCTTCTTTACCTCCTTGCTTACGATGGGGCCCTTAATGATTTCAACAGCATATCGCTTGCCACCCGGCGTCGTTACTTGTGTTTTGCTCCCCTCGATCAGTCCAAAAGATGGTGATTCAAACGCATTGCTCACTAGTTTGTTTCGTTCCTGAAATGTCGGTTTCGACTCCGTTGGCTTAGACTCAAAGGAAACCGTTGCTCCAACAGCTACGGCGATATCCGCACTGCTATTGATCTCACGGCTGAATTCAATTTTCTTCTCCAGTTCCGCAGGAAGTTCTGGAGGAAGGTCCTCCCTACTTGGATTAGCTTTGTCATTCGAGCTCGTGTCTGCGCTGAACGAGCCAAGTTCCCTCCCCTTGTTATCAACAAAAGTCAACTTGATCACGAGGACTTCGAATCCCGCATTGTCAGCGGATTCGGACTCCAAGAACTGGTACTTGCCAGCCAACGCGATTTTGGATTTTTCGTCGACTCGTCCTGCGAGAGTCTTCTCGATCCCGCGGATGATCCTTGGCTCAAAATTGACGTCGCGAGATTGATCGCAAATCACTCGGCCAATACGAAACTTCTTGTGCTCTCTCAAAATGGGGTCTTGTTCCATTGCCTTTTCTATGTCGGCACAGAGAGATGCCATCTGTCCTTCGAAAGGCATAGATGGCGGATCTCCCGCTTGAGACTCACCGAGCCCCATCGCAGAGATACAGATTGTAGCGAACAAAAAGAATAACGAACTTCGCACCATCAACATTCCAGTTTACTCCCTGGCAACACCGTTTTATAGTTGGATTGAACCACCGAAAGATGGATCATAGTCATTCTATCGACTAGGGCCAAAACTAAGTTCTCTTGCCGTCTCCTGCATCATTGAAAATGCAGCACGACTTTCCCATGCGTCTCGCTTTACTACTCCATTATCGCGAGTCAGTACGTTGAGCCCAAGCCCTCGAAGCGTTCGAGACTTTTTCAAAACGTTAAGCAAAGCACCTGGATTGCTCTCGTCGAGTTCGCAAGCGATAGCTTCGATGTTGAGTGATTCGAGCAAAAAACGCCGGCTCACTTCCGCAACTGGTTCTTGAAATCGATCAAATTCTAGCCTCTGCTCGTTCCCAGAAACCAAGAACGAACCTGTCGCTTTCTCGCAGCTTGTCTTGAATGCGGTTTGTATTGACGAGATCAAATCGGACATCTCATCCTTGGGCAGGTACAGCTGCTCCACACGCTCCCTCGCCGCGCCGAAAACCGAAGCAAACTCGCGGATTTCGTCGCTGGGCGGCTCCACCATTCCCACACGATGACAAGCAATGCAGGAAAGTCCGGTCACAATCGCTTGAGTGCCCGAGGTTCGCAGCGAGTCGCCAACGATTTCAATCGGACCGGCATCAAGCCGAAGACCAGCCGCGGAAGCCAGCAAGTAACCCTGCATCCCGTTCGGAAGTGTGAAGATCATTTCTCCACCGTCATGCCGAAAAGCCAACTCAGCAAAAGCGTTCTTTTCATTCAACGGCCCTAATGGGAACTCGGCAAGAATCGATTCTCGCGTGCTAGCCAAGAAATCATAGCTTTTCCAGTAATATCGCCCCTTAGAAATCTCGTGAACCTCTAACATTCGATTCTGCCCTGATATGCCGCTTTGAGTGAAGCCGGAGCGAACCACCCTTCCGCCACGTCCAAACAGATTCTCCGTGACATTAACCCCTAGAAATTTCTCAAGGTCAGCATCCGACATACGTTTGGGATTAGCTGGTAGGGATAGATCGTCGACGCGATCAACAAGATCAGGAATTACTAGTTCGTAAAGCAGCTTATGGTAGAGACGCGGTTTCGTGGCATTGCTAACTAGCCAGTCTGCTCTCAAGTGGAGCAACTGACTGTCTTTTGCTTTGCTTGTTATTTCATCATCGAGTTTTTTTAGCTCACGATCTGGATGCGAACCGTAGCTTAGTCCGTACGGATAATCCTTGACCAGAGCATTCCAGTGCTCCCGAGTCCATTGTAGTTTTGAGATATCCACAGCGTAGACAATCCCATGATCGTCGACCGCTTCTGGCAGAACGATCTCGGGAGCCCAAGAAAGACTGTTTAGCACTTTGGAAAGTCCTGCGCGTACGTTGCGTAGATGATCGTCGTCCACCGACGAATCGTTCCAAAGATTTGTAAGAGTGAAGTAACGGGTTGTTCGTCGTTGCAATTCCGTTAAAGTAGAAAAATGATCGCGAATCGCGGTCAGATTGTCTTTGATACCAACAAAAGGAACTCGCTTTTCAGGTTTAGGAATGGTTGCCGCCCCAGACTCGATCCAATTCTTTACGATAAGCGCTTCGGCAGGCGATGGCTTCGGTAAATGAGGCTGATTTTTCGGCGGCATTCGACCGTTTTCGAGATCGCGGTAGAGTTGCGACGAAGCTGCGTCCTTAGCCACAACAACTCCCTCCCCAACCAAGCTCTCCGTGTTTCTAACGTTAAAGGCATAACCAGAATCAGAGCCTTCGCCGTTATGGCAACGAGAGCAATAGCGATTCAAAATCTGCCCTGCTTGTTGGGCCAAGTTGTCCGGCTCATTTGCAAAAACGTCCGGTTGATTAGCAAAGCCAAAGGTCAACAACAGCGAACCGGCAAACCGGCAATAAACACTCGAACCTTCGAAGCCACGCATTCGACCCTCAAGAAAAAGCGCATTGGATATCCCTTGAAACTTCAGTAGAGTCTATTCGACGGTTCTTCTAACGTAAAGCCTCGCGTGATCTAGAATTCATCGTTCATTATTTCCACAGAAACTTTCGTTTTTCTTTGTTCGCTTTCGAGCGTGAGTGCGCCCCTCCACTGCTGAAGGAATCCATCCGCAGTTGCTATTAGCCCGATGAAGGTACTTGGATTGTAGCAATTAGATCGCATTAAAAATCTGTCCGAAGTATTTCACGATTTCATACTGACAGCCAGCACCGTACACTTTCTCTCGCGAAGAACTGTTTTTGTTCTCCCTTTTGCTTGTCGGTGGTTCGCCGCCAACAAAATTTCGTGACAGGATCCTTTTTCCCGAAGCCGTTTCAAAAACATCGACAAGGCACGTTTCCCTAATAGCGACTGAACCGTCCGAGAAAGTTCCGACAACTTCATCACCCCAACGGAGCGACACAACATACTTGATCTCATCTGTGGTCCTTGGAACGAGCCCGGCAGGTAGCGAAGTCATCAGTGGATCGATTTGACTAGTATTCCTTCGGAGAGGCCAGGGGTTGTTATCATTTGGTCCGGCACAGATAACGATAGGCTTTCCAGAGAGCTGGATTGGTTCGACACTGGAAATTGCATGATCATGAGGGGCGTTCATTATCTTCCGGTAATCTTCGATTTTCCCTTCCAGGAAGCTGAAACGGTCCTCAAAAGCATTTTGTCGCCAGGCCTGGAAACACGAAACGGCCCACAATCCGGAAAGAAGTAGAACAATCGCACCAACGGCAACGGTAAAGAGCTTGAGCATTCGCAGAAGACTTGCAAACATGATGATTTTCCTCTCAAACATTTGGGGGAGTAATGATTCAAAAAACACTGTGACAATCGAGGCTGCCGAACCCAACTTTCTGTTTCTGTTTGAAAGTGAGTTCATTGCGAGCCGATATCAACGAAACGTTTTCATCAAAAGGATATTCCCGTGAATCTGAAAAATTCGTGAACGATGAGATCTGCTTTCCCCCGAATTGACACAATCTCTGCGTGAACTCGATTCTTGGGCACGCTTCGAATGGATCAGCACCGCCGGAGCCTGAGGTGCTTTGATATCTTCCTGCTTTGGGGTTGCAAGTCTTTGCGCACGCTTCGCCTTGAGCCTGAGGCGTTAGCCGATTTCTAGATTTGCTCGGCTAACACCTCGGGCACTAGAAAGCCGTTGATTGGTCATCTTTGAACCAACTAAGAAAAACGAGAAATCCGAAGATCCTTCGGAATGGATTCCACCTACCTTCGTTAAATCCTTCGTGCGAACGAACAGGGTGCGTCGTTCTCAGTGATTTTGGATCAGTGACTTAATTGGAGTATCAGGTGAAGACAATATTTGTAGGGGTAATTTTGGTCGCGGGTGCTGCCGTAGCGTTGATCGGGACGCGCGATGCATGGGACTATTTTCGAGTGGGACGCGATGGTGCTATCGAAGCAATCGATGGACAAATTCCGTTCAGTGTCAAAAAGGCTAAGCTTCAGTTGATGACCGATGACGCTAAGAAGGCAATGGTCGCAATCCATCGCAAAGTCGCGGAAATTTCGGTCGAACTCAAACGAGGAAAGACTGCCATCGAAAAGCTCTCTAGCAAGCTTAACGCGGAGAAAAACGAGATGGCGGCAATTCGTAGCCGTCTGCCTGGAGGATCAAATGTTCACATGGTTAGCACCTCCAATTCCGCCAACCTTGGCGTAGAACTGAATCGTCGCTTGGACGCATATCGACTTAGCAATGAGTTGCTGGAGTCCAAGAAAACGGCAGTTGCTGAGATGGAAAAAAACATGGGGCTACTGGACAACGCTATTCGTGATCGAAAGAACATGATCGCGAAACTCGAGACTCGT
This sequence comes from Planctomycetaceae bacterium, assembly GCA_027487485.1. Classification (GTDB taxonomy): domain Bacteria; phylum Planctomycetota; class Planctomycetia; order Pirellulales; family Pirellulaceae; genus JBKCUI01. The sequence continues at coordinate 142,031 of JAIYDN010000108.1, read as the reverse complement.
TTGCAGAGCATTGAAACGGTTGCTGAAACCATCAAGTTCCGCAACGGTGGCAACTCACTTCCGAGCGATGACGACATCCAACGAGCAATCGGGCTCGCCGATGAATTGGAAAAGAAACTCGAAGTCGAGCAGCACGTTCTGTACGAGAACTTTGATAGCTTCGAGTCCGCGGTCAATGAATCAGCAGCCGAATCCATCGATTCTGCCGCTGCCTTCGATGTCATGTTCGGAGTTACCAATGTCAGTGACTTCTGCAGCGACAAGTAAGGCCATTAGAGCCTTAAGATTGACATCATGTCCACCGGCAAGGACGCCATGCGGGAAGCGGAGTTTGTCTAGAACAATCATTGTGTAATCCGAAACAAGTTTCGCAAAAGACACCAAATCGGTACGACGTAAATCAGCTCAGAAAAGTGCCCCGGAAAGGATATTTGTCAATGGAGTTTGATGGCCAGGATGATCGCAGTAGGCGTCCCTCAGAAGCACGCCTAAGAGCCATGAATCGTGCCTTGGAATTAGGAAATGGGCCTTCCGACTGCAACCCTTACGAACCAACGCGGTGCAACGTTTATTGGGAAGGTGGCAAAATCGTCAAAGTGGTTTCTGGGAGCGACGGATTAAGCCAAGAGTTTTACGAATCCTTAGTCGGTGACTCTGGATATCTTGTCGAAAGTTGGTATCTCGCGACAGACGGCGGATTCACAAGTGAGTTGAGGTATTTGGATTTTGATGAACTTCCACAATTTGTACGCGAATTCTTGGATGAGAATCATACGAACTAGGTTAGTCGTAGTGGATCCTGCTAAGGATCCGAATCTAGCCGGATCTTGAGCAAGTCTCACGACTCTAAAACCACTCTGCAACGCAGTTCCGTAAACAGCGTAGGTTAGGAAACCAAGCTGCCCCCTTAGACCTCACCAGTTTTCTTGCACGAGCTATGTTCCCCGCATTATCTGATAGACACGTTAATCGGTAAGGCCCCGTGGGCTATCAAATCCCCAGAAGGTTATGGATGCAGCAGATTCCTTTTATATGAATAATGTGGTAAAAACGACTGCTGAATTGAAATCCGAATGAGTCAAGACTTCAACGTAATAGGTAGAACAGGTGGCGTTCCCGAAGTTGGAGTTCGATCTGAAGGAAGCGACGGTGACGACTATGAACCAGCATTACAATTTTCAAGAACTACTACATGGAGCAATCGGCGCTAAAGATGCTGAGCGTCGGCTTGAGCCCCAGAGCATACCGGTGCATGCCGCCGAAAGAGGGACTATGCTTCGTAATTCTGACATCACGGATCTTAGTAAATATTTTGGTGATCAGCCTGCTGTTCAGGGAGTCATCGCTGGTATCGCTGTTTCTGCAGACCAGTTTGAGATTCGTCAGGCCGCGGTATATGCTATCGTTCGCCACAATTCAGCACTGGCTGATTTGGTGATTGAGGTGAGCCTCAATGATTCAGACTCTACTGTCAGGGAGGACATGCTTCTGCATCTTTGCCGCGAAAACCCTCTCCTTGCTCTATCCACTGCTGTCGGGGTTGTTCGATATGATCCTGATGAGTCTTTCCGAGTCAACGCGATTGAGCTGCTTCTCGATCTGGATACGGCGAGGGCTATCGAACTGGCGCAAGAGTTAGTTGCGGCACCGCATGATTTTAGCAAACTTAGAGACTTTTGTCAGCAGACGATAGAGAGAACTGATTTAGAGCCCTATGTTAAGGAAACCCACGGTCATTTAATTTCGCAGGAAACGGTGCAAAGGGCTGCTCTGTTAAGCGCCGCGCTTTTTGAAGAAGCCGCTGATCTTTGTTTGAACGCGGCAGAGCAGTACCTCGCGAAGTCAGATAATGCCAGTGCAGTGGCAATCGGATATGCGCTTCTTTCCCATAGGATTCCAAAGCTTAAGGAATTAGGTTATCAAACTTTAATGGCCTACAGTCCCGAGATCGCAGAGTTACTTCCTTAACGTTAGCCTGAGATTATCAAGGATAGTCGCCCACTGGGGCCGAGGCTGCCGATCCTGCGACGCAGGCACCTAAAAGAGAAAGCTCGAAGGAGATTTTATCGCGTAGTCAATGAGCTCGGTATCGGGAACAAATCATCGCCAAGTCGAGCAGGGCGAGGTGGTGCACTTCTCCTCAGTCGACGCAATGATTTGACCACATGTTTTATATTCCGCAAAGAGTCGGCCCGAGACAACTTGGAAAGTTACTAAAAGGCTCGGCCCCTGGGCAAGCTGGCTGCCCCGAACACGCCAACAAAAAACCCGCCACGCGTGCGTGTTTTAGTCGCTATCCTAATGAAGCGTGCCTTCGGAGAATCGAGGCGGCGCTTTCAGAAATCCTACGTAGATTGATGGACAAGGGGCCGGGGTGTTTTGCAAGGGCCAGGGCGGCTTGATCCGAAAGATTTCGTAGGCCATCCAAAAACAGCCCTCTTTTCATTGGACTCAGATTTTCGGCTGCAAGGTCCGTCAGTTGCGTTAGACCATTCAGTTCCAGCGAGCCATCGTTTTGGCTCAGACTTGCAGCTGCGTTATCCGATAGCTCAAGTAGGCCGTTGAGCTCGATGCGACCCTTGTGTCCGCGACAGAGACTTTCTGCCAACTCGTCGGACAAACTGGTCAGGGCATTCATGCATAGAGCCCCTTTGTTTTTTGCTAGTTCCAATGCCGCTGACACAGAAAGGTCGCATAGGTTAGGAAACCAAGCCGCCCCCTTAGGCCTCACCAGTTTTCTTGCAAGAGCTATGTTCCCCGCATTATCCGATAAGCACGTTAACCCGGCCAGACTAAGTTGGCCGTTGTAATTTGCAAGCGCCCCAGCAGCAGCATCCGACAATGTGGTCAGACCGGCAAGGGAAAGACCGCCAACATGCCCACTCAAGTACTTCGCTGCATTATCTGAAATAGCCGTTAGATAACTTAGACCGAGATACCCCTTATGCCGTGCAAGTTCGAGCGCAACTACATCTGAGATCTCAGTCAAGCCCCACAAGAAAAGTTCGCCAACGTGTTTACTCAACTGCTTCGCTACCGCTTCCGAAATTTCCAAGAGCCCCGACAAATAGAGTGGCCCATTGTGCCGTGCAAGGCCGATCGCCGCAGCGTCGGAGATTTTATTCAAACCAGCCAAGTAAAGTTCACCCACATGAAAACCGAGCTCTGTTGCGACTTCATCGCTCAGGTCTTTCAGTCCTGCCAGCGAAAGAGCTTCGCCAGCGTGTTTCGATAGTGCCTTTGCGGTAGCTACAGATATGCTAGAAAGGCCGCCAAATGAGAGGTCACCTCGGTACTCCGAAAGCGATATCGCTCCGATTGTGGAAAGACTCGTGAGCTTATCAAAGGCAAGCCCTCGGCCATTGTGCTTTGCCAGAACTTGCGTTAATTCATCCGAAAGTTCCAGCAGACCGCTAAGGTACAGTCGATGTTGGTGTTTGCAAAGTTTGGAGCCGGCCTGCACAGACAGATGATTCAATTTAAAAAAATTCAATTGGTCGTCTTTTCCGGCGAGTCTGGCAGCCAATAGCAAATGGCCTCGCGAATCGGACAAAGTGGATAGGCCCGTAAGCGAAAGCTCCCCTTCGTGTTGGCTTAAGCTTTCAGTAGCGGCATCGGAGAGCGTTTCAATTCCATCCAGAGTAAGCAAACCCACATGATTGGAAAAAGATTCAGCCGCTTCATCCGATAAACAAATGAGGTCTGGGAGATGGAGGGTGCCTCGATGTTTGCTTAGACTTTTGGCTACTTCGTCGGAAATACTCGTCAAGCCAATATTGAGACTACCCACGTGCCGACCAAGACTCTCGGCTACTTGATCGGTTACGCAGGTGATACTGTCCAATGAGAGGTTGCCCTCATGCTTACTTAGGCTTACAGCGGCCGAATCGGACAGGTCTCGCAAGCCGTCCAGCCACAAGTTCACTTTGTAATTCGAAAGGACCTCGGCCACCGAATCCGAAATCTCCTTAAGTCCTCCCAGATTGAGACTGCCTCCCTCGAAAAAATGCAACACCCACGCAGCATCCTCTTCGATGGCCGTGAATTGACTTAACTCCGCCTCCTCAAAATTGGTTCGGAAGATCTCTTCGGCAATCGCTTTTGTGAAAATTTTTTCGATTGTCATTGTCGCTATAAATTGCTTGAGATTGTCGAGGGTGTGCCATATGCCCGATCACGCTGAATCGCGTTTGGGTTGCTTTGCGGCATCGTCAGACAAACATCAACGGCTCAGTATTTTGCACATCGGCCCTGAAAGATTTTAACATCTTTGATCCAGTCGGAATGGAGCTGTTCGACGACGGCTTCGCGTGTCACTGATTTGGCTCCGTATTCCCATGAGCGGGCTGGTAAATCCGGCTGAAAGAGCCGCAACCAACTGGCTTCTATTTCCACTTGCCAAGTTTGGGGAAGCCCAGTGACAATCTCATGAAAATACATATCCTCATAGGCTACTCCCGTGGATTGCCGAAACCTCGTCTGCCACGCGAGTTCATCTGCGCGCGAGACCGAGAGGTAATGGCCCGAGTATATTTTGCACCATGCCCAAGTGGAAAACGATACCACCTCGTCCTCCGGCGGCTCGAACTCGATCATGACATGCTTACCCTGCGGGCGATCATATTGCTTTCGACGCAAATCGGGCTTTGCGCAATACGCAAACCAGGGGTGCCAACCTTTTGAATCCTTGATTCGATAGCTCAGCTGATAAATTAACCATCGATAACTTTCGCACACGTGGCCGCTGTCATTGACTTGGAAGCGATCCACGAGCGCTCGGCCATCGGCCTCAATTTGGTGCCAAACTGAAATCGGTTGTACTGTCCACAGCTTCATTCCCTATTTCCTTTCCTAGTCCTTAAACGAGCGAACGCGTGTTTGTCAAAGGTGTCCCATGTACCCGATCACACTGAATCGCGTTTCGGTTGCTACATAATGTTCGATCAATGCGAGACATTCGTCGAGGTCGCGGTACGCGAATGGTCCATCTGTACGCAATGATGAATCGTATACGTCGGTTGGAATCAATATTTTCCGCCTCAACGCGTCGAAGTCAAAACTGTCGGCCAATGGCTTGCAGTCACTTCGCGACATCTTTCGTCCGGTTCCGTGACTGATCGAGTTTAGGATTTCTCCAACACGTTCTGTAGCTCGAACAAGTACGACGTCACCGGACATGTGGGAGGGCAAAACGGATAGTTCACCAGGCGTAACGAAAACAGAGCCCTTCCGAATGATTACTGCTCCGTCATTAAGGATTTCATACGTATTATGCGGCAAATCCAGGACGACTTCTAACTCGCCAAACACGCGAGCCAGAGCATCATGGATAGCTGCACGATTGTCAGCCGCCCACTTGACGACGCGATCAAATTCTTGGTCAAAACGAGCTGGATTTTCGATGTATGCGTCAACATGCCCCGATTCATTCCGCGATCCAGTGTGAATCAAGAAGTGCATTGGCCCGTCGTCGTAGGGTTCAAGTGCGTCCAGAAAGTGATTGCCGCCGCCAAGGTCACCGAGGCCACCTTTGTTGCCTCGCAGAATGTTTGCAACGCGATCCCATCTTGAACGATCCAATTCAGACGGAGACAGACTAGATCTCAAAAGTCGCATCCCACAACCACAATCCGAAATTGCGAACTGACGCCAATCGTCCTGTCTTGTTAAAACGACTGTGCCCGTAGGTAACGGAGATTTTCCAGGACAAGCGTCAGGAAGAAAAACGACCTTTTCCGCACGCAAACTATGTGGAATCCAAGAATGAAGCCTGCCGATCGGCTCTGAAGAAAGATTAACTATTTCCATTTTCCATACCACCTTTTAATTGAACGCTACGAAAAGTGCACCGGCCCAAATCAACTGTGACCGAGATCATGCAATGTAGGTCTTTCAAACTGCTAACCATTCTGATGGCATTCCCTTGCATAAATCGCCGAGCTGCTAAGTCAAAGAACGTATGCAGTGGAAAGATGTTCCCTGTTTTCTTTTGGATTCCCCAAAAAATATCGGATGCGGCACTCTGCTGTTGGTCTGGTTCCAATCATGAATAGAGGCAACCCAACCAAGAACAACGTCGATGTCAGCGATTATTCTTCGAATGGGGTGAACCGAATCAACCATGTAGCTGTCTTAGAACCATCTGCGCGAATACAAGGAACTGAATCTTCCATTGCACTACAGATTCGAGAGATCTCTTTACAAGCCGGGGCTGTGCGGTCTACCGAATTGAAATCCCATTGAAACGAGCCTCCTCTCATACCAGCATCCCTACGAAATTCCTTGGTTTGCTGGTACGAGGTCACCCCGTGATAGCTAATAATATGGCTCTTGAGGCTACAGTTGGGCCCACCGAGATCCTCAATCATCGCTGCGCCAAACTGGTCCCCGAGGCTTGGTGTCGGCGCGATTAGTCGGTGATGACTTGAAAGCTCTCCTTCAGCATGCAATGCAGCGTAAAGACCATCTGGATGGGTATGAAATACTTCTATCTCTGGGAAAGTCTGCAAAAGCTTAACACGTAGGAATAGGTCAGACCCAACACTACCGGCAGAAACAGTCGTTGTGTCGTCGATCCAAATCTTGAGCTGAGGAATGAATATCCAGCAGTGCTCCTCTACACGATCAACAAAATTCTCTCGAATTTCCTTAAGGCCGTCGGCTCGATCTTTCTGAACGATGAGCAGGGGATCGAGATGCGAAGCTCTACCTGAAGCAAGGGAGGATGAATGATTGAAGTTGTAAGGCCCATTTAGTTGCCGGGAATCGGTGGTGTAAGCGCAATGAATCTGGGCTTTCTCTGCCTGCTGGTATGCGGCCTTAACAAGTGCGACAAGATCAATCGCAGTTTTTGGGGTAGATTCGTTAGACACTCTATTGTCAGACCGGCCGGTGCGTTTTGTCTCTGTCAACTGATCTCGAGTTCTCTTGGTGTGTTTCATCTCGCCAAATATACCTATTCCACAGGTCGAAGATAACGATGCGGGTAAATCTAAGAATCCCTTTTGATACCAAAGGCATATCTTTGAGAAAAGCAAAGTCCATGAAATGACCTTGTTGTTGGGAATTGGGCGAGCGTCGTACGTCTTTTACCTGCCGGGATTGCTGCTTCCAAAAACGCGAGAACGTTACCCCATCAGCCAGTCATCCTGCGATTTTGGCTGGAAAATAATTGCGATTGAGAAATCCAGAACTTCCGGGGAATAAGTTGTACGAACCTTCGTTAGCTCCTTAGGAGGGAACTGGCAAAGTGCCTCGTTCCCAATGAAATGCAGTTCAATAACAAGGTTGGAGTATCTTATGAAGACGATATTTGCAGGGGTAATTTTGGTCGCGGGTGCTGCCGTAGCGTTGATCGGGACGCGCGACGCATGGGACTATTTTCGAGTGGGACGCGATGGAGCAATCGAAGCAATCGACGGACAAATTCCGTTCAGTGTTAAGAAGGCCAAGCTTCAGTTGATGACCGACGATGCTAAGAAGGCGATGATCGCAAGCCAGCGCAAAGTCGCGGAAATCTCGGTCGACGTCAAACGAGGAAAGACGGCAATCGAAAAGCTCTCTGACAAGCTTAACGCGGAGAAAAACGAAATGGCGGCAATTCGTAGCCGTCTGCCTGGTGGCTCAAATGTTCACATGGTTAGCACCTCCAATTCCGCCAATCTTGGCGTAGAACTGAACCGCCGCTTGGATGCATATCGCCTCAGCAATGAGTTGCTTGAGTCCAAGAAAACGGCAGTTGCTGAGTTGGAGAAGAACATGGGGCTGCTGGAGAACGCCATGCGTGATCGAAAAAACGTGATCGCGAAACTCGAGACTCGTTTGCAGAGCATTGAAACGGTTGCTGAAACCATCAAGTTCCGCAACGGTGGCAACTCGCTTCCGAGCGACGATGACATCCAACGAGCGCTTGTGCTCGCCGATACACTCGAAAAGAAACTCGAAGTAGAACAGCACGTTCTCTACGAGAACTTTGATCGCTTCGAATCCGCGGTCAATGAATCAGCAGCCGGCTCCATCGATTCTGCCACCGCGTTCGATGTCTTGTTCGGAGTTGCTAATGTCAGTACCTCCGACAGCGACAAGTAGGTCCCGTCAAATTTTAAGGTAGACACCATTTCCGCCGGCAAGGACGCCACGCGGAAATTGGAAACATCGGATCACCTGTGAAGCGTCCGCTGCCGCCCAAACCGGTTGGCAGTGTTTGAAGCAACGCGTTCCTGCTCAATGAGAGGCAACAATGCGAATATTGAATTTAGAGGAAAAGCCTTTTGTTGAATTGCCGTTCCTCAATGCTGGTCGTGGGATTGGCAGTTTTTTCGAGGATCTCCTTCCTGTGTTTGTCGGAACTGTGGACCGAATGCCTCAGGGAGTAGACGCACTCGTTGTCACATCCGACCTGCAAGGGCGCGAGCATTTTCAGTTTCAATCTGAGGCTGAATTGAGACTTCTGGGCGAATGGCTACCGAAGGTCCTTCGAGAGTCGGTAATCCCATTGATCCACTCGTCCGCCGAGCAAGTTGGCGTACTCCTTTGTGGTGATTTTTATACCGTACCAAATCTTGACAAGCGGGGTGGTTCAGGAGACGTAACTTCGGTTTGGAATGCATTTGGTAGCGAGTTCTCGTGGGTAGTAGGGGTAGCGGGAAATCACGATACTTTTGGCACCGATCCCTTCCGGCCCCCCACGTTTCGCCCTCCACTCTATTTTCTTGATTGCAATAGCAAGACGGTATCCGGCCTCGAAGTTGCTGGCATCAGTGGGATCGTTGGAAACCCCGCGAAGGCATGGAGAAAAACGGCAGAGAGCTTCGAGAACTTCATCTTTTCGTTAGCTAACAAGCAACCAGACATCCTACTGATGCATGATGGACCGAATGCGCCGAAGTTCGGCTATCTCGGCACGCCTTCCATTCGTGAGTCGCTTGGATTGCTCGACCGACCTTTAGTGATTCGAGGTCACGCGCATTGGGAGAATCCGCTCGTCGAAACTGCAAATGGATTACAGATTCTCAATGTCGACGCGCGAGTTGTCATTCTTACCCAAGGAATGGGATAAGAAACTAAGGAAAAGACGGTAGTTCGTTGGAAGTAACCGTCTGTCTCCTCCAGTCGAGACGTGGATGATGTGTCGAGGATGCGGATTGTTTCGGAATTTAGGGAATACACGGCTGGCTTGATGCGTTAGCAAATCTGTGCAGCGTGCACAGTTTGAGTTTGTTCGAGCATTTCGCACCATTGGAGTTTCAAAATGTTGAAAAAAGTTGTATTAGTAACAGTACTTGGAGCTGGAGGATTGGTGGCTCTCGTTGGAAGAAAGGATGCATGGGACTACCTTCGTATCGCGTACGATTCAGGAGTTAAAGCAGTAGATGACCAGATCCCTTTTGACGCAAAGCAAGCGAAGCTTCGCGTGATGCTCACCGATACGAAGGAGGGCTTGAAGGGGAGCATACGCAAGAGCGCCGAGCTCGCCGTCAAGCTGAAACGCAGCAAAGAAGAAGTCGCGTCGCTTGCGGCCAAACAGGAACTTGACAAGCTACAGATGACGGCAATCCGCAGTCGTCTGCCGGGTGGTTCTGGTGTTCGATTGGTTAGCAACACGAACTTGGAAGCTCTTGGCAAAGAGCTTGCAGATCGTATGGTCACCTACCGTTTGAGCGACAACCTGCTCGCCTCCAAGCAGGCAGCATTGGTTGATCTCGAAAAAAATCAAGCTGACCTGGCTGATAGTATTCGAGACCGTCAAAACAAGGTTGAGAGCCTATCAGTTCGATTGCAAACTATCGAAGCGAAGTCGGAGACCCTCAAGGTGCAAGTCGGCGGTGACTCACTACCAAGCGAAGATGATCTCCTCAGCGCTCAAAAGTTGGCGGACGAACTTGAGATGAAGCTTGAGGTAGAGCAAGTGATCCTTGGTGAGAGTTCGACAAGCTACCGACCGAATGCACCGATTTCCAAAATGGAATCGAGCGAATCGGCAGCGGCCTTCGACACGCTGTTTGGAGTGACTATCGACAGCGAACCGTGCGTTACCAACTAGTGCAGCACGATTCTGTTTCTCATTCCGCTGGCAAGGAAGCCGAGCGGAACCGGATGATGAAACTTACCGCACTCAGTGATCCTGAGACGCTAGCCGATTTTTAGATTCGGTCGGCTAGCCGAGCTGCGGCTCTGGAATTCGGCTAGCGCGTCAGGCTCATTAACTTCCAACTTATTTTAATCTTACAGGTCGGAAAAGATTGGGAATCATCGTTTCTAAGTCGAAGCACAAAGAAGCCGATTCATTGTAAATGTTGGGAATTTTCGTTTGTGGAGCCATCGGGATTCGATCGGCGTTCTCCAATTTTCAAAAATATTTTAAGAATGTGCGCATCAATGGGCGTTCCCCGTCGTTCTCCATATGCGGGCGCCTAGAAGGTCAATAACCCTCGCTGATCATCTGCCACCCGCCAAACCATGAAGCCGCGCCGTCGATTACAATGGTTGTCGTAAGTCCTTAAGCACATTACTGAATTCTTGCCATGCCCAGTCTTCAAAAAAAATCCATATGCCTTCCGCTGTTGATCACGCTATGTTTGGGCGCTTTGGTCGCAAGTTCTGCGGCGGTAATGGGCCAAGAAACCTCCCTATCCAATCGCCACGCCCTGCTGATTGGCGTAACGAAATACCAACACGCTCGCATGAACGAACCTCAGCTCGAGTACCCTGAGGCTGATGCCGAAGCGGTTGGGGCTCTGTTGCGGAAAGGCGGATACGAAGTTGAAATGCTCTTGGGCGAACAGGCCAACCAAGCCAACATTCAAACTCGACTGAAATCGCTCGATCGTGTCAGCAACTCAGATGGTGTGGTACTCATTGGTTTGTTTGGACATGGAATCGAGGTCTCCAGCTCTCGCGATGCTTACTTCTGTCCGCACGACACCCGGATGCAAGAAGTCACTGCGGGTGGCAAAGCCTTGTTCGACAACAATGGCCAGCCGCTAACAGAACCAAATCCTGAGAGTCTCATATCGATGGCGGAAATTCTGCGTTCGCTGCGACTATCACCGGCAGGAAGCAAGGTCCTCATCGCCGACTGTTGCCGATCCGAGCCAAACCGAGCCCGAGGCAGAGCGTTCGGAACCAAGTTAACTTTGACTGACCTGCCAGAGAATACCGCTGCCCTCTTTGCATGCTCGGCCAACGAGCAAGCGTTTGAGTCCAAGGACTGGCAGCACGGTGCATTCACTAAATGCTTGCTCGACGAAATCGAATCGCTCTCAAAATCTGGAGACCTCAACCTAGGCTCGTTGAGTTTTCGAGTGAAAGCTCGCGTCTCAAGCCTTGTTTCCAGCAATTTCAATATAGATACTAAGCAGACTCCTTACCTGTTGATTCAAGGTTCCCCTGAACTTCAACTTAGTATGCAGCAAATCAAAAAACAAACATCGCCAGCAATATTCGACTTTTCAGGCGGTACTCAGAGCAGTTTAGCCGCCCTTAAGTCGCAGCGGGCGTGGGCACAGTATCATGGCATTGAGGTTGAAAGGCAAAATTCAGTTGGAATGCGACTTCGACTGTTGCCTCCTGGCGCATTTATAATGGGCACCAACGATTCCAGTTTAGATCTGCATGCAAGAGGCATGTCTACCTACGAGGGATTCAGTATGAAAGGAGAACAGCCTTCAAGGCTCCGTCAATTTGAGCAAGCAATGTACATGGGGGTTCATGAAGTTACTCTTGGCCAGTTCTTGAAGTATTATCATGATTCCCCTAGTAAAAACATGACGGAAGGGGAAAAGGATCAGGAAGGGGGAATTGGCTTCGATGGTGTCTCTTTTACACAGCGCCCAAGGTTTACCCCCTGGAATACCGGTTGGAATAATCCAATTGAGCAATTCATGAGCCACCCCGTTGTAAACGTCAGCTGGAACGATGCCAATGCTTTTTGCGCATGGCTAACGGAAAAGGAGCGCAAGCTTGGAAGGATCACGGAGGGCGAAGTGTATCGTCTACCGTCAGAGCGGGAATGGGAGTACGCAGCGCGTGCTGGGAATCCAGGAATGTTTGGTTTTGGTGACAATTGGGAAGACCTCGCTAAATATGCTAATGTTTGCGATCTGACGATGCAGGCACGACTCCCGGGCTTTGTCGGCATTAAAAACGCAGTATTAGAAAAAAGGGATGGATACGTGTTCACTGCGCCAGTCGGCAAATTTTTGGAAAACAGTTTTGGTTTGCACGACATGCACGGCAACGTAGCCGAATGGTGCAGTAACACAACGACTCCAGAGCTGAGTGAGAAAGAACTCTTAGACCCCGGCATTAAGGAAAACTATTCACGGGGTGTACTCTTGGCAGCAATAAGAGGCGGCTCATGGCTTTACGCCCCCGTTGATAGTCGTTCCTCGCACCGCTCAGGTCTCTTCACAAGCCATCGCGAAATGACACTTGGCTTTCGAGTAGTTTTGCTCCCATTGGAATTAAATCAGAGATGATATTCATGTTTATAGATATTGTCGCTATGGTCTGGCAGCGTACGGAACAATTGCTAGTATCGATTAAGAACCCACGTGCGAATCTGAAAAATAAACAATCGCCAAAGATAAGATGCAAAGCTATCTTGGATTTCAAGATTTTGGTTTTCCTTTTTTTCGCGGTGTTCCATGCATTCTTGCTTGCAGATAAGGCTGTCGCTGGTGAGGCCTCGAAGAAATACGCCCTGCTTATCGGTGTCGCGAAATACCAACATGCGCACATGAATGAAGTTCAGCTTGAGTATCCTGAAGCAGATGCCGTGGCGGTTGGGGCGCTTTTGCGGAAAGGCGGATACGAAGTTGATCTGCTCTTGGGCGAACAGGCAAACCAGGCCAATATTCAAACTCGATTGAAATCGCTCGATCGAGTCAGTAATTCAGATGGCGTAGTGCTCATTGGTTTGTTTGGGCATGGGATAGAAGTCTCCAGTTCGCGTGAAGCGTATTTCTGTCCGCATGACACACGGATGCAAGAAGTCACTGCGAATGGAAAAGCCTTATTCGATAACAATCGACAGCCTCTGTCGGAACCGAATCCGGAGAGTCTCATTTCGATGGCGGACATTCTTCGTTCGCTACGACTTTCACCGGCAGGCAGCAAGATCCTCATCGCCGACTGCTGCCGATCTGAGCCCAATCGAGCCCGAGGCAGAGCATTCGGCACCAAGTTAACCTTGACCGACCTGCCTGAGAACACCGCAGCCATCTTTGCATGCTCGGCCAACGAACAAGCGTTCGAGTCGAGCGACTGGCAGCACGGTGCATTCACGAAATGCTTGCTTGACGAGATCGAATCGCTGTCGCAAACGGATAGTTTGAACCTAGGTTCACTGAGCTTTCGAGTGAAAGACAAAGTATCGCGTCTCATAGCCAAACAATTCAACGGTCGACAAAAGCAAACACCCTACCTGTTGCTTCATGGATCACCTGACTTGGCATTTAATCGAAGCAATATCCAGCCGCCTCCTTCTGAAATTCCTGAAGACAAGGACTACCAACTCGGACTTGAACTCTATCATGGACGAGGACAAAAGATCGACGAAATTCGTGCTTTGTCTTACTTTCGAAAAGCAGCGGAACGAGGGCACCCAGTCGCATGTGCTTATGTCGGACGAAGTTATTATTCACAATGGGGTGGAAGCAGCTATGATGCCGTGACTGCTGCGAACTGGTACGAGCGAGCCTTTCCGAAGTTATCTGAAATAGCGAACGCAGGCGATACAGAAGCGCAGGTCGCGATGGGAGTCGCACTACGCTACGGTCTTGGAATAAAAGCAAATCCTGAGCAGGCGGTAAACTGGTTTCGAACCGCAGTCAAATTGGAAAATACAGAAGCAATGATGGAACTTGGTTCGCTTTATGAAACTGGTTTTGGAGTATCGAAAGACCTCGATGAAATGTTCCGCTTGTATCGCAGGTCAGCGGAACTGGGAAATGTGAACGGTATGCTCTATTTGTCGACTGCACATTCGCTCGGAATTGGTACGACCAAAGACCTGAAGGAGTCGCATCGTTGGATTGAGCGTGCATCCAATTTAGGTAAGGCGTCGGCAATTCACTTGATGGCTCACGAATTCGAAAACGGGGAAGTGGTGCAAATTGACAAGACTAGAGCATTTGAATTGATGTCGCTCGCGTTTTCGAAAGGGGATCGATACTGTACGTCTTGCTATGCGTCTTGTTTTTTTGAAGGGATTGGAACCCCAAAGAACGACGATAAAGGACTTGAGATTCTTGTTAATAATTCAAAAACGAATGCATCCATTCAAACAGATATTGCGATGAGAATCCGGGACGGGCGTGGCGTTCAAAAAAACGCAAAAGTTGCCGATGATTGGGAGAGATCGGCGTTTGAGACTAGGCTCAAAGGGGCCCAAGCCGGAGTATTGGACGAACAGGAAGCTGTAGCAGAGTGTTACTTGGATGGAAAAGGAACGGCAAAAGACCTGAAGCAGGCCGTGCATTGGTTCTTGCAATGCGCGATCCAAGGTAAAAGTTCCGACAATTTTTCCAAAGCTTGCAACGAATTGAAATCCAAGAATCAGTTGGACATTCTTGTCGACGAAATGGAGTCGATCACCGACTCCGGAAGTTCATTTCAAATGTTTCGACTTTCTGTCTTACTTCAAATTCCGAAACGGAGAGGCCAATTGCAGAACCTCCTGGAAAAGTTTTATGAATCCGCTTCAGAGCAACCAACCGAACTCAATGCGATTGCATGGCAGGTATTTGAATTGGCATCCACGGAAGAATGGAGAGACGAAAGTGTGATTTCAATGTCCGTTGATGCTGCGAAGGTTGCTGCAAGCCAACTTTCTGGAGACGCAAAAGCGGCTTGCTTGGATACCGTGGCGCATTTGCTTGACTTACAAGGAAATGTTACAGCAGCGATCGAAATTCAGGAAGAGGCAGCTGCACTGGTTAAGAATGGTTCCGACGAGAACAAAGAGACCATTGTTGATTTCTTAGACACGCTGAAGGCCAAGAAGAAGTGATTTTCAACGTCGTGATGTATTTCGCAACTCTACAGTGTGTTTGATTATGATAACAGAAGCCTCCATGAAAACACACGCCACTCGGAGCAGACATAAAGAATATGCGATCAGAGGATTTTTGATCTATGGACTACTTTGGCTGGCCTTTCCTTTGCAGCTCTTTGCTCAAAGTCCAGCTCCAAAAAAATATCCCCTGCTGTTTGCGGTTAACTCCTACGAAGTCAGCTCGATTAGCAAGCTGCGATTCGCTGAGGCGGATACGAGTTCGATCAAGGAAGTACTACTCGCTAGTGCTTATGAAGTCGATCTACTCACAAGGATGGACGCAACGCGATCAGCAATCTAAGAAAAAATTGTCGCTTCTCAATACACGTGGCAACAAAGAGGGAGTGGTCATGCTCGGTTTCGTTGGACACGGTGTCGAATTCGAGACTACCGAAGAAGCAATGTTCTGTCCTTATGATTTCAAGCGTAGATTGGCTACCGACGCGAACAAGAAAGAGCTTTATTCCGCGAACGGTAAAACCAAGCTGCTTGAGCCCCACCCGGACTCACTCATTGGAATGTCGGCAATTCTCAACGGACTGAAATTAGCCAAATTCGGCAACAGATTCTTGCTAGCGGTTACCAAGATAGCCGCGTTGCAACTTAGCCCGGAGCGACTTGAAATCATCCTGCGCATCTTGTCTATCCATGTTCATTTATTTTGCTCGAAAAATTATGCACATGTGCTTAGTGTTTTGTGAATAAGTGTTTGCTTAGTTTTATCGCGCTTATCGCCAGCCGATGTCGAAAATCCCATTTAATCAATGTCGGCTGCCAACACACTCAATTTCTCGCTTACGAGCGAGGCAACTGCCTCTCGGTCTTCACTTGGAATGGTCAACTCAATGTCACGTCGGTATTTTCTAATCCGGATCGCCAGCACATTTCCCTCTCGCCAAACGCAGCACTCAATTTTTTTCCAGGGAACCAAATTCCATTGGAGCCAAAGGCCGTTCTCGCAAATAAGAACTGATCCAATCGATATGAGCAGGAAAAATAAAGACGTGACTACTGAAAATAGGCATCTAATCCATTGTCCGGAAAACGCAAACTCCAAGGCGAAGAGCCATAGAAGTGCGACTACGAACAAAAATATGTATCGCGATGAATTGGTACCCTGAGGTGTTCCCATGACTTTTCCTCTGGCATAAAACGCACGCCAACATTGGAACAGCATCCAAATTGCCCCGATGGCGCCAATAGACAGCCCTGCCAAACTAACAATGCTTCGAAAATCTGTCATTTCAATTTTGATTCCTTAAGTCCGTTGGAAACCGTAGGAGAGCAAAAACAATAGTGTTTACGCAGTATAGAATTTCCATACTGAGATTAACGATCTGCGGCTCATGATAATTCACATCGGAAGCTGGTCAACGCTTAAATCGCTTCGGATCAGTTCTCGCAAGTCGATTGCAAAGTGCACGCAAAGTGATTGAGGCCATTCGATCTACTCTCTAAACGTTGCGATAGCAAACGTCTAACAGCCCAGCATGTGATGCTAGCCGACCGAATCTAAAACTCGGCTAACGCCTCGGGCTCAAGTCGCAGTCAGCGAAAAGCTTGCGATTAAAGTTGGAAGTTCTCCTAGACTCACCGCCAACTTAATTATCCAAGATTGCAGTGTTCCATTCAGTCGCATCAAGACCACGATAAATGCGGCTCATTCCCTCGTTGTCGTTAACAAGATTCTCAACGAACTGGAATCTGGTCGGATCATCCGGACTAAACTCCTTTTGAGGTACATCTATATCGATCCAGTCTTTGGCTCCAGGAAGAATCAAATCCAACTCCTTGCCTGCCTCTGCATCTCGCTTTACTGTGATAGGATAATACACCTCGGCATCGTCAGATGGCCTCATGGGCGCACTAGAAAAATCAGGGATGTTAGCGCCATTCGCTCGAGCAACCTCCACCTTGGACTTCATGTAGCTTGGTCCCATGTACGCCATCGCGAGAGCGAGGGCGCAAATTCGTGGATTCACTCCCATCTGAACAAGTTTTCGCCAACTCGACATTCCACTGCCGGAGATTAGTGGCAGCCACAAACAGGACGCAAGAGGTTCAGCCATCTTGCGTGTGGCATATGCCTGTTCCTGAGCAGCATCCGAGGGCGCCTGATTCGCTTGAAAGAGCGCTTCTGCTTGGTAGCTAATCCAGTCTTTCATCTTACATATCCCGCGTTGTTCCCAGTCTTTCAGACATTCAAAGTATAGGTACGCCACTTCGACCAACGATTCATGAAGTGGATTTTTCAATGTCATATCGTCCGAACAAAGTTCAAGCAGCCAGCCTAGGTTCTCAACTTGGTCGTACGGAAAATACAACCTGGAACAATCAAATGCGCATGCGTCGAAGCCGATGAGGTCATACAAAAGTCTTCGGATGGCCTCCACTACGCCTTCACCCTCGGAGTGCCGCAAAGAGCGTTCGAGAAGGGCAGTTATCACGAGCGGTCGATCACCCCATTTCTTCAAAGATATCGCAGCGTTGATCTGTCGCGAATATATTTTCGAAACCCAGATGCTAGACTCTTCAGGCCTGAGCAGTCCCATACGACCTTTCACAACGAGCATGTCATGGAGTACCGAAATTTTGTCTTTGTGATGCATAAACCAACCCATTATTTAATTGTCAAAAATTTTCAACGATGCTAATTCCAGGAAACAACAGTCAAGACTCTCGCGTCTTGGCTTGACGTGATTACAACGCTATTATCCGATACTTATTCCGCGAAATTCTGGGAAATGACAGACATCAAGTCACTTGATACACCCGCCTGGCTTCTTGCGGCGTAGCTCGGCTAGCGCCTCAGGCTCAGGGACCGCGACATTGTTCTTACTTTCGATCGTTATCTTGCTCAACGAATTGGTTCTCGCGCCGAACCACGTCCGGAAACGTGAGGGTTGCTTGAAAGCTTCGTTCTAATTTTGGTTGATGGTTAAAGTGAGTCACCATCACCTGGGTCATGTTGGATGACCCCTGCGATGTGGCGCGAATCCATACTGGAAGCGCCGAAGGGGTCACTTTGAAAAGGTGCTTCCCATCGACGTCCGTCGTGGCGGTCTGAAGCACCTTCCCGTGAAAGTCGAGAACTTCAACTTTGATACTACCAATTTTTTCGATGTTTCCACCGGAATGCATCACAACCTTGCAAAGAATAACGGCTTGATTGCCGCTATGGGCTTGAGTTGGATTGGCCGCAATACTAATGGCGGCCATTGCGATCAATACCACCGAAGGCCGTACGAAGAAACGTGCAAAAGATGAGTGAAACATGGTTGCGTTTTCCTTTTTGGAATTGGGAGTAAAACAAGATGCGATGGCATCAAGACTGTCAAGACACTGGCGTCTTGACCGACACTGATTACAACGAGCTTGCCCTATTTTCATTCCGAGAAATCTTGGAAAATAAAGGTAATGCAAGCGCCCGATCCGCGATTTCAAAGGTGGAGAAGGATAGGTGCTAACACAGATTTCAATTTTTTAGGAGCAGTAGTAATGTCGGGCTTAGGTGTGGATTTTGGTGGAGTGATTGTCAAACTCGTGGACCGAAAGCAAGTTTCAGATACGCAGCTTTCGGGTACAGAAGGAACCGAAATCGCTCAGGAGGGTGTGTTTGAGGCGATGGCGAAAATCGTGTCCCATTTCGAGGGCCGAGTGTGGATTGTTTCAAAAGCTGGGCCGCGTATGCAGGCCAAAACACTCGCATGGCTCGATGCGGTTGATTTCTATTCGCGGACCGGACTCGATAAAAGCCATGTCGAATTTTGCCGCGAGCGACAGGACAAAGCAACCATCTGTCAGAAAATCGAAATTACACACTTCATCGATGATCGCGTACACATCATGCAGATCCTGAGAAACGTCGTCCCGAACATATATTTCTATGGAGAGGAAACAGCTAAAGGGTTTTGTCCTCCTTGGGCAACGTTCGTATCTGATTGGGCTAGCTTGCCAAGCGTACTTTCTCAACAATGAATTGCATTTCTTGGTTCGCAACGGCCCCTGTGAAGTCGGCAACTATTCATTTCTGCCAAATCTAAAAAATCCTTTCATGTCAACGGGAATAACTCGCCGCCTCATCCGTTTACCTAGTTGTATCCATCCCGTTGGGAAGGAACATGAGAATGTAACGGTTAAAAAGGAACTTAGAATGAGAACCAGCAACAGCGTCCGTAAAGCTTGCTTTGCCAGCATCGTAGGACTTGGAATGGCGTTCAGTTTTGGAACAGCTTCCGCCTCGGATTGCCATCCACCAAAATACGTCTACAAGACAGTGACCATCTACGAAACGGTGCGACAGCCAATCGTAAAGTCGATCGTCAAGTACGACCATTGCCACAAAGCTTATCTTGAGAAAGTTGTCACGTACAAAGTCGTTCAGATTGCGGTCGAAAAGAGAATTCGAATCGCGCTTTGACGTAACTCGTGGCTGTTGTAAGATGTTTCCTTAAAGGATACCTTTGGATTCATGTTACTCGACACTATCGAACCCGAAAAAAGCAAAGAATGGATCGCCTTGTTTCATGCGGGTGATCGAGAAGTAATCGAGGAACTTCATGCCCGTTACGCAGATGTTCTGGTTGCTTTTTTTGCAGCAAGAACGTTTAATCACGATTCGGCGAACGATTTGTCTCAAACCGTTTGGGTGAAGATATTGGAGAAACGACAGAGCTTTCTTCATGGCAACTTCCATAGTTGGATGTACAGGATCGCTCGCAACCTACTGATTGACCATTGGCGCAAAAAGTACCCTTCGCTCTTGGATGAGGATTTTGATCCAGCCGAGCCTACATACGATCAGGAAGATGATCGGCTGGAATCTTTGCGTGAATGCCTGGAGTCCGTGGAAGGCTCATTTGTAGAAATCATACGAAGCAAAACCCAAGGTTTGTCGACAACGTTACTGGCCAAGCAGTACGGTATTTCCCCAATGACAGTTGGATCACGATTCCATCGCGGAAAACAATTACTGAAGGACTGCGTGGAGCGAAAAACGAAATGAATCTAATCGCACTCGACCTACCTGATGAAATTCGTGAATGGCCCGCTTGGTTGGAAGAGCAACTAGTGGGTCTCCGTCTCCGTGAATTGGTCCAGCAACTCGAGCTTATCCGAGGAGAGTCTGCGAAGGCTGCGCCTACGCTTAATTCCATCCTTGGAGATCGTCGTCAGGCTATGCTCGACGAAGGTCTCAGAGTTCTCGACGAATCGCAGCTTATCGCGTTGGTTCAAAATCCCAGACTTTTGTTATCCTTACAAGAAGTGGTGTTCCAGTTTGGGGGCCCGTTTTGGTTCAAAGTTCCACGGACACAAGAACACAAAGGATTCATTTTAGAGCAGTGGCGCAATCTACTGCCCAAACTTGAAGAAAATACGGCCCACAAAATCAAATCCGACACCAAGCCGGATTTAAATTTGGTGAAATCTCAGGACTCACCAAATGTGGCGAAGCGAATCGGTGGAAATCGCTCTTTACAAAGCGCTTGGTTGATCGGACTAACTACGTTGGCAGCGAGCATCTCGGTTGTCATTTTTGTACAGGTATTCCTCCAGAAAACGGAGAAACCGATTGCCCTGTCACCTCCTGCCGCACCATTTCCTACCGCACCGGCTCCTGCGGCACCGGCTCCTGCGGCACCACCAGCTCCTGCCGCGCCAGCAGCACCCGCTTCCGTAACCGAACCAGCAACGCGTTTTTTTGCCGCTCAAGACATCCGCCAGAGCAAATTGGTGGGCAAAGACCATTTGCGTCTGATAGCCGCCAGAATAAACACCGATTGGAATTCCATCGTAGAAGATAAGAAAATGTTCAAACTGCAATTGACGGAGCTACGCGATTCTTGCGATGTTCTGTTGGCTTTGGATCTGCACCAACTGGATGCAGCAATAGCAGCCGACTTAAAAAGACGCTGTCTGAACTGGAAAGCGGAGTTTAGTAAGCATCTCGCCGAACTTGCTGCGGGAACTTCACTGGTCGATGTCCGTACAAAGTCGAACGCGCTCGTCGAGCAGCTAACTCAAGCAATAGCAAGCTTAGGCGTATAGCAGTGTTGCATTGTCATCGTTCTTAATGATCCTCACCGGGTATCTCGTTCCAATATTCTTAAGTTCCTTCCGCTCTTTTGATGCATACTGAGCCTGAGGCGCTAGCCGATTTCCAGAGACGTCGCTCGGCTAGCGCCTCAGGCTTACGAGCAGTCGAACCAAAAAACAGGGAACCATGCGCTTAGGACCTATTTCAAAAGTTTAGATTCCTCACTCTCCTCGTTCAGCTCCGCCAGGATTTTGGTCCACTTTTCCTTTTGGCCAGTGTCGTTGGTTTCATCGCATAACCTAATTAGCCATCCGACGCAGTCGCGAGTGCGCTGATTAATTGCATTTCTTTGCCGAAGAACGTTGGTCGTTTTCAAGTGTTCCACCAGTTCGGCGTATCCTTGCTCAAGGAAGCTCTTAGCTTCTACGTATTTCTTTTGACCCAACAGGGAGCCGCCCAGCATCGAGCGAGTGTTCGATGTCGTCCAATTGCTAGGGTCCGCCCCCTCCCGAATGGCGAGGCACTCGCGGATGATGGGCTCCGCATCGCTCCATTGTTCTTTTTCAAGCAACCTCAATCCGTACATCGCTAAACATGCAGTCGATAAAACAGGATCCTCCATTTGCGATCGTAATACAACGAGCTTTTCAAGAATCTGGAATGATTCATCTGGCTTGCCGTTGTCGCGATACAAGGAAACCAAATGGTACATCGCCTGGGTTGTTTGCGAAGCAGTTGGTCCATGTACCTCCTCGGACAATCGATACGTTTCTTCCGTCATCGAGATGCATTCCTCGATCTTGCCGACTTCGCGGCAAACTAATGAATAGTCATTCATCACTCCGATCACTTCACGATGTTTCGGCCCAAAACGATTCTTTAGAATGCGCAAGGCGCGATCGTAGTACTGTTCGGCCATTAGCGGCTTTCCAAGATCCTCGTAGAAGCTCGCCATTCGAGTCATACTTGAAATCGTTTTCCGATGCGAGTCCCCTAGGTTCTTCTCGCGCCACGCGAGACTTTCCTGTAACAGTGGCAATGCTTCATCAAACTTTCGCTGTTGATGGTACAGCTCTCCCAGCAAACTCTTCGCATCGATCGTGGTGCTATGTTCGACGCCAAAAACTTTTAGTGTCATCTCCAGACAGGGTTCAAGCATTTTAAGTGCCTCATCCAATCGATTCGTCTTGCAGTAAACGAACGCCACGTCTTGCATGCTGCTCAGTGCCGGTCTCGATTCGGGGCCAAAGATCTCGGTATAAAGACGAAAGGCAGTCAAGTAATGTGTAAGCGATTCTTCGATTTTGCCATTCTGTTCGAGAGAACTACCAAGGCGACGCATCGTTTCAAGCGTTTCTTCGTGATTAAGTCCCAGAACCCGTTGTCTTATCTGAAGAAGCTCTTGGAAAATCGGAATTGCCTCAGTACTTCGATCTAGATTGTCCAACGATATTGCCACGTTACTCATGGCAAGAAGGGTATCGGAGTGTTCCGGTCCGAGAGCCTCCCTTCGTCCATTGAGGACCTGCTCAAAGATATTAAGCGCTCCAGCGTAGTCTCTGACAGCAGTCAGACATCGTGCGTAGGCGTTCATTGCGGTTAGTGTGACAGGCGCATGCGGCCCAGCCGTAGAAGACAAGTGTTGTACTCGCGCCTTATGCAATTGAATCGCTTCCTCGTGTCGTCCTAGTTTTGACAGTGAATTGGCGAGTCTTTTCTGCAGATCGAGCGCATCAACGCCCTCTTGTTCGCGTAGTTCCGAGTAGCGATCGACAAGGTGCTGAAACAGTGCTTGCGCCTTTGGCTCGTCGCCAATCTCTTGGTAGGTTAATGCTAGATTATTGGCTCGGGTCAGCGTGCTCAGATGATCTGGACCTAGGGCTGCAACACTTAAGCGGTAAACCTCTTCATAAATACCCAAAGCCTTGTCTGTCTGTTTGGCCCGATCGAACGCAAATGCGAGGTCCGATAGACTGGAAATCGTACTGACGTGTTCGTTTCCGTATTGCTCCCGTTTGCGCTGGATCAACGGCTGCAAAACCTCAATTGCCGCAAATGGATTTCGGGAATCACTCAGGAATTCTGCAAGGTTGCCTATGTAAATCAACGTGTCAGCGTGCTTTAACCCAAGAGCTTTTTCACTGGTTTCGACTAGATCCCGAGCAGTCGTCAATGCGTCGTCGAGTTTCGAGGCCATGCTGTACTGAATTGCGAGTTGATTTTTGCTTGACAAGGCTTCGCGGTGATTCGCACCGAGCGTTTGGTTGAGATTTCGGAGCGTTTCCTGCTGCAACTCGATCCCATCCGCATGACGTCCAGCATCGGAGTAAATGCGTGCAAGCGAGACCATGTACTTAAGGCTGGCCGTACTCTTCTCGCCTGAGAGCAGCTTCTGCGCGTTGCACGCTTGTTCGATCATGGGAATGGCCGTGTCAAACTGCTTTTTCTCGCTGAAAAGAAGTGCCAGCAGAAATTTGGCATCGACCGTTTGGGGATGCTTTTGCCCAAATCGTTTCTGTACGAGTTGATTCAATTCCTGGGTCATCGAAATTGCAGAATCCGTTTTCCCTAAGTCGCGCAGGCTGTTGGCAACGGAACACATGCTCCTGAGAGTTCCTGGGTGCGTATCACCGAGCAGCTCTTTTCGTCGATTGAAAATGCGCTGGTAGATTTCTAACGCTTTCTTCCCTTCTTGATTTTGTAAGTATTGGCTCGCAAGGCTACTCATCCGTTCAAGCGAATCAAAGTCGTTTGCGTTGGGACGTTCAATCGAGGCGCGTTCAAACAATGGGAGGGCTAGTTCCGTTTTGCCAAGCAAGCTGTAGGCTTCGGCCAAATTGCTTTGGCTGTTAAGTGTCTGCGGATTATCTTCGCCAAGTTTCGCGGTTCGAATCCTCAGAGCTTCCTGATGCAATTCCATCGCTTGCTTGTGCTTTTCGAGATCCCGATAGCAGAGTCCCAACAGCTCTAGCACAGTCGCAATGGATTCATCGTCCGGCCCCAGTCGCTTGGTCCTAGCTTGCAGTTCGGCCTCTAACAGTGGCAGAGCCTGCGACGGTCCGTCTATTTCGCGATAGGTTGCGGCAAGGTTCGATCGGGCTTCTCCACCTTCAGTCGAATCTAGCAACTGATTCGAATCGTAAATGCCCACCGCCGTACGAAACAATCGCAACGCTTCTTGAGGATAGCCTAAGTAGTAGAGGGCTTTGCCTAACGTAACTTGTAAACCCGCGATTGCGACCGGGTCCCCAAGCGTCCCTGCCTCCAAATCGTTAGTGACTTGGACGAGTTGTTCGCCAAGCAAAATGTTGAGCGGTTGGTCATCATCCGATTTTTCGAAAGGGTTCAGCACCTTGAAGATCGATGCCAGTGCTGTGTTGGACTTCAATACTTGTTGCAAGCGTTTTTGTTCTTGTTCACGCGCTAGCCTCTCTGCGCTTGCAGCCGCTTCGGCAATTAGCCGTTGACGATCTGCTTCCTTTCGCTGTTTGGCCTCGTCCTCCAATGCCAGCTTGGCGACATCGCGCTGCGCTTGTGCCTCCCACCGGCCAAGTGTCGTACCGATCACACCGAGGATGAGACAAACGGCAATGAGAAACGTAGCACCGGCGGCAGCCTTATTGCGCTGCAAAAACTTTCCCGCCAAGTAGCGAACGCTGGGCGGGCGAGCTTCGATCGGTTCATCGGCCAAGAAGCGTTGCAAATCTCGGCAGAGCGCGTTGGCTGTCTCATACCGTCGGTCGCGACTCTTCTCGAGACACTTCATCACGATCCAGTCGAGCTCTCCACGCAGCATCGCCGCTAGCTTCTTGGGTTCAGTCATTCGGCAGAGGGCCAATGAGTCCGCTCCCTCAGCGGAAGAAACGCGCGTGCTCGGTTTCGAGGGGATTTCTTCATGGATGATACGGTGCAGTTCGGCTAAGAGGGCTTTCTGCAATCGTTGGCTGTCGAAGGGACGAAGCCCCGTTAGAAGTTCATAGAGTATGACTCCCAACGAATAGATATCGGACCGTGTATCGATGTCTTCTGCGGAGAGCCCAGCTTGCTCGGGTGACATATACTCTAACGTGCCGATAATGGCCCCCAGTTGAGTCGACATGCTCGAATCCGTGATCTTGCCCCCCGTTGCTTTAGCCACGCCGAAGTCGATAACTTTCGGAGTTGGATTTCCATCGACCATTGCGACCAGAATATTGGCCGGCTTCAAGTCGCGGTGGACAATTCCTTTCTGGTGTGCGTGTTGTACGGCATGGCAAATCGGAATGAATAGCTCAAGGCGCTGTTTCGGTGTGAACTTGTTAGTATCGCAGAACTTGGTGAGCGGAATACCGTTGACCAGTTCCATGACAAAGTACGGATTCCCTTGTTCGGTAACACCTGCATCCAAAACCTTGGCGATGTTCGGATGGTCCATCATGGCCAAGGCTTGTCGTTCCTGTTCGAAACGACTTAGGACCGCTTTGCTGTCCATTCCGGTCTTGATCAGCTTGATGGCAACCTTGCGTTTGACAGGGGAGCTTTGGTTGGCCAGCCAAACCTGGCCCATGCCACCTTCACCCAATTTCTGAATGATTTGATAACGCTGGCCAATCTGCGTGCCGCCGGCGAAATCCTGCCAGTGCTGCGTTGATTGCAGTCCGGGAGTTGGCTCGGCTCGATTTGTCAAATCGTGAGTTGGATCGGTGTATACAGCGTTGAAGTCGAGCGAGTCAGCAGATTGAGCATCGCCTACCATCTCCTTCGCTTTTGTCAGCAAGTCGCCAAGTTCGATTGAGCAGACGGAATCATTCTGCACGCTATCGGGAGATAACTTTGCGACAAGTTCTCGCAGCAGCTTTTCGAGGCGATCAGTTTCGTGGGACACGGAGTAATTCCTATACGAACAATGATGAGGGACAACGAAACGCATCGCACTAGCTTGAGCCTGAGGCGCTAGCCGAGCCACGCCCTTGGAAATCGGCTAGCGCCTCAGGCTCAATGGACTCGACTGGAACTCATCGGACTGACTGGAGACAGACGCGAAAACCTAGGTGGCAACTTCGTTTGTCCTCATCGTCACCGTCACGTTGCGCCGACCGGGAATGGATAGGTGCGTAGTCCCAACTTCCGCCACGGACGACGCGGTATGAGCCCTCCTTAACAAACGGATCATTGACACAGTAACCGCGACTCGAGTAAGCGTCTGAATCGAAGCCATCTGCACACCATTCATGGACGTTACCATGCATGTCGTACAATCCAAAACTGTTCGCCGGGAAGCTACCAACAACCGACGTATGTACATAGCCGTCTTCGCCTGAATGGTGGTTGCCCCAAGAATCACCGAAGAATTTTTTCGCTGTCATGTCGCCGATGTTACAGAACTTCACCATTTCGTTGTAATTGCTCCCAAATGAAAACAGTGTTCCATTTGCACCACTTTTACAAGCATACTCCCACTCTGCTTCCGTCAGCAATCGATACTCTCGCCCCTCTCCTTTCGAAAGCCATTCGCAAAATCCCACCGCGTCATTCCAGCTCACATTCACCACTGGGTGGTTCATGTATTTCTCAACAGGTTTGTTCCAACCCGTGTTCCATGCAACATACTCGGGTTTCTGACCATAACTTGAGCCATCGAATCCAGAGCCTCCTTTACCATCCTTCTCGGCATCCGTTTTGTGGTTCACCCGGTCTGCGTTGTAATACTTCAAAAACTGGCTTAATGTCACCTCATGCACGCCAACACAAAAAGGCTTGGTGATCTGTACACGATGCTGCGGATGCTCAGCTGAAAAATCGAAGTCTTCACGTACGGAAAATCCCTTAGCCTTCAACTCCTCCTTCGAGTCGTTACTCCCCATCATGAACTCACCTGGCGGCAGCAGCCGAAACTGCATCCCGATGCTATTACTAAAGAACAATTCCTGCCCCGTATACTTCGCCCAAGCTTGTTGGGCTGCAAGTGCCTCGGACTCGCTACGCGAACTATCCGCAAAGTTAAATATCGGCGGAGGGAGTCGTCGATCCGTTCGCAGCAATTGCAAATCGACGGTATTGATACTCAGATAACGTGGCGTTTGCTTTTCTCGCCCTTTGGTCAACTTGCTGACCCGCTTTGGCACATTCATTTCGAGATGTTCGCCCAGTAACGCCGCTGTCAGTGGCGAATCTTCTTTGTGCTCGCGGATCCGTTCTAAAACCGCTTGTGTGAAGACGCCATGTCCCGCCGTCTTATCTTCGAAAGCCTTTTCACCCGAAGAGCAAGCGAACAAGGCCGCTGTTCGTTCCGGGAGATCGCTGATTTTGACATTTGCGCCAAAGCTTCGGCCACGGGCTGCATTGGGATCATTGCGACAGCAGTCAGCCAACACGATTCGACGACCAGCCTTGGATAGCCGGAGCGATGTAAACACTTCGGTCATCCCGATTGCCGTATCCGGATCGGGTTCGACCATCTCCTGTTTACCCTCGGTAAAGAGAGTACGCCCCTGCGAATCCTTGGCAACTCGAAGCTCAACGTCGTAGGGGCAAAAGTACGATTCGGCCGTCTCTTGGCCATTGAACTTCCCTTGATACTCGACCCCATGACCAAAGAAACCGACCAAGATACTACCGGCGTCGTTCGCTTCTCGCTTGAGTTGAGCCAATTCGTCGACGATGCGTGCCCGCTTTGCATCCTCGCCCACCAAAACGAGCGTTTTATAACCCGATTCGGCAAGTACAGTGGCGAGTGCTCTTGCATCTTCCTCTGGGAACTCGAGCGGTTGCGGGCGATTCATCTCCGCATGTTCGTACCGAGATACGCCGATCAGCAACGCATACTTCTTGGCCGTCGGCTCGTCAGCAAACGCAGAAGACCAAGCAATAGCAATTTCAGCTAGGCACAGGACGTAAAGCAACGCTCGCAAGGACGGCACGGTAAGCTCCAGGCTACATGATCGAAACTGGGTAGGCCAAAAAACACTTCAAACTGTACGATTCAATTTGAATTTGCACTTGCGATTCATTAAGCCTGAGGCGCTAGCCGAGCCAATCCACTGGAAATCGGCTAGCGCCTCAGGCTCAGTAAGGCTCCGGTCCTACTTCAGTCGTACAGGTCGAAATACTTGGTAACACAGAGGATTATAATCATTCCGTTGAAGACATGGCGGCATTCCTTTTTGTGTTCTCTGCGCTCTTTCGTGGATCGAAAAAATTTGTTGATTCTTCTTGAGCCTGAGGCGCTAGCCGAGCCACGCCAATGGAAATCGGCTAGCGCCTCAGGCTCAGTAAGCTTCGGGTATTAACGCGTTACGGTCGACTTGCTCAATCGGCTAGGAGGTCATCCATCTGTCATAAACGACAAATCGCTGGCTTTGTTGAGCCCGAGGCGCTCCACGACCGAGTTATAGGACTCGGCTAGCGCCTCAGGCTCAAGTTAGGTTCGTCGATGAACTTCGTTGCAAAGTTCGTCGCCGCATTCACTATGGTTTCGCGGCGACATCGGTTGCACCGAATTGCTTGTCGAAGTCAGCCGCGGCCTCCAAAACCCGATCGCTTGGCGAAGCTATCGCAGGGATCACTTCCGTCGCAGTCTTCATTTGAGTCTCCAAGCTTTCGGCAAGCTTGTTAGCTTCTTCGATGGCCGCTTTGGCTGAAACTGCTTGCTTGGCATCCGCAGACACTTTCTCGCGTGCTTTGAACTGCTCACGAATAGCGTTGACACGACCGACCAAATCCTTTTGCTTTGCTTCCCATTTCTGGACCCGTTCAGCCACCAATTTCTGCTGCTTAAGTGCTTCTGCAAGCTCAACAATGATTAAGTTCCTCTTTGTTTCACGTGATTCGTGGTTACTAATCTTCAGCGTAAGCACTTTTGCGAGATCGTCCTTGGAGAAAATCTTGCCTCCGATGCAAACCGAGCAGCCTGGCAGATCGATCAAATCGCGGATCACGATCAACTGGTCGACTCCATCTGCAATGGCTTTTTCTGCCTCAGCTAAGGCTTTTTCGGATGTCGAAACCTTGATGTTGGCGTTGGTCAGCTCGTCGCGGCAGTGATCGACATAATTGCTAACAGGTGCTTGAAGGTTGTCTAGCCGTGTCAAGCTCGATTGCACAGAAACCGTTTCGGTTACAACCAAAACCGCTTGAACGCTTTGAACCACAGGACGCCCTACGGTTGCGGTGACAACCGGCTTGTCGCATGCGTAAGTGAATTGGGAAAAGCTCGACAGACCAATTGCAACGGCGGCCAGAAAATTCTTTTTCATCTCAAACTCCGGAAAACAGTGGGTAATAGATTCGATTGCCAACGTTTTTCGTTGGCGATATCACTTGAAACGTCCGTCCCATCAGAATATTCCGCTGATTAAAGAAAAAGATTTCCAGTCCCACCGGCCTGTGTGCGTTTCGTGAATGCGCCCCGACTCCAGCTATCCGAACCGTTCGCCTGAGACGCTAGTTGTCTTTTTATTTGGTCAGAAGCTTCGAATTTCCAAGCAACCAACTCTTTCTGTCTACGACAACAATGGGTAACAATCCAAAATCACATACAACGAAGGGGATATGAATGAAAACGAACACGACGAACGTCTTGCCTGGGAAGACTTTGCTTTACTTCGCGATTGCAGCAGTCTTTGTTGCAAATCTACGGGCTGCAGAGGAATTCGATTTGCGATTGCAAGCAACTATAGAGTCATCGATTGAATTCAGTAGCGACATTGCACCATTTTTTTCGGCCGATGGAGCAACGATCGGCATGAAGTGCAAAGGCTCCAACAATGACGCATGCGATTTGGTGTTTTGGAATGCAAAAAACGGACGTATTGCCCGACAGTATCAATTTGCTCGCGGCAGTGAGATCTTCAGTTTGAAGTCCAGTAGACTTGGAAAGAGTATGCTCATCTATGGCCGAATCGGTCCTTCGGATCAAAGCGATTCCAAACGACGATTTGAGTTGTGGGATTGGAACTCACTCTGCAAGACAAAATCGATCAGCCTACCCCGCTTTCCCAAAGGTTACTTCAAGGACATGGCGATATCCGACACGGAGGCTCAGCTCGCCTATATTATTGGTACGGAGGTAACAGTTCTAGATTGCTCGAACGACGGAGAAGTATGCTCGGTTAATTTGGACTTCGAACCGAAAAAGGTTTGCTTTTCTTCGGACGAAAAATTCCTAATTATTGGAGGTTACAAATCTGGAATTGATTCGGGAAGTCGAATTTCATTTTTGGAGATCGAAACGGGGGAAATCAAACATGTAAGCTCGCAATGCGACCCGTCTTTGCTGGAGTCTCGCCCGAACTCCTTGATATACACTGCTTCGCTCAACAAGCCTTCCCTCATCATGTGGAATCCTCGGGATACGGACAACAAAATTGAAACGTCTCTCGGCTTGGACGTAAGTGGCAATACTCATTGCGCGTTTAGAGCGGATGGGTTGTTTGCTGTGGATAGAGACGCTATCTCTATTCTGCGAATAGATGAAGCTAATCAAGCATCTACCTTCACAGGCGACACGTCGCAGATCGGACGATTCCTTTCCGAGCGCAAGATTGCTTTATCACCTAAAGCTGACTTGCTCGCCGTTAGTGGAAAACGTGAGAATTCGAATAAGTGGGAAATTCAGTTGTGGTCATTTTCCAAGTCAACGCCTGTTGACAAGGTAACAACGCTGTCTCGATTGGACCAACACGAACTTGAACAGCAACTGGATTTCTCTGGCACCATTGATATGCAGTATTTGACCATTATTGCCCGAGGTCGTTATCCATCGTGGAAGAAAGACTCTGCAGCCGGTTGCAAGTACGGTAAGTTCCTACATGGGCTAGGACTTTTATCCGGTTTCGGCGGTGTTAAGAACGATTCTGTCGGAAGACGACTCATTGGCGAAGCGGCAGCGGATGGTAATGCTTTTGCAAAGATCTTTTTAGCTTCGAATGAGATGGATCAGATTCAGTCACATTCCATGTTCGAGCAGGCCGCTCAGACAAAAGAGCCCTTTGCGATCGAATATCTCGCGAGTCGTTATCGCAATGGAACTGGCGTTGAAAAGTCTGTTGCGAGAGCCTTCGAATTGTCGCTTGAAGCAGCGACAAGTTCAGAGCCATTGGCTTCAGCGATGGTGAGTGTTGGAAACAGCTACCTAAATGGTGAGGGTGTCACCCCGTCCAGCAAGGACGCGATTCAATGGTTCGAGAAAGCTGCACAAATGGGACATCCCGAAGGATGTGTACAACTTGGTAGGTGCTATTTGGAAGGCAAGGGGGTTGAGTTGGAACCCTCGAGAGCTTTAGAGTATTTCGGTCGCGCATCTAGACTTGGGAGCCGCACTGCAGACATGATGTACGCATTTTGTTTAGAAGAAGGCTTGGGCTGTGAGCAGGATCTGCACGCAGCACTCATGCTCTACGAGACGCTGGATAAACTCAACGTCCCCACAGCACGAGCCTGTGCCGTCAGTGTGAAAATGCGTATCAATCCGCCTAAAGTTGCTTCTCAAGAAAACGCTAACAGGACGGTAAGTTTAGGTGAACTTTTTTACAGAGCACCCTCAGGGGGAATTCGGTATAGCGATCAAGGAGCCGAGCGACTTCGACAGGCCCAAGCAGCGGCATACGAAGCGCAACGCGATTTTCGCTCACACATTGGACAAGGAGCGGCTGGGATTTTGCCGCTTTATCCTTAGCCCATCCCGTACCCCGGCGGGAGTAGCGCTTCGAAATATTCGAGCGATTGCTACCAATAGAGAATGATATCACCACTAAACAGGAACTTTTAACGTGCGATCCAAATGCGTTGTTATGTTCGTATTTGTCTTGGGAGGGGTTCGTGATGGTGTTGGTCAATCGAACAACGATGAGCGTTCAGACACCGTCGTAAACCGAAGCCAAAAGGTGGAAGATGGTTTCATGCCACTTATTGATGGAAAAACACTGAATGGATGGCAAGCCAACGAAAATGCAGAAAGTTGGTCCATCACCGATGGTTTCATCGTTGGTCAAGGAAAGGTCAGCCATTTATTCTACACCGGAGATCGCAAACCATTCAAGAACTTCCACTTGAAGTATGAAGCAAGAACGTCGGAAGGTTGCAACTCTGGTGTTTATTTTCACGCGCAGTTTGAGTCGAGCACTTATCCAACGAAAGGCTTCGAATGCCAAATTAATAACTCATATACATCGGATCGACAATTCACATCAAGCCTGTATAACTTAATTCGTGTGGGCGAGCCAGCGGCAAAAGACAATGTTTGGTTTTTGCAAGAGATCATCGTGAACGAGAAGAAAGTCGTATTGAAAGTCGACGGCAGAGTGATAGTCGAATATGATGAACCGTCCAAGCCGTCCAAACCACTTGGTGAAGGAACCTTCGCCTTACAGGTTCACGGCTCAGGCAAGCGAATTGAATTTCGAGACTTAAGAGTCAAAAGGCTTAAGTCGTCATTCTCGATTCGCAACGCCGCCGAAGACTAAATTCTCTCCCCGAGGCCATATACGAATTCCAATCAATTGCGACCTACTCTTGTATTCTAGACGAGTCTTGAGAGTACGATTTCATCGCCCGTGGCTTGAGTTCGTTTTGTAGTTCCGCTCCGATGCCAGCCATCAAGCCAATCGCGGCCAGCCAAAGCGAGATTGTGATGGGAGGCAGGAACAACCATGTCCCCAACGTTGCCCAGCCCAGCGGCAGTTTAGGAAAGTGAAACTCGGGCCGATGGCCAAAGAACCAACCGGTCCGCGATCGAAGATGGCTAAATCGCACATTCATCGCGTGAAGGCCAGCGATAATGAAGTCGCTACGGTAAATAAACGCATCGCCGGAAGCTTTTAGAATCGCTTGGGCATGTTTTTCGTAGTCGCGGGTAACAACTTCCGCAGCTTTCGCCATCTTCTCCGCCAACTTGGGGGCGACATCCACCGAGGCGATGCAACTTGGCAACCGTTGCATCTCGTCGGACAGAGGCAATTGAAAATACAATTCTTCCTCAGCCCCCTCCACCAATTCAGGCAACGACATTGCCGGACTGACTTCATTGGGGCAATGCGCCTGCCAAGTGGTAACGAGGATCTGCTGGTGTTCCATTCTGCCGGTACCACCGCAGCGCGAACAAGTGACTGTGACGTAACGCGATTTTGTCACCATCACCGTTCGTGATACGTTGCTATTGGATGCGCTATCCCATTCATAGCGGGTCTCGTAATCGGTATAAGTCTCCTCCTTCTGTTCCGTCGGCGGGCAGTAGACAACGCAATTCCAACGATCGGATAATCCCAATTCATCTCGCCGATTTGCGAATCTCTTTGGTGCCTCGATCGGAAACAGCGTTTGATTCCAAACTGGTACCGAAGGACTGGATAGAGGCGCATACGATGGCCAACCACCTCCTAGAATCGTGAATCGGTTGATGGTGAGAAACCGCATGGCTGCCGTCGTACAACGCTCGGTCGCAACATTCGCCACTCGCATGTACCTTCCGAAGAACCGTGTGACAAAAGCATCTCCCTCCTCGATGTTGTGTGCGCCACGCGTAATGCGTTCTGAAAGGTCCTGCTTGTTCAAGTCTGGGAGACGACACGTTGGATCGGATTGCACTTGCGAAAGGAAACCTGAAGTCGCTCGCGAAATGGTTTCGCGGATCGGACGAAACAGTCGTTGCCTGCGTTTGTGCTTTGCCGCAAGCCGAAGATCGCGAAAGAGTCGCAAGTTCACCATCCCAAGCAAGATGATCCCTGTACCAAAAGGGATCGAGAGATTTTGCTCCATGACTGGCCCCAAACCAGCCATCGATAACCAAATGGTCGCCGTCAAAAATACCGTCAAAACAAAGGAAGTTACGAATCGCATGACCAGATACTCGCGATTGTTGCGGAGTAGAATCCAAAGTAGGACAAAGGCAAAGTAAGCAAAGGAGCAGGCGACAGGTCTCGGGAAATGTTCATCGCGTATGTGCTGCACCCCATCTAAGTAGACAGCACGCATTTGCTCGATATACGGAGCGACGCTTTTGGCGAACTCCGATTCATGCTTATAAAAAGGCTCTGGGCCAACAGCGACGAGCACCTGGGCAAACAAAGCAATTACGCCAACCAATAGCAACAAACGTCGAGTGTAAATCCCCAGTCGAAAATACGGAGAGCAAGCGTTTGGGAACCGCTCGGTACCAATCCAGTACGTTTCTCCAGCATCTCGCAAGTGAGAAATGGCTCCGACGGAAACCTTGACCTTGGGCGGGGCTGGAGCTGCGACGTAAATAACTCGCTTTCGCATCGAAAGGCGTATGGCTCGCACCAGCAGAAAAGCAACCACACCGGCAATGACCAAGGGCGCAGGCGGCGCATTCCAGCGTTCGTCGGGTTTTTCTATGAAACTACATGCGAACGCTAAAGCAAACATCAACAGCATTAGCGTCAGGCCAAACTGAGCCAAGCAGAACAAGCCGTAGATGGTGACGAGAATCCCCCGAAATGGCACCCACTCGTAAGCACCGCCAGCCAACAGTCTAAACGGCGAAGCGCCCGCGATCGTTCGTCGAAGCAAGGAAAAAACGAGTACAACGCAGAAACATACGCCGCAGATTCCGAGCAATAGCCCAATAGCCTTCATTTGATCGTTGGGCAGATATCGCTCGATCGTAGGTGACCAGTTCTCGATTTGAGCCTTGATTTGGTTGTGGAGGTCCGGAGGCATGTTTGCCCTCATCAACAGGTGGAAATAGAATTTCATGTGCCGTTCACAATGGAGTAAACGATTATGCGAAAACTTCATTCCCGAAAATTTCAGATGTGGGTTACAACTTGAGCCTTAGGCGCTATTCGATTTTTAGAAGCGTGGCTCG
The DNA here is from genome assembly GCA_027487485.1 of Planctomycetaceae bacterium. Lineage (GTDB taxonomy): Bacteria > Planctomycetota > Planctomycetia > Pirellulales > Pirellulaceae > JBKCUI01. The sequence continues at coordinate 107,132 of JAIYDN010000108.1, read as the reverse complement.
GCTAGCGCCTCAGGCTCAAGATTGCCAATGATCGTCTGGGGAAATGAGTCGCCCTATTCTTTATTTCACTGCTCCGTATGAAATCGGATGCTGCTCGTCAATGGTTAAATTCGGTACGCGTTTTTTGTACATCACTCAAGCATGCGTCTTACGACGTTCGGACAAACAAACGACCGGAATTTTTTTGGGGCAAGTAATCGGAAACCAATGCGAGGAACCACAATGGGTCCCTCGCTAACGTATTAGGCATCTTCCAAAAAACACAATGCGTTACGGCCCAGGTCAATTGGCGATTAAATGAAGCTGCGCGTCAAAAACTAGTATCCAGTTGGCGTGTTGAATAGCCGAGCCTGATTATACCCAGATCGCGGATTATTCGGGAATGGATAGGACTTCGTTACGTCACCGTACGTGTAGATCTTGGTCGTGCCATTCCAAGTTACCCGAATGAAAAAGGGACGCTTGGGATTGGAAGGTGCGGGAATGCGATCGAAAAAGCACTTTCCATTTCCATCCGTGTACTTGACTAGACCGTACCATTGACCAGCGGGGCTAATCAGTTCAACTCTTGCATTGGCTACCGGAGTTGGAGCCATATTACTGTGCTTCCAACGTAGCGTGAAGCCGAGCGTGGAAAAACCATCAGCAGCCATGGCAATTTGGGCGCTGCCAGCAGCAAGCGTGATTCCAGCCAAAATGCTTGCTAGTTGGAGGAATCGTCTGCGACTTGAAGTCGTTGTCATCGTCTTGTCCCTTTGATAAATCTAATCGAGCACCTAGTCTTTTAATCGCATACGATCACCTTGACCGCATGCTGCTCTGTGCTCTTGTAGATGTAGAACGATGGAGAAGATTCAATATTCCCGACTTTCTTCGAAAATCTCGGATGCTGGAAAACGCCGATACAATCCCCGTGAATCCACAAACGACTTTCGAAGCCTAGCTCCGCTAGCGGCACTTCAAAACGTGATGGTTGCGGTCGTCAAAACCCATGGTGTTTTCCTTGATTCTTTGTTACCTATGACGAGAACTAATTAGTACCATCAAAGGGAATCATGTCTGATCCTGGGTCCCAGTCCGCATCGTACAGTTCCTCATGCATTTGCCTAGGATGACGCAATCGGTAACGTATCCTCATCCAGATTTCTGCCATGATAACACCTGGAATCGTGCGGCTGTCCTTCCGGGTTCTGTGGGTCAACGGACGATCGCCTGTTCCCAGCAATGCTTCTGCTGCTCCCTCGTGTTGGCAAAACTTGGCAAGGCAAGCCATATTCATTAAACGCCAGTGATCGCATGTTCCGACGCGGATGGTCTGGCTCTGGTACTCAAAGCTATCGCTTGGTGGCGCATCAGCTCCTGCGTGCATCGCTTCTTTTCCATAAAGCGGGGCGATCTCCTTGCGGCGTTTTTCATCCGGGTATTTCAGCCCCTGCCAAAATGATTCGACGCTGGCGTAACGCTTTCCATCAAGCTGGAATGGTGTGTGCGCAAAGTTCGAAATCCGACACACAGGGTCCGGAGATCGCGAGGTCACGTTGATCGGCTCACTGCGTAATTCAGCCTCAAGTCCGAGCGAGATGAGACAAAACGTTTGCTTATCCTGCAGTTTTAAAAGAAAGGCATTACCATCCAGATCCCCGGACCAACAAACAAGCGACTCGCGCTCATCCTCGGATTCAGCGGTAACAACGAGCAAATTAGATTTCAACCGTACAATCATGATACCTTCATGTCCATTTCATCCAGGACAGACCACGAAGCGTGTCGGTTCACATGGTCACGTCACCGAGTACCCAAGTTTTATGCATTGGTAAACGCGGGCTTTCTCTATGGTCTTTGGGTCAGTCAGCAAGGGGACCGGGGTGGCAGTCAAAACGGACTTCACCAAAATCGGGAGGTAGACAGAGAAGGGGGCTGACTTGAGGACGCCGGATCAGGTGTCGTGGAGAGCTTTACGGTTCAACCACTACACGTAGCTCCGGAGGGTTCCATGAGTTGACGCTGAAATCAACTTTTTGGTCAAGCAGGTCGCCTTGAGTGACGGAGCCAGTCTGACGGTGCTTTATCATGGTTTCTTTAGTACAATCACTTCATGGAACTGAGACCAATTCTACAGACAATCCTCAAAGATTACGCTCTGCCAATCGGCGGCGATCATGGTGTTGCTCACTGGGCAAGAGTGCTTGAAAACGGGCTACGATTGGCTAATGAGACCGGAGCCAATGTCGAAGTCGTTTCACTGTTCGCCGTGCTTCACGATTCACGCCGAATCAACGAATTCACTGATCCAGAACACGGTGCCCGTGCTGCTGAGTTCGCCGCTGAACTTCGAGGTATCGTGTTCGATCTTGACGATCACGATTTCAGGCTTCTGTATCGAGCCTGCGAAGAACACACCCACGAACGGAATCATTCCGACGTGACGATCCAGACTTGCTGGGATTCGGATCGTCTCGATCTTGGTCGAGTTGGAATCACGCCGCATCCCAGCCGACTTTGCACCGACGTTGCCAAACGGCCAGAGACAATTAAGTGGGCTGATGGTCGTGCGAGCTTCGGTATCGTTCCAAAACTCGTTTTGAACGAGTGGGGAATCGACTTGGAGAAGGAGCGAGCGTGGTGAACACTCTCCAGCCGAGCTTGCAAAAGAGAATCTGATGAGGGCGTATCCAGAGCCCTCGAATCGCCACGGTATTTGCAAATATCTGCAGGATCATGATCGATTTGAACTAGAATGCCAGCGGTTAAGGGAGAGTCTGAGCGCTGGTCCCTTACCTCTTAAATTATCATTGCTAGACTCGCAAATCATCGCAAAGTTAATTCGCAACCTCATTGAAATATCTGAAGCAAGCTCTGCGGACGCGAGGAGTGAGTTTCTGGAAGAGATACTAGCAGTCGAAGATCAGAAGCTTCTTGCGGTTGCGCTGACGCTTGTATTGGGAGTAGACGAACGTGTTCGAAGCTCTCTCGAACTTATCAACCCTGAATTGCTCGATGCAATTGAAACCAAACTTCCACGCTAGGGTTGTCTATTAACCTTGCTTCGTGCCAAGACATTTTGGAGTCGAGACTTCGAGTTACGGTTTCGATGTTGATTCGGTCCACTGTAACGTGCGGAAATATGACTGTCGCCGAACAGTCAGTACGCCATCGAATCTCGTGGTTGCTTTGATGTCGAGAAGTGTTACGAAGACATCGAGTGCCCACAAATGCGACATAAATTGATGTGCGACGAATCTAGACTTCGGCAACTAGGGCATCGCACCTTCATTGCGTCGGCTTTAGTTTCGCTACTTTTTTCCGGACCATTATTTGAATGGATATCGACATGCTTATCATGCTTGGTGCTCGCTTCTTTGACCTTGGCTAGCTCATCTTCTTCAATCTTGCGTTTCTTTTTTTCTTCGTCATTCTTGAGCCTTAAAAACTCCAGATAGTAAAGGACTCCCTGGATGTTTTGGGTTTCTCCGCTCGCTGTATACGCGAGGTAGAACTCCTGAACGGTCGCATTTTTTAGTGAAAGTTCTTCGGCGACACGCAAGACTAAAGCAAGTCTGAGCATGTTGTTTTCCTCGAATTCGCACCACCACTGCTTAGCATCATTATCTGTTGTGTTTTCCCAACCCAGAGTTTTGAGGACTTGATCAAGTTTGGTCCTAACTTCATCATCCGACCATCCTCGTGTATTGGTAATACCTGCTGGTAATTTGCTGATCTCTATTGAAGAATCGATTTCAAGACGCATGTAAGGTAACTTGTCCTCCTCACATACCGCCCCAGTCAGATCTGCGAGCCGTCCCCGAAGAAACTCCATAAAGAAGAGGAAGGCAGCCACTGGCGCGATCTTAAACCTAGAGTAAGCACGATAGATTTCCTCAATAGAGGATCCACGTTGCAACAATTGACTAGCCAGGTAAACCAATGACTTTAGTTCACCACCCTGAGCGGATTCGATTGACAACCACCAAGCTCGCGCCTCATCGCTTGACTCCTTCCAGCCAATTTCAATCTTAATTTTCTCCAATCGGACTCGATCCGTTGAAAAGCCTTTTGGTTTGCCAAGGCAATGTGGACAAACTGGCAGCTTTTCAAAGACATAAACTCGATGGCAATTATCACAGACAAGAGTCTCGTTACGTTCAAAACTAGAACTGAACAGCAACTCCAACTTGAAATCCTGTTCCCCATTGCGGTCATTGTTTGGGTCGGTGGGTTCCATTATTGATCCTCGAGTAGGAGTTGGAGCGTTTTGGCCAACGAAAACATGTATTTCAATCTCAGAGAAATCCAGCATCGGCTGATTCCTCAATCTTGCAACCTTAATTCAAATACTCGGAAGCATCGCGGTCGATAGCTCCGGGGCCGGTATTCAAGGTTGCCAGTAACGATTCGCCCCTAAACCTCACGGCCTCGGCATCTCGCTTTGAGATCTTGCCGCCCTCAACAGCATCACCGCTACCAAGCTCTTCACGCTCACCTATTGTTGTATCGAGCAAAGTCTCTGGATGTCGATTGACCTCAACTCGATGAGGGCTCACGGCCTGAAATGGATCGGTCAAATCTTTTGCCACTCCGACAAGACTCTTATCAATGTTCGCGGTGCAAGGTTTATCATCTAATAGCGGTCTTCCCGAGCTTGCATCCGATCGACACTTTCCCATGGTAGCGTCGCGCCCATCACCAACAGAGCCCGTGCTGCCGCCAGAAACACTTCGGGGTTGCGATGACGCAATAGGCGTTCGAGTGCTGGTCCAGCCTGCTCCAACGCGGATGGTCCGATGCGTCCCAGAATCGTTGCGGCAGCACAACGGACTTCGGCGCGAATGTTTTCCAAAGCGGCGACTAATGCTGGAATCGCCGTCGGATTTTTCAGGTCGTTCAGTGAGGCTACGGTGTCTGCGGCTGCATCGCGTCGAGCTTTTTCGCGGGCTTGATTCGCGATACTATTTGCCGTCGTTCTTCGTCTCCGTGCGCCGCGAGCGCCTCTTGATGAGCGTGGCGGTCCTTTCCTCAGCAAATCCCGCTGAATCTGCTCTTCTTCGATCTGATCCAATATTGCCTGAGGGCTGGCTTGATACCGTCTTTCTTTCTCCCACTCCCGGTCTTCGTAAAATAGGGGGTCATCCCATTCCTCGTGCTGCACGACTCCCTGTTCGCGCAGCCACGACATATCGCAATCACTGAGTGATCCGGTACGGTGAAGGTATTCCGCCAGTTGTTCAATTACCCGCATGTCTGACCTCAATGTTTTGTAGTTGCAAGCGACCGGACGTATGAAAGGCCGCGATGCTGGGCGTCTCAAGTTTTGAAATACACATCATCACGACCCCAATTTCAGGACTTCGCCATACGGTGGATCGAAGTGGCAATTTTCTGTCAGTACCCACAGCACGCGACAAAGTGGCTCCTGCTGCGGGTAGTAGATCGCGCCATCGGTTAATACAATCATTGCAGTGACTTCGGGATCATCCGCCAGTTGATTCATCGCCGGCGACATATTACTGCCACCATAACCGGCGATGCGATAGTGCTCCAACTCTTCGACGGGAATCCACTCATCCGCAGTGACCTCGGTATCGCACTGCAGAATATGAACATCGGACACTCCGGTATTCTCGCAAAACATCGTGATCGCTCCCAGCACCCTTGGAAGTTCGTGTGTCATCGATCCGCTGGTGTCGAGCACCAGATGCAGCGTCCAGCCTTCGCGGGTTCGACCGGGGAGCACGCAATCCACGCGGTCAGCCCCTCGACGCGACGGTCTCGAGTAGGTTCGCTCACCTGGAGCGGTCGCTTCCATCCATCGCTGCAGTGCCGCTTCCCACGGGATTTCGTAGCAACCTCGAAGAGCGCTGACTAAGTTTTTCTCATTCCCCCAAGAGGTTCCTTGCCCGACCTGCCGGTCCACCACCTGTGCGAACTCTCGCAGAGCTAACGACTTAACCGTTTCTCGACGAACTCGCTTTGGTCGAGTTTCTGCTGCGTTGGGTGAACCATGTTCCGCAATCCCATCACGGCCAGGGAACATTCTTTGCTCCATCGCTAGCGGGATGACATCAAGATGCTCTAAATGCCGGGAGTCGGCCTCTTCTAGAATACCGAGACGCTGCGAAGGTGATTTCGGAAAAATCCCCGCGTCCCGCAATGCGCCCGACAGACTACCTCCAATTGACCCATGCCCGATGAAGTCCTTGAATGTCCAGCACGCCTTCGGCACTTTGCGCTTGTTATCGCGCATCCAGTGCACCATTTGTTCCAGTGACCACTCCGAGCATCCTTGAAGATTCAGCCCGCCCAGCGGCGGTGCCATCCCGAGTTCTTCTCGCAGCATGTCATTGATGATGTAGTCATGGGCTCGATTCACGGTGTCGTGATCGTCTGTTGCAGATTGGCGACTGAACGTGTCCAGCGCTAGGTGCAGCAGTTCATGAGCTAGGATAAACACGGATTCATTCAATGTGATCGTTGTGAAGACTTTGGGGTTGATCATTACTCGACCACTCGCCGTGACCGCCGCCACCGACACACGCCGGTCTGGCACAATTTCAACTGCATACGCCAGCCCGCTCAGCCACGGCAAGCTGGCGCAGACTAGTCGCATTGCCCGATCTGCCTGCTGCCGAGCCATGTCCGCGTTGTAGGAATCGTCCGAGCCAATAGAACTCTCAGGGTCGATGATGGTCACAGTCCAGTCACCTCCCGCAACGCTTCCAGCAAGACTGCGTCCGCCCCTAGTCTGCCCCACTCAACTACAAGGTCCACCAGAAGGGCGAAGCGAAACTCCTGCGGAACGTATCTCAGAAATGCGTTCACCTCGTCAGATGTCAGTTCGGTCAACTGTCCCGCGGCCAGCATCACACGCACGCGGTGGATAACAAACCATCGGGCCGTCGAATCGCTCGGCATCGTGCTCGGTTGTTTGATGCAGGTCAGCACGGAAGGAAACTGATTAATCTGCTCTTCTGCCATCGCACAGAAAATGGCTGCATCTTCGGCACTCACTCGACCAAAAGCCAGAGCCCGACGTGTCTGACGATTCAATACACCTGCCTGTTCTGCCAGATCCAGCGCTCGCGAGAGCGACGCCCACGCACGCGGCGTTGAAAATGGCACGGGGTTTGTCGGTACCGGCCGCATCAAGGCCTCGGGAATGAAGTTGATGAAGGCGAGAATTTCACTTCGCACACCGTTGGCCTTCGCCCACAACAGCCACTCGTTGTTATCGACCCGGACATTCAGAATGATCACGCGGTTGACCAGAGCCGAACTGAGCGAACGGACCAGCGCTCGGTCTTCGGCTCTGTTCCCGGCAGCCACGACCCATGTACCCTTCGGCAGCGGATGTTCGCCCAATCTGCGTTCCAACAGCAATGAGTAAAAGGCTTTCTGGATATCCGGACTGCATGCAGGCAGTTCATCCAAGAACAGACAAAAGGGTTCTGGGTTTTCTGGCAACAGAATCCTTGGCGGACAGAACACCGACCGTTCGCCCACGATCCGCGGAATGCCGCTGACGTCTTCTGGAGCGATCTGAGTTCCCAACAAAGACCGACACGGCAACCCAGCCGCTTCCGCAGCCTTCACGATCGTGTCGGATTTTCCGATCCCAGGAGCGGAAAGCAATAACACACTTTGTTCGTGCGCTAGGCATTCGATCAAAGCCTGTGCTTCGCCCAAAGTGACCGTTTCAATCATTCTACTTGTCATTTCTTAATCCAGTTTCCAATCGGTTCGGTGTTTAGACTTAGATGATCTGATGCCATGCATACTCATTCAATGAGGAAGCAACTGACCAGCAAACAAGCGACTCCCGCGCTTCCTCCGATTCAGCGGCGGCGACGAGCAGATTCGATTTTAACCGTGCGATCATGATGCCTTCAGCTCCATTTCATCCGGGACAGAGCACGAAGCACGCAGGTTCACGTTGTACCGGCACTGAATATTGAACGACGGCATGATTTGGATATTCCCAAGTTTCTTCAAACTTTCTAGAAAAAGGGAAATCAACGAAAAGTTCGTGTTGGCTCCAGAAATGCATCGCTGCTGCAATAATGCACAAATGAAAAGCCCTCAACTTCGACAACTAATCGACCACTTCCAAAATCTTTATCGAAGTGTTGATTGCAATCCCCCGTGACGACACGCCAGCTACCGCCACGCTTCAGGTTTACTATTTGTATTCGAAAGGTACCATGCACAAAACTCCCTACCGAAGCCCCCAACTACGATTTTCTGTGAGTGCTGACAGTCATGAAAAACAACGAAACTCCTAGATTCGAGTCGCCTTATGGTGCGTTACTTGCTTTTGAGGTTGCGTAATGCGAGTCATCGAACAGTTGATGAGTTACCTGGGGCATCGCGGCCTACTGACCTTCGACGAGCAGGACCAGTTGCGGCTTTCACTGGGATTGGACATGCCGCAAGTTGATGATGACATTGTGGAGTCAGCCGGCAATGTCGTTGAAACGGAAGAGTCAATCGCGAACGAACTGCAAGGCAACGACGACCATGATTTTTGGCTAGACACATTGCAGGATCAGCTCGAACGAGCCGCCCACCCCGAGGACGGTCGACGCCTGCGGGGCGGATCCAAAGGTAGTCGTCGCCAACGACTGAGGCGCGAAGCAGAGCAGGCACTGCAGCAACTATCGATCCGGATTCCTGAGGTGATCGCTCGCTCGGCAGGAACTACGCAATTACTAAGCCTGGCTCGCTATGTCAACCAACAGGCAGTTAGTTGGACGGGAGACGATTGGTTGCAAGTGATTGCGCTGTTGCAGGTCACCAATGACACACAACTGGAGGAGGCGATCAGGGCGTGTTTTGCGTCTGGGCAATGGACGCTTCCCCAGTTGCATAAGCTACTGAGCTTTGAGGTCCTCCGCTCCACTTTGCATGGACTGCCGACGAGATTACGTCCTTTGGTTCGGCCGTTATTGGTACGGCCGGCATTGGCGGAGCAGTCGTTGCAGCTAGAGACGCACCCGCAGTGGGCGGCAGAGGGTGTCCTAAGCCAACTTGGAGGACTGCTGGATCTCCAAGACCGGCTTGGGCGGCTAACACGGCGGCCGCTGATCGAACACCTCGCCGCGCGAGTATTGAGCGAGGCAGGCTGTGACGCCGAATACCAGGCCTTAGGTTTGGCGTTGGCCATCGGTTGCTGGCAGCGGCTCCCTGGAATCTACCGCGATATGCAGGAAGTTCAGGCGGATACCGTCGACTCCGAAATAGGAAAAACCTGGCTCGTCTGTTGCTCGTTGGCGTTGCAGCATCCCAAATATGTGACACGGAACGAGCTCTCGGAAAGCCTCAAATCGATCGCCGAAGTGGGAATACTGCCGCAACGGGAATGGGTGATGTTTTTGCGTCGTTGGAGCGGTTGGCCAGGGATTTTTGTACATTCCATTGAGTTGCATCCAGCCTGGCAAAGAGCAGCCGAGAGGCTGTCGCAACAAAATACCCGGACCACCTTATTCGACCCTCTATACAATTCATACGGCCGGTTGGATCGATATTCGGAAGCGGTGCGCGGGCAAGCAATTGCGTCACTACGGACCGTGGGTTGTTCGTTGCTTCGGGACCTCATCGACTCGATGGGAGGATCCATGCATTTGCTGAATTTAGCGGAGTTTTTGGCCGGGCTTGGTACCAGCATAACCCCACCCCTGATTGATGCGTTGAGTCATGCGGACGCTCAGGTGCGAAACACCGCATGTCGGGCTTTATCGACGATGCATTCGCTAGCGATTCCGGCCGCGGTCCCAGGACTGATTACGGCCCTGAAAGATGCGGATAAGGGATTGAGACGTATTGCAGCCGAGGCGTTGGGGCTTATCGGCTCTGCTGCTGCTGAACCGGCTGTCCCTGGACTGATAACGGCCCTGAAAGACGAGCATTCGCCAGTTCGGAGTGCAGCAGCCGTGGCTTTAGGAAAAATCGGCTCTCCGACTGCTGACTCGGCGGTGCCAGGACTAATTACGGCCTTGAGCGATGAAGTAGGATGGGTGAGAGGCACAGCAGCCGAAGTTTTGAGCCGTCTGGGTTCTCCGGCTGCCGCCCCAGCGGTCCCTGCTCTGATTGCCGTCCTGAGCGATCCCGATGGGGGATCCCGCCATAGTGCAGTTGAGGCTTTGGGCAGTATCGGCTCCCCGGCTGCCGACCCATCGGTCCCTGGTCTGATTGCAGCCCTGAGTGATTCGTATTGGTTGGTACGACGTGCTGCAGCCAAGTCTTTGGGGAAAATCGGCTCGCCGGCTGCTGATCCGGCGGTGTGGAGTCTTACTACCGCCTTGACAGATCCTGATGAGGACGTACGCAAAAATGCCGCTGCGGCTTTGGGAAACTGGAAGTGATGGAATTGAAGCAAGTGCTTCTAGCCTGTCGAGACTCTATACGCCCAATTCGCCGCATGAATCCATTAGAATACCTGCGCAATCATTGGATCGCACCCGAGCGAACCTTTGCCGATTGCCGGATGTCTTACCGAGTCAATCTGTCAAATTGAAACGAAAGCCTTACTATGGAACTTATCAATCTGTCCGCCGAACCAATCGGCGTCCTGCATTCATGGCTGCCGCATAGCTTATGTGCCGAGAAAGTAGTCTTTCTTCCAGACGCATGCCCGGGAAAGTCCCCGCTACCGACTGGTACGGCCGTTCATACACGTCGGGAAGACTGGCGCAAGTTTGCTGTTTTTGACTGCGGTTGTGGAATGCGATAGATGAAGTCGACGATTGATCCGTGTGATTTGGATATCGATCGCTGGAACGAAGTAGCTTGCCTTCTTCAAAAGAACAAAGGCGGACTTGGTGATTTAGGCGGTGAGAACCACTTTCTCGATGCTCTTGAACCTTACGAAGATGGTCCCGTTCACTTTTTGGTGCATACTGGCTCGCGTAACGAGTCTGGACACGTAAACAGCTTCATTGATCGCCCCGAACGGTTCGATCAAGAATTTGAGCGAGTTGTTGATTGCCAGGCAGTTGCCGGACAAGAGGATCTGATTGTTGGTGTTGCCCATTCTCTTCAAGATGAGAAAGCTTCATGCAACAATACCACTTATGGGAAATTAGAGAACAATGAATCATCTTAGGAAAATTAACGCTTCCCGCAGGTCTGAGATTCTTGCATTTTGCGATGCAAGTGAAGCGTCTTATGACGTCAAGCAGTTGCCCGACTATAGTGAATATTCTTTACCGAAATTGAAACGACGAATCACTGCAGCACTTTCGCAGCGCTGGGGGCAGGGACTCCTTGAAACACGTTTTGAGTTAATCGAACGCGAACGGTTTGGAGGTGATATATCCTTAAAATTGCCCCAGTTACTTGCTAACGGAGGTCCGAAGGTTTTTTCCCGTGATCATGTTCCCTGGATTGTTGATGTCTTAACTGGAACGGATTTTTCCGATGTGATAGCGAAAGTCGAAACCAAGGGCATGTACGTAAATTTGACAGTTACGGATAAATGGCTGCTAAGCTCCGCACAAGAAATTATCGATCTCGAAAGTAAATACGGCCTCAGCGACAGGCTAATTGGGCGAAGGTTTGTTGTAGACTATTCTTCGCCAAACGTAGCAAAGGTGCTTCATGCTGGACACATTCGTTCGACCATTATCGGCCACGTTTTGGCAAATTTGTATGAAGCCTGTGGAGCAGTTGTTTACCGCGTGAACCATATCAACGACTTTGGAGGGTTCGGGTTTGTCCTCGAAGGATATCGACGCTTTCAAAATCTCTTTCCACAGGAACTTAGCCCTAATGAGAGGTTGCTGGAGATCTATGCAATCCGCAGAACAGCCGAACGTATTGTCCAAAGTTCGGCCTCGTTCTCAGAGATACCCGATGTGGATCGTGGCCTTATAAAGAGGTACTTTCCCGACATTGAGACTACCGAACAATTGATTTTGGCATTTAATAACTATGTGGAAGCTTCCGATTCTCGTTTTGCGGACCTTGAAGCAGGCGTTGCAGAAGAGGTTGATCTATGGAGCAAGATGATTAGATGGAGTCTTGATGACTTCGATACCTTTTACGATAGATTGAACATTGAGTTTGATCTCGTAATCGGCGAAAGTTTCTATTTTGATAGTGGTACGTTGGTTGTATCCGAGTGTCTCAGCAACGGTTCCGCAATCCTATTTACGAAGGAACTGGCTGAGGGCGAGATAATCGCAGTCGATGAGAAGCTATCGTCCGGTGAAATCACTGACGGGGAGCGGGAGATACGTGTAAAGACCATACGGAAGGACATTGGGGCGATTGTTGTACAGCTTGACGCAGCGGAACGCTTTGTTGTTCTCCGCTCAGACGGTCGAAGCATATACTCAACGAGAGATCTCGGTGCGATAAAGCTACGTCGCGAGTTGTTTAACCCGACAGATATCATCTATGTGGTCGGTCAGGAGCAGAAGGTTCACTTTGAACGGCTATTCAAATCCGCTTACAAAATCGGATTAGCCGATCCTTCTAATCTTCGCTTTCAACACCTATATTTTGGTTTTTACATTGATGCAGGAACGGGCAAGAAGCTATCCAGTCGTGACACGGTCGCAAACGTAAACCAACTGCTCGCGGAATCGATTGCATACTTCCGTTTGCGGCTCAGTGGTCGTGTGGATCAAACCGAGGGGGAGATTGACAAGTCTGCGAAAGAACTCTCCGTTGGTTCCCTAGTCTTTAATGATCTTGCGCAAGATGTAAAGGGCTCTGTTTCAATCGAAACCGAGGATGTAAATTCCACGATAGAACGATTCGAGAAGTCGGGTGGTGCATATGTCGTGTACTCCGCCTGCCGGGCGCGAGCAATTTTGAGGAAGTGCAATGAGAAGCCTGTGCAAGCGGAAGAAATTGACGACTTTAAGATTGATAGTCAAGAGGCCGCATTGCTGTTTAAGCTACAGGAGATTCCCGAAAGAGTATTGGACGCGGCTGATCAGTCCAATCCATCTATACTCGTTCGGCACCTTCTGGATACGGCAGCAATTTACAACTCCTACTATGCGAGGGCCGAAGTGATTTCAAACGGAGAGGTCAATACGTCGCGTTTGTTGATTACACAGGCTGTGCAACAGGCATTAATGAATGGCCTAAGACTTTGTCATGTCGAATGCCCGGAAGCAATATAGTCACAATAAAAAATGGACATTGTTCTCGATAAACGCCTTGAAAAGCTGCTTGACCACTGCGCATTCATCCATCCCAATAACGGACATTGAAATTCAGCGACAAAGGCATCGTGCCAATCGCCTACGAGGATACCGAACACTATCGCGTCACCAGAGCATTTCTTGACACCCCAGCTCGGATGTTGAAGCACTTGATCGGTGAACCTTGCGACGATTGATTTTGTCTAGCACCTTTTTTGGAACTGAAAGAAATTTGGAGTGGGGGGTCGAGTATGACACTTAAGGATGCGGCCGCTGCGATGCTTAGTATGATCGAAGCGGGAGAGTATCAAGTTGATAGTGGACGGACCATCAGTTTTCTTGAAAGCCAATCGCAGGCAGTGCTCAAGACGCGGTTGTATACACCTGAGCAATTAACGATCATCGAAGCGTCGAGCGGCACCACACCGTTGGTTCGAATCACCGATGGAACAACGCAGACGATTGCATTGGAAATGGTGTTGGCCAATAACGGACGCGTCGGGCTTTTAAATTTCGCATCAGCCCGCAATCCGGGTGGTGGTTTCCTCAATGGAGCAAAGGCTCAAGAAGAAGATTTGTGTCGATGTTCAGGATTGTATCCGTGCCTGTTGCGGTGCATGGAGTACTACGATGTCAATCGAATTCAATCTTCCTTGCTTTACACCGACTATGCGATATTCAGTCCTGACGTTCCGTTTTTCAAGACTCGAGGAACAGGCGAGCTCCTTAGTGATCCATTTCTCGTTTCGGTAATCACCGCGTCGGCACCCAACAGTGGGCCTTACATGCGGTCGCATTCGGACGTAAAAATTGCCACCCAAGAACTGCGGCAAACGTTTCAGCGGCGATGGAGCAATGTCTTGCGAATCGCGCGCGATCAAGGAATAACAAGACTACTTTTGGGTGCGTGGGGCTGCGGAGCGTTCGGCGGTGATCCAATCATGGCCTCGGAAACTGCCAAGAAAGCGATTGAGAAAGATGGTCACGGTTTCGATGAGATTGTATTCGCGATTCCGGCTGCAGGCCGTCAGAGCAAAGCCAATCTGGATGCATTCCGTAAGACATTTAAAACGACAATATGAACAAACAGCTTGTCTCGTTCAGTAAGTTTCTAAGCTTGGTTCTACGGCATCAACCTGAAGTCATCGGAATACAGCTTGATGCCGAAGGATGGTTGTCAATGGATGAGTTGATCGAGAATTCTAAACAACGTGGTACACCAATCACGCGTGAGTTACGTCATGAGTTCGTAGTAGCGTATTGCTGCGGCGAAGTTGTCCGTGGGGCTCGGTCCTGCTAGCTGTGTTGCGGATTCCTTTACGCATGAAAGGAATAAGCTATAAGGAACTGTAGTATCTCGGGTTCCGATTCGTGGGTTCACGCGCGACAATCAACGTGACGGGTAAGTCCATCGATCGCTTCAAGCATCGTATCCGCGAGATCACTGCGCGCAGCCGAGGCATCTCGATGGAACGATGTTTGGACGAACTCGCACGATTCGTGCGTGGGTGGGCGGGCTACTTTGCGATCGCCTCGAAGTTGAAACTGTTCGCAAGCTTGGAACAGTGGATACGAAGACGCATTCGATGCTGTTACTTGAAACGTTGGCGACATGTTCGCACACGTATTCGAAACCTGCTGGCAATGAACGTCCCGCGAAGATAAGCGATCCGGCACGGCAAGAGTCGCAAGGGTCCTTGGCATATGTTTAAGACGATAGCGAGTGGCGTTGATATGACGAATGCTTGATTAGCTAAACAGGGAGTTTTGAGTCTCAAGACGTTATGGGCGGAACTTTCTCATCTTCGTTGAACCGCCGTATAAGGACCCACACGTACGGTATTGTGGTAAGGATGCACGGAAAAGGGGAATCCTTACCCGAGTTCTGCAATTACTTTGTTTCAAGAATGACTGAATCGATTCGGGACCACAAGTCATCGCAAAGCCCATCGCGATAGGCTGCCTCCCGAAACGCCTGATGCTCCCGCCGATACATCTGTAGATTTCCACCCGAAGTATCGCGCTGACACTCCAGCAGATTGGCGAGCCGATCTGCCGCCTTTACTGTTAATGCCAGTGTGTTTGTTGTTGAAGCGAGTTTCGCGTTGGTCTTCGCCTTTCGAGCCTTACGGTTATCGCCCGGTTCGTCGGTCAAAATCGAAACACACTCAGCTATCGTCCGACCAAAAGTGGCCTCTATTTCCTCTTCGGTTGTGGCCGTGTCCTCAACAGTGTCATGTAGGTATGCCACAATTTGAAAGTCATCGCCAAACGGAGCAACGAGTGCTGCGACAGCATCTAAATGATACGAATACGGGTGCAGTCCATACTGTTGACCACTGTGGGCGTTGATGGCGAAATCACGCGCCGCCTGTGTTCTTGGTTCCATCTGATCTTCTGTTGCAGAACTAGTAATTCTCAGGAGCATTCGCCGGTAAATGTAGTTTCATTGTAGCCCATTTCTGCGGTACCTTTCTCGACGATGGTTTTTCCAAGATCGTCGATTTTTGAGCCGGGTAGCATTCGGGGTTTCAGGACCGTGCGGAAAACAGAAGTGACAGTGTCTAGTTCGCCCGTTTACAATCCGCGAAATTCGCACGTTTCCAATACGGGTAGGCAGCTCATCGCCAAATCGTTTGCGAATCCTGTGTTCATGTCGACGTGCCATCGGGCGAGTGATCCATTAACTGGGAAGGCGACTAAACTCTATTTTGGCGACGGAGGTTGGTAAGTGACTTGCCCATGAAGCAACACGATAACTTCTAATGACATGTCGGCGATGAATGCAAGTCGCTGCAGTGGCAGCACGTTTGTGACCTTTTTCATTTTGCTTTTCTCAGAATCAATATTTGCGTGGCGTAGTTCGCTGTCTTTCACACCTCTGACGCCCAATTTAGTTGCCACATCGCAAGAGTATTGAGCACCTCCGCGACTCCAACAGTATAGCAAATTTCCAGCATGGAACATATCGCGAACATATTGGATCGTGATTGGTATTGGAATCTGTTTTGTGCCAAATGATCGAATTAGCGTGTCGTCGACGTCGACGATGATCACGGACACTTTCTTTGGCATTGGATTAATCATTGTTTCATCCGGGACAGACCACGAAGCGTGTAAGTTTTCTTCGTCCTGGCGCCGAATATTGAACGACGGCAAGAATTGTATCTTCCCAAGTTTCTTAAAACTTTCTAGAAAAAGGAAAATCAAAGAAAAGTTTGCGGTGGCTCCAAAAAATGCATCGCTTCCGCAAAAGCGCACAAATGAAAAGCCCCCATCTTCGACAACTATACGGCCACTTCCAGAAACTTTATCGAAGAGTTGATTGCATTCCTTTTTGTGTGCTCTGTGCTCTTTCGTGGCTTAAGCTGCGTCTACTCGTCTTTGCGGTTTGACTGCATGCAGACACGAAAGCCCAAGCTATCACCCCGGAAGTCCGGCAAGTTCACGCCTCGACGCGATGACCGGCAATCCCCCGCAATGACTCGCCAACTGCCACCACGGTTTACACGTTCCGTACCCATTTCTACGAACGGATCCTTAACCTCTTTGCGGCGAAGCGAATAAGCGTTCGCGTCGAAGCCATCTGCACACCATTCGGCAACGTTTCCATGCATGTCGAATAGTCCCCAGGAATTCGGCAGTTTTAGCCTTACTTCTTCCGGTGTTCTGTTTGAATTTGCGGTGTACCATGCGTGTTCATCTAATGCGAATTCGATACTGCCAAAGGTAAAGTCGGTTGTCTGTCCACTGCGGCACGCGTACTCCCATTCCGCTTCCGTCGGCAACCGATACATCCGGCCAGCCGCCTTCTCTTCAGGCATCGCAGATAGCCGCTGGCAATAGTCGACGGCAACCTCCCAACTCACATAGGTTGCCGGATAATCCACTCCTTCGGTCACGTGATCTTTACCTCTCCAAGGATCTGTGTTCATTATTAGCATCCATTGTTCCTGAGTCACCTCCGTATCTGCAATAAAATAGGATTTAGAGATCACCACGTTATGCAGAGGTTTCTCATAGCTCTTTCCTGTCGTGCTTCCCATTTGGAAACGACCTTCTGGAATCTTGATCAGACGCTGGCCAATCCCATTCACCACACTCTCTAATCCAGATGAGGGAAAACCAGTTGCCAATTCATTCACCAAGGCGACCCGAAAACCAGTGAGAGTCGTGCCAGAGGCGGGATTAGCCTGCGAGCGCCAACCCGATCGGCACTGCGATGCTTTGCTCGCGATAGTACCACCGCGCACAACTCTTTTTGGTGAGGATAACTTCTTTGGCCCAGTAGGATTACTCACCAAGTCCTCCGCATAATCGCCATAGTAGTCATTACACCATTCGGCAACGTTTCCATGCATGTCGTATAGCCCCCACGCATTCGCTTGCTTCTGCGCCACCGGCATCGTTATCGTTTTCGAATTGCTGCTGTTGCCGGAATGCCACGCGAATTCATTTAAGCCCGCGACATCATCGCCGTGGCTGAAAGCCGAAGATGTTCCTGCCCGACACGCGTATTCCCACTCGGATTCCGTGGGCAGACGATACCTACGTCCCTCTTTTTTCTCCTCTGGCAACTTCCCCAATCTCTTGCAGAACTCCACCGCTTTCCCCCAAGAAATTCCAGTCACCGGCAACTGGCTGTCCAGCTTCGGGTTTTTAATCTGACGTTCTTCTTTCTTCACCAAACGCTTCGTCTCGGGATCACGGATCTCGACCACTTCCGTCCTGAATGGTTCTTCCATCACCATTGCCCACTGATGTTCGGTAACCTCTGTTGTCCCCATGTGAAAATCTTGAGTCAAGTCCACCTTGTGCAGCACCTCATCCTCCTGAGAACCACGCTCGGAAGCTGGTGAGCCCATCGTAAATCGACCCGCTGGAATCGGAATTAAATTCATCCCGATGCTATTCGTGATCGCTTGTGGTTAGTTCGATATTGCATCCTGACTGCGGACGTCCGTCGGGCCAACTGCAATCATTAGCGATAGTCCAACTGCCCAAAAATACCTTATGGCCTTTTTCATTTCGATTCTCTCATGCTCAATGTTGGCGTGGAAAAGTTCGCTGACTTTCATATCTCTCAAAAAGAGTCTTGCTCGCTATTTGGTTTGTCTAGAAAATTGCGAAGCATTTGCTTATTCGAAAGGATGTGTCACGGCGTTATTTGGATGAATGAACTGGCAATGTTCCAATAGAAGTTCAAGCCGATCGTCGACAACCACATCAGGTTTCGGAAGGAAGCACACAAAGCAATCTGCGATGCCCAATTTAGTCGCTACATCGCGAGAGTATTGAGCACCGCCACGACTCCAGCAATATAGCAAATTTCCAGCATGGAACATATCGCGAACATATTGGATCGTGTTTGGTATTGGGATCTGTTTTGTCCCAAATGTTCGAATCAGCGTGTCGTCGACGTCGACGAAGATCACAGACTCTTTTTTTCGTATTGGATTGGTCATTTTTGGGTAGAGAATTTCGGTGATTATGTTCTTACTTAGTCGAATGCAACAAGAGCTCAAGTTCTTCTGCGTTATTGCAGTCCCGAAGTAACTGCAGATGTTCATTGGTTTGGAACTCACCCGCAAAATACATTGTGAGAAGCTCTTTGGCATCGGGGACCGGTACCTCGGTTGTTGAATCTCGAAAGAGGTATCCGTATAAAACCGACGTGACTGTATCGCCCGCTGACTTTGCCATTGGGCGAATCTCTGTGCCATCGAAGGATCCGAGAGGAAGTAGGAGGCCACCTAGGAAGGCAAAGGTATCGTAGTCATTCCCCAGCTTCTTCATTTCAACTAAGTACCCGACCAGATCACTTTTATCAAAGAGCTCCAGCTTTACAGCTTTGGCGAACGAATGCATGTAGTGGTCGTCCCGATCAATGGCCGACAGCATTCGCGCCAATTCAAGTGTTGCCTGCGGAATATTGTTTTTGAGCAATTCATCATGCATCACCAGGAATGCCTCTCCCACCCGTGTCTGAGATTCGCTCAATTTGGTACGATTGCAATATAGGGTAAACTGCTCCTTACGCGTAGTGGGCTCATCGATAGCAGAGAAAGCCGCGAAACGAAGTAGGTCACCTAGAGTCGCCTTGCCCCGAAATGCTGCCTCATCACCGTCGACAAACGCCCGCAAACGGGCTCCCTCGTTCCGCCACACATTGCCCCCCATCTTGCGCCAGAGTGCGAGTATGTTCTCGGTAAAATGCGAGTCTCCCAATCTTGAGGCCAAGAACCCTGAGATTAGAAATTGTGTATCGTCTGTAGGTGTGCCGATCGGAGTAAACCGATCGGGTGACGCCATCGTCTTTGGCTCGATTGACTCGAGCTGCCGCTGTATATCGGCGGTGGTCTCCCCTCTTTTGAATTCGACGCTCTTGTCTCCTTCGGCGTTCGAAAAGAGCGCGTCTAGCGCCATTGCGCGATAGGCACATCGAACGAGGTGAAGTTGCCTCGCATCGATACTCTGAATCATGGACTTCCTGCTACTCCAGGACTCCACGTTCTGGCCGAAGAGTTTGAGTCCTGCCGCGGTAAAGGCCGCTAGATGTCCCGCAAGGTTGCGATCCGCAGCGACAATGAACTCACCCTCGGCGGCGATCCGGGCTGGATCGGCCGCGGTAGCTCTCAACATCTCGCGCAACAGGGCTGGATCCGGGAATCCGGCCAGGTAAGAACACACAACGCCGATGCTTGTCGAAATGGACGCTAGATTTTCCGCGCGAGTCTTTAGAGATTCGAAATTCGTCATAATGTCGAATAGAGAAGCCGCTCTCGATCCGGCTGAATATCGCAGTTCTGGGGCTGTCGCTCGACATCAGTCAGATCGAATGGAGCTCTAACCGCGAACACAACTCCAACAAGGATAAGAAATTTGTCGTTCATAAATGTTTTTCCAAGGATTCGGTCAGACTAGAAGATAAGAAAACACAGCGAGAGGTCAACGTTGAGTTCTTACTTACCGCCCGACTCTAGGACGACCCGAAATCCCACGCCATTACTCCGGACTGGAGCAGCTGACCAAGAACGGCGCGCCGATTTACAAAGCGCATATGTAGTATTCCAGCTACCACCGCGAAGTACACGTTTATCTCTCGTTGCTGAGCCAGTCAAATCTGTCGACGCTGCGCTGCGGTAGTTTCCATACAAATCGCTACACCACTCCCACACATTGCCGTGCATATCGTACAAGCCAAAAGCATTTGCAGCTTTCTTGGCAACTTGCGCAGAACTGTTGGTTTTTGAGTCGCCGAACCAAGCGTAGTCAATCAGTTTATTCTCATCATCCCCGAAGCCATATTCTGTCGCCAAGCCGCCACGACAAGCATACTCCCACTCCGCACTTCATGAACTGGATTCTCATCGGATTTTCCTTTTTCGCTCCCCATGAGAAAACGACCCGCAGGAATCTTGACGAGACGCTGCCCAATCCAATTTACAACACCCTCTGTTGCAGACTATTCCATCGTCAAGACGACGCGAACCCCAATCGTTGACTGACCTTGCTCCGGCGTATGTCCCCGACACCCCGATCGGCACTTTGATTCTTTGCTTTGGTACGATCCACCACGGAAAACCCGATGGATTGAATTCAATTTGTCTGGCCCGACGGGATTGCGCGAAATGCCATCTGCATATTCACCGTAATAGTCATGACACCATTCCGCCACGTTTCCATGCATGTCGTAAAGCCCCCAAGCATTCGCTCCCTTCTGACCCACCGGCATCGGTTTATCCCCACGAGTGTTACCAAAGTGCCATGCGTAGTCGCTCAAGATGGAAGCGTCCTTGTCGCCAAATAGAGAAGCGTTTTCACCGAAGCTGTAAGCCGTCGTTGTTTCAGACCGACAGGCATACTCCCACTCTGCCTCGGTGGGTAGCCGATAGTTACGCCCCTCTTTCTTTTCCTCGGGCAACTGTCCCAAACGCTTGCAGAATTCGACTGCTTGGGCCCAAGAGATGTCGGTGATCGGTAATTGGCTATCCAGCTTGGGATTCTTGATTTGCTTTTCTTCCTTTTTTAATAGTCGCTTCGTATCCGGGTCACGGATCTCGACCACTTCCGTTCGGAATGGTTCTTCCATCACCATCGCCCATTGGTGTTCCGTCACCTCTGTTGTCCCGAAATGAAAATCTTGAGTCAGGTCCACTTTGTGAAGCACCTCGTCCTCTTGAGAACCACGCTCGGAGGCTGGTGAGCCCATCGTAAATCGGCCTGCTGGGATTGGAGCCAACTTCATGCCGATGCTGTTGGTGAGCGATCGAGGCTGGTTCGATATTGCATCCTGACTGCGGACGTCCGTAGGGCTAACTGACATCATTAGCGACAGTCCTAATACCCAATCAAACCGGATGACTTTTTTCATTTTGTTTCTCTCAAGTTCAATGTTGGCATAACTCGAAACAAACTAGCCTCGTTCGCTATTTGGGCTGTCTCGCTAATTGCGCAGCATTTGCTAATTTGTTACTTACTTGTCGATGTAAATACGACACGAAAACCTGGTTTTGCGCCATCAAGGTTTGGATTGATGGGATTGCGATACGCTGACTGGCAGGCATGCTGGGTGGAGCAGAAGCTGCCACCGCGTGCGATGCGTTCGAGACCTGTTACTGGGCCCGTCGGATCAACTGTTTTCGCAGGTCCGTACGCTGCGAACCAATCGCTACACCATTCATCAACATTCCCATGCATGTCGAATAAGCCAAATTGATTGGGCTGTCTATGAGCAACCTTGCTAAGGTCAGACGCACTTTTTTTGCCTCCAATGACCCATTCTTTGTCGCTGTACCATGCGAAATCCGCAAGTACACTTGCGTCATCGCCAAAGCAATAATTAGTTTGCGTTCCAGCTCTGCAAGCGTACTCCCACTCCGCCTCCGTTGGCAACCGATACACCCGACCCGCCGCCTTCTCTTCAGGCCTTTCAGATAACTGCTGACAATAGTTCACCGCAGCCGTCCAACTCACCATTGCGGGATACTCTGGTCCGTCGGTTGCGAATGCTCCGTATTGACTTTTCCAAGGCTCAGAATCCGCCACCACCTTCCATTGCGCCTGCGTAACCTCTGTCTCGGCCATGAAATAGGATCTAGAAATCACTACTTCATGTACTGGAATTTCTTCGTCATCTACGTTCTCGCTTCCCATCATAAACCGCCCCGCATTTATCTTTACAAAACGCTGGCCGATTCCATTCTCGGCATATTCAATCTCTCTCTCGGGCAACCGAGCGCCCATCAAAACACGAAGTCCAATCGTCGGTTGAGCGAGCCCTTGTACTTGCCCACGCCAGCTTGATCGGCACTGCGATTCTTTGCTTTGAAAGAAACCGCCTCGAACCAATCTCTTACAAGGGACAGACTTCCGCTTCGGGCCTACGGGATCACTGACCAAGTCCTCCGAATACTCTCCATAGTACTCATGACACCATTCGGCGACGTTTCCGTGCATGTCGTATAGCCCCCAAGTATTCGCTCGCTTCTGTGCTATCGGCTTCGGTTTAGCTTCGCGACTGTTGCCGGCGTACCAAGCGTATTCGCTTAAGACAGAAGTGTCATCACCATAGCTGTAAGCCGTTGATGATTCTGCCCGACAGGCATACTCCCATTCCGCTTCTGTTGGCAGCCGATAGTTACGCCCCTCCTTCTTTTCCTCGGGCAACTGCCCCAATCGCTTGCAGAAATCCATAGCTTGTACCCAAGAAATTCCGGTCATCGGCAACTGGCTATCCAGCTTGGGGTTCTTGATTTGTCGTTCTTCCTTCTTAACCAAACGCTTTGTCTCGGGATCACGGATCTCGACCACTTCCGTTCGGAACGGTTCTTCCATCACCATCGCCCATTGATGCTCCGTCACCTCCGTTGCGCCCATATGATAGGTTTGTGTCAAATCAACCTTATGCAGCACCTCGTCCTCCTGAGAACCACGCTCGGAGGCTGGAGAGCCCATCGTAAATCGGCCGGCTGGGATTGGTACTAACTTAATACCGATGCTGTTGGTGATCGCTTGAGGTTGGTCCGATATCGCATCTTGGCAGAGTGCAATATCGGGGCTAGCAAAAATCAATAGCAGCAGCCCGCTTAACCAACTAAACCATTCTGAATTTTTCATTTTGTTTCCTCTGAGCGTATGTCTTACAGAATCCCATCGCATTTCTTGAGCCTGAGACGCTAGCCAAATTTTTCGCTTCTTCCGCAATGAAAATCGGCTAGCGCCTCAGGCTCATTGGGAAGACCGCTTGCATGCCTGTTCAACCAACCACAATTGCAGATCCAAGTCATTTCTTTTCCGCTTGGGGCTGTTCCATCACGACGCGAAAGCCGATGAATGCTTTGCTCGTGACCGCTGAATAACTGATTCGGGCAGCTGAACGCAGATACTTCGCATCCTCTCGGAACGAACCTCCTCGCATCACACGTTCACTTCCAACAGCAGGACCGGAAGGGTCGATCGCTTCTTTGGATGGGATTTTTTCGACATAAAAATCAGTACACCATTCGTATACGTTTCCATGAATGTCGTACAACCCCCATGCATTGGGCTGCTTCTGCTTGACCGGTGACGACTTCGATCCATCAGCATTCCCTTTAAACCAAGCAAACTCCGATAATCGAACCGAGTCGTCACCGAAACTAAAGCGAGTGTCCTGGCCAGCCCGGCAAGCGTATTCCCACTCGGCCTCGGTGGGCAATCGATAAATCCTACCGGCCGCTTTTTCCTCGGGCAGAGCCGACAATGTTTCACAGAAGAGAACCGCATCGTTCCAGCTGACACTCTCGACTGGATGCTCGGGCTGTTTCATGACGCTTGGATTGTTTTTCATCACCGCTTGGTATTGGGCCTGAGTAACCTCCGTGATGCTCATGTAGAAAGGTTTGGTAATCGTCACCTCGTGCCGAACTTCGTCCTTGTATCGATCTTTATCGTCGTTGGTTGATCCCATCCAGAACTTTCCTGAAGATATCGGTACCAATTGCATATCGATTCGATTGCGAATGGTCGCGATCGCGGCCGCCGGTTCATTCAGCATAGGGGCTTTGGATGAACGCATTTCGGGAGTAATACTCTTAACCGTAGCGGTAGGATTAACCATTCCCAAATCGATAACGCCACCACTGATAAGAGTGTTCACGTTCTGCTTCACCCCCATGGGGCGGACGAGATTCTGTACCCCTCGGGATACCGACACGGACAACTCATTTGCGGTAGGATTTTCGGCTCGCTTGAATGCATCCAAGAATGCTTGTGTAAAGGCGCCATGGCCGACTCCATCCAATTCATAAGCTTGCTCCTTCTCACTGCAGGCAAACATGGCGGCTGAGTTTCGAGGAAGGTCTTCCAATTTGAGTTCGCTACCAAATGCTCTACCAGCTAAGCCTCGAGCACGAGTGGGATCTTCGCGACAGCAATCCGCTAAGAGTAGTTTGTGCGTTGCATCTGATTTTTTCATTGCGGACAGCATCTCCTTCATGGGTACCATCGTTTTCGGATCTGGCTCCAAAAGTGGCAAATTTCCATTAAACAAAGCGTTTCCGCTGGCATCAACGGCGTCGCGAACGTTGGTATCAAAAGGGCAAAAATAGGCATCGGCCCCGTATTGAACTCCGTGCCCAAAGAACCCCAAGATTAAATAGTCACTGTCCTCTTTCTTTGCGATTTCTTTTAAAGCGTCCGACACCCGATCTTTGGTCGCATCTTTACCTACCAGCAAGGTAACTTCATAGCCTGATCCGTCGACCCGTTCCAACATCGACTTGATTGCCCTCGCGTCGTCCTCCGGGTACCTCAGCGTCGCCATCTTTTGAGGCCGTTTGTATTCGCTTACGGCCACGAACAGGGCATGCTTCTGTTGAGCAAATACGCTGGTCGGCAAGAACACCAAGCTCAACCCCAACAATTTTATGATTGCCCAGTTTGGTCGCATCAAAGGCGGCAAACACAGGAACGTGCTAATTTGAAGATTCATTTGTTGCCTGAAGGGTAATAGTTGTCGACCCGTACAATGGAAATAAGTTGGGGGCTTACTGAGCCTGAGGCGCTAGCCGAGTTCCAGCGGCATAGCTCGGCTAGCGCCTTGGGTTCTCGGTTGGGAACCAGATCGGACAACAGTATTGCTGAAGCACTTGGCATCGTCAATTATCGTTGAATGAGGCTGCTAAACCCGTGCTTTCATCGCAAACGATTACTTTGGACGCAATCTGCAGCTTCCGTAGATAGAAAACGACGGCGAACTCGCATTATTCCGCACTTTCTCAAAATTTACGCAACGCTTGAACATCCAAAGCAAATTAATTGTTATCGGCATCACCATACAGCGAGCAGAGCATTTACCGAGCGCTACATTACGACGAAGCCCGCAGTTGTTAGCGGGAACAGGGATTATCCGGAAAAAGCGTTGGAAATTCGCATCCCCGCTTCTTTGCCCCCGCGTTATTCTTTGGACTCCTATCGCTACTTGACTTGCTTTCGCTCTTTCGATGTTGATTCGTAAATCTCATCCCCCGCAAACTCGAAGACAAGCGTGTAGCCACGGGGTTGATCCTTAAGAACGGCTGTTTTCATTTTGGCCAAACCGTTTCTGTCCGTGCGCAAACGGGAAACAGGTGAAGTGGGCCCGCCGTTTATTCGAGAAGATACAACAATCTCTTTGTTCGCTATTGGGACTTTTCTCCCATCGTCTGACTCCAATGTAATTGAAACGTCGGCCGTTCCCTTCGACCCAGGATAAGGCCCGACGGACTCCACGATAAGAGTTGAGCCGATTTTCTTGGCGCTGGGTTCGACAATAATTTTCGGCGGAAACATTTCCGGCGTCGATTTTTTTAGATTGCTTTCCTTGCCGGTGGTGGTCGGGACCGCGGCCGTCGGTTCATTCAGCTTTGGTGCATTGGGGGCACGCATTTCGGGAGCAAACGACTTCGTACGAGCGTTAGGATTTTCAATCCCTAGTTCAACGACGCTACCGCTGAGCAGGGTATTAACGTTCTGCTTCACCCCCATGGGTCGGACGAGATTCTGTACCCCTCGGGATACCGACACGGACAACTCATTTGCGGTAGGATTTTCGGCTCGCTTAAATGCATCCAAGAAGGCTTGCGTGAACGCGCCATGGCCGACTTCATCCAGTTCATAAGCCTGCTCTTCTCGGCTGCAGGCAAACATGGCGGCTGAGTTTCGAGGAAGGTCTTCCAATTTTAGTTCGCTACCAAATGCTCTACCAGCTAAGCCTCGAGCACGAGTGGGATCTTCGCGACAGCAATCCGCTAGGAGCAGTTTGTGCATTGCATCTGACTGTGTCATCGCGAGAAGCATCTCCCTCATCGGAACCATGGTTTCCGGATCGGGCTGCAAAAGCGGTTTATTGCCGTTAAACAAGGCCTTGCCGTTGGCACCAACAACTGGCCGAACGTCTGTATCAAAAGGGCAAAAATAAGCGTCGGCCCCGTATTGAACTCCGTGCCCAAAGAACCCCAGAATTAAATAACCGCCGCCCTTTCCCTTCTTTGCTATCTCATGCAACGCTTTCAACACCCGATCTTTGGTCGCGTCTTTACCTGCCAGCAACGTGACTTCATAGCCGGTGCCGTCCTCTCGCTCCAACATCGACTTGATTGCCCTCGCGTCGTCCTCCGGGTACTTCAGCGTCGCCAATTTTCCGGGGCGCTCGTATTCGCCTACGGCCACGAACAGGGCATGCTTCTGTTGAGCAAAAACAATGGTCGGCAACAATACCAGGCACAGTCCTGGCAATATCATGGATATCCGCTTGAGGCGGAGTGGCCAAAACCGGAATGCGCATAGGGAAAGCGGTTTTTGAAGCCCGAGAGGGAACAAAGATTGTTGCGGCGGCATAGGGATCTCTTAGGTAAAGTCTCTAAATCGGCAGAAGTATTACTCAAGTGACAGGCTGGGTCAATTATCGTCGAGAATGGCCTCGTTCTTCAGCCGACAAACGTGAGCCTGAGGCGCTAGCCGAGTTCTTTCGACTTGCAGAAATCGGCAAGCGCCTAAGGCTCATCTAAACGAAAATCGACTTTTGTCGGCCTGCTCTTGCAGAAATGCGGCCGCGCAATCCTGTAGTGGTAGAACGACAGCGAACTCAAAATATTCCCAACTTTATTGATCTCGTAGATCTCCAGTAAAAGAATACTCGTTCCATCGCTTGATCCTAGAAGCTTTGTTTGGCTCCAGTTGTTTGTCGCAAGAGAGACTACTTCGGTTCGTACGACACGCTTATTGCACCTAAGAGCACACCGATATTCATCTTTTCCTCGGTAAGCTTGACATTGAAGCTCTTGCCTTCGCCCGTCCCCCTTGTTCTCGATGCAATCAACTCTGGTGGAACCGGTTCGCCATCTGCCCACGCGGCATGAATGAGGACCTGAATTTTGCCGATACCGTCGGTTTCTCCCAGGCGGAAAGCGACACTTTGCTCATCGGGGCACACCTGAAAGGCGCTGACCTTAGAGAGATTTTTGAACCATCCTGGGATGGTGACCTTGCTACCTCGTTTGACGATCCAATATTGATAAGCAGGATTGAATCGGCCTGATGCATCCTTGATTCGATCCTCACATAAAGCAAAAGATGAAATGCCATCGATTAGCACTTCCACGGCGTAGCTGTTTTTACTTCGATTCTCCAGTTCAATCGCGTACGATACATCCCGGGCAATCTGAAAATCCGAAGAGGGCTCGGCGCCAGTAGACGTTTTCTGAGGCGGGATGGGGCGGATCAGAAATCCTGGCTCCTCGGGTTTGAGGTCCGTGTTCAATTCCCAAAGGCCCAAAGATAGCCCCAAGTCAGGCTGACTCAGGGACTGCGTCTGTAACTTTAACTGAGGTGCCTGTGACTCTTGTTGTCGAACGAGATCTACGATTTCCTTAACTCCAGCATTTGGCGGAATGGCTTGGGAGACTTGCGATACCAATAAAACTTCTTTCGCATCAACAAAACTTGCCTTGGTGTCATCCTTTTTAAATTTGCCTGACGTGATGGAACTCAATTCATTCCCTTGGCGATCAACGAGATTCACTTCAAGCTTGATGGCGCCAGTGGTTTCGTCGAGCGCAAACTGTCCGACGATTCGGATAGGAGCACTCTTTTCTATCAGGTAGCTCGACGCCAACAATTCCGTTCGCAATTGTTCAGCGATCCGGCGACCATAAGCTGAAAGCTCCCTGTCGCCAGATTTGGGTGTAATTAAGCCAATATCGACACTCCTTTGATCCTCTTGAGTGAGAATGCGATCAACCTGGGTTGCCACTTTGGCAACCGCTTCGACTAAATTGTCTGCCAAGATATTTCCGGGCAACAAAGCAGTGAACAAAAATATGAAAAACAATCGGCTCGTAGTCATTTGTTTCTATCCAAGGTTAAAGCTTGAGAGTGGTTATGCTAGTTTCTGGTCTACTTTTGAACGGTTGCTTTCTCAGGAACATCCAACGTGAGGACAGGCGTCTGTTTGCCGTTGGTCAAATCGCTGACTCGATCCTTGATTCTGGTGAAAAGCGACGATCCTGCCTCCCACGGAAAATGAGAATCAGGGAGGACATCTAGAAGCGATTGGGTAAACGCGCCGTGGCCGGAGCCATCGGTCAGTTCCAGTGCGGGATTGGCAGCATCGCTGGCTGAGATCACGGTCAGTCCCGGTCGACTTGCCAATTCAGCTTTAGCACGGTTCAAAATCGCGAGGTTTGACTCGGCGAAGCTTCCTGCATGGCAAGCATCGAGCAGAACGACAACTCGGCCAGCTTTCAAGCGAGAAATACAAGAAGCAATCGACTCCCAGTCAATGCTGGTCGCCTGCATGGAAGTCGCTTTACTGGTTGGTAACACTAAGTATAGTCCGCGCTGAAGATTGACTCCATGCGTGGCAAATGCAAAGACGACGGTGTCGTCTGGTTGAGCAATCTCAACTAACTCATCAAAAATACTTATTGCGTCGGAACGGGTCGTGTCAGTCTCGGCTGCCAGCATGGGAATAAAATTCATTGTCTCCTGCTTGGCAGCTTTTGAAAACAGGACTTCCAAGGCAGAAATATCTTTGTCACAGAACTTGAGCGGTGGAAAGTAGTCATCCTTAAACTGCGTTGCGGCAAGTCCAACAAAGAAGAGTGACTTCTGAACGGGTTTCTCAGGCATTGGTTTCGGCGACGATTTGAGAGTCAGTTCGTAAAGGCAGTCATAGGATCGCTCGTTAGTTTCGGTTTTACCACTTCCCGATTCAGCGAATTCTTTAGCAAGCCTGGCCCTATCGTTTGATGTTGCATCTTTGAAAAATGACAGATTTAGCGATCTCGAAATCTTGTTAACCTCAGCACTAACGCCTTTTGTTCCAAAATTTTGTAGTTCGAATTTCTCTGGAAGCTCGATCAAGTATTGAGCTTTACGTACTTCGTCGATTCGCACGTCAACAGCGTTCCCGGACCTTTCAGTTTCAACCTTAATTTCAAGCTTCCCGTCCTTAATTATGCTCCAGGCAAGCTTCGTTTTTTCTACCGGCCTGTTCGCCTGTTCGTCGTCCGGATCGTCGTCCATTTGCAAATCCATATGACCAGCGGACATGTCTTTGTGGAGCTCCACTTTTCCTCCCTCATGGAGTGTGAACTTAATTCCCGTTGGGCTATCGCCGGTTGATTTTCCAGACAACGATCTCTTCCTAATTGAAACCGTTGCCCCTGTCAGATGCTCTGCGGCAGATTGCTCAGGCAGTGCCACCTGAGCGGTTAAGACTTTGCATTCCATTAGCGAAAACAAGGCTACGGCAAGCAAAGTTATGGTCCTTCGTAAAATAGGCATTAAAAGCAAACTCCAGTCTTTATCTGATTGACAAATTGTTTAGCAACGACGATTTCTTAATTTCGGTGTGTCTCAGCAAAACCTGACAGAGCACGGAAGGCAGACTCGCCTTCTATTGCTAGCTGATCAAGATCTGCAACCATCATTCCATTTACAATCTTCCCCTTCTCAGCAAAGACTCGCTTAGGATTCCCAGGGATCGTAGCAAGCAGCTTGTTGCTGCTAATCCGCACGATCATGCAACTAGCCTTATCGCCATTAGATACTGTTAGAGCAATATGCTTCGCTTCTGAATCCATTTCGACCGAATTGACAGCTCCGCCTTTCGTTAGAATTTTACCCAGTGGCATAAATCGAACTCTTTTGTTGTGTTGCAAATCTCGAATATCCAAGTAGATCGAATTGCTGCCCAAGGCTGTGAACCGACCCTTGGAGTCCTGGTCTCTCCTAATAACAGATGCAACGAATCTGCCTCCCGGCGACACGCCGAGAGTCATTGGAGACTTCTGGTCATCTGCAAAGTCTAGTAGGGTCATTCCTCCTGGGGCAGTTCCCATCTGATTCTCGTTAACTAGAAATGATAACTCTTTATGTACCTCCTCCACTCCAGCTCCAAGTTTGAAGATTCGAACCTCTCTCATGAAAACAGCATGAGGATCGGCGACTGCAACAATCGTCTCGTGTCCCGTCGACGAAATGCAGTAGTTACGAGATCTGTTGGCCAACATCGATTCATAATCTTGATAGTACTGTGGCATTCCGCCCATAAATGGTGCATCATGCTTAAGCGTCAGGTCGCGGGAAAGTTGTTCAACAGACTGGTCTTGGAAACTCTTCTTTTGCTCGATGATAATTGCGCTAGCGTCTAATTTATTTTCTTTCAGCAGATGTACGCGAAGTTGACGTGGATCAGCGCTGACTTCCAGAACTCTGACATCCTCTTTAGTTGCGGCCAGTTTGAGGCAAACTGTATTCGTAGTTCGCATCAACAATTGCGTTGGCTGACCAGCAACTAATCGAATCAAATTGAAGTCCCATCCAATCAAGTTTGTTTTGGCATCATGGAACAACTTCCGGGTGAAGACCGGCTTTTCCGTCGAGAACTCCCGAACCGACTCGGCCATTTTCGTTAAATTCCTAGCGTGGGTCGCCTCCACTTGCTCTTTGAGTATTCGCTCTCGATTCATATAATTTTCTGCAACTTCTGGCAAAGCAACCACCCAAGACTTGTCCTTCTCAAACCAAACTGCTTCGGCTTGCTGACTGAGGGCAGTTGAGGGTTCCTGTTGGTCTAAAGGACGCATCAACCCATCGGGCAATGGCCAGGTAGATAGAATTTTGCCTGTTGACGCGTCGACTGACGTGAGTTGCTCACCCACGACATACAAGAGTTCTCCGTTGCCCACGCCAATGCATTGCGTTGTTTGTACCTCCTTGATTTGGCTGCCAGGATTGCCACCTTTGTCACCAATCTTAGAGGGATGGAAATAAGGAATTAAACTACGCGTAGTGGTTGACCACACCCCTTTCGCCGTGATGAATCCTCCTGAATAGCCATCGAACACATATCCTGGGATATCGAATAGCTCAGAAATGTTTCCGTCAAAGCTATGGAGATACGCTTTAGCTTTGGCTTTACGCAAAGGTCCTGGTTCATGTTGGACCAGCCAGATTCCGTCTGGAGTGATACTCCCAATGGCAAGTGGCGGGTTTTGTCGTGCATTCCAATAACGATCCATTCTCTGGAGATAGTCCGTTTGGCTCTCGTTAGAATTCTGTGCATTTTTGAAAATCATGTTTGTCCACTCGAATCTCGTTGGTAACCTGTATTCTCGAACTATCTTGCCAGTTTTGTAATTGATCCGGCGAATATCGATGATAGAACTTTGGAGGGCGCCATAAGAGGTTTCGCCGTCAATGAATCCGAAATCAGGTTTGACTGCCATCAGCGAATCTATGCCGCGAACAGACTTTCGATTTTCTTTTGACCGATCGTTGGGCGACTCCCATTTGAGCTGAAGGCTGTTGGGATCTATCAATTCAAATGTTCCTCTAGTTTTTATGACGAGCGCGCCGAAATGGTTTTCTAATGAGCCTTCGAATAAGCTACCACTGAGAGTTCGATTTGCAACGAGGTCCCTACTAGCTAGATCGTACGCGAGCACACAATCCGATCGATCCGGATCTCCGTCTATTGCTGGCGTAATGAGCTTGCGTTCAAGAAAAACGAATCGATTTTTTGCATCAATCTGAACCAGTTCAGCGTCGACAATACAACGGGAAGCGAGTGGCCAGTTGTCAACTAACTCTGACGTTCGTAGGTCCCATTTCTCGAGACAAGTTTCCTTATTCCGAAAGAACTCCTCCGCGTTCTTTTTTGAAATCACGGCATCCGCCATCCCGCCGGGAACGCCAAGAATCCACACATAACGAGTATCATTAGTGAAAAAGACCTTCAGTCTACGAAGAAATGGTCGAATATTTGAAGTAAGATCAGCAAGATCCTCCTCCGCAGACTCTGCGGAATTCGAAATGGCTTGATGCATGGGCGACGAAAGCGGGAGATGATGCGTTACTTCGCCGCTTGCAAGATCGACGATTGAAATCCCTCTGCCAATAGAGTAAAGAGCAGCATTCGATCCGTTCGAATTGATGCCGATCAACTGATCAAAGGCCTGAGCATCGACTCTAGACGCTTGTGCCGTCGGACTCGCACTGTTTTCGTTGGACTTGGAGCCAACCTGTGCTTCAACAGTGGAGCAAACCGCTATTGCCAACACGATACAAGCTAAGAATATTCCATGTCTTAAACACATTCTTCAATACCTCTAAATGATGACTAATGGTGCGTGAATTGAGGCTGCCGAAATTTCAATCATGGTGCCGTTTGATCAGCATTGACCACGATGATTGGCGTTCCAATTTTTAGTTGCCTAGCGACGAGCTGAAACTTGCTATTGCCTTCACTGGTTTTTTCCCAATCGTCACGTTTGATCGATTTGTTCTCAAGGAGCGGTGTGAGCCCCAATTTTCCCAGTACCGGATCGTGCGTGATTTTGTCTTTGAGAAGGTCTTCGCGAACTCCTAATTCGGCGGCAACATCCACGAGTTTCAGATTAGCATTCACGTAGTGGCTCGCCAGCACCTTGATGGGCTCGGGGATGGACTGCGTCTTCAGTTGCTCCTGTTGCTCACGCGTCACGTAGGGAGAAATCGTTTTTCGGATCGACTGCAAGAATCGCTCTTGGTCGAGCTTTTGAACCGCCTCCGAATCACGGTGCAACAGCTGGACAAACTTGCGAACGTCCCCAGCGACTTGCGTCTGTTTCAAAATCTCATCGCGAGTAAGAGGGTAAATCCCTTGAGCATGGCAGGCGATGCAAGAGACGCCGTTCACGATCAGGGGAATGCCCGAGACTCGCGAGTCATCGCTAACAAGCTCAGGAGGCCCGGCGTCCAAACGCCGACCATCAGCCGAAGCAAGGAAGAAAGCCTGCAGACCATTGGGCAGCGAAAACAGCATTTCTCCCCCGTCATGTCTAAAGGCTGTATCTGGAAATGGATTCTTTTCGAAATTTGGGCCAGTGGGAAGTTGAATCAGATTGCCACGTGGAGCACCGGGAAGAAAGTCGTAGGATTTCCAGTAGTAACCGAACTTCGACTCGTGTCGCTCGGCTAAGCGATTGGCGTTCTTGGATATGCCGCTATTGATGAATCCAGTTCTTAAAGCAGAGCCATTCAAGATGTTGGCCTCAACATCAACTCCCAAAAAGGTCTCGAGTTCCTTCGTATTGTTGGGAAGCTGCAAAAGATCGTGATATAGAGGTGGCTTGAGAGCGTTCACTAAGAACCAGTCGCCTCGAATAACTGGGACGGAATCATCGGTTAGCTCTACGTTTTTAAGG
Organism: Planctomycetaceae bacterium; assembly: GCA_027487485.1. Taxonomy (GTDB): domain Bacteria; phylum Planctomycetota; class Planctomycetia; order Pirellulales; family Pirellulaceae; genus JBKCUI01. The sequence continues at coordinate 73,270 of JAIYDN010000108.1, read as the reverse complement.
TAGTCTTCGCTAAGTCCTAACTTTAGTGCGTAGGGGTATCGCCGGCTCAGCAACTGCCATTGATCATCACTCCAAGGACGGTCCAATCTAGTCCTTAATCGATTCATCGGAATCGCGAACACAACTCCCAGGCCTTGGATATCAATTGGCTCCACAATCTCCGTGGACCAGTGCAGACTGTTAATCGCTTTCGAGATTGCTGCAGGTATCAAGTAGTCTGGCGTATCCCGTAATCTTTTAGCAATGAGCGAGTCTTGTTGCTTGAGCGTTTGAATATTGGCGAAGCTAATGAAACGGAAGTTTTTAGCAGAGCTTCGAGGCTGCTGCTCCAGAAACAGCCGGACCAATCGATGTACGGCCGCTTCATCAAACGCCTGCTGTACACCAGTCTTGGCGCGGTCAGAATTTGCTGCAGGCTTTTTTGATTTTCCAGCTCGATCGACCAACCACTTCTCAATTATCTGAATGTCTTCTTTCGAAGGTGAGCGTACTTGATCGCTTGGCGCATCGCTTGGAGGCATTGGATTCGCAGTATCTTTCATCCGTTCGAGGATTCGCGACTTTTCCGGAGACTCGATATCGATCAGTCCTTCTGATTCCAGATACTCGAAATCGAGTATGTTCTCCAAATTGCCATGAGTCTCCTCTCCATCACCATGGCAGAATGAACAACTCGACTTAAGGACTTGGATTGCACGTTCCTCAAGCTCCTGCGCAAACGTTGATGCGGAGCAGTAGAGTATCAGAATTGCAAAAGGGGCTATGTTTCGTGTCATTGTTGATTCAATCAGTAATTTTAGATTGTGGTTCCGGCAGCAATCCTAGGGTACCACTCTCCTAGAAAGCTGCTATCGTGCCCGCTTGCCTTGGTATTTTGGAAATCCGGGACTGCATTTTTTGCCATCAGGCCAGCAAATGTACAGGGTGAAAGGGTGACTGCCAACCAAGCCAGCTGAAGTAAAGTGTAGTGCATTGCCTTGGCTCATAATTTGTCTCACGGCCTAATGATCAGCGAGGGTTATGGACCTTCTGGCGGCCCGCTTAGTCTAGCCAAACCGACTGCCTGCTCGTAGCTCTCTCGACAGAATTGGCTTCCATTGACGCCTTTGGTCGTGTGGGAGGCGAGCTCGTGTTGATTCCGTTGTCATCATCCTGCTCCTTCGATAAATCAATCGAGCTCTAGTGGTTTAACCGCAAACGATCAATGTGACCGCATACTGCTGACTCTCGTAGATGGAGAACGGCTGAGAACTCTCAGTATTCCCGATTTTCTTCAAAGAATCTGGAAAACGGAAAACGCCGATCCGATCCGGATCAAACGACTTTCGAAGCCAAGCGGCGAAAGAGCTCAAAGTACGCAAAGAAAAATTCTCAGCATCAACAATAGATCGGCTTCATAGCGTTAGGACTGAGCGATGTGCCTTAGCCACCAAAGTTATCAAGTTCGCACTGCTCACACCAGCTCGCAACAGGACCAAATCCAGTCGGTGATCGCATCGTTCGGCGACTCTTGGTCTTCAACCATCTCAAAGCGCTGCTGAAAAGATAGCACCTGGTATGTCGCGATGACTTGCTCCGTCGTAATCGCGTTTAAAACAGGGGCCAGGCAAATTCTTATTCCAACTTTTGATGTAATCGCGGTGGAACGCATCCCCTTCTACAAAATTCGGTTTTTCAAAGCCTCCGTTGTCGAATTCCTCGACGCTTTCAACCGACTCATCCATTTAAGGCGGACTCAAGGCTATGCGAAAGCCAAAATCATTGTCACGGTAGTATTGATCGAGCCCGAATCGAAATGCTGACCTGCAATCCGGAGCCAAGCAGTCCCAACTGCCCCCTCGACGAACGTGAACTGAGCCCTTTGATGGACCTTGCGGATCATTTACAAAACCTTCGGGATACGGGCCGTACCAATCACTGCACCACTCCCATACATTTCCATGCATGTCATACAACCCCCATGCGTTGGGTTTCTTCGTGCCAACGGGGTATCTCGCCCTCATATTGTTCCTCTTGCTGTTACCAACGAACCAAGCATAATCACCTAGCGATGTAGCCGTATCTCCGAAACTGTACGCTGTAGAGGTTCCCGCTCGGCAGGCATACTCCCACTCAGCCTCCGTCGGCAGTCGATAGGTGCGCCCTTCTTTTTTTTCTTCGGGCAATTCACTTAGTCGTTGGCAAAACTTCACCGCGTCCTCCCAGGAAACGGATGTAATTGGAAGCTGGCTCCCCAGCATTGGATTAGGACGCTGCTTTTCTATTTTTCGAATGAATCGCTTCGTTTTGGGATCACGCTCCTCCACCATTTCTGTGATCATCGATGGTCCCATCACCAACGCCCATTGATTCTCCGTCACCTCCGTCGTTCCCAAATAGTAAGGCTGCGTTAATTCAACCTTATGCAAGGTCTCATGTTCCTTTGAGCCTTCTTCCGATATTTGCGAACCCATCGTAAACCGACCGGACTGAATCAGTACCAGTTTTGTTCCAACGCTGTTCGTCACGGTCTGCGGGAGTTGCGGGGGCGAAGCATCCTGCCCCAAGATTCCTACCGGAATTGCCAAGCAGATGAATGTATACAAAATAAAGACCAAAAATGAATATCTTGCTTTCATTTCCTCGCTCTCATTGTGATTGGGGGTCGAACTTGCGAACTTGTTTGTGTGACATTGATGATTTGGTGTTTTTCCGCGGCTGCATGGTAGCACAAATAGGCTTTGCTTTCCACGAAGGATAGCAGTTTCTACCTGCCGAGCAGTACATTTCGGCTTCATCTCGGAACGAAACGCCTTTGGCCGATTCAGTCGACCGCCAACAGCTACTGAGCTGGAGATCATTCGCCGATGGAGCAAGACCGTTCTCGAAAAACTTTAAAACAAGCGGCAAGTCGATTTTCATTGCTTGAGCCTGAGGCGCTAAATCGCTATTAGCCGATCGATCCTGAAAATAGGCTAGAGCGTCTCAAGCTCAATAACTTGTATAGGTAAATTCAATTTGAATCGTAATGCTCGAACCTCTTTGTGTGCTCTGTGCTCTTTCGTGGCTCCGAAGATCGAACCTGTAAATACGTTCAGCGATTTCCTGCCACTTTTGACTTTGCTCCCCTCGCCGCTTTTTGGGTTGACGAAAGGGAGGACGAGGAAACCACATCGCAATGTTAACATTACAGTGTGCTATCGTTACTACCGAGAACGATCATCCATCATTTCTATCATTTGACTCAGTTCGACCCTTGGCTTGACTCGCACAACCAAGGACTCAAAGTCATTCAAGACAATTTCCAATAGTTCGAGTCCATCTTGATTCGTGTGTCTAACATCGCAAACACCCTTTGCGTTCAATCGATAGAGCAACAACCCATCAAGGAGCAGCTCAATGTTCACGTCCATATAGGCCGGACAGATCGAAAATCGCAGTTTCAAATGATCTTGCTCAACCGTATAAGTGGCCTGGTTGTAGTACCAGGGCACATCACGGTCGACCAACATAGGTAGCACTTCAAACAGGGAACGCAGTTGTGATTCGCTCACAAACTTTTCACTCCTCACTCCAGAATTTGAGTACTCCAACGCAGGTTCGCGCACAATCCGATTTTGTTCGCGAGCCGTCCGCAATGGGACATATTCGGCGTTCAAACCTGCGGTTGATTCCGACAAGTCATCATGATCAACACACCACTGGACATTGAGAAGTTGATATCCAATTTGCTGTAAGTACCAAGTTAATCGCTTCAACGCTTCCTCCTCGGACTCAGCGGGAACGTAAAATATCACCGCCTCGTCAGAAGTTGTGGCACCCTGTTGAGGATTCGCTTCGATTGAACTGAAGTTTACACAGAGCGCGAAAACTTGAAGTTTGTCGTTGGTCATCTTGCATGCTTTCTTTTCATTGCTTGCGAGTTCGAGCGTCAGCCCTAGTGCGGTAAGTGCGCGCACCTTACTTCGTCGTGACGTTGAAATCGACCTGAGCCACTCGATACTCGATCTCGGGCAGAAATTGAACCTGTTCATATCTGCTCGATAAGTTTCTAGATCGTTGGCAAACAGACTTGGGTGGTAGAAAAGAATCACTTCAATTCAGCGATAGGTTTTCCGTTATATGTTTCTAAGCTGAGGATTTTCAAAATTGCTTTGGTCTCTGAGTCCGTGAGACAGGTTTTTGTCACCTGCTCCCTCATCTCCTTTGTCATCTGTAGTCCGGGAACTTGCGAAAATCTTTTTAAAATGTCACTTTGCGATTGTTTGTAGTTCAGTGATTTCAAGTTCGGAATCTTGGAAAGCTCGGCTAAACCCATAGGGCCTAATGCGAGATTGGATTGTTTTCCGGGATCCACGAAATTCGCACCGAGAGCTAGTCTCTCTAGGTTCTGAAGTTGCGCGATACTTGCAAGAAACTCGTCATTCATGTTTCCGCTCAGCATGAGACTTCGCAAATTGGACAAACCTTGGAGCTGAACCGGTCGATCAAACCGAGCGTTTGAACCGCTTATTGCCAAAGTCGTAAGATTCTTCAATGATCCTAAGGCTTCCACTCCCGTCGATGACAAAACAGTACTTTTGTTACCATCGAAACTTATCGAGCCAAGTGCTAATTGTCTTAGTGACGTAAGTCGAGAGATCTCAGCGCAGCCAGCATCGTCAAGACCTTGGGTGTAAAGATACATGGCCTTGATATTGGGAAGATTCGCGTTGCTCAACTCAACTCCGGAGAGGCCGGTTTGCGGCGCCATTAACATGAGCGACTCCAAATACTGCAATTTTCCGATGCTCCTCAATCCTTCTGCCGAAATTTGTGCCGAGGTTATTTCGAGTGAACGTAGCTTTTTCAAATTTGCGAAGCCGATCCCCTTGGCCCCAGTTTGATTGTTGAAGGACATCATTTTGAGATGATGCAAATGCTCCAAATGTCCGAGTGTTACCAAATTCTTATCGCTTGAACACTCACGAAATTCAAGAGTTTGCAGACCGCTCAGTTTTGAAATTCCTTCTGCTACAATCTCATCAAGCTCTGCAGCCAGGATCAATGTTTTGAGCGATTTCAGTGTCGCCAGTTCGTGCAAGGAGTGTGGATGTTTGCGGCTTGGAAAGACTACTGTCGTCAGTCCAACGCACTTGCAAAGTTCTCTCATCAATTGGACTTCATCGGAATCGGCTGGAATAGATCGGTTTCCGACCCTCTTTGTTGCAGTTTGTCCTGAGTTGATCGAATCCCACGTATTGCTGTTGTCACTGTAACCGCCTATCTCGACCGATTGCAAACGAGTTAGCTTCGACCAATCGATCGACGAAACCGCTCGGATGGGAAGATGATCAATACAAAGGCGCTCCAAATGCGACATGTTCGAGATATTACGCAAGTTCCATGGGTAGTTGTTCTCTTTCGCCTGAAACTCAAGCGATTGCTTGTTATTGAAGAAGTACTTCGGAGTCGTCGTCGAAAAGGCCGTTAATCTGCTAGTAACATCTTGAGGTAACATTGGGATGTTCGTAGCGGGTATGGCAAGCTCTCGGAGACCTTTTGCATCGGAAAGCACTTCGAAGACGGATCGTTCAATATTTCCTGCGTTCAAATGCAAAACCTCGAGATTTTTAAGACCTGTCAATTCATCTAACGTGTCTCTATCAATTCGATCCGTGTGCACGATAAACAGATTTAGATTCTCTTGAAACGACACACCGTTCAGGTCCGCCTCTCGGAGAGGAAAGAATTGCCTGTTCCTCTCCTCCTCGGTTGGAAGTTCAGATTCCTTGTACGTTCTTAGTTCAAGATCGATCCCAAAAGGAACTGCAACTTTGGGAAGTTTGGATAGATCTATGGGCAGATGATCTGCACCATTTGGAAATTGGAAACCAACGACTTGAAAAAGTGGGTGTTCCATTCCTCCGATCCCTCGCATGAATCCCATCTGTTGGCTGATCTCGTGGGGCTGAAATTCCCAGTGCGTTGAATAGGCATTCCGGGTGAATACTCCGTATTCGCCACCTGCTTTTTCAAATGCTGAGATCGTGGCAACATCGACATGTTGAGGGACGTCATCCGAACCCCGAGCTAATACATGCGTGGACGTCGCAATGAGCGAAAGCAGAAACATCAATTGAATTCGTGGCAACAAGATATTCTTCTCCAAAGTATGGTATTACTTGCCGGTGATAGTGTAGGCTGCCCAGTAGTACGGATGGGCCGCTGATCGTTTTTCTCGCAGGACGCGAATTGCTTCCATCTGAGCGAGCTGGAGTGAGTTTGCACGTTCGTTTCCGTCAGCCAGTTTCTGGAAGAAGGCTTCCACGAGCTGGGCTGACTCCTCATCCGGAATCTGCCAAAGTGTAGCGGCAATGGACTCCGCGCCTGCGAGCTGAAACGCTTGACGAATTCCGGCAACACCTTCGCCATCCTCGACGTCACCCAGCCCCGTTTCACACGCGCTCAGTACGACCAACTCCGTTCCACTCAAGTCCATCCCAACAATCTCAAGACCAGTTAAAACACCCTGATCTTCATCCGTCAAATTGTTCTTTCGATTGCATCCCGCGAAAAGAAGTCCACAACGAACCAATGGATTATCCGATTCCACAGAACTGTTCTGTCTGGACTCTCCATTTTCGATGAAGAAACCGTGCGTGCTTAAGAGCATGGCACTTGGGCGTTTCACATTTTTCACCTTCGTGGCAGTGGCATCCTTTCCCAGCAACGAAACCGGTGAAACACCATAAAGGGATTCGAGTTTGGGTATCGCAGCGTTGGCTTCCAGCAATGTGCCAGGTAAAGGCGGGACGCGCACGCCACCCAAAAACCTCGTTGCTCTGTTTGCAAGATAGGCACCAATTGCCTGTTCTTCGGTCGACCCTTTTGAATCGGTTTCATTGCGATTGTCGAAATCCGGATTTGCAACCACCAAGGGAGGACTTTTGCGTTTTGCTTTCGCGGCTGGACGGAGAAGATCTCTGCCCGACACCACATACTGAATAGTGTGGTTTTCGATGGCAAAGCGGTCGTCACCGACGAGTAAAGCCGACCAAGGCATTAGCCACATTCCACCATCCGGGCTGATGATCCAAGTTTTGTGCTGCTCCATGTGAGATAACAGCGGGCGAAGAATCAATTGAGTTAGAGATCGAAGGGCCGATACCGTCTCGTCGCAAGCGATCTTTTCTCCCTTTTCCCCAATCTCCTGAGGAGCAATTCTCAATTTTGATCGAAACTTCTGAATCTCCCCGTCAATTGCATTGGCTGGGCCTAAATCGACGAATTGAACTTCTCCCGATTTGGAAAGTACCCAGGCTGCATAGGAGAGCAAAGGAATACGGTTCTTAGGAGTGGTAGGCTCTTGTTTTCGTTGGTAACGCACGATTTCAACCAAACAACTTTGTTCTGGTAAAGCAGCAATCAATTCGTTGGCTGTTTTCCAAGTAGTTGAATTCGATGAATCATTGAGCCCACGCAAATTGTCCAAGAGTTCCAAATTCGCTGCGCTTTCCAATTCAACGAGTTCTGCAATTCGATCGGAGTTCGCGACATTGTTGGTCTTTAATGTTGCAACTTCGAGTTGTGCTCGCTCTGCTCGCACGCTCGCAAGTTTCTTTGTAAGTTCCATGACTTCTGGAAACTGACTTCGCCGGAGACTAAGTATTTGTTCCGCGCGCGTTTGAGCAGCAACCGCTTTCCCGTTAAGAACCCATTCCAACGAGGTTTTTTTTCTCTCGATTGTTGTTTCCTCACTCCAACCTGCATGGGAAATCGCCGTAGAGAAAATTGGAGAATAGGACTTTCGAAGAAATTGATCTTGCACCGTTTCCGGTAGCATCGTCAATGCACCGGCCACGTAAGAGCGGATGATTTTTCGACTCCGGTCACGGCTGGCAAAGGAATCGTCGTATTCGCCAAGCGCAAATTGAATATCCGCCAGCTCACTATGCAATTCGGCTGTCTTGGGATGCTGTGTACCGTAGACTCCTGACGATCCAAAAATCGTCTCCAAAACGCTCTCTTTGGCCTCAGCATACCTGCCTTGTGCCATAAGAACTCGTCCGAGTATCTGTTGAGTCACGACGGTCTCGACAAATCCAACACTGTGCTTCGACTCTAAAATAGAGATTGCTTTGCGAAGTTGTTTCTCAGCCTGAGTTAAATCTCCCTTGGCAATCAGCACGACCGCTCGATTGCGAAAAAACAGGGCTGCGTGGGTCTGATCACCAAGTTTGTTGTACGTGTTCTTTACATCTGTATAGTCTCTTTGATCGATAAGATTTAACAGCGCGAGGGCCTCTCCGTACTTGCCGTCCATCGTTTGTTGCATAACAACATGTTGGTCAGCCAAGTCTTGTCGTGTCGTAGAATATTGCGAAACCAATTCCATTAGTTCATCGAAGTACGCGACTGCTTTGCATTCGCCCGCTTTGTTTGATTTGCGAGCCGAGGAATTCCTGACAGGTTGCTTTCCGTTGTTTGCTGTAACTTTTCCCTCGGCAAATTGTTCGTTGTATGGCAGTAACCAAATTCTGTCGGCCTTGTCGAATTGGCCGGTGGACAAGTAAAGCCATTTCAATTGGCAACAAGTTTGAAAGATAATGGGATCCTCATACTCCGTACCCAGTCGGGTATTCTCACCAACCAATTGCTTCATCGTTGACTCAAGGAGAAGTTCCGCTTCTCGAAAGCGTCCTTGATTGAGCCGCACAAGCGCTTGCCTGAGGATACAATTCGACTTGTTGTAATAAGTTTGGTCTTCGGTCAGTCCCCATGCTTCCTTGTAGCATTGGTTCCGCAGAAGCAATCCGAAGACAACATCGATCTTGCGGTAGTATTTCGCAGGCCCAAACGAGATCGCAATCGAATCATCATTGGTAGACGAGAAATCTGACGCTTGGATTGATTTTGCCGCAGTTGCTGCCTGTTCGAATCTGCCCAGCTTCTCAAGCATCAACGTTTCGCCAATGGCTAAGAGAGAAAGCCCCTGAGCCGGACAGTTTTCGTCCTTAGCGGCCTCTCGATAGCAATCCAATGCATCTTGAAACTTACCCAGCTTTTCGAATTCTATCGCTTCATCAAGGTACTTAGCGAACCCTTTTCGCGTACTGAATGGCTTGCCATTCAAAACCTCCAGAGTTGAAATCCCCTCGAGAATTTCTCGTTCCTGACGTGTTAGAAACTCGCGATATCGAAGTTTCCGAAGATGTTTAAGTTGCTTGAGTTTTTCGAATCCGAGGAGAGTTAGTTTTCGTTTGCCGTCTTCGTCAGTTTTACCCGATTTCCGAATCTCTTCGTGTCGATCGGAAAGCTCCTGTTGTTCAATATCGGGTAACTCTCCGCTAATCAGATCCAGTTCAACAAGCTTATCGAGACGGACGAGCTCTCCCATTCCTACGTCAGTTAGAAACGATGCATCTACTTTTAAAGTTCGAAGATTTTCCAGTTTCGCTAGATGCTTGAAGCCCACTCCAGATATGCCAAAATTCTTGGAAATGTTCAACGTCCTAAGATTGCTTAGGCCCGAAATGGACTGCAATGATGAGTCGTCCAGATTAAAGCTTTTCAGTACCAGATTACGAATCGATTTGATTTCGTTGACACTATCAAGCAACGGGTCGATTTGAATCGCTTCCAATACGAAGGTCGTAAGTTTCGGACAATTCGCAAACTTGCGAATGGATGGGCTTGTGATGTCGCACTCCACCAATTCGATGGATTCGAGTTTGGACCGGCTCACGACACTGTCAATGCAGCCCTCCTCAAACCCACAACCGAGGAATTTGATTTCTGTGAGGTCAGGCAAGGAATCTAGGGGCAAGAAATCCTTAGGAAGTTGTTTGAAATTGGCTATCGATAGGGACTCAAGCCGTGAGAGTTGTTCGATGCCATTTAAACGAAGTTTCGAGGTGAATTTGTCGCGAGAATCAAGAGATATTGCAAGATTTCTCAACTTCTCTAGTGAAGAAAGCTTTTTCAGAAAATTGGCTGGAAAAGGATTGAAATCGTGGAGTTCCGAGTTCGCTAATCTGTATTCGATTTTCACAGAGTTTGTCTTCTGCATGTAATCGTTTTTTTCTTCAAGAAACTGGTGCAACTCGTAACGGGAACTTCCATAAGTGATGTTTCGGGTGTTGCTTAATTCAAGATAGATTTCTGCTTGAGCAAGTAAACACCTCTGCCCAAAAATGAAAACGGATAACGAAAGGACAGCCAAAAACAACCTTCTGCAAACACTGTTGATTTTCAACACTATGGTGTCCTTGATTTCAAATGCGAATTTTGTTGTTGATCACTGCTCAAGTTATTTCGTTGTAACATTGAACGCTGCCCAATTGTAGGGATGCGCTGCATTGGTTTTGGCTCTTCGAGTCCGGAGCATTTCTCGCTGCGATTCAGCTAAAGCCAAAGCGAGATCCTGACCTGCGGACAAACAGTTCATGAACGTTTTCATCTGCACGGTCGTTTCTTCATCGGGAATGTTCCATAGACTGGCTACGACGGCTTGAGCGCCCGCTAGGTGGAAGGCCTGGCGTAATCCTGCGATGCCATTACCGCTGTTAACGTCCCCAAGTCCTGTCTCGCACGCGCTAAGAACCACCATTTCGCAACCGCGCAAATCCAATCCCAATATGTCTCGTCCTGTTACGACACCAGCTAAACCCTTTTGATCAGGAAGATTACTGCCAGCGAACAAGAGACCGCATCGAAGAAGCGGATCCTCAACGGAAGCCATTGTTGGCGATTGCGTTATGGTTGCTGTGTTTGCAAGGGGCGTTGTCGATTGTTGGGGAAGAAAAAAACCATGCGTAGCGATCGCCAACGCTCGAGGACGCTGCACGGAAAGAAGCCTCGTAGCGGTCGCTTCCCCTCTCAGATACGTCGACGGTTCTTGTTTGTAGCGCCCTTTGAATGCCGATTTAACGATGGACGCTTCCGCTGCGGTTCCGGGAAGTTGACTAATGTTGCCAAGTTTCAGATCGGCAGAAAGTCCCCTGGCTGGTGCCGAGTCGGATTTGAAGGCTCCGCTGAAGTCGGGGTCTGCAATGATAACCGGGGCCGTCGACTTCGCTGCGCTTTTAGCATCCGCTTGTGATTCGAGTAATTCTCCCGAGTTGACCACAAACTCCAGTACATGCTCCTCGACCAAGTACTTCTGATCGGGAAGAACCAATGCATTCCAAGGGACAAGCCAAAGATCTCCGTCAGGGCACAAAACTAAACGCTTCGAATTCTTAAATTCAGCTAGGATTGGAGCGAGCAGCTTTTGTGACAGACGCTCCAGTTCGCCGCGGATGCGTTGCTCGGATGCTTTCTCTCCGTACTCTGCGATATCCTCGGCCGCTAGATCAAAGGATTTTCGAAGGGTTGCGATCGAGCTATCGATTTCTTTCGCTTCTCCCAGATCGACCAAACGTGTTTTGTCTTTCGACGTAACCCAAGCGACGTAACGCTCGGACTGAATCGGTTCCTTGTCGGGTGAATAGAAATCGAGGCGAACAAAATCGACCAGCGTCGAATCCATTGGTAAAGCAGCTTGAATCTGTTCCCGTTCGATCCACGGACGCTGTGCGACCGCGGCTGAACCAAGCTGTTGCAAGTCGACAACGAGTTGGTTCTTTCGGCTGTTTAAGTTGGCAATTTGCGAATCGATTTCACGAGCGCCAGGACTACCTGTCTTCGACTCTGCGTTGAGCAAAGTGAGACGAGCGATCTGCTGCTGCGTGTCCTTGAGGGTCGCCAGCGCTTCCGCCGTTTCCGGTGCTTGACTCTCTCTCGCCATTCCCATCGATTTGGCGCGGCTCCATTCGGTCATCCCTTTTGAATTGACAATCCATTCCGAGGTCTTGCGATGAAATTCGTCATCGTCTGGACGAGTCAGGGCGAAGCTCAATGCGCGATGCAAATGAACTCGATCTTGAACCATGAGGAAATTGAGCTGATCTTGTTCCGGTAAACCTGACACCACTTCCATCATATGACGGTATGCGCCATGTCGAGACCGATCGTATGCGTTTAGAGCGTCCGGCCACCGTTTCATGCTTTGGTATATACGTCCCAAATTGCTTGCTCCAACGATGCAATAAGGGTGCACATCCCCAAAGGTTGCTCTCCAGGCCTCAAGGCTTTCGCGTTGTGCAATTTCGGCTTCTGCAAATTTGCTTGCTCGATGGTAGGCCATTGCCAAGTTGTGCAGACTCAGTGTAACTGATTCTCGACTGTTTCCAATATTCTTGAAGATCTCATGAGCCCTCAAAAAGTCGGTCTCTGCTTCACCAATCTGACCTAGCTTGGTTTTTTGCAATGCTGCGTTGGTCAATGTCGCTGCTATAAATGGATGCTCCCCCAATTCAAGCGATTCCCCTATGGTCAAGGCTTTTTTGTACAAAGCCCGAGCTTCCTCCTCACGATCGGTCGAGCTGAGCAATTGCGCTAAAAGGTTCACCACATTCATGGTGCCCAAAGAGCCCATTGGAAATGTAGACTCTTGAATCTTCAAGCTCTTTATCAGATAAAACTCAGCACGGTCGTAACGGCCTAGTCGATAGTAGAGTGCTCCGATACCCATGGCTGTTTCTGATACGCTTGGATGATTTTCTCCAAGCAGTTTCAATCGAATGTTGAGAGACCTGGAATACCAAGTCTCGGAATCTAGGTACTTTCCTTCACCAAAGAACATTAGCCCAATGTTGCAGGCTATAGTGGCTGTTTCTACGCTTTCGATCCCATACTTCTTGATGCAAATATCCAAGCTCTGCATATAAAGATCTTCTGCTTCGGCGTAGCTGCCATTGTCAACACAGACTCCAGCAAGACCGTTCAGTGCTACTGAAAATATGGGATCATCAGGGGCAGCATTCTTTCTGCAAATCGCAACACTCGTTCGATAAAGCCTCTCTGCGTCGAGTTTTTTTCCTTGCTGGACCTTTGAGTCCGCAAGTGCATTAAGTGTTTTTGCGACTTGCGGGTGCTCATTGCCCAGGATTTCCGTTTGGATCGTCAAACTTCGTTGATATAAGTCGTCCGCTTCTGCAAACTTTCCAAACTTCACATTAAGCGTGGCCAATTCGTTCGATGCTGATACGACGGGTGCGCTTGCATCGCCGTAGATCCCCGGAAGGATCTTGAGCAATTGCTCGTATTTCACCTGAGCACCCTTAAAGTCACCCGCATCCTTGAGTTTCCCTGCTTCGTGAAACTGAGCCAACGCTTGGTCTCTTTCTGCCTGAGCGAAGCATGCGGACAATGAAGTCAATGCGAAGAAAGCAAAACAACAATACAGCAATGCGTTTTGATACGAGGCACAAACAGTTCGATTTTCATTAACTGGACAGACTAATTGCATGACGGAAATACTCTCCTTCAAATGAACGTTGACGAGTGACTACATCTGATACAACGGAGCTGGATCCGAAAAGCTCCCAAGAAAGTGAAAATATTCGGTGCCCAAAGTTTTTTAGGCGGGTCGCGGCGTCTGCACCCCCAGGATGAGATTCGTCCACTATGGTAATTCCACTCGCCGCTCCGCTGGGCTCCCTGCGTACCTCCGTTCCAGTATCCCTGCGAATCCTTGGCAACTCGAAGTTCAACATCGTGTGGGCAAAAGTAGGATTCGGCTGTCCCCTGACCATTGAACTTCCCTTGGTATTCTACCCCATGACAAAATAAGCCCACTAAGATGTTACCGGCGTCATTCGCCTTGCGTTTTAGTTGAGTAAGCTCTTTAACGATGCGTGACCGAGTCGCATCTTTACCTACCAAAACGAGCGTTTAGCATCCCGATTCGGCCAGTAATGCGGCTAGTGCTTTTTCATCCTCCTCCGGGAACTCGGGCGGTTGCGGGCGAATCATCTCAGCATGTTCGTATCGCGATACTCCAATCAGCAAACCATAATTCTTGGCACTCGGCTCTTCAGCAAATGCCGAAACCCAAGTGATAGCATTACTGGCTAGGCAAAAGATGAAAAGCAACAAGCGCATGGACGGCATAGTTTAGCTCCAGGCTTTCCGTGAAGCCTCAATCTCTTGAAGCTACCAATCGATGCGCATACCGGACCAATAGCTTACGAATCCGTGAACCGCCGCCAATCGTATCTCCACCGTGCGAGAGCCCTTTGGAATCGTGGTTTTGATATCGAAGTTCTTGTCTTGACCTGATGGAATAACCAATTTATCAAAAGGCTTTTGCTCATTGCCGTCAACGATGACAGTCATTTCGTATTTTTCGATAAGCGACGATGCGCGGCCTTGGTCCTCTTTGCATAGACGACCGGTAATGACTGCAGGTCCATCCAGACATTGATCCACAACTGAAAATTGAGCACCGTTTCCAACTTGCAAGGGTGTTATTGGCTTCCTCGCCGAATCGATCATCGGATAGTCCCGATCATCGTCGTTTGCCTCGACACTAAAACCCCATCGATTGTATTTACTTGGCTCCATGATGCTTCGCAGCATTGCTGACTTTTCCGGAACTTCGAGCAAGATTAGCGTGGAGTTGTCCTTCTTAACTTTAAATACGGATGCTCCACGGAGCGATTGCCCCCAGGAATAATCCTCCCGCTCGGGCTTTGCTAATAAGTCCTCTTCGGAGATATCGCAGTTGAAGCCGAAATTGCCGTAGGAAATCATCAAGGTTGAGCGACCATTTGCATACTCGATCCTTACATTTCCAACGGGCTGATCGAAGCGAAATAGTGTTCCCTTTGCAACGTCGTTCTGAAACTCTTCAAAAAAGAGATCGACGCATCGAAACCTCCGATTTCCCTCTATGATCGATTCTATCTGGCAAGTCACTCGACGATTTAACCAATTTTTAACCCGGTCTGTGGAGAGTAGTCTTGTTGGTTTTTGCGGGGGGAATTTGAGTTTTGCCTTTGGAAACAACAACTCCACTCGGCCAGTGCTCAATATCCGCGGCGTTTGCCTACTAAAGTTTTTGGTCTGGGAACGCACGAGCAACTCTACCGCAGGCAATACCTCCTCGGCCACGCCACCCATCGTCCCTTTGCCTGTCTTCGCGACCAATTCCAATTGATCCAACAAACACTTGGTCAACGCACCGTGTTGCCAAACGTCATGTTCCAGTGATTGCTCCTGTGGTGAACAACCAAGCAACATCAACGTTTGGATCGGCAAGCGATCTGTTGTTAGACTGGTTCCAAACGAACGGCCTCGTGCTCGATTTGCGTCGTCACGACAACAGTCGGCCACCAAGATCCGATGCGCTGCTTTAGATTCTCCAAACGCCAGCAATATATCATCGATGGCTACCATCGATTCCGCAGTCGGCCCCAGCATCGGGTTACCGTTCTTATCGAACAAGGCCTGACCTTGTTTATCTCGGAGGGCCTTCATCGACGTATCGTACGGACAAAAATACGATCGCTTGGTGTCCGCAAACTCTGTCCCGTGACCGCAAAGGGCTACAAACACAACGCCTTTGTTGCCACCCCGCTTACTGAAATCGCCCAGCTTAGCACGAATAGCAATTGCGGTTGCTTCTTCACCAAGCAATAGATCGACCTTGTAGTCCGCCGTTCGAAGAATCGCAGCTAATGCCTCGGCATCCTTCTCCGGGTATTTCAATCCCGTATTCAATTCCGGTTTCTCGTAATTCGTCACCCCCACTAGCAATCCGTATTTCTCTGGCTGATCCTGAGCGCGCAATGATGTATGCACTGACGCGAGCATCGAAAACAAGAACAAAATGGATACCGATGGCGAGTTCATAAGCATGATAGGATATCGCATAGGAAAAGTTAATTCAGTGCATCGGTGAATACGATCGAACGAGTCATTGTCATTCACCTATTTTTTATTCAGCTTTACAGCAGCCGACAATTGTATATCGACAAAGCCGTTGAGCACAAGTCGTGGGTGTTGAGAGCCCCGAGAGTTCTTGTTCGTCCAGTCGGAGACCAATTTGCACACGCGATCGCCAATGATGCCCATGGTCGTTTCTCCGAGCTCCGCTTGCTCACGCAGGACTCGGATCAGCATATGTGCAAAGATCCCGTCATGCAAATCATCGCTTTCAAGCGTTTGCTCTCCCGCTGAACAGCCAAACAAGACAGCCGTACCATTCGGTATATTGCAAAAATCGCTGCGGCCATCATAGCCGCGTGCTCGATTGGGTTTCTCAAGAGCTGCATCGCAAATGAGGATTCGATTCGAGGCCTTGGAAATCGCAAGAGTGGCGAGCACCGAGTCTACTGAAATCGCTTGATCAATGTTCGGAATCAACTCGGGTCCCTTTGCCCCGTAGATTTTCCGACCATCTGAATCGGTGAGCACAGCGGCAGGAGTATCCACCGATAGCAGGTAACCCTTTTCCTTTAGTTCCATTCCAAATCCAAAATACCCAACCACGACAGCACCTTTGCTGGTACCTTTCTTGCTTACTCCATCAAGCTTCTCACGCATCGCTGCAAACGTTGCTTGTTTGCCAATCAACGTTTCAACTTCATAGCCACTATTCGATAGTACTTTCGAAAGCAGATC
Organism: Planctomycetaceae bacterium; assembly: GCA_027487485.1. GTDB lineage: Bacteria > Planctomycetota > Planctomycetia > Pirellulales > Pirellulaceae > JBKCUI01. The sequence goes on along the minus strand of JAIYDN010000108.1, from coordinate 56,800 downwards.
AACGCTGGCTTCTGAGTACTTAGACGGAATTACTTGAAGCGATTGCGGTGCATCAATACCGATCAGCAGAGCGTACTTGCTTGATTTCTCCGGCTTCTGAGCGTGCAAATGCGTAAAGGGGCAGTGCCAAAGAACGATGAATAAAAGTATTCGTGTTAGCATGGTAGGTTTCGATGGGAATATAAACGTCAAAGAACTATTTTACAGCTTTCGACGCGAGCCTGAGGCGCTAGCCGAGTTTTAGATTCGATCGGCTAGCGCCTCAGGCTCAAATGGTTCAAGAAAACTTGGAACAACAACGGAAAAGACTCGGGCCTATTTAGCTCCGAGCCATTGATGGACAAAGGGTTGCTCTGCGTACAGTTCCCTATCGTTTCGCAGAAACTTCCTTCGCACTGAAAAGTCGATCGAAATCTGCGGCTGCTTCCGAAACTCGGTCGCTTGGCGAAGCTGCTGTTGCTGGTATTACTTCCGTCGCCGTCTTCATTTGACTCTCCAAACTCTCAGCAAGCTTGTTGGCCTCTTCGATTGCGGCTTTGGCTGCAACTGCTTGCTTTGCATCCAAGGACACTTTCTCACGTACTTTGAACTGATCACGAATCGTATTGACTCGACCGACCAAGTCCCTTTGCTTGGCTTCCCATTTTTCAACCCGTTCGGCCACCAATTTCTGTTGCTTACGTGCTTCTACAAGTTCGACACTGAGCAAGTTTCGCTTCGCATCACGCGATTCGTGATCGCTGATCTTCAAAGTGAGCACCTTGGCTAGATCGTCCTTCGAGAAAATCTTGCCGCCGATGCAAACCGAGCAGCCTGGCAGATCGAACACATCGCGGAGCACGATCAACTTGTCGACTCCTTCGGCGATAGCTTTTTCGGACTCGGCCAGGGCTTTTTCCGAAACCGCAACTTTATTGTTGGCGTCTGCTAGTTCGTTGCGGCAGTGATCGACGTAAGTGCTAACGGGGGCTTGAAGGTTGTCCAGCCGAGACAAACTCGATTGCACAGAAACCGTCTCGGTCACAACAAAAACCGCTTGAACGCTTTGAACCACTGGACGTCCTACGGACACGGTGATAACCGGCTTGTCGCATGCGTATGTGAATTGGGACAAGCTGGAAACGGTCATTGCAACGGCTGTGAAAATAGTCTTTTTCATTTCAAACTCCAGAAAACAGTGGGGACAGGATTCGATTGCCAACGTTTGTCGTCGGCTACACCACTTGAAACGTCTGGCCTAGCAAAATATTCCGCTGATCGATGAAAAAAATCGGAACAATTGGAAAACGTTGGAAACTTAGGCGAACCGCAGGCTGAAAACTACCAAAGTGGTATAGGCTTCTCGTCTGCATATCGGTGCTTTTCCACAGGCTGGAAGCCTATGCCACAGGCAGATTCCATTTCCATTGCTAGCTACTGTTCGCCCTCTTCCTTTGGGCCAAGCTTAATCTTCCCGGACAAAATGCGCTCGTCGATGGATTTGATGAGTTCCCCGGCTTGCTTCGCCGATTCCGACTGCGGTGTCGCGTGTTTGAGTACCCAGTGGCACAATCCAATCGTACGTCGTGGGTTCGCATCTGGGAACCGTGCGACAGTGTCCAAGACGATCAGCATCGTGTCGTCCGTTGGCGGTAGCGGAAACGGAATGATCCCTACCGTGTCGCTGGGGCGATCCGGACGACGCAACTCGATAATCGTCGGAATCTCGGATGACTGATCCAAGGAAATAGCGGGCGCCTGCATTCCATCGGTACCTTTACTGACTCGGTTCGAAACGTAATCGAATAGCTCCATCGCATCAATGCGACCATCTACTTTTGTATTTGCGTCGCCTCGCATTCCACGTACGAGCCAATGCGTGAAGACCCCGGAACGAAGCTCAGCAGTTTCCAGGCTCTCTTGCTCAGGGCGACTCGCTGTGATGGCCACGCAACCCGGAACGGAGCGAAGCGTCGTCGCGAGTTCTGTCGATGCCGATCCGAAAGAACCGCTATGGCAGCAATCGAGTATCACAACTTTGGTTTTCGCTTGGCAATCCATCAACATGGATCGCAACTTGACCAAAGGCAACCCCGTCGTTTCCGGTGAATCTGCAGAAAATTCGTTGCCTACCAGATAAAATTCGCCTTTCACGCGAAAGCCATGCCCAGCGAAAAAAAGTACGGCGGTAGATTCCTTTTTTTGAGCTTTTAAAAATGCGGTGATTGCGCTTTCCATTTTTGGAACGTTGATTTCGTCCGGCTTTTGGGCTTCGTCGTCGATGAGCAGTTTGATGTTTTTCTCATTCAATCCACCGACTTCTCGGTACGCTTTCGCTACACTCCGTGCATCGTTGGCAGTGAACTCCAATTTGCTCACGTTCTTGTATTGGGTGATACCGATTGCCAACACGCTCATAGCGTTGCTGGATGACGAGTCCTGGGCGACCGCGATCTTTGTCGCTGCACTAGGCGTGGCTTGAGCCTGACTTTTGACTGGATGCAGACAGACGAATACTGTTGACGACAAAAACAAGCGTAGGAGTCTGGAGTTACGACGTGGTGTCATTGCGATCAACTTTGCTTTTGGATTGTTTTGATAGGTACGTTTGCAACTTATTAAGCCTGAGGCGCTAGCCGATTTCCCCACTTTCGAATATAACGAATCAACGGCTTTTTTTGCTCCATGCACTAGTAGAACGAATCGAAAACTCGGCTAGCGCTTCAGGCTCATCCCGGGTCATTGTACTTGATCTCGAGTGGTCGCGGCCGTGCACTGCAACTGGTGGAATCAGCGGGCAGATGGAAGAGCGACGCGAAAGCCCAAGTTATCACGACTGTCTTGTGGATAGCTTCCGCTATGGTACGCCGACCGACAAAAAGCAGCATCGATGCCCCAACTACCGCCACGGGTGACTCGGCTCCAAAATTCCTTGAAGTTATCATCCCGTGCCACTAACTTGCCGTTCACATAAGAGTCTTCCCAATCCTGGCACCATTCATAAACATTACCGTGCATGTTGTGCAAACCAAAAGCATTGGGCAGGAATGATTTGGACAACATCGTCGAGTTGTCATTTAGATTGGCTTGAGCTTTTGTTAGTGTTGCTCCCGTACTAAACGCTGTCGTCGTCCCCGCTCGACACGCATATTCCCATTCATCGCTTTTGGGTAGACGATAACCGTTGGCGCCGGGTACCAATTCGACCGTTGCAGACTTGATACTCTGTGTGCCTTCTTCTATTGCTATTTCAGCAATCGTGTATGCAGCCGATCGGCCATCTTTCTGACTCAGTTTATTGCAGAACACCACTGCATCAAACCACGACACACTTTCCACAGGCAAACCATCTGCGTTGCTAAACTTTGACTTGTCGAAATGGCTTGGGTTAAAACCCATTACTGATAAGAACTCCGACTGCGTGACTTCATACTTGGCAAGGTAAAATGGGCGGCTGATTGTGACGCTCCTTTGGGGTTCGGTAAAATTGTGTCCCGGTTCACTTTCCGGTGATCCCATCATGAATTTCCCTGCGGGGATAAGGACAAAATGCATTCCGGTAGAGGCACTCAGATATTGCTTAGAGTCTCCTAATGACTCCGATAATTTGAGTTCAACAATACCATTCACAATGGGATGAAGCGTTTGTTTTTTGGCTCCATTAGTTGCCACACGAACGATATTCGAAACGTTTCTTGCAAGGCGACCCGTGATCGCGTTGATGTCATTCGAATCGCCAGTGAGTTCCGGCAGCAGGTCCAGGAAACATTTCGTCATTGCCCCGTGTCGCCAAGAGTCATCTTCTTGGGCTTCCTCTCCCTCCGAACATGCAAAGATGGCTGCCGTCTTGCTCGGCAGGTCCGATAGCTGAATACCCGTTCCAAAGGCTCTACCACGGGCCGCATTGGGACTTTTGCGGCAACAGTCAGCCAATAGTAATTTGTTGCCCGCTTTGCAGATTCGCATCGCATCCAGTATTTCACTCATGCCGACCAACGACTCCGGATCTGGTTCCATTAACTTGGCCACTTGTTTTCCATCAATTCTCTCTTCGAATAACTGGTTCCCTGCTTTGTCTTTGGCATAGCGCATCGTTGTTCCGAAAGGACAGAACATGGCTTCCGCGGTTCCAGCAAATTCGACTCCGTGTCCGAAGAAACCAAGAATAACAGCCCCATCGGCATTACCTCGGTCACCTAATTGTGAAAGTTTGGCGAGAATCGCTTCTTGGGTAGCTTGTTCGCCAAGCAGCGTCTCCACCTCATACCCTCCCTCTTTCAACTTTAGAGCCAATTCTGTTGCATCGTCCTCGGGGTACTTCAAGGGTGGCGTATTGAGCTTGTCGTCTTCGTACCGCGTGACTGCGACCAGCAGAGCATAGCGCTTGGGTGAAGAGGTTGTTTGAGCGAAAGCAGGTGCAATTGAAGTGAGTATCAAGCCGATGAACATGCATAAGCCTACGCATCGAAAAGATGCGGCCAAACTTTTCAATCTATAGGTCATTACTTTTGCCCTTTCGGCTCGCCTCGAAATCGTTCGATCTATATTGTTCAATCAACTTTGCATTTTACTGAGCCTGAGGCGCTAGCCGATTTCCAGTGGTGTGGCTCGGTTTGCGCCTTAAGCTAATTGAAATGAATGGGTAAATTCAAATTGAATTGTGTAGGTCAAAATCAGTTTTCAGGCGAACGGCTGTAGCGGATCGAGACAATCGAAATAGGCGTTTTTGCGACCTCGACTGGTTTCACTTGGTAGTCAACTCGCATGCCTTCCCCCTGGCCGGTTTCGCCAAAATTCCGAGCACGCAACTTGCCATTGGGCTCGCAAGCATCAAAAAACGTTGCTGTAACTATGCCGCTTTTATTGGTGCGAACATTGAGCTTGGACGCGGCCCCCTGGCCGAGCTTGTTCACGATAAACTTGAATACGTTCTCTTGAAATGGTTTGACGGTATTTAACCAACCCGAGACGACATGCTCGCCCGGCTTGCCGTTAACCGCTCGAGGGATGAAGTACCCAGTGTATGATTGCTTCTGGCCCAAAGGAGTCATGTCCGTGCAAAACGTATTAGCTGCGTCTAGCCCATCGATTTCTATTTTTGCAATTGCATCCGATTGCTCGTCGTAGTTGTACAGTACGACTTCATAAGTGTCGCCGATTCCGATCGGGGCGTACGCATAACCCTTCTCGTCTGTCGGCTGAACCGGAATTGCGGCCCCCTGTCCATTCACTCGCCGACGCAATCCCATTGCGTAACGAGGGAAGTTCATGGCTGTGACCTGGCTTTTGTTATCAGATACGAGCGCAAATGAAGGAGCTTTTTCCGCCTTGGCCAGTTCCTTATTGCGTTCTGCAAAGTCGGTTGTATCCGGTGGAGCAATAGTCATCTGAATGATGCGAGCAATATCCCCCGAATCGTTGATCTCGCGGAAAATTTTGGCTAGCTCTCTTCGCTTGGCATTAACCACTTTCATCGTAATTTGAACGACCCTAAATCCCCAGTTATCCGGCGTCGTAGACTCAAGGTAATCGAGCTCTCCGGACAAAAGGAGCTCGGAATTATCGTCCAAGATCGATGTCAGTTTGCTCTTTAATTCTTCTTCCACTCGGAGGTTGAAATTGCTGTCGGTAAGGTTTGCAGAGACAACGCTCATGAATTTTAGTTTCTTGCCTTTGAGTTCGGGATCCTTTTCAGCTAAACCTAGCAGCTCCATACTCAATGCGGTCATCTGGCCGGAAAATGTCATGGTTGGGGGCGATTTTGGGGTATCGGCTTGAGCACCGTTTGGCCGAGCCAAGCAGAGCAGTAGAAGAACGGCGAACAACAAAGTCAGCTCTTTTAAGCATTTCATTTCAGTTACTTTCATAGTGGGCATGTGGTTGTTTGTGTTTCCATGCGGAAACGATCTCAATATTTTATTTGAGCCTGAGGCGCTAGCCGATTTCTTGCAGCGATTGCTAGGTTTCAGGCCAACCCAATCTCGGCTCGCGCCTTAGGCTAAAGCTTTATGCTTCAATTTCTACTCACAACAGGGGTAAAACCCAGCACCCTGGCAGTCTCTTGCATAAGCGTTGGGCCGCTCTTGCTCTCCCATGCATCGCGTTTGATTGCGCCATTTTCACGAGATAGAACGTTGATTCCTAAACCTCGAAGCTCTTGCGTTCGCTTCAATAAAACCAAAAGATCTTCAGGCTTGGATTCATCCAATTCACAAGCAACCGTTTCGATGTTCATGTCCTCTAGCAAAAAACGTCGAGAGACTTCGGCAACGGGTTCTGGCATGTAGGCAAAGTCTGGCTTGGGTCCCCCATCATAACGCAAGAACTCAGCCATCGATTCCTCCAGTTTTTGGGTGAACGCTTTATTAATCTTGTCGATTTCATCTCGCATGACGTCGTGTGGTGCATACAGCTTTTCGATTTGTCTTTTCGCATCTCCGAACACCGACGCAAACTCGCGAATCTCGTCCCGTGGAGGCTCGACCATGCCAGTCCGATGACAAGCGATACAGGAAAGCCCATTCACAATCGTTTGATTGCCAGAAGTGCGGAGCGAGTCGCCGACAATTTCAATCGGGCCCGCATCCAACCGCGCACCCGCACCGGTCGCGAGCAAGTAACCTTGCAGTCCGTTCGGCAGAGTGAAGATGATTTCTCCACCATCATGCTTGAAGGCAAGTTGGTTAAAATCATTAGCTGGATTGGATGGACCTAGAGGGAATTCCGCAAGGATCGCTTCGCGGTTACTTGCAAGAAAATCGTAACTCTTCCAGTAGATTCGTCCGCTTCCCAATCGGTGCATTTCGATCATTCTGTTTTGTCCCGATATACCGCTCTTTACGAATCCTGCTCGCAGGACACGAGGAGGATCGGCAAACTGATTTGCGGAGACATTAACCTTGAGGAACTTTTCGAGGTCGCGGTCCGTCATGTTTTTCGGGTTGCTAGGAGACGTTGGATCGACAGGTCTATTGATTAAATCGGGAAGAACCAACTCATAGAGTAGCTTGTGGTACAGTAGAGGCTTGACCGCCGTGCTGATGAACCAATCGGCACGAAGATGGAGTAGCTTGTTTTTGCGGTCCAATTTATTGATATCGCCATTGATACGGTTCAATTCTGTATTTGGGTGCGAACCATAATCCAAACCGTAGGGATATGCATCGAGCAGCGATTGCCAATGTTCCTGAGTCCAACCAAGGCGGCTGATATCGATAGCAAGTACGATTCCCTTGCTATCAACGATTTGGGGCAAGACGATCGCTGGAGACCACGACAGGCTGTTGAGAACTTTTGAAAGAGCAGCTCTCGTGTTTCTCAAGTGAGCGTCGTCGATTTCCGAATCGTTCCATAGATTGGTCAGCGTGAAGTATCGAACGTTGCTTCGATCCTCGGGGGCGAGACTCGAAAAATGCTTTTGAATGCTCGTAAGCGTCTCTTGGAGACCGACGAAATCGCGGCGTTTTGGTTTAGGAATCTCCGGAGCACCAGCGTCAATCCACTGCCGGACGATTTCCGCTTCGTCGGCGGATGGCTTCGGAAGTTGCGGCTGGTTGCGTGGAGGCATCTTTCCGCTGGAAAGCAATCGATAAAGGGTCGACTCTTTCGCATCGCCAGGTCTGATCACGTCTTGTTCGGCAAGGCTTGCGACCTGACGAACGTCAAAGGCATAGCCAGAATCGTCACCATCGCCGGAGTGGCAACGGAAGCAATAACGTTTGAGAATCTGTCCGGCTTGAGCGGCAGTATCGCTCTCCTGAGCGAGGACCGAGCTAGGTTCGAAAGACACCAATAAACCGATGGCCATCAACAAACTATTCAAAATGCGAAGGGGCGAATTACTCATGGGACTCTCTAACGGAAATGCGAGACGATTTAGGATGGTACGTAGTGTAAACGCAGCGAAAACGAAATTATTCCCATCGAACTGCGTTTTTCGAAAATTTCCTCGCAAGTCTTTGCATCCTCGTTTTTACTTGAGCCTGAGGCGCTAGCCGAGATTCGAATTCGCTAGCCAGATCGAAAATCCAAATATTTACTGTTTGGGAAAATGCAAGATCCAAATGCCGAGGCCTCAGATTCAACTGCGAGGAGGTCTTCCCACTTTCGAATAAGACTAATCATTGGCTTCATTGAGCCTGAGACGCTAGCCGGTCGAATCTAAATCATTGGCTTTGTTGAGCCTGTGGCGCTAGCCGAGTTTACTGGAAGAGCTAGGCGTTCTTCCCACTTTAGGATTCGACAAATCAATAGCTTCCTTGAGCCTGAGGCGCTAGCCGAGCGAATCTAAAACTCGGCTAGCGCCTCAGGCGCAAAGATAACCCGGCTCAGCGGACTGACTGGAGGGAGACGCGAAAGCCCAAGTTAACAACCCGGTAGCCCGGCGAGTTCCAGATCCGGTCCGCCGACCGGCAATTGACAGCGGCGCGCTCCCAACTGCCGCCACGGTGGACGCGGAGCGAGCCCTCTTTTACGAATGGGTCCTTAACGATGCTGCGCCGCGCTGAATACGCATTTTCATCGTAGCCATCTTGGCACCATTCCCAAACATTACCATGCATATCGTACAATCCAAAGCTATTCGGTTTGTACTTTCCTACCGGAGATGTAAAAGCATGCCCATCGCTCTTTACTAACGACTTGCCAAATTGCTCAAATTGACTTGCAATATTCGGTAACTGTGCCACAAACGTAGAATCCTTAACGTTGCCAAAACTTGTTAATTCATTGGGGTTATTGCCAAAACCAAACTCGCTACGACTGCCACAGCGGGCTGCGTATTCCCACTGTGCTTCATCAAGCAACCGATATTCCTGATCCGCGCGAATCAAGCCAGATGAACGCTCTTTCTGCGTCAGCCACTCGCAAAAGGACACCGAATCGTTCCAGCTCACGTTCACCGCCGGATGATCCATGAATTGATCCACTGGATTGTTCCAACCCGTGTTCCAAGCGACAAACTTTGCATTCTGCTCAAATTTCGTACCGTCATAGCCGTAGCCCCCCTTCCCATCCTTTTCCGCATCCGTCTTGTGATTGACCTTGTCCGCGTTGTAGTATTGCAGAAACTGGTTGAGAGTAACCTCATGAATACCAACATAGAACGACTTACTGATCTGAACGCGATGCTGCGGACGTTCATCGTCGTTGCTAAACCCTTCGTAGGTTGATATCCCCTTGGACTCCAAATCCGCTTTCGTTTCCGTACTGCCCATCAGAAACTCACCAGGCGGTAGCAATCGCAAGCGCATCCCAACCGAATTCAACCGGTCAACCTCCAACGACTGAAACTCAGCCCACGACTGTTGCGATGCAAGGGCTTGAACGCTGCTCTTGTCATCGTCCGCAAAATTGAACAGCGGAGGTGTTGTTTTCTCATTCGCTTTGCTTCGTTGGAACAACAATTCCACTCGGCCCGTGCTTAAAATTCGAGGTGTCTGCTTGTCCGTGTTATTCGACTGGGAGCTTACTAGCAGCTCCACTGCAGGCAACACCTCCTCCGCCACGCCTCCCATCGTCCCTTTGCCTGTCGACGCAACTATTTCTAATTGATCCAATAGGCACTTGGTCAACGCTCCGTGCTTCCATGCGTCATGCTCCAGCGATTGCTCCTGAGGTGAACAACCTAGCAACATCAACGTTTGGATCGGCAACCGATCTGTTGTTAGGCTGGTTCCGAAAGATCGGCCCCGAGCTCGATTCGCGTCGTCACGACAACAGTCGGCAACCAAAATCCGATGCGCTGCTTTGGATTCGCCAAACGCAAGCAAAATGTCATCGATCGCAACCATCGATTCTGCAGTCGGCCCCAGCATCGGGTTGCCTTTGTTGTCGAACAAGGCCTGACCTTGCTTATCTCGAAGGGCTTTCATCGACGTATCGTACGGACAAAAATACGATCGCTTCGTGTCTGCAAACTCCGTCCCATGACCGCACAGGGCCACAAACACAACGCCTTTGTTGCCGCCGTGATTGCTGAACCCTTCCAGTTTGGCCCGAATGGCCCTCGCAGTTGCTTGCTTGCCAAGCAGCAAATCGACCTCGTAACCTGCCGCGTGCAAAATTGTAGCCAATGCTTCGGCATCTTTTTCGGGATATTTCAAGCCGGTATTCAGTTCCGGTTTCTCATAATTCCTGACTCCGACCAGCAACGCATATTTGTCCGGCTGTTCCTGGGCAAGCACTGGTGAATGCGTCATTGCTAGTACCAAGAGTAGGAGCAATAAAGATGTCGATGTTGAGTTCATGGGAATGATTGGATGTCGCATGTGTGATTTCGGGTCAGGAAACAATTGTACATTGACAGAGGCGTTTAGCATAAGTTGCAGGTTTTGAATCAATTTGAGCCTGAGGCGCTAGCCGATTTCCCCACTATTGGGTCAAACTTTTCGTTGCCAGCGGGAGGCTTCAAGCAATTCGATTGGCTAGGATCGGGTATTCGCATTGCGAAACTCTTGACGGGTTCTGCTTCGAAAGCGGGAGGACAAATCATTGGGTTTATAGAGCTTGAGGCGCTAGCCGAGCGAATTTCAAACTCGGCTAGCGCCTCAGGCTCAAGAAATCGTGTCAGGCTGAAGAAGATCGCAAAAACACTGAACGGCCCGGGCCTTGTGTGGAGCCGGGCCGTTGGTGGTTTCTGGTCTGTTGCACGCCGCGTTGACTATCGACTTGTAGCCACTTCTTGTGAAGTAAACAAGCGGTCGAAATCCGCTGCTGCTTGTGAAACACGCTCGCTTGGCACTGATGGTGCAGGAAGTGTTTCCGGCGTGCTCTTCATTTGAGCTTCCAAGCTCTCGGCGAGCTTAGTTGCTTCGTCGATTGCGGCCTTGGCGGAGGCGGCTTGCTTGGCATCCAAAGTCACCTTTTCACGAGCTTTGGTTTGCTCGCGAATGGCATTGACCCGACCGACCAAATCCTTCTGCTTGGCTTCCCACTTCTGAACACGTTCCGCCACCAGCTTTTGCTGCTGTTTGGCTTCGGCAAGCTCAACGCTGAGGAGTACTCGCAGAGCGTCTCGCGATTCATGATTATTGATCTTTAGCGTTAGAACTTTCGCGATTTCGTCCTTGCTGTACAGCTTTCCGTTGACGCAGTACGAGCAGCTTCCCTTTTCGATCAGCTCTTGTAAAAAGGTCATTTTTGTTAACGAATCGCCCAGCTCCTTTTCAATTTCCGAAACAGCCTTTTCGACTTTGGCAACGCGACTATTTGCGTTCGCCAAGTCGGTTCGGCAGTGTTCAACGTAAAGTCGGACCGGGACTTGCAAACTATCCAGGCGGGTCAAGCTCGGCTGAACGGTAACGGTCTCGGTCACATAGACGACGGATTGAACCGTTTGAACAACAGGTCGCGAAACCGTTGTAATCACAACAGGATTATCGTAAGCAAATGCAAACTGACCGGCTGCCGACAAGAGGAACGCACCAGCGGTAAAGAAAACCTTCTTCATCACAAACTCCAAAATAGGTAAAACGAGATTCGATTGCCAACGTTTTTCGTTGGTTACACTAGGTAGAACGTCGGTCGAAATGAAATATTCCGCACTTTCCAGAAAACTCTTTGTTGGCCAGCTTTAAAGCAACTTGAGTTTTACTCCTTCATTTCTTGATGGCTTTCGAGTCTTGTATTCCAAACTCTTTTTCATGAATGTGGGGTGCAGTCGCTATGGTATCTGCTGCGATTGGAATAGTTGTAATCGCAAATGCGACCTGCTTCATGTACTTGACTGTAAGTGCTCGGAGGGCATTTTGAAATGCGCACTAGCGACGATGCAATATGAGGGCGGAAAACTCGCAGGTATTCAATCCCCTAGCTGCATAATCCAATTCTCTTTTTCCGTCTTCTGGTGTTGGAAGCCTGGCGGAGCTATCAGCGAAATGCGTTTCGCTTGTCATGGCATCTAAATTCAAGTCCCTTTTGCGTCATATAGTGTGGAGGGCTTTCAGGCCTATCAATACAAAGTGTTTCGCCTTGTCCAGGCATCTAAATCCAGGGCCAAAACGCGTCATATAGAGTGAGAGGAATGCATAGCTGTCAAGCCTGCAGTCCAACTTGCTCAATTCTGCTTTGCAACGAAAACGGTTCGTTGCATCTTTGTTTTCTCTTTTCGTGACGGAGGATTGTCATGTCCCATGTTGTTTCGATCCGCACTCAAGTGCGCGATCCCATTGCGATTCGCTCGGCTTGTAGCCGATTGCATCTGCCGGAACCGGTGTACGGCCCCACTAAGTTATTCACCAACATCAAAACGGGTTGGGCGGTTGTACTCCCCAATTGGACCTACCCAGTCGTTTGCAACGTTGAAAGTGGAACCGTCGAGTTCGATAACTACCAAGAACGCTGGGGGAAGCAGATTGAGCTCGATCGCTTCCTGCAAAGCTATGCCATTGAGAAAGCGAAACTCGAAGCTCGCAAAGCGGGTCACTCTGTTCGAGAACAGACTCTGGAAGATGGTAGCGTTCGACTCACTGTTCAAGTACTGGGAGGGTAGTATCCAATCATGAAGATTATCGAAATCACCGTTGCTCCCAACGGGACGACCTCGATTCAGACCAAAGGGTATTCCGGCGCAGACTGCCAGTCAGCAAGCTTGGCATTGGAACAAGCTCTTGGGATCAAGACTCATGAGCAACGGACTGCTGAGTATTTTCAAAGTACGGATCACTCCAGTCACATTCGTTCTCAAGCCGACAACCATTCTTCTGGCGCTGAATAGCATTCTCCCGGTCGCACTTCAATCTCGTCCTTGGCTCTGCCCGGGGACGCAATGAAGGGAACGCTCCCGCCTCCTTAGTTCACAAGCCCATCAGCGGGTTTCTTGGCGGAGCCGCAGAACTTGGGAACCAGGGATCCTGGGAACCAATAAAAGCCAAACTCAACTTGGCGTTGAATTTGGCTTCTGCTTTCGCGCATCCCGTCCGTTCTCTTGGGATGCGTTTTTACACCCATTACAACAAGGAAAATATGGAATGCAATCACATTCACTTTCGCTTCATGTCAACGATTTGATCCGGGCCTGTTTCACTGGCATCTGGATTAAGAGCTTCGAGCCAGATGAAGCGATCTCCGAGCTAGCGACGATGTGCCGTTCCGAGAACTGGCGTTTCGCAACTTGGGACATTGAACAAGGGCTTGCGGCTGCAGGTACCAACCCTGCAATTGAAGCTCCTGATCCGATTGCAGCCGTCAGGTCGATCGGCTCCATCGCCGAACCGGACCAAACCAACATTCTCGTCCTCAAGAACTTTCATCGGTTTCTCGGTTCACCCGAAGTGATCCAGGCTACCAATAGGGTTATTCAAGAAGGGAAGTCGTCTCGGACTTTTTTGATCGTGTTGGCTCCTAGCGTGCAACTTCCGCCCGAGCTGGAACGATTGTTTGTTGTCGTCGATCACGAGCTTCCCACTCGCAACGAGCTGGATTCACTGCTCCGGTCTATAGCGACCGAGGTGGGGGATCTACCAGGTGATTCGGAACTCGAGTTGGTGCTGGATGCTTCGGTTGGGCTAACTCGGTACGAAGCTGAAAACGCATACTCCCTGTCACTGGTAAAGCATCGCCAAGTGCGGTCCGAAACCATCTGGGAGTTGAAGACACAGGCTCTTAAGAAATCAGGCTTGCTATCGCTCTGTCGTTCTAAAGCGGACTTCTCAAGCCTGGGCGGGCTGGCTGCGATCAAGGCCTTTACCAAGCGAGCACTTTTGCGATCGGGTCGAACGACTGTCCACGCAAGGCCTCGTGGTGTGCTGCTGCTGAGTCCTCCGGGGTGTGGCAAGTCCGAATTCTGCAAAGCACTCGGCAGCGAGGTTGGACGCCCGGTTTTGATGCTAGACGTTGGGGCCTTGATGGGTTCCTTGGTCGGACAAAGCGAGGAGCGCACGCGTGAAGCTCTACGGATCATCGATGCGATGGCACCCTGCATTGTCATGATCGATGAGATCGAGAAAGCATTTTCAGGAGCCAACGGAAGTGGCGATGGTGGCGTGTCATCGCGAATGTTTGGGACTTTGCTCACGTGGCTGAATGACCATACTTCCGATGCCTTTGTTGTCTGTACAGCCAATGATGTCGCAAGGTTGCCGCCCGAGTTTTCGCGTGCGGAGCGATTTGACGGGGTCTTCTTCGTTGATCTGCCCAGCCGAGAACAGAAAGATGCAATTTGGCAGATCTATCGCGACATGTTCAACATCGCGACGGAGGAGCCAAGACCATCGGATGAACAGTGGACTGGCGCGGAGATCAAATCCTGTTGTCGATTGGCTGCATTGTTGGATGTGCCGTTGAGTCAAGCATCGCAAAACGTAGTACCGGTGGCTTTTACTTCGGCAGAATCGGTTCAGCGTTTGAAACAGTGGGCCAGCGGTCGATGTTTGGATGCTGGAGCGGGCGGCATCTACGTCGACCCAAGTCTTCCTTCTGCCCATACCAAGAGTTCACCTCCGAGACGCCGCGTTTCACGCGGCGGTTCAGCTAACAACTAAGCGTATCGAAACGTACCTTTTCGACGCGGCAGATACCTCCCCTTTCTCTATTCGGAGGTTCCCTATGGAACGCATTTTTCTTTTGTGCAGCTCGCTCGTTGCGACTGCTTCGTTGTGGCTGGCCCGAACACGCCAGTTACGACTCGAACAAACTCTCAAAGTGTTACGCAAACTTGAAAGGACATGCAGTGTACCCCATCGCCAAGCTCGTTCGGATTTTCCAATGGTTACGGAACGCGTTGCGTTTCTTTCGCGTACTCGTTCTGGTCTCAATGGTCGTTCTCGGCGGTTGCGACGACGGACTAAGAAGCGAAAGAGTTCGGTTGCAAGAAATGCAACGCGACGTCTCCACCGCATCACGCGACCTTGTATCCAACGAAGCCAAGTCGAGACAACATCAATCCGAAATGCAACGTGCGATCACGAATCAACAATCGGAAATCCAGCAAGGGCTTGATCAACTTGAGAAGGAACGCAAAGACATCGCTAGTTTTCGGCTAACGGACTTGCTGACTTCACAAACACTTTCCGTCTTAGGAAGCTTGTTGGCAGCACTTGTTCCCTTGGGCCTGCTCGCGTGGCTCTTTCGCGATATCCAACGATCCGATTCGGAAATCGCTTCTTATTCGACGGAAGTGGAGTACAGCCAATCACCGCCCTCTTTATCTGCTGAGGAAGAGCTCGTCGCTCTCCCAAGGCCAAGACCTCGTTTGGGATATGCACGAGACGACCAAGACTAGTTCTTGGGTTGTTGGTGCGATTTCAACTTCAGTTCCGACCGTTACTTTTATGAAAGAGAATGTCCTATGTCCACCGTCTTAGATCCGCCAACCAACCAGACTATGCCTGCAACGAACCGTCGAATTGACGTTGGGAACCGACTGCAATCGGTAACCACCGCTATTCGGCTTCACATTCGTTGGCCTGGGGTCAGGAAATCACTCAGCTTGACCCAAAAGCGGCTTGCCGCGAACGCATTCAACGCCGACATCGAAGTCTTGTCCGCAGCCAAGAAGTTGCTCGACACTTCGCATCCTGCGTTCAGAGCCTGCTCTGCAATCAAGTCTCAAGCGGTCGCTTCCTGGCGAGAAGCGACACTTCCGTACGTTGAACCAGGCATTCGTTTAGTTCGGCGTTCGGACCTTGAAAAGCTCGAAGTCAAACTTCGAGCAGCTCAGGCCGAGCTGGTGACGGCTGTAGGTGAACTTGACCGATGTTACGAAGACTTGGTCGATCAAGCCCGTCTTAGGTTGGGCGAGCTGTTTGACTCTGGTGACTATCCAGCGAGTATTTCGGACATGTTCGAAATTGGATGGGACTACCCATCCACGACTCCGCCCGACTATTTACAGAGTGTTTCGCCGGAAATCTACCATTCCGAATGCCAACGGGTTCGGGAAAGGTTCAATGAGGCTGTCCAGATCGCAGAGTCGGCCTTCGCTGAGGAACTGAGCGGAATGGTGTCGCATTTGGCTGAACGTCTGAGCGGTCAGGCTGATGGTAAGCCAAAAGTCTTTCGCGATACGGCAGTAACCAATCTGCTGGAGTTCTTTGACCGCTTCCAGCGACTCAATCTGAACTCGGACGAGCAGCTCAACCAACTGGTTAGCGACGCTCGCAGTTTGGTGAGTGGTGTTGTACCAGAGCAGCTTCGGCAACGCGAAACTTTGCGTGAGGAGCTTGCGAGCGGACTGGCGAGGATCGAGTCATCGCTTGATGGGTATTTGTCCAACCGCCCGCGTCGGAACATCCTTCGGAGGAACGCATCGTGACCGTGGCAAATGAAACAGCCGACCTCATCATAGAGCTAGGTGGAAATATACGCATGATCTATTCAGAGCTTATTGAACCACATGCTCTTGGCCTTCCAACGATCCAGCGTGGTTCTTGTATTGAGCCAGACCAAAACGGACTGTGGTGGGCTGACTTGTCACCCTGCAATGGTCCGAGACTCGGCCCGTACACCGTTCGTTCGAGGGGCATTGAGGCCGAGATTGCATGGCTAAAGGAGTTTTGGCTTGTGCCAGCTCCATCCTGAAAAAGTCGGTTCCGAATTCACTTCACGACAACTATGCCCAGGTCTAAAGCCTGGGCATTTTTCGTTTTCGTCCAGCGTACTGCTGAGTGAAGACAAATCAAACAGGTTCTTTATTCCCAATCCCAGTAAGAGGTAATTCCATGTCCAATTCCGAATTTGACGCCGCGGTTGCAGCTGCAACGGGTGACTCGGTCGCCACAATCCGACGTCGAGGCTTTTCGATTTTAACTCGAGGTCCCGTCGAGTTAGAGCCTGATGATTTGCGTCCACCCCAGATCATTGACTGGGACTGTGCAGACGCCAATCAATTTGCCCGCTTTATCGATGATCTGATCGACTAGGGGACTGTCCAGATTAGATTTCGAGGTAGCTGGAGTCGCCAGACTTCAGTGCGTCGAAGAAAACCGAACTTTGGCGAGTCTGGCTACCATTTCCAATCCCAATTTTCAATCGGGACAAATCGCTAGAGCCAAATCCGACATGTTCAAAAACTCGTGGCCGTAGGTTGACGCAAGTCGCCACCCACGAGTTTTTTCGTTTCGGCCACTTCCAACTTCCGCAGACTTAACTTAGGTGAATACACAAAATGCTTGTCCGATCCAAGATAGAGGGCCCCTTAGACGGTGTCGAAAAGGTTGCCTGTGCGTTGCAATCGTGGCTCCAAAAGCGATGTAAGACAGACCGAGACAAGGAGCACTTCTGGTCCATTGGGTTAGATACCAAAATGGTCGTCAAGTACGTCGAGGTTGTAACGATCGGAACGCTGGATGCGAGCCTCGTTCATCCTCGCGAAGTCTTTCGCTTTGCCATTATGCAAGGAGTTTCGTCGCTGATCATTGGCCATAACCACCCGTCGGGCAGCATTCAGCCAAGTATTCAAGACCGGGCGGTAACTCGATCGCTTGCCAACGCAGGTAAGGTCTTGGGTATTCCCCTTCACGACCACCTGATCATCGGATTAAGCGGCCAGCGTTTCAGCTTCGCTGAGACCCTACCGGAAGATCTCCTGGCTTCGTAGGCTGCCAGCAGCACGCATCCGCGAGCAAACAGGGCGGCAAACCAATCGGCAAAGTGAATGCTTGTTTTTGCTCGACCACCCCAGGCTTCTGCAGTTAAAAGTCAATTTAGGATCGGTGGTTTGCCAGATAAAGCCGGCTCGCTAAGATTTTTTCTCATATTTTTTACGATCAAACGCAATCAATAACATTGAGTGTGAGAATGCGTAGATCAAGGATTTTCCAGCAAAATCGTTGGTCGCATCCCCGACAGGCGGGCTTTTTTTTCATGGGACAGGACTTGCGGTCTGATCTTGATGTATTGTCGATCTGCGCCACAGTCGAGTGAACTCGTCACAATATTATTAGACAGCAAGTAGTTCTGTTTCATCTAACCGCGAGCTGCCAAAGAGGGGTTTTGAATGATGTTTCTCTCGGGATGGAATCTAATATGTATAGGAAGAGTTTAGGCGATAGTTCTAAAGGAACGACGAAACAATTAGTCCGGGGCAGCCAAAGCGTTGAGCACCTCGACAGCACTACTATTCCGCACTCAATTCCGCCAGATGTTGTGCGGTTGTTGCGAGATGCAATCATCGACGCACGACAAGAATCATCGCATTCGCGGACCGAGGTTTTGACCGTTCAGGAGGCCGCTGACCTTTTGCGTGTCAGCAAGTCCTCGATCGAACGTAGGATTCGTAATCAAGAAATCCCCAGTTTTAAACTTGGGCGGAACAGACGCATTCTTCGTCGCGACCTTTTTGCGAGTTTTGATTCAAACCTACGTCTTTAGTGCTTCAATAGTTTCGACCATGGATTCACACCAACCTTGGACCATGTTGACTGCTCAACTTGGTCCTTTGCAAAGTTCGCCCGTAACATCCCCTCAAAATGGGTCCTTCAACATGATCAAAAAACCAACCACAACCAAGATCCGCGTTTATACCACACCATCGAAGCGGGTTTCGATCTCAGTCCCATGGAACGACGCGAGGCAGGTTGATACGGTACGTTCGCACATCCTTCACCTGATCGAAGTCAAAAGAGAGTCGATCCCAATACAAAGACAGACCAATGAATGGCTGAAGAGGATCCCGGACAAACTCCGCCAGCGTTTAACGGAAGTGGGGCTCATTCAAGAAAGTTCAGGGGAACAATGGCCAAATAAAATCTGCGAGTTTATGCATAAGTATGTTCAATCGCGAGTTGATTGGAAGAAACCTGAGAATTATCAACAACCTGTCAACAAGCTGCTCGAGTTTTTCGGAGGCAGGGATCGGTTGTTTGGAAACCTCAGCGTTGGTGAAGGCGAGGACTTTCATCGATGGATGCAGAGGGGCGGTGGGTTGAGTCCCAACACGGCTGGCCAGCACATAAAGCGATGTAAGCAAATGTTGAAAGCAGCAATCGGCTACGGGGTCGCGGACTTCAATCCATTCGCAAACATTAAAATCAATTTACGAAGTGACCCGACAAAGAATGTGGACGTCACGCAGGCGATGTTCGAAAAGCTCCTAGAAGCATGCCCCACGCAGGAATGGCGAAGCTTCATTGCACTCGCTCGAATTGCAGGCGCTCGATGTCCGTCGGAAATTGTGGGGCTTCATTGGAGTCACATCGATTGGGACAAAAAGACTCTTGTCTTGAAGAGCCCGAAGACAGCTGGAAGTGGCAAACCGGAACGGACCATACCACTGTTTGCAAAGCTGGAACAAGAATTGTTGGCACTTAGAAAGAGCCATGTCCAGAACGATCATCAGTTATCGGGGATCAAGGTAATCCCGATGGTTGCATGCGGCTCGCAAAATCTGCGGAAGGGTCTGAACTCTATCATCAGAAAAGCTGGACTGACTCCTTGGCCCAAGCCCTTCATGGCCCTAAGGCGATCAGCACGTAACGAACTCGAGCATGCGGGGCGATTCACCGAGTTCCAGTTGGAGCAATGGTTCGGGCATACACCCAAGGTTGCCAAGAAATACTATCTGGACAACGACGACGCGAGCATGAAGAAAGCAGCCCAATATGGAAGCCAAGAAAGGTGCCTGAAAAAGTACCCGTCAGAAGCCTTCCCGAGAATGCAGGGTATTCTAGAAAAGCTGATAAAGCCTGTAAATATCGACACTTTCCTGCAGGAAATGGCAGGTGTAAAAGTCCAGGAATACACCTATCTGGGTTCGAACCAGAAACCTTCGGTTCCGTAGACCGATGCTCTATCCAATTGAGCTATAGGTGCGTGGACGATGTTTTACGGTTTTCGACGCTCCTGGACAAGTCCTCTTCAGCTCCTTCCCCGCTCCAGAAAGGATTTTCCACTCAATTGAGCCTCCCCATGCCTAATCTTTCAACGGGTCTTTCCCAACATTGCGAAATCCCCCCAATGGCGGCCAACAAATCTGCTGGCCAATATCGTGGGATGCAGTGTCGTACCGGAGGCTAAATCGCCATCAGGTTGCACCTTTTGATGTTGCGCAAAATAGGAATTCCAGCCACCGAACCCTTAGGAAACGTGCCTTTTCGTACTCGTACTCAGCACCTGCGGTACTCGTATTCGACCTCGACTAGCGTGTTTCGAGTACGAGTACGACTGAAAGCCAGGGGCTGCAATAACAAAGCTAGCGATTTTTGATCAGTCAGGTCTTAACGCGGCTAGCGCCTGCGGCTCATGTTGCACAAACCTGCGGCTCAGGGGTAAGCCTGCGGCTTAGGCTTAGTGTACTCGTTGGCCGGGGACGGCACCGGAATCAACTCCCAGCAGAAACACTTCCGTTCCGCCTGGGCCTGCCGCGGTGACCATGCCCTCGCTCAATCCAAACTTCATCTGCCTCGGTTGCAAGTTGGCTACGATTACTACCAACCGCCCTTGAAGCTGCTCGAGTGTGTACGCTGCTTTGATCCCTGCAAACACGGTTCGTGTGTTATCGCCACCCAAACTGACCGTCAACTTGACTAACTTCTTTGCCTCTGGAACCTCTTCCGCCTTGATGATCCGTGCCACTCGTAAATCAACTTTCGTAAAATCGTCAATCGTACAGGTTGGTGCCATCGGCTCCTGAATCAATGCGTCGCCGCTGTCGATCGGCAATTCAGATGTCGGTGCTGCTGCCGACGGAACTTCTGCGGCTGGACTTGGAACTACTTCTTTGCTTTCTTCGATCATGGCCTGAATCTTCTCCGGTGCAATACGTTGTAAAAGATGTTCGAACTTGGAAATGGCTTGGTTAACAACCGGTGTTTGACTGTCGTCCCAGTGTGTTATCGGAGCTTGCAAAAGCTGACCGCATTGAACCGAAAGCTTTGGCAGCACCGGCGTCAAGTAAACACAAATCTGACGGAACAAGTTGAGCACGATCGTGCATACTTCTTGCAAACGAACTTGCTGCGTCGGATCCTTCTTGAGTGCCCATGGAGCTGAATTCTCCACGTATGCATTTGCTTGATCTGCTAGCTCCATGATCAGCCGGGTCGCTCGTGAATAATCCAACTGGTCATACGCTTGAGCGATACGCTCCCCCGCGGCAGCGCCGGCGGCGAACAATCCACCATCATGCGGGTACTCTACCGACAACCCGGTTGCCTCGATGAAGCGTGCTGTCCGGCTGGCAAGATTCGCAACCTTGCCTACCAGATCCGAGTTGACCTTGTTCACAAACTCCGTGAAATTCAAGTCGATATCGTCCAGCTTTGCTCCCAGCTTGGAAGCGTAAAAATATCGCAAAAAGGATGGATCCAAGTGCTTCAGATACGTATGGGCTTGTACCTGAGTCCCAGTGCTCTTGGACATCTTCTCACCTTCCACGGTCAAGAACCCGTGGATGTGTACAAACTCTGGCAACGAATATCCCGCCGTCTTCAAAACCCCAGGCCAAAACAACGTATGAAAGTAAGCGATGTCCTTGCCGATGAAGTGATGTATCTCCGTAGAACTGCTCTTCCACCAATCCTCTAGCTTTTCGCCGTTGGCTTTGCACCACTGCCAAGTCGATGCGATGTAACCAATCGGAGCATCGAACCATACGTACCAGAAATTGCCAACAGAGTCCGGAATCTCGAAACCAAAGTAAGGGCTTGGTCTGGAAACATCCCAGTCACGAAGTGGATCACATAAAAAATGCCCCTTCAGGTAGTTCGCTACTTCGGGTTGCAAATGCTTGCCAGATTGAGTCCAAGTGTCAAGAAACTCATGAAGCTGCTCCAGTTCCACGAACAAGTGGCTTGCCGATTTCGTAACAGGCTTGGCGCCGCTAAGGGTGCTAACGGGATCGATCAGTTCCGAGGGTGAATAGGTGGCTCCGCACTTGCTGCAGTTATCACCGTACTGATCTGGCGACTTGCAATTTGGGCATGTCCCTTTCACAAAACGATCGGCCAGAAACGTTCCCGCCACTGGGTCGAACAACTGCTCGACATCTCGCTCGGCGATGAGGCCAGCGGTGCGCAATTCTGCCCAGATGCCGTTGCAAAGCTCGCGGTTCTCCGAAGAATTGGTGGACCCATAATGATCGAATGAGACGTCAAAACCCTTAAAATCTCGTTCATGTGCCGCTTGCATGTCGGCAATCAGTTCTGTTTCTGGCCGACCTTCCTGGCGCGCTCGAATCATGATCGCGGTACCGTGAGTATCGTCTGCACATACAAACACACACTTTTTGCCACGAAGCTTCTGGAATCGGACCCAAATGTCGGTTTGAATGTACTCGACCAAATGTCCGATATGGATGTGCCCGTTGGCATAGGGCAAGGCTGCGGTAACGAGAAGTTTACGGTCGTTCATATGGATATTGGCAAGGGTGGCTCGCTGCGGCGGGACAGGAATGCAAACGACATGATCGCAGGATTGTGATCATGACATTACCAACCAATCCGCTGGGATTTGCAATAAAATACAGTCGGGATTCAGTGTGCATGCATAAACATGTTTCCCCAGTTTCGGGTTCGGGGATTGTACCTGAAATTCTATTTGTTCGAAGTCGTCATTCCTGATTGACACGAAACAGCTGAACCCGAGATGAATTCAATTCCAGCACAATTGGGTCGAGCCACCCCAGGGACATGCCTTCTGCAAGGAACTCACGATAGGAAGACTCGGTTTTCAGCCCATATTTCTGGTCCCATTCGATTATCTCTGGCCAAAGCAAGGCGATATGGGTCACTTTCTTCGATCGAAGGGAATCCAGCCACTGGGGCTGAGATCGCTGCCTTGGATCCGTTCCCGGCAGTCCAAACACCGGGGAAAACGGTGCACTATCGCACAAAAGGCCAAAATCGTCGTTGCTTCCCACCAGCAGCAGTTTCGAATTGCTATCCATTTGGAGCTCTTGCTCGATCAAAGCGTTCAAGGTCCCAATGACGCTCTTGGAGTCAACGTCTTCAGGCTTTGGAGCTTCCGCGGGGCTTCTGCTGGCAGGTGGTGCGTGTGCCAAAGTGGAATCGAGCGACTGAATACTCATCAGGATTCGGTTATCGCTGGTTGGCCAAGTTGGAATAACCAAAACCGACCAAACAATTGCAGTTGTAAGCATTCCGCCCAAGCAATAGGGCCATGCGCGGTCCATCATCCAACGAATCCCCAATGCTGCCGGGAAGGAAAACAAAAAGAGTACGCCAACCCAATCGCGATCCAGTCGTCGTGACAGAAGCCACCACAAGGAAATCCAAGCTCCCGACCAGACCACAGCAAGCACAATGCCCCATTTCGACGTCTCCTCCGTGCTTCGCGCTGCAAGCCCGAATCGGCTGACAACCAATCCAAGGATGGCGAACGGAATCAACAACAAGCCATGAACGTTCGAGTCCCAAATCAATCGATTCCATCCATCGATGCCGTTGGCCAGTCGAAAAGCGGATCTTGGTGCATCACTCTCCGGCTTGCGGGCATCGAATTGGGAACCTTCGGCTTTCGAGACCTGTTCCCTTACTGTTTCGCTCGGCACTGCAAATCGCTTCGACCAATGCGCAGCCTCTTGATCCTCAGGGGCCAGTCCCAAGGCATGCATGGCTACCCCTGACCAAGGAGCGACGGGATCTCCCCATGCAACCAAGTTTCTTGCGTATGGAAATAATCCGACCGTCAAGGCACCAACAAGCAGCGCTGCAGTGGCAGCATTTCCGTGCCCGTTACGATGCAGGCTTGGATTGCTAGGTGGTGCTTGAATCCTTCGTTTTTGAAGCTGTTCGTAAAGGACAAGCAATAAACCAGGGATGCCAATCAAGACTGCACTTCCGTAACCAAGCAGCAACGTTCCCGCAACAACGAACCACCATGCGGGACTGGTTGCGATCCGGCAAGATCCTGCAGGCGCAACTTGGTTGGAAGAACGAGTGTACGCCCAGAGGATAACAAGTACGATGCTGTAGGCGCCTAACAAGGCTTCGGGCCGCCCGAACCGAATCAGTTCGGCAATACCTGGAGTCGCGAGCGACAGAAACACGATCGCGCAAGCAGGCAACAGCCCATGCTGTCGGTACACGTAAAGTCCAAGAAATGCCAAGCTCGCAAGGCAAAGCAAAGAGTCGACCAACTTTCCTGCGAGAACACCGTTCAGAAGGCATTGGTGCATGTGCTTTCGTGAGGCTAGTTCTGGCGATTGACCCTCGTTTTCTAAGGGCAAAATTGCAAGGCAAACGCTTGCGCCGAAAAAGCTTGGCATACTTGTACCACAGGGAGCATTGGCGTCCATGTTTTCGGGATAAAAGCGAATTCGGCCTTCTTGGACAGAATGCTGCACCAACCACCAGTCCGACGTCCTCACTTCCTCATCCACGGTCGGAATAGTCGAACCATAGGTTTGGATCAAAGCCAGCCATAAGGAACCAAGTATTAAGAGACCGATCAGTCGACGAAACACCGAATGCGAGAGCGAATGATCTGCAAGTTTTTCGTTCGAAGCGTCGAGCGTGTGGGAATCCAATGGAACTTTTGACATCGTGTCGGACGCATGAATATGACTCTGGAAATGGCTGCGTTTGGACATGTGTGCAAGTCCTCGGAGCAGCAGATTGAATCCGGCCACACCCATTAGAAAGGCCAATGGAGACCGTGTCCCAAGGCATGTCCCGAGAATCAAGAATAGGCCAGCCAATAAATCGTGCCCAACAATGATGGCCAAGCATCGTCTTTGCCATTTGGAAAGACTCTGTGTCAGCGTGTCGAATCGCAAGATCGCTCCGCCCGTGAGGCTGGCCATCGCGAACCAAAGAAGGGTAAGTAAAACGACAGGAGCTCGGTCATTTATCATGACAGGGTTGAACCCTCCGGTCCAATGCCATGCCAAGCTGGATGGGGCGGAAGCCTGAAGCAACCAATATTCCCATCGTGGGACTGCAACCAATTGCTCCGAAGCATCCGTAACGGGTAACGCTGGGACGCACAGCATCCAAGCCATGTAGAGCACGATCATGACGCAGGATACCACAGTCAAAATCCACCTACCTATTGGCTTGGATGGATTGTTGAAGGCTGTTCGCGATTTTTCTTGAAAGCTCAAGGTGATTTGCACTGAGCCTTTCTACGAGGAGCGACGTTGTATCCATGCGCTTGGATGTTGTTGCATCCCAATGCGGGGATAATAGGTCGTTGCCGCAGGTGCAGAAAGAAGTATCAGAAGAGTATGGTGGCCTGCCTTCAAATGCGTCTGCTCGATCAGCTCTTTGCCGATGCCTTGCCTTTGATAATCCTGGTCCACCGCGAGATCCGACAAATATGTGCAATAGTGAAAGTCGGTGATAGCGCGGGACACTCCTACCAGCAGTCCACTTGCGTCACGACAAGTCACGATCAAATCGGCGTTTCTGAGCATCCCTTCGATGATATCCAATCGATCAACTGGTCGCCGTTCCGCCAATGTGGAGCGGACCAACAGATCGATGAACTCCGTATGGGTCAGGTCGGGCTCTAACGCGTAAGTTAATTCGCTCATGAAATGCTCTTGGATTCTTGGTACTTTTTGTCGATGGCTGTTGAGTAAAAAGCTTCAATTTTTCTTCGTCGCAATCCACCCTTGAAGTTAGTCAGCCCTGATTGCGGTGTCCAATTCTCTTGGCAAACCAGAACAGCTTTGGGTATCGCATAGGAAGGATAGCTTTTGAGAATGGTCCACAGCCATTCCAGCAGCATGGATTCCAAACGTTCTTTCGTTGCGTCTAATAAGTTATCCACATTAGGTTTCAGCAGCAGGATCGAATAGGGGCGATCATGCCCGACGATCATGCATTCGCTGACCCACGCTTGACTTCTGAGCAATTGTTCGATTGCCAATGGGAATATCTTGTAACCGGTGCTTAAGACAATTGTATCATCCGCTCGGCCCAGGATCCGGATCGAGGCTGATTCCGTTTTGTCTTCACTTGGAACATACTCTGCAAGATCCCCTGTATCCAGCCAGCCATCAACGATGCGTCTTTGCGTTTCCGACGGGTCATTCCAATAGCCCTTCATGACACCGTCGCCCTTGACCCATAGTTTGGTATCGGTGTCGATTTTAATCTGGACGCCCTGAACAACCGGGCCGACCTCTGTCAAGATTTCCGAACTGCATTGGATTGCGTCTATGGATCTTGCATTTCGATTGGAACACACGACGGGTGATGCTTCGGTGAGACCATACCCTTGAAAGACCGGTAGACCGGCGCTTTCGAATCGAGCTCGCAGGACGTCTCGAATAGGTGCTCCACCGCTAGCCAAACGGCGGATCTTTGGACCGAGGATGTTACCAAGCGAACGAACGGCAGCCGAATGATCGCACCCATTCGATGGATCTTCCCAAAGGCTATGAAGTCGTTCGAAAAACAAAGGAACACCATTGATCAGAGTCGGTTGCGCTGTGTTCGCTTGAGCGAGGACGGAATCGATACCATGGACTATTTCCATGCTCGAATGACTAAGAAGCCAAGTCGATAGTTCGCAGGTTCGAGCATAAGCGTGCGAAAAAGGTAGAAAGTTCAAGCGGTGATCGTCAGCGACTTGAGGCATTGCATCGAGCTTCGCCATCGCGTTGCTCACAAGATTGCGATGAGTCAACATGACACCTTTGTGAGCGCTGGTTGTTCCCGAGGTGAAGAGGATATTGGCAACATCTTCTTCATGGTAAGGAACGCAGTATCGATCGAGACTAACCCCTTTTGAGATGTTGTTCAGGCTTTGCAAGGCCAATACTTGTTGGCAAGAATATGCCGTGAGGTTCGATTCTTCGTCGACAAATAAGAGCTTGGGTTCTACGTGATCGATGCACGCTTGGCAGGAAGCATGGCCAAGACGAGCATCGATGGGGACGTGGATTGCGTTGATTGCCGAACATGCCAAATCTAAAATGGCCCAGTCGAGAGAATTCCGGCCCAGGTTACAGATTCGATCCTGAGGTTGGACCCCCAAATCCAAAAGATGAATAGCCGCTGAGGCCGTTCGTTCGCGAATTTCGCCCCAAGTCCACTTCCTCAGCGAACTTGTCGTACTCGCTGAAATCAAGCCTTTCGAAGTCTCGCCTGACAAAGACACAAGAGCAGGCTCTGCCGATGCGACACTGGTACGCTCGATCCAAGCCGTCTGGTCTTCTTGTTTTGAATTAAGACGGGCGATGCAATCAACAAGTCGCATTAGGGCTAGTTTGGGCTGTGGCCTCTCGAAGTGCTAAGCACGTACGCAAGGTTCATTGTGTTAATCGGCAACTAGACTTATCTTCATTGAGCCGCGGGCGCTAGCCGCGTTGAGTTTTATTGCATTGGATACGTGGTCGCGGCTAACGCCTGCGGTTCAAGTTAGGACGACTCTTTATTGAGCTGCGGGCGCTAGCCGCGTTGAGTTTTATTGCATTAGAAACGTGGTCGCGGCTAGCGCCTGCGGTTCAAGTTAGGACGAAATCATTGCTTATCGACTTGCACCAATCAACTGATTGGTACGGTTTGATTGTGGCGGCGTGCTTAGTTTGGAACAGGCGTTTGGAAATGCCCGGACTTGAATGCCTTTGCCATCGCCTTCGGAACTTCGGCTTCAGCGAGCACCAAGTTAGCGCGATTTTCAGCGACGCGTGCTTTCATCACTTGCTCCGATGCAATCGCTTCCGATCGTCTTTGTTCTGCTTGAGCGCGAGCCATTCGAACGTCTGCTTCGGCTTGGTCAGCCCGCAACCGAGCACCGATGTTTTGTCCAACTTCGATATGAGCGATATCGATTGACACGATGGTGAAGGCCGTTTGGTTGTCTAAGCCTCGCTTGAGCACGGTTCGCGAGATAAGGTTTGGATTTTCGAGCACCACCAAGTGAGTGTCCGACGAACCGATGGAGCTGATAATGCTTTCGCCAACACGAGCGATCACTGTTTCTTCCGTCGCGCCACCGATAAGCTGCTCCAGGTTGGTCCGAACGGTAACACGAGCTTTCACGCGAAGTTCGATTCCGTTCTTGGCGATCGCAGAAAGAAATCCGTTGCCACTATGCTTTGGGTCGGGGCAGTCAATAACACGTGGATGCACCGATGTTCGAACCGCATCCAAAACATCGCGCCCTGCCAGATCGATTGCAGCAGCACGATCGAAATCGAGATCGATTCCGGCCCGTTGAGCAGCGATGATCGCATTGATCACGTTCATCACGTTCCCTTCGGCCAGGTAGTGGGCTTCCAAATGTTGAGTGCTGATACCATTCTTACGATCGATATCAAGTCCAGCTTGGGCGGCCATAATCTTTGCGTTCACGATCACTTGGGATCGGACCTGGCGGAAGTACATTCCGATCAAGCTGGCCATCGACACGTCCGCGCCGCTTGTCTTGGCCTGAAGCCACAAGCTACCGAAGTTCCAAAACACGACGGTGCAAACGAGGCCACCGATCAGGGCTGCGACTAGCAATCCGCCCATCAAGAGGTAGCTGAAATCGATATCTTCGGGTCGAATTTGTGCGAAAGTTAGGTTCATTGGATGACAACGGTTCCATTGGCAAGTGAGGCTGAACGGTTTTAATGACCCACGGTTTGTCCACGGCTGAACTTCGGTTTACCCGCGAACAGCCCATAGTATAGCTGAATTTTTCGGGAAAGGGTGAAGCACCCCTTGGCTCTACGGCTTATTGATTTAGTCGTTCAAGAGTCAGCCGTACTGACTAAATGAAGTCAAGAAAACTAGTACAATTGGTTCCGGAAAAGGACTGCTGCGAGAAGTTGCGCGGGGACGCTACCACGCAAGATTTTGGAAAAAACGGTATTTGTAGAACGGTTCTTCACTTGCAAGTAGTAAGTGGACAAAAGGGCGAGCCAGATGTTGGGACAGGCTTTTGGGGGCTCGACCAGCTAGATCACCTGAATCAGGACAACCAGAAATTGATGCGACTAGAAATTCCCTTCACGGCAATCTTGCTTTCAATGACGATCACTGCATGGGCTCAGTTTGATCCGAAGGGGCCAGAACCCTTGCCCGCTATTCGGGGAACACTTTTCCTGCACGGTGGGGGGGCAGTATCACCCGAAATGCGCAGTATCTTTACTCAATTGGCAGGAGGCAAGGAGGCTCGCATTGTTGTTATTCCAACCGCTGATGCGAGCGACCCGTTGGACCAAAAGAAGATCGACGTTTGGCTACAAGCCGAGCCAAAGACTGTCGAGTTTCTGCATGCTGAATCACGTGACGAAGTTGAGCGTTCCAATTTGGACGAACTGCTGGCCAATGCAACGGGCGTATGGTTCAGTGGTGGGAAGCAATCCACCCTAGTGAAGGTGTATGCCAACACCAAGGTTGAGGAGGGAATCCTTCGGGTACTTGAAAGGGGTGGAATTGTCGGCGGCACATCGGCAGGGACGGCGATCGCCTCCAAGGTGATGTTGGTCAATAACGACTTTCAAACAGGCTTCGATTTTTTGCCGGGGTGTCTTGTAGATCAGCATTTTTTGGTTCGAAATCGCTCCGACCGATTGCGTCGTGCCGTCGCCGCACATCCAGACTTGGTTGGCTTCGGAATCGATGAGAGAACAGCGTTGATCGTACGAGGGCGACACTTGGATGTGGTCGGTGAATCCGACGTTGTGGTGATGTTGGCAGCATCCAGCCAGCGGCCCGAAAGAACCGACATTTTAAAGCCAGGAATGCGAGCTGACTTGATCGCGTTACGCCGAGCAGCTCAATCGCGACAATCGGCTCCATTTCCAGCAAAGCAAGTGCTCGTGCCGACTGTACCAAACGGTAGCTTGCTCATTGCAGGTGGTGGTCCTTTACCCGACGAAGCCCTTCGGCAATTCGTTGAATTAGCCGGGGGGAAAGATGCACGCATTGTGTATGTTCCCTGCGAGGAAGCGAAAACAATCGAATCGGAGCCTGGGATGGTTCGCGTATTGCGGAATGCGGGGGCTGGAAAAGTGGATTGGATCCATACCAAAGATCGAAGCTTGGCAAATGACCCCGTGTTTACTTCCAAATTGATCGATGCAACAGGCATTTGGTTTGGTGGGGGACGTCAGTGGAACTTCGTGGACTCTTATTTGAACACGGAGACTCATCGACTGATGCATTTAGTCCTTGAACGAGGCGGAGTCATTGGTGGCTCGTCAGCCGGAGCATCCATACAGGGTGACTATATGCCTCGCGGTGACCCCATGGGAAACACTGAAATGATGGCAGAAGGCTACGAACGAGGAATGGGTTTCTTGACCGGTGTTGCCATTGATCAACACTTTACGCAAAGGAATCGGTTCCCAGACATGCAATTGCTCAAGAGGACGTTCCCGCAGCTGCTAGGTATCGGGATCGACGAGGGGACTTGTATGATTGTCAAGAAAGGCCAAGCTGAGGTGATTGGCCCTGGCCAAGTTGCGTTCTTCGATCGTCCTGAAGGATCCGGTTCCATTCAGGAGCATACGAGTGTTGTGGCAGGCCAAGTTTACGACCTCGAACGTCGCGTCAGGGTTGAAGCCCGCATCAAGTAAGCGAACTTACCTTAAAGGTGCTGGAGTGTGGCCCACAGTGGCTTAGGGTATTGGAGAAAAACAATGTAGAGCAGTTGTCCTCAACTGCTTGGAACTGCCAATCAAGTTCCCAGCCCGAAAATGCTCCTTAGAAAGCAGCGCTTCCATCGTGTTTTCGGATCTTCTATCTAGCATCTATAGCACCCATGCGTGAACCCAAGATGGAGGACGGTTGCAAGCTTTAGGATTAGTTGGTGACAACCGCTGAACACACTGAATACACGGAAAAGGAGCCTAGCTTCTTTTGTCTTCAATTCCGTGTGTTCAAAGTATTCGGTGGTCTCAAGAGCAACTTTCTTGAATCCAAGGTGCCTTACGACTTCGGTCGCATGTGGAGACCGAAAGTCCGAGACTCGTTGAATGGGTTTCGAAACTTTGATGAATTTCAGCAAGTGCCTCGAAGCTGTTCGATACCGGCAGATGGTTGCTAGGGGCAAACAGCGCTTTTGGGAGGGCCCCCAAAAACGCAAAAGCCCGCGTGGCAACGATATGTGACACGCGGGCAATTAAGAAAACGGAGAGGACAGGATTCGAACCTGCGGTAGGAAATGAACCCTACGCCGAATTAGCAATCCGGTGCTTTCGACCACTCAGCCACCTCTCCAATCGGATGCGTATTTTTCCCGAAAGCGAGCTTTCTCGCAAGGTCGGTTCCTCGCTTTCTTGGACCTAGTACCGGAAAAGTCTACCAAACCCCTTCATTCCTATTGCCGGCTGCTGCCAACCACAAGATTTTTGCCCCGTTCATTTGCAACTTGGCTTGGAAGGTGCAAGAGTTTTTCGAGGGAGAAGAGCGATCCTAGCGAATCCCGCCGCGACAAAGGTCTCGCGGTGAAAGCAGCTTTATGTTGCTGCGGCATAAGGGCTATTCGCGTTCGCTTTTCTTCCCCCCTTTGAAAATCAGGAGTCTATCCCATCGAGATAGATTCAAGCTTTATATCAATCACGGACGACTCTTCAAAAGGTATTTACCATGCGACGCATGATGCACGCAGCCGTTGTTTTTTTGGCATTTTCCTCCTTGGTTCACGCCCAAAACAATCCATCCCCCTACAACGTGGGCGAACAGTCCCTTCTGATCCAATCAGATGAGGCTGGAACTCCTCAACCAGTGCCAATGCAGGAAGCACCTTCCCTGCAGATTCAACCACAAATAATCCCTCCGACATATATGCAAGCTGGTTGCAATCGGCCCTATTCACCGCTCGCAGTAGCCATGAATTGCAACGATTGTTGCCCCAACATATGGGAAAACTACGCATCCGAAAGGGCTGCCCTTGCAGCGAAGGTTTGCGAACATATCAATGGACAGTGCCGTTGTTTTTCGGGACGGCAATGCCTACACAACCAAGCTTGCGGCCCATGCGAAAGCAGCTGTGGAGTTGTCGGTCCAAGAAATCGGTATCGCGAACCGTTTTCCTCTTTGTATGATGCACCGTCGACGAATTGCGGTAGCAGTTGCCTATCTAGGCATTCATGCAATCATGGTCCGACATGTACAGAACCATCTTGCAACACCTGCGATAGCTGCCAAGGCCAAGCAACTCAGTGGTCTCCACATCCAGCGGCTGCAGCTAGAGCCCCGATGCCAACGCGCCTAGCAACGCCACCCAGAAATCGACTTGCTGAACCTTCCGTTGATAATCTCCGTGCGAATGCACCGTACCATCGCGGCCCAGAAACGCTTCGCTAGGCGCGGCCCGGAAACGCTTCGCTAGGTAAATCTGCTTAGCAGGGTGTGCGTTCGGTTAAAAAGCGAGCAGAAGGCAATTTGTTAACTTACTTGGCCGTTCTTGAGGGACGGCCTTGACGAAGTTTAGGGACCAAAAGGGACAATTGTTCCGCCGCAGCAGCAACGTCTGCTTCAGTGGTTTCGATGGATACGCCGAAACGAATTCCCCCTTTGATGACTTCCTGGGGTAAATGCATGGCTTCCAGAACGTGCGAACTTTGGCTGGATCCGCTAGCGCATGCCGACCCCGTACTGCATGCAATACCGGCCATATCCAGAGCCAGTTGCAACGCTTGACGTTCTACTCCTGGGAAGGAAATGCTTAGGGTGTGAGGCAATCGCGGGCTGAGCTCGCCCGCCACAAAACAACCGTCAACTAAACGTTGGATTTCGTTTTGTAACATATCGCGCATCCCTTGCATTGCCTTCGTCCGGGACTCCAAATCCGTTGTGGCCGAAAGGACGGCTTCTTCAAAACCTCCAGCTAAGACTGGCATCTCAGTTCCTGGCCGCAAACCAAGCTGCTGAAATCCGCCAAAGGAACGAGGTGCCACTTGGATTCCATGCCGAAGGATCAATCCTCCGATCCCAACGGGCCCATGAATTTTGTGGGCTGTTACCGTCATGGCATCCACGTCCAGCGACGCAAAATCGAGTTTGACTTTACCGAGTACCTGTACTGCATCGGTGTGAATCAGCACGCCGGATCGACGGCACATCTGAGCGGCTTCCTGGACGGGCTGAAGAACCCCCGTCTCGTTGTTGGCGAGCATGATCGAGACCAAGGCAATAGGCGCCCCGTGATGATGTTGGCCGACTAAGCTTTCCAGTGACTCGAGGCAGGTTACACCGTTTTGATTGACCGGCAGGAAGTGAACGGGCCGTCCTTGCGATGCTGCATGAGTCACCGATTCCAAGACACTGGGGTGTTCGATTGCCGAAACTACAATCGCACCAGGTTGAAGTTGCGTCAGGCCAAAAATCGCAAGGTTGTTGGCTTCCGTTCCACCGCTGGTAAAGAGAAGCTGATCGCTCTCCATGCCAACCGTTCTCGCGCCACAAAGTCTGAGAATAGTATCTCGAGCTTGCTCCACGATTAGTCGAGCCTTGCGACCGTCAGCGTGTTGGCTGCTTGGGTTCGCAAGGCGCATTTGCATCAGGTCATGCATTCTTGCGATGACCTTGGAGCTGATTTTGGTGGACGCGTTGTTGTCGAGGTAGATCAATTTCTTAGAACTTCAGGCCGAACAATTCACCACCATTATTCGCACCGGTTCCCCCTTTGAGAGTCCCTTGGAATTTGGGAACAGCCGGTTGCCGCTTCGGTTCATCAACTTGTTCTTGCTCTGGCTTGTCGGGTTTGGATCCTTCGGGCTTGGCTTGGGTCGCTCGAAGAGACAGGCCGATTCGCTGACCGTCTCGATCGACCGTCAGGATCTTCACTTCGACGTCTTGTCCTTCCTTCAGGACATTCGCCACGCTGGCAACTCGATTGTGGGCGAGTTCTGAAATATGGATGAGGCCTTCGATACCCGTTCCAATCTTGACGAACGCGCCGAAGTTAGCGAGACGCGAAACGGTGCCCTTCACGACGGTTCCGATTGGGAATCTTGCATCCACGTCGGACCACGGGTTGTCTTGGAGCGAGCGGTAGGAAAGACCGATTTTGCCCGTTTCTGGATCGATCTTCTCAACGCGAACTTGGATCTTGTCCCCTTCTTTGACCACTTCGCTGGGGTGTTTGATCTTGTCCCATGAGAGTTGGCTGATGTGGATCATTCCATCCAGCCCGCCGATGTCAACGAATGCTCCGAAGTCCATGACCTTTCGGACCGTTCCTTCACAAGCTTGCCCTACTTCCAAACTTGCGAGCCGTTCTTTGCGTTTGGCGGCTTTGTCTCGTTCCAAGACAGCGCGGTGACTCAGCACTAGGTTCCCACGACGCGGGTTGGCTTCCGTAATAATACAGACCAGTTTTTGGCCGATGTAGTCGGCCGCAGATTCAATTCGAAACTCGGACAGTTGGCTCATTGGGATAAAGCCGCGAACGTTTCCGACCTTGCATTCCACCCCGCCTGTGTTGGCGCTTTCAATCTTGGCTTCAACCGCGGCGCCTTCTTGCAGATCATCCCAGTCGTTGACAGCAATGGTTTCGCCTGGAATAGCGAGTTCGTAAAGCCCTTCCTCACGATTGAAAGATCGGATCAAGAAATCGATGACCTGTCCT
The DNA here is from genome assembly GCA_027487485.1 of Planctomycetaceae bacterium. Taxonomy (GTDB): domain Bacteria; phylum Planctomycetota; class Planctomycetia; order Pirellulales; family Pirellulaceae; genus JBKCUI01. The sequence goes on along the minus strand of JAIYDN010000108.1, from coordinate 22,405 downwards.
TCCACGGGAGGCGAATCGAATTGAAGAATAGGCACGACCCCTTCGTCCGGGCCACCTAGGCTGATAAACACATTCGCATTGTGAACCTTGATCACCTTGCCTTGATGACGCGAACCATCTTCAAGATCACGGCCCACGCGAAGCGAGCGGTCCCCGATCATCATGCCGTCCAAATCGGCCCCTGAGAACTCGGCTTCCAGGGCTTTCAATTCTTCTTCGGATGCCGAGCTACGAACGTTGGGCACCGGCACTTTTGCGGCTACCGGGGAAGAATCTTTATTGGAGCGATAGCGAGGCCCCAAAGCTTCGGCATCGATCTTTTCTGGCGCCGGACCATCCTGAGATTCAGCTGGATTGGCCGTGCTGCCCAGCGCGCTGTCTTCGGGTGCGGATGCCGTTTTGGGTTTCGGCTTGGGTTGATTGCCTCTGGCCCCTTGTCGCTCTCTATTTTGACGGTTTTTGTCTTGTTCCATCCGAGCTTGCTGAGCTTCCCGCATCTTTCGGATTTGATCCAAGTTGATAGGGCCGCTTGTCGATGGTTCCGATGCGACAGTAGCAGGCGCGACCACGTTGGACGCCATTTCGGTTTCAGGTTGGTTTGGCAAATCGCTCATGAAACAGTTGGAAGTTGGGATGGAGAAGGTTTGGAGTTCAAGTAATGCACAGGCTGACATCCAGCGCTGCTGCGGCTTAGTGTAGCAATGGAACATGAACATTCTAGGCTTTTCAGGGGTATCGTCACTATTAAGCTAGCCGAATGCACCTTTTTTCCGGTTATGCACGACTGACGCCTTTCCGGACGGTCCGGGAGCGATATTCTTTGGTATCGCGTTTATCTACTAACGGGAATGACTCCAAACGAAACGAAGACTTGGATGCTTGACGCATTGCTCCCACTTTTTGCCGTAAACATTTTGGGCCAAGACGTCGTACCTGCGGATCTCGCCATCGTCGGACTTCTGGTCGTTTTGGAAGGCCTGCTTTCCATCGACAACGCCTTGGTTTTAGGCATGCTGGTAAAGCGTTTGCCGAAAGAACAACGTGCAAAAGCGCTCTCCTACGGTTTGATTGGAGCCTTCGTATTTCGCGTCATCGCGATTTTGACTGCGGGCTTCTTGCTGAAGTGGACCTTCGTCAAACTCCTCGGCGGCGGGTATCTGGTTTTCATCGCCGTCAAACACCTTTTTTGGGAGCAGTCCGAAGAAGGGGAAGAAAAGATCGTTTTGGACGAAGCAGGGAATCCCCAGCTGGTGGATGCCGAAACCGGAAAAAGCTTAGATATTGAACGCGAAAATCTAGAGATTGAGCAACGAGTTCCAATCGCAGCAACCCTGGTAACCCAAGACGGAATCGAAACCGGACCTGAAAGAGAGTACCAAGTCGGCGAAGCGTGCAACGTCCAGCAGCACAACATGGTTTTCTTCTGGAAAACGGTTCTTGTGATCGAACTCACGGATATCGCCTTTGCTGTGGATTCGATTTTAGCAGCGATGGCTTTGGCGGGCTCGAAGCAATCCAAGCTTTGGGTCGTTGTGACCGGAGGAATTCTCGGGGTTATCCTGATGCGATTCGCAGCCTCCTATTTTGTGCGACTTCTAGAACGATTCCCGCGATTTGAACTTTCCGCCTACCTTCTCGTGATCGTAATCGGACTGAAGTTGCTCGCAGACTGGGCCTTCAACAGCGATTGGAGCTTCGCAGGCAACGAATGGCTCGGCACCTGGCAACCTTGGTTTCAGTCCATCGAAAACACTCGTCTCGCATGGGTTCATGGATATGAAACCTGGCTGACGACAAGCTGGCCGCTCGGGATGGCCGAGCACGCTGAAGCCGCCGACGGCTTAGTCCGGACTCCACATCTCCTTGATTTTCACGACTTCCGAAGGCCGGAATGTTCCGGTTTTTGGATCTTGATGATGATCTGTTTCTCGCTCGGATTCTTCCCGCGGAAGGGCTCGAAGTAGTTTTTTCGCTGCCCCAAAAAGAAAAAAAGCAAGAAATCTGGCGACCGAGAGCCTCTCGGAAACCAGTTCTTTTGGGGGTGATAGATACAGCCAAAAGAAGTACGTTGCAACTCGGGACTAAGTCAAGCGTCTGCAAAGATTTAGCGAGTGTGCTAGCAAAGCGGGCTGTTGACATCTTCATGTGCCAGTATGCGACGATATGTCACAAGATGTGCCAGTCGCGAGGGCGATAAGTTGCAGCAGCCATCAGGCCAAGCGGTTGCGGAGGAGGTTTGGACGCCTATACTCTGCGAACTTATCGGGCGCCTGTCGATCTTGCCTAGGCCGCAAAGTTTAACATTTTGCAGCCTTGGTCACTGAACTCCTCTCCTCGACTTTTGCAACTTCGAGATCGGCCGGCGATAACGCACTTGCCTGCACGTTCGTGAACGGAATACCACGAATGGCGAGATGGACCTCGCAGCTTCAAGTGATGGTTTTGAGTTGACTAACAAGGAAAGGTCCACAATGTTGCACATAGCAGCGTTGATGCTTGTCGCCGTCGTTTCTACTCCTCCAGGTTCCGAGGAACCAATCCCTTACGATGCGGCATATGTTCAGGCTCAGGAGCAGAAAAAACCTTTGGTGGTTCTGGTCGGAGCAGATTGGTGTGCGGCTTGCAAATCCATGAAAGCCGACACGATTCATTCTATGAAGAACGAAGGTGCGTTCAAGGAAGTTGTTTTCACGCAAGTCGACAAGGACGCGCAGCCCGAAATCGCTCAACAGGTGATGCAGGGTAACACGCTTCCGCAGATTGTTGTCTTTTGCGAGAGCGAGCAGGGCTGGAAGCGGTTTTCGCTGACAGGCATGCAAAGCGAGCGGCGAGTGAAGGAGCTGCTTCGCAAAGCGGCTGAAGTGCTTCCCAAACGCCGGTAAACTCCTCCCCGGCTTTGCAAATCGGGGGACGACAAATAGCAGCATCTGAGTACCATATCCATCGTGTCTCAGATGCTCTTTCTTTAGGTAGGACTGTTGATGGCTGCTAGCAATTCCAACGCGTTGGCTTCGTTTGGTACAATTGTGCGAGAGAATCAGCCTCTCGCATCGTTTACATGGCTTCAGATCGGCGGGCCGACTCGCTATTTAGTCGAGCCCAACGACCAGCAGCAACTTGCAGACGTGGTCAAGGCTTGCCATGCTGCCGGCATTCCCGTTCGCTTGTTGGGGGGAGGCTCCAACTTGTTGATCCGCGAAAGCGGTTTTGACGGTGCTACTTTTCTTTTGACTTCCCCTGCCTTCGCTCGAATGAGCTTTCTTGGGGATCGCGTTATCTGTGGTGGCGGTGCGAAACTGTCCCATTTGATCGCCTACGCCGTTGGAAACGGTCTGACTGGCTTGGAACATCTTGTCGGTATCCCTGGGACGGTTGGCGGCGCACTTCGCGGAAATTCAGGAACCGATGAAGGGGATATCGGCCAAGTGGTGGACTCCGTGGCGCTACTAACCAAAGAAGGAGAACGAGTAGAAGCAACCGGCAAAAAGCTAGCTTTCTCCCACCGAGTTAGCAGCCTCGATGAGCTTGCGATCCTCGAAGTCACGTTCCGACTGGAACCAGGTGACATTCGCCATATTACCAAACGAGAACAAACGTTCTGGATTTTGAAACGGAGCAAACAGCCCAGCTTTCCAGAACGAGCCGTTGTGGCATTCGTCGACCCAGACGGAAACAAAGCTGCCGATCTATTGCAGCAATCTGGCTTTAACGGAGCATCCGAAGGGGCGGTTCGCCTGAGCTCAACTCACCCGAACTACCTGATCGCAGCGGCAGGTGCAACCAGCGCACAAGCCTTGACGTTGCTGGAACGCGTTCGAGAAGGGGTCAAGGACCGCACAGGAGTGCAGTTGCAATTGCATTTGCAGATCTGGTAGATTCCACCAGAATCACCTGGGGTATCCGAATGGACGGACCCGTTTTTAAGCACACTTCTCCCTCGCCCAGGCGAAAGGCAAAATAATGGCTTCAGCGGAAGTGAATTCGCGACCGCAACCCTTGTTCTGGAGACATGTTGCACTTTGGCTAAGCTCCATTCCAAGATCCGCATTGTTGAGCATGGTTGGGCCGTTGCTGCTTTGCGTATTTGGATACGTCGGCTGGCGTTTCTACGGCGCCCCAAGATTGGACATGGCGTATTACGGGCTCAAAAAAGAAAACATCCACGTTCCCGCTCAGCTGAAATGGATGCGGGAAACCAACGTGCTCGACGAAGTGTTCGACCAGAGCAATCTTTCGAACATGTCGTTGCTCGATAGTCAGACGCCTGTTGTCTTGGCAAGATTGTTCAATGCCCATCCTTGCGTTCGAAGAACACTGCGGGTCGAGCGTCTGGCCGGGCAGATCATGATCAATCTAGAGTATCGCGAGCCCGTGGCGATGGTTTGCTGCATGGTAAAAAACGAAGCAACCGGCCAAGAGGACGCCCAGTTTTTACCGGTCGACGTCGAATCTGTTTTGCTGAACACCAAAAACTTCACCAGTGCCGATGTCCCTCAATACATCGCTATCCACACGGACAACCAGACCTTGGCAGGGAAGCTCGTGGAAGGGAAACCTTTCGGTGATTCTCGAATCGAAGAGGCCGTGAAACTATGCTGGTTGCTTCAGCGTTTCCGCGAGGCGGTCAAAATCACTGGGATCTACGTTTACAAAGCACCGCGAGTTGGCAAATCACGATGGTGGCTCGAAATCGAAACTTCCTCCGGACCACGTTTCGAGTGGGGATCAGCGCCCGGCATGGAAGGCTTAGAAGAACCGACTGCGGAAGCAAAACTGAACCAGCTTCTTGCGGCCGCAAAAGATAGTAAGCAATGGTCGCAAGCCAACATCGTCCTCTCCGGCCAATCGCGGTCCAATCTCAAATAGACGATTCAAGCTTGAATAGACGATCGAACCTCAAATAAACAGAGTCCCATGCATCGCGGTACTCTTGCTCGATCGATCACGAAAAACCAGAACGGACAAGGCAATCCCGTAGAACGGGTCTCCAGGCCCGTTCCCCCAACAACAGCATGCATCCAGGCCCGTTACAACCCAACAAGCCTCGAACTGCCCCATTCATGCGCGACGAGCCTGGAGACTCGTCCTACCTTTCGAACACAAGCATAGATTCTGCCTTGCGAGTTTGGATCACGCTCGAAACTGCCCATAGCAGAGCATGCGCAGTATTGCCCGGGGGCGTAGATGCCAGCTGGCCCATGTGAGTGGCGAATCTCCATTCATGTCTTTCACGTCGACGCAAGCACCCGCGTCCAGTAGCATTTGAATTGTCTCCTCGGTCCCGAACGCGGCTGCGCGATGAAGCGGGGTTTCCGCTCGAGTTCTAATGTCGCGCATGAATGCTTCCGTTTCGACAGATGGATTCGTTACGCAGTTTGGATTCGCTCCATTGGCGAGAAGAATCTTGAGTACATGATCTCGGGTTCGCCGATCTGCACTGCATAGAGCCGAGTGTAGCGGCGTTTCTCCTGTTACCGCTAACGGCATGTTCACATCCGCGCCTTGCTCAATTAAGAACTGGCACAAACGAGGATATCCGTGAAAGACTGCCCCGTTCAGGTCAAAATTGTCACCGAGTGATGGAAGGGACTCTCCATTCCGAAGCAAGAATTTGATTGCGCTGACATCACCATGGTAAGCACACCACTTGATGAGCGAAACACCTCCTTCATCTTCGGATGTTGCCGCGTTTCCTGTATCGATAAACTCAAACACCAAGTCCGTTTCCCCATCAGAAATTCTCTCCAGTATGCTTCGGGACATTTTAAGATTCCAAATGGCTTAGCGCCCGGCATCAGCCAGCACGAGCAAGTAACGATGACACAAAAATTTCCTGTCGACCAAGGGCTTGGTGCGCTTCGCTTGGTCTGGCTTTATTCTTTGGTTTGGACAGAGTCAATTCGTTTAGGTAGGCTTGGTCGAACTGTCACCAGCCTTTTTCGACGCTGCCATCTGTTCGCGTTGGAGCGCCTTTGCATCCCTTATCTTCTTTCGGCAGTCATAACATCGCTTCGCTCTAGAGTAGAGCGTTCCATGCGCCTCTTCATAGTACCATTTCTGTTGCGCAGCCGTCCAAGTTTCTTCCGTCCCACAATTCACGCAAACAAAGTCTTTGTCAATATACCAAAGTGGAGGCGGATCATACGAACCGTTAGGGACCTGCTTGGAGGGATCGGCAACAATCGCCCCTTCTGGCATGCCTTTGGGCAATGGATTCTTCTTCTTATTATGTTGCCGCGTCATGGTTACAAGTTCTTCCAAGTAAGATTGCCAACGATCCGTTTCCAGTACGTACGTCGCAGCAATCGGTTCGTGTTCCAGGCCCGAATGGGCCGATACATCCTTTGCCGGTGGCCTGCGGCCACCGGTCTCGTCCCCATGGATCCGCAAAAGCCCCGGATGGGGCGACACAGATCGCGCCGTCTTGCCGACATCATCGCGTTGTGTCGGCCCGTCAGGCCTTGAGAAATTGAGTTGCGGTCGCTGACCGCCGGCAGAGGTTGTGTCGACCCGCAGGGTCTCTGGCTAGCCTTTCTTGCGTGGACCTTTTTGGCCGCGGCTTTCGGCGAGTAACCTTTTGCGAACTCGGCGGATCAAGTTTGCCTTCTGCTCGTCCGACATGGGCTGAAACTTTCGCCGCTTCTCGCGACGCTCGTCCTCGCGATAGCGAGCATCATGCAAGGCCGAACGGATATGGAAGTATGTCAAGAGAATAAATCAGTAGGTATCTGAGAACGCGCCCGATATTCGAGCACGCTCAAGTAAACGATCCATCAGGAAGCGTCCGATCGACTGCTTCGGTCCATCGGTTTGTTTAACTGTCTTTGATCGGAGGCGATGATGTTCTTGATTGCGTTCAAAACGTACTCCCTGTCCAGGATTGACTCCCGCCGCACGCGATAGTTAAGCCGACGCGTCACCGGATGCTCCGCGTTCATCGCCATACTTATTGTATGCTCATCATAATTCGCATCATGCTTCTTGAAGTGAAAATGAAGCCATTCATCATCGTTGAGTCGGAAAGCTCCGTGAGACTCTTCGCCTGACGAAAAATCGAATTGAAGATTTTTGAATGTACGCCCTAATGTTGCAATATCGTCCAATTCGGCCGTTGGGATGATTTTCTTGCCCTCTATAGCGAACTCGGCCTCGATGGCGGGAATGTAAACGCGATAGCTCCAACAATCAGGAGTGTCCGGATTCTCCAAAACGCTGCTGTCGATTATGCGGATGACTGTACCGTGGTATCCGATAGTAGATCCGCTAACGTCGCAGTTCTTGACAACCATCACGTGCGTCCATGGCCTAATGGGTTGAGCGATCATCTCGTGCATTGGAATGATGGTTTCGTTTCGCGATTGGTTTCTCATGCTTTAGCCTCGAAAACTCAAAGCTAAAGAAAGACAAGATCTCAACGGTTGCCTTGAAAACATAGTGTATAACACGAATCGGCCTCTGGCTAAGGACTACTCAGCTGGGAGTCGTACCCATTTGTTTTCGTACCCTTTCCAGTACGCACATCGCAGAAATCTGTTCGTGCTCCAGGCCCGAATGGGCCGATACATCCTTTGCCGGTGGCCCGCGGCCACCGGTCCCGCCCCCCCTTGTTCCGCGAAAGCCCCGGATGGGGCGACACCGATCGCGCCGTCTCGCCGATATCATCGCGTTGTGTCGGCCAGTCAGGCCTTGAGAAATTGAGTTGCGGTCGCGAACCGGCGGTCGCGGACCGTCAGCAAAGGTTGTATCGACCCGCCGGGCCTTCAGACTCAGGGGGAGATCAGAACGCCCGGCATCACCCCGTCGCGGAAAAAACTATGCTTCAAATTCGCGGCCGACCCGCGACTTGCGTGCATCGCTTTATTCATCCACGGTTTGCGACTTAGCGGTGTCCGTTGGTGCGGTCAGCGCAGAAACACATGACCCACGAAAACCAACGTAGCCAAATCCTATGGTCGTTAGACAGTATATCGCAATCGCGATGGGACTCGCACCATGTTCGAGCAATTTTGGAGTATCGAGGTAGCGGTCACCAGAGAACCAAGCAGTTGCAATGTATGCGCCATTAGCAAGTACACAAAAATTAGCAATGAACCACATCCACTCGCGTTGAAGAATCATTGCGATGGCCACAGGCGCCAACACGCCAAGAATCAGACCAGCCCATAACGTTATCAATGGAAATGGATCTGGTTCAAAGATGCTGTAGGGAAGGTGCCATGGAAGCAAGTCCGCCGATTTCAATGACCCACCGCAGCACGTTCCACCGATAATGTGTCCCATCTCATGAGTGAACGTCATTGCGACCCATGACACAGCAAGTAGAAGCACGAATCGGGTTACGCGGACTGCCAAAAATTAGGTCTCCATCATCCGCGAGTCGATTGAATGAACGAACAAATTCATCGAGAGCGAGGAGAAATCTCGCTGCAAGTCAGGGCGCCCAGAGGAGCACTTCCGCCCAATGCTTGGTTCTCAAATTGCTTCAGTTTTCCAAGGATCGCCGCTCGATCCATGGTTTGATTCTGGAGGACATTCTACTGGTTTTGATGTCACGCGGCAATCATGGCGATCGTTCTCAACACATAACGCCAATCTAGTCTATCGCAATGCCTGCATCAAATCCGTTACAGCATGTCGTTAGCGGTCTTTTGGTGTATCGTTAACCTTCGTCTTTGAAGCTACGTCGTATGCGGCACGTGCTCTTTCTTCCAAACTTAGCGTAAAGCTTGGGCTTAGTCGATTGAGCTTCAACAACTCAAGGCTAAAGAACGATGAGATTTTATTGGTTGCCTTGAAAACAAAGTGTGTAACGCGAACGGGCCTCTGGCGATGAGCTACTCAGGTGGGAGTCGCACCCACTTGTGCTCAAACCACTTCCAGTACGACGGACAAGACATGGTCGCAGCAATCGGTTCGTGTTCCAGGCCCGAATGGGCCGATACAACCTTTTCCGGTGGCCTGCGGCCACCGGTCCCGCCCCCCCTTGTTCCGCGAAAGCCCCGGATAGGGTGACACAGATCGCGCCGTCTCGCCGACATCATCGCGTTGTGTCGGCCCGTCAGGCCTTGAGAAATTGAGTTGCGGTCGCGAACCGGCGGTCGCGAACCGCCGGCAGAGGTTGTATCGACCCGCCGGGCCTTCTGACACGGGTAAGATCAGAATTCCTGCATTCATCGAGTCGCCGAGGTAGAGCCTCCATCTGGAAGCGGCTGACCGGCAACTTCGATGCAATGCTTTGTTATTTTCGGCTTTCGACTAGGCAAGCGAACATATTCACGCCCCGAATCGCTTTGCCGTTTACGCGTGTCCTCAATGATCTTGTGCAAGTCAAACCCTTATTCCGCACCGTGTCTATGGCGTGTAGACTTGATTTCTTCGGTTGGATCAGGAATCATCATATGCCTCTAAAAGTTGCTCGGGGGTACAGATTGTAGGGGGCTCATAACCCAAATCTCGTCAAATTGCTTCAATCAAGTGCTGAGTTGCCGGATTCGTTATATGCCTGAAATTCCAGGTTGCCAAATAGTCAATGCCGTTTACAGCAGCCACTGCGATGTGTGTTGCGTCCCGGGGTTCAGTTTTCGGAACTCCATGATTTTCAAGCAACGTACTCGCAATTTTCTCAGTTTCTTCGTCAATATCAAGCAAATCGATCTCGGCAAGAAGTACCAATCGTTCGCGCCCTGCTTCAGTGTCACCAGCAGCGCATTCAGCAATTACCAGATTGGACGCATAAAGCTTGTATCGTCTATTTGCGGTGTCCCACCAATGTCGGGTAACCATCTGTCGCCCAAGTATCACCGTGTCAGGATGAAGTCTTCCGACAATATGCCCCACCACTGTCGTCTCAATATAGATGCTTTTCACAGAGACATTCTACAGCAAATAACGTCTCGATTCACCCAGCGGCGGGATGAATCAATTTTTTGTCAGTGCACATGATCGCCGCTTGGGTGCAAGCGTTGGTCAGGCTTTGCGATTGTAGGCATCGAAAAGCTCTGAAACCAGCACGCCGCGAAATTTCATTCCAGTCGTCTCGCACGCTTCGATCTCGACATTTGTCAGGTTTAGATTGCTGAACTTTGCGCCGTTAAAATTGATGTCAACGAATGTCGCCATCGACAAATTCACGTTTGTAAAAGACGCTCCTTCGAGATTCACGTCATCAAACTCAGATCGCGAGAGATTGGCGTTAGTAGCTTGCAAGGTCTCTTTGGTGTTTTGGATTTTCATTGATGTAAAGGATTCTGCCTAACGCCCGGCATCACCCGGAACGAGTAAAAAACATAAGCAACAACCAAAATCGGACGATCGAGCCCTCGGGGGCATGCCATTGTTTTCGGCTATTTTGCTTCCTGGGGACGCCACGACCAGCGTCCTGCCACCTTGCCAGTAGTATCGATGGCAACGACAGCAGATACGCCATCGCGGTCCCATTGACGCAATGTAAAATCTTGCGGCGGCCCATATTTGTCCGCAAGTGCGTTCTCTGGTGCGAGCATTGTGACGGACGACATTAGGACACCAGAAGTTTCGACCACATGGTCAGGTCTCGATCCCATGTGATTGTCTGCATCGTCCTGTGACATACCGAGAGGCAGGCTTGCAACCGTAACTTCTAGTTGTGTAATCTGCTTTGGTCGTTCGATTCGCATATACAACCCAGCGAAGACAGTTAGTACCGAGACTACTGTCATGACCGAGAGGATGAGCATGCGCCGATTTCTCGTCTTCATTGTGTCGATCCGTTTCAAAGTAAATGGTTTCTATTGGATAACGCTGACGATCACCCAGCGGCGGGAGTAACGCTGTCCATCCCAGAAACGGTCGATTCGCCGCTTGGGTGCGTCGAATTGTTACGGCTTCCCGTCGCGAAGTTGGGTGGACGTGAAGGCCTTGTGACAGTAGTTACACCCGACGCAATTTGACGCTGTCGAGCCGCTGTCGCTATAGCATGCATGTCTCCACCCGACGCATCAGCAATTCGCTCTCGGGCCGCCCGAACCTCCTCCACGACGGGGTCAATCATCATAAGCCTCCAGTAATTCATACGGGGTACAAATGACAGGCGGTTCACAACCTGTCGCACGACAAATCTGTTCTATCTTGGGACGATTCTCTGGATTCGCAATGTGCCTGCAATTCCACGTCAGCAACAATTCTAACCCATGGACAGCAGCAATGGAAATGTGGAATGCGTCGATTCTTGCCTTCGCTGGTATTTGCAGGCTTTTGGCAATCTTGTCAGCTAGAAGCTCCACTTGTTCGTTCATGTCGAGTATGGAAATTCCATTCAGGAATACCCTCCGTTCCACTGCCGCATTCGGATCACCGTCATTGCATTCGTCAATCACAAACTGAGATACGAAAATGTCAAACTCATGTCTAAAACTTGTCCACCACTCCCGAGTGATTAGTTGATTGGCTGCAACGCGAATGTCTCTGCTATCTCTCATAGCTAGGTAGCCAACAATCGTCGTTTCAAGATAGACGGATCGTTTCATTCGGTTGTCTTACTTTCTGCCGTAACGGCAATGTTGACCGAGCCCCCGCCAACAAGGCTTCTATTTCGAAACGGACCGTCGTGGGCTTCGGTCCAACATTTTGTTACAAGGCGTTTATTGCTGAGGTGATGAGGCGAACCCAATCAGCCTGAGCGTCCGTCGGCGGAGATGTTGTCCTCCATCCTTCGAGTGCAGCATCAAACCAAGGTTGTGCAGATTGTTTATCATGCAACTCCGCCAGCATCATACCATATATGCCACATTTGAGTTCGGCGCCAGGGGGCAGTGGTGTTATTGGAGAATCAAGGCGAACTTCAGATTGACGATAAATTCCAACGAAGTCCGAAATCGTCACAACGGTATCAAACCATGGGAACGCACAGGATTCAAGATCCGCCTTGACCTTCGATCCGCAGTTGGCGATATGGTCCTCGTGCTTACAGCCATATGGACCAAGTTGGTCATTGTTTCGTGAAACCCATAGACAAGGAGTTTGTGAATCGAATCCAAGAATTTTATTTCCTCGAAGTGAGCCAAGTAAGCCAGGTGCGTCTATTCCGTACCTGATTGTGAACTGTCCGTTACTTCGGGTGAACTGAAAGAAAAAGACGTCGAGTAGTGGTCCCCGCACACGCGAAAAGTAGGAGTCGTGGTGATGGTGAAAGGCGAAGGAAGACACCGCGTCGGACAAGCTAGATTCGATCATGCTGCGGCGTTTGAGATTGTCCATTCGTATTGTCGCTCAGGCCTTGTAACGACGCCGTTCACCTAGCCCGCGAGATGAAGGTCTCCATTTCAAAAGCACCCGATCGCGGGCTTGGGTGCAACGGTTGGCTATTTGGTACTTCGGTATGGCGCGTAGCCGTAATACTTTGGGGTTGAGTCGATTCGGACATGTAACCAAGCCACGCCTCCGCCAGCGGTGCTCAGCCAGATTGGGCGATCAGAAACCATTCCAAGAACCTTACCGGCGATTTTCTGCCACAAAGCATCAACTTGCAATACAGGAGCCATTCGCAAAAAGGAGGCAAAATGTCCGTAGGCATCCTTGTTTGTTCGCGGTGATGGCACGATCAAGGTTGCGTCGCCACTGAGGTTGGTAAACGACACGATTCCATTTTCATCATTCGCGCCCGCAAAATACGATTTATATGTTTCCGCATCCGTTCTTCGTTTTGTGAATGAGGGATTGTCAAGCAAGACGAATTCGAAGTCGCGAGAACTGGTAGCCGTTTGAAAATGCGGTGTTTCCCATCGAAACGCAGAGTAAACCGATTGCTTCAATTGGCCAGTCATGAACGTGCGAAAGTCAGAGTCGGTCCGAAGCAACTCGAGAGCGTCGACGTATGGTATTGGACGCCTATTAGAAAGCACTTTGTACCGAGTCGCTTTCCCGTTGAGCAGCGGTTCTGTGATCGCATCATACATGTCTTCTACCAAATAACGACAAAGGTCACCGAGCACCCGCCAAGTGACCGTATATTTCGAGAAACCAACATCGGGTGCTTTGGTGGACCGCTTTGTATCCGATTCATTTTAATGATCGTGACAGTAAAGTCGCCCTGTTGTCAACCTCATCCGTCCCAGTCGACCCATGCGATTCTCGATTTCTTCCAATCTCGTCTCGAAAGGGAGTCGCCGTCAATGCCTAGAGTTATGATGCCTGCATCCAGCGAGCATCGTATCGATGCGAGTAATCGATGGGATTTTGTTTCAGATGGGTCGGCACCGCTGGAGGCATGAAGATAGCCAAACATCGGAAGGTCAGTACACTCACGATGTGAATCAATGAAGCCAGCACTCGCAATTATATCGTAAAGGCGGAAGCCGTCACAACCGAAGCCCTCAAGAGACACAATCTCTTCAAACTTAGAGTAGAAGCTCTGTGGCAATGAGAGCTCTTCGAGGAAAAAGATTGGTCGAGGAGGGATTCTTAAGTTTACTTCCGTTGCGTTCTGTGGCTGTTCTCGTATTTGCAGGTCCTCCAGCTCGGTCTGTGTGATAACACAGACCGATTGACTTCCGAGAGAATCAACTTCGAGGTAGGTAAAGAAGCTGAGCATCTCGTCGCTGTTGAGCAAATCTCCGGCGACAAATAATCCAAGGTCTTTGCAAAAAATCTGACAAGCAAAAAGACAAGGCGAGTCAAGCGGTATCAGATTATCACTATCGTCGAAGTCGTGGAGGCAATCAGCATATGTGGGCCAATCTACGCCGTCGCCTAGTTCCGGTTCACCGAAGTAGTGAGAACGCCCAAGATTAGGCACGAAATCGGAAAAAGCACCCTCTCCTGATGGATAACGAACCACAATTGACGGCTCTAAAAATCTGAAGATTACATCCCTTAATTGTGTGCGCTGAGCGTGATTAAGGTCATAAGAGTTATCAATAAGCATTCTCAAAGAGTCCGCGCCAACCATTCGTGACCAGCAACGGTCAACAGAATCGAAATTTGGCAAATCGCTCTCAATCAGGCTTTCAAACGCATTAACGAATCGATGAAGGAATATGGATTTGTCGAGTTCTCCATTCGAAGCTAGCCAATTAGCATATTCCAGCTTCGGCTCAGACGCCGGCAAGTTGCGAACAACGTTTCGAAGGAAATACAAATCGTTCGACGAACTAGCTGCATGCACGTCCATCGGTTCGCTCTGCTGTCGATCGATGGATTTAAGGATATTTTTGGCTTCGTGGAAGCAGATGCTGCACTTACCATTAAATCTTGCTGCCGTCCGCGCGGTTATTTCTCGCTTGCATCTGGTGCATTGCGTAGGGGATTTCGTGTTGTTCATAGTTCAATGAGGAAAATCCACGTCCGGTCAGATAACGCCCGCGATGACCTAGTCGCGGACGAAAGGTCTCCATCAATTAACGGCCGACCCACTACTTAGGTCCATCGCTTGGTTCGGCGTCGATAGTGGATGCTTGTCAATTCTCTACTCGCAATTCATTTCCCTGGTCGCCTACGCGGAGCGTGTTTCCCCAAAGTGGTAAGTCGGGCGTTAAAAAGGTATCAACAAGGGTTCTGCCGTTCACGATCGTCCGGGTCACGTATGGCTTACCCGGCCGGAACCGGAATCTACGTGATTGTCCTGGATCGAGCGTGAAGTTCTCAAGCTCCGTCTCAACGGCAACGGCCGACTCGGTTGCGTTGTACAGATCGATCACGAAAAACAAATATGGAGTGTCGTTGAGTCCCCTCGCATACCATCCAAGCGAAACGAGCAAGATTGCTACAGTCAACAATCCAATGGTAACCGTCGCTTTTCGCATGAGCCTACTTAACCTTTGTTTTCTTCCGCCGAGCGCCTGCGTTCACCCAGCCCGAGCAGTTGACTCAACGCAAGTCAAAAGGGCCGATCGAGGGCTTGGCGTGTATCGCTTGGTTATCGCTTTTCTTTTCGGAATTCAAGGGATGGCCCGAACGACGCAAGGGTGATACGAATGTCTGACTCGGCGTGATTACGGGCGTTCATGAGTATACCGTGCATTCGATCTGTCGACCATCCGATCGCAGCGTCGAAAGCCACATCGGTATTCATTCCAGCATCCATCGCAAGCGAACGCAATATCACGAGCGAAACGATTAAATCGCGATAGTCGCAATTCGCATCAATCATTGAAGCTACGGCAAGACCACGATTAAGCCATTGCTCACCCTCAGCCGTCTTCAACAGCAGCCCAACGCGTCTCACGAAAAGCACAAGGCTCCACAACGCGCCGGTTTCACTGAGTTCGCTGCGGATACTGTCCCGTTCCGAAGGAAAATCAATGTAACAGTCAGCAACGACCTCGATCGCGGCATCCAGTTCACGAGTACCAGGATTCGTCCAGATGTCCCGTTGGTCATCACGTGTCATCGCAACGTGGAGTTCATTTATCAGATTGACAATCAAGCTGCTCACGAGCGTGCCTTCATGCGATAACGCCTAAAATCACCAGGTTGCCGCCAAGTGACTTTGACTTCAGAGAACGCCCGATCGGCAACTCGGGTGCATTTTTTGGTTCGTCGGTCTTCTCTCATCACGGCGTAAGAGGAAAATCTTGCCGAAGAACTCGGAAGAAAGCCATTTAGGAATCTACAAAGACATCTACCCAGAGATCATCGGAACCGACTTCCCATCTTACAACAGCATGAGCGCCGCGAAGCCACAGGTCAATCTGTGGTTTATAAGGGTCAATGCGTCGAATGCGGTCTGGGCAAAGTGGAGTGAGGCAATATCCTTGGACTTCAAAGCTCGCTGCGAGGGTGTACAGGGTTTCGCGAAGAAATTGCATAGCGTCGTTTTCAACGCCACGAGAGTCGTAGGAAAATCCAATAAACAAGTCGCCCAATTCTGCAACGATTGGAGCCGCCCTCCGAGATTCGGAAGGCGTCATGGCTCGCCTTATTATATTGATCGGATAGTTGGGCGGATCAATCCTACAGCTCTGGCTACCGCGCAGGATGGAGTCAGCCACCAACGCCCGTAGTTCGTCGTCAGTTGTGTCCAAGGCATCGGGGACAAGATAGATTCCATCGTGATGCATTTCAGCATCGATGCAAAGTTTGACACGGGAAAGTAGCTCATCTCCGCAGGGTAGCGGCGCAAATGCATTAGCTAGGCGATCGGGATAACGTCGAAGATCAGCAAGCACCCCGGCCATTTCGTCCGGTTTGTTGAATTGCGGAATAGAAGGGTCGCCCAATAGGCCGTGCCAAAGGTCAAGCCATTCGCGGACGGTAGCTTCAGCCATCTTGCAGGGTCTTTCCTTGTGCGACGAACGCCCGGCATCACCCGGGGCGAGTAAAAACAAGGACAACGACCAAAATCGGACGACCGAGCACTCGTGTGCATGCCATTGTTCTGAGCTCTGATCCAGGATCAAACCCGATTGGCGAATCAGGTTGTTGGTGTGCTACGAGCATCCACATGACAGAATTGTAGGAGTTCTGATGTCGCTCTGCAATCAGAGTCTGGGGATCTGTCGAAATCGATGCGGTTGGGGATTGTTGTTTTCGGTTTGTCACGCTGAGATCGCGACACCAGCGGACACCTCGTTCCCGTCGGTGGAAGAGAAACCACCGATTCCGGTTGTCCGCGATGTCATCGAGTACTGACAATCAGAACGACACCGAGAGCGGTGGCAAGTATATTTCCCATCAGGAAGCGGCCGATCCACCGCTTCGGTCCATCGGATTGTTCTGCAACTGTATGAATGTAGTCTCGTCTGCAACAGGACGACGTCTGTCCGATTGATCCTGGCGGTAGAGCCATGAGTACAGGACAACAATGCACACTGCAACAATCAGATAGAGCGGCAAAAACCCAAACGATAGCATTGGATTTGGTAAAGGGTAGTTGCCCATTTGCGAGAGTTTGAGTGCGTCGCTGTATAAGTTGTTTTGCAGGTTAACGAGTTTGCCGTCGCGAAACATAAGATCCACACCGCCTCCGACTATCGAAAACGTGTAGAACACGTCGTGTTCCTCGATCCGCAGGTTGTTGCGACTGCAAAATTCCGTAACGTTCTTCATTTGGCGCGAGTCGTTATTGTTTAGCAAACGATGAGAATCAAAGTGCCTAGCAACATCAGCGACGGAATCGCCATCGTGAATCTTGGAACCTAAGACTGAAGCCACGTAGTATGGACCATACGTTTTCGTAAACCAAGAATGATAGATTCGCGCAAGGGGAAAGTACGCAGCAACAATTGTGATTGCCAAGATTAACATTCGAAGTGAGTACTGGTAAAACATCATTAATGGTTGTTAGATTTGTTGCAGAACGTTTCGATTCACCCAGCGGCGGGAGGAATCATTGATTTGTCATTGCACCTGATCGCCGCTTGGGTGCAATCGTTGGTTACGCCTATTTGTCGCTTGGCTCAAGCAATTTTGCGATGAAGGTGTCAAGCCTGTAAACACTTTGCACCGCGCCATCTGGCATCGTCACAAAACTTGTCCGTCTAAGCATGTCAGTGGTCGCAACGACTGTTCCGTTGCTATCCAACAAAAAAAGTACAGGCCATGATGTAATCCCGAGTTGGTTCGAAATCGATTGTTCTTTTCCTTCGTACAGGTTGAGCCAGGGAATTGATTTGTCGACTACTGCGCGTTTCGCTGTCTCTAGATCTTCGTCCGCGTTTACGCCTATGACCCGCAGCCCGGCACTCTCGTAACGGTTTGCCAATTCGACTTCGTGCGGCAAGTCGGTCATACAGAATCCACACCAAGTCGACCAAAAAACCACAAGTGTAGCTTTCGTGCCGTATAGTTCAGGCCCCACCGTAATTTGATCGCCATCTAGAGAGATTGACTTGATAGATGGAAACCGATCTCCGACCTTTAGTTGAACAACTTCGGCAACGGGGTCTTTTGTATGATCAACCGGCGAATTTGCTGACGCGTCTGCACTCTGCTTTTCCGGTAAGTTGTAACTTTTGTCGCAGCCAGCGAACGCAGTAACCATCATCAAAAATTGGAGTACTCGGTTCATGGCGGTTGCTTTGCTCTTGGCGTAACGCCGCCATTCAGCTAGTGGCGGCAAGTAAAGTTTCTAAAAGTCAAGGCGGCCGATCCGCCACTAAGCTGCAATGGATTGTTATTTGCGGTTCTTGGGACGGAAAAGGTAGCGAAACCCCTGATTTAACGGTGGGGCGTAGCCAGATAGGTCAAGGAACTGCGACGCAGTGCTGATTACAGCAGCTTCGTTCGTAGGTTTAGGATCTAGGTTTCCTGGCACCACGATTAATCCAGTAAACTGTATTTCCGTCGATGCTGCCACACGCATCGCGGGATTAGCATCGCTGCCAACGTATCCGTGAAAGTCCACAATCATTTCAAGTTCAACGCGGAATCGATCATTGTCAATGTAGCTCAGCAACATTGATGTCGATGATGCATTGTCATGCTCTGTCATGTAAAACGAGGCTTCCGCATGAGATGCATCGGGCAAATTGATCCTGTGTTGTGTGATGTTCCTGAAGTCGCCTTTTCCAAGTTGCAACCATTCGACCGTTGCATTGCAGCGGAATGTATCCTTGCCGAAGACGAGCGGCGCGAAATCAATCGTGACTGACCAATACGCGTCGCGAGCTACGCCGGTAAGTTGATTCTCAAAAATGTGGCAGTAAATCTCCCCGCCAAATGGCCGTAGTTGATTTGCGGGAAACGCCACCTGAGAGTCCTTTCTTTGAGCAAATAACGGCACCCATCACTGCGGTCGTGGCGAGTGATGCTTGATTGCAAAAAACTGTCTACCCGCGACTCCGGTGCATGCGATTGTTACTGTGCAATTCGACATCTCGGGTAACCGTCTTAACGGGAAACAAGCCGTTTAATTCGCGTGAGGGCATGTCTAATAGTGTCAATCGATTTTGGAGCAGTATACTCAAGGACCAGTCCTGTGAGAAGCCAGAGTCGCAACTTCGTTTTGGGTATTGGAATGGGTTGGACATTTGCCAGCATGCATGAAAGCCGTTCTCCTAGTGGCTTAACGGCGCGTTGAGTCGCAAGATTGCGGATGCGTGGATGTTTTGCATTGCAGGCAATCTCACGGAGGTCCCCCCAGCCACTCAATCTTTGGAGGGCGCGAACGCATTCCTTCTGTGTTTCGAATCCCGTTGAATGGGCTAACGAGGCGATAGTTGATGTGCCCAGATATCCGCCGCAACGCCCGCGAAGCCATATTGCCAGTAGCCGCATCCGTGCATCGGAAGTTTTTTCGATTACAAGTACAAGTACAGATCGTACATTCAGGCATTCGATTCGGCGGATTTGCGGACGCATGCGCAGAGCCCAGTAATTATCACGGGGCAAAACACCAGCATCGTAGATTTCTTGTAGAAGCGTGAGCACTTCTGCACCATCCGAATTGATGCGATACCATCGATTATCAATGCGGTAGCGAAATCGCTTGTCTCTGGGGAAGCCAAATTTGTTCATTGCATACCACGACCCAAGAACGTTGTGAGCACAATAACGACCAAAATCACCCGGTTGCCGCCAAGTGACTTTGACTTCAGGAAACGCCCGATCGGCAACTCGGGTGCATTTTTTGGTTCAGCGCTACCACTTCCATTTACAATGGACGGCTCTCATCTTTTCTTCCGTTGGTCACAAAGTCAAAGATCATATAGTTTGGATCGCCCCACATCGAATACAACGGCCTGCCATCGATTTTTGTCACTGGGTGTCCCATAACACCTGGTTTCGGAACATAGTCCCAATCAATTCGAACAATCGTCTTCATGCGATTGATGGTTTCCTCATATCGATTGGATCGATCACTCCCATCACCGACAACACCACGGCAGAATACGCAATCATCATCAGGCTCTATGATTGATTGAAGATCATCCCAGTCCTTCGGCCAATTACCATCGCTTCGGTCTAAATAACAAACGCAGAGTGTTCCAGCATCCCACGCCACATATGCTTCTGGGATGTGACGCCACATGTCAAATATCAGCCAACCATAGTAACCCACAGAGGCGAGAATTACGACAGCGACGCATTGGATGATTCTCTTTGCTTTCATTTTTGGCATCTTCCGACGAACGGCTATGATGACCGAGTGCGAGGAGTTAGCGTTGCGACGCCAACGCGCAAGGATCGAGCACTTCGGTCCATCATTTTGTTCTGTCTTGGTTTTTGAAGTTTCGGTACGCCCAAGAGTCGAATACATCGTGGGTTTTTCGGAAGTCTGAGTAGATCGCGATGAACTGTTCCAGTGTCGCGGCTATTGGAATCATATCATCGGTCTCCATGACATGCCACGCTGTAGAACCGTCTGGCTTTATAAAGACGGAATCGCCGTTCATCCCCGCATAGAACAGTTTGGCGTCTCGCCAGTCACCGAAAGAATTGTCTTTCCGCGAACCAAAGTCTGAAGCAGATGGCCAGCTGAAGTAAGTAAATTGGCCTGCTATTCCTTCCATTTCTTCTCCTGATCCTGCGAATCGCTGCATAAACGTCTTTGCCAGAGGACGAACGGATGGGTCGAAATAATCTAAGCGTGACTGTAGAAGCTCTTCTGACAATGGTTGGGCAATGTAAATCCTATCATACAAGTATTGCCCCGAGTCCGTGTCCCAGTATCGTCGTAAACATCGCAAGTAGCCAATGCCCGACGAAAAGGATACTTGGCATGGAACGTATTCCGACATTTGCCCAACGAGTGGTTCAATTGACGCATCATCGGTTTCCAGCCTTTTGGTCAGTATTGCTTTAGCCGTTGCAACGTCGCTCTTAAGCAACTTAGCGATCCAAGGGTCAACGTCGTCTATGTTCGAAGGGACTTTGACCGGGGCAGACATTTTTTCCGGTGGCCAGGCAGTGCATCCCATCAATAGCATAAGTGTCAGGTGTAGAAGTAATGCTCTCAACACGGCTCTTGCTTTGAAGACAGAACCCCAGCGCTCACCGGGACCGCGAGAGGGAAAATGATTTGAATCGAAAAAACGGCCTGACGCGGTCTCCGGTGCAACGCCACGTTCGCAAATTTGAGGCTCGAATCTAGCTCTATCTCAAACCTGAATTGGCCGTTCGAATAGATCGCATGAATGAGTTTCGTCGCAGAACGAACCTTAAAAACTGATTGCAAGTTGCAATGCCGAGTAAGATGATTGAATTAGGTTCCGGGACTGCAGTCACGGTCAAGTAGCCCGAGACCGCGTAAAAGGACTCTTCGGCTGCACCGGTTCCATCGCCTCGCCTTATCCAAGCGCTTCCTGTGTTGCCGGAATCTCCAAAAGAAACAGAAGAACGCCCAAGTTCTCCATTAAACCACTGATACCCAGAATCTGAAGTCCCCGTAGATACCCTAGTTCTATTCAAGTCACCATTTTGGTCAAAGACGATTCCCGAACGGAGTCTTCCTCTCCACAATTCATTGTAGTTTTGGGCAACCAGACTACCGTCCAAGGCGTAAATTGGCAATGCACCATTTGCTGGATCCGTAATCGTATTCTGTCGGGCAGATACACTCGGTGTTGAACCCAAAACTGTCCAAGTGGTGTTTAGGGTGAGCAGCTGATGGTTTTGGTTTGCTTGTGTGGTCACAAACAAATTATAATCATCTATTGAAAGCGAAAGAGAGTTCCGCTTCCCGGAAGTGACAAACGCGAGTCGATACGAGTCGCCGGGCTTTAGTCCGTCAGGTACCGTAATCACAATGCCGGCAATCAAATTTGGGCAAGCTGAATTAATGGTGAAGAAGAACAAACACAAAAAACAATGAAGGACTCGTGGCACCGTAATGAAAACCTCTTTATAGCGGATGATGACGCAAAATGCGTGGGGAAAGGTGAGTTGTGAAAGAGCCTTAGGCAGGCTCCGGTGCAACGCTACGTTCGCAAAAGTGAGGTTCGAATCTAGCTCCACCGCAAACCTGAATTGGCCGTTCAATTTGTCAGCAATACGATTTCTTGGAGGCTTCATTCTACGACAGCAGTCATTGAGCCGCAACATGATTGAATCGCAATTGAGGCTAATAAGCACAATCGAAGGCGTTGTCGAATCGCATAGACAACCACATTGTTCGTCTCGACATGCACGCGAGAAGGGCAGAAAAATGGTTGGCAGGAAAATGAACTTTGTTCGCACCATCCCGCTGCGTACTGAAGTTTCAGCAAGCTATCCATCGCAACCGATCGGATCGACCCCGCGAACGCCGGGGATGACCGAGGGCGAGGAGTTGACTCAACGCAAGTCAAACACGGTCGATCGAGCCCTTCGTGTCCATCCCATTGTTCTGTTAACGATGTAATCTACCTTGGTGTCGACAAAGGAATTGGTACGTCTATGGAGATTGTTTCGCCAAAGGTCTTCATATTCGGTGAATTCGTCCATTCTTCCTCGAATCTTCCGTCACCGTCCTTATCTTTTGACACTCGCATCAACGTTCTCGGTACCACTT
>JAIYDN010000049.1 GCA_027487485.1 Planctomycetaceae bacterium | reverse complement strand
ATCCAGATCGACTTGGTCAGTACTTTGCTGCTGGCACCCCGTCGGGGTGCTATGAGCGAACTGACGTGTAACCGGCGGTGTCGCTGACGCTCAACCGCCGGCTACAAGCTTAGATTCCTTCGGAATGCCAAGACTCATGTGCACCGAGTTGCTATGAACGGAATCGACAATTCTTGTATCGGTTCTTTCGGTAGAATGAATCATCATGAGAATGTCGAATCAAGCGCCATGTGAGTGGAACCGTCCGACGGCCTTTATGATCTTCTTCCAAGTGCTCGCGATCTATAGCGGTGCTCTCAAGATGCAATGCTCGGACATAACAGCAGATACCCTTAGGCTTTAACAAGTCGCTTTGGACGCTGTTACGGCTGGTAGGGTGGGTAAACTTGTTCGTTCGACAGGGCAATTGAGGGGCGAGGGTTCTGCCGTAACTGCGCTATCGCTTGTTACGGCCTACTTTCTACAAGGAAACAAGGGCTGTCTCCCAATGGATGTAGTGCGAACAAGAAATCCAAAAAGAGTCTGTCGAAAAATGTGGGGCGAAAAATTTTAGAGTCAATCCGGGCCACCCACTTTTCAGGCTACTTTCCCTACTTCAATCGACTATTTGAGTCAGGTACAATCGACAAGTCAGATCGTCGTTCCAATAACCAGGTAATGGCGGATTTTCTTCGGCAATACACATCGGACCGTGCTCAATGAAAATCGTCGAATACGAAAGAACATTGCGATGGGTCGGTAACATGAAATGCCCGAGTTGTGACGGACTGACTCCGGCATGGCGTTCCAGCGGGATGAGTGATTGCTTCCCGCATTTTTACTGTAACAGATGTTCCAACGTGATTCACCGTGAATCGGATCAATCACTTGTTTGGAACGCCAAGTCGCAAGCGTTACTCGATCAGATCTCAGAGACCCTACCCTATTGTATTTGCGGTGGTAGGTTCGCTCCCAATTGCGGTCCGAAGTGTATGCATTGTCACGTAGAGGTCCCGATTGTTGCAGACCCTATTGCACACTTGCATAATCCAAGCATGATCGTCATCGACGGTGCTTGCGTTTTTAGTGACAAAGGTGAGCCCTACCAAGTGCGAATCAAAACTTAAAGAACCACGTTTTAAAGTTGCGAACCGCCAAACGGTGCCACCCACACTATGCAAGGAGTCAGTCGAAAAATGTGGGTCGAAAGATCGTTAGCAAAATCAAGGTTCTGAAATTTTTCGCCCCACATATTTCGACAAACGCTTTTAGAATAGATCAGTTAGCTGCATCGTTTGAAGAAGCCGGGCGGAACCTTGCTGAATCACTTGACGCACCCAACTCGTTACGCAAGCGCGATGCGTACCACTTGATTACCGAAGGTACTGCCGCCTCCTAAATCGGTTAATCGTTCGCTGGTGATTTCGTTGAGACCTCTTCCGTCTGGCGATAGCTTTGGCCACCATTGCCCCAGCGCAACCACAACACCAGGAAGCGTGTCTTCACTTACGATCACCTTGCGAACAATCGAACCAACATCGCTTGCAACCACAATGTGAGCTCCGTCTGCGATACCAAGCGGCGCCGCGTCCACGGGATTGACAATGACCTGAGGCTCGCCGCCTGCCAATTTAATGACGCTCGGAACGTTACCCATGGAGGTATTCAAAATGAATGGACCCGGCGGCGAAATCAATCGAAGCGGATAATCGGCAGTTGGTTGCACCTGGAATTCGAGCTGCTGAGGTGCTGGCGAAAAACGAATCTTACGGTCCGGGAAATTGCTACCTTCGGAGTAGGGCAAGTAGGAAGCTGGCAGATTGAGCTTCACGCTCTTCTCACTCATCAGCCGCTCTGGCGTAATACCGGATAGAAGCGGATTCGGCGATTGCAGCAGCTCCTTCACCATCTCCTGCGGAGTCCAATAATGGCATTCATCGGTCAGCCCCAATCGACTTGCTAACTGCTCGAAGAACCATTGATTGGATTTGGCTTCGCCCCGGGCTGGCACAACGGGCTCCGAGTATTGCAAGTAGTAATGACCGTAGGACGTATAGACATCCGTATGTTCCAAGAAGGTAGTCGCAGGCAACAAATAATCTGCAAAGTCAGCCGTGTCTGTTTGAAAGTGCTCCAGCACCACAGTCAAAAGCTCTTCGTTCCGTAACCCATCTCGAATGCGAGCGGAATCGGGAGCGACTGCTGCCGGGTTGCTATTGAATACAAACAAGGCTCGCAGCTTGGCTTGCTCCAGTTCCGATGCTAACAAGTTCATGTTCACATGCCGCACACCCGGCTGAACTAGATGAGCACCACAGACTCGGCGTGTGTTGAGCCCAAACGCTCCGCTGGTTGAAAGGCATGCACCGCCACCTTTCTTCTTCCATGCTCCTATCAATGCAGGGAGTAACGCAATGGCTCGCATTGCGTTGCCGCCACCTTCATTGCGAGTCAGCCCGTAGCCAACCTTAATGAAAGGGGCTTCGCTGGTGGCGAACTGTTGCACCATGGAACGCAAAGAATCCAAGGGCAAGTTGCAATACTCTGCCGCCCGCTCCAACGGCCACTGGAGGCAAGCCTCGCGATATTCTTCAAGCCCGCTAGCAAACTTGTCGAGATACTCTTGATCATGCCATTGATTCTTGAAGATTTCGCTTCCGAAAGCCAAAGCTAGGGCAGCATCGGTACCAACGCGGATCTGCCAATGTTCATCAGCGAACTTGGAAGTCTCGTTGCGAAACGGGTCGATGTGCAAAACTTTGCAGCCGTTCTTGCGAGCTGCGTTGATGGGTGGAGCCGAGTGCGAATTGCTTCGAAGGGAATTGATTCCCCACAAGATGATGTGTTTTGAATGAACAATATCTTCGGGATCCGTGCCCAATTTGTTGGGACCATAATTGGCTTCCCAAGCGGTTCCACCTGTGGCTGCGCAAATGGTTTGATCGAGCTCTAAGGCGCCGATGGCTCGAAAAAAAGATAACGGTGCTTGCGATTGAAGAACGCCCATCGTTCCACCATAAGCGTAAGGCAGCACCGTCTGAGCGCCGTATTTTTCCAAGACTCCTTTCAATCGTTCCGCGATTTCATCGATGGCGGTTTCCCAACGAATCGGCTCGAATTGTCCAGAACCTTTGGGCCCAATTCGACGCATCGGTACGAGCACTCGATCCGATTGCTCTTGCCTTTGAGGGTACTTGGCCATCTTGGCACAGGCGAATCCCTTGGTGATGGGATGTTCGCGGTTGCCAGCAAGATGGGTTACCTTCCCATCCTCTACGGTGATATCCAATGCACAGGCATCTGGACAGTCTAAAGCACAGATCGTAGGCAAAACAGTCAGAGCCATGGTGAATCGTCTTATTCGGTTTGAGCACTTTCTAGCACGTACTTGGCGGCCTTGTCGCTGATGTCTTTTCGACACCATGCGCCTGGCCAACGAATCGCTTGCACTGCGGTGTAGGCCTGAAGCTTTGCAGCGGCAAGCGAATTACCCAATGCAGTTACGCCAAGGACTCGTCCGCCATCGGTAACGACTTGGCCATCCTGCAATTTTGTTCCGCCGTGAAAGACTTTGACATCAGCAATTGCGTTCGCCGCTTCAAGCCCAGTAATCACGCGACCTTTTTCGAACTCGCCTGGATAGCCTTGGCTAGCCATCACGACACAGATCGCTGGTCGCGGGTCCCAAACGGGCGGATCAATTTCATTGAGACGACCATCGACGGTTGCTTCCAGAATATCGAGCAAATCACTTTGAAGTCGCATCAGCAACGGTTGGCATTCGGGGTCTCCGAAACGCACGTTGTACTCGAGAACCTTCGGGCCTGTTTGCGTCAACATGAGCCCCGCGTAAAGCACTCCGCGAAAGGGCTTTCGATTGCGCTTCATGGTATGAATGGATGGGACCAGGATTTGATCTTCGATCGTCTCAATCATCTCTGGGGTGATGACAGGCGTTGGCGAGTAGGCGCCCATGCCACCCGTATTGGGTCCTTTATCGCCGTCGTGCGCTGCCTTGTGATCTTGGGCTGGCGGCAAGGTTAGGATCGTTTTCCCATCGGTGATCGCAAGAACGCTTACTTCTGGGCCTTCGAGTCTTTCTTCGATAATCAATTGCGAGCCAGCGCGGCCGAACTCGTTCTTTCTGGCGATCCGGTCGATAGCTTCTAATGCGTCATCGCGTCGCGAGCAAACGATAACTCCTTTTCCGCTGGCAAGTCCATCCGCTTTGATCACGACGGGTGCCTTGTCGCGTTCGTTAGGATAACGAGCCTTGATGTAACGCATGGCGCTGTCAGCATCGCGAAACGCTTGGTATTCCGCGGTCGGCACATCCGCTTGTCGCAACAGCAACTTGCAGAAGACTTTGCTTCCTTCCAGCTGAGCGGCTGCTTTGCTAGGTCCAAAGGCTCGTATTTTTTCTTTGGCGAGAGCGTCGACCAGCCCCAGCGTCAAAGGGACTTCGGGACCGACAACAACCAAGTCCACTTTTTCCTTTTTGGCGAAGGCAACCAGTCCTGCGATGTCATCCGCAGCGATGGGCACGTTTTCAGCCTCCAGGGCCGTTCCTGCGTTCCCTGGGGCGACCCACAGTCGGGTTAGACGTGGACTTTTGCTGATTTTCCAAGCCAATGCATGCTCACGACCACCGCTCCCGACCACCAAAACCTTCATGATGCAATCCAAAACCCAACGAGATAGAACTGAAAGAATGCTATTCTAGTCGTCGCACTGGAACTCTACGAGATGAAAAGAAAGTTTGCAGAGCGTTCAGTAACCGCCGGGGCTCTTGAAATCGCTGTAGCTGTTGAACTCTTCGTGCCTTTCCGGGGCTTTGTTGAGGAATCGGGTGTAGTCCCGTTCCCAAATCAGTTCTACGTCGCCGACCGGGCCATTTCGCTGTTTTGCGATGATGATCTCGGCTTGCCCAGCGTATTGTTCGGCATCTTCCCCACGATGGTAATACCCTTCGCGGTGAACAAACATGACCACGTCCGCATCCTGTTCGATAGCGCCAGATTCTCGCAAGTGACTTAACTTTGGCTTGTGATCTTTGCTGTCTTCGGCTTGCCGATTGAGCTGGGACAGGCAAAGGATTGGAACATCCTGTTCCCGTGCGAGCATTTTCAGGCGCCGAGCGATTTTGGCAACTTGTTCTTGTCGAGGATCCTTCGGGTTGTCTGGATTGAGAAGTTGTAGGTAGTCGATGACGATCAGCCCGAGAGGCCGCCCACCGGGTTTCCGCATTTCTTGTTGCGTGATGCGGCGAGCCACGGCCGCAACCTCGCTGACCGTACGGCTTGGTGCATCGTCGATATAAAGTGGGGCTTTGGCAATCTTACCGGCGTGAGCCAACAGTCGCTTCTGGTCATCTTGAGTAATCGTACCAACCCGAAGACGCGAACCATTCACCTTGGCGACGGAACAGAGCAGACGATCGACAAGCTCGATCGCATTCATTTCCAAACTTACAAACAACGTGGGTGCATTTTCTTTCATGGCCACATGTTCTGCGATGTTCATCGCAAAAGCTGTTTTTCCCATACTAGGACGAGCAGCTAGAATAATCAGTTCGCCGTTATGGAGCCCACCGGTCATTTGGTCGAAGTCGGTAAAGTGGGTCGCAACGCCACTTTGAAGCTGTTCCCCTTGCATCCGCAAGTCGATCCGCGTCATGGCCGCTTTAAGCACTTCCGACACGGAAGCGGCCGAGTTCGCATTGCGTTCGTCTTGAATCTGAAAGATGCGTTGCTCTGCTTGCGACACGAGCTCTTTTGGATCTTGGCTTTCATCGTAAGCGTCGGCAAGAATGGAGGTCGATGCATCGATGAGTCGGCGCAGCGTGGCCTTGCTTCGTACGATCTGGCCGTAGTAAACCGCGTGCGCCGCGTTAGGAACACTGTTCGCAAGTTTTGCAAGGTACGCAGCCCCACCGATCAATTCAAAGTCACCCGCCGACTTCAATTCACTGACCAACAAAGTCACATCGACTTTACGGCCTGTGTCGTGCATGTTGGTCATGGCCGTATACAGCTTGCGATGCGCATCATCGTAGAAGTCGTCGGGCCGAAGAGTCAGCGTCAGCTCGTTTGCAACGTCCGGATTCAACAACAGGCTTCCAAGCACTCCCATCTCGGCAGCCAGATCAAATGGGGGAGAACGATCCAGAATATTCGGAGCTTCCGCGTCCTTTTTCGATTTTGATTTACCATCTTTGCGAAAACGCTTTGGATCCATATCCATGCGAACACTCCCTTGAAAACCGAGAAAAAGCAGATGAGTCCTGAGCCAGATTCTCGAAAACCCAGCCGCAAAATGCGTTCAAGGTTCAGAAGTCCTGGCTCACCGCATTTTAGCCAAACATCCACAATGCGACAGCTAAAACTAGATTTAGTGTGCGAGCCCACGAAACCACAAAACTTGCTGAAAACAAAAAAGGCATAAAGGACACCTGTCCTGTGGAAAACTTGGTTTTTCGTAATCGTACTCGTACTCAGCACCAGCGGTACTCGTACTCGAATAACGTGTTTCGAGTACGAGTACGAGTACCATTTCATTGAGTACGAGTACGATTGAAAGCCAAACGGAGCACCATTAAAACCAGCGCCCGAGGTTCGGGTCCATCTTGATGCTGCATGCTGGCTAACCCTATCGCCCCATGAAAACAATTTCAGCAATTCGCAATATCTAACCTTCTGGCTGCTAAGGGTTGACCGTTGGGTGGCCGATAACTAGATTCGTATGCTCATGAGTAACGTTCCATGGACTTCTAAAGCTTATTTGGGTTTGGCTCTATGCCTCATTGGGTTGATCATTTCGACTCCAGTGCTGGCTCATTCCCATTCTTGCTCCAATTCTCTACTTCTCGAAGAAAGCCA
Organism: Planctomycetaceae bacterium; assembly: GCA_027487485.1. Classification (GTDB taxonomy): domain Bacteria; phylum Planctomycetota; class Planctomycetia; order Pirellulales; family Pirellulaceae; genus JBKCUI01. The sequence goes on along the minus strand of JAIYDN010000049.1, from coordinate 261,020 downwards.
AATTGAATCTGGCTCCGACTCGGTGGAATTAAGATTGGAGTTCGAGACCAACGGGCTTATTTCCAAATGCTGCCCTTCGGAGATTCTCTCTCAGCCTAACCTGCTTGGTTGGCTCTCTCCGGATCGCGTTGTCTTGCAATCCTGCCTGAGCTCGGCCAATAGCCAGCGTGGGCCGCCTGCAAGATAAACCGCACTGTCGAAGCAGACTTTTTTATACGGATTCGGTAGTTCCGATTCTCGAACCATTTTGTGTTGATGCCCTGTTGCGGCCCCAACCAAGTGGTGATTGAGTACGGCAACAGCCTACCCACTCTTTTTTGTGACGGATGAATGGCCATGGTGAAATCGCATAGCGAAGCCAATGGAACTTTAGCGAACTTGGATGAGCGAAGTGTCAAGCATTGGCTTGAACACGCATCGCATTTGCTCCCTTCGCAAGGTCCCATCAAGGTGTTTGTGCACCACAATACGCTGCACGCATTCGAGGATTCCAACTTCGACGACGGGGTCTTGCAGGGCCTGCAAGTTTACGGCTGCGAACCTTACTTCAGCGAAGATCGCTTTCGCAAAGAAATGAAAGCCGGTCGGATTCAGGTTGCTGACCTTGAGCAGGCATTGCTGGAAGAGCTAGGGGACGAATCGGATCGCCTGATTGCAGGGTTCGGGACGAGATTCGCCCTGCAACTGGCGATGATGAAACACCCATTGCGTTCCTTACCCTACCGCGAACTCGAATGGATCATGGCAGAAGGGGGCGGACTGCAAGAGTACTTTGCTGACATCGACCCCCAAGCCGTCCGTCGATGTGTTGAAGCAACCCGCAAGGAAATTTTGAAGCAATTGGAATCGGGCCTCCAAAACGATGGTGAGCTCAGCGAATTGCTCAGACCCATTGTTGGAAGCTCGACCTTAGATCGAGTGCGAAACTGGAGCGAATCGAAATGGAAGAAAGTTTCGTTAGAGTTCCTATGGGCGGTTTGCAATCGAGGTGTCCAACGCACGTTTGTTTCGCGATCAACCCCTTCACGATCAATCCCTTCGCGGGCCACCGATTCATTCGATCAGGGAACAACAGACCTAGAGTATTCGAAGCAGTTAGACTTCGAGGCAAATCGACTGGTAAACGATCTTCTGATTCGTTTCAGCTCTTGCTATCTGGACCAGGGATTCGCGGCCTGGCCTATGCCTGATCGCGAAAATGGTTTCTTTGGGGCCTTCTGCTCGTTGTATCAAATTCCAGCTCCCTCCTCACCTGCGTGGCTGGAGAGCTTGCCTAAGGAACTGACGCAAATTCAAGCCCAACACAAGACCACTTGGGAAGTGGTTATCGATGAACTGCAACGCCTTGGCATTGACCAGCAAGATTACGAGCACCACGTTACCCAATCTCTTTTAGAGCTTCGCGGTTGGGCTGGAATGATTTGGCAGATGGAGACAGCTTCGCCTTGGACTCCTAAACCCGCCCCGCCAGGTTCCTTGATGGGTTACTTGGCCGTACGCTTGTTGCTGAAAAGACTTGCGACGGAGTATGCAAAAACCATGCTACCCAATCCGTCGGCTGGTCAACCAATTCCATCCAAGGATCTGTACCCGAACTCCGAACAAACCCGCACGTGCGCATCGATTGCGTTCACTATTTTCCAAATGGCCCAGTTTCGAAGCTGGACTCCGCGCACGCTGTTTGGCCTGAGTTCCACGGATTGGTCCATTTTGCTTCAAGAGATCGAGAAATTCTCTTCGTTGCAACGTCGCCGCATTTTTCAGCTCGCTTATGAACGCCGATATCGAGTCCAAGCGCTCGATGCTGTTTCCATTCATTCCGCGAATCAGCGTTTGCGACGTAACTCACAAACCAAATCGGGCTCAGCCAAGTTTCAAGTGATCACGTGCATTGATGATCGCGAAGAGTCGTTTCGGAGACATTTGGAGGAGGTCGAGCCAGCGTGTGAGACGTACGGTGCCGCAGGTTTTTTTGCGGTCGTAATGTACTACCGTGGTGCTGCAGAAGCTCACTTTCGACCGCTTTGCCCCATCAACATCGTTCCCAAGCATTACGTTTGCGAGGAGCCTGTATTCTCGGCCGAGCTTGAGAGCGGCAAACGCTCCCAACGAAGAAAATGGATAGGACGTGTATCCCATCAAGTCCATTCTGGATCGCGAACCATTTTGGGCGGAGTGGTCACAGGACTTTTGGGGACGCTGGCAACCTTTCCATTAGTGGCCCGAGTGCTGGCTCCGCATATCACGGCGCGCATTCGCGATTCGTTTGGAGGGTTCATTCGGCCAACCGCTACGGAACTGCATTTGGAGCGAACAACAGAACTGCCAGGCGCGGAATGGGATTCGCAAGGGTATTCCACTCAGGAAATGGCCGGCATTGTTGTTAGGATCCTGCAAGATATCGGACTGGTTCAAAACTTCTCGCGATTGGTTTTGTTTTTAGGACACGGTTCCAGCAGTCTCAATAACCCTCATGAGTCAGCGTACAATTGTGGTGCTTGCAGTGGGGGACGCGGTGGGCCCAACGCGCGTGCATTTGCTTCGATGGCCAATGATCCCAGAGTGCGCGACCTGGTCGCTCAGTCGGGAATCGTTATCCCGAACGAAACTTGGTTTATTGGCGGGTATCACAACACATGCAATGACCATATCGATTATCACGATCTCGATAGACTTCCATGGCAAGCCCGACCTCTCTTTCGTGAGATGCAAGCCAACATCGACGAAGCCCGAGCCCGCAATGCCCAGGAACGAGTTCGTCGGTTTGAGTCCGCTCGATTCGGGCTGTCTCCTGCAGATGCCCTTCGTCATGTAGAAGAGCGTGCCGAGGATTTGTCACAAGCGAGGCCGGAATACAACCACGCGACCAACGCTCTTTGCTTTGTTGGACGTCGTCAGTGGAGCCGCGGTTTGTTTCTTGATCGCAGAGCGTTCCTTGCATCGTATGACCCAAGCATCGACAATGCAAAAGGAAAAATAGTGGAACGCATCCTTCAAGCGGCTATCCCCGTTTGCGGTGGTATCAATCTCGAATACTACTTTTCGACGGTTGATCCCGAAGGTTACGGTTGCGGTTCCAAGTTGCCCCACAACATTGCCTCGCTTGCGGGAGTTATGACGGGGGCGGCATCGGATTTACGACCTGGTCTGTCAGCCCAGATGGTCGAGATCCATGAACCACTGCGAATTCTATTTGTCGTCGAAACCACGTCGGACATCATGCATCGCATCATTGCCGAAAACGCTGCCATTCGGGCTCTTGTTGAGGGGGAATGGGTGCAGTTGGCGTTGTTGGATTCGGAGACCTCGCAAATATCGCTTTATCGCAAGGGGGCTTTTGAACCCTATCGATTGCAATCCAACCAACTGAACTCTGTGCCAACGTCCGCGGAAATGTACCGTTCGGAAAGAGGGCATCTTCCTTTTGCTTCGATTGACGCTGTGTCAAACTCCATTTCCGTGGGAGATGCATCATGAACGATTTCGACATGTGGCTTTATTGGCTTGGGCTTGCCGTTGTCACAATCCCCTGCGGTCTAGTAGCCATCTTGGGCTTGTCCGCCCTTCTTGGAATAACCCTGTCCGAGACAAGCATCTCCCGACTAACGCAAGCAGCAGTCCTGGGCAGTCTTCTACCTGCGATTTCGATCCTGATCCTGATGCTTGCAACCGGTCGTCGCTTCGTACCGATTGAACTAGGCAATTGGGTGAGCATTCCGGAGGTGCATTTTCATTTCCATTGGAAGTTTATCTTTGATCGACTGTCGGTCCCGTTTGTGATCTTAGCGCTGATGCTGTGCGGTGTGGTAGGGGCTTTTACGCGAAGGTATTTGCATCGGGAAGAAGGGTATCATCGATTCTTCCTGCTATACTCGTTGTTCCTTGCTGGAATGACTATCTCCGCCTTAGCGGGGACCATCGAAACATTGTTCTTCGGATGGGAGCTAGTTGGTCTTTCCTCTGCGTTGTTGGTCGCTTACTTTCATGAGCGTGAGCTTCCCGTTCGCAACGGGCAACGTGTTTGGTCGGTTTATCGATTGGCGGACGCTTCCTTCTTGCTGGGCGCGTTGCTGATGCACCACTTTGCAGGTGAAGGGGATTTTGGAACATTCTTTGAGAACGCTGCTTGGCCCGGTGGCAGTATCCCATTGTCGCAATCGCAAGCGCTGCAAGTGGGGCTGCTATTGTTGTTGGCCGCTGCTGGCAAGTCCGCATTAGTTCCTTTTTCGGGTTGGCTACCAAGAGCCATGGAAGGTCCAACTCCATCTAGCGCTGTGTTCTATGGATCGTTATCGGTTCATTTAGGAGCCTATCTGCTGCTGAGATTGGCCCCAATTCTGGAAGCCTCATGGCAGTTGCAATGGATTGTGATAGGCATTGGCGGAATCTCTGCGTTTTTCGGTTCGGTGATGTCTCGAGTTCAAAGCGATGTAAAAAGCTCTCTGGCTTATGCTTCTCTAACTCAGGTTGGGATCATTGTGACAGAAATTGGAATGGGATTTTACTACCTAGCTCTCGTTCATATTCTGGGGCATGCTTGCTTGCGAACGCTCCAGTTACTAAGAGCACCTACCTTGCTCAATGATTATCATGCGATGGAGAATGCGATTGGGATGCGGCTTCCCGATTCGACAGATTGGCTTGCGGCTCGCTTGCCGTCGAGTCTCAAACGGTGGTGGTATCGATTCGGGTATGAACGTGGCTTCATGGACCTGATACTCGACTCTTGGGTGGTTCATCCCTTTGTGGCAGCCTTTCAATTGTTCGATCGGCAAGAACGTAGGTGGACCAACTGGCTTTCTACGGAGCCTTCGCGTGAATCCGATAATATCGAACATCATCCCGAATCGACTGAGAGGGTTGCATAATGCCCGAACTGCATTTTCCATGGCTTGAATTCTCGATCCTTACCCCATTTCTGGGTGCGCTCGTTGTTTGGTGGATAGGAGATCGGCAAATTGCAAGAAACTGGTCCATCGGCTTCTGTTCCGTTGCCTTGCTGTTCGCGGTTGGCGAGTGGATCGATTTTTCTATGCTGGGTGCGTTTGAAGCGCACGACCATTGGGATATCATCACTTTTCTGTTTCACCAAGATGTATTTGTGATCGATGAACTGAGCGCTCCATTGCTACCCTTGGGAGCCTTGATCTACTTGGTCACTGTCCTTTCGACCCTTCGGACCAAAGCGAGTCGGTTTTCATTTGCTTGGACGTTGTTCTCAGAAGCCATCATGCTTGCGACTCTCAGTTGCCGCGCTTCTTGGATGATGATTGTGCTATTGATTGTTGCGACAATTCCACCATGGATTGAGATCAAGCGTAGGCAACGATGCACGCGAGTCTATACCATTCATATGGGACTTTTTGCGGGATTGCTCACGGTTGGTTATACGCTGCTTACGCTGGGCCAAGATATACCAGGGTGTACGTTGATTGCAGGAGCCCTGATTTCCTTGGCGACTCTTTTGCGCAGCGGAATCTGCCCCTTACATTGTTGGACCACCGACCTATTCGAGAAAGCGACTTTCGGCACGGCGATGCTGTTCATGACACCGCTTACAGGTGCCTATGCCGTCATGCGACTTGTATTGCCGATCGCTCCCGACTGGGCCTTGCACTGGATTGCAATCGCTTCGTTGATCACCGCAGTCTATGCCTCTGGGATGGCATTAGTGCAAAGCGAGGCACGTCGCTTTTTTTGCTTTCTGCTACTCAGCAATGCCTCGTTGGTCTTAGTTGGACTTGAGTTGGTTACCCCCATCGGTCTTGCTGGCGCTTTGTGCGTTTGGCTGTCCGTGGGCCTATCGTTGACGGGCTTTGGATTGACGTTGCGTTCGATTGAATCTCGGATCGGTCGTATTTGCTTGCAAGATTATCACGGGCTCTACCAACAGATGCCTGGATTCGCTGGCTTCTTTCTGTTGACCGGACTTGCATCCATTGGATTCCCTGGAACGATTGGGTTTATCGCAATGGAGCTTCTCGTTGAAGGTGCGGTCGGTGTCTATCCAATCATCGGCGCAGCGGTGGTGGTAGTAGCTGCTCTTAATGGTATTGCTGTACTGCATGCCTACTTCCGAATCTTTACCGGGCGACGCTCTACTACGCAAGTATCACTTCAGGCTCGCATGCCAGAACGCGTTTCGGTATTGCTGCTAACAGTACTGATTATTGGGGGCGGTTTAGTTCCAGGACCTAGCATCGCTTCCCGTTATCATGCAGCGATCGAACTTGGTCGTCATCGCCATGTCGGTCCCAATGCGGAGCCCTCTATCGATCATGTACATTCGGAAGACCGGCATTCTGAAGACCGGCAACCGGAAGCGGTATCGCCGTAACATTTTTCCAAGAGCAGGATTCCTGGTGGTCACCAACGTGGTGGTTGTACTCGAACTCGATTGGTTGAGTTTCAGTTCGAGTTCGAGTTTAAGTTTTATCGCAAGCGATTGAGGGGAGAGGGAGATCGCTCAATCGCTTGGGTGCGGCTGGCAGCTGAAGATCAATATTTGGCGTGGAAGTTAACCTCGACTGTTTCGAGACAGACAGAAACATTGTTGGTTGCTGCGATCTCTTCAGAAATGAACCGAAGCACTTGGTCAGCAATGGCTGATTTGGTAATCAATTCAATGCGAACTTGGACTACGGGCTTGCGGTCTGCTTCCGCTATCCCGGATCGTCCCAGACCACGGCAAGTCATCGACGTATAGCCAGAGACACCCAAAGCAATCGCACGATCGACGATGGTTGTTTCAAGCTGTTCGTCCGCAATAATCGTGATGCGACGCAATGCGGTTAGGCCCAACTTGCGAGTTGCCATCGGGTGCGATGACATCTGGCGGTGCCCATCTAGCCCTCGTACTTCCAACGTCAATTGGTTTTGTTCGAACTCCAACTGAAGCTCATGCAGCTTTTCCATCACGCTATGGTCAACCAACTTGGCAGCAGAAAGATCGACGATAACGTTATTCTTGCCTACGAGCCCAACCTGCTCGATCTGTCGGCGAAAAGGAATAAAGTTAGAGAAGACCGCCGACCCCTTCGCGTTGATTAGAACGGTCTTTTCATCTAGTTCTTCGATCTCAAGATAGGGCAAGAAAATCGAAGACAAGGGCAAACCGTTGTACATGTGAATGGACAATTTCACAGCGACACCAATTGCGATTCCAATCAGCAAATCGGTTGCGAGTACCGCCACCATGGTCACCACGAAGATAATCAGTTGCTCGCGTCCCGTCTTGTAGACGTTGATGAACTCTGTCGGTGATGCAAGCCGGAACCCAGTGTAAACAAGCATAGCGGCCAGGGCTGCCAGCGGTACGCGATGGATGAGGCTCGGTAAAAGTGCAACAAAAGCAAGCAACAGAATTCCGTGCCAGAAATTAGCAAACCGAGTCCTAGCGCCGTTATCGATATTGGATTTGCTTCGAACAATTTCGGAAATCATTGGTAAGCCACCTATAGAAGCAGCCACCGTATTTGCGATCCCAACAGCCACAAGATCTCGATCCAAATTGGTTTTGCGTCTCCAAGGATCAATCATGTCGATCGCTTTTGCACTGAGCATCGACTCGAGCGAGCCAATCAAGGAGAACATCACAACCCACTTTGCCGCCAACAGCATGGTGCCGGCATTGGTAAATACAGTGAAATCAGGAAATGCCATGGCCCCCAGCAAGTTGCTTGGAACATTGACCAGAAATCGCTCACCTAACTCATAGCTGTACCCCATGAACGAATAGCTATGCTCATCGGTAAGATTGAAGAAAATCCCCATGGGGATAGCCACGATCAAGACCAGCAGCTGGGAAGGAACGGCTTTAACCAATGCATTTTTCGTACGGGCTTTCCAAAGACCAAAACCAAAAAGAATCAGCAAACTCACGAATCCGATCAATGCAATCTCCGGATTTGCATGATAGAGCTTTTCAGGGAGTTCTCTTAGTATTTCCAGGGGCTCTCCCTTCGCTGTTTGGCCGACTGCCACTGGCAATTGTTTCAGCATAATGATCACCCCAATAGCTGCCAACATGCCATGCACTACCGCGGTTGGAAAGAAGTCGCCGACCACGCCAGCCCGAATCAAGCCGAAGATGATTTGAATCAATCCGGAAATCACCCCCACAGCCAGGACCATGCGATAGGCCTGAAAATCAGCGGCGAGATCGACTCCACCGGTATAGCCAAATTGCGTAACTGCACCGAAAACAATCACGATCATTCCGGCCGCCGGCCCTTTGATCGTAAGCTCGGAATTGCTCATGAAAATCGTCAGGACTGAGCCTACGATGGCGGTGAACACCCCAGCAATCGCTGGGAAACCGGAGGCAAGAGAGATGCCTAAGCACAGCGGCAGTGCGATCAAAAAGACCAACAAGCCGGACACAAAATCGTACCTAATGTACTTCAAGAACCCAGCAGGATTGCCTATGGGCGTTTCACGTTCTTCTACTTCGATGCTTTGCGAATTTTGGATTGCCATGTTATTTGCTTACTGAGCGGGAACTTTGAATGAAAATGAATTGATAATGCTGCAGGGATTATTGCCGCATCGAAGATAGAAGATGCCATAGATAACCCGCGAAAGGGGCGACGTGCCGCGACAGCGAACCTAGTCGGTTCTCCTCTGGCCGGATTTATGGAGCATCATCGAAAGAAAGTCATCTCAAGACCAAGAGTTCGGCGGCCCGCGCTGCCAATGAGAAGAGCATCGTTCTTTAGGTGAAGAAAGCCCCGAGTACCACGTGGTTCCGTAGACAACAATGAAACAATCATGAGCCTCGATAGACCCTGCGACCCAAAAATCGGTTTGTTCAGATTCAAGCCGTTCGTCGTCAGAAGCCAGCTCGACGGTAGACGTGGGTTCGGAAGCGGAGGACTTGATCGCAGAAGGAATCGGCCCAAACAACGAAAGCATCAGCAGGATGCTTGTAAAAGTCCATGCAATCAAAACAGCAGTAGGTCTATTGCTCGGCCGCGTTACCATGGTGATCCATGCTAGATTGTGGTCCTGGCATCGTCAAGATACAAAAAGAAAGCCGGAGACACATCTTTGGTTTCGGTTGTTCGAAGAAGAGTTCTTGATGAGAGTGCAGACAACCCTCCAATTTTGACGGAGATGATTCCACCAGAACGATTGTTGTTTTCGTTTTTTGGATGTAAATGAATATCGCGAATTAGTCGCTCACAAAGCAAAGACAGTATCACTTCTAAAGTCAGAGCCAACATGGACCTTTATCGTAACTTAGCAATTCAAGCCAAGGTGGTCGGTCTTTGCGACCAGATGCGTGCTCAACATACACGATTGGTTCTCGCCGAAAGTTGCTCAGCCGGTCTGGTTGCTGCCCTTCTTGGTCACGTTCCAGGCATATCCGAATTCCTATGTGGATCGATGGTTGTTTATCAAACACCGATCAAGCACCAATGGCTTGGTATCTCATCGGAAGATTTAGCTGACCCGTCGATAGGTCCTGTCAGCGCTCGCGTCACCGAGGCGTTAGCGAAAGCAATTCTAGAGAGAACTCCGCAGGCGAACTTAGCTGCATCGATTACGGGCCATTTAGGACCGTCCGCCCCGCCAGCTATGGATGGTGTCGTTTTTTGTTCGATCGTGCCGAGAGTCGTAAATGATCGCAAATTTGGGGTAGAGAAGGACTCGCTTGCTTTTACCAAGCGGTTTCAGCTTTCTGCAGAAGCACCCTTGGATTCGAACGATCTGAACCGTCGAAGATCCAGGCAATTCGAAGCCGCTATTCACTTAATCGAGCACATTACCTATTTTCTAGCAGGCCAAGAAACGACCCAGTCGTTGTAATGTTGCAGAGCGTCCCCTGGCGTAACCAGGGGACGTTATTTTGAAAGAGCCCGATTAGGCGCTTTCTTTGCGTTCCGGGATGCTCTTCAGATGCATCAGCTTGCCGTCTGCCGCATTGACATCGACGGTGTATACGGTTCCGGGTGTTTGATCAGGCAATTCAAACATGACGTCCAACATGATCTCTTCAATAATGCCTCGAAGTCCCCGCGCCCCAACGCACTTCACGTGGGCTTTCTGAGCAATGCTGCGCAGTGCCGCCTCGGTAAAGTGAAGCTCGCAGTTTTCCATTCCAAAGAGAGCTTGATACTGCTTAATCAATGCATTCTTGGGTTCGCTAAGTACCTTGATCAAGCCAGGGATATCTAGCGGAGCCAGGGAAGTAACCACCGGCAAGCGTCCCACGAGTTCGGGAATCATACCGAACTCCAAGATATCGTCGGAGGTCACTTGGGCCAGGACCGAAGCTGTGTCACCTTCTTCACGGATGCTAGAGCCAGGGCCGAAGCCCAAGGTCTTCTTGCCGAGCCGCTTACGGATAATGTCTTCGACCCCAACAAAGGTACCACCGCAAATGAAGAGAATGTTGGTGGTATCCAGTTGAATGTACTGTTGCTCCGGATGCTTACGTCCGCCTTGAGGCGGAACATTGGCTACCGTGCCTTCAAGCATTTTCAGCAATGCTTGTTGAACACCTTCACCCGACACATCCCGAGTGATGGAAACGTTTTGGCTTGTCTTGCCAATCTTGTCCAGTTCGTCGATGTAAAGAATGCCTCGCTGGGCGGCTTCGATATCGAAGTCGGCGGCATGCAACAATTTCAAAAGCAAGTTCTCAACATCTTCCCCAACGTAGCCAGCTTCGGTCAAGGTGGTAGCATCGCCGATGGCAAATGGAACATTCAGCATCTTGGCCAGAGTGCGAGCCATCAACGTCTTACCGCTACCGGTGGGACCAACCAGCAGGATATTCGACTTTTCGATCTCAATGTCGGACCCAGACCAACCGGACGAAAGTCGCTTGTAGTGATTGTGAACCGCGACGGCCAATGTTCGCTTCGTAGGGATTTGTCCGATGACGTATTGATCGAGATGTTCGACGATGTCGCGAGGTGTTGGGATCTCGTTAAACAACTTTTTCGATGAGGGACGACGGCGTTGTTCTTGATCCAAAATGGACTGACAGAGTTCAATGCACTCGCCGCAAATGTACACATCGCCTGGTCCTTCGACCAGCGGACCAACATCGCGATAGCTTTTGCGACAAAAGGAACAGAAAGCGTTCTTTTTGGTGGTGCTACCGCTGCTGGCGCCTGCGTTTCGGCGGCCTGCCATGACTTCCTTACCTGAGGGCATTTTCGACTCCTTACAAGTTCACGACATCAACACGCTGCGAAACGACTAGTTACGCGAGAATGGGATGCAGTTGACAAATGGACGTGGGATATGTGGAAGCTCGATTGGTTTCTTCAAGAATGCGTGATGGATCACGTTTTCTTGAATCGAACCGGGCATCCTTGTCCACAGTTTCGAGCCGATGGGTATTCGTTGGTTGAGTCAGGAACGGCGCCCTGACCGGTTCGGCCTCCCAGACCGACAGATTTGTTCTGATCACTCAAGTCTAACATACGTTCGAGCCAGAATCAGCGACTATTTTTCGTCTGAATTTGGGGCGTCGGTTTGTTCGATTGTTTGTGGCTTCACCACCAAGGCACTGCGAGGTGCTTTTGTCAGCGACGAAGCTATGTTTCGGAATTCCGCTTCGTTAATGACACCTTCACTCCGCATTTCTTCGAAATTCTTACGTAGCATTTCGTCCAGTGGGGCGTCTTGCGTGTTGGAATCGCGCAACTTTGACAGGAGGGAAATTGCGATGCCACACACAGTCAACAAAATCAGAACGCCGAGCACGGACTGAAAAGTAGAGCTTGAAACCAAGCTCCAAATCCAAGTCGTAGAATTAGGTGCAGTATTCATTGCAGTGAAAAATCAAGTAGGAAAAGAGTGCTTCGCCACGCGACCTAAGGTCTAGATTACTTGAATCATCCCGGGAGTCCATCCCCGCTTGCACGTGCGAATCATACGGTTGTCCCATTCCGAAAGTCTAGGACTTTTTTATCAGAAACGACCACTTTTTATCGTAAGCATCCTGCTCGACAGCCCGGATTGCTTCTGCCTCGTTATTGCTGAATCGAAATCAATATCGAATTTCGAACAAGGAATGTCGAAATCCAAAGGAATTCGTAAAACAGTTCGGTGTTCGGTGTTCGGTGTTCAAAACAAAACGAAAGTGAGTTCCATTGAGCGTTCGCTACGTTACGTTTCCCCTGCAAAATCGTTCGTCGTGGCCAGCTCCTACACCTCAGCTGCATAGCAAAGCTTGCCGGACAAAATAGGCTAGACGCGACTTAAGAAATTCCAAAGGATCCGTAGCCGGCGTAGCCCCACTATCGTGTTGGCCCTTCATCGCTTCCCGGACTAGGTCGACAAGCTGCGCGATGGAATTGGATCCGTCTAGGTTGCATAAAAGCCATCGATCGAGCGCATTCAATTCAACGGACCGATGTTGTAGGGTTGTGACTCGTTCGCCAGCTGCGGCCTGACTTCGCGCGATCTTGCTTGCTCTGGGCTTGGCGGAAACAGAAAGCGTGTGCGATGCAGGGACGGTATGCAACCATAACCCACCCGACAAAGCGGCTCGAATCAACGCCACTTGCAAGGACTGCACCACTTCCAAAGATTGTAATTTTTGCAATTCGCTTCCGCTCAGACGGCTTATGCTGGCACATCGCTTCACAGCTTCAGAAAAAAGCCACGTAAAAGAGCATCCGCCATTTCCCACTTCCGAAAGTAGGTGAAATGCGGCTTCCACAAGAGGGTTATCGAAATCGAGCTGGACAATCTTGCCGGTATGTTTGTACCGAAAGTGAGCACTGCAATCCGATGTTCCTTCGAACTGGTTTTGCGTCCCGCGCCCTTGCGTTTCGTCAAGCACACAAGGTTCAAGCAATGATTCCAATCGAAACCGCTGAAGGATATTCGGATCGTAATTGCGACTGACAACCTGCTCTTGATGACATATCAACGATTGTCGAAACATTCGGCCCGTCACAAAATCGGAATACTGTTCCAATTGCAAGTAGCTGGCCGAAAGGGACTCAAAAGCATCTGTGAGCGAGTGCACGTTGGCCTTTCCAAACGGAAGGCTCAGATCAGCTTCGCCCAAGTACTGAAGGCCAAACGGACTTAATTGATTCGTGAACTCATGAAAGTAAAACGGGGAATTGCATTCTTCGAGGTATTCATGATAGATGTAGGAATCGTCCTTCCCTTTCAAAGCTTCCATTTCTTGAAGCAGCAACTTTTCATGCAATTGCTCACCCTTCAGTTCCGTGGCTAACAGTTCGAGCAACTTTTTGGCTTCGGCAAGTTTCTCAGCGGGTCGTTCGAACTGGCTAGCTCGAAAGAGCATCACATCGCGCAGAGAGCCTCGGTAATTCCAACCGGGCTTGGTGTTGTAGCTGATGGTTGCGATACCGTTCGGGACCAGATTCTCACGGCAAATCCGCAAGATGGCTTGTTGTGCCCTGGGTGGAACCCAGGAAAAGACTCCATGGCAAACAATGTAATCAAACTTCCCAAAAGACGCGTCGATATCCAAAACGTCCATGTGCCTTAGATCAACGTTCGAAAAACCTAGATCCAATGCCCAGGCCTTGGCTTCTTCGATTTGCAATCTCGATAAATCGACGCCTACAAACTCGCTCCCAGGCAACTGCTCTGCCATGGGAATCAAATTCCCCCCACGCCCGCAACCGATTTCCAAAACACGACAGGAACGCACATCGGGAGGCGTTAAGCCATAAACCATCCCGATCGATGCAAGCCGATCAGGATGAGTTTGCGGAAAGGCATAACGCGTGTACGGTAACTGGTCGTAAGTTGACGACTGTGAAGGAATCATAACCAGCTTGCCTTTGAACGAAGCTTCACCAAGCGCCAGGTCCATTCACCCAAGTGATGAGTGGTACAATCACGATGACCAACAGGACCAAGGTCACAAGCAGAATAACCACAATCCAAGTCAGGATCGAAGTCTTGTACCTCATATGCGGGGTTTGCGCGATGACTTGTTTGTACGTATCCGAGAAGACGTAACTTCCCTTTTCCGACAGAAGCAAATACAAGAAATAAGCGCTGACAAGAGTTCCAATAGGAAAGCCTAACAACCCAATGGTCGAAATTACTGTTGCGCCAATTCTGGCTGCGGGCCGAAGCTTTCGGACGCCGACGCCAGACCAAATCTGGAGCACACCCAGCGAAAGAAATACAACGCCGATAGCCAGTGTAAACAATCCCAGGCTGGGTCCACCGAAATCATTGGGACCTGTTTCACCGAAGCTACTGATACCAGCGATTAGATAAACGGCCGAGATCAACAACGAAAATACACCCCCGAGCAGATACAGCGTTCCAATGGATTTCACGGAGGCTTCGTGTCCGAGGTACCGCTTCCGAATGGACTCGACGTCTGTTAACTCCTGGGGAGCCAAGTAGGTGGATGCTTCAACGGCGTAGGGGTTTTGGTCCATGATGAAGTAATAGGTTATCAGCTGCGAATCCGTAAAAACCGCTCCAGGCACTGGCTAGAATACTTGATCTGGCCTTACTTTGGCAGCACCTGCCTGGCAAACCTGCAGCGAATCGAATCATTTGGATTAGAATATCTTCGCTTCATGGTTTCGAAGCCGAGATCTGTTTTTACAACCTGAGTTTTCAGCATGCAAATCGCTTATTTTGATTGTTTCAGCGGCATCAGCGGGGATATGACTTTAGCCGCATTGATCGATGCGGGGGCGGATCTCGCTGCGATCCAAACTGCGATTGCATCCATGGATTTGGGAGCTGTTAGGCTGTCGGTGACCGACACTCAGCGGAATGGTTTTCGAGGCAAGTTGCTTGCCATCGAACAACCTCGCGAACATGCCCACCGCTATTTACGAGACATTCATGCTCATATTCGGCGCGGTCGATTTTCCGTTCGTGCCAAGGACTTAGCCATGCGATTCTTCGAGCGCATCGCACGAGCCGAAGCCAAGGTGCATGGAACCACCATGGATCGAGTTCAATTTCATGAAGTCGGAGCCATCGATTCCATCGTCGACATGGTAGGAGTCGCCATCGCTTGGGACATGCTCGGGATCGAAAAGGCCTACGCGTCTGCCGTACCGACGGGATCGGGAATGATTCGAATTGCGCACGGTACGGTCAGCGTGCCCGGCCCTGCGACCGCCGAACTTATGATGGGGGTGCCTATCGCTCCAACGCAAATCCAAATGGAAATGACTACTCCTACGGGTGCTGCGATTCTTACCGAGCTTGTCAGCGATTTCGGTCCGATGCCATCCATGCAAGTGGGCCGGATCGGTTATGGTGCCGGCAATAAGAACGTTCCGGATCGACCGAATCTACTTCGATTGCTGATTGGAAACGCATTGAGCTCCAACACCAAGCCAGACCAACGCAATAGCGATCAGGTCGTTGTGTTGGAATGCAATTTGGACGACATCCCAGGGGAGCAAATCGGTTTCGCAATCGAATGCCTGTGGAAGGCTGGTGCGTTGGACGTTTTTACCAGCTCGATTCAAATGAAAAAGAACCGCCCAGGAACTTTGCTGACTGTTCTCGCGAAGCCAGAGGACCGGCAACCGATGGAAGCAATTCTCTTTCAGCACACAGGAACTTTAGGGATTCGATACCGACGGCAAGCCAGAACGGTTTTGCCTCGCACG
Source organism: Planctomycetaceae bacterium (assembly GCA_027487485.1). Taxonomy (GTDB): domain Bacteria; phylum Planctomycetota; class Planctomycetia; order Pirellulales; family Pirellulaceae; genus JBKCUI01. The sequence goes on along the minus strand of JAIYDN010000049.1, from coordinate 245,418 downwards.
ACGGTGGAAGTTCCAACCCCTTGGGGTCTCGTGCTTGGAAAGGTTTCCGAACTTCCGTCCGGCGAAGAAGATTTTTCACCCGAATATGAAGACTGCGCTCGCATCGCCAAGACCTTTGGATTGCGGCTCATCGACATTACTAAAAAGGTTCACGAGTGCTTCCAGGCAGATCTACGGCCAAAAGCCCATATCAGCACCAGCAACCAAGAAGCCAGCCCACGAGTCGAAAGCGTCAATGCTGTCTTCATGCAAGCCGCCTTTGAAGACGAATTTGGAACCGACTCGATGAAGCCGAAAAGCATGGAGCCGAAAACTCAAACTCCAGAGCTTCCACGGCAAGAGAAGAATTCGGAGACCGGGTTAGAATCCGGGGGGCCGAACGAATTCTATCGCTGGGACAGTTCCCCTTGGTCGGTTGAGCGAATCGCGCCTTTGCCCACACCGAAGATCCCGAACGAGTTTCCCATTCCGGATCATCCCGTGCATGACGACCCAATGCAGCACCCGCGGGAGACACCTTAGCCAAGTCGATGCATAGATAGACGCAATGGACCTACCTTGGTACCACAGGCAAGTTCGAATTCGCCACGGCTTCCAAGGCAAGGTTTTCGACTTTGGCCACATCCAATTCGGCAGGGAAGTCGGGACCGGGTAACAAAAAGAGCGGTCCATCGGCGGTCTCTTGCGATGCGTACAAACCGTGATGGCGAGTCATCTCCAGAGTGGCCAAGAACATAGCAATCAACGCGCTTTTGTGCATTCCAACTTCAAAGAGCTCCTGCAATTCAACCCGATTCAACTGGCGCACTTGCGCGTGAATACGCGACATGTAAACATGGATGGGGGTGTCATCGTATTGGATACTATGCTGGGCCGTCTTTTGACGAGCCTTGAGAATTCGCCCGAAAGCACTGACCAAATCCCATACCTCGACCCTTGCAATCGGCACTTCATCGGCATCGATTCGTCGCGGAGGCAAGTCGCTCGCGAGACGCGAGTACCGCAATTGCCACCTTCGACTTTGCTCGTCTAGCAGACTAGCAGCATCCCGAAAGCGTTTGTACTGAATCAATCGATCCACCAACTGAGGCATCGATTCACGCATGACACCTGACGACTCTTCGTCGGACGGATCTTCAACGGCAGGCAAGACGGCCTTTGCTTTGTATTCAATCAACTGACTGGTGATATCGACGAACTCACCGACATCGTCCAAGTCCAAGGACTCCAAGATCTCAAGGTAGCTCATGTACTGATGCGTGATTCGCGCTAGCGATAGCTCTTCCAAGGGAAGCTCTTCACGCCGGACCAGGTAAAGCAGCAAGTCCAACGGTCCGTGGTAGCTGGGCAGATCGATACCAAACGCCATGATGCGACCCTACGTCTATCGTGTCAGACCCATGGTGAATGAAAAAATCTGGCGAGAATCGGTATCTGAGTAAGCGATTGGGAACGCGAAATCAAACGCCAAGGGTGCTGGCCCAAGCGCAGGGACTGCGATGCGAGCACCGAAACCGGGCGCCACCCGAAAATTGTCCCAGTTGATTTCGATATCTTTTTCAACGGTACCGTAATCCAAGAACGCAACCATCCTCAGCATGTCATCCGCGGTTACAGGCAACATGTATTCAAACGAACCAAGCATTTGGAAACGACCACCGACCTGAATATCGCTATCCACGGGAGATGCTCCACGAAATTGGAAACCTCGCATCGTGGAGAAACCACCTGCGAAAAAGTTTTCAAACAGTGGTGTGTCTTCGCCAGTAAAGCCAAGCCGCATCGAACTGGTGAAGGTATGACGCCCCGAACCGTCGGCTCGCTCCCGAACCAAAAAGTAGCGGCTCAAGTTGATTTGCCCGCGAGGGAAATCGAACTCACCAAAATTCTGATCGTAAATCATTTCCAGCAAATGGCCCTCGGTCGGAAGAAACGGGCTATCACGAGTATTGTGCGCCAATCGAACTCGACCGGTATACAGATCGTTACTGCCCACCACGTTGTCCAAGGCTGGTAGGCCAATAATTCGGGGCCGAGTGATCTTCACGTCCTCACCGCGCAATTCAGTAGTCAGCGAGAGATCCGGGGTGACTTCGTAACCGACAGCGACTCGAGCACCCAACCGTTGCTCGGTCCAGTCGCGATAGATTCGCGTAAAGTAGAAACCACCCACCGATAGACTGAATGGCGAATAGCCAAACAGATTGGGCTCGGTCCAATTCAGGGTGTAACGCTGAACTTGGTTGCCGGGAACAAGTTCGGCCCGGAAGTTCTGACCTGCACCGCGAAAGGCTCCATTGAGCATATCGCTCGGACGGCCAGGCCATTTCATGATGTCGAAGTTGCGTTCTTCCAAAACAAACTGGCCAGCGACTCCAAGATCGCTATTGACCGATCCACCCACGGAGAAGCGACCGGTTTGCCCCTCTTGAGCGTAAACATCGACCGGTACGTTCTTAATCCTAGGGTTGTATCCAAAAGGACTTTCAGCCGTTGGAGAGTTGGGTTGTATTTGCCATGGTTCGTTCAGCCTTGGCCCCGGCTCCCCCATTGGCCCTGGAATCAAGGGGGGAGCATAAGGTTGCGAAGGCGCAATCCCAACCGCCGGACCTTGATTGAACATCGGTTGCCCGACCGGTGCTTGGCCGTTGTAAACAGGATTCGGCACCATGTTCGGTGAAGGGGCAGGCACCAAATAGGGTTGAGCAGGTACGCCATAAACCGGTGGGTTTGGGACCGGATTGCCATAGCCTGGAGGCGGTAAGGCTTCTGTTGCTGGAGGGCCGATACTGTACGCGTTCCCTGTTCCATAGGAGGGAGGGGCGGGATACCCTTGAACGTTCGGCGGTGGCGGTACTGGAGTGTTCGCGTTATACGTGTATCCAAACCCAGGTCCGACGTTCTGGGCGAAGCTCGAACTACCTGTCGCAAGAACCCATAAGACCAACAGCGTTGAACAGAGAGTCAGATAAAGCTGACGCTCGACGGGCTTGCTTCGCTTGCTCCATAACATCGTAATGCACCGTACTCGCGAAAAACCCAATGGTCGGGCTTGTCGAGAAAGATTCTTGAGCGATTGAAATTGACTTAGCATAGTTGGTTCTTGCGCATCCACTGGAATGATCTCCGACGTCATCAAATCAAACCGCATGCATTGTTGAATTCTGGCCATAGTGACAGCTGATTTGCCTCGTACCCTAGTCCGCTTGTTCGATCGTTAGCGATCACGTTCGTCTTCGGAGAAGGAGTCTTCACCACGATCGACTTGAATATTGGGGACAGTACCTTGGCTTGGGTCTGCATTAAAGATCTGCAAAAAGTTAAGTCGACGTTTGGCGTCATCAAGCTCAGGTCCGCTGATGATGCTACCTGGTCGAATCTTACCAAGAGGCTGCATAGCCACTCGTTCCTTCGTATGATCCCCTTCGATGTGCACTCGTACTTCGCTGGCGCGATAAATGTCCCCTTCGCCAACGTTGTAAACGATGTCAACTTCGTTGCCTGGCTGGTAAACGAGTTCCCCAATCACGTCGCAAAAGATGTGCCCTTGAGCTCCATACACATCGCGAAGAAATTTTTCATCCTGCGACTTGTGTGTTTGAAGGAACGGTTCGCCAGCCTTCACTTTCATGTAAGGCAAAAGTTCACTTGGCTGATAACGCTTGGTACCTGCGATGGAAACGGACTTGATTTTGTATCGCTCGCCTTCAGAGACAATGAACGTTAGGTCGATGAAGTCTCCTCGCACGTTGTAGTCTTTTCGGAAGTCAACGCGAGCGTCAAAATAGCCAAGCGACCGATAGTAGCTCATCAGTCCATCGCGGTCCGCTTCGATTTTGTTGTCGGAAGCTAGGTTAAACATGTAAGAGGTAATACCTCCGCGTGCATCGCGGCTTTTGATACGAGCCTTCAGCAGGTCCGTGCTGAAGGCCTTGTTGCCCACAAACATGATTTTATTGAGCCTTTCCACCGGCCCTTCGTTGATAATGAACTCCACTTCGCGATCGCCTTTACGCAAACCCGATTCGATTCGAATATCAATCTGGTTCATTCCCTTGTCCTGATACAGTTCAATTAACCTGGACTTGGCAGAATTAATGGTGATGGGATCTAGTGGATCTCCTTTTTGAATGCCTGCATGCTTGGTCAGGTTTCGATCTTCGAGACGTTCATTGCCGCGATAGACAACACTTCGAATGATCGGTCGCTCTTCCACGACCAGCCGTATGTGAACGCCATCGGGTGTCTCGGAAAAGTACGAGCTGATTTTGCGAAACAAATTGGTCCGATACAGGGAGCTAATATCGCGGTTGAATGTCTCTTTATCGAAGGTCCGATCTTGGCGGCTTTGCATGGTGGAGACAATAAAGTTCTCCGACACGCTACTGTTGCCTTCAATCGTTACGGACAAAATGGGAGCACCGTCGGTTGCCTCACGACCTCGAGGTCCCCCCGCTTCATACATCTTTTCAGAAAATTTGGGGTCACTAAAAGCTGGCGCGTTGTCCCCACCACCAGGCATTCCACCACCCATCTGTCCAAAACCAACCGAAGCTTGCAATGCTACGGAAGCAAACCACATGGCTGTCCATATCCAGATGCTTTGGCTTTTCATACGGTACCTCAGGCGCTTTTGTACGAACTTGGGAAAAAGGGAACACAGGCGAACCGTGATTGAATACACAAAAGAACTTTGAGATGGCAACGGCAGCCGGTTGCGACTTGAGCATTTTTCCCGGTTTTCAATTAGAATCTAAGGGATCGTGGATCGATCAGCCTTCCTCTCCCTCTCCTGAACCCCACATCCCTCCCAAGTTCACACCATGACCTCGATCTCCCAACGCCACCCGCTGAACGCGAAGCTGCCCAATGGCATTTTCCAAATTGCCTACCTTTCCACCTTCGTTTTGACACAACTTCAGGTCGCATGCTTGCGAGCCGACGAATCGTCGCAATCCGCCCGTTTCAGGGCGTCAGAACCAATCACTCCCAAAGAAGTTTACGGACAAACTATTCGGGAAACACCGAAACGTTCAGCCAACGACGAGAAGGCGGGATTCCATCTGCCAGCAGGATTCCAAATCGAATTGATCGCGTCGGAGCCAACCATCGCAAAGCCGATGAACATGGCATTTGATCGTTCTGGAAAATTGTGGGTGGCTCAATCCACCCAATATCCGTTTCCCGCCAAGCCAGGGGAAGTCGCGGGAGATTCGATTGTTGTTCTTGAGGACCGCGATCGCGATGGAAGTTTCGAATCGTCAAACGTTTTTGCGGATCAACTGAATATTCCGATCGGCATCCTGCCGTACCAGGATGGGGTCCTGTGCTTTTCCATCCCAAATATCTGGTTCTTGCGAGACACCGACGGGGACGGAAAATGCGATGAACGAACGGTGCTTATCGGTCCGTTCGATACCACTCGCGACACCCACGGGATGGTCAACGCCTTGCGAGACGGCCATGACGGCTGGATCTATGCTTGCCATGGATTCAATAACGAGAGCAAAATCCAAGGACGCGATGGACATGCGATCTCCATGACTTCAGGAAACACCTTTCGGTTTCGCCCCGACGGATCACGGGTCGAATTGTACACGCAAGGACAAGTCAATCCCTTCGGCATGGCTCAGGACCGTTGGGGGTTTTGGTACGCAGCGGACTGTCACAGCAAACCTATTTCTCAGCTGATCGCCGGCGGATGTTACCCAAGCTTCGGTCGCCCGGATGACGGTCTTGGATTCGTTCCTCCCATGATGGATCACCTGCATGGAAGTACCGCGATTTCGGGTTTGGCTCATTCGAAAGATTCTCGTTTCCCTGTGGAATTCCAGGACAACTTTCTAAGCGGGAATGTGATGACATGCCGGATCAACCGCAATCAAATCCAATACTCGGGAGCGACCGCAAAGGCTATCGACATGCCCGATCTCCTCACCAGCGACGACCCATGGTTTCGCCCTGTTGATCTTCAATTTGGTCCCGATGGAAAGCTGTATATCGCCGATTTCTACAACAAAATCATCGGTCATTATGAAGTTCCTTTAGACCACCCCGATCGTGACCGAACCAGTGGCCGGATCTGGCGCGTTAGCTGGGTTGGGGAAGGAGATCGCTTGGCGCCCGTGGCCAAGGATACTAGAAAGTTAGAAGGCAAACTACCATGGGACGACCTCAAAAGCTTGAGCCCCATCGATGCCAAAAGCAAGATCGACAGATTTTGCAATTCGTTGATCGTTGGTTCAAACACCGCAGGACTTCTCGAGGAAGAACTGGTTTCCATTTTGCGATTTGCGGATGCATTGGATCCGAAGAATGCAGACCAAGCCATGTTGCTGCAGTCGATTGCACAACTCCTTTCCCGAAGCGCCGCGATGGGATCCAAAGTAGCTCAAGAGGCCGGAGCTAACTGGCTAATGCAGGAACTGGATCGTGTCGATGCAACGCTCGATCCCGTGCTTGCTCAGTCATTTGTCATCTCCTTGCGTGGTTGTCTTCAGTCCATGTTGGCATTCGATCCCAGCCGAATGGAAACTTGGCTGAAGCAAACAACAAACGGGCTGCGAGATAAAAAGGATTCCCTTTTGATCAAAGCATCTAGATACGAAGGTTTACTTCGCGTTTTGCTTTCCATGAAAAATCCAATGACGGCATCGGCCATCTTGGACCTGCTCGAAATGCAGATCGACAACCAAGCACTCACCGGCATGGACTCTTTGGTCGACCGACTTGCGGATGTCATCGACGACTCCAACGTCGATCGGTTATTTCTGCTGATCGATCGCATGAGCGTTGATCTGAATTCCGCTTCGGACTGGATACTTCGGTTGAGCCTTCGACAAAAGAGCCAAAGAGGCATGGTTCTAGAAAGCCTATCCGAACTGGGACGCAGCCGACTTCCGATGCTGTGCAAGGCATGGTTGATCGAGGCAGAAAAGACAAAGAAGCAACATCCTGATTGGTGCATGGTCCACTGGAATTCGGTGCCGGGAATATCCAACGACCAATCGGTTTGGGGCCTCGAACAACGACAGCTTCAACCAATTGCATTAACGTCCAACTTGCAGGAGACCAACAAAGGCCACGGAACTTTCTATAGCAGTTTGACACGAGGGGAAAAATACGTTGGCACGTGGAAGACAGCCCCTTTCATGGCTCCAGAAAGACTGGTCTTTCGAATCGTTGGGCACAATGGCCTTCCAAGCGAACCCGATCAAGCGAAGAACTTGGTCCGCTTGGTATTGCTGGATGCGACAGGAGACACGGTACAAGAAATAGCACGAGCGGTGCCGCCTCGCAGCGATGTGGCGACACGCGTGGAATGGGACTTGAAGGCATTCCAAGGAAAACCGGTCGAAGTCCAAGCGATCGACGGGGACTCTGGAGCCAGCTACGCTTGGATAGGAGTAGGTGAATTTGAACAAGAGGGGCTGAACCCTGGCTCACTTCCAAATCGATGGAAGAAGATTGAAGAGTTTATTGAGTTGTTCGGATGGCCAAGTGACCCAGAGCACAACAACGTTCTTGAAGCCCTTGGAACAACCGAACTGGTGGACGCAAACAGTCGCATTGGTTTGCAGATACTTCGTTACCAACGATCGCATCCCGTATTGGTGGAGCTGGCAGAATTTGCGTTGCAGCAAAACTGGGCCGATATCATCTCGGTCAACACCATGGTGACTCAGCAGAACGCGATCGCAAGCAGCATTGCAAAACGCTGCTCCGCCAAACAACAGGAGCAACTCGTCAAACAATTGAGCCGGCATCGCGACGCGACAAGCGTTTTTGCTGAGCTATGCACCAATGGTAGTTTATCCCGTGAGGCGTTAGCCGTTTTGCAACCCAGTTTCTGGCAAAGCCTCCAAGGTCCTAGCGCAGAGAAGCTGATCGCGATGCGTCCCACCGAACCAACGAACAGTTCCAGGCAAGCTGTGGTGGACAGCAAAGCCACAACCATTCCACTCGCAACCGTCGATTTGGAACTGGGACAAAAACAATTTGCGGAACGTTGCGCGACCTGTCACAAGCTGGGCAACCAGGGTCGCGTTGTTGGTCCGCAGCTAGAAGGGGTCGGTGCGCGTGGGATCCCACGTTTATGCGAGGACATTCTTTGGCCCGATCGAAACGTCGATGAAGCGTTTCGAATGACTCTTTTGGTACTGGAAGGAGGTGAGACAGTGAGCGGGCTTGTGACAGACAGAAACAGCGAATCGATGATCTTAACCGACCAAGCTGGCAAGCAACGGAGGATCTTAGTGTCCGAGATCGAACAAGAAAAGCAAAGTAAGCTGTCGCTGATGCCTGGCAACTTTGATGAACTGATGACCAACGATGAGATGGCATCGTTGATCGGCTATTTGCGAAAAGAAGCGGGGCTAGTTCCTGTTACCAACGAATGAGCGACGTACCCCAGGTCAAACCAGCTCCAAAACCGCAAAGCAGCACCAAATCCCCTTTGTGAATCGCACCCTGTTGGTATGCATCATCAAGAACCAAGGGAATGCTGGCCGCCGAAGTATTCCCGTAACGATCTAAGTTCACAAACACGCGATCCTTTGGCACATCCAAGGATTTGATCGCCGCATCGATGATTCGAATGTTGGCTTGATGCAAGATGATGGCGCTAATCTCGGATGGTTTTACATTGGCTGCGGTCAATACGTCTCGAATACTGTCTTCGACCACCCGCACCGCCCAAACAAAAACGGATCGGCCGTCCATCTTAAGATACTGCCTGGATTGATCCAGCATGGATTGAGAAATCGGTTCACGCGAGCCGCCTCCGGGTATACAAAGCGCTTCGGCGTTACCCTCCGACCCCAAGGTAAAGCTAAGGATTCCACTTTCGCGGTCTCCGGTGGCGCTGGGCTGAAGCAATACCGCACCTGCTCCGTCGCCAAACAGTGGATAGGTCTTGATGTCCGTACGATCCACGGTTCGGCTCATCACTTCGCTACCGACTACGATTGCATTCTTGGCGAGGCCCGTTCGAACGTACTGAGCGGCTGTAATAAATGCGACCATGAAGCCCGCACAGGCGGCATTCACGTCAAAAGCAGGAGCGATGCACCCAAGCCTTTGTTGCAACAAACAAGCGGTCGAAGGGGTGGCAAAATCCGGAGTCATCGTGGCGCAAATCAAAAGATCCACATCTCTAGCATCCGTACCTGACTGTCGAAGGCATCGGACAATTGCTTCATAAGCAAGATCGCTGGTCGCTTGATCGGGCGATGCCACTCGGCGTTCGCGGATACCCGTTCTTTGAACGATCCAATCGCTATCGCAACCGAGCGAAGCTAAGTCTTCATTGGTGACAACGAGATCGGGAACGTAAGAACCCGTCCCGGCTATCAGGACACCAGGGCACGAGCCCATTCGACCGCGCCCGCTTTGGCTGATGGAACCCGACAAGTCTGGAGTCTCGTTTCTTCGTGGAATCGTATCGATGATCAATGGTGACATAAGCTGGCTAAGTATAGCAACAACCGCTTTCCTGCCGAGTTCTCCCATCGCAAACATCCAAGCAAGCCGACGAATCTTGGAATCTGTCAAAGTTTGCCGACTAGCAAAAATACACAAAATCAACCCTGCTTATACCGGCCAGTTGTTTCAATTTAACTAACAAGTATTCAACAATTTGCACTTTAGTACCCTTTTGGGGGGTGACTGCTAGCATTGTGCAACGTTAGATTGTGGTTTCTTCCGGGTCGTTTTATTGCACGTTGTATGTGCGATAAGTTGCCATTACGGACGGCTCGATTCGCAAACTCCAACCATAGAAAGTGCTGATGTTGCGATGTGCTTACTAGCCATTCAATATCGCGTGGTTTCCGAAAGTCCGATACTAGTTGCAGCAAATCGAGAGGAGTTTTTTGACAGACGTAGTTCGGCCCCCGCAATTCAATCGGGCAAGCCGAGAATCCTTTGTCCCACTGATCAACGCAATGGTGGAACATGGCTTGGGGTGAATCAGCACGGCGTGTTTGTTGGAATCTGCAACCGACGAACGATGGAGCCGTTGGGTAGTAATCGTTCGCGAGGTGTCTTGTGCAAGGAAACGTTAAAAGCGTCTTCTGCTCAACAAGCGCTGGAGCGAGCTTTAGAAGAGTTTGAAAAGCATCAGATCGAGGCTTGCAATCTTGTGGTTGCTGATCGTGATTCTGGATTCGTTGTTCACCACGAAACTGAAAATGAAGTGGTGGAGATGCAATCTGGGCTCAATATCATTGGCGGGCGAAACTTGAACGACCCTCGGGACGAACGTGTGCAATTGGCAAGTCGCTTGCTGACTTTGCAAACGTTGGATTCGCCAGTCAAATTTTTGGCGGTTGCAAGCAAAGTTTTCGCACGATCTCCTTCACCGGGCGGACGAGCGAACATGGTGCTTCGCGGAGCCGATTACGGAACCGTCTCCAGTACTTTGATTGCGTTGGGGGCGAAACCTCGCGATGCGATCTATCAATACGCAGATGGTCCTGCTGACGAGTCGCGATACGAGGACTATTCGCCCTTGCTTCGAGACATTCTAAGTCGAGGTTTGCGAGAAGCTCGAACAAAGGTTTCGATGGCAGAGGTTGAGTAGGAATTGCATCCGCTGCTAATCAACAAAAAAGCCCGGCCTATTTTGCGATAGGCCGGGCTCATTTCTTTTTGGTTCGAAACGCTTAGGAATCGATAACGCTTCGCAAACTATTTGGAGAGCTTGTCGCCGATCGATTCTTCTTCGACAACCGCAGGTGTTTCAGACTGGTACGCTTGGTTCTTTTCCGCTTCGGCATTGGCCAACGAAGTCAATCGAATCGCTGCATCAACTTCGAATCGCGAGAAGAACATTTCGACGCCGGTGTATTCGGAGATCACTCGTGGTTTGCGAACGAGTTCTTCCCAAGTCAGCCCGTTGGCGACGTGCCAAGCTGCAGCCTGCGCGGTGTTTTGTCCGACGCGACCGGAAGCCAAGGCTTTGCAGAGTTCAGCAACGACAGGCGAATCGTTCACTTCTTCAAGACGAACCACTTTGTATTTCATTCGAGGGTTTGGGTCGAGTTTCCCGTGTTCGAGGCACAGAGTAGCCACGGTCAATTTGTTGGGCTTGTCAGGTTGGACACGCATCATTCCACCCATGCCACCCATGCCACCGCCGCCCATGCCGCCCATACCACCGCCCATGCCGCCCATGCCACCACCCATTCCACCCATGCCGCCGCCCATACCTTGGCCGCCGCCGCCCATGCCGCCCATGCCACCACCACCCATGCCACCCATTCCACCACCGCCCATGCCACCCATGCCGCCCATGCCACCACCGCCCATCATGCCTTGAGCCAAAACGTGGACAGCGCCAAAGGTCTTAGGAAGCACAACGTCCAAAGGCTCCCCTGTTTGGTTGCGGAAAATCAAGTTTGCTTGCGTAGCGTCTTTTCCGATGTAATCAACGGTCAGCAAGCCTTGATCCATAGCCTGGAACATCTCAATGGTCTTCGCTGGGGCCTGGTCTTTTGCCTTCTTTCCTGTTTTCTTGGATTCCGTGCTGACCGACTTGCCCGGTTTGTTCGTCGTTTCGTCCGCCAGGACTGGGCAAGCAGATGCTGAAATCGCGATTGCGAGGAAAACGAGGCTGGACAAGTTCCGTTTCATGTGACGACCCTCTGGTACTGAATGCTCAATAAAAACCCTGGAAAACACTGGGAGAAAAGGCTCGATTCGATCTTCGAACGAGTCCGATTCAACCCAAAAGCAGTTCGACTGCGCCGCCTAAATACATTTGCAACTTTCGTGCCGAATCTATCTTTGGCATATCTTATAACACTCCAGAGTACACTCGAAAGCGTCGTTTTCCAACCAAAATGAACAGGAAAACTATCAGCAATTCAGAATTCCAGGCTGAAAAAACCGCATTTTGGCGTCGTTACCTCGCAATTAATACGTTGCAGAATAGTGGCAGTTTGCTACTCTCTGTGTTCAAATCTCGCGACAGTTGCGACGAAAAATCAGTCTCTAAGAAATCGAGGAATCTCTCATGTCTATGTACGTTGGCGAATCACTGGTCGGCGAAGGTAACGAAATTGCTCACATTGACCTCATGATCGGAAGCAAGGACGGTCCCGTCGGCACAGCTTTCGCAAGTGCATTGGCAACTCAAAGCAGTGGCCATACCAATCTGCTAGCCGTTCTAGCGCCCAATGTCGCCGTTAAGCCTTCCACCGTGATGATCACCAAAGTGACCATCAAGGGAATGAAGCAAGCCGTGCAAATGTTTGGACCTGCACAAGCAGCTGTTGCCAAAGCCGTTGCAGATAGCGTTGCAAGCGGAGTCATTCCAAAGGATCAAGCTGAAAATCTCGTCATCGTTTGCGGCGTGTTCATTCACCCAGCAGCAGCGGACGACAAGAAGATCTACGAGTTCAACTATGCAGCGACTGTCGATGCCATTTCCAACGCCATGAAGAGCCTTCCTTCGGTTCAAGAAATGCTTGACAAAAAGGACTCTGCAGCCCACCCATTCAAGGGCTTCTAGTATCACACTGTCCGGATCGTACCTGGTGTTTGAATTTGAGCCGCAGCCGCTAGCCGCGTCCCAGATTTGAGCCGTAGGCGCTAGCCGCGACATGCGATTTTTGCCCGAAACCGAAACGCGGCTAGCCGCCGCGGCTCATAACCAACAACGCAAGCCAACGCTGCGTTGTTTTTGAACAAGAAGCCAATCTCGGTCGCAGATCCAGATTGGCTTTTTTTGCGTTTATGCCAGCTGATTTGTTGCTCATGGGTATCTAGTGACGTTTCTGGCTAGACGATTGATTTGACAACGCACAATCGAAGCCGCGTGCACTGGCCGCAACCGCCAGAAAACGATTCCGAATTACCCTTGGAAAAATCCTATTCATGTCCATTCGCAACGACCTCAAAATTCTATACCACTTGGTTCTTAGGCCAGTTCGAGGCAAAGACCATGCTCAGCGGATGGAGAACTTTTATTCTGGCCAAGCGGATGGCTACGATGATTTTCGCAAAAGACTCCTTCAAGGCCGAGAACACGTCTATCAAACGCTGGGAAAGGACGCCTCTGCACCAAACCCCGGAACAACAGACTCGACCGCAGTACAAGCCCACAAGCCGCTGGTATGGGTGGATTTTGGTGGTGGCACTGGCTCCAATCTGGAGTTCATTGGTCCATCTATCACCAACTTAAGCCAAGTGTATGTTGTGGACCTTGCGACTTCCCTTCTGGAAGTGGTTAAGAAGCGTTCCGAACGGAACGGTTGGAACAACGTGACGGCGGTGACCGGCGATGCCACGACCTGGACTCCTCCGGAAGGGTACGCGGACATCGTTACCTTTTCGTATTCCCTGACCATGATCCCCGATTGGTTCGCTGCCATCGACAATGCTTTTCGTATTCTGAAACCAAGTGGGAAAATCGGGGTGATCGACTTCTACGTAGCCCGCAAGTTTGCAGCGGAAGGCTTGAAACGCCACAGTTGGGCGACTAGAAACTTTTGGCCCGTTTGGTTCTCCAGCGATAACGTCTTCCCAAGCCCAGACCATATCCCGTATCTTCGCAATCGCTTTTCGACAACGCTGATTCAAGAACTGCGAGCAAAGATTCCTTACCTTCCATTGGCAAGAACGCCCTATTACCAGTTCATTGGCACAAAAGCATAGGATCCATCCCAAATGCCCTTCGAGTTTGTGTGTCCGTATTGCCACTGCAAAACCAAGGTCCTGGATCGTTATGCAGGTCAATCTGGCCCCTGCGTTGATTGTGGAAAAACAGTCACGATGCCGCATTTCAACGCGAGCGGCGTTCTGGTTCCCTCGATTGCTTCCACCAAAAAACCAGGCTACTCACAAGCAACGCGTCAACGCGGCTGGATGCCTGCCCTGGTCGGGGCAGCTGTGATTACCACCCTGTTGTTGATTGGTGGACTCGTTCTCGCCGTCGCTTGGCCAAGTGTCACGAATGGGTTTCGACGAGCCGCCCAAAGCCGCGATCTCCAGAACATGGAGACCATTGCCCAAGCTCTGAACGCGTACTCGGATCGCTATGGAACGTATCCTCCTCCGGTCGTGCTGGATGCAAACGGAACACCTTTGTACTCTTGGCGCGTTCTGATTCTGCCTTTCATGGGAAACGAAGGGCTTTATAAACGCTTTGAACTGAGCAAGCCCTGGAACAGCCCCGCCAACCAGAGCCTGCTGAATCAAATGCCCTCCGAGTTTGCTAGCTCGAACTCGCCTGACGCCGCGGGAATCTACGAAACCAACTACGTTCTATTGACCGGCCCAGGGACCCTTTTTCCTTCCACAGGACCGCTTTCTCGCACTCAAGCGGAAAAGAACACGATTCTGCTCGTCGAAACCAATAATATGTGTTCCTGGACTCAACCCGGGGATATCAATATCGGACGCGGTTTGCGGGTCGGACAAAAACCGATGGTCGACGTAGGAGGACTCCACCAAGGCAGCTTCACCGCCATAACAACCGACGAAGACGGATTGCGAATTCCGTCCGATGTGCCGCAAGCAGTCCTGGATGCCCTGGTGACTCCAGATGGGGGCGAAAATGTTGATGTCTCAACTTTCACTAACTGAACGGCCTCGAGATTCCGTCTTATTAGAAATTCTTCTTTCTTGACCATTTCGGCAGGGATTGTCCGGAACTCAGGCGACTACCAAGTGTTTGAAAGGGCGGTCAATCTGGCAGGAGCTAACAAAACTCCTTGAGAAACTGAAGAAAACGAGCATATCTTCGGTTTCTCAATGGCGAAAGAATTGACTCGCATCGATAATGGTCGGTCTCACCCTGTTTCCGACGCTGCAATTCATGACTCGGAAATCCCTCCCCCAACATTACAAATTATGTCTATCCGACAAACGGAAAATGCTCGCTCTCGAAAAGCGTCAGCCAAATTAATTCTCCTTGCAGTCCTGTCACTTGCTGTTGCTGGCGGTGCTGGATTCGTTTGGTGGAAGGTAACCGAGCAACGACGCCTTGAGAACTCGGGCGCGAACATGGTGCTTCATCAAGTTGAAAGCGGCCCTTTCGACCATATCGTCTTGGAACAAGGCGAAATTGAGAGCAGCAGCAACAACGAAGTGAAGTGCGAAGTCAAAGGCCGCGGCGGCAGCGGAACCCCTATCCTCAATGTGATCGCGGAAGGAACCTTCGTGAAGAAGGGTGACAAGCTTTGTCAACTGGATTCGTCCGCATTAGAACAAGACGCCAAAAACCAACGAATTGTGGTAAGTACCGCCGAATCGACCGTGATCAGCAGCGAAGCTCTGGTCAGTAAGGCAGCGATCGCCAAGCAGGAATATCTCGAGGGCACCTACCAAACCGAACGAAAAGCTATCTTGAGCGAGATCGCTTTGGCTCAACAAGGGCTTCGAAAGTCGGAACTCTCATTGCAAAGCGCAGAGCGGCTGGCGGCCAAGGGAACTCTGAAAGCTTTGCAGATCGAGTCGGAGGAATTCGCGGTTCAGAATGCCAAAAGCACTCTTGAGTCTGCGGAAGCTCGCTTGATGGTCCTAGATAAGCTGACCAAAGAGAAGATGCTGGTGCAATTGAATAGCGACATCGAAACCGCCGCTGCAAAATTGTCGTCGGATCAAAATACGTTCTCGGAAGAGAAGGACAAGCTTGAAGAGATTCGAAACCAGATCAAGGCTTGCACCATTTACGCTCCTGCCGATGGCCAAGTGGTTTTTGCAAACAAGTTTGGTGGGCGAGGCGGCGGAGATTTTATCGTGGAAGCGGGCGCATTGGTCCGAGAACAGCAGACCATATTTTTGCTGCCAGATCCAAGCAAAATGCAAGTCAAAGCCAAAGTCAACGAGTCTCGAATTACTCTGATTCGCGAAGGTATGCCGGTCAAGATCAACGTGGGGGCAGCCGCAAACGAGCTGTTGGGCCGCGTGACCAAAGTCAACAAGTATGCTGAACCGGGCAACTGGTTTGGAACCAGCGCTAAGGAATACGCTGTTTTCGTACAGATCTTGAACCCACCCGAGGAGATTCGGACGGGGATGACCGCTGAAACGCGTATCTTTGTTGAACAGCTCCCCGATGTGCTTCAGTTGCCGGTGCATGCTGTCTACGAATCCAAGAAGCATCATTTTGTTCTTATCAAAGACGGCGATGAATGGAAAACCAACGAAATCACTCTTGGTGCGACCAATGAAAAGTTTGTTACGGTCAA
Organism: Planctomycetaceae bacterium; assembly: GCA_027487485.1. Lineage (GTDB taxonomy): Bacteria > Planctomycetota > Planctomycetia > Pirellulales > Pirellulaceae > JBKCUI01. The sequence goes on along the minus strand of JAIYDN010000049.1, from coordinate 229,222 downwards.
AGAGGGTGTCAACAAGGACGATGTTGTTGTTCTGGATCCTCGCAATCACCTAGACAAAATGCAGATTCCTGAAATCGCAGAAGTCGACGACCGCGAAAAGCTTGCGAAGATCGCCGCAGAATCGCCAAAAATGGTTCGCACCCCCGGTGACGAGCCCTCGGGCGGAAGACCTGGAACGGCAGGCGGCCCAGGCGCTGCCGGTGGCGGGATGCCCAGCGCCGATGTCATTGTCACTGCCATCTTCGGTCGGCTCGACAAAAACAACGACGGCAAGCTGACCAAAGACGAAGTCGCTGGCGATGATCGAATGGCCGCCGGTTTCGCAGAAAGCGATACCAACCAGGATGGGTCGGTCGACAAAGCAGAAATGACCGCTGGAATGCGAAAGCGTATGGCAGCAGGGGGTGGAGGCGGTCCTGGTGGCTCTGCAAGAGGAGCGCCTTCGAACTAATGCCTGATTCAAAAATGGACACGAATGGATTTGCTTGTCGTGTCGTCGATATGAAGAAGGAGTATGTTCTAAAAAGCGAAACCGTTCGAGCTCTGCGAGGCGTGACCTTCGACGTTCCCGAAGGGGACTACGTTGCCATCATGGGCCCATCAGGTTCTGGCAAAAGTACGCTTCTGAACATGCTCGGCTGCCTGGATCAACCGACTTCAGGTAGCTTGTGGCTAGGCTCAGACGATGTGGCCACCATGAATGACGACCAATTGGCGGATATTCGATCGCAGCGAATTGGATTCGTATTTCAAGCCTACAACCTGATCCAACAGCTGACCGTTGTCGAAAATATCCAGGTGCCGCTGTTCTACCAAGGTCGTTCGCTTTCCAAAGCACAACGAGCTCGAAGTCTGGAACTCGCAAACATGGTTGGGCTGGGATCTCGGCTCGATCACCGGCCAACACAATTGAGCGGTGGTCAGCAACAACGCGTTGCCATCGCTCGCTCACTCGTGAACGATCCGTATTTTATTCTCGCGGACGAACCGACAGGGAACTTGGATTCTCGCACCACCGAAGAAATTCTTACGCTGTTCGAAAAGCTGAACAACGAAGGGCGAACTATCATTCTAGTAACGCACGAAGACGAAGTCTCGAAGCGTGCTAAGCGGGTGGTTCGGCTGAAAGATGGACGGCTTCAATGGGACCGACGCAATTCAGAAGAAGTTCGGGCTGCCGCTGCTCAATACGCAATCGATAACATGCCGGTGGAAGTATGAATATTTGGCTTGGAACCATTGAGCTCGGAATCAAAAGCCTTTGGCTACACCCATTGCGTTCGCTGCTAACCGTCCTTGGTATCTTCATCGGCGTGGCGAGTGTGATTTGGCTTCTGGCCATCAGCAAAGGTATTGGCGACGAAGCTCAACGACAGATCGAGAATCTTGGCGCTGACACGATCATGATTCGGACCGTAAAGCCACCCAGCGAAAAGCTCGCGCAATCGGGCTTAACCCCATATGGCCTGACTCGCGACGAATTCGACATGCTGGTCGCAACCGTTCCTACCATCAGCAGCGCACTTCCCATCCGCGAAATGCGACGTCAATTTCAGTTCAAGAATCGTAAACTCGACGGGCGATTGGTCGGATGCACCCCCGAATACGCAGAAGTCACGCGACTTAAATTGGCGCGAGGGCACTTCATTACCGACGCGGAAAATTTTGCCGCCGATACGCACTGCGTCATTGCCGCGAAGATGGCAGAACGCTTGTTCCCCTACGAAGATCCTATTGGACAGCGGATCTACATGCCAGAAAATCAAGACTTCTACTTGGTCGTCGGAGTGCTTGAACCCAAAGGTGCAACCGCTGCGATTGGTGGATCCATGGCAGCGCAAGACTTTTCGAATGACGTTTACATCCCAATCAAGACGCTGCAAAGCCGCATTGGTGACACCGTCGTCAGCTTCCGTGCCTCGTCGCGTGAAGGGGAGATTATCGAACTTAATCAGATCACATTGCGAGTTCGAAAAGTGGAAGATGTACGGAAAACTGCCGAGCTTGTTGAGAATGCTCTCATCAGCCACGCCAAGATGGAAGACGTAGCCGTCGTAGTGCCCCTTGAATTGCTGGAACAAGCCAAAACAACTCGCTACATGTTCATGGTATTTAGTGGTTTGATCGCTGCAATCTCACTGTTGGTGGGTGGAATCGGCATTATGAACATCATGCTTGCAACCGTTACCGAACGAACTCGCGAAATCGGGATTCGACGGGCCCTAGGAGCAAAACGACGCGATATCATCAGGCAGTTTTTGGTCGAGACCAGCGTCTTAAGCCTAGCAGGTGGAATCAGCGGGATCTTGGTTGGCTTGTTGTGTGTACCGGTTGTCAACCTTGCCCGAATTGTATTCACCTACCTACAACCCGAGACGATGGCCGCATTGCCGGAAGTCGTTCAAACGGTTCAGCCATCGATTATGCCAGAGAGTATTCCAGGAGCATTCTTGATCTCATTGGCAGTCGGCTTGATCTTCGGCACCTATCCAGCGATCCGCGCGGCAAAAATGAATCCGATTGAAGCCTTGCGTCACGAATAACTGCAACCACGCATGTGAAAGGTGAGGTTCATGAGTCCATTCTTAACTCGTCAACGAACGGTACTTGGCTTGGTTCTCGGGCTCGTCATGAGCATCAACAGCCTCGGACAATTGCCAGTTCCAGAACTGATCGCACTAGGACGACTGGGTGGTACGGCAGGCCAACAGCATCAACCGATGGAGGGTGCCGTCGGAGCCAACCTTGCAAACGCCAAAGCGCACTGGTTCGCTGAAGAGAACATCGAAACCGTCGTTCTGCCTGATGGCCAAGAAACAAAAAAGATTCCCGTCCGAGCGATCAATGATCTGGGACTTTCTAACTCGAGAAACTTTCTGCTAACTCGACAAGCTTGGAACCTTGCTACCAACAATGAATCCGCTTCGTCACCCACCGACGTCCGTTTGGAAAACTTCTATCAAGATGAGTGCGCAGAGAACGGAAGGAACTACTACCGATTCCATAGCGAAGCCGATCAGGTGATTCGAATAGATGGCCTAGCTCAGTCCTTGGATTCTCGTGCCCGCTTGGTGATTTCGATCCAATCCGCCGATAATCGTACCCTTGCGATGTCGGCCGCGACGCACGAAATGGATCCCTCGTTGGAAGTGAAACTGCTTGCCAACCAAGATTATCGAATTTTGGTCCATGACCAATTGTTCCGCGGTGGGGGTGAGTACCGATACGCGATGTTCCTAACCAGTTCACTCGCTAACAATCGAATCCATCTTCAACATCCGCGAGCCTCTTTCGTGCGTGCGCCGCTGGCCGAGCTTCCAGAGATTCAACATAGTGAAACGACTGCCCCTTCCTCCCAATCCCAAGCGACGGCCGTCGCATGGCCATGCCGTATCGCAGGAGCATTCCAATCCAATAGCGATATGGATGAGTTTGATTTTGTGTGTGAGCAAAATGTCGATCTTGTTGCAGAGACAATCTCCCAAAGGGTAGGTGAGCCAACGGATTGTGCACTGGCTTTATATCGAGTCGACAACGCTGGATTAGCCAACGAACAGCGAGTGCTCGTTGCCGAGAACGACGACATGCAGGCCGTTGGCAACGCCGAACTTCGATTCAACATCAAAGATCCTCTGCTCCGATTCCGCATCCCACAAACAGGACTTTATCGATTGATCATACGCAATCAACAACGACAATCGACCTTGAACAGTCCATCTGGCTCGGCGCTTGCGGCACCGAAATACACTCTAGAATTACGACATCCCAATCCAGGGTTTGTCTTGGCTGTAAATTGGTCAAGCCAAGTTCGCGACTTAGAACAAGCACGCATTTCAACGGGTTCTATTCCCATCGGCGGAATAGCCACCATCGCAGTGCATGCAATTCGATTCGATGGCTTCGACAAACCCATACTGGTTCAAGTCGATGGAGTTCCTGCGAACGTCCAAGGTGGTCTTGGGGTAATAGCCGAAAACCAAAACTTCACTCGGCTTCAACTTTTGCACGATGGGACAGTGGGCCCTCAAACAATCAGCCCGCTCCAGCTTATTGGCACATCAGCCGATCTCAAGTCGGTTGCGACGCCGGTGGAGTTCGTTTCTCCTTCGATCGATACTTTTCGAGCTTCGACGTCCAAAGTGTCTGACTCCTTGGTCCTGCAAGTATCAGAAACACGAACCAGTCCGCTTTCGATAGAACTGGGCGCAAAGGATCCAATGGTGATCGAGGGGATTCGCGGAACCCCAATTAAGCTGCCTCTAAGAGTGACTCGCCGACCGGGTGGTGAAGCCGCACCTATCCTGTTCCGCTTGCTTCAAGGCCCAGCAAAGGTCACTTCCGCCGAAGTCAAAATAGAGCCCAACATCAATGAGGGTACGATTGAGCTTCAAATCCCCAAGGACACGCCACTAGGCGAGGCTTTGGTTTGTGGATTGTGCGAAACAACGATCTCGTTTCCCAACCCAGACCCTAACGCACCTGAGAAAACGATCAGTCGGGTGATTCAGCTTCCAACGAACAACGTTCGAATACGAATAGGAGATGCACCATGAAAATGTTTCGATTTTTGCCTCTGATGCTTTTAGCGTTTAGCAGCGCGGCGAATGCTCAGTCACCGATTTACTTCGAAGATGCTGTTGCACCGATTCTTAGGAAGAACTGTATCGCATGTCACAACGCCACCCTTGCGGAGTCAGGCTTGAACCTGGAAACACTGGCCAAAATCACGCATGGGGGTGACGCGGGCTCCGCAATCGACAACCAGAACATTGGTGCGAGTCTTCTGATCACACGTGCGACCGGGGCCGTTGAACCGATCATGCCTCCGGCAGACAACACCGTCGGCGCGAGCCCATTGACCGCCGAACAAGTGGAAATAATTCGCGCATGGATCGCAGGTGGTTCACTCACCCGCGGCGAAACCAACATGCTACCGATTGAGATGAAGCTACCGGAGACAGCTCGCGCAAGTTTCGCCGTCACGGCCTCCAAAGATGGAGACACATTGGCGTTTGGGCGTGGTGGAAGCATCTTTGTTTTTGATGCACGCCAGCTATCGCCGACACAACCGGCTACCGCCAAAATCGATCCGACACCAGTACAAACAATCGCCAACGCGCATTCGGACTACATTCACTCGATGGCAACCAGCAACGATGGCCAATACATGGCAACCGGAAGCACGGGCCAAGTGAAACTTTGGAGAAAACAATCCACTTCTTTTGAAGCAAGTCGAAAAGCCATGGAGGCAGCGGGAACTCTTTCTGCGGAGACCATCGCAGCCAAAGCTTCGACTCAACAAAGTGTTAGGATTGATGAGAAACGCTGGCTGCTCATTGTAAATCGAACCATCCAAGGCCTGGCGATGCAGTCTCCGGAAGTCCTAGAACCAAACCCTCAGGACGCATTAGCCATCGCAATCAATGCTTCAGGCCCCGTCGATATGATTGTGATTTCTCCAGACAAAACCAAATTGGCTACCGGGACTTGGGACGACGCAAAGTCTTTCACCACGATACAACTTTGGAGTATTGCAGAATCGAAGCTGATCGGTCCGATTCAACGGAGCCGATTGGAACAATCTCAGTTTCTCAGTGCAGATCGCCTCGCGAAACGTCAACAAATGACAATCGATCGCATCGCGAAGAGCCTCGTGGATCTGGAAAAGGCCGTTCAAGCGGAAGCCACTGCCGTAACCCAAGCACGCGAAATGCGAGACAAAGTTGCAAAGACTCTCGCGGATAAAGAAGCGGAAAAAGCAGCCGCAGCCCAAATGGTGGCCGATCATGAGAAGATGATGGCGGATACAAAAGCCGCCATCGAAGCTGCGACGAAACAACTGGAGACATTGACGGCAGAGCTCGAGCCTAAAAAGAAGAAGGTCACCGACATCGAAACACAAGCCACTGAAATCAAAAAGCAAGTGGATGTCGCCAATCAAACGGTTGCCGGTACAGAACAGTCTCAGCAGGCGGCCGTTACCCGTGTGGAAACGACCAAGCAGTTATCGGCACAGCGTACCGAAGAACTTACAACGCTTCAAACCACTTCCAATACACTCAAGGTCAAGAGTGACACGGTTCGATTCAAAGCCAACGCCCTGGCTTTTGCAAACGATCGAATGCTTACATCGACCTTCACGGATACATCCAACAACACGTCCTACTTGGATATCTTTGCGACGGATACGCTTGAGCGATTCGAAACACAACAGCTTGAACGCCAAGCTACGCCCGCTGTCTTAGCACAAGTGGCATTGACGCTTGGAAGTGCAAACTGGGTTCTCGATAAGACCTTTGATTCCCCCAAGTGGATCGCAGACCGTGTAACCGCGCTCGCTTTTGATCCCTCTGGTAAACACCTAGCGATTGGAAGCGGCTTACCGAGCCGAAGCGGAAGGCTCGCTATCGTGAATACTTCTGACGGTCAATTGGTGGCGATGCCATCGGCTATCCAAGCGCCCGCCGGAAATGGGGACGCAGACTTACATAGCGATACGATTTTGGGGTTAGCCTACTCACCCGACGGCAAGTGGCTTGCAAGCTGTGGTGCTGACAAAATGACGAAACTGATCGACGTTGCCAGCAACACAGTCGCCAAGGTTTTGGAGGGGCACACACACCACGTTCTTTCCCTTGCTTGGCAAGAAGATAGCTACCGTTTGGCAACGGCAAGCGCAGACGCAACCGTAAAAGTCTGGGATATCGAACGCGGAGAAGCCATTCAGACGATCGCAGGATTCGGTACCGAGGTTACGGCATTAACCTTCGTGGGCATGTCCAATCAGATATTTACCTCCACCATCAACAACACCGCGCGCCTCCACGACATCAACAACGGCCAACTGGTGCGTCAGTATGGGCCAGCCGCAGACTCCCTTTACGGCGTCGATGTTGTCCCCACTGGTAAGTTCGCCATGGCGGTTGGCCAAGAAGGAATATTACGAGTTTGGGCGGTCGACGACGGACGGTTGGTTGCTGAGCTAAAGTAATCACGTTTCGGGGAAAGTAACGAAGGGTCACTCGATGCCTGAATTACCTGGAGCATGCTTTGCTCAGCTTGGTCTTTTCAGTTGAAACAAATCTTGGGTTCGGCACCAGTACTCGTTTCCTAGCCTTGCGATAGCCTTCAACTTACGAGGGTCGGGATAACTATCCTCCCCTAGTATGTCATTATCGATATGCATCGTTAGAACTTCGCCGATAACGAGATTGGCGGAAATCGGGCCCTGACCGACCGGCACAATTTGCAGCACTCGACACTCTAACGCAAATGGAACATCCGCAAGTCGAGGTGTCTGGATACTTGTCGAAGCGATGGTTCTTTGGCCTGTCAGCGTCAGCTCACTATCCTCGATAGGCAGCATCGTGCTCGATAGGTTGATGAGCTCGGCGTGTTTTTCCGTGGACGCGTTAATCACAAATTCGCCATTGGCTTCAATGTTGAGCAAAGTGTCTTTCTTGTTACCGTCGCGTTTCAGGGTGGGTGAAAAGACAACGACCGGTGGGTTCGCTCCAAACATATTGAAGAAACTGAAGGGCGCAAGATTAACAACGCCCGTTTTCGAACGAGTCGTCACCCAGGCAATAGGGCGTGGGGTCACAAGCCCGACCAACATCTGATAGACCTCCACCACGGGAGTGTTTTTTACATCCACAAGCATGAATCTTAATCCAACCAAACGAGAACACATCGAGACGAAATGGACCGTCTAAAATCCCAGTCCAAGACGGATAGCTTGGGTCACCGGTTGACTCCATGATCTACTGCTATACTTTGATAAACGGATTCCTTTCCTCGCTCCGAGCAAGTTACCATGAATTTGACCATTCCAAGTCGCATCACGTTTTTTCTTTCGTTATCCTTCGTGCTGTTGGGAACAGCTACCCAAAGTTTCGCACGAAGTGGCTCGCAGCCGCCGAAGCCTGGGCTTCCCAATATTGTACTCATCTACGCGGATGATTTAGGTTACGGTGATCTAGGTTGCTATGGAGCGACGAAATGGAAGACACCCCGTTTGGATCAGCTCGCAGCTCAAGGGGTTCGCTTTACGGACTTCCATGTAACCCAACCAGTCTGCTCTGCATCGCGTGCCAGTTTATTGACGGGTTGTTATGCAAATCGCATAGGAATTCATGGTGCTCTCTTTCCGAAATCAACAACTGGAATCAATGCGTCCGAAACCACGATTGCGGAAATGCTTCGACAACAAGGGTATGCGACTGGAATCGTTGGCAAATGGCATTTAGGTCATCAAAGCGAATTCCTTCCGTTGCAGCATGGTTTCGATTCCTACCTGGGCCTGCCTTACTCCAATGACATGTGGCCGTCGAATCCCAACGCAGCTGGCAACTTTCCGAAGCTTCCGTTGTTTCGCGACAACACCATCATTGATGACGATGTTTCGGCAGAAGATCAATCGTTGCTGACGGCTGCCTACCGCGATTTTTCTACCGACTTTATTCGTAGCCACGCGAAGCAACCATTCTTCTTGTACTTTGCCCATACCTTCCCACATGTGCCCTTGTATGCAGGCGAGCAGTTTCGCGGCCGATCCGGTTCAGGTGTTTATGGTGACGTCATCGAAGAATTTGATTCTGCGGTTGGCACGATTCTCGATGAGCTGGAAGATCAAGGCTTAACGGAGAATACGCTTGTTCTATTCAGCAGCGACAATGGACCTTGGCTTCTGTATGGTGATCACGGTGGGGAGGCGGGACCATGGCGCGAGGGGAAAGGCACTGTCTTTGAAGGAGGGATTCGCGTTCCCATGATTGGACGATGGCCCGGGCATATCCCACCCGGAATCATCCAAGACCAGCTTTGCTCGACGATGGACGTGCTGCCAACACTGGCCCGCATTGCAGACACAGCCTTGCCTACGACGAAGATCGACGGCAAGGATATTTTTGATTTGCTGACAGGAGTTGAGAATGCCAAAAGCCCTCATGATGCTTTGTACTTTTACTACGGCGTTAACGAACTGCAAGCGATTCGAAGCGGGCCATGGAAGCTGCTTTTGCCGCATCAAGTCAACCTGATTGAAGGGGGGGAACCGGGGGTCGGTGGCCAGCGCGGCCGCTATAACCGGGTCCCAATCGACCGGCCACAACTGTTCAATCTATCTTCCGATCCAGGGGAACGAATGGATCTAACCGAAAAGAATCCAGAGCAACTGGCCATCATGCTCGAGCTCGTGGAGAAAGCGAGATCCGAACTGGGCGATTCTTTGGTGAAGAGAACCGGCAGCGAAAATCGCGCACCGGGAAGCACTGTAAAGTGAGCGGCATACCAGCAAGGTCGCAATAAACGAATAGTTACTTCTGAACGTTCTTGGAAGCTAAAAATCGAATGCTTGGCGGAGAAAGTTCCACCAGTACCGTTTGTAGCGAGCAATCTATCCACATGCGCACCGAGTTCAAATGCTTTTTTCTTGGTGAAGCTTGCCTGGCTAAGTAGGATTGGGATTCAACCACTCGCGATCTTCTCGCCCCCGTATTGACGGAAAGATCGCAGGGTTCGAATGCCTTTTTCTTCCCTTGGTAGCGAGTATTGCATATGAAGTTTTCGATTTTGAGTTTGTGCTGTGTCGCATTCGCAACCCTATCTTCTTGGAGCTTTGCCCAAGAGAAGGAAGCGGTAGCGCAGGTTGTCGGAGTTCCCGCGACGTCGATTCCGAAAACGGGCCCAATCACAGCAACAGTCGATTTGTTGGGTGGGCAGAAAATCAATGGCACCTTGACCGAGGCGACGTTGCTACCAGTGCGACTTACGTTTGGCGAAGTCCAAATTTCTTATGCCGATATCGCGGGCATCAAGCTTGCTTCTCCTGAAGATCCATCGACAACGATCATCCTTAAGAACGGAGATTCCATTACAGGAGCAACCGATTTAAAGTCGCTGTCCGTCGATACCGAATGGGGCAATGCCAGCATCAAAGGATCGAGCATTGTTTCAATTCTGTTTCTACCCGACTTGAAGTGGAATGCAACGATGGCATTGAATGGCAAGCGATGGAGTCTCGTGGACACCAAGAGCTCGCCAGCTTCGAATGCGCCCGCTGCTTCTGCAACGGCTCCTGTCGCACCTCGAGCATCAAGCACCGTACCGAGCGGTACGCGCGTAGTTTCGCCAAACTAAAGTGTTGTTCTTGATCTGATTTTAAGCATACAAGCCTGCCGTATGCCCCGTGCTCCAGGCGGCTTGGAAGTTGAACCCACCGATCGGGCCGTCCAGATCCAGAATCTCGCCGGCGAAAAACAGTCCGGGCATTTTTCGGCTTTGCATGTCCTGGAAGTTCACTTCACTCAATAAAACACCGCCCGCGGTGACTTCTGCTTTGGGGTAGCCCCGGGTGCCATGGATGGGCACATTCAGGGCCTTGAGTCGCTCGACAAGTCCATTACGAAGCTTCTTGGACAATTCTGAGGTATGAACGTCATTGTTCGATCCTAAAACAGCTAGCAAAGTACTAGCGATACGTTTCGGGATACGTTGACTTAGGACATTTGCGATGGTGCGATTGGAATCTTTGGCCGAATCCAACAACCATTGTTCGCACGCCTCGCGCGAGACATCAGGCAGCAAGTCGACCGATAGCGTTGCGGGGGACTTAGGATCGCGGTCTGAAAAGCAGCGTGACACATTCATGGCCGTCGGCCCGCTACAGCCGAAGTGGGTCCATAGCAATCCACCGCGAGACGAGCTACGCTCCATTTTGGCTTGCTTACCATCTTCGCCCGTGATGCGAGCGCTGACTTCTGCGTCGTCCAAAGTGATGCCGCTGAGCTCATGCACCCACGCTTCACTGGACACGAGCGGTGTCAATGCAGGCCGAAGAGCGGTGATGGTGTGCCCCATGTCTCGTGCCCATGGGTATCCATCGCCATTCGTACCGCAACCACTGTAGCTGAGACCGCCGGTGGTAATGACCACGGAATCGCAGGTTAAAATGGTTTGGGGTTGTCCCTGAATCTGGACAGCCACTTCAAAACCAGTGTTTTCAACTGGAAGCGGTCGAACGTACTGAACCGCAGCACCGGTCACCAAGCTGGCGCCTTCCCGAGCGAGCCTACGGACAACGGCGTCGCGCACATCGATCGCTCGGTCGCTGGCTGGGAAAATCTTGCCCGTCTCTTCAATTTTGGTAGCTACCCCCTCAAGTTCCATTTGCCGAACAACATCTTGAGGGGACAGTCGACTGAGAACCGACAGAAGAACACGTCCATTTTTCCCAAAGGCTTCGGCAATTTTCCGGCTGTCGCAGTTGTGAGTGATGTTGCAGCGGGTTCCACCCGACATCAATATTTTGACACCGGCTTTGTTGTTCTTTTCTAGTACCAGCACACGCTTGCCCCGTGCGGCGGCGGTCCCTGCCGCCCAAAGCCCAGCAGCCCCACCACCAACAATGATTACTTCCCAACGTGTTTGCATGAATGATTCGCTAAAGGTTCTGCCCGTTTTCCCGTTTGGCGGGTAAACTAGTGGTCTTGATTTGAGTGTCGAAACACAAGCTACCACCCAATCTAATCCATGTCGACCGAAGCCGCCAAAACCGAAGTTGGAAGTTACTTTATTTCCAACTATCCCCCATTTTCGCAATGGTCCGGAGATGCGTTAGCCCACATTCAAAGCGCGATGGCAAACCCGCCGCTGAAGCAACTCCAACGAGACGGTTCCTCACAGGAGACGCCGCTGGGCCTTTATCTTCACATTCCATTTTGCCGAAAGCGGTGCAAGTTTTGTTACTTCAAGGTGTTCACCCAGATGAATGCCGAAGAAATCGAGCGCTACGTTTCGGCCCTGACTCGCGAAATTGAACTCGTCTCCCAACAGCCCGTCATGGGTAGACGTCCGATTCGGTTCGTTTACTTTGGAGGGGGTACCCCGAGCTTCCTTTCGGTCAAACAACTTCAATCTCTCTTTCAGCGCCTTCACCAGAGCATTACATGGGAGCAAGCCGAGGAAGTGACGTTTGAGTGCGAGCCTGGAACGTTGAGCGAATCCAAAGTGATCGCATTGCGAGAGCTCGGCGTGACGCGTTTAAGTTTAGGAGTCGAGAATTTTTCGGACGCTATTTTGGAAGAGAACGGTCGAGCTCATCTTTCCAAAGAAATCCACAAAGCTTGGGATTGGATTGTGGCTGCTAATTTTCCCAACGTGAATATCGACTTGATCTCGGGCATGGTTGGAGAAACATGGGACAACTGGCGTGAGAATGTACGACGAACGCTCGAACTGTCTCCCGAAAGCGTTACTATTTATCAAATGGAGCTCCCATTCAACACGGTCTATTCGAAAGACCTGCTGCAAACGCAACAGGCAGCTCCGGTCGCAGATTGGCAAACCAAACGAGACTGGGTTCGCTATGCGTTCGAAGAATTTCAAACTGCGGGCTACAAGGTAAGCAGTGCATATACCGTCGTGAAAGACCCTAGCAAAGTTAGCTTTTCCTATCGCGATAATCTTTGGCGAGGCTCGGATCTGATAGCAACCGGCATCGCAAGTTTCGGCCACCTGTCGGGCGTTCACTATCAAAACGTTCCGGAGTGGAATCAGTACTTAGGGGCTTTGCTGGACGAAGATCGATTGCCGATTGGGCGCGCCTTCGTACCCACCAAGGACCAATCGCTGATACGCGAGATGATTCTGCAATTGAAACGCGGCTATTTAGAAACCGAGTATTTTCAAACCAAGTTTGAAACCGATATCGCTGAACGGTGGAAAGATGTTTGGGCAAGTTATGTTCGCGATGGCTTTGCCGAGATGAAAGTAGATTCGAACGGTCATTGCAACCGTATCGAACTAAGTATGGACGGGTTGCTTCGCGTCGACGCACTTCTGCCTGCATTTTTCGAACCTCAGTTTCGCGGAGTGCGTTATACATGAGCGAGACGCTCACCTTCATGATGGGCGATTTTGCAGCAGAAATCCTGAGCGATCGACTGTATGCAAAAAACCATATGTGGGCCATGCCCATGAGCGATGGGAACATCCGCTTTGGTTTTTCAGCCTACGCGGTTCGATTGCTACAAGACATTTACTTTATTGAGTTTTCGTACGAACCGATGGCTCAACTCAAGAATCGCCAAGAGTTTGGAAGCATTGAAAGCAAGAAGGCAGAAAGCGGATTATACTCGCCAATCACAGGGCAACTTGTTCAAATCAATGAACAGCTGCTAGACGACCCCTCGATTATCAACGTCGACAAGTATGGCCAGGGCTGGTTAATAGAAATGCAAGGCGATAGCAGCGAAATGCTAACTCCCCAGCAATACTTGGATCACTTGTCCCAAGCCTGGGACGTGGCTCAACGTACAATCAAGGGCCAAGCCAATACGATGGATTCCGAAGATGAATAACAACAAGGCGACAGAGAGTAATATGATCAGCGCCCAACCCCATTCCGATCGATTCAACACAGACTCTGGCTCAAACGGCTTACTCGTCGTTGTGTCTCAGGGGCAAAGTCGAAGCCCTGACAAACGAGCGCTCGAAGAGGCCATTGCCACGGTTGCGGCGACACTCCCTCAAACATGCAGCATGCTCGTTCCTAACTTGTATGATCTGGCAAACGACAGCCAAAGCGTTTCCAAGATGCGTCAATGGCAAGGCCCGATTGTCATCTTGAGCTGGCTGTTCGATCGAGCCGCCTTCTGGGTTCTTGACCGGAATGAAATTCGCGGGCAATTTGCTGAATCGCTGCTTCTGAATCCTGACCTGCAAGAGGACGACGATGAAGACGCAGAGGATTCATCCGACGAAGACGAGAAAGCTGCCGATCGAGTCACCAGCATTAACGTTCGCCCCGACCGCAATATCTACTCCATTGATTTGCGAGCCAGTACGTCTCCCGAGGCATACGCGGCAGAGTTCCGAAGAATTCTCTCGCTCGAGAAGATCGAGGGCCCGAAGAAAGAATTGCTCTCCTTGGAGCGATTTTTGAGCCCAACGAATTCGACCGCAATGTCGATGAACGGCTCTGGAAATTTGGATTCGTCAGTTCCGACTGCACATGAATCGCCGCTTGGGATTGTTCCGCTGCGTATGGAAGATCATCCGGCGCGGCGATGGTATCCCGTCATCGACTACAGCCGGTGCACCAACTGCATGGAATGCATCGACTTCTGTTTGTTCGGCGTCTACGGAGTGGACCGAGGCGAAACCATTCTGGTGGAACAGCCGGACAATTGCCGTAAGGGCTGCCCAGCTTGCTCGCGCGTTTGCCCAGAAAATGCAATCATGTTTCCTCAACACAAAACCCCTGCGATCGCAGGTGCACCCGTCGATGCAGGAGGATTCAAAATCGACCTGTCGAAGTTGTTCGGTGCGCCGGAACGAGACGAAGATCCTGCTGCTGCGGCGGCTCGAGAACGTAACGAACAACTGATTTTGGCAGGGCGTGCAGCCGTCGACACCCAGCCTGTTCCAAATCCAGCAAAAGCCATGGACCTAAAGACAGCTAATGCGAACAGGGATGAACTTGACTCCTTGATCGATCAATTGGACCAACTGGATTTGTAGCTCGTGTTCCTTGCGAAACTCGCAGAGAGTTTCGTCTTGTGTTCCACGACTAGTGCTAGCGTCGACTTCGATCCAATTGTATAACGACAGCATGGCACATTCAGGAAAAATATTGATTGTCGGCGTCGGGGATGATGGGGCCGAAGGGCTGACCAAACAAGCTTCCGATTTCATTGCTTCGGCTCAAGTCTTAGTAGGGTCTGGGGCTCTACTTGCCAAGTTTCCAGACTTTGCAGGACGCAAAGAAACGGTTGGGCCGGATCTCGATCGCCTAGCAAATATGCTGGATCAGTCAGGTGTCCCGACGGTGGTGCTTGCCAGCGGAGATCCTCTTTTTTACGGCACGGCAAGATTTCTGTGCGATCGGCTTGGCAAAGATCGCTTTGAAGTTGTTCCTCATGTGAGCAGTATGCAATTGGCCTTTGCTCGTGTTAAAGAGAGCTGGGACGAAGCCTATCTAACCAATCTTGCATCGCAGCCGCTCGAACGCGTTGTCGACCGTATCCGGTCGGCTGAAAAAGTCGGGCTGTTCACCTCGGAGGAAGTACCTCCCTCCCGATTAGCAGAAGAATTGCTTTCGAAAGGGATATCCTACTTCAACGTTTACGTTTGTGAGAATCTAGGTTCACCCGATGAGCGCGTGACACGCAGCTCGCTCCAGGACCTAGTCAATCAAAGATTCTCGCTCTTAAACGTGATGATCTTGGTTCGTCAGTCGGGTGTGCCTGATCGACAATCCGATTCAGATCTACGCCGTATGTTTGGCAACCCCGATGAGATGTTTCGGCAAAGTAAACCCAAGCGAGGCCTGCTGACTCCGAATGAAGTTCGCAGCATTGCCTTGGGTGAGATGGGCTTGAGGTCGACCTCGATCATGTGGGACATTGGAGCAGGCAGTGGTTCGGTCGCCATTGAGGCCGCGATGATTGCAAAGCATGGCAAAGCGTATGCCATTGAAATGGACGCAGAGGATTACAATCTGCTGGTCGAGAACGCGAAACAATTTGGTGTCACCAATTTGGTACCCGTACTTGGAGAAGCGCCATTGGCATGGGAATCTTTGCCCGATCCGGAAGCCATCTTCGTTGGTGGAACTGGTAGAGCAGTAACGGAGTTGGTTTCGCATGCATGGCCAAGGTTGCAGCCGGGCGGATGCTTGATCGCGAACATGATGAGCATGGACTATGTGGTGGCATTGCAGCAGCTGTTTAGTCTAAAGCTGGGAATTGAGCCCATGCTTTGGATGGTGCAGATTTCTCGAGGCAATTATCAATTAGATAAACTGCGGCTGGAATCTTGCAATCCAACGTTTTTGTTGAAGGCAGAAAAGCCACGATAAAAAAGCTCAGGGTTCTGCAGGTGGCGGAACCTGACTCTCGATGCTACTTTGCCGGTCTAACAAATAGCAAGGCATAAGCCGTTTGCTGTCGCTTTGCAATCATCTCAGGGGACAAAGGGTTGTCAGAATTTTTGGGTATCGGGGTGCTTCCGCTTCTCCAGTTCGAAACAACGAACGGGAGCCCTGACCTGCTATTGTCAGCAGGAACGATTCGTCGTACGAACCCTTTTGAGCCCTCGGCAACTTCAATGCTGCTTAGTTGCTTTACCAACCTACGCGCCGAGGCATCCTTGGTGACGGCCAATCGGCACTGTGGAAAATCTTTTTCTTGTTCCAGCATACTTTCCATGGCCAAGCCGATATTCTCCACCGTCGACTTCAAGAACAAAACTTGCACGTTCCCTTCTTGTTCATCTTGCGCGGTCGTTGCGAGGCCTGACTGAGACAAGCGATTAAGCTCCTCGTCACTCAAAACATGGTCGCCTGAATAGGCGACCCCATGCTCTTCAAGAATGCTTTCCAGGGCGCGATTCTGGAGGGCTACTTCATCGATGGTGATATAGATAGCTGCCGTCAGGTAATCCTTCGATTTCTTGGGTTCTGTGCTTACGACGGCATTGTCGCGGTCTGTTTCCTTCACGCCACCTGCAGGATCAACCGCTGCAACGCTAGCTGTCGGTGACTCAGTTGGAGCCGCAATTGTCGATTCACCTGTTGCCATAGTTTCGGTGCTGGTGCCATTTTGGTTCTCCGTATTTAGACTTGCGATTGCAGATTCCGTATCTGGAAGGACTGCATTCTGAGAAGGTACCTCTTCATTCAAAAGAGTGTTCTCATTTGATTTTTCGGTGGCCCCTGGTGAGGCAGCCAATAGTTCCTCTGCCTTTTCGATCACTTTCAGATCGGATGATTCAGAAGTATTTGTTGCCTTGGGATCAAGCTGAACAAGACCTTGCTTTTCAGGTTCTTGGACGAGAACAAAGATCAGAGCGAAAACGGCGGCGAGACTGACGCACGCATATACCCAGGCTCGCTTGAAGGCTGGAATGGTATCTAACGGTGCGATTGATTCTTGGGGCGCTGGTTTCACAAGAGCCGCTGGGCGATGGAAATCGGCGGGCACCAACCATGCGGGAGCATCCGGCCCCATGGCAGCCGCTCGATCACGTGCGGCCAAAGAGACAGTTCGGGCGAAATCTGGTCCCAATCGACCGCGGCTTCTGCCACGCAGGAGCGAGCTTCTGGATGCCGCAAGTTCGTCCAGCTTTGCTTGTAGGGACGGGTCGTCCGCCATCGCCTGTTCCAACACGCGAAGTTCTTGGTCGGAAAGCATGCCGTCCAGCATCCCGCTCAGGAGTTCATCGAGGTTATTGTTGGGAAGATCCATGATGCGTCAGTACAAGTGAAGTTTTGGTACGCTTCTCCGAGTGCTTAGGAGTCGAAAAAGTTCCCGATCTGCCATTAGAATAGCAGCCAGACAGGTCTGAAAGAGGCAAAAAGCTGCTTTTTCCTTGTTGAACTCCTACATGGAGACGGTCGAAAAGTGCTCGTTTCTTGGGCCATTTTTTGCTAGCGGATTCTCAACCGCCAGCATATTCCGATACTGGAACTCCTCGCAAGTCTCCCAAAAGCTGGCGATATCTTGCTCGAAGATGCCCCATCCACATTCCCTGGTAGACGTTAATGACGATGGAAAGCAGCAAAGTAAAAGGCAGCCAAGCGTTCCAGGCTGGCGTAACTGCAGGTGAAATCTCATCGGTTTCGAGTCCCATTCCAGGACTGCGCGGCGCAGCCGAAGCGAGTCGACCCGTTGGTCCTGGCGTGTACGAGCCTGGGGCGTTGTTGTAGGGATTTTGTGTATAAGGAGGGGGTTGTTGCAATTGTTGCTGCTGCATCCCTAATGGGACCTGGGACTGAGAATAAGGCTGGGTTGGACTGAAGGGAGGGAATGGACTGGGTGAATTTAAGCTAGAGTTTTGACCTAAACCCGCATTATTCGTGCTGTTATTGAATTCCCCTTGCCCAAATGGCGGGACAGAATTCGCACCATTTGGATTGCTTGCTAGGTAAGGAGACGCCGTGTTGCGATTCGGCGGCCCTAAATTAGGATTGTTGGAGGTGGCGTAATTGTTGGGAGAGTTGTTGGGAGAAACGCCAACATTTCCCGAGGAAGGTGTGACCACTGGGGTAAAGTTGTCCGTAGCAAGTTGGCTCGGAAGAGTTGCAGGCCGCGAATTGGAATTATTGGCGTTAGGTAGGTTCGGGAGCGGCAAATTGGGGTTCGACCGGGTTGGGCCAAAGTTGCTTGGACTGGTATCAGGAAGAACGTCCTGCAAAGGACTTGCATTCATACTGACTGGCCGACTCGGCGCCCGGTCGATATCCACGGGTGCGCCATTATTGCTGCTTTCCAGAGGCCGCATATCAAAGGCGTTAGCGATTGTTGGCCCTTCGCCAATGCTAGTCCGACTCAGTGATTGGGGATTGGCAGGAATTCTTTCAACCGGTCCCGATCCAATTCGCACGATGATTCGTTGTGCCATCCCTTGAATTTCTGGCGGAATGTCGACGAAAAATTCGCTACCTTTTTCCCCTTTTGCAAAGTTGACGACAGCATCGGGGGAGATTTGCAAGATCATGCTGAAAACACCCTGAGGGTCGGTGACCCAGCCCACTTTGTGAGGTTCAGGCGGATTTAAAGTTCCCGGGTTGCCAAGGGCTGGGCCCGCCATCGGAAAAGAACTTGGTGGAGGAGTTAGGTCAGAATTCACCAAATTGGGATTCGTGTTCGGCAAAACTGGGGCGTTTGCAGAAAAACCCGTCATAGGGGCAGGAAGAACATCCCCCTGCGGTAGCATAGCTACAAATGTGACTAGAAGTAATAAACCGTGCATTCTCAGCCTCTTTGGCAGTGCCCCCGTCGAATTTCGACATCCTAAACCGTGCTGCGCTATGACAGCCCGCTGGAGATAATAGAGGATCTGGAGGTTTGGCGTAAATAGAACTCACAGGCAAGCAACAGAATCAAACAGGTTTTCAACGATCATTTAACAGAAAAATCAACCCAAAAAACGAAAACCCGTAAAATATTCGGAATGCAGTGACATTCTCTAAATTTTGTTGTAGATGGAACTTCCTTAGGAATTTTGACTCCAACAACTCATGTTTCCGGAAAAATTGTTAGGGATGGCACATCCACACACCTGAACAGGCGGACTGGGTAATTTAGTCCGACTGGGTAAGAAGTGGATTGAAAAGTGGTTCGACGCCAAGTACCCTCACTGTACGGGATTTGTGTGAACGCATTTTGTTCAGCAATTTCCTTTCCATTGCTAAATCATTTTTGTCTCTACGGTGGATGAATCGATGACAGTTTCGCCAAAGCGTCAAGCGCGTACCCCAGTTGCAAACAATCATTCTCGAAAAGCCCAGCGAAAAAGCTGGCTAAAGCGAGTGCTCCGACTGGAGTCACTTGAAAAGCGGCAGCTGATGGCGGCTGATCTTCCACTTTTTCACAACGACATGATCCCTTGGGACGTCAATGGAGACTTTTCGGTTTCTCCGTTGGATGCGTTGGTTGTCATCAACCGACTAAACACTCAAGGTTCTTCGTCTCTTACCGGACAGGCCCCAACAGACAAAACGTCTTATGTGGACGTCACGGGTGACAACTTCTTGTCCCCGTTGGACGCGCTCTCCGTTATCAATGCTTTAAACAACGGTGAAGGCCAAGGCGAGTTGGTCGAAGTCAAGTACGAATTCTTTAGGGTTAACGCTGACGGATCGGTTGGGGCTCGATTTGACGACCCCTCCCCAGACAACGGACAGCCTGATGCCATTATCAGTCCCGGCCAAAAAGTGATCGTCCGTACCTCGGTAACGGATTTGCGGCGCGTCAACTCAACCGATCCGGATCGAGTAGGAAACCCTCGTGGGGTGTTTAGCGCTTACCATGACTTGAATTACACGAATGAAGTTGGAACTGCTGAAAAACTTCTGTTTCAGTGGGGCGAGTTCAATCAGTTGAGCATCCGAAATTCTGCAACCGGGGGAACGTTCCGCCTAAGGTTTGGCACGGATGAGACTACTGCGATTCCAGTCGCATTCACACCGGAAGGTGTTCAAGATTCGCCAGTCACAGCGGCAAATATCCAAGCTGCCATTGAAGCGTTACCGGGCTACGCTGGGAATGTAAAGGTTACTGCTGGCAAGGACACTGATACGGAGTATTTCTTCGATATTACGTTCGTCAACGGGCGATCGCGTACCAACATTCCTGACTTTACAGTCTCCGCGAACAACTTGACTGGCGTTTCGCCTACGATCACGCCGGTGACGCAAGCCAACCCGAACCCAGCAACAAGCAATGTTGCTGCTGCGGGTCTTCGGCATGACCTTGGCTTGCCCAGTGATGTTTTGACGCAATACACCAACGGTCGAGACGGTAAGCTCCAGAAGACTTCCACCGATCCTGCTGCCGGTGCTTATCAAGTTGCATTGATGGGTGGTTTCACTCGATCCAGCAATTTCCTCAGTCCCAGTGTGGCAACTCAGTTCATTCCGGTAGTGGACGCACTTTTTGTCGGTGGTTCGGTTGGATTGGTGAACCTTGAAGGCACGATTTCTCCGTTGCCAGGAGCGGGGGATACATCAGGCAACAATTTGGGTATCGCTTTGTTTGGACAAAGCGGTGGACGGGCTGAATACCTACCAGCCTCGCGAGTGATTCTTCCAAAAGGCTCGATCCGAATTGCCGATCGCTTAACTGCAATTACTGATGAACTCAATGTTAGCGAAGATGCCGTCGCAACCGCAATCAATGTCGTTCAAAATGATATTGAACAAGTTCCCTCGAATTCCAAGAGAGTGCTTTCTTACCAACAACCAGCCACTGGCGGTACGGTCTCCGGTTCATTGAACGGACCTAATGTATTGTTCACTCCTGCCCCCAATTTCAATGGAACGACTAGCTTCCTGTACACGGTGACCAACAATGCGGGCGATACTTCGGTTGGTACGGTTTTGGTAACTGTAGCAGCGGTGAATGATGTACCCGTAGTTATCAGAACGACTCCGTTCACTGTAGCAGAAGATACTCCGACGCCAGGTTTGACGATCGCTGCTTCTGATGTTTTCTCGCCCGGTCCAGCGAACGAATCTTCGCAAGCGTTGACCATTTCCGAAATCAATGTCGGCCCAACGTCGGCACAGGGCATAGCGACGCTTGTCGGTGGAAGCATCAATTTTGTTCCCACACCTAACTTCTTTGGAAACGTTGTCTTGCAAGTGACAGGCACCGACGATTCCGGAATCGCAGGTGATTCCCTCAGAAATCGGTCGACCCTTGCAACGATCACCATCAGCGTTACTGGTGTCAATGACGCTCCCGTTGCATTCAGCGGTACGCTTCAAGTGAACGAAGACACCCCGTTGATTTTGATCGGAACAGGAGCCCAGAATGATCTCTTGACCCGCTCCAGCAATGGACTCGGTGAGCCAGGAACACCCGTGCTCGCCTCGATTCCAACTACAACAGCCAATGGTGGAACGATCACAACAACCAACAATGTGACTACCTACCGACCTGCCCTTAATTTCAACGGGCAAGATAGCTTCGTCTACAGCGTTCGAGAAAGCGACGGAACGTTGACTGCTGACGGTACAATTACCATCACCGTGAATGCAGTGAATGACCCAGCTGTCGCAGTCAACGACACGGGTGCGGCCGATCGATTTGTTGTTCCCGGCATTGCTGCAGATAACACCCTCGATGTGATGGAAAATGACGATCCAGGGGCTCCGAACGAAACACGCGACTTCGTCGTTGTATCGGTAACACCTGCAACCATTGGTACGGTATCGGTTGCTCCAAACGGTGCTGGCGTTATTTTCGTTCCGCCGACAGGCCAGTTCAACGTGACCTCTACGTTTAGCTACACCATTCGTGATTCGCTGAACCGAGAATCCACTGCAAACGTGGAAGTCTTGATCATTCCACCGATCCTTCCGTTCGCGTTGGGTGACTCACTGACCATTGAAGAGAAAAAATCAACGCCCTCTGTCATTAATGTGCTCGGAAACGACTTCGCGAACACCGTTGCAAACGTCCCTGCAACCAAACGACTACTGTCCTTCACACAACCAGCTGCTGGGACAGGCACGGTGACATTGAACGACAATGGAACACCGACGAATCCGGCGGATGATACGGTTTCGTACCTTGCACCCAATACGAATTATTTTGGCAGCACCACGTTCACCTACACGATGATCGATAGTGCTGTGGACAGCAACCCTGCGATCGTTTCGTCGACCGGCACGGTAACGGTCCAGGTCACGCCAGTGAACGATCCACCTGTGGCTGCACCAAAGTCTGCTACTGTAAAGGAAGACACCACTTTGGTTATTCCAGCTGCTGATATCATTACCGGACTGAGCAAGGGGCCACTCGAAGACGCTCAAGTCCTGACGATCACGAATGCTGTGAATCAAACGCCTAACAGTGGTACCGTCAGCGTCGTGGGCGGCAACATTCAATATGCACCAGGAAGTACAGTAGCAACTGGACGCGATTTCTTCGGCGAAGTTTTGGTCGTCTACACTGTTACCGATAACGGTCTCACAGGGTCAACCTTGACGCCGCTCAGTGACAGCGCAACGTTGACGATTACCGTCACGGCTGAGAATGATGCCCCGATTTCGGTTGCGGACGCAGTGACCGTGGCTGCTGAAGACACCCCTTTGACTTTTGCGATTCGCACACTAACTGACAACGACTTGCCTGGTCCTGCCAACGAAGCCAATGCGGGTCAAGTTGTGACCTTCGTTGCTCTACCTTCAGCAGGTGTCAGCACAGCCAATGGAGGTTTGGTGACTCAATCGGGTACCGATTTGATCTACACGCCAGCCGCCAATTACAACGGTCCGGATAGCTTTACCTACACGATTAGCGATGGACAATCGAGCCAATCGACAACTGTCGCCACCGCGACAATTCGTGTAACAGAAGTCAACGATGCTCCTTCGGCGGATACATTGACGCGAAATGTTTTCGCAAGTGTGCCAACAACCTTCGATCTTACTCAGGCTCTTGCAGCAATGCCAAAGGGACCTGCTAACGAAAGTGGTCAAACCTTGCGAGTCACCGCGGTGACTCCTGGCGCAAACTTTACTGGCACGCTCTCCTTCAACGACATGAGCATTACCTACACCGCCCCGCTCGGTGCCAGCGGCCGAGTTACTTTCACTTACGAAGTAACCGACAATGGCACAACGAACAGTGCTGCTACACCATTGAGCGCCACCGGCACATTCAATATAGACATCTCGCCGTTCATCCCAAGTTCGGTCAAGGGATTTGTCTACATCGATGATAACAATTCAGGATCCATGGACCCCTTGGAACTGAAAATGGGCGGCGTTGAAGTGACGTTAGTCACTGCGGCAACCGGATCGACTCCAAGCGTCTCACGAACCGAGAAGACGCTTGCCGACGGAAGCTACAACTTCGATCTGCTTCCTCCCGGAGCGTACACCGTAAGCTATGCGATCCCGATCCTAGCGGACGATGCACCCGGTGCGAACAGCTACAACGTAAGTGTAGTTGCCCCAGGGGACGTGAACGTCGTTCATAACTTTGCTGTACTGGGCGTTCAAGCTCGCTATGCAAACTTGATTGAGTACATGTCGAGTTCTTATGACAGTTCGAATCCACGCAACCGCACGTCGGGTATCTATGCAGCGGTGAACGCTGAAGGAATTTCAGAGTGGACAATCGCTCGAAATGGATTCGAAGGCGATTCCTACCAAGAGGTGGTGCTGACCAACGATGGAACAGAAGCCATTGTGACATCCGTTCGTGGTGCTGACCGCGGAATTTACACCGCAGTTCTCGGCCGCCGACAATTCGTTCAAGTTGGCGACACACCGAATGGTTCGAAAATCATTCGAGTCATGGCTCGCTCAGAAGAACTGGTATGGACCCGGGTCTCGCTTGCTGCTCCGCCAGTCAACATTAAGGCCAAGTCCCGCGGATACTTGGAAACCGTTGACGACGTTTTCGCAGAACAAGGTTGGTAACGATCTACCCCAGAGCAAGATCGCTCTAGGGTTGCAATCGAATACAAAGCCGAGCGTAACAGCTCGGCTTTTTTCGTGTCTCTAAAGTAACACTAATGTCGACGCGATTGCAACAATCGATGCAGAGCACATCGCCACACTTTGTCATTTACCTATCAGAATCAATATCGAATATCGAACAAGGAATGTCGAAATCCAAAGGAATCCGCACCACACTTCGTTATTCGATGTTCCTTATTCGGTGTTCGGCATTCAAAACAACCTGAAAGGAGAAGGCAATGAGCGCTAGCCGCGAGTACATATCCATCGCAAATAAACTTAACGCGGCTAGCGCCAGCGGCTCAATCTCTAACCGATGATTCCTCGAACGACTTCTCCCGCTACATCCGTCAGTCGGAAATTACGACCGTTGAACAAGTAGGTGAGCTTGGTGTGGTCCATTCCAAGCAAAGCCAGTATCGTGGCATGCAAATCGTTGACGCTGACTCGATTCACTGCCGCCCGATGGCCAATCTCGTCCGTCTCGCCATAATGCGTACCACCCTTCACGCCACCACCTGCAAACCAAGCAGTAAATGCATGAGGGTTATGGTCGCGTCCAGGTTGGGCCCCTTTCTGGGCCAATGGCAATCTACCAAACTCGCCCGCACAAATGATCAAAGTGCTTTCCAACAAGCCCCGTTGTTTCAGATCCGAAATCAAGCCAGCGATCGGTGTATCGGTTTCGCCAGCGAATTGTCGATGATTGCCATCGATATCGATGTGGCCATCCCACGATAACTGGTTGTCCATTCCACCCGAGAATATCTGCACGAACCGAGTTCCGCGCTCAACCAATCGACGAGCCAAAAGCGTCTGCTTCCCAAAATGGGCACATTTCTCGTTGTCGAGCCCATACAGTTTCTTGATGCTCTCGGGCTCGCTTTCGATGTCAAACGCCTCGGGAGCGGCTGTTTGCATTCGATATGCGAGTTCAAAACTTTCGATCCTTGCAGCCAGCTCGGCTTCGCCTGGACTGAGTTGCAAATGCTGTTGATTGAGCTTCGCGATCAAATCCAATTGACGTCGCTGCTCCCCCGTGGACATATGAGGCAAGCGAGATAAGTTTGCAATCGGGTCACCTTGGGCCGCTAAAAACGTACCTTGATAAACGCCGGGTAAAAAGCCAGCACCCCAGTTGGTGGCGTGCCCCTTCGGCAAGCCGCGACCCTTGGTGTCACACATCACTACATAAGCAGGCAGATTTTGACTCTCGCTGCCAAGACCATAAGTCACCCACGACCCAACGCCTGGGAAACCCATTCGGCTCATGCCTGTATTCATTTGAAACAAAGCGGGCGCATGGTTGTTGGTTTCCGTGAAACAGCTGTGAATAAACGCCATGTCATCCACATGTTTGGCCAGCTCTGGAAAGATCTCGCTAACCCAGGTCCCGCTGTTACCATGTTGCTTGAATTGGAACGGAGACTTCATCAATCCCCCCACCGCATCCACGAAGAATCCCGTCTTATTGTCGAAACCCTCAAGGGACTTTCCATCGCGTTTTTCCAGCTCTGGCTTATAGTCCCAAGTGTCAACTTGGCTTTGCCCACCGTTCATGAACAACCAGATGACACTTTTGGCTTTGGCCGGAAAATGAGGCGGTTGCGGGGCGAGCGGGGCTAAGGACCGATCCACCAACCCCTCGCTCGGGTTGGCTCGAGCCGAACGCAATAACAGACCGGCCTCATCGAGCAGCGAGGCAAGGCCAAGCATGCCGAATCCGCTGCCAGCTCGAGCTAAGAACTGACGCCTCGCCAAATGATCGATCAACCGGTGGGCATTTTGATTTGTCACGTTCTTACCCTTGGATGTGGATGAATGCATGCACGTGAGGAGCTCCGCGGAAATGAATGGTTGTACGTTGACCAACAATCCGCCACATATCCCACACACCATCGGAAAGAAGATCGTCGTTGGCGTAGAATTGCAAGTTCAAGGAATTCAAGCCACCCACCTCACCCAAAATCTCCTTCGCTTCGGCAGCATCTTCTTCGCGGTAAACACCCAAAATCGAAGTGAGCGCTTCATTAACCAATTGACGCTGATCGTCGGATAGCTTGGAAACCGAAAGCCCCGCATAAGAATCACGAGCCTGCACCAAAACATCCGATTCATCCGGAATGTCGGTTGCCAGCAAAGCCTTCTTGCGCTGCTCCGGATTCAAGGCAGCAAAAACACGATTCACTTTTTGAGTTTGGAAGTAGAACAGATTGTCTTCGGGGCTGGATTCTTCTCCATGGCCATAAACGATCGGCCCACCGAAAACAGTCTTCTTCTGGGTGTTGCCGTCCGCCCGAAGTGTCAAATGTCGACCGGTCAGCATCCATTCAAAGCTCGCATCGCCCGGCTTACCAAACCAAGCAACACTGTACGATCCCAAGCCACCGTCATCGTATTCGGTTTGCTTCAAGATGGTCTCATGCCCAGACTCGGAAGTCAGTTGCTTCACAATTTCCATAGCCATGGACTGCTGCGACTTCGAATAAAAATCGGAGCCAATGTTCGCCTTGACCACGTGCCAATTCGCGTTGACGTGCTTTCGAAGTGGATCATTAAAACTCTTGCAAACCGCAGCGCGTTGATTCTCCGTGAGCGATTCATACATCTCGCCAATAACGGTCTCAGCACGGCTCGAGAAAGACGGACCAGCATGAACGGCTCCCGAGCCAGCAAGCCAGCTGCTCGCACCCACGCTGGTAGCGGCGAGGGCGCCAGCTGTTCCAAGGAAATCGCGACGTGTTCGTGCGTTTTTGGCAACGGATTCTCGAGAGGGCTGATGGATGGATCTCATTTTCGGAAGCCTTTTGGGAGAGGTGAATGGGCAGGCATTTTGAAAGCACTTCAAGCGATGCGCTAACAAGTGGTTTCACAAAGGAATCGACCGATTGGCGATCCCGTTACAATCTTATTTTACCAAAATTGCTACGCGAATGAGAAAATAGGGTCCAGGTTTGAGGGGAGAACGGCCGTGCACGCGACTAACAAATATCCTTAGTTTGATAACATCTGCATTCGTCCGTAGAAACCCAATATGTTGAAATCCAAAACACAAGTCGGCCTATTCATGGCATTAATTTCGGTATTCTTTGTGTTTTGTATCATCAAGATCGCATCGGCAGGATATCAGTTTGGACGTTGGCTTAACCCGAGCCCATCGGTCGTCACCGAAAAACGACAGTAACAATTAGTCTAGAAACACGAACTCATTGAGACTCAGCATCGCTTGACACCAATCCGTCACGGCGAGTTCCTGTGGTTCGCTGCGTCCTAAAGACTGATACGACTTCGATTGTTCAGAAACAAACGCAGTCGCGGAATCGATTTCCGATTGGGTCGCTTTTCGTGAAAAACAGATCTCATAAACTTGTTGAATACGAGCTACCAAAGAAACATCGGATTGGCTGCGAGATCGGTTCGCAAGGCCTTCTGCGTACGAACGCACAATCGGACTATTCATCATGAGCAAGGCTTGCGGAGCCACCGTCGTTCGGCTTCGCATGGCTAAGTCTTGCAAAGTATCCGGAGCGTCGAAAAGGGATAAAACCGGTATCAGCTGGCTTCGTTTGATAAAGAAATAAATGCTGCGTCGATTCATGTTCATGTCGAGCGACCCAGGCCCGAACAGCTTGGGTTCCAGTTTACCGCTAACGGCAAGCATGCTATCCCGGATGATCTCCGCCTCCAATCGGCGAGTCGCAAACCTTGATAGCCATTGATTCTCTGGATCGATGGAGGCCTTTGCTTCATCGATGTGGGCGGACTGTTGGTAAGCAGCCGACATCAACATCCCTTTATGCATGTGCTTCAGCCTCCAACCCGAATCAATCAGCTCGCTCGCCAAGTAGTCGAGCAGTTCAGGGTGCGAGGGGCGAGCGCCTTGCGTGCCGAAATCGCTGGGGGTTGCAACAAGGCCCCGACCAAAATGATGCTGCCATAGCCGATTCACGATCACTCGACTCGCCAACACCCCAGCTCCATGCTTGACGTCCGTGACCCAGTTCGCAAGAGCCGCCCTTCGAAAGCTGGTTTTGCCCGTAGCCGGTGGCGATACCATCCATCGTTTCGGTCCATCTTCATGCTGACTTAGCACCGAGACATAGCGGGTCTCCGCTTCGGTCACTTTTTGATTCGGATCGCCCCGTTTCAGGACGAACGTTTTTTCGTAGAAGTCGGGGCCCTGCGTGTGAAGCCGAACAGCGGGAACCCCTTCACTGCAAATGAGCATTTTGACCAGCGATGGTTTAGGTCGGGTGGCTTCGTGCTGCGAAACCGCCAGAGCCAGTTTCTGCCGTTCTTCATCCCTAGGTTTGTACCACTCCAAAACCCGCGTACGGTCCTCCAGAGATAGCGTTTGAATCGAACGATCTCCCAACGCGTTCAAGGCTTCGCGAACAGCAAGCAACTCACCACCTGTTTCTACCGGGGCGGGATTAGGGGCTGACGAAACACTTAGACGTACACGCCCTAGGTTGTGTTGGGAATTGCCGTGAAACTCCAACACGAATTCCAATTCCGTACCACCCTTTAACGAAAGCGGATCCTTGATGTCAAAGACTGCGGCATGGTCCTTGCCAAACTGAGGATCGACGGCCCAGCCCGAATTGGGATCGGAATCAATCGCCATCGCAACGCTCAAGTGAGCCCCCTGTTCGAACGTAGCTCTAGGGTTCGTGAGCGCAACGCGTCTCATCGGCTCATCGGATCCAACACCTTTGAACGATAGAGTCAAGTTCGTGAGATCGAAGTTTCCGTTAGGAGCTCGGCCTGGCCCACCACTCACCATGGACCCATCCGACAAGCCTTCAATGCGGATGGCTGTGATGCCCGTCAGATTGGTTTTGGCGCGGAACTTATAAACATCAAATTGAGGATTAGCACTCGTAAACAAAAACGATCCATCATTTTGTTTAGTGACCGTTGCCCCTCCCTGTGACTCGGCTTGAAAAGGTTCCAAAATCAGCCAAGTTGCGAGGATTAGATTGTCGGATTGGGACTGCTTCCGCCAAGCATCAAACCGATTGTGCAGTTCGTTGCGATCAAAGTCAGCAAGCCGATTCACGATCGGTTCATGTTCCGCTTGATATTTTTCAAGGGCCAGCCGATCGCCCTCTGGGTCGACAGCCACATCGTAATCGCTTCGGACGGTGGTGGTGAATGCATTGACGATCCCATAGTAATCCGCATTAGGAATGGGATCGAATTTATGATCATGGCAACGTGCGCATCCGATCGTCAGCCCCAGCATGGTTGTGCCCATGGTTCGAGCCATATCGTCTAATTCGTCGTAACGTTCCTTCTCGGCTTGGCTGATCGTGATTTGTGTCGCGTGCACCCCTGCGGCTAGAAAACCGGTTGCCGCCAAAGCTTGCGGATTGTTAGGTGCAATCTCGTCACCCGCAAGTTGCCACTGCAAGAACTGATCGTAAGGCATATCGTCATTCAGAGCTCGAATCACGAAATCGCGATAGTGGTAAGCATACGGTCGATCGTAGTCTTGCTCGTAGCCGTGGCTTTCGGCGAATCTCGCGATATCCAACCAGTGCCTTCCCCATCTCTCGCCGTAGTGAGGGCTGGCGAGAAGGCGATCGATGAGCTGTTCGGTGGCTCGCGGGTCCGAGCTTTGTTCAAAGGCCGCCACTTCGCTAAAGGGAGGGGGGAATCCAACCAGATCGAGATAAAGGCGGCGAATCAGCTTGGCTTTGCTCGCGGGCGGGTTCGGCGCAACTCCTTGTTTCAGCATTGCATCCAGAATAAACCGATCGATACCGTTATGGACCCAAGATTTTGCGAGTTCCCCTAAATCGCTGTCCGATGGTGGGATGGTTTGCGAGAGCCCTTGGTAAGCCCAGTGCTTTTTCTCGGTCTCGAAATCAATCGTGCGCTGCTTGGCGTGCTTCTGCGCCTGCAACCGAGGGTCTGGTGCACCCATGGCAATCCACTGCCTCAATAGTTCGATTTCCTTTTCAGGAAGCTTGCCTTCGGGAGGCATCTGGGTAGGAGCCTCGTCGGAATAACTCAGAACTTGAAAAACGAGACTTTTATCAGGAGCACCTGGAACGATTGCGATCCCGCTGTCCCCTCCCAGTTGCCACCCCGGTTTGCTGTCCAAATAGAGATTGGCGTGCAGTTCCTTCGCTTCACCGCTGTGGCACTTGTAACACCGGCTTTGAAGGATTGATCGGATATTCTGTTCGAAGAAGTGAACTTGGTCCGGTGGAATAGCATCTTCCGCAGAAGCTCGAGCCAAGGTTGCGAAAATAGCAACGACCGCAAGCATGCAACCTGATGCAAACCGAGAAAGAATGAGAGGCACTGGGTGGATCCTCGATGGGTAGGCTGAGATGCGTGAGCGGGGAATCGCGGGCGGGTGGGCAACGTTGGAAGGTTATTACCAGCAGTTCAAAGTAACCTCTGACCAGCCGAATAGGTTGCTTGGAGGTCTATCTTGAGCCGGTTTCTTCCGAAAGTCAACCAGCCCGTAGTGGACGAGGCAACGAGTCCCGGCCAACCCGTAGTGGACGAGGCAACGAGTCCCGGCCAACCCGCAATGATCGAGACGATCACTCCTTTTCTCGAATTTCTTCAAAAAGATCTTCATTTCGATATTGGCTTGTTGAATCGACATTGGCACAGTCTGTCCATTTCAACTAAACTCCCCACTTATCGCGGTTCGCCGATACCATTGCTAGCAAAACCGCGTTTCAATTTAATCCACAGGGAGGGTGGTCATGGGCAAGGAATCCATACGCTTTATTCATGCAGCCGACTTTCATCTTGAACGTCCGATGCAAGACTTGCTTGATTTGCCAGAGCATTTGAAACAAGCATTAGTCGACGCCCCCTGGAAAGCTGCCGAAACAATCTTTGAGACAGCTTTGGTGGAGAATGTGGACTTCCTTTTATTGGCTGGAGACTTGCTGAATCCGGTTGCGTGTGGTGCATGTGGCCCGGCGTTTTTGCTCGAACATTTCGAGCAACTTCGCCAACGCAACATTCAGGTTTATTGGGCAGCGGGCACGGTGGACGATCCTGATCGATGGCCGGACGCGGTTTCGCTTCCGTCGAATGTGCACTTGTTTTCGAAGCGGCAGCTCGAGCCTGTTGTCCATCGTCGCAATGGGTTTGCCTTGGCAACGATTCTTGGCCGGTCCAACGATGGACGCGAGTCGATCCGAGCAGCCGAATTCCAAGCAGAAGCGGACGACACTTACGTGATTGGTCTTGCGCACGGGGTAGCGGACCGGGATTCGTTAATCAGTCAGCGCATCGACTATTGGGCATTGGGAGGCAGCCATTCGCGACAAACTTTGCATGGCGAGGCACCGCACATGCGAATTGCGGGCACGACGCAGGGGCGTTCCTTTTCAGAAGACGGCGCCCACGGTTACTGGACGGTGGAGGTAGACGGCAATCACGACGCTCAGATTACGGCTCAAGATGTCGATACGTTTCGATACATCACACAAACGCTTGACACCGAAGACTTGGCGCTCGGTCGAGACATTCGCCAGCTAATGACCAAACGAATATCGCGTCTTCAGTCGGAGAACGGTGCTAGGCACTTGATTGTTCGATGGAGAATTGAGATGGACTTGGAAAATTCGTCCCAGGTGGGGCCAGCAGCGATCGAAGAGATATTGTCTTGGCTTCGTCGCGAATATGGGCACGGATCCTGTTCGGTATGGTCTACGGACATCGAAGTGTTATCCCCCAAATCCTTTCCATCCAAGTGGCAAGAAGAAGATACGATCTTGGGCGATTTTTTAAGAACCGCCACCGAGAATCGCAAGACGCTTGGGAAGAACATCAATCTTAAGCCGATCGTCGAAAGCGAAACGCCAGGCACCCCGGCTTGGGAGGCCTTATTGGCCAACGAAGACTCCAACGCCTCCATGCAAATGCTCGACCGCGCGACCTTACTGGGCGTGGACATGTTGCGTGGTCACAAAGTGGATTTACTGGCTCCGACAAGAAGATTTGGAGGTACCAAGGCATGAAGGTACGAGATATTCAGATAGATGGTTTTGGTGTCTGGTCTGGTCTTTCGGTCGATTCCATGGCCGAAGGGATGACTGTCTTTTACGGACCAAACGAAGCAGGGAAAACGACCCTGATGAACTTTCTGCGGACGATGCTGTACGGCTTCACCGCCGAGCGTCGCCAACGGTATTTGCCACCCGTGTATCCAGGCAAACCGGGCGGAGCCATGCGAGTCAGCGGGCCAGGCGGCGGCTACGAGATCGCTCGGCGTGCTACCTTGAACGACCCAAGCATTGTGGGTCAACTCACGGTCACCAGCTCGGACGGAATCACGCAAGGGCAGCACCGATTAACATCGCTCCTTGGCAGCGTCGACGAATCGATCTTCACCAACGTCTTCGCCATCGGTCTTCGCGAGCTACAAGAATTAAGTACTCTGGATGATACAGCCGCAGCCGACGAGTTGTATAAGCTATCGAGCGGCTTAGATCGCGTTTCGCTCGTGGATGTCATGCGCCAGCTCAAAGCTGCTCGCGGGCAGATCGTTGCAGACGCAGCAGACTCGGGACAAATGGCAACGATGCTTGCGAAACGTGAAAAGCTTCGCGATGAGATCGAGCAACTAACCGTCCGCGGACGTCGCTGGGGCGAACTAGCCGCCCATCGCAAGAACCAACAAACAGAGATCGAAGAGCTGAAGCAACGAGTCGCCCAATGGGAGCTCGAAGCCAAAGCAGTGGAAACGTCGCTACAAGTCCGCGATCCATGGGTGCAACGCGATCTTGCTCGCGGACGATTGAAGGCACTCAATGCACGCGTTGATCTGCCCGAAAATGCAGTCGCAAAACTGAATGAGATTCAAGATCAGATTGATGAAAAGAGACGCCAGATCCAGGCTGTCAAAGAAGATCGCAAGCAGATCCGACGCCGCGCCAGCGATATGCCCGTCAGCAAGGGAATTCTGTCCTTAGCTGGTAAGATCGAGGCCGCAGGGGAACAAGGGCCATGGATCTCATCGCTCCAAAAGCAAATCCAACGCTTGGAATCCGACTACGCTCAAACTCAAGAGCAATTGATCGAAGACGCGAAACGACTTGGTTTGAGCGAACAGGATCAAGCCGCTTTGCTTGGCGATAAACGTCTTGCCAACATGCCCGATTTGTCACGTCAGGCCATCAGTCAATTAGCAGGTCCTGCGCGCGACGTTCGCGTCCATCAGCTTCGGCTCAAACAAGCCAAGGAACAAGGGCTAAACGACAAGAAGGAAGCGGAACGGCTTGCTACCGAAATCGATGAGTTCTTGGCGGTACGAAACGAAGATGACTTGCAACGAGCACACAAAAATTACAATGACTTGTTGCTATCCTTGCGCAAGAGCCAAAATCTCGAAGATCGCCTCGACAAGTTGCAGAAGCACAAGAAGGAGATCGAAGTCGATGCGGTTGGCTTAGAAAGCGAAGAAGGGTTGCCGATCGACCACGTCTTCCGATTGGCTCCACCATTCGTGCTGGGCTCGGTCATGCTGTTTCTAGGTTTAGGACGATTCTTTGGCTGGCAAGTGACCGGTTCCAGTACTGCAAAAACCTTGGGGCGAACTGTCTCGACCGCTGCCGAAATTGCTGCCCAGCAAGCTCAACAATCCGCAGGCCTCCTTTGGTTTCTGCTGGGCATGGCCATCCTGATTGGCACCTACTACTATTGGAAGCGTTTGGAAGATGGCTCGCGAATCGACCTGAAGGATTGCGATTCACAACTAGACGCCTTGAATATCCAGTTGCGAAAGACGGAAGCCGAACGGGACGAATTGCAAAAAGGAATGCCAGAGCATCCTGGATCGTTGGAGCAACGAATCCGTGAAGCCGAGCATGAAGTCGCACAGTGCGAGGCATTCTTGCCCGTCCTCCACAATCTTCAAGCCGCCCAACAACGCTATAAGACTGCCAAGCAACATGGCATGGAAGCAGCAGCTGGTCTCAAGTCGGCTCGCCATCAATGGAAAAAGACGCTCGCGCAGCTGGGACTGGCGGATTCGCTATCACCCAAGAGCATTCGGATCTTAGCGGAAGGGTATGAGTCGTTGTTGCAAACGCGTCGACGTCTCAAGACTCAGCAAGATGAACTCGATTCTCGTAAGCTGGAAATGTCTACTTCGCTGCAACGCATCGAAGCCTTGTCGTTGCAATTGAAGGTTGCAATCGATGATGCCAACAATGACCCTCGCGATCCTTCGCGAAGCAAAATGATGGAACGGGTGGAACAGTCTCGCGATAATTCGCAGTCCGCTGCTGGGAAGAATACAGATCGTCGCGAACAACGTGATCGTCGTGAAGGTCGCGAACAACGGGAACATAGTCGGGATCAACGCAGCCGCGATGAACAGATGGCCATTCGAGCCGCTTCGGCCGCGTCACAGGTCTCGGAAGGTCTTTCCGATGGCCCGATCATGAAACTTCAGGAACTATCGAACACCCTGGCCCAACATCAACAGTACATTGCACAGCGCAAGCAATTGCGAGCAGAAGACGAAGAACTCGCGCGCAAACAAAAATCGCTTCAGAAGTTGTTCGATCGCTGGGTACGAGCCCGGCAATCCCATCTGGCTGATCTTGGCGTCGAAGATCAACAGCAACTAGAAGACCAACTGTCACTCAAGCATCAATACTTGAAACTGCAAGAAGAAATCGCGAATCTGGATTCCAGAGTCGGCGGAATCATCGGCGGCCATGTTCCCTACGACTCCATTGCTAGACTCTTAGAAAACGCGCCCGCTGGAGAACTAGAGAAACGATGGGACACTCTTGGACAACGTGTTCAGCAAGCAGAGGAACGCGTTTCCCAGCTGCTTCAGCGGCAGGGAGAAACATCGCAAGAAATGAAGAGCTTGGCGGCAGACCGTCGGTTATCCGAGGCAAAGCTAGAACTTGCATGCCTTGAAAAGCAAATGGTTGCCTGTGGAGAGCACTGGCGTACGCTAGGTGCAACCACGTGCATGCTCGAAAAAGTTTGTGAAGTCTATGAAACAGAACGGCAACCGGAAACTCTGCGTGAAGCGTCCGCTTTCCTGAAGCAACTCACCGACGGCAAGTATGTTCGAGTATGGACCCCCTTGGGCAAGAATGCACTTCGCATCGATAACGATAAGAATCAAAGCCTGCCTCTCGAAGTTCTTAGCCGTGGCACACGCGAAGCAGTGTTCATTGCATTGCGACTGTCGCTTGCCGCTGCCTATTCTCGACGCGGCGTCACGTTGCCATTGGTGCTAGACGACGTTTTGGTCAACTTTGATTCGATCCGAGCTACCAATGCTGCGAAAGTCCTTCGCGATTTCGCAGCCCTGGGGCATCAAGTGGTCATGTTCACTTGCCATGAACACATCATGAAGATCTTTCACAATATTCATGTGCAAGTTCGCGTTCTGCCCATGCAGGGCCAAACTGGCGAAGCGAAGATATACCAACCACACGACACGCCAGTCGCTCGCATTCCAGAGCCGATCGTTATTCGCAAGCCAGAAGTCATCATTGAACCAGTAGAGCCGCCGGTCGAGGATTACATCCCCGCACCGATCGTACAACCGGTTGCCATCGTTGAACCCACAGTGATCACGAATGATCCAATGCCCATCATCGAGCCACCGCCACCGGTGGTTCTAAAACCGAAACGTCAACCCGTTCCGGTCCCGATGTTAACCGAAGAAGAACCGTTCATGGGCATCGATCGACTTTGGTACGATTACGACGAAGAGCCAGCCATTGAAACTACGCAACGATTGTGGTCAGAGATCGACCAATTGCATGTCCCCTTGGAAGGTGAGCCTCACGATCTATGGTGGAGTGCTACCAAGGGGAGTAGTGATACATAAACGTGGGACATAAACTTGGTACAATCGAGCCCCTGGCTGACTGTTCAACATTGATGTTGCTGCGATTAAACCGTCTCAAGCTTGTCTTTTAAGGGCGTCTGCCGATAGGTTGCAGCGATCGAGCCAAAGTCAAGCTCCAGTTGGTCGTACCGACGGCAGTTATCAAACTCTTTGTAGAGCAAGCTGGGCTGCACATCTCGATTGTTCTGGTACTTTTCGCTGGCGTATTCGCGGACGTCGCCGGTGAGTTCGTGATAGAAAATTTGACAAATGCGAAGCCCCGCATAGATGCGAATCGGTTGAACGGCGAACATCTCGATAGTCCAGTGGCCCCGAAAACCCACGTCCCCAAAACCCGAAGAACAATGCACAAAAAGCCCCAACCGGGCGATCGAGCTTCGGCCCTCAATCATCGGAACCAAATTGTGAGTTTCCGTGTGCTCAACCGTTCTACCTAGATAAATCTGGCCCGGGCTGAGAATCATCCCCTCGTCCGGAATCGTCAAACGACGGAAACGATTCGGCTGCTTAGCGTCCAACACTACTTCTTCGTAGACCAACAGCTCATTGTGCAACGTCAAATTGTAGCTGTTTGGATTGAGGCAATCCTCGCAGAAGGGGGTAATCCGGATATCGGTACCCTGCCGAGCTCTGATTTCTTCGCCTGAAAGCACCATATTGCAACCCCGAAGCGACTATGGAAGACGATGGATGAAAGTTAGGAATCGCAATTGTTGTGCGGTTTCCCTAGGAGCAAGATACACACGACAGGGCTCGACTGGCTACGGGCTAAAAAAGTTTTGTGAACGAATCTTCCAAAAAGCTCCTAGCAACGGCCAAAAAACGAAAAAAATTACCAAAACGGGTTATTCGTCAAAACAGCTAGAAAATTGTGTGACTTCTTTTTGGGCTGGGAATGCCACCTAAGCTACCGACAAAGACGTTCATGATTGCCACAAGAAAAATTTGCGAACTTTTGAGGCCCTTTCGACGTCAAAAGGGCGAGCCGGTTTCAGGGAAGGTCGCTATGGTTGCGACTACAATGGTGCCGATAGAATCGAAGAATGGAAAACAAGAATCGCCGCTGACCAGCGAATGCCCCTAGGAAAAGAGGCTTTGCTGGCGAAAAAGCAAACGATACAAAACCAGGATGGTTGGGTTGAAGAAGCTATGACAAAACATCAAGAAACTACTTTCGAAAATTTGAGGCCATCCGGCTTCATTAGCCACTTTAGGCTACTTGGACTAAGACGTGGCGAATGCCGTACTCAGGTAATCCGTTCCGCCGCACAGGCCATGTCCGTTGCCCTCTCGCATCATGAAAATCACTCGCAAGGGGAACTTGCGGATCGTCGGCGTGCACGAATCGCGTTCGCCGCGTATAGACTGCTAGACCCAAGAGAACGTCGCGACCTCTACGAACGAGTTCAATTGAGCTATCCCTTGGATCGCGAGGACTTTGAAGAGTCTAGCATTTCTGCCCAGGGCAATTGCCTTATTGTATCAAAAAAGACGCAACAGCCGTCCAGTCATACCCCGGTCGTCAAGGCTTCCGAAAGGCCCTCAACCGTGCTATTGATGAAGCAACCTGTGATCGATCAAGCATTCGACGGTTCGGACGACGAATCGTTGATCGAAGCGGAAATCGTTTCCCAGCAAGACGACCAGCAATCCCAAATCAATGAACGACGAGGCATCGTTCGGTTAATTCGGGAATTGGACCGACTGGAGCCCCGCACCCAATCGACTTTGGAATGGATTCGCTCGCGGTTGGGTATTTAGCACACCAGCCAGTGGTGCTTACCCAGTGGTGCTTATCGAACAAAGCCCTTTGCTTTAAGCAACTCCAACACAGCGCTCACACTTTCAGCAACACTTAAGTCGCCTGTGTTCAAGATCATATCCGGATCTTCCGGGATCTCATAAAGGGCTTTGTTGCTATCGACAGCTGGTTCCATTCTGCCAGCCGCTTTGGTATCTCGGGCTTTTCGAATGCTTTCGTCGGCGGTGCAATGGATCGTCAAAAATCGGTCTTTGCCGATAACCTCTGCAACGCGTTCGCGCACCGATTGATTGGGGGCTACGAATGCTGCAAGGCAGATCAATCCGTTGTCGTTGAACAGTTTGGCAACATGTGCGGAACGACGTAGATTTTCACTGCGTTCTTCAACGGTATAGCCGAGGTCGATGTTGACCCCTTTGCGCATTTGTTCGCCATCGAGAACGGATACCGCACGCCCCTCATCGAACAAGGCGCGTTCTACGGCCCGCGCGATGGTGGTCTTACCGGTCCCAGTTAGCCCTGTGAACAAGACGGTCGCTGGTTTTTGACCAAACCGAGCGGCTCGTTCGGAATCCGTGACGCTGGATAACTGTTCCTGCTTGTCGGATACTTGTGAATCGGTACTTTCCCAAGCTGCGGTGGCTGCTTTAGCCGAATCGCGATCGGAGATCATTCCTGCACCCACCGTCGTGTTGTTAATACGATCGATAATGATGAACGAACCGGTAAAGCGATTGCGGCGGTAAGCATCGAAATACAGCTGTTGGCTCAAGGTAACCGAGCAACGACCTATTTCATTCAATTGCAGATCGGGTGCTGGAGTTCGGTGCAGCGTATTGACGTCAACTCGGTATTTTAACGAATCGATTTGGCCAGTAACGGTTTGGGTCGTGTGTTTGAACAGATAGGTTTTGCCTGGGACCATCGCTTCGGCACTCATCCAAACAATAGTCGCATCGAATCCGTTGCTCATCTTCGGGACGTTACCGGGCCTAACGATCATATCACCGCGTGAGCAATCGACTTCATCCTCAAAAAGAAGCGTGATTGATTGGGAACTGAACGCTTCTTCCAAGTCACCATCCTGAGTCACAATGCGTTTGACTTTACTGGTACGTTTGGAGGGAAGGACCATGATTTGGTCTCCCTTGCGAATGATGCCAGAGGCGACGGTTCCGCAGAAGCCACGGTAGTCCAAGTTCGGTCGATTCACATATTGGACGGGCAATCGGAAGTCTTCCAGATTGCGATCGGATCCTATGTAAACCGTTTCAAGGAAGTTCATCAGTGTCGTACCTTTGTACCATGGCATGTTGGTACTGGGGTCAACAAGGTTCTCGCCATGCAATGCCACGATGGGAATAAAATGAAGATCGGGAAGATCCAACCGCGATACGAAGTCACGATAGTCTTTGCAGATTTCGTCAAATCGCTCTTGGCTGTATCCGACCAAATCCATTTTGTTGATCGCAACGACCACGTGACGGATTCCGAGCAACGAAACAATAAAGCTGTGTCGCTTGGTTTGAGTCAAAACACCGTATCTTGCATCGATCAGAATGATGGCCAGATCGGCCGTCGATGCACCGGTCGCCATATTGCGGGTGTACTGTTCGTGGCCTGGTGTATCCGCGATGATAAACTTGCGTTTGGCCGTGGAGAAGTAGCGGTAGGCTACATCGATCGTGATACCCTGTTCGCGTTCGGCTTTTAGCCCATCGGTTACCAAGGCTGGATCGAAACCGCCACCGGTGGTTCCATGGACTTTGCTTTCCGTTTCCAGCTGAGCCAATTGATCTTCATATAGCATTTTGCTATCGAAAAGCAGACGCCCAATCAGAGTGCTTTTTCCATCATCGACACTTCCGCACGTGATGAATCGGAGCAATTCTTTTTGCTCGTGTTGTTTGAGATATGCCAGAATGTCTTTGGCAATAAGGTCGCTTTGGTGTGACATACTTTAGAAATATCCCTGCGTCTTCTTGAGTTCCATACCTGCCCCGCCACCATCCTTATCGATCACTCGACCTTGCCGTTCCGAAGTGGTTGTCAGAAGCATTTCTTGAATGATTTCTGGCAGAGTCGCCGCGGTGGATTCCACGCCACCGGTCAATGGATAGCAACCAAGGGTTCGAAAGCGGATCATTTTGTTTTCGACCGTTTCGCCCGGTCGCGGCTTGATACGGTCATCATTCAAATGAATCCAGGTTCCGTTTCGCCATACCACCGGGAGCATTTTGGCAAAGTACAGGTCAGGCAAAGGAATGTTCTCGAGATAGATGTATTGCCACACATCCAACTCCGTCCAATT
The DNA here is from genome assembly GCA_027487485.1 of Planctomycetaceae bacterium. Classification (GTDB taxonomy): domain Bacteria; phylum Planctomycetota; class Planctomycetia; order Pirellulales; family Pirellulaceae; genus JBKCUI01. Next base: position 189,303 of record JAIYDN010000049.1, on the reverse strand, counting down.
GGACAAGGGGAAGACACGAATGCTCTCTCCCGGATTCACTCGAGAGTTGTACAGGTTCCATAGTTCGGGTCGTTGATTCTTAGGATCCCAACGATGGAATTTATCGCGGAAGGAGAAAACTCGTTCTTTGGCTCGAGACTTTTCCTCGTCGCGTCGTGCTCCGCCGAAGGCTGCGTCGAAGCCATACTTGTTGAGTGCCATTTTCAGCGAATCGGTTTTCATAACCTCGGTGTGCTTTTCGCTGTTCTCGCTAGGGTCGATTCCTAGCTTCAGACCTTCGTGATTGATATGGACCAGCAGCTCAATTCCCAGCTCGTTCTTCACATAATTGTCGCGAAACGCGATCATCTCTTTGAACTTCCAGGTGGTATCCACATGCAAGAAGGGGAACGGTGGCTTGGCTGGATAGAAGGCCTTCAGGGCCAAGTGCGTCATGACTGCCGAGTCTTTACCGACGGAGTAAAGCATGACTGGCTTTTTGAACTCCGACGCGACTTCGCGGATGATGTGGATGCTTTCCGCTTCCAACTGTTTTAGGTGCGTAAGGTTATATGAGTTCATTCAATCCTCGGCTCGATTCCATGAGCGGCTGGCGTCCCATGTGAAAATAGGTAATCGTCTGGCTGTATAAAGTAGTAATCCACGCAAAATGAAAAAGGGGGGACCTAGCTTCCCTCGCCCTTTTTGTCCAAACCCTAGCTAGTGAACCCGCCTCGCAAACGATTCGGCTGTTGCTAGCAATTGGTCTCGCGAATGGGCTGCTGAGACTTGCGTTCGAATTCGGGCTTTGCCTTGCGGTACGACTGGGTACGAGAATGCTATCACATAGATTCCATCTTCCAGCATGGCTTTGGCGACGGCTGCTGCTTGGGAAGCTTCACCCATCATGACGGGAACAATGGGATGGCTTCCTGGAAGGATATTCAGCCCTCGCTGAAGCATGGCTTCTCGGAAGTACTTCGTGTTATTTTCAAGCGTGTCTCTTAACTGCGTTGATTCTTCCAGCATATCCAGGGACTGCAGTGTTCCCGCTACGATCGGAGGGGCTACTGTATTGGAAAAAAGGTAAGTTCGTGAGCGTTGCCGCAACAATTCGATCAATTCCGAGTTACCTGAAGTGTACCCGCCGCTTGCTCCCCCAAGAGCCTTGCCTAAGGTTCCAGTCAAGATATCGATTCGCTCCATAACACCGCAATGCTCGTGCGATCCGCGTCCTTTAGGCCCAACAAATCCCACAGCATGGGAATCGTCCACCATGACCATAGCATCGTACTTGTCTGCGAGATCACAGACGCTCGCTAGGTCAGCAATCGTGCCATCCATCGAGAAAACACCGTCCGTGGCAATCAGCTTGAATCGCGAAGTTTTCGCTTCTTCCAGTTTGGCCTGCAGATCCTGCATATCGTTGTTTCGGTACCTGAAACGCTTCGCCTTGCAAAGCCTTATGCCGTCGATGATGCTGGCGTGATTGAGCTCATCGGAAATAATGGCATCCTCGGGACCAAGGATGGTTTCAAACAGTCCACCATTCGCATCCCAACAGGAGTTATAGAGGATCGTATCCTGCATGCCCAAGAACTTGCTTAGTCTGTTCTCGAGTTCTTTGTGGATGGTTTGCGTGCCACAAATAAATCGTACCGAAGCCATGCCGTAGCCCCAACGTTGAAGTCCACGTTCTGCGGCGGCTTGAACGGCTGGATGCTGTGCCAGCCCTAAATAATTGTTGGCACACATGTTCAGCAATTCTTTGCCGTCAGCAAGCTTCACCAGGGTCCCTTGCATGGTATCAATGACCCGCTCGGTTTTAAACGTCCCTGCCTGCTTCATCGCTTGGTTAGCTTGCTCCAGGTGTTCTAAGAATTGTGCGTTCATGGATTTGGATTCCTAGAGCGAATGCTGTTCTAAATCGGATAGATCCACGAACTCAAGGGTAGAGATGTGGGTTGCGTTCAAATCGACTTTAGGTGCAATACCAGCTATCAAAGCTTCCTTCCAACGTTGGACACACAGACACCATCTGTCCCCCGGCTTGAGCCCAGGAAAGTGGAAGGCTGGTACTGGCGTAATCAAATCGTTCCCACGCTCTTTCGAAAACTCTAGGAACTCTTGATTCATTTCCGCACACACCAAATGCAGACCATAGTCTTCTGCTCCGGACCGGCAACAACCGTCTCGAAAGAATCCCGTGGGTGGATCGTTCGAACAAACTTGCATTGGCAATCCTAGAACGTTTTTGGCATCTGACACGGTAACGTGTTCTCCGCTGCAAAGTGGTTATGCGTCACGTCGGGTTGGGGGTCCCCTTCGCTTTGAAAACGAATTGTAACGTCAGTTGGCTTTTTTGTATCAAGCTTACCGCCATGGTTTGAGGACATTCAACATTCGATTCTCCGCGGTGTTCGATTCTTCGCGGTGGACGTACGGAAGTCTCTAAGCTTAATAGAATTCTATCTTTGTTGTATTTGTTGAGGGTTGGCCCAAAACGTCGATAACTGGTTAAAGTACGAGGCAATGACAAGGAATTCCTTGATGAACCAAGCACCTACCGACGGTGGAAAAGCGGTTCATGAAAGGAAGAAAAAGGTACACCCAAAGTGTGCGATAGTAGGAAGGTTACGAACACTCCAAAGAGCAGCGTTGGTAGAGCCAGCAATGAACAACGATACACAACCAAAAGCTAACAGTTTATCCCCAAAATTGGAGCGAAGCCTAGCCACGAAGATTCGAGCAGTCGCGTTTGACATGGATGGGCTGATATTGAACACCGAGGATCTCTACGATCAAGTTGGGACGATCTTGATGGAGAGAAGGGGGCGAGTATACCGAGAAGAGGTAAGGCAACAGATGATAGGGTTGCAAGCGAAACACGCATTTGAAATATTGATACGAGAAGAGATGCTTGTCGAAACTTGGCAGGATCTTCAAAAAGAAACAGACAGCATCTTCGAAGAAATATTGCCGAGTCAGTTGCGAGCCATGCCAGGGCTGGAAGAATTCGTCCAAGAAGTCGACCGGTTAAAACTACCTAAGTGCGTGGCGACAAGCTCGACCCACGCGTTCGCTAGGAAAGCATTAGGGCAATTGAATCTGTTGTCAGCATTTGATTTTGTGATAACCGCAGAGGACGTGGAACAAGGAAAGCCTAAACCGGACATTTATTTGAAAGCTGCCTCTAGGATGAACATCGCGGTCGAAGAAATGCTGGTTCTTGAGGATAGCCCGAAAGGGACGGCAGCGGGCGTGTCCGCCGGGGCTTATGTAGTCTCGGTACCCAACGAACACACCAAAAAAGGGTCCTTCCATGGATGCCAATGGATAGCTGACACCTTGCGAGATAATCGACTGTACGAACTTTTACGGGCAGCCGAGTCAATAGGTGAAAGGGGAACCAACGGTTCACCAAGATCTTCCCACTATTTGTAAACGCGAATGAAGTCGATCAGCATTTGAGCAGGAAAAGGGGTAGATTCCGAAACTGGACCCCCAAAGCCACCCCCCACGGCAACATTCAACAGCAAATGAAATCGTTGGTCGAACGGTGCGGGATAGGGCCCTTTGTCCGATTCCCAGCGGGAAGTGGAATAGACTTCTTGGTCATCCAAAAACCAAGTTATCTTTTCCTTGCGCCAATCGAGACTGTACGTGTGAAAATCAAGCGTAAGGTCTTTCTTGGTTTCAAAAACGTTGGTGTTGAAACGATTATTGGGCCACCGACTGCCGAAATGCAAAGTTGTGTGAAGCTTGCGAGGTTCATGCCCTTTGAATTCCATGATGTCGATTTCACCGCAAGAAGCCCAATCGCCATACTTTTCGTCGGTAGGAAGCATCCAAATCGCTGGCCAAATCCCTTGTCCCGCAGGTAGCTTGGCACGAATATCGAACCTGCCGTACATCCAGTCGCCGCGATTCTTGGAGCGGATTCGAGCGGACGAAAAATCGCGAACGGTACCAGCAATGTCGGTCTTTTCTTTTCGCGCTTCGAGGATCAAAAATCCATTCTCAACGCGAACGTTGCGTTGGCGATCGGTGTACATCTGGAGCTCGTTGTTTCCGCCACCGAAAGCATTTTGTTCGCATTCCCATTTCGAATAATCCAAGCTTTTCCCGTCGAATTCGTCTTGCCAAACAATCTCTTGGGCATTCAAGGAAGGGACGAAAAAAAGTGCTGCCGACATGAGCGCCGCTTGCAAAAAGCATGGTTTTTTCATAAAAAATGTTCAGTCAGGGTAGAGGAAGAGGAAGGGGGAACCAAAAAATGCGGAGGCGTGTTTACGTCCCCCGATTATGAACGGGCCAACCCTTGGTATCTAGGGTCCAAGACTCATTCCACGGATAAGGGTGGTTGAGATTGAAAGATGGATCAGGATTAGCACTATTTTGTTGAAAAATCAGCAAAGGTTGTGACTCTTCCCAGCTAGGGGTTATGTTGAATGAGCCACTCTTTATTTCAATACTCAATAATTGTGCATACAAGGAGCCATTAGGGCTTGGAAGCCAGGTAAGGGCACCGGTCGCAACTTGAGTAACCTGACCGCGGTCGTCGGAGATGGGACCTTCGTAGGTTAGATACATTTTGCGGTGGTTGGGTAGCCGGGTGAGTTTGGTGGGAGCAGCCCAGCAGGAAACCGGGCTAAGGGCCTCGAAACAGAGGATTTTTTCGGCCTCCAAACTTGGGTGTTCCATCAGCAGGTCCCAGTGTGAAGATCGCTGGGAGGAGGCTGGAAGAGCGTGGTGGAGGACGGTAAAGCAAAAACCATCTAAAAATTTTCTTAAATCTTCAAGACGGCTATTTCCGAGTGCGGTCATCGGAACCTTTCGACCCAAGAAGCATCAAAACCGGCGTCAAAGTCCGTAGAACCGTCGTGTTCTGTGGTTTGCGACGTGTGTATTTGGGTAGTTTTGGAAAAATAGACCTTCAATTTTGATGCCTTTAGAGCCTGGGCAACCCATCTTAGTGGGTCGCCCGACGACGGATTGAGTGCTTAGAGTGGCGTCTGAGCACAGGTAAATTTGCATCCGAATCCTGCCCAACTATACTCGATTTCGAGTGTCTAGATCTGTTCGCAGAATTTAATGACGGTTTTTTCGCCATTAAAGATGCCTGGAGACTAGGCCCTTTTTTACAGCCTTGCAGCGATTGTTTGCTGCGAGGGGTTCCTGGCTACCTTTGCACTGAGGGTTGGTGATGACCATCCGCCGGCTTCGCAACACGAATTCCAACACCAAATCGAACACTCCAGAGAATGCAAAGGGCAGCAAGGCTAAACGTAGCCAACTGCGCCAGCATTTACTCGAAACACTAGAATCGCGCCAGTTGATGGCGGTCGGTCCTCAGTTGATCGGTGTACAGCCGAACAACAGTGATTTGATCGAGAACGGGGTGATTCGCAATATAGCCCCGCGGGAGCTGACGTTCCGGTTTGATGATTCTCAAATCATTGATCAGGCCACGGTGGGTGGCATTCGCGTAACACGAGCTGGGGGTGACGGCACATTCACCTTGCCGAGCGTGTCTAGCGACTTCGGTACGTCGGGTCGTGCGGACATCCAGTTGACCTCTCGGAATGCAGCCGATTCGATCACGGTCAACGTAGTCAAAGCCGACCTTGGAACGTTCTCCGTGGCTCAGCTCGCCATGACGAACAATAATCTTTTGATCACGTTGAATTCCAACCCGACGGCACAGGTCACGGCCCAAGGCTTGGTCAATTTGATCAATACCGCCAATGCGACGACAAACCGATTAACTGCCAAGCTCAATGGTGGTTTGGGAACGACACCTTTGAACGCTGTAGACCCAGCCAACATAGGGACATTGCGTCTGTCGGCCAGCAATGACGTGATGGTCATTCCGGGTGCGGTTGTGATTGGCGATCGTCCCAATGAGAACGAAGTGACTTTGCGTTTTGCGGAGAATCTTCCGGATGACATGTACCGTCTCGAGGTCTTTGGTTTTGATGATGCGGGCAGAGGCATTCGCGGACTGAGAAACACAAGAGGTGAGTTCTTTGTTCCATCCAATCCAAACACTCGCCAGGAGACCATTGACTTCCGTTTGGATCTTGGTCCACAGGTTACTTCGGTAGTTCCGCAGCCGATCGTTCGTTTGGCGAACAGTTCCCTATCGCAACAGCGCGATACGATCGTTGTGTACTTTGACAACGATAAAATGCTCGTGGAGAACGGATCGAACGGTTTGCCTACCGCTCGAAGCGTTGAGAATCCAGCTTTCTACCAACTGATCTACACTTCGGATACGGTCCGCAACACGGACGATCTTCCAGCGTTCTTGCCAGTCTCCGTTCGCTACAACGCATCGGCCAACACAGCGACGTTGGTCTTCGCGAACGATCTCGACTTGCTTCCAGGCCCAACGGTTCCTTCGAGCACGTTCCGCTTGCGTATTGGAACGCGCGAGACTACGCCGATGGCGCCGGTTCGATCCGAAGCAACAGCGACCGCGATTTCCGATTTGAACACCAATGGCGTTGCGAAGGTCCGGTTTACCTCGAAGGCGATTGGAGAAGCTGGTTCAGGCATTTCGGTATCGTTTGTCAATACGGGCGTGTTGGCAACTCCAAGCGTTACGGTCACAGGCCAAGCGATCCGTGTCAATTACGGTGGAAGCACGGTCACGGTCAATGATTTGATATTGGCGTTGGAATCCAATCCAGCGTCCTCGGCGTTGATCAAGACAACTTTGGAACCAGGCAGTGATGGATCGCGATTGGTTAGCAATCGGCCAATCAATTACTCGCCAGTAACTTTGTTCGGAATGGGCAGTTCTTTCGATACCGCAACCAATTTGGGAACGATTGGCTCGGCAAATGTTCCGTTGACAAGCTTGTTGTTGAGTTCGACGATTGATCCTGAAGTTCATGATTTGGATCTTGCTGGCGCCAGCAACGATCCAGCGCAACGAATTGTTCCGGAGCAGATGGAAAATCACATCAATCCGGACTTCGGCGGAGATGATTTCCCTGGTATCCGAACGGTCTATTACAATTTCCGTGCAAACTATGGCTTTGACGGTGTGACCCCTGTTTTCAATGCGATCACAGAAAAACAAAAGGATCGAATCCGGGAAGCGTTCACCCTTTGGTCGAATCAACTGGGCGTTCAATTTGTAGAAACAGCCAACAGTGGTCTCACGGTTGCCTTGGGCACCGTCAACGCTCTGGGAACAGGACCTAACGTTGAGATCCATGGTCAATGGGGTGTACGCATCGACCCAACCTATCAAAATAGTTTGGCGGTGTTCTCTGCGAATAATATTTGGAATGACAACTACGGCGAGAACCTAACTCGTGCAGCAGCAGCAAGCATTGGTTTTATGTTGGGCCTGTCGCGAGCTGGCAACTTAGATCCATCTCAGTTGTTGCGATTGGATAATGGTTTCATCAATTTCCCGACCAGCGCGGATCGAAATTTTGAGCCGGTTTTCCCAGGCAACCAAGACATCATCCATGGTCAATACCTGCATCGACCTGAAGGAAGCGACATCGACTTGTATCGCTTCGATATCGATTTCGGAGCCACTGGCGCGTCTCGAACGGGTGTGTTCGTTGCCGAGACGATTGCCGAACGGTTGGCCGACAGTAGCACCTTGGATAGCCGACTTGCTTTATACAAGCAAGTTCAAGCTTCGGCCCTTTCGAACTTAGGCGTTGGACAAGGGGTCCAAGTGAAGTTCGAAGCCGTACGGCCTGGTAAGCTTGGGAATAACTTGCAAGTGTTCGTGACGCGAAGCAATCGAGGGATTGGTGCTTTGCCGATCGTCAATGCTTTCCCGAATGCGATTACGATCGATTTGAATTCCACCGTGGGTAGTGAGACTACTTTGGTGCAAATGCTTACCGCGATCGACAACAACGCCGCTGCTCGATCTTTGGTAAAGGTCACACGCATATCTGGTTCGGAGACAACAATCCTCGGGAACAGAGATATCACCTATTCGCCAATCACCTTGAATGGTGGTGAGCTCGAATTAATCTCGCAGAATGACAACTACTTCAGTGATGACTCGTTGATCCGAACGACTTTGTCATCGGGTGTTTATTATTTGGGTGTCACGTCGACAGGAAACGACGATTACGATGCTACCATTCAGGGCACTGGAACTGGCGGACGTACGGAAGGCAAGTACGACTTACGATTAACGTTCCGTGCACAAACCGATAGCAGCGATTCTCTTCAAGATGTTTCTGGTCCTGGCGGCGATGTTTCGTTGGCATTGGACGGAGACTCGGACGGAGTGGTTGGTGGTGTTTATAACTTCTGGTTCCAAACACGGCCGCTTGATCGAGCTTTGAATTTCAACGCAGGTGGATCGGCAGATCTCGAGCAAAGGCTCATCACCATTCGTGGTGCCAACGGAGCGGAAGTTCGTTTTGAATTCAGCGTTGATTCGACGGTAGGAATCGGAAACACCCGTATTCCGTACACACTTACCAGCACGGCTTCCGAGCTTGCTACTAACTTGGCAGCCGCTATCGCAAGCCGTACCGAGCTTGGGGTGACAGCCACGGTGAATGGTGCGAGAATTGTTCTGCAAGGCGAGCGACTCATTCAGCTATCTTCCGGTTTGACGATCGTGGATCTTTCCGGCAAGACCATTTTTGTCGACAAGTCCGCTGGTCCAAACGCAGACGGTTCGTTGGCTCGACCGTTTAACAATATCGCTGGTTCTGGTGTGGCGAACGCGTTTGCTGCGGCTGTGCCTGGTGACATCGTTCGTATTGTTGGAAATAGTGGCTCCGACAATCGACTTGAGACAGTCGCTGATAACCTTGCCTATGAAATTGGTTTTGGCTTGTTGAATGGGGAAGTGCTGTCGGACGGTGCGACCATGGATGTGCCAAAGGGCGTTACCGTGATGATCGATGCCGGTGCGATCTTTAAGATGAATCGCTCCCGAATTGGGGTCGGTAGTTCATCGTTGAGCGTGGACCGAAGTGGCGGTGCGTTGCAGGTTCTAGGGGCTCCCATTTTGCTGGATCGCGCAGGCAATGCGATCAAGATGAATGATGGAACTATGGCTTCGGGAAGTGTGTTCTTTACTTCCTGGTTGGACGAAACGATTGGTTTCGATAATTACTCGCCTAGAACAACACCTGCAGCCGGTAATTGGGGCGGATTGTTGTTCAAGAGAGATCTGGATGCTGCTGCAGGTCGATTCGATTTAGAAGATGAAGGAATTTTCCGCCAGTATGTCAATCATGCTGACATTCGCTACGGTGGTTCTAGTGCGGTTGTGGTAGACGCGGTTCAACAAACTGTTAATTCAATCCAGATCGCTGACATGCGACCCACGATTTCTTACAACAAGATTTCGTTGGGTGCTGATGCGGCCATGAGTGCTACCCCCGACAGCTTCCGTGAAACACTGTTCAGCGAACCAGCGTATCAGCGCAAAGGATCGTTCACTCCAGATTACGACCGGGTCGGTCCAAGGATCCATGATAACATTTTGACCAGGAACTCGATCAACGGTCTGTTCGTTCGAGTTAGCACTGTGGCTGGCGGTGAATTGCGAGAGCTAACAGTTCCAGGTCGATTCGATGACGTGGATATTGTTCACGTAGTATCCGAAAACATCGTGATTCAAGGTGTGCCAGGTGCTTCCTTGTTGGACGAAACAACGTTGCCATCGAATTTGATTTCGATGCGAGGTCGAACAGGTGGTATTCTTGCAGTTGGTACTTACAACTACAAGCTTACTTATGTCGATAGTAATGGGTATGAAACACCACCGAGCGAGCCGACCCAAAACGTCGTTTTGACCGGAACACAGACTGCGATTAGCATCACGGGTCTACCGGGAGTAACGGGCGAGTTTGTAAGTCGACGTCTGTACCGAAGTAATGCCAGTGGTTCCGGGCCTTATGTATTGGCGGCTGAGCTCGATGGCAATAGCTTTAGCTATGAGGATTTGGGAGTAACCCTTTCGTCCACGAGCGATAGCAAAGCGGGATTGTTCCGCGATCGTCCGGATGTTCGCGGCGTAACAACTTCTCTAGTCGCCGGGAATGTTCTTCCTTCAGGCAGCTACACCTATCGGATTGTGATGGTGGACGAGGCAGGACGGGAGAGCTTGGCTTCGTCACCAACCAGCGTGATTACGAATGCTTCAGGAAATCGCTCGATCAATCTGAACAACCTTCCAGCCTTGCAGCCAGGTTATGCTTCGCGCCGAATTTATCGAAGCGCAAGCAACGGTTCAGGACCGTTCCGTCTTATTGCGGACATCCAAGATGCGTCTGCAACTAGCTACATCGATAATGGTACCAACTTGACGGGTACGCTTCAGCTTGCTTCGTTGGGAACCACTCGAGCTCGCTTGGATGCATCCTTAGCAATCGATCCAGGAACCATTATTAAGCTAGAAGGTGCGAGAATCGAAATCGGCCACAGTGCCCAACTGCTTGCTGAGGGTGTTGATGGCGGCCGTGTGGTCTTTACCAGCAAGCAAGATGATCGGTTTGGGATTGGCGGTACGTTTGATACCAACAACAATGGGCTCAACGAAGATCGGGATGCGAATCCGGGCGACTGGAGCGGTATCTATGCGTCACCTGGTTCGAGTTTGCAATTGGATCATGGCGTTGTCGCATACGCCGGTGGTTCATCCCGAATCGAAGGTACTTTCAAAGCGTTCAGCACGATTGAGCTGCAACAGGCAACAAGTCGCCTAGCGCATACGACCTTCGAAAACAACGCAAATGGAATGGGCGGTCAAGGACCAATCGATCGATTGGGTCGGCCAGCCAATGAGAACTACCCATTGGGGAACAACGCCAGCCGTGGTTCCACCGTGTTCATCCGAGGTGCTCAGCCTATCGTGATTGGAAACGTCTTCCAGAACAATGCGGGAAGTGCGTTGACGATTGATGCTAATTCGATGGACGCCAAGTTGCGTGGCGATTCGGGTCGGCAGAGTGGCGATGTTGATCAGAATTTGACCTTGGAATCCAACCGTGGTCCATTGTTCCGAGAGAATCGGTTGTTCAATAACAGCATCAATGGACTTGAAGTGCGCGGTGACGCCAGCACCAATAATCGCGATGAAACAGTTCTTGCTGTTCGAGATCTTCAGCGAAATGTTCTGACGACCGAAAGTGTTTGGGATGACACCGACATCGTTCACGTTCTGTTCGATTCGATCACCGTTTCGAATCTTGAGCACAGCGGTGGGCTTCGATTGCAAAGCGCTATCAACGAGTCGTTGGTGATCAAGATGGAAGGCCAGGGCTCCAATTTCGATAAGGAGCGGGGCACGGGCTTTACTGCCACCGGACGTTTGAGCAGCGTTAGCGATCGCGTTGGGGGAACAGTTCAAGTCATCGGTCAGCCAGGCTTCCCTGTGGTTTTGACCAGCTTACGTGACGACGCCGTAGGCTCGGGTACACAACCAGATGGTCGCCCGCAAACGGATACAAACAACGACGGCATTGCATCGATTCCACGACCTGGGGATTGGCGTAGCATGCTGTTTGATTCCTTCAGCAATGACCGGCACGTGGTTGTTGCGATGGAAATTGAGCCACCAGACACCGTCGCTCCTGGATCAAATGATTCAGCGGTTACTGCTCAGTATCTCGGTGCGCTTGCCCCGAACGAGTCCACGACCGATGAGAACCTACCTTTGGGTTACGTCGTTAACGGCGTTTTGAGCGAACCGAACGACCAGGACGTTTATAGCTTTGTTGCAACGGCCGGAACCGAAGTTTGGTTCGACATCGATAGCACTCGGTATTCGTTGGATACCGTGATCGAAATCTTGAATGCGAACGGAGACTTGTTGGCGCGAAGCGACGATAGCACCGACGAGCAAGCAGGTACGGATACGATCTTTACAACACCGCTGATCGATTCGCGAAATGCGAACCCGATTGTGCGACGTGTGAATGCAGCTTCGCGTCGTAACGAATCCGGATTGCTCAAGGACGACAATACAACGAATCCTAAGGATGCGGCTGTTCGAATTCTCTTGCCTGGCGTTGCTGGCAGCACCAGCAGCTATTTCTTCCGAGTTCGAAGCAAGAGCTTGAATGTCGAGAATTCGTCTGCCGGACTCACGAGCGGATCTTACACGGTTCAAGTACGTTTGCGAGACCAGCAAGAGTATCCTGGATCGACGGTCCAGTTTGCCGACATTCGGTACGCAACCAACGGCGTTTATACTTCGGGCTTGCCTTTCCATTCACCATTGACGGGTGAAGCCAATGCAAGCATGTTCGATGGAACGGATGACAACATTACCCATGTGGGCAATGTACACATGTCGGACCGTGGAGCGATCAGCGTCGCAGGTGCGATTTCGGGTGGTCGACCCAATGTGATGACTTTCGACATTGGCGATATCGATTTGATTCGAGCCAGTGGAACTTCGCGATATCCGATCTCGATCGATGTTGATTACGCCGATGGGCTCAATCGACCTGACTTGACTGCAACGTTGTTTGGCCCTGGCGGCAACATTATTGCTACATCGTTGGATAGCAACATCATCGACGACCGTCCTGGTCCGATGAAGGGCTCCGATTTGTCGGACTTGAGTCGAGGATCGGTGGGAGCACGCGATCCGTTCATTGGTCCTGTTTCGCTGGCACGTGGCCGATATCGACTGGTCATTAGTGGTGGAAATGGCGATTACCAAGTAGAAATCCGCAAGTCGGACAACGCGACTCGAAGCACTTCAAGCGTGTACCGAGGATCCAACAGCACTTCCGTTCAAATTTCCGACGGACTTGTTATTCCTGATAAGAGCGTCGTTGAACTGAGTGACGGCTCAAACCGAGTTCGGTTCCAATTCACTTACGATGGAACCTTCGATTTTGGAAACACTCCTGTACCGATCTCGGCAACCAGCACTCGCGTTCAAATAGCAGATGCATTCCGCGATGCTGTGAACACCATGTTCACTCAGAACAGGTTCCGCGTTACAGTAGCAAACACCGATGGACCGATCGTGTTCCCAGCGGTAGCTGCAACCAGCACCATTGTGAATTTTGTTGGCGACGTCGAATTCGTTAGCGGAGCTGACTTGTTCGGAGTCGGTAGCGTGTTGGTGTTTACGGGTATTGGCGATGTGAATATTCATCGCGACCAAGGTCAGTTCATCGTCAATGCCTCCACCGTTTCGGACGCTCGCGACTACGGTATTTTTTCTGGTCCTGCGGATTTGTACTACGCCGATGGACGAGCGGCACAACCGTTGTATCTGGTCGGCGGTCCGACGTTCTTGTCGAACCAAGCGGGAGCTCCGTCCTTGGGCGGGCAATATGCACGTAAGTTACCGGTACTGAACACAGTTCCATTCGGAGTTGGTTCCGGTTCGGTTGCTGAAAGAGCTGGTGTTGCACCCGGCTTGGTCGTCGTGAATAACATTTTGGATTCGTCTGGTTTAGGTGGGATCCATGTATCGGGGCAAACCCCGATTTGGCGAATCACGGCATTTCCTGGCAAGAACGATGACATAGCCAAGAACGAAAATTTCCCAGCGTTCCCTGACCATTCCGGGTCCTTCCATGCGGATGGGGACTTGTTGGTTCTGGACTACGGACGGCAGCGAGTCACCTTTGAGTTCGAGGATTTGTCGGGCGCCGACCCAGGCGGGGGAATTCTTGGAAGCGGCGTGGTTGGTGGAAATGGTTGGGGTGCGAACAATGTGCCGATCCATTATCGCGAAGACGCGGGCCAGCTTTACCTAAGGACGCCTGATACTCCATCGGGATATTCGACCGATGAAGTGGTCAAGTCGATTCGTGACGCAATCCATGCAAGTACCTTGGTAACGAACGGAACGACTCAAGTTATACGCAGTTGGGTTGAGCCAGAGGGCGGGTTTGTTCTTCCGACCGATCCTGCGAACTTCGGGGGAAGCGAGAATTCGATCATTATCGAAGGTCCACAATTCATTGAATACCGTGGTCGAGCAGGAAATCCTCTTCAGATTGTCCGACTGGGTGAATACCAAGCAGCTCCGTTCATGCGAGCGGTCAATAACACGATCATCGGTAACGATGGACGGGCATCCTTTAATGCGGAACGCATCGATTCGGATTCTAACGATACCATCGCAGGTGCCGCTGAGACCTGGCAGGGAACGGGAACCAATACGGCGACCTACACCGTGGATGGGGAATTGCGTGCCGATCCTCTTTCGACCGGATCGTCGGATGTCGACTTGTACAAGTTTTACTTGAACGTGGGAGATCGTGTTCTCATCGACGTGGACACTACGGCAACCTCGACCTTGGATTCCGCCCTGAAGGTGTTCGATGCTTCTGGTCGCGCTCAGATTGTATCCACTGGCGCTGACACTACGACTTCGGACGATCGAAACGCACCAGGTGAGAATCAAGCTCGGGATGCCTACGCTGATTTCACGGCAAGTGTTGCAGGGGTTTACTATGCAGCCATCAGTGCCTCCGGCAACACTAACTATGACCCCTTGTCTCTTGCGGATCGACGCCGCGGCGCAACGAGCGGTGCATACACATTGAATTTGAAGGTTTTGAAGCCTGAGAGTTTTGTAATCACGGCCCAGGACCCTGCTGCTTATCAAGACGGCGAGACCTTCACCATCGATCAAGTGGCGGACTTTGCGAACAGCACCAGCCGCTCGAGAACGTTCGAGTTTACTCGGTCTGGAGTCGTTCAAGCTGGGAACGTTCCTGTTTACATCGGGCCGAACTACAATTACACCGATATGGCTCGGGCGATTGCTGGCGCCATCAATGCGGCTGGTATGTTGAACGTACAGAATCTCGACAATGGAGATTTTGGGTTGGCCAATCCGCTGGCTCCTGTTTCAGCGATCGCTTTGGGTGGCATCAACGGCCACGATCCAACCATGGATGTTGGGGGTGGTTCGCATGGCGACTTGGGAATCAACTCGGGCAACATTCGTGGCGCTCAGGTTCAAGCCGGTTTGGGCCGCTATCGAGGGTTTGCGGACGCTGGACAAAACAACGATCAGTCGCCGTTCGATGTGATTGCATTTATTGGCTCATCGACCTTCCGAGGACACTTCCAACGCAACATGGGTCATGACCGAACCATGTCGCTGACGTTTGACGGCACGAATGGTGGACCTGTCACATCCCGTGGTAATGGTACGACCGAAAAGTATATCGTTGTTCGGAATGCGACCAGCATTACCAGCAACGGAAGCATCCAGGTCGATAAGGATACAGGGGCGAACAACAACCTCAATCAAATCCTGCCTGAGAGTGGTATTCTTGTGTTGGGTGGCGCGACGCCAACCGTCATGAATAACGTCTTCTTGAATGTGCAGACACCGATTGTTCAAGAAGCTACGGCTGGTGGTGACGCGGTGCGTCCATCTGCTGTGGTGGTCGGTGGAAACACGTATCAGTATTTTGAAACAAGAGCTGCATTTGCTTATCTGGGACGGGGCGTGGAAGGCTCGCCGACGAACGTACCAAACACCGGCCTTGACTTTAACTTCACGGCTGGAAATACCGAGAAGTTGTTTGTGGATGCACCTGGTGGTCAGTTCTTGCCAGGATCAAGTTCACAAGTGATCGATAGCTCGATCGATTCGTTGCCAGAACGTGCTGGATTCCGTGCGGTCAAACAAGCAATAGGAATTGCTCCGTCGCCGGTCTTGGCTCCGGATCGTGACCACAGCGGACAACTGCGTTCCGATGATCCGAATATCGCTCCCCCAAGCGGCTTGGGTGGGAACGTGTTCAAGGACCGTGGTGCAACAGACCGCTCGGACTTCGTTGGGCCAACGGCCGTGACGATCAATCCTATTGATAACGATGCGGAGCGAGTTGATATCGATGCAACGGCTTCGGTGTTGCGATTGAGTTCAGGAGTTTATCCTGAGTTCCGAATCCAGCTGAAGGATGGCTTCGAGTCGTCCAACCTGCAAGCAGGAACTGGAATCGACGATGATTCGATCGTCGGTCGCGATGGAGGTAATCGCTTGCCAGGTTCGGTTCTCACCATCACTGAGAATGGTCGACTTTTAACCGAAGGCATTGATTACGTATTCTCGTACAACCGCACCACCAACGAGATCATTTTGAAGCCGTTGGCAGGTATTTGGAAGAACGAGCGAGTTTACGACATCACGCTCAATAACAAAGACCGCTTTGTAATTGATGCGGCCGCAGGAGACGATGTTCGTGATGGAGATACCTTCACGGTTCGAGATAGTGGTGGTGGAAACGTCACCTTTGAATACGAGAGCGGATACCGGCTTCAGATTCCGAAGAGCTTAGAGCTCAATGTACCCCTTGCCGGTGGCGGCGCGGGTGGTATCGCTGATGGCGATAGGTTCGTCTTGAACAATGGAACAACCAGCTTTACATTCGAGTTTGACAGTAACAGCAACACGATTTCTGGAACGACCCGAATTCCATTCACAACTCTGTCGTCAAGAACGGAGATCGCAACCGCGATCCTCAATGCAGTTTCCGTGGTGCCGAACGTCCAAGCGAAGATCGATGCTCCGTCGGGACGATTGTTGATCAATGCACGAGCTGGTGCTTGGTTGGATACAAGCAATTCGGGAACTCTGACGCAACCTTTGGCGAACACGGGGCTATTAGTTCCCGCACCGAGCTCCATCATCGACGGACGTACGTTCCAAGTGAGCGATGGAAATCTATCGGTTGTTTTCGAGTTCCATCGGAATGCGACGGCACCGAACCCGAATGGGAACGTGCGCATTAATGTGGCACAGTTAACAACGGCAGCTCAGGTAGCACTCTTGATCAAGGCTGCTTTGGATGGGACTGCGTTGAGATTGACGTCGCAAGTGGTTGATTCCAACAAGGTATACCTTGGATTGCCAAAAACGGGCAGTGTAGCTGTGGGCAACTCTGGTTTGCTCGCCATCGGTGTTTCAAGAATGCTTTCGGATGGACAGTCCTTTGTCATCACCAGGACCGTCGGGTCCGTGGTAACCAGCCGCACGTTTGAATTGGATTTCAACGGTGTGAGCTCGGTACAGAACAGCACTTTGGTATCGCTGCTTCCGACAGACAGTCAAATGGAAGTGGGGCAAAAAGTTGCCGATGCGATTCGAAATGCAGGATTGAACTTGAATCCGGTGCATGTGGGTGATGGCAACATCTCTATTGGTGGCACCACGGAACACACCATTTCGGTAGCAAACGCTCCTACCATGGGATTGTTTGGGGCGCCAGGTGTTCAGGGTAACACGACCTTGGATATTCTGGACACCTTGTTGCTACAACTGCCGATCCTCGGGGGTTCTGTGATGGTAGAAGACAGCACCTTCTCGATCACAAACAACGGTAGAACAGTTGTCTTTGAGTTCGATGGAGACTTAAGTGGTTCGACAGTACCGAACAGTCGAGTGATTCCATTTACGGCAGCTCAATCGGCGGACCAGCTAGCCACAGTCATGTTGCCGATCATTCAGAATGCTGGGCTAGGAATCGTACCTCGCAATATTGGTAACGGGCGAATCGACCTTGGTTTGCTTCCAAGTTCCTCCGTAGCGGTCTTGAATTCCAGATTGACCACGGGCAGGTCCAACGTGAATGATGGAGAGTTCTTTATCATCAGCAATGGACTGGTAACGGTCACTTTTGAATTCGAGAATTTAAGTCTTGGTAACGGCAGAGACCCATCACGAGTGCCTGTTCGTTACAACGACCAGAGCTCAAAGAACGATGTGTTTCTGGCTATGAAAGCGGCAATAGAATCGTCGACATTAGGGCTGCAAACAGAAGTTTCAGCCACTGGTATTCGTTTGCTGGATACCCCGATGTTCACAACGACCATTGCAAACGCTCCTAGCTTAAGTCTGACAGGTGTGGCTGGGGGATCAGTGCCGATTCGCTTTGTTCAAGATGCATCGTTCACACCAGAGCAGATGCGAAAAGCGATTATCGATGCGATCAATCAAGCGCAACGAGACGGACGAACAACCTTGCAGTCCAAGTTGCGTGGCGGTTCGACGTTGTTTGTTGAAAACGCTACCACGATCAGTGCTGGTGTAAGCAGCTTCTTCTTGCGGGGCATTCAAGATAATGCAGACAATTTCTTGAAGAGCAACCGCATCAACAATGAAACTCAATTCACCATCTTGATGCCTGGTGTCTTGCTAGATTTTGGCGATACTCCTGACCCTGTAACCACCACTCCAGGCCGATATCCAACCTCCCTTGCTTTCGATGGTGCACGACACGTATCGAACGCAACGGCTCTACGGCTTGGTCCAACAATTAGTTCCGAGCTGGATGGTTCGCCGACTCCCAAGGCGGATGCGGACGTGGGTGATGACGGCGTGACGTTCCAATTCCAAGGTTCCAGCAAGCCTTTGTTTAATCGTAATGTCGACACGACAGTTACGGTAACATTGACACAGCCTGGGATTGTGGATGGATGGATCGACTTTAATGCAGACGGCGATTGGACCGATGCGGGCGAGAATGTCCTAAGCGGTATCGTCTTTACAGAGTCGACTTTGTCGCAAACGTTCCAGATTCGAGTTCCAGCGAACGCGCCCGTGCCTACAGTGAGCACGAATTCGTTCGCACGTTTCCGAGCCTCTACCGCAGGAAACACCCTGCCAACAGGTTTGGCTCTAGATGGTGAAGTCGAAGATTACTTGGTTCGAATTGTTCCTGGCATTCCGCCGGTTGGTACCTCGGATAGCTACTCCATGAATGAGGATCAAGCCGGTGGCTATGTAACTACCGACGCGTTTGGCACCGTTACTCCACTAAACAGCGTTGACAACGGAGTTCTGGCGAACGATTTGAGCCGGGATGGACGTCCCTTGCTTGCACGAGTTTTAACTCCGCCCCAAAATGTTGTTGCAAACTCGTTCGTGTTCAATCCGGATGGAACCTTTACCTACGTACCGACGCCTCATTATTTTGGCCAGGACACGTTTGTTTACTTGAGCTATGTCAACATTGACCTAGCCGAGAACGAGATTATCGAATCCTTGGTGCCAACAACGGTTACGTTTACCATTCGACCGGTGAACGACGTGCCAACCGCTAGCAACTTCAGCCAGATCATTGATGAAGACGTTCCATTGACCCTGACAACGCAGCAAGTGATTGCACTCAGCACCGCATTGCCAGGTCCAGCAAACGAATCCAATCAACTGCTGAGCTTGTCGCTGCCTTCCGGAGCGTCGACTCAAGGTGGAACGGTTAGCATCGTCAATGGTGCCATCCTGTACACGCCTCAGCAGGATTTTAGTGGTGAAGATACGTTCACGTTTACCTTGACCGACAATGGGCTAACAGGCACGAACTTCGATCCGCTGAGCATCACTCGAACCGTAACAATCACGGTTCGCGATAAAAACGATGCTCCGATTGTGACTCCTAAGTCCTTTGCAATCGATGAAGACGAATCGGACGTTCGGTCAACCAATTTCTATATCAATAACGATACAGCTGGGCCAACTCCTGAGCTGTTGCCGCCGAACGCACAAACCATCACATTTACTTCGGTAGAGCCTCGAAGTGAGTTTGGAGGGACCGTTTCGTTGGCCAATGGTCAGATTACTTATCGACCTGCTCCCGACTTCAATGGTACGGACAGAATCTATTACACGATTACGGATAACGGTACCAGCCAGGGACTAGCTGACCCTCAGTCGTCTCGAGGTACCGTGACGGTAACGGTACGTGCGGTGGAAGACAACCCACGTGTGTCGGCCCAGTTCGGCACTTTGAACATGGTGGAAGATGCCCCCGCTCGCGTGTTGTCCTTTGCCAACTTCTTCTTCGATCCAGACGTGATTCCTAATGGTGAGGTGCTAACCTATAGCATTCTATCCAACAACAATCCTGGTTTGGTTGAACCAACGCTGGCAGGTGGAAATGTAACGATTCAGCCAAAGCCAGATCAAAATGGAACGGCGGTTATTGTCTTCGAAGCTCGTGACAATACTGGTCGCTTTATCACCAATACTTTGACAGTGATTGTTTCGGAAGCGGATGATAATCCTAGGCTTGTCAGTCCACTGCCGAATCTGAACGTCAATGAAGACGCAACGATTCCACCAATCACATTGTCGCCTCAGTACTTCTTTGATCCGGATATTCTGAACGGTGATGCGCTCACCTTTAGCGTGACCACGAGCAATGAAGGCTTGGTCAGTGCAGCAATTGCAAATGGACAGTTAAGGTTAACACTGGTTCCGAACGCGTCGGGTATCGCGACGATTACTGTTCGAGCGGTAGATGCTGATGGCAACGCAGTGGAAGACAGCTTTGATGTCAACATTGAAGCGGTCAACGATGCTCCGCGTGTGGTCAATGATTTGTTCTACCAAACACGTCAAACGGTGGATCTGCGAACCACGGACGCTCGCGGAACTCTGACAACGACTGTGCAAAACGACAATGGTGTTTTGGCCAATGATTCTGACATTGAGGGCAATACCTTTACGGCAAGATTAAAGACTGCTCCAGCCTTTGGAACGGTAACGATCAATCCAGATGGAACCTTCATCTACTCGCCGCGGAATGCAGTTCAGGGTGCGATTGATTCCTTTGAGTACGAAGCTGTGGATTCGTTGGGTGCGGTTAGCTTGCCAGGTCGAGTGAACATCACGATCACGGCACCACCACCAGCTCGCCACCAGAATCAGCAGTTGAATCAAGACGTGAACGCGGACACTTTTGTTTCGCCGATCGATGTGTTGTTAGTTGTTAACTTTATCAACTTCAGTGGTCAATCATCGATTTCGGTGATTGGTTTGCCGGACCCACCTCCATACCGAGATGTGAACGGAGACAACTCGATCAATGCCCTTGATGTGCTTGACTTAATCAACTACATCAACACACGCGGCAATGGCGAGGGTGAAGGCGAAGGAAGTTCTTACGTGGGGCTGACCGTCGATTCGACTTCGGTTGCGGCACCTCTGGTGAATTCGGGTTCCCTGGGATGGAGCGCGGATGTGATGCGAAGCGGCCCTGTCCTTGGTACAACTATGCAAGTGGTGGCTGAGGGTGGTCGACTGGCAAATGCCGCGATGCCATGGACTGGTAAGCCCGAAATAGCGGCCACACCGAGCTTGGCAGAGTACCTAGCAAGCTTCGGAAATGAGTCCGAAGAAGAGGCTGAACGGATTGCCAAATTGGTAGGCACCGGATCACCAAAAGAGGACTACGAATCGTTAGATTCCTTCTTTGCGGAAGCATTCGGACAATAGATTGTGTTTCGCTCAAGCCGGTATCTCGACAGAGGTACCGGCTCCAACTAACTAGTAATCAACCCCATTTTCTTTTCTCAGTCTGCAAAGTCTCTAAGGTTCATCCAATATGGGAATTGACGCATCCAAATCGACCTATCGCAATCGAGCAACAATCCAAGCGCGCCGGAATCAACTTCGCTCGCTTCTGTGTGAGACTCTCGAACGCCGCGAGCTGATGGCGATCGATGGGCCTCGATTGTTGTCGATCGCTCCGAATTCGGGTGAAATATTTTCGACGACCAGTCCCAACACGTTGGACGAGTCGCCTCGCGAATTGGTCTTGCGATTCGATTCTGCGATTGCTCCAGCGACCCTCCAGAATGGAATACGTATTAGTCGTTCAGGCGGGGATGGCGTACTGGGAACTTCAGTCCTGAACGTCATTCCTGACGTTGTTATACCACCAGCCTTTTTGAGTTTTCCTGATCCTACGAATCAGCGCATTGTGGCGGCGAGATTCTCCCAGCCATTGCCTGACGATCTTTACAATGTGGAGATCTTTGGGGCAGCGGTAGATGGCGGGTCACCAATCCGCGACACGCGTGGCCTGACACTTTTGACAGGCGGTAGCGGCAAAGTCACCTACCAATTCGATCTTGAAATTGGCACCAAGATCAGTGCCGTTGTTCCACAGCCTATCGATCGAAGCGTTAGCGGGGTTTTGACCCAGCGCAGCAGAGACATTGAAGTTTACTTTAATGACGGCGAGTTGTTTAACCAGACGGTGACAACGGGATTCTCCAATCCCAATCCGCCGGTGGTGGATCCCCAGTTTTACAATCTGATCTTCACGAATGAATCCATCGGAACAAACGACGATGAGTCCTTTCAGCCAACGACCATCACGTATGATTCGGTGCTTCGAAGAGCAACTCTAACGTTCCAGCAGGATTTGGATCAGCTACCGACGATTAAAGGGTCTGGTACATTTCGATTGCGAGTTGGTTCCAACAATCCTGTTGCCACTCGGCTTAATCCGGTTTCACCAACGAATCTTGATTTGCTGACGGTTGCGAACGATCCAGGTGGGGTGTTGAGCGCAGCGCGAGATCTTGGGTCAGTGAATGGATCGTTTTCGACGGTGATTTCGCAAGAAATCCGATCCGTTAATCCATTGATTGTTGACTTCCCTGGTTCGAATTTTGAACCTGGACATCGGGACATTCAAGACGAGACGCATTTGGGCGCGGAATCCGGCCCATTTGCAGATGCGGATCCTGAGATCACGACGGTGTTCTACAGTTTCATGGATAACCAGTCTTATGGAAGAGACATTGCTAACCGACCGGTGTTTAGTTCGATCACTCCGGAGCAGAAGCAACGTGTTCGAGAAGTTTTTGAGTTCTATTCAGCTCAACTTGGAATCGATGTAGTTGAACATCTCGGTCCGACGGTAGATGGGGATGGAATCAAGAAAATTGTCGTGGGTGACTTAGCCCCTAACGGCGGCGAGAGCGGACCCGGCGATGTGATCGGTTTGGCCGCTTTAGGTGGCGAATTGGCAATCATGGACGGTTCGGAGGCTTGGGACAACACATTCGGATATGGGTCCAACATTCCTGGAACTCAGAGCTTCTTTGAAACTTCATTCCATGAGATTGGACACTTGTTGGGCCTGGGGCACACTTACGATTTGCCACCAGGAACCCTGCAAGGCAGCAATGGGGCGCTTGGGAGCCCAGCCAATCCGCTCGAACAGATATTCCCTGGCGATCACGATGTCGTCCATGGGCAACATATGTTTCGTCCGGATAACCGAGACGTCGACTTGTACCGATTTACGGTAGCGCCAGGTACACGAGGTGAATTGAGAGCCGAAACGATTGCGGAGCGGTTAAACAACGCCAGCAATCTGGACACCTATTTGTCGTTGATGAAGCGTGAGATCAATGGAACGTTGACCATTGTTGCTGCCAACAACAATTATTTCAGCGAAGACTCTTTGGTGATGGCGAATTTGGAACCGGGCGAGTACTTCTTGTCGGTTACTGCCAGGGGCAACGAAGACAACAATCCGCTGATTGCCAATTCAGGTAGTGGTGGGGCAAGTCAGGGGCAGTACCAACTTCGCCTTGATTTCAAGAGTTCTGTTGCAAGCGGTTTATCTGAAAGCCACTCCACCAACACAAGTTTGCCGAAGACCGCCTTGGATGGAGATGGAGATGGTCTAGCTGGGGGTAGTTTTGATTTTTGGTTCCGGGCTGCGACCGCATTCACGCCTGCTACAAACCCAACGACACGGACTTTGTTTGTGGACAAGGCCTTTACAGGTGCGACCCGCAATGGTTCTTTGGCTAATCCATTCAATCGAATTGTGGAAGCCACAGCGGTCGCACGACGTGGCGACATCATTCGCTTGGTGGGTGACAATCGAACTCCCAACAATTTAAGAGATGATGCTGCGTATGAAATTGGTGTTGGCGTTGGTTCGGTTGGAACCCTGGACGATGGATCGACGTTAAACGTTCCTCGAGGGGTCACGTTGATGATCGATTCGGGTGCCATTCTTAAGTTCGGTGGCAGCCGTATTTTGGTTGGTAGCAATGACAGTACAACGGACCGCAGCGGTGCTGCGATTCAGGTCTTGGGTACTCCACAAAGACCTGTTTTCTTCACAAGCTATTCCGATGAAAGCTTAGGTCGAGATGCAAATCTTCAAACCACAACTCCAGCGCCAGGAAACTGGGGCGGAATTGAAATTCGCAATGATTTTGATCGGGCACAAGGACGGTTTGATCGCGAACGCGAAGGTATCTTCCTAAATACGATCTCCAATGCAGACATGCGATTTGGTGGAGGATTGGTCGGTGTTGGGGCGTTGGCAAAGACAGTCAATCCGATTGACTTGTCGGAGGCTCGGCCGCTGATTATCGGAAATCGAATTTCGTTCAGTGCTGATGCAGCGATGAGCGCTGATCCAAATAGCTTCGAAGAGACACTGTTCACCGAACCCCGTTATCAAAATGGTGGTAGCTTCATTCCAGATTACACACGGATTGGACCTGACATTCGGTCCAACACGCTTCTCGATAACTCCACGAACGGTCTCTTCGTACGCATTGATACGCTCGCGGGTTCGGGCTTGAAATCGCTGAATGTTCCTGCTCGCATTAACGATTCTGAGATCACCATCGTGATGGGTGAAAACGTAATCATCGAAGGAACTCCTGGTGGATCTCTGGGTGAGATAATAGGTCCTGAAGTCTCGTTGGTTACACTCAATGAAGTTTTGCCTACAGGTGGAAGCACGGGCTTTGCAGCGGCGACCGGTTTAGAGTACGTCATAACTTATGTAGATCGATTCGGACAAGAGAGCTTGCCGAGTACGGTGCTGATTACGTCTGTGCAGATCAATCGGTCGGTTCAGTTAGCGAATCTTCCGAGCGCAACGCTAGATTATGTGTCGCGCAAGATTTATCGCCGTGAAAACAATGCAGGTTCTTTCTTGTTAGTAACGACCATCAACAAAGACGACACGGTCTTTGTTGATAATGGGCGATTCATCAATGGCTCGATGCAAACCTTGGGGCAAACTGATTTACGAAGAGCGCGACGCGACGCCAGCTTAGTGATTGATCCAGGCGTCGTTATCAAGAGCCAAGGGGGACGGATTGAGGTCGGCATTGGGGCCACCATGTTGGCTGAAGGAACTGTTGCCAAACCCATCGTGTTTACCTCTAGGCGAGATGATCGCTATGGTGCAGCGGGCAGTCTTGCGAGTCTTGCCGAAGCGCGTGAGGGTTACGATACCAACAATGACGGTTCCGCATCGGTGGGGGATGCAGGAAATTGGGCCGGTATTATTTCTCGTCACTTGGGCGAGTTAAGCATCGACAACGCAGTCATTACCTTTGGTGGTGGCGAGTCGCGGATTCCCGGCGGTTTCGCATCGTTTAATGCGATTGAAGCGTACCAGTCATCGCTTCGACTAACAAACTCGGTGATTGAAAATAACGGTTCGGGTGCTGCTCGACCAGGAACGACGAATCGGGACGCCCGTGGGGTGAATGAAGAGGCGGTGATCTTCGTGCTCTCGAGCCAACCGGTCATTCTCAATAATGCGATTCGAAACAACGCTGTCGCGGATACTGCAGCGATCAGCATTGACGCGAATGCAATGAATACGAAGCGAGTTGTCGATTATGGTCGCTCGACAGGGCCCAACGAACGTGAAAGCATCGGTCTCGGCAATTTTGGTCCCTTGGTGACGAATAATCGTCTTGGCGGTAATGCTCTGAATGGAATGCGAGTTCGCGGAACTACGTTAACGACCGAAAGCGTTTGGGATGATACGGACATTGTTCATATTCTGCAGAGCGAGATCGTTGTACCGGACTTCCACACCTATGGCGGATTAAGGTTGACGAGCAAGTCGAACGAAAGCTTGGTCGTCAAGCTTTCGGGTACCAATGCTGGGTTTACAGCAACCGGGCAACCGTTGGATATCATTGACCGCATTGGTGGATCGGTGCAACTTTTGGGCTCGCCGGGCTTCCCTGTCGTGCTTACTAGCCTAAGCGACGATTCCATCGGTGCTGGGTTTGGGTTTGACGGTCGTTCGCTATTGGACACCAACAATAATGGCAGTTCCCAAGGTATCGTCGGTGATTGGCGATCAATCCGTATTGACGCATTCTCCAATGACCGAAATGTGGATCAAGCATACGAACGTGAAGCGGACCTTATCTCCAATCAAGGCGTTAACGATTTCCCCGACGACGCTCAAGAACTTGGTCAGATTGCGTCCAACATCAATGCGGGTGACGAAAACATACGCCTTGGTATGACTCTTACCGGGTCGATTGCCTCCCCGAGTGATATCGACGTTTACCGATTTACGGGTACTGCAGGAACGATGGTTTGGATCGATATTGATCAGACGTCTGGTTCTTTGGATTCGGTGGTAGAACTGATCGATGGGAATGGGCAAATCATTGCGCTGAGCGATAATTCTGTGGATGAGTCTATCGCGGGTTCGGTCTTTTCGGATCAGGGTCAGATTCCGATCAATCGCACCTTTCCAATGGATCAGCTGGCATCTGCCAAACGCAATGCTTTAAGCACTGCCCAAGTGGATTTCTTGAGCACCAATCCGTTGGATGCAGGCTTCCGAGTTTCGCTGCCTGGATCTGCCAACAGCATCAACGATTACTTTATTCGCGTTCGAAGCAGTAACGTTACGCCCACAACAGTAAATCCATTGGCAAGCCTTACCGATCCTGCGTTGGTTCGTGAGGGTATCTCGGTTGGGCTTTACAAACTTCAAGTTCGATTGCAACAAACTCAAGAAGTGTCCGGTTCCACGGTTCGATTCGCAGACATTCGCTTCGCCACCCGTGGTTTGGATGTGTCAGGCCAGCCCATGCATTCGATGCTGGTAGGTGAAGTTGGTGAAGCAGATCCCAATGAAGGACAAGGGTTTTCTCTCAACGCTCAGCCCGTGGGTAATGTTGTAGCAACTGATCGAGGCGCCGTTTCGATTGCCGGTCGTTTGACTTCAGCGCAGGACGTGGACACGTATCGCTTCACCGTTGCAAGACAAGGGATTCAACAAGTCAGCACCACCGCCGATAGCCATATCTCAGTCATCATTGATATCGACTACGCGGACGGACTTGGACGTGCTAATACGCAACTTGCCGTTTACACAGCGGCAGGACAACTGGTTCTTATCGCGGATGATTCGAACATCCATGATGACCAGGTTGTACCGACACAAGAGGGCAACACATCTGATTTGTCCCGCGGATCGTTTGGGAAACGTGATGCTTTCTTAGGACCAATTGAATTACCGGCTGGCGATTACATCCTGGCTATTTTCAACAAATCGCAATCCGTTGCTGAATTGGTCGATAAGTACTCTGTCTCGGGAGTGGGTGATTCAAGGTTTGAGCCAATTGATTCGGTCTTGCGAATTGCAGAAGATCGATTCGACACGATGCCGGCATTGCGGCCAACGACCGCCGCTCCTGCCGAGCGCACAGACTTGTTTGTTGCAGGAGGACTGTTGACATCAGCAGTCCCATACAATTTGTCGGACGTGGCCATGTTCAGCGTTAGTGGGCGGCGTGTCAATACGGCCAACGCGCTGACAGGAGCGCTCGAGTCGAGAATGAGTGCGGACGGGACTAACCCGATCGATTACGGAGTGAATAACAACTCGATCACCGATCTGGCTGTTTCACCAGCTGGTAAAGGAGTGGGTTTTCAAGACCCGAATGGAACGACTTCGGATGCCAATTCCGGTCAGTTCATAGGGCTCGACTTTGGTAACGGCTCGGATGCGACTGGAGCCAGTGGGCTTAGCACGTTAACAACACGCCAAACACCTAACTCCAATCCTGCTACTTTCGAGGTAATACAGGTACCAGTTAATGGTGCCAATGTTGGCGTTGGTATGGGATTCGACGGTTTTACTTATTCGAGTAATTTCGCAACGAACGTTGGTGGAAATAACATCGCAAGTCTTTGGGGAGTTGCCTCGCGTTATTCGAACACGAATGCTCGTCAGCCCATTATGGGGATAGATGCCAACGGAGCCTACAATCCAATTGGAGTCGGACTGGCTGTTGTCAACAAGAATGCGCTATATCGGCTCAGTTCTTATGATGGGACGGTTGGAACGGCCCTTGATCCTATTGGAACCAACTTGGACGGCAACGAGCGAGGTTGGGGTGCTGGAACAAGAGTTATGGCACATGGATTCTTTGTTCGGTCCGGCTTCACCAATGCGAATAGCAACGTCAGTGTCGTAGAAGCACTTGGTACGGTTTCAGGTCTTGCATCCGTCGGAAACCGTCTGTTTGCTGTGACGGAACGTGGTGAACTGATGGGGATGACCCCCAGCGATTCGCAACGGCATGTTTTCTCAGACACCTACCGTGTATTGTTAGATCCAGAAACCAATCAACCTATTGCCTTTTCGGGATTAACTGCTGGGCCGCGTAGCCTGCAAGATGGTGCGTTCAATTACTCCCAAATTTTGTTCGGGGTATCGGCAGCGGGGCGAATGTATGCTTTTGATACAAATGGTGACCCCGCAAACATCTTCCCGCGCGGGGCATCTTTCATTGATGGTGCTACATCATTGATTGGCTCACGCGGAATCAACTTCTCGTCGCTCGATTCCAATTTATTCCACCTTAGCACTCGTGAGGGTACGGGTGCCGCAGCAACGGCCGGCCATGGTCGCCAACAGGCCTTTAACAATTCGAGCGATCTGCAAACAGGTAATAATCGCTCAATCCGGTTCGCCTATGCTGACCCCAACCAAGGGGTCGGAACACAACCGAACGAAGCCAATGACATTTTCCGGGTTCCAGAGCTGTTCAATACGTATGCTGGTCCAGGCGGGGCCAGAGGTGCTATTGAATCTGGGCTTTTTGATTTGCGAAGCTATTCCCCTGATGATCAACCTTACTTGTACTTCAACTACCGGTTGAATACAGAAGACGTTGAGAACCCGATTGATGATGTTGCGGCGCTTGATACGTTCCGAGTTTACGGACGTGGTGCTGATGGTGTTGAAGTGTTGTTGGCTACCAACAACGGGACAACAGGAGCTGGTGGATACACACCTACGCGAACCAATTTCAATGGTGCTGCTGGAGGCGCTGGTTCCGATGAGTTTGATGTGGCGAACTCGCGAAATCAGGATGCCTTCCTCCGCCATAATATAACAACACCGTTGTTCGACAATACTGCGGGATGGAGGCAAGCACGGGTTAGTCTTGCTAACTTTGCTGGGAAGCAAGATGTCCGTCTGCGATTTGAGTTTTCGACGAGCGGAGATTTCCGAACCGCAGATGCGACGCGTGGCGGTCTTGAATTGCTGGCTGTTCCTGGAGAACGGATTCAGGATGGAGATAACTTCACCGTTGGCGGTCAAACGTTCGAGTTTGATCTTGGACTTGTGCTCAACATTCCAAGTGGTCGAAGTGTAAATACGGGTAATCGAATCAAGATTGGAGCAGACATATTTACCTTCTCCAATGCAGGTGGGGGATTTGACATACCATTTGCCGTTGGTGATTCCCCTGCGGTCCTAGCCGGGAAGGTGTCTGCGGTTTTGCAAGCAAATGGCTACACCGTTGTGGCAAGTTCGTTGACAAGCAATCTTCTCAATGTGACCGCTTTGGGTGGTTTGCCATTAACTCCGGCTCTTCTCCCCGATGACTATGCCATTTTTGGTGCGGATCCTGCGATCATCGCTGGGGAGCCAGGTGTTGTGGGAGCGAACACACCGTTGGCCATCACGAATGCGATGACTGCGGTGGAAGTGCGTGATGTGATTCGGGCCGGTTTAGCTCAAGCTCTTAACCTACCTGGACAAGAGACCAATGTAGAAGTTTTCCGAGTACGCGGAAACTCAATTCTGTTGCATGATTCGAACGCTTTGACCTTTACGAACAATATTAACGCTCGGACCAATAGTCGAGGAGTTGTTGTTACCAGCGGTTCACGTGTAGGGGACATCTTTGGTCCAATCGACGCTGGCGGAAATCGGTTCACTTCCGCATCGCTTTCGGGGCGTAATAACGGAATCGGTGGACTCGTTGGAGGACTTCA
Source organism: Planctomycetaceae bacterium (assembly GCA_027487485.1). Lineage (GTDB taxonomy): Bacteria > Planctomycetota > Planctomycetia > Pirellulales > Pirellulaceae > JBKCUI01. Next base: position 159,497 of record JAIYDN010000049.1, on the reverse strand, counting down.
GATCGACGACATCATCATCGGCTTTGCTGAACGTGGAGAACAGGTTTTTAATGGTAGCGCCGGCGCACAGCTTCGTCCTGCTATCGTCGCTACGCCAAACTACGAACCGGTATTGGCACCAGGCCAGCCACCTCAAAACGAAGTGGAAGAAGGCTCCTACCAAGTGGAAATTCGTACCGCAGCGGATTACGGGGTATCCAATCGACAAGGTGATTTGCTTTGGATCGATCCTGCAACGTTGCTGCCTACCGGACGCACGTTTGGAACGAATGACCGCTTAACCAAGACGATTTCTCTTGCCGTAACCGATACAAGCTCGATTGTTGATGGAAGTTCGTTCACTCTTAGCGACGGGAATAACACGCTGCGTTTTGAGTTCGATGTCACGACATCGACCGCAGATCCTGCAACAGGTGTTACTCCAGGAAATGTTCCGATTCGAATTGCTCCGAACGCGACAACGGTGCAAATTGCCGCTGCCATACGAGATGCAATCAATAGCACAGCATCCCAAGCTAGCTTGAAGTTTATTGCGTCCACGCGCGGAGATACTCCTGGCGGGACTCCAAATTCCAGATTGCCGCGAGCAAGCATCATCGATATCGCCGGTAATGTTTCAAACGATGTCCTTGGTGGGCTGAGCGGATTCGGGGTCGGTGGAGCTCCGGTTGCCATCGTCTTTGGCCCAGATACTGGATTCGGCGAAGATCTTGGCGATTCGAATCGACGACGTGAACAAGGGCAGTTCATCGTATCTTCGAGCGTTGTTCGGGACTCTGCTGAGTTCGGAATCAACATCAGTGCGGCCAACTCCGGAACAGATCCGCGTCCGTTCCCTGGCGTCGCTCGGAATTTGGTCACGCTCAATTCTTCGGACGTCGCTCCGGGGGTAGTCATTGCGAACAATGTGATCGAAAACAACCGTCGAGGTGGAATTCGAATCAGTGGAGCACCAGGAGCGGTATTACCTACCGCAGTTGAAGGACCAATTGGTGTTGCCCGAGTGTTGAACAATACGATTGTTGGAGCGGGGGCTTTGACGGGAAGTGTTGGGATCGAAGTTACAGAAAGAGCTTCACCAACAATTATCAACAACATTCTCGCTGGACATTCCACCGGTATCTCGGCATCGGGCATCGGCGCCCCATCGATCGTGCTGGGTGGAAACTTGTACAAGCAAAATACAACACCTCGAATCCCAGCAACGCTCACGGATTCTTTTGAAATATTCTTGCAACCCGCAGATCCTTTGTTCATTGATCAGGCTCGGCGACGTTACTACCCAGATGCTCTGTCCCAAGCGATCGATTCCAGCATAGCATCGCTCGAGAATCGCACGAGTCTAGAACAAGTGAAAGACGGGGTGGGGCTGCCTGTTAGCTCCATTCTAGCGCCGACTTTTGATGTGAATGGATTGCGTCGTTCGGATGATCCGGACGTTTCGACTCCTGCAGGGCAAGGTGGAAACGTCTTTATCGATCGCGGTGCTATCGATCGTGTTGACTTTATCGGGCCTATCGCGATTATCCAAAAACCTCTCGATAACGACTCACTCGGTATCGATGATGACACTTCCAGCACTTACCTTCAACTGGAAGTGGGCAATCTCGACTTCTTTGAGATTCTGTTGGACGAGCGTACCGGAACCGGCACCGATCCATTAACGATTACTCCAGAATCCGTCATCTTGACTGAAAATGGTCGTCGATTGGTGGAAGGCTCGGATTATGTCTTCGGCTTTAGTGCGAATAGCCGAACGATTCGGTTGACTCCTTTGGCAGGCTTCTGGCGAAACGACAGCATTTACGAGATTACGCTGAGCAACCGGCGAGCGTTGCAATTGAACGTTCCGTCGGGAAGATCATTGACCGATGGTGCGCTTGCAACCGTGGTTGTGGGTACTACGACTCTTACCATGGAGTTTGATAGCAACGGAACTGTGGCGAGTGGAAACGTGCCGATCTTGTTCACGACGGCCTCCTCCAGCGAATCGATTTCGGTTCAGATTTTCCGAGCTATTCGCGCCATTGGTGGTGGGGCAACAGTGACTGCCCTGGGAAGCGACGTCTTGTTGTTGGAGGGAGTTACCAGCGTTACTGGTTTACCGTTCGTTAGCCTGGTTCCGATTGAAGACATGGCAGCGAATCCGTTGCAGGCTAACCGACCGAACACCTTGACGCAATTCACGATTGTGATGCCGGAAGTTGGTTTGGATTTTGGTGATGGGCCGAATCGAACGTTGTATGCCGATGACGGAGCACGCAATGCGATTTTTCCAAGTGATACTACCAGACTTTTCTTGGGTACTCGTGTGGACTCGGAAGCAGACGGAGTGCCTGGCCCGCTTGCTAACTCAGACGATCTTGTCGGGCAGCTTAGCCCAAGTGGATTGGTTCTCAACGATGAAGACGGCGTGACCTTTACGGGCGTATTCAACGAGCACGTAATTCCAGCGGTGACGGTTGCTGTAATCGTCAATGGCGATGGTTATTTGGATGCTTGGTTCGATTGGAACATTGACGGTGATTACACGGACGCAGGCGAGCAAGTTTTGACCAGTGTCGGTGTCAGCAACGGAACGTTCACGTTCCAGCAGCAAGCACCCGCGGGAGCCACTCCAGGCTTCACGACGGCTCGATTCCGGTTGAGCTCCAAGTCGGGCGTGCCAGATTTCGGCGTTGCGATTGGTGGAGAGGTGGAAGATTACTCGATCGAGGTACTACCCGGTCATCCACCCGTCGCGGTTAACGATCCAGACCCCACCAAGTTGGCGCAATACCGTGTCAACGAGGAAGGCGTGCTGAACGTTCTTGTTGGGGATGGAATTCTGTTCAATGATACCGATGTGGATGTTCCAGCCGAACTGCTTCAAGTTAAGGACGAAAACTTGCTGCTGCCGGGTGTGCAGCCAGTGCGAGGACCTGCAAATGGTTCGTTGATTTTGAATCTTGACGGTTCGTTTACATATACCCCAAACACCGATTTCTTTGGTCAGGATACGTTCGCCTATCGAGTCACCGATCCGCGATTGGTGAGTAACAACATTGCGACCGTAACGATCACGGTGAATCCTTTGAACGATGCTCCGCTTGCGTTCGACGATTTGGAACGCATCAATGAAGATACGGTCACGGTTTGGGCCGGAAGTCGTTTCACGAGCAATGATTTCAAGGGCGCAACAACGACTGTTCCTCCCACGTCGATTGCGAACGAAGAAAGTCAGACATTGACCGTAGTCAATGCAAGATTTGTGCTTGCAGATAGGGTTACAACGAGACCAGATCGAGCGGGAGAAAGTATCTCGGTCGTAGGTAACGTGATCACTTACACCCCGGGCACCAACTACAACAATTCCATCGCGGGTCCGGTTTTTGTTGAGCTAGAGATTTTGGACAATGGTGTTTCCGGATTCCCTGCCGCTGCAGATTTTAAGAATTCGTTCAGCATCTTGACGATCAACATCGACGCGATCAACGATTCGCCAAGCTTCAGTTTGGTTCAACCAAGTACTCCACCGGCTTTGCCAACCACAACGACGGTGCCGACCATCAATGCACTTGGCGAAATGTCGATGTCGGTGAATGTCAATGAAGATTCCCCGACGCAGACTCTTGCAATCTTCAGTGGAATCACCGCAGGCCCTGCTACTGCTGTGGATGAAATTGGTTTGGTTTCGGGATTGCCAGGTCAGGTTGTTAACCTGAACGTAAATGTACGGCCTCAGGACAACTATTTGTTTACTGCAACAGGGCGTCCGAGAGTCGTAAATCGTCAAGCGAATGGTCAAGCTGAGCTGGAGTTTACACTTGCACCAAACGCCAACACTTTGCTGTTGGGTCCTGCAATTGTAACTTTCCAACTAGACGATCAAGGTGGGCCAGGAGCGGCGCCCAATGGTCCGACAGGCCCGTTGTCTCGAATGCACACGGTAACCATTGTCGCTCGACCGGTAAATGACGCGCCTATTTTAGGTGATGACAGCAGAACATTCCGCGAAGATGTCGCACAAACTTGGCTCCAATCGGAGTTTTTAGCGAACGATGTTACGGGACCGGCAAACGAAAATCGACAAACACTGTCGATCGCGGATGCTCGATTGGTTACACCAAGAACAGGGGAAGTCCTGAGTTTGGTTAATGGTGTCATCAGCTATACACCGGCACCGAACTATAACCGTTTGATCGGTGGGAATGTATTGATCGAGCTTGATGTTCGCGATACGCTCGATGTGGGTGACCAAGGGACGGTCCAAACTCGAACGAGTATACTGACGTTGACGATCACGGAGGAGAACGATTCTCCATCCTTTAGCTTGGCAGAGCTTCCACCGATTTCGACAGCTCCTGTAACCGATGCGGGGACAGGTGAAATGTCGATGACGATCAATATTAACGAAGATGCACCGACTCAGAACTTGAGGATATTTAGTGGTGTTGCCGTTGCTCCATCGACTGCATTGGATGAATTGGGATTAGTTTCGAACCTGCCTGGACAACCAACCAATTTCATCGTTAGTCTACGTCCGCAGGATGTTGGATTGTTCACTTCGGCTGGTCAGCCTCGGGTGAATGTATTGGCAGGCGGCGCCGCCGAGCTTGAGTTCACTCTCAGTGCGGATGTGAATTCCTTGGCATCTGGACCCGCTGTCGTAACGTTCCAAATGGACGATCGCGGTGGGGCTGGTGTCTTCCCGAATGGACCCACAGGTTCCACATCCTTAGTTCATACCGTCACGATTAACATTCGGCCGGTTAATGATCCACCAGTGGTCGGCAATGATTCCCGAACCATCATCGAGGATGTTGCACAATCTTGGCCTCAAGCTGACTTCCTTGCGAACGATACTGTGGGTCCACCCAACGAAAGTGCCCAAACGCTGAGTATTGTCGCTGCGAGAATTATCTCTCCAACATGGCCTGGCCAAAGCGTGTCGGTCTCCAATGGAAGAATCGTTTACACCCCTGGCACCAACTACAATCGCATTATTGCTGGCAATGTTCTGGTAGCCCTAGACGTTCGTGATTCGTTGGATGTTGGTGATCAAGGTGTTGTTCAAACGTCTGTTAGTACCTTGACCATTACCATTGATCCAGTGAACGACTCGCCAGTCTTTAACTTGGTCCAAGTGGCACCGATCACCAATGCACCTACGACCAATTCGACGACGGGATCGATGTCGTTGACCGTGACCATTGACGAAGATACTCCTACACCGAAGATTGCAATTTTCGATGGTATCGCCCCTGCTCCCGCGTTGGCGAACGACGAACTTGGTTTGGTGAATGGTTTGCCTGCTCAGCCAACGGACTTCATTGTTACCGTTCGGCCTCAAGACCAATTTTTGTTTACCGCAACGGGAGGACCTAGGGTTAACAAGTTGGCCAATGGCAGGGGTGAAATCGAATTCACGCTTGCACCGAACGCGAATACTCCTGTTGGAAGTCCAGCGATCATCACCTTCCAGATCAACGATCAAAGTGGTTTGGGAAGTGCACCGAACGGTCCTACAGGTTCGTTCTCGCGGATCCATACGGTTACACTTGCGGTAACATCCGTCAATGACGCGCCGGTTGCCGTGGCAGATCAATACACTGTTAGTGAAGATGTTGTGCTGACAGTCCCTGGACCAGGGTTGCTTATCAACGACCAAGATGTTGATCTTCCAGACGACGTGCTATCGATCAATGGCAATTCGAGCGTCAGCAGCCTTGGAGCGGCCGTATCGGTTGCTTCGAACGGGCAGTTGACATACAACCCATTGGCTGCGGTCGAACTACAGCGCCTTTTGGGTGGTGCAACTGCCAATGATACGTTCACGTACACCGTACGAGATCGATTAGGCGCCGTCAGTGGAGTTGCAACAGTGACGGTAACGGTAACGGGCGTGAACGACGCACCTGTTGCTGTTGATGATGTGGTAAACGTACCCGTCAATACACCAAGGGTAATCAGCGTTCTGGCCAATGACTCCGACGTGGACAACGCTATCAACCCAGCAACCATTGAAATTGGTGAGCTTCCGATTTTCGGTTCGATCACCGTTTTGGCTAATGGACAAGTAGAGTATCGGCCAAACACAGACTACCGAGGATTGGATACATTCACCTACCGAGTACGAGATGTGTTAGGACGAGCTTCCAATGAAGGGCGAGTTCGCATCACGGTGAACTCGGCGCCTGTTGCGTTGCCAGATTCCGCTGTCGCTGGACGCGGTCAAACGGTAGTGATTGATGTTTTGCGAAATGATTCGGATCGCGATGGTACCTTAAACCCAAGCTCCGTCAGAATCGTAGGTGGACCGGATTCCGGAGTAGCTACGGTTCAGGCAAATGGTACGGTGTCCTTCACGGCCAATTCACAGTTCCTTGGTTTGGCGACCTTCCAGTACATCGTTTCCGATAACGATGGACTGGCCAGCAATATTGCCGATGTCACTATCAATGTGGTGCGTTCGGTTTACCAAAATCCGGTGAACAATCTGGACGTCAATGCTGATACGTTTATTTCCCCAATCGATGTTTTGATTGTGGTGAATGATATTAACTTCAATGGAGCGCGAATGCTTCCTAACGGTCTCGCAACACCTCCGTATTTGGATGTGGACGGAGACCAAGGAGTTGGGCCGCTTGACGTTCTAGAACTGATTAACTTCATCAATAGCCGCGGCGGGGCAGGTGCAGGCTCCGAAGGTGAAGGTGAAGGTGAAGGTGAAGGTTTCGATTCGTCCGGAGCCAGTCAGATCGATGTTGTCATGATGCCAATGATCGAGGTTCTGAAAGTGAATCGCGATGCCCAACTGCAACTTGCGGTAGAAGAAGGCGTTGACCTCATCGTTTCTTCCGAGGCTGATTCGATGCTTTATGGTCCAATGCTCCCGATCATCGATGATCAAGATTTGGACTTGGTAGAATCGCTTGAGACTTATCTCGCTCGATGGAGTAACGTTAAGGAGAATGAACAATTCTCGCCGTTGGATTCAGTATTCGCAGGTGAGGACTGGGAATAGTCTTAGCTAGCGTTTGTAAGGACTGATTGGAATCGATAGCGCATGCCACGGCATGCGCTTTTTTTTGCGCTGAACACCGGTGTTTATCCGAGTTGCTCTGCGGCCTTGATCACTTGGCGTAGCCAATCGGCTATAATGTGCTCGACACAGCTAGGGTGTCGGTGATAATTAGGGAAATACACGTAAGGGATGGATTCGCCTTATGTCGCAATTGATCCTGTTTCCATTCGGTTCAAGAACCTTGATGACTCCAAACGGCAGACCTTTGATTCGAACTTGGATAGCATGTCTTGCAAGCTTGGTTGTTGCTCCGGCATTTACCGCAATTGCCGATCAGCCATTGAATCCAAGCGAGTTGAACGCAAGTGAAAAGCTGGAGTTCTTTGAGAAGCAGGTTCGGCCATTGTTGGTCGACCATTGCTACTCGTGCCACAGTTCCAAGTCGGAAAAGCTGCAAGCGGGTTTGATGCTCGACAGTCGTTCCGCGATGCTACAGGGGGGCGAATCCGGACCAGCCATCGCCCCCGGCGATGTGGAGAATAGTCTACTCATCAGCTCGGTACGCTACGATTCCTATCAGATGCCTCCCAAGGGCAAACTGCCAGCTCAAGAAATCGAAATCTTGGAACGTTGGGTCGCGATGGATGCACCTTGGCCCGAAGAAGCCTCCACTGGAACGGGCGATGACGATTCGAAAAACGCGAGACCCAAGTTTGATCTCCTAAAACGAAAATCAGAGCATTGGGTCTGGCAACCCGTTCAAGCAGCGTCTGTGCCTGAGGTCAAGAATCAATCATGGCCTAAGTCCAGTTTAGACTCGTTCCTTCTTGCGAGACTTGAAGCGGCCAACCTAACGCCCTCGCCCGATGCTTCGCGATCGGCACTGCTCAGGCGTCTGTATTTCGATCTCATTGGCCTACCTCCAACGCTCGAACAATCCCAGCGATTTCTTGAAGACACTTCTCCACAAGCGACGGAACGCTTGGTAGATGAACTTCTGAAGTCACCTCGCTTTGGTGAGCGATGGGGGCGCCATTGGCTAGACCTGGTACGATATGCCGAATCGCGAGGGCATGAATTCGACAACGATGCACCCAATGCGTTCCAATATCGCGATTACGTGATTCGCGCTTTGAATGCGGACGTTCCCTACGATCAATTTGTCGCGGAACACATTGCGGGCGATCTTATCAATCCACCACGGCTCCATCCAGAAAAAGGATTCAACGAGTCGATCTTGGGAACTGGATTCTGGTTCCTCGGGGAATGGGTCCATTCGCCGGTTGACACTCGAAAGGACGAATCCGACCGCTTTGATAACATGATTGACGTCATGTCCAAAACGTTTCTTGGTGTCACGGTTGCTTGCGCGCGATGCCACGATCACAAGTTCGACGCGATCTCCACCGCCGACTATTACTCACTGTCAGGGTTTCTGCAAAGTAGCGACTTTCGACAGGTTCCTTTTGAGTCACTCGAGCACAACCGAGCAATCTCCGAATCTTTGGCCGTACTGGACCATAGATATCGACAGAAGATTTTGGATCAGCTGGCTGAAGCTGGGTTCAGTCTACCCAACATCGAAACGATAAGTGAGAAGCAACAGCCGTCGATCTTGGTCGACTATAGCAAGATCAACTCAAGAGATTACATTCAAGACGGATTCATCTTTGGAGCTGGTCCTCGCATGATTGGGGCTCCCTATCTTGAATGGGTCGAAGGAGCTCCCGTTCTTCGATTCGCTGTTCGTTCTTCTGCAACCAGCGATCCTTTTTGGAACGCCCTTGAAGCCATTTCAGAAAAAGTCGCACAGGACCAAGGCCGACTCGCCAGTTTACCTCGCAGCGGGCGAACCTTGCGCACACCATCCTTCGTTCTTGAGAATGGCGTGGTTGCTTGCCGTACCCGCGGGTCGGGCTATGTGGTTGCTTGCGTCGATTCGCATCGCTTAATTGCTGGACCTCTGCATGGTGAGACGATCAAACCGATCAGGGCTGGAGAGGATTGGGTCGAGCTGGATCTGCGTCGCTATCAAGGACATCGCGTCCACCTTGAATTCACGCCGGATGTTGGGTCACAGCTTGAGATTACCCTGGTGACCGATGGTTCCTCACGCGAAGCGCGAGATCAGTGGATTCAACAGGAGCTGGCCAACGAAAACTTGCTGAAGCAGTTTGCTGAGTCCGCGAAGCCAACCGTGGAAGGAAAGGTCCGTGATCTTGTTGTTGCTTGGGCCGATGAAAGAACCAAACTGCAAAGCCAAGTCATGTTGCAATCGAAACTGGCCATGGCGATGTTGGATGGCACCAGCGAGGATGATCATGTTCTCATCCGCGGAAACTCGTCTAAACCCGGCAATTTGGAACCTCGGCATTTTCTAACCGCGATCGCGGGCAATGAACCGATGCCGATCGAAATGGGAAGTGGCCGACTGGAGCTTGCCAAGCAGATCAATGCAGCTACCAACCCGCTGACAAGCCGTGTGATCGTAAATCGAATTTGGCATCACTTGATGGGTCGTGGGATTGTGCCGACCACGGATGACTTCGGTGTGCTGGGCCAACGACCGACCAACCCTGAGCTGCTTGACCATTTGGCATCGCAATTTCTAGCAGATGGCCAAAGCATCAAACGCATGATCCGCACGATTGTTTTATCGCGAGCCTATCAAGTCTCCAGCCAAGCTCAGCCCATGGCTTTGGAAGCGGACCCCAAAAACGAATTATGGCATTACCGTCCACCGAAGCGATTGGAGGGGGAGGCAATCCGCGATTCGATCTTGATGCTCTCGGGGCAAATCAACTTAACGTCCTTCGGCGAACCTGTGCCCATTCATCTAACTGGATTCATGGATGGACGAGGACGCCCAGCCAAAGGTGGTCCGCTGGATGGTGCAGGAAGGCGATCTATTTATTTGGCGGTTCGGCGTAACTTCTTGTCTCCATTCATGCTCGCTTTCGACACGCCATCACCGTTCAGTTCGATGGGGCGACGCAACGTTTCGAACGTGCCTGCTCAGGCACTCATTTTGATGAACGACCCATTCGTGGTGGAACAGGCGATGAAGTGGGCTGAGAAGATTTCTGCTGAACCTGTTTCGACCGAATCGAAAGTAGATCAAATGTACAGGCTCGCATTCGCACGTCTTCCCAGCGAAGGGGAGAAGACGGTTGCAATGGACTTTCTTACGGAATCTGCAGGTACGAAGGATGGGGGCAGCATTCCGGTTTCAACTTGGGCCGACTTCGCTCATTCGCTGATCAATACGAAGGAGTTTATATTCTTGCCATGACGATTCATTCAGGATATCCATGCCAACAGTATAAGCCTCGCCCAACAACGCGCCGTGAAATGCTTCACCGATGCGGAAGTGGTTTTGGTGCGCTCGCGCTCGCTGCGCTTCGGCTCGACCCAGCGTTCGGTTACGACGAAGCCAAGAAAAGCGAAGGACAGCTTTCGGATCTGGGAGCGGCCGGTCATGGCCCTCATCATGCCGTTAAAGCGAAAAACGTTATCTTCCTTTACATGGATGGTGGGCCTTCCCAGATCGATACGTTTGATCCGAAGCCGCTTCTCGATAAGTACAACGGACAGAGCCCGGGCAAGCTTTTTAGCGTAGAACCAACTCAGTTCAACAACAATGGAAACGTTCTTGCTAGTCCGTGGAAGTTTCAGCAATATGGCGAATCGGGGATTCCTGTCAGCGATTTGTTTCCGCAAATCGCAACGTGCGTTGACGAACTAGCGATCATTCGATCGATGGTATCGGAATTTCCTGAGCATACCTTTGCCAACTACTTTCTCCACACAGGGAGCGGCTTGCAAGGACGACCCAGTATGGGAGCTTGGGTGAACTATGGACTTGGAAGCGTATGCCAGAACCTGCCAGGATTCGTAGTCATCAATGGTGGCCTGATTCCACCGGGAGGGCTCGATTGCTTTGGAAGTGGATTCTTGCCTGCCAGCTTCCAAGGTTCGGTCTTTAAGCCGACGGGTAGCGGAGTCGCCAATATCGAGCGAACGGAACCATCCGCGCAACGACAGCGGTCCAAGTTAGATTTGATTAGGCAGCTCGACGGTTTCGCGGTAGACCAATTCGGCAAGCATGACAGCTTGGAATCAGCGATCCACAACTACGAACTCGCGTATGCAATGCAAATGGCTGTACCGGAAGTGATGTCGCTTCAAGACGAACCGGCCCATATTCGACAGCTCTATGGAATGGATTCCGCGTACGAGCCCACTCGTACCTACGGCGCTCAATGCCTTATTGCCAGACGTATGATTGAAAAAGGGGTTCGGTTCATCGAATTGACTTGCCCCAACGTTGGAACCGATCGTTGGGATCAGCATTCTGACTTGAAGAATGGACATGAAAACAATGCCAAAGCAGTCGATCAACCGATCGCAGGTTTGCTCAAAGACCTTCGGCAACGAGGATTGTTAGACGAGACGCTCGTCGTTTGGGCGGGTGAATTTGGGCGTACTCCTTTTGCGCAGGGAGAAAACGGGCGAGATCATAATCAATATGGTTTCACCGTCTGGCTGGCTGGCGGCGGTGTGAAACCAGGCACCGTCTACGGCGCTACCGACGAATGGGGCTACAAGTCCATAGAAAATCGAACCGAGATCCATGATCTGCATGCAACCATATTGCACTTGATGGGTGTGGATCACACACGTTCTACCTTCCGATTCGGAGGGCGCGACATGCGTCTTACCGACGTGAAAGGCCATATCATTCATGGCATTCTCGGTTAGACCAACACGAGAACGCTGTCCCGACAAAATCGCTGACTTGTTATTGCTGAACGCGCAAACCCACCATCTCTAACAACTTCAGCGCATTGGTCGTTGGTGTCACTCCGGGATGCATCACGTAATCAAATCGCATGATTTCGCGGCCTTCGACCGTTTCAAAGTGTTCGCGAAAGTGAACGACTTGTGCGATCTTTTGGATACGTTGGTTTCCCGCCATTTCAAGGTCGTGCGTACTGGTCAAAACGAGACAACCAAATTCGACCAGCTTATCCAAAACATGTTCGACTGCGATCTGCCTCTCTCGCGAGTTGGTGCCTTGTAAGATTTCGTCCAACAACACCAGCATTTGTTTGCCTTGATGGTGATGCTGTTGTTGAGCCATATCGACTACTGAACGCAATCGCTTCAGTTCGGCCATGAAGAAGGAGACGCCATCTTGCAAACTGTCTTGCACTTGAATGCTAGAGGCCAATTCATAAGAAGCTCCTTGCCAATGCGAAGCGCAAACAGGTGCACCAACTCGAGCAAGAATTGCATTCACCCCTACGGACCGAAGCAACGTTGACTTGCCAGCCATGTTGCTTCCGGTGACCAACAATAGCGGTTGGTTTTGACGAACGCAAAGGCTGTTGGGAACTCGGCTGATATCCTTGAGCAATGGATGAGCGACGTCGTTGGCTTCCAGCAAAGGTTGCTGTCCAGCGACCATGGCTTCTTTGGTAAGAAGATCGGGTGTCGTCCAGGCTGGATATTCGTCTGCAATTGCAGCTGCAGAACTTAAAGCTTCCATCATTCCGATGGCATCGATCCATCCCTGGGCTTTGGAGCCGAAGATCTTTTTCCAGCCTTCGAGCAACTCCAGAATGCGAACGTCCCAAAGGAAGCAAACTTGCAACAACAGGTAGGGGATAAACAAAAGCGGACTGCGTTGCATGCCTGCCAACGCCATGATTCTTTGCAATCGGCCCAGCGCAGCGTCGGAGGAGTGGTGCTGGTCTTGGAGCTTGGCTTGGATCTCTGAAAGAAGTTTTCCTTGCGACGGGAGGCTCTTGATTGCACGAATCATCTCGACCAACGACTGGAGCTCGCGATTGGCTGCTCCAATCTTCACGAAGATGTCATGGATCGGTCCAACAATCAGCATCGTCAAAAGAAAGTTGATTGCAGCGCCAGTCAAGACACAAACTAACCCGATCACTTGCCCAAGTTCGAAATCGGCTGCCTTGGCGATGACAATTCCAACGACCCCTGCAACGACTGCGATCGGGCTGAGCCAAGTCAATGCATGAAGCCATTTCTTGCCAGCAAAATGATTTCCGGATTGCGACCATTCGACGATCCCTTCCGGTCCCAGTTGCTGGCTGCGGTAGTTGCAAGCTGTCTCAAAAAATTGCATTCGCCAGGATCGATCCGATGCAAGAGCACGGACCGCAACTTGACGTTCCACCATAGTGGCTGGTTCCGCCCACTGGGTCATCCATTTGCAAATGGTGTTTGCGCCTGAGTTGGTCATCGCAAGCGACAGCCATCGAAACAGGCTTCGTTCGCCGAACAAGTCGATGTCCCGACTTAGATCGGACAAGTAGGCAAGCGTGCATGTCTCGGTTGGCAGAGGCAGAAGGGAGGCCCATTGTCGATCGCAACGAGCCAATAGCCGCTTATAACCAAAGAGACGTTGTTGCAACTGCGAAATCGCCCACAGGTTATTCTCGTGCCAGGTTGCAGCGGCCAAGAAACCAAACATCAAGGCAGTGCCTGCAATCCAGGTCCAATTGCTGGCCGTTTTTTCCAACATTCCGAACAGAATCAAGCCGATGCCTGGCAACGCTAGACCAAGCCGAACCCATACGAGTCGCTGCATCAACAACTTTCGGATCGCGATCTGTTGCTCCAGCGATTGACTCTGGGAACGGTAGGTATCGAGTGCGGCTGACGTGTTCAAGTCGGGGATCCCAATGGAATGATGAGGGGAAGTGCGTTGGTTCTCGTGATACAGCGTTAACGGTTTACTTGCTGTGCATCCACAAATGTGCGTATCAACGAATGGATGGTGTCGATCGATCCCGAAGCGTCCACTACAAGACTTTTCGAACTGGCACGTTGTACTTGCTCTAGGAAACCAAGTCGCACTTTCTTGAAGTACTCGATACCGCGTTTTTCCAATCGATCGGCACCGCGTTGGATGCGGGTGGCAGCTGCTTCGGGCTCTAGGTCAAGAATCACGGTCACATCCGGCGAGAGTCCTCCCGTTGCGCATCGCCCTACGGACCATAAATCATCGACGTTCAAACCGCCCGCAACCCCTTGGTAAACGACGTTCGCTAATAGAAAGCGATCGCAGATCACGGTTGCGCCGGAGTCTAATGCGGGCCGTATTTGGTCTGCAACCAGCTGAGCCCGTGCGGCCATGTACAAAAGCATCTCGGCTGTGCCAGCGAGCGGGATATCCTCTCGATGCAACAGGATTTCGCGAATCGCTTCACCCAGCTTGGTGGATCCGGGATCTCGAAAGCAGGCGACCGTTTGGCCCTGGGATTCCAGGTGAGCGCGAAGCAGATCGATCTGAGTCGATTTGCCCGCACCGTCGATTCCGTCGAGAGAAATGAACACTACAGAGCAAACCCTTCCGCATCTTCTTTCGGTGCGGTTTGATAACCGTTCGGTTCCATGGAGCAACTCGCGCGACCTTGGCTTAGCGAACGAATGGCGCTCGAGTATCCAAACAGTTCTTTCAAAGGTGCCAAGGCGGTCACGCTGGTAATGGCTCCGCGAGCTTCCGTTCGTTCGATGATGCCACGCCGTTGCTGCAAGTCGCCCACCAATTCGCCTAGGTAGTCGGCGGGTGTGGTGATTTCCATTTTCATGACTGGCTCCAATAGCGATGGGCCACCCAGCTTCAAACCTTCGTCAAAGGCGTCGTTGGCTGCGATGCGGAATGCGACTTCGTCCGAACCGACTTCAGCCACTTCCGAACCCAAGATACTGATTCGCATGCCCGTCAACGGGAACGAACCGATCATTCCACCACCTTCCGATCGGTTTTTCAGTTCTTCCAACGCTGCTTGACGTAAGTTGTCCGGCAACATCTTTTCGATGGGTGTGCGATCCAGCACGATCACTTTCGCGGACAGGTCCTCCAACGGTTCAAACCGGACTTGGAGACGAGCAAACATTTGTTGCGAGCCCACTTGTCGATTGCATTGCCCCGTCACTTCAGCGACTCCCGCAATGGTTTCGCGGTAGCTGACTCGTGGCTTGTAGAACTTGACGTTCAGATGAAAATCCCGAACGAGCCGATTCTTAATGACCTCCAAGTGCAGTTCCCCCATCCCGCTGATCAGTGTTTGTCCCGACTCCGAGTTTTCCGAAGCGTGGAAGGTTGGGTCTTGTCGCTTCAGCATGTCGAGCACTTCTGCTAGCTTCTTGCGCTCGGTCGTGTTTTCCGGTTCAATTGCCATCGAGATCACCGACTGAGCGAACTGAATGGAGGGGAGCTGAATCATGTCGCGAGTGTCGCACAAGGTGTCGCCCGTAATGGAGTCACGTGGCCCGATCGTACAGGCGATGTCGCCACACTCCAGGGTATCGATTTGTCCTTGCCGTTCACGTTTGGTTGCATGGATCTGCCAAAGCTGTGCAACGTTTTCTTTTTTGTCTCGATTGGGATTGTAGACTCGCGAATTGCTATCCAGCTTCCCTGAATAGACACGGATCCAAAACATGTCACCGGTTTTCGCTGGTAAGATCTTGAACACGAGAGCGCAAAAAGGCTCTTTCGGGTCGGGCTTACGAGCTAAGATCTTATCGGGTTTTTTGGGGTCGGTACCAGAAACAGGTGGCCTATCCAACGGGCAAGGCAGGTACGACGCGACGCCATCAAGCAACGGTTGCACGCCAGCACCGTGCAGAGCAGACCCGCATAAGACGGGTTGGATCTTCAGAGCAATACATGCCTCGCGAAGGGCCTTGCGAACCAGTTCGTTGGGAATGGGTTTCTCTTCCAAAGCCAACTCCATCATGTCTGAATTATGGAGATAGAGCTTTTCGAGCATAACCCCTCGCCAATCTAATGCATCGGGCATCAACGCTTCGGGAATCTCTTCAACGACCACCGTCTTCCCTTGATCTTCCGGATTGAATCGCAGCAGTTTGAGGTCGATCAGATCGATGATGCCTTCGAAAGGTTCGCGAGAGTGACTTGGGCCTTGCCCCACCGGAATTTGGATTGCGACAGGATCTGCATTCAACCGCGGTCCAATTTCTTCCAAAACGCGATAGAAATCCGCTCCTTCGCGGTCCAGTTTGTTGATGAAGACAATGCGAGGCACGCCGTACTTGTTGGCCTGCCGCCAGACGGTTTCGCTTTGAGCTTCCACCCCTTCACGAGCGCTGAATACCACCACGGCGCCGTCCAGGACCCGCAAGCACCTTTCGACTTCGGCGGTGAAGTCGACGTGGCCTGGAGTGTCGAGCAAGTTGACGGTGCAATCTTTCCAGCGGAACGTCACGCAAGCAGCGAAAATCGTGATGCCACGTTGCTGCTCTTCGGGATCGTCATCGGTTTCGGTCGTGCCCGAATCCACGGCTCCCGCGCGGTGCTTGGCACCGCTCATGTAAAGCATTTGTTCCGTAACGGTCGTCTTGCCAGCATCAATGTGAGCGATGATGCCAATGTTTCGTAGGGTTGTTAGTTCGCGAGCCATGATCTGAGGGGCTGGAGTGTGGGCAAACCCACGTTTTGCAATAAAAAGGATGGATGAAATGTAACTTCTAAGTCCGTCAAAGCCTAGGGCTACCTTCGTTAGGATCCCGCCTGTGTGATATTCGGGCATTTACGCCAAAATTCATTTTCTTTTTGCCTCCAGGGGAATTGTGACCTAGTCTTGAGGTTGTAGTGATCACACGATTCTCGACTAATTTCCTTGACTTTGCGAGGTTTTGAATGAGCATTTTGACAACTGCCGCCGCGTCCACACTTCCTGGATTGCCAATCGTCTGGAAGGATTTTCAAGCTGCAAATCAGCCGAAACGAAACTCCTCCCAACTGAAGCAACTGAATCCAAGTCGGGACCATGTCGAAAGTGTTATCGCCTACAATCATCATCGCGATTCGTATGATGAACTGAACCATTCGAGAAGCTGTGGAGCATGTGGACGTGAGTTCTGCGGCTCTGCGGGAACCCAATTCGACCGATTGGGAGCCTTTGAAAATCCAAATACACCTTCCAAAGAATCACCCCCACAACCATCAGGTCCACTTTTGAGCATTGATATTCTGGTCTAAACCTACGGTGTTCGTCCAAATGTCAATGCAGCGTTTTCACTCAAGGGAAATCCATTGCGAGTCTTGTTGTCGGCCTTCGAGCCATATGATATCTGGGAACAGAACTCCAGCTGGGAAGCACTGATTGCTTATCTCCATCAACATGGGATAACGCCAGGCGTTACTACGCGACGCTACCCTGTGGATCTTGCCTTGCTAAAAGCGCGTTTGGATAAAGACCTAGAAACTGGCTATGATGCGATTCTGCATCTTGGCCAAGCTCCAGGAATCAGTCGCGTCCAGATGGAAGCGATTGCACTGAACGTTGCCGGCATGACAGATGCGCCCGGTGATTTTTTTGGACCTCTCATCGAAGGAGCACCTATTGCGTACCGAACGACATTTCCATTAGGGCAGTGGAATCAGGAACTTCGAGCCAGCGGAATCCCTTGCTCGGTTTCCTATCATGCGGGTACCTATCTTTGCAATGCGATCATGTACCTTTCGCATCACTGGCATGAAACTCGTAAGAGAAAATGTTCCATCGGATTTGTTCATCTGCCACTCACCCCCGAGCAAGTTCTGCATAGCCATAAAGATCTTCCATCGATGCCGCGCGAACAATCGGCCGATGCAATTGCCAAGATGGTTGGTTTGATTCTAGAATGGAATCGATCAAACTATCTCGCTTAACATGGCATTTGGCTCCAATTTGAACATGCTTCCTTTGAATGACGATATCGCGAAGCTCCTTTCTCAATTTCAATCGGGTGAATCCACGGCGATTGAACTTGGACAACGAATATTGGAGCTAGCGGTCGCGACCCAAGGCTCCGTCACACCCGATACCGATCGCAAGCGTCGATGCGGTTACCCGGAAGTTATCTACGGACTTGGTAAATCACCTGATGCCATTCGAAAGGTCACCGAAGTTCTTTTCGAGGCCAATGAAGAGATTTTGGTCACTCGAGTTTCGCCAGAGCAGGTGCGGACTCTTTCGGACTGGTTCGATTTTCATCGATGGAACCATGTTGGGAAAACGCTGCGGATCGGCAAGCTGCGGGCTCCGATTGCCCCAGAAGAAGTTTGCATTCCCGAGGGCGACCCACGACCAAAATCTACTTGTGTTGCTGTGGTGAGCGCTGGAACCACGGACGAATCCGTGGCGGTTGAGGCGCAAGAAACTCTTGCATGGATGGGTGTACCCACCGTCTTGATTCAAGATGTTGGCGTGGCGGGGCCGTACCGGCTGATGTCCCAAGTACCCCTTTTGCAAAAGATGTCTGCGATCGTGTGTGTGGCTGGTATGGAAGGGGCGTTGCCAAGCGTCTTGGGGGGGCATGTGGCCTGCCCGGTCATTGCGGTCCCAACCAGTGTGGGTTACGGGGCCAATTTTGCAGGCCTATCGGCTTTGCTTAGCATGCTCAATTGCTGTGCTTCCAATGTCGCTGTCGTCAACATCGATGCGGGCTTCAAAGGTGGGTACATGGCTGGCTTGATCGCCAACGGTCATGCCTTGGGAACAATTCGATAACCAACGACCAACAAGTGGCTATTGCGGCTTGGTTACGGCATGTTCTCAAAAGCGATCTTCGGGGCAAATAAAAAAACCTCGACGTTTCCGCCGAGGTTTTTTGTTTCTTCTATCGTACGAGCCTAGTTGGCTTAGTACATATCGTAGTCGCCGCCGTGACCACCGGCTTTCTTTCCATGTCCATGATCATCCTTTGGCTTTTCAGCAATCAACGCGTCGCTGGTCAGCAACAGCGTTGAAACGGATGCTGCGTTAGCAAGAGCGGTACGAGTTACCTTGGTTGGGTCGATAACGCCAGCCTTGACCATGTCTTCGTAGACGTTGGTCAACGCGTTGTAGCCGTTATTGCCCTTGGACTCGACGACCTTGGCACAAACGATTCCACCGTCTTGGCCTGCGTTCGAAGCGATCATGGTGATCGGAGCTCGGCAAGCGCGAAGAACGATATTGTAACCGGTCACTTCGTCGGTAGTCAGCGTTTCGGCTGGCGTCACTTGGCTCGAAGCGCGTAGCAAAGCAACTCCGCCGCCTGGCAGAATGCCTTCTTCGATGGCTGCGCGTGTGGCATGCAATGCATCTTCAACACGAGCTTTCTTTTCTTTCATTTCGCTTTCGGTCGCAGCGCCGACGTTCACCTTAGCAACGCCACCTGCGAGCTTGGCCAATCGCTCTTCCAGCTTCTCGCGATCGTAATCGCTGGAGGTGTTTTCGATTTCGCGACGGATCTGGTCGATGCGTGCCTTGATATCGCTCGCCTTGCCGGAACCTTCGATAATGGTGGTGTTGTCCTTGTCGATGATCACCTTCTTAGCACGACCCAAGTCGGCGAGAGTCAGTGTATCGAGCTTCTTGCCAAGGGCTTCGAAGACAGGAGTTGCATTGGTCAAAATTCCGATGTCTTCCATCATGGCCTTGCGGCGATCGCCGTAACCAGGAGCCTTAACAGCTGCGATTTGCAAGGTTCCGCGTAGGCGGTTGATAACAAGGGTTGCCAACGCTTCGCCTTCGACATCTTCAGCGATGATCAACAATGGCTTGCCTTGTTGAACCACTTGCTCAAGAACAGGAACGAGTTCCTTGATGTTGGAAACTTTCTTTTCGTAGACCAAAATGTATGGGTCTTCGAGAACAGCTTCCATGGTTGCTGGATCGCTGACGAAGTAAGGGGACAGGTAACCGCGGTCGAATTGCATGCCTTCAACAAACTCAAGCTCATCGTGCAAGCTCTTGCCTTCGTCGACGGTAACGACGCCGTCCTTGCCAACGCGTTCCATAGCGTCTGCAAGCAAGTTGCCGATGGCTCGGTCGTTGTTCGCAGCGATGCTTGCAACGTTGGCCATTTCCGACTTGTCTTTGATCTTGATCGACATCTTGCGGAGCTTTTCGGTGATGTCAGCTACGGCTGCTTCAATACCGCTCTTCATTTGAATTGGATTCACGCCAGCAACAACAGCCTTGAGGCCTTCGTTGAAAATGGCTTCGGCCATAACGGTTGCAGTGGTGGTTCCATCGCCAGCGACGTCGCTCGTCTTGGAAGCAACTTCGCGAACCATTCGGGCGCCCATGTTTTCATAGACGTCTTCGAGGTCGATTTCCTTCGCAACGGTGACACCGTCTTTGGTGACGGTTGGGCTACCGAAACTCTTTTGAAGAATGACGTTTCGTCCGCGAGGTCCGAGAGTTACTTTGACTGCGCGTGCTAGCTTCGACACGCCGCGGCGGATCGCTTCTCTTGCTTCTTGATCGAAGGCAATAATTTTGGCCATGGAAAATGCTCCGTTAAACGATTAAGTGAATGTTGGTTGTTAGTTTTGAAAAAAGTCTTGAGCGAAAAACCCGCGTTGGCAACCCGCTGCGGAAGTTCGCAGTCGACCGGTTTAGCCCAAAACAGCTAGGACTTCGCTTTCGCTCATCAGCAAAAACTCTTCGCCGTCAATTTCGATGTTCTCGCCGGCATAGCTCGTGAACAAGACCTTGTCTCCGGCCTTCAGTTGGAATGTGGATCGGTTTCCATTTTCTAGGACCCGTCCATCGCCAACACTGATCACCTTACCGCGAGTTGGTCGATCCTTTGCCGAATCTGGCAAGAAAATCCCACCGCTGGTCTTTTCCTTGAGTTCTTCACGCTGAACGACGATTCGATCGCCGAGAGGAACGAGCTTCACCTTAGTCTTTTCTTTGGTTGCGGCAGCCATTGAACGGAACTCCATCTAATTGAGGTAATGATTTGGTTTCTAATTGTTTCGTGCAATTACGCCAAAAAGGCACAACACGGGTGAGGATCGCCCCATGGAGCAATTTCCGTGCCACAAGCTGTCGTCGGAAAGGGGGCGAAAGTTGAAGAGTTGGAAAAACTAAGGAATGGCGTTGTTTCTTGGCCGTGCTCGATCCAAAATGGGATGGGAATTTCATCTGACTCCGTCGCCGAGAAAAGAAACACGTATGCCGATCCAAGTCACCTGCCAATGTGGATACAGCCTGAATGCTCCGGACAGCATGGCTGGAAAGTCAGGGAAATGCCCCAAGTGCCAGCAAGTCATCAAAGTTCCAGGGGCTTCAGCCTCGTCCGCGAAGGGCACTTCGGCCGGGACCTCCTCCGACTCCAAGTCCTCGGCAGGTCCGAAAAAAGCTGAATCGCCCATGGCTTCGGTTGCCCCCAATGCGTTGGACGGGCTGTTGGAATCGGCCGGTTTGACTCAGCGGCAGGGGAAATATTGCCCCGCTTGCGACGCACCCGTTCAAGCAGGAGCGGTTTTGTGTATTAAGTGCGGATTCAATTTTGCAGAGGGAACCAAGCTGGAGGCACATAAGACGGCATCCACCAAGCGATTTGGCAATAAGGATCTTAATGCGGCTATCGACATGATGGCCCGAGAATCGGATACCGAAGCTCGTCTTTTAAAATCGGGTTCCCCGTGGTGGTTTTTGTTTGCGTTCTTGACTGGGGTGGTTGTGCTCATTGCGGGGGCGCTGGTTAAGATGGATGCTACCACGTCCGGGCAGATTTCTGGCAATCCCACCATCGCAAAAATTCAAAAGGCGCACATCCTGACGGTGATGGCAGCCTCGGCCGGTTTGGGCTGTATGCTGATTTCAAATATTGCCCAACTTGCGATCCTGTTCACGGCCTTCAAGGAGTCATGGAAGCAAGGTTTGCTTTGCATGTTTGTTCCTTTTTACATCCTATACTACATGTTTTCGAGGATGCGGACCTATCGGCTTGGGACAGCGATCACGATTCTGTTTGTGAACGCAATTCTGGCTGGCGTCCTGATGGGGTACTCGTTCCCCAAGATCTAGATGCTGTAAACAGAATCGAATGTAACGATTGCAGCGGCTCGTTGCACGCGAGGTCAAGCATCCAAGACTGATTGCCCAACGCATGGCGGTTTCCCGTGCCGACTTACTGGTAGCATTTAATCGGCCGCTAACCAATGCAGTCATCGATCCGCTTACGTACCTTGAGACATCACGATGGATTCAGAAGCATTTCTTCGCCAAGAGGTAGAGTCTGCCACGCCCGCCAAGTTGCGCTGGCTGTTGTTGCAAAAGGCTCATGGTTTGACTGAAATTGTTCGCGATCAGTGGCAAAAAGGGCAAGTTTCCGAATCCCGCCAGTGGGTGATTCGCATCCAAGAAATTTTTGGCGAACTGCTCGACGGGATCGTCGATCCAAAACACGAATTGGCGAAGCAACAGTCCGACCTGATTATCTTCTTGCTGAAGCTTGTTGTCTTAGCCGACCAGACTCAAGATCTGCAAGCACTGAACAGTGTTCGCGAGATTCTGGAGATCGAGAAGGACACATGGGGTATGCTCGCTCGTAGAAGTCTGGCCAACGATGCCGCTTCGACGGCATCGGTGGGCTCTGCGAGTGAATCCGATGCTTATGTTCCATTCAGCCTGGAAGCATAGTTCGCTGCACGCCACACACAACTCAAATAAACCTCAAGCCTCTTCCAAGCGAAGAGGCTTTTTTATGACAGGTTACGGTTTTTTATGACGCGATACCGATTGAAATCGGTCTTCTAAGCACGTCTGCACAAATCTTTGGGTAAAACAATCTTTTAGCCTCGGTTGTTGGTTGAACGCAAAGCGTTAGAAGAAAACCGGGGCTATCGCCCAACGGCTACATTGACCTGAAATACTCGTCTAGTCGTGTTTAACGCGTCCGCACTGCCTTTTCGAGAAGCAAGAAATTCTCTTCGTTGAACTCGGTAACCTTGGCCGTAATCAGCCAAACGAGCTTCCGATCTTCATTTTGGATGGAGGCTGCGACTCGTTGCAAAGCAATGTTTTCCAAACACTTGTAGGTTACGTTGCTTCCATCTTCGGTGAAGCAATATCGATCACCAACCTTTCGGAACTTGCCTTTGATTTCGTTCATGGCAGCCCCTTCCCGCATAATGGTGGGCTCCGTCGCCATTTTCACAAGTGCAGGTCGATCGCCTGCGTTGGCGCTGGAGGAGGAGCTGCTCCAATATCCGCTCTGCTCCCCGACGTTAACGACAGTTGCGATCGCCATCGAGATAAGGATCACCCAAAACGCTGGCGAACGGAGTACTCGTAAGACTCGCATCGAGAACAGACCTTATGGAAGAGGGGTGAGAAGTGTGGATTGCTCCAAGGGATCGAGGCCCAGTGCTGCTTGCATGCTTGCTAAAGCAATGTAAAAATCGCGTTCGGCTTCCAGCAACTTGACTTCGCTGTCGTTTACCTTCACTTCCTGACCTAACAGGAAAAAGACGTCGCGACGGTTTGCATCGAATTCAAGTCGGAAAAGGTCGAGTGTTTCATTCGCCAATTTCAGCAACTCCCTGGCAGCGACTACGTTTTGCTGGGCGATGTCGAGAGCATTGCGAGCGGACTGTAGTTCGACCCCGATCTTATTGCGCTGAAACTCATACTTCTGTGAAATCTGAGCCATTTTCGCTTGGGTCTTTTGAATCTTTCCAAACGCTTTGCGTCGCTGGATAGGCACGTCACCAATGATTCCCGCCTCTAACTGAAATTCTTCTTTGTCGTTGGTTTGACTCGTTTGGAGTCCCATATCCTGCGACGCGCGAAGGGTCATATCGACATTCGGCAGCGTTTGATTGCGTGCGAGCGACAGGTCCAATCGCAAGCTTTGCATATCCAGATTGATGAGTAGCAATTCAGGTCGACTGGCCATTGCATTTTGGAAGTCTTGCTCAAAGTTGCCGGGTGGGATCTCAGTAATTGCAGGAAAATCAATGGGCAACCACTCTGGCGGAGGAAGACGTGGTGCTCCTTGCTCGTCGCGAAGGAACATCGATAACTTGAATGCAGTGTCTCGAAATTTCAGTTTGGTTTCGTTTACCTTCAGAATACGTTCCTCGATGAGTTGTGCATTCTGAGCAACATCCAATCGAGTTGATCGTTTGTTCGCAAGCTTTAGCTCCAGCTGTTCTCCTCTTTTGACCGCGATATCTAACAATCTTTCTTGTGTCTTGAGAACGTTTCCGATTTCGACCCACATCCAATAAGCGATGGACGCTTCACGACCAGCGACCAAAACTTGATGCTGAATCTCCGGTTCAACTGCTTGTCGTTGTAGATTGGCTTGAAACAACTCAACCCGCTGCGGGTCAATGGCGCGTCCTTGAAGTAATGGCTGTACTAATCCTACCTTGAACTCTCCCCCTGAATCCGTTTGGCGTTCTCGATACCACGGTTCGAAACTTCCGCGACCCACTGTATAACCAGCGCTTGCATATCCACCCCACCATAGCTGGCGTGCCACGCCAATCCCATTTCGATATGTTTCGTAGAAGCCCACCGGCTGATTCAGCGAATAGTATTCCAGCTTCGTATCGTAAGCCCCCCAAGCAGAAACCTGTTGCCCCGCAGCAACGCCCGATTGAAGTCGAGCGATCTCCAACAAAGGAAATGCCCGATACGTTGAAGCGATGACGTCCGATAACTGAAGATTTTGCCCCAAGGCTTCTGCGTTAGGTACCGGGATCGGCATCGCTTCCACGACGGTAGGGTCGTTGATGCCGGCGCGATCGTTGCGGTTGCCACCTTCACCTAGGGGTGGTTGGGAGCCAGGGCCTAATGGACGAGATTGGCCTTCCGTGTCGATTGGAGGTGCCTTAATGACTCCATCTTTTCGAAAGGTTGGATCGGGTAGCTTCTGATCCGTTCCCGGCAAGCTTTCGCGAAGCTTCGATTCAAGCAAAACCGATCGATCTTCTGGAACAAATTCCGCTTTGGTTTGAGCGAGCGTATTCTCGATAGAAGTCAAAAAGCTCGAAGTTCCAATCAGAAAGATACACCAAACTGACCGTCTCGATTCCTTTTTAGTCTTAATCCGTTTCATGGACTACCAACTCGGTCGGCAATAAAGTGAGAATTCTTCAATTCGCCCAAACCTGGGGAATAGATTAGATCTAGCTAGCAAACAATACTTATTTCGGGCCGAACCTTCTTGTCGTTGTCACAGCTAATTCTTATCAAGCTTATCGGTCGGCGGGCAACGAACCTTGGGAACGTTCGTCACGAACGGAATAGTCAAGCAATTCCGTTAGGTCGTCTGCGCAGAGAAGCTGGCATGCAAACGTTGTGTTAGAAGGGACCTGTCGCTAGACCCGTTACCGGTGGATATGCGCTGCTTTTAGGCGAGCGGCAGCCTACGTTATCCCAACCCGACGCGTGAGCGAGGGGCCAATTCCGCAGGTCCCTCACTCACGTTTCGAGTTAGGATTGGTAGGTTTTATCCTGCCGCTCGCCTTATTGGATTGTTTTGTTACTTGAATTTTGGCAGCTTGGGGTCTTTTTCTTTCTCCTTAGCTGTTCCCGGCTCGGATTTTCCGGGTGGGAATCCATTCAATTGTCGCCAAACTTCAAACCCAAGAGGCACCGTTCTAAGAATGACCCAACCATTTGCACGAATGCCTTGTCGGAGGGTCTCGCTATCAGGCCACTCAGGCTGGTTTGGGTCGGGTGAAACGATGATCTTGAAGTCCCCTTTGCTATCGACGGATGGGTTTTTCGCAATCACGTTCCCTCCGAAGGTGCCCACTGCAACACTCGGCCAACCGACGAACTGAATAGCTGGCCATCCCTCGAACTGCAACCGCACGTTGTCTCCAACGCTGATCAAGGGATAGTCGTTTCCTCGCACGATAAGCTCAACCGCCAGGTCCGAGGTATCGGGAATCACTTCGAAAAGTTTGTCACCCTCTTTCACGTTGTTGGCCCCAGCTTGACCGAAGATTGCTTGAATAATGCCTGTGCTGGGGCTAACTATCTTGAGCTGTTGAGCCTCGTCTAGCTTGACTTGGAGCTCGCTTAAATTGTTCTCGTACTTTTGAACCTCATCACTGGCTTTGAAGATCTTGCTTTCTAGGTCGGTCAGTTTGGTCTGAATATCTTTTATTTTACTTTCACGTGCTTTTTCCTCTTGCTGGACCAATTCCAAGGCTTCGATAACAGCCGCTTCGGCCGAGACTAGCTCTTGATATTCGTTGATCTGGTTGTTCTCAGCTTCTTGAAATTCGATTTCCGTGACTGTCTTTCCTCGCAAATTGATCATCGAGTTGACTTCGTTTTGAGACTGATTCCATTTGCTTTTTTGACCTTTTTGGTCTGCTTCTCGTTGCTTGACTTTCTCTTTGGCCGATCGGATCTTGGCATCCTGAGCTTCAATCTCTAGATCCAATCGTTCCTTCTCGGTTACAAGTTGGTCTTTTGTATTCTGGAGCTGTTCTTTGCTAAATCTCAGTTGGTTTTCGTATCCTAATTTTTGCGTTTCAAGCTGCAAGAACTGGTTCTTTGAATAAGGTTCGATTTCCATGATGAGATCACCCTCCTGGACAGGCATTCCTTCTCGGAGACCTTCCATAAGCTTCTTGATAACGCCTTTGGTTCCGCTTTGAACGCTTTGGCTACGAAGCTGAGGAAGTCGTGCAACGACTTCCCCTTCGCATCTAGAAGTTTGTTGCCAAGGAAGAAAGATACCTGCCAAGATCAAGCCAATAAGGATAATGAACATCAATCGCGACAGCATCCTTGCGAACCAACTGGAGCGAACCAAATGCATAGCAGGAAATCGCTCACCCAGACTTTGAGTGGGGCGAAGTCGGATCATTCGCTTGGGAATAGGATGCGAATCGTTTGTTTTGGTTTCGGGGCTGGATTGTGTTTCAGTAATCATTTTTTAGTGTCCTGAACTAGTAGCGAGCAAGTCTTTGTGCCCGTCGCACAGGTCGATAATCTCTCGGTCGTGAGTCGCCACAATGAGCGTCCAAGGTTGCTTGCGATTGCTAAGATTTTTCCAGATATTAGATCGCATCTTGGGCGGCAAGCGATCGAGCGTTCCGTCAATCAACAGCAGCCGAGGGCGGGTCGCAACTGCCCTAGCAATCATCAATCGTGCAGCTTGGCTTCCACTCAAGGGAAAGCCACCACTTTGAAGCATCGTCTCCAGGCCGTTAGGAAGCCCAAGCGATTCGTCCCACATCTCGACCAATTGCAGCGCGTCGCGAACCTCCACGGAGGTGACTGAGATGCGATTGAGAGAAATATTTTCAAGAAAAGTACCGTGAAAGATTTCGATATCGGACGCAAAAGAAACCATCGATCCATCCGCAAAGCGGTTGACCTCGCGCGAATCTATTCCACCGATCTCGGCCGCCCCACTTAAAGGCGCACGCAACCCGCACAAGGTGTGCATGAGAACAGACTTGCCACACTCTCCCTCGCCAGTAATCGCAAATCGATGTCCACTTTCGATTTTCAGATCGCCAATCGTGATTCCATGATGCCCGCGCCCTTGGATTTCCAGCGATTGAAAGCGGACGTCCACCGGACCGACACCTGCATCCAACGAACGCGAGGGTGGCAAAGTTGGCAAATCGATGAGGTGACCGACTTTGTCGACTGCTGACATCAAGTCATAGAAAGACTCAAGCGACTTTCCAATTTTGGAAAATGCGCCAACCACCACGACCACCACCGACACGCTCGCGACCAGCTGCCCCATCGAAAGACTATCGGACAGAACCAGCCAAACTCCCAATGCCAAGATCGCGGATATCGAAACCGCGTACAACATCAACGCAAAAAGGGTCTGACGCATCAAAACCACAAAATGCTTTCGGCGAGCCGCCAGATACTCCACCGTCAATCGGTTCGACCTATCGACCACCAACTCGCCACCGCCATGCACTTGAAATGCGATCGGATTTCCAATCACATCTTGCAACCAATGCGCCACACGATATTTCACCAACGATTCTTCGATCGCAGTTCGAACCGCATTGCGTCCTAAGAAATACAGCAGCACGGTCATGGCCATGACCAAAACAATATCAAACGCTAGCAAAAATGGGCTATAAAGTGCTAACAGTAAAAGACCTGTTAGCGTCTGAATAATCAAAGATAAGCCTTCCACCAACAGCGAAGCAGTGGCCTTTTGTACCGTCATCACATCAAAAAAGCGGTTGGCCATTTCTGGTCCGTGAATCCCATCCATCGATTCACGCTGCAAACGAGGCAAACGTTCTGCTAAATCCCCAACCACTCGGACGAAGATGCGTCGCTGAAGAATTTCGACGATGAAAAACTGCAATGCTTTGATGACCGCCGACAACGTTAGGATCGCAAAAACAGCAACGGCTAGCCAGATCAGGGGCTGTGTCAAACTCGCGAATCCGATGGTGGTCACCATTTGCTCCACCGCCAACGGTGTCGCAAGATCCAAAACCGCAACCACAAAACCAAAAATACACAGCGACCAAATATCTCGCGTCTCAAACTTCAAAAAACGAAGCATCCTGCGCTGCGGCGAAATATGATCGTGATGGTGGTCGTGCCCATGGCCATGCCCTTGCCCGTGCTGATTGGTGACGCGATGAATCTTGTCGTTTTCCGGTTGGTGATGCGACGATATCGTTTGGCAAACCAACGTTGGTTCGGCAACAAAGAATATCGGCGTCTCCGCCTTCGAAACCACTTGCTTCAATGCTGCTTTCGAAACCGAGTCCGTCACCTTCCCGCTAGGATCGATCTTTGCAGACTCTGAATGCCGAGCTGAGACGTGGGAAAATACCCAAGCCGAAGGGCTGGACGGGTTGCGCTGGACCATGGCAATCGAAAACTCGTCCAACAGCAATTGCCAAATACCGTTGTCGTTGATCTCGACCGGTGCCAGTCGAATTCCAATGCTCTGAGCGGCTCGCATCAATGCGACGGTCAACCCGTCCTGCGAATCGGGACTTAAATCAATAAACGCGTCGTTCAAAGCTTGCTGAATTCGGGAACTCTCCACAGGAACGTCCAGTCGAATGGACAATTCTGCAAGCATTCCACGAAGCACATCCTTGAGGGAATCTCCGGTCCGCGAATCAGGCGCTTGACGCAACATTTCCGAACATTTCACTAAAGTTACAAGTCACAAGGGGTCCGACGCAGACAACCCGGAATCATTTTGAACAGCATTATTGAGCTAAATCGGCAATCGCCCAGCCATTTTTCACAACAAATCTTGTGAAATTTATGTTCGTTCCAAACCAAAGGCTCCGAAACCGCGAATTCAAGGCGGGGAAAAATGAAAATTTGGTTAGACAATTGCCGGCGACTCGCGCATCCTAAGCTTTAACCATGACAACCTCCGACTCCATGTCCAATAAAGTACGTCTGTGCGCTCAGCGAATCGCGGAGAGCGGCGCTCCAGCTCTGTCTGGACTGTACGATCTAGCATCGATGCGGTTGGTCCGATTCGCTGTAACCATAACACGAAATCAGCATGATGCCGAAGATGCGGTTCAAGCAGCCTTGATCCGAGTCGCCACGCACGTCCATTTGCTGCTTCAGTCGGACCAGCCCTGGCATTATTTGCTACGCATGGTTCGTAACGAAGCACTGGTCGTGCTGCGAAAAAAGAAGCGTTGGTCCTTGATCGACAACCTAACCGATCTGGTTACCCGGCGCACGGTGGACCAGCTGCAACAGGAGGATACCTTTCGCCAAGTCTGGCTAGCGCTGAGAACCCTGCCCATTGAGCAACGCGAAGTGGTTGTTCTCAAGATTTGGGAAGACCTTACTTTCGCCCAAATTGCTCAGTTGCTTGACATGCCTTTGGCCACCGTCGCAAGCAGATACCGATACGCGCTTAGCAAGCTAGCGGGGCCGTTGCGTTCGTTGTTTGAAGAGACGCAAAAGGAAGAGGCGAAACATGGGTCATAGCCTAAATCCTTCTGAAAGCCAACCTAACGACGATGCATTGAATGCTGACGATCAACTTGCATTGGAAGCGCTGATTCGTTCCGCTTCCCATTATGTTGTCCCTTCCGACAAGCTCCGCGGACAAGTTCTTCACACGGCGCGTGAGCAATTTTCCGACCGTCGCTCAGAACGAGCTTATTTGGAGTGGGTTTGGGCACTTGTCATTGTCGCCTGCCTGCTGGTTCCCGTCGTGCAGACGGTCTCCACATTCACCAAGCCACTTCAAGGCCGAACTGCAAAACAGATTGAAGAGCAGGCTATCCAGCTCGCTCACGATAAAAACATCGAAGTGGAATGGGGTTTGGTAGAAGTCTTTTCGCGGATTCGACAGGGTTCGGTCGTGCCGAGCTCACCCTGAACCCAGCTCACCGGCTAGCTTCCCACAGGTGCTGGTTCCTTGGACGCTGCTTCTTTTTTGCTTTCGGTATG
This sequence comes from Planctomycetaceae bacterium, assembly GCA_027487485.1. Lineage (GTDB taxonomy): Bacteria > Planctomycetota > Planctomycetia > Pirellulales > Pirellulaceae > JBKCUI01. The sequence continues at coordinate 129,254 of JAIYDN010000049.1, read as the reverse complement.
CTCACGCAAAACGCGATCTAGAATTCCGTTGACGAACTGGCCCGAGTTCTTGCTGCCGTACCGTTTCGCAAGCTCAATTGCCTCGTTAATGGAGACTCGTCCAGGAACGCTCCCATAAACCATCTCGTACGTTGACATACGCAGGATATTGCGATCGATGGTGGTCATTCTCTTTACCGACCAATTCGATGCATGCTTGGTCAAGATCTTATCCAGCTCGTCACGGTACTGACGAACCCCAGCAAGCAGTTCTTGTGCAAATGCGATTAACGGCTTGTTATGGAGCATTCGTTTCGCCAAGAATTCATCCGCGATCGAAAGCTCGCGAAGAGGGTGAATGTCCTCTTCATACAAAACTTGAAGGGATACTTCTCGGGCACGTCGACGTGTGGTCATACTGCTTGTTTCAATTCGGAAAGAGCGGAAAGGATGGGGATTCGTGGAGGGAACAGCTTGGATGGTTTCCTATTGTAGTTCCGATTTCTGCAATCGTACAATGATTCTTGATGCTGGGGATTCTTGATTCCGGGGATTCTAGACAGCGGGCATCGGTGTGCCTGCTTTGCACAGCATGGTATCGACTTCGTTCGAAACGATCACTCCATAATTGATGGCTCCCAGCCATCCGGACATGATGATTCCAACCGAGCCAGCATGGTAGAGGCCTTTGATTTGTTGCGGTAAACCGCGAGAAACCGCAAGCCCTTCAAACTTGGTACCGAAGCTGGCGCCGGATTGGTGCTTGGTGTAATGGTGGAACGTGCGCGGCGTCGCAGCCTCTGCATGTTCAATCAATTCACGACAATTGGGAACGTACTTTTCGAGCGCATCCAGTGTCGTTTCGACTAAGTCCTGCTTGCTCGCTTCGTATTCTTCCTCATTCAATTCGGACCAGTCGCTCCAGTTCGCGTTCGTGCTGCTCACGATGGCAAACCGCTCTTTGCCCGTCGGCCTAGTCTTCGGGTAGTAGAAACTGAATGTTCTTGATGTGATGTTACGGTCGAGCAGCAAGTTCGTTCGGAACAACGGTGCTGTGGAGCAAAACAACAAATCGCCCGTCGATTCGGGAATCGTCACTCCTGGCTTCAATGCCATGTAGACCTGAGTGCTGCTGTTGTTCAGTCGAACCGCCTGGGCGTCGGAAAGGAACTGAGGATCGAAATGCTCGGTGCCAACCATGTTCAGGATGGTTGATCGCAAGTTGGAATTACTTACGACGGCTTTGCATTTGATTTCTCTTCCATTGACCACGACCCCTTGCACACCGCCGGATCCCACCAAAATCTTAGAAACATCGCAACGGATTCGAACATCCACGCCATTCTTAATCAGCTCTGCTTGCATCTTGCTGACCAAGTCGTCGGTGCCTCCCTCGTAAATGAAAACCCCTTTGGCCATAAAGTTGGAGAAGACGATGCCGTAAGTGATCGCTGGATCTTCTAGGGTGGAACCGTTTGCATAGGTGATCGGTTCCATCAGAAGACGAACCACATCCTCGCGACCAGGGAAAAACTTTTCAAAAAGCTCGCGAGTCGTCATCGACTGATCATCGTAGAAGTTCATGCTACGTGCAGTATCGAAGAACTTTTGCACGTTCTCTTGCTCGATTCCAAACTTGCTGGTCAGAAGCTGAGTGAAATCCTCGCGATTGAAGGTCGTCGTCAGCGAAAACATCGGATTGTCGAACCGAATGTTATGAAGCTGATGAATGTTGGAAGCGATATCGTCATTCCAATACCTTCGGCAACTCTTCAGCATCCCGTACGGAAAACCGTGCAGGGAAATGTCGAACGTGTGTCCCCCAGGTCGCTTAAACCAAGTGGCCAGTCCACCCAATTTATAATGCTGTTCCAACAGCAAAACCCGGTGCCCAGCTCGGCCAAGAATGTTGGCCGATGTCATGCCTGCGAGCCCGCTTCCAATCACGACGACGTCGTATTCGGGAAGAACTCCAGCGAGAAAATCTTTTGGCATACTAAAAGAAAGTCAATTCAATCGGTAAATGAAAGTGCGGATGAGAGGAATCGAACCTCCACGACCGTATGTATTTAGTCACTAGATCCTGAGTCTAGCGCGTCTGCCAATTCCGCCACATCCGCTTCACAATCGACAAGCTGGCACCTATTTCAAGCCGATATCCCAAAAAAGTTATCCGCAAAGCCTGTTTCGGTCAAGCCAATACCCGTTTTCCGTCTTAATTCGCCATTTCCCTTTGGCTATAATCTAGCAGTCCATACCTACCCAAAATCGTTTGAGGCAAACATGAAAAGATCCTACCGAACCGCGATTGCTCTTTCCACCATCTTCGTTTTAGGTATCTCCATTTATTCCTTCGCCTACGAGCCTCCGACCGGCTCCGACAAGTCAGGTGACAAAAAAGGGGCCCCAGCAGAGGAAAAGAAGTCCTCCGCGGATGCCTCCGGCAAGACGAAATCCACTACTTCCAAGGCCAAATCGAAAAAGATGTCTGACGATCCATTCAACAAACTGTCCCTTGAAGAGCAATACGTCATCCTTCGCAAAGGAACCGAACGGCCGGGCGTTGGCAAATACACCGACCACAAAGCAGAGGGGACCTACATCTGCAAACGATGCAACGCCCCGCTCTACAATAGCACGCATAAATTCGAAAGCCATTGCGGTTGGCCAAGCTTCGATGACGAAATCAAGGATGCTGTCACCCGAGAATTAGATGCCGACGGCATCCGCGTCGAAATTTTGTGCCAAAACTGTGGTGGTCACTTGGGCCACGTTTTTGAAGGGGAACGCTACACCGCCAAAAACATCCGCCACTGCGTGAATAGCATTTCCATGAAATTCATTGCAAAAGGCAAGGATCTGCCCAAGGTCATCAAAAAGGATGACGAAGGGAAAGAATCCGAGGATGCAAAACCCGACGAGTCCAAGGAAAAGCCCGGTTCAAAATCAGACTCGGCTTCCTCTGCTGGACCGGGCGAAAAGAAGTAGTTCAAGAAGCTGGGTAACGGCGAAAGCAAGGCAATGGTAGAGCCTCTTCCCAGAGGCTCACCAAAAGATTTTGTCCGCCGCGAAAACCGGACCTTCTATGCAAGTCCGTTGATAGTCCCATTGGCCATCTTCCTGCTTGACCTTGGCCACACAGGTGAAGCAGATGCCGATCCCGCAGGCCATGGGGGTCTCTAATGAAACTTCACATGCTACGCCAAAAGAACTGGCGACTTCGCTGACGGCCTCCATCATCGGTTCGGGGCCGCAGCATGCGATCCGGCACCTCGAATTGGAACCACTCAAAACGTCCTTCAAGATGTCGGTGACCCGCCCGTGATGACCCAGCGATCCGTCGTCGGTCGCAATCCGAACCTCGCTGCAAACCCGCTCGAAATCATCGAGCCCAGCCAAGTACTCTCGCGTTCTTGCACCGTAACAAAGGGTGACCTTCTTGGCAAACGGCGTGCTGACCTGCTTTTCACCATAGGCTGCCAACCCCAAAGCCGCTGACGCAAGAGTCAACATGGGGGTCTGGCCAACGCCACCTGCTACCAGAATCAAATGATCGATTGGCTCCGTGGAGAACCCATTTCCCAACGGACCCCAAACTTCAACGCGATCGCCCGCATTCCGCCGGGCAAGAGCCTGCGTGAATTTGCCCTTCACCGTGTAAACCACCGACACGCTGTGCGGTTGCCCTGCAGCATCGCGGTGCATGTCGTACATGGCCAAGGCCCGGCCTATCAAAGGATCGTTTTGACCCGCGATTCGAACCATGAAAAACTGACCAGGGACCGCTCTCGAGGCTAGATTGGGAGCTGCGAACGTTAACTGACACGTGTCTTTGGCAATCGGCCGATGCTTTTCAATGCTGGCTTCGACAAACTCAAATGCCGGCCTGCAATTCGGCTCCAAGGTCTCGACGCTCATTCTGCTTCCACCTTGTTCTTCAAGCCACCCGCCATCACCAATGCGAAACCAACCAAGATCATCAACAGTTGGCTCAATGCAAACCCAACTAAGTAATAGAAAGTGGTTGAATTGAAGCCGTAGCTGTGCAGGCCAACCCCTAGAAGATTTGTGCCGAACATCGACCACGCGGTGATGATGTTGCCGAAGATGGCTAAGATTCCGAACCCAAGCGCCGCGATCATCTTGTCCCATTTGGCATGCAACAGCAACGCATTCCACAACACGATCATCATGGCTCCGTTTTCTTTCGGATCCCAACCCCAGAACCGACCCCAGCTATCATCGCCCCACAAACCGCCCAGAACCGTTCCAACAAAACTGAAGAACAGTCCAAAGCAAACGACACCGTAGCAGATTCGATACAGGATAGGGATGGAATTGGTTGCTTCTACTTGCAAGGCGGATTTCTTGGTTGCAATCTTTGCAATCCACATCGCGATCACAATTCCAATTCCCACAAAGCCTGACACGAACGTAGCGCTATACCCCAAGGAAACACTAATCACGTGGGTCGACAACCAAAACTGAGTGTCCAGAACTGCTTCTAGCACCGGCATGGAATCCCCGATATCCAATCCATACGCAACGCTCAGGGTCAGGTATCCCGCAACCGAAGCGACCAGCACAGAGATGGAGATCGGGAACAGCAACTCGGTCACGGCACAGAACAGAACCATCGCCCAACCAATAAAGACCGCTGCCGAGTAAAGAGTCACCACCGGCGGACGTTCTGAAATGTAGACTCGGCTACTGATGGCGACCGTGTGAACGACCAGTGCCAAAATGCACAGCCAAAAGGAAGTGCTGCGAAGCGGCCCGCGTGCGAATAGGAAGCTCAGCAAGGCAAGAATTCCACACACCAAATACAAACGGCTTGCCAAGACAATAGGATCGAAGTGTTCGTACCACGCTTCGAAAGGAACCTTCCCAATTCGAATTGTCTCTCCAAACTCTTTTTGGACGTTCGACTTGAACTCTTCGACCAGTCCATTGACTTTGGATGGTTTCCTTGTTTCTTCGGAGCATGCTTCCACCAATTGCATGAAGCTTAAAACGGAATCGGCTTTCGAGTTGATACCCATCGACTTCAGCTTGACGGTTTCGAACAAAGCGGTCCCAAAACCTTCCCATTTCGCCGGCGGAGCTTTTTGCCCTGGTTCCGTGGGCGGTGTGAACAAGGGTGGAATTACGGCAAGCGGGCTTCGGGCTCGAATGCGATCGGCATCGAATTGCAATTGCTCTATCGCCGCTTGCATCTCCCCTGGCTTGTCAGAGATTCTAGGAGCCAACGGGGTATATGCATCCAAAAGATTTTCGAGCGCAGAAATCTTTTCGATGACTTCGCCCAACTTATCTTGCTCGAACGACCAAGCCTCGCGCTTCGTTTCAAACAACGCCTTTACCTGATCCATGATCTTACTCAAACCCAACCGGATCTCTTGATGTGAGTATCGATTGGACTTGTGCCTCTTGAGCCCCAACGCGGTTGTTATCTCCGGTGCATCGATTCGAATGAGCGGTGCTTCCAGAACCCAAGGTTCACGTGCAAACACCGCCATAATCCACGTGACCGAGTCGATTTCCTTGCCCGTCTTTTGCTCGGGTTCATACTGATGACCCTCTTTGCTTAAGGCAAACTTCTTGTTCGATAGGATCTCCAGAAATTCTGCGGACGCTGAAGCAAGTGGCTTGATGCGTCCACCGTACTGAGTTGGAATCTCACCGATGGCATACCAGTTAATCTCATCGCGATCCTGAGTGGGGATCATCGCGTTTCGGCCAACGTAAAGCACAGCAAGTCCGCAAAATAGTACCGGCACGGCAATTGAAACAAGCGAACCTTGGGATGCTGTTTTGGGCTTCGCGGCAATTGCTTTTTTCTGCTTCGCGGATTGCGTTTTCTCGCTAGGCGATTTCGAATCTTGAGCCGGTTCAGAAACCGGCAAATCCGCACTCCGGTCGTACCGGGACGCGAATCTTGCGAAAGTTCCTCCAAAGTGGACCAACATACCAAGGCCACTTAAAACACATGCAACATAAGGGATCAGCCATCCTGCATTTGTCACCACTTGCAACGTGGTTTGCTCCACTCCGTTGGGACTCGTTTCGGCAGCCAAGTAGCCCGATTGGTAAAACGTTTCACCGCGAAACCGCATGGGATTGTTCATCCAGATGCGGCCTTGTTGAACCGTCGCTCCCTCGTTGTTTTCAATTTTTACGAAGGAGGAATAATCTTTGGGTTTGGCGGTACCGGTATACTGCTCTAAAACGACATCATCTAGCAGGACCTTGTAGTCCTTGTAGTTTCGGCGAAATCGCAAACCGAAATTCCATTTTTTGCCATCGACTTCGACACTGTCTAAGGCAGCGGTGTACATGGCTGCATCGTCATTGATGAATTGGCTAACCAAGAACTTGCCAAGCGGTTGATGAGCATCCTTGGTTCGAAGCGATACGACGGCACTAGCGTAATTCACTGTGCTCTTGGCACCGCCGGATTTGGCAGCTTCTTCGATCTGCCATTCGCGTCCCAATCCTTGAACGTCCGCGTTCTCGTCGGTGGGTTTGGCTGGCGTTCGGCGGAAAGCACCCTTAGAGCTTTCCATGTATTTGTCGACACGCACTTCGAATGGCAATGACTCCGAGCCGATAAACTTGCCCTGACTTGCAGACTGCTGCAACATGGGGTGATCGAAGGCGACTACGCTGTTTTTGGCAGCGTCGGACTCGTCGATAAACGCCAGTTCTACCGTGTCTTGTTCGAAGGCAACCTGAGTCTTCTGGCCTTCGAAGACCGTTATTCGTTCTTCGCGCTGAGCGTCACCGAAAATGAACTGCCCCAACATCAATAGACCAACCCCCAGGTGAATCAAAACGTTTCCACCTCGGTTGCCGAACAGCAATAGCAAGCCGGCCAGCAGAACGGCGCTGACGACCAAGCTCTTGGTGAGTTGCCAAACAATACGCAAGCCTGGGTCCGGTATGCGATACGTGTCATTGTTGAGAACGTTGTCCCAAATCAGAAATCCGCTCAATGCAACCAGCAGGCCAGCCAGAACAAAGGCCGTCCATCTCAGGACGCGCGTCTTGGGGGTTGCCGCTACGCTCCAAGCAACTGCTCCCGCAGCCAGCAACCAAACGCTGGCTTTGGTGCCCAACCATATCCACCCATAGCTAAACGGAGGCTCACCTTGCAAGCCATCACCAAGGTGCGCACTGACAATGATAAGCCCGACCAGGACAAAGCCTGCCACCGTAAATGCAAGCCCAGCCGCAAACCGACTTCCCTTTGCGTTCATCTTGAATCGCGTCAGCTTGGCCGCGATAAGATTGAATAGCAGGATCAAACCAATCGCTGCCCCGCCAGGCATCGCGAAAGCAAACGGAATGGGAGTGTCGTGCGGCTTGATGGTCTGCGGAACAAAAACGTCGAAAGGAACTGTCGCAATCCAGCTGTTGAAGTACGCATTTTTGACATCAACAATCGTCTCTTCATCTTGTGCGAGCGTACCCACAAACAAAATCAAAGTCCCCAATGCAAACATGGCGACCGTGATCTTCAGCGAGCCCATCGCTCGCAAGACAAGCCAGCCGATTCGCCAGATGTCGAGCGAAGGGATCGTTGCGATTTTACGGTTCGCGAAGGCTTCGTTGCTAAACGTTCCTGTGGCCACGTTGTTTACTCCCAGCGTATTGAGTTGATGAAGCGAATCAGATTCGCCTTTTCGATTTCGGATGTTTTTAGTTCGGACTTCAATTTGACGAACAAGCAGATTTCGTTCTCACCCGTTGGGATGGAGGCGATAATCAAAGTAGGAGCGGTCGGCTCATCGCTTGCTCGGATGGACAAAAGCTTCCCAGGCCGATCGCCCGCGATAACGTCCTCCGCTTCCGCAAGCACCTTGTTGGCAAGTTCGTCAATTTTCGCTTCGTCGCCGGATTGCAAAACTTGTTCAGACCACATCTTCGCATTTTGCAGTGGTGAGTCTTTCGCCATGCTGACGACAACCTCGCCCCCACCCTCCGACAGGATCTTGAACGATGCCAACCGAAAATCTCGAGCCGGCAGCAACTCCCAGGTTTCTGGTTTGTCATAAACGAGTTTGACAGGGGACTGGTTCGCGACCGGGGGTGCCATGGGCAGGGCTGCCGGACCACTTGGACCTGGGGTTGCCGATGCATTTTCTATGGGAGCAGTGGGTGCGGCAGATTGTCCAGATGCTGGACTGTTAGCACCCGTATTATCAAAAATGTAAGACGGTAAGCTCGCTCCCTCGCGCTCGATTTTCGGAAGCTGCTGTTCTAAAGCTGCAAAATCGATCGGGGGTAAGCTCAGCTGCTCCCGCCATCGATTGATGTTGCTCAGCAAGTATTGCTCCCAGCCCTTTTGATCTTCAGGTTTCGCAAGGTCCGTGATGGTGAACATGACCGGCTTTTCCGAGCCAACATTGACATTCAGTTCCGCTTTGGCGATATCGTTCTCCCGCCATCGAACCGACCAGCCCTCCGGCAAATCAAACAGAAGCTTTTGATTCGGCAGGTCGATCGCAAACCGCTCTACCACCGACCGAAAGTTGGCTTGGACCCGATTCAGTCGCTCGATGGTGTCCGTCGATTTCAGGAAAAACACAACCGAACCCTCGGGAATCGCTGCCGCAAGGATCCTTCGGTCTTGGAGCGGGATCGCGCTTTTTCCCATCATCGGACCAGGGCGGCGGACAGGCACCTCGGGGGTGGCCGGGGGTTGCCTTACAAATTGCGATTCCACCTTCGGCGCGTCGTAGACGCGGGCTTCATACTTGGGATTGCAGCCCGCAAAGCAACCGAACGAAATAGCAAAAGCCGAAAAGCTAGCAAAGTGTGTGCAAGGATTACGCAAAATCAACTCGAAACCGAGAGAGCATGAAAACGCAATTGGTTGGCGGGTAAACGTTGCATGAGGTCACAACGTTTAGGTGTTCATTGCGGGCGAACTCCACACTTCAAGCGTGCAGCCGGCCAAAAAAGTACTCAAACCCAATTATACGTTAGATGGGGATACAGGTCATGCCGAATTTAAGGCATTCGGACGACCAATTCCCCATTCATCACCATCCAATGTCCTGGAAAAGTGCACAGAAACGGGTAGCGTCCGGGTTCCGTCGGGGCCACAAAGAATATAGTTCCTTCTTCTTTAGGCTCCACAATATCCGTGTAACAGAGTACATCTTTGCTTTCAGGCACATAGTGTCGCAGGTAAGCGTCGGGATCGTTCACCAGTCCATTTGCCATGGCACCAATTTTTTCAAGCGAGTTCGGCCGCAAAAGGGCCCAATTATGAGGTACCACGTCGGGGTTCGCAAAAGTCAGCTGAATCGCCTCGCCGGCTTTGCATTCTAAAGTCTTCGTGGAGTACTGAAGGTTGTCGCGCGCTTCAATCCGTATCGGACGCGATTTTTCGATCTTGGTGCGCCATGGGTTTGGAATGCTTCGTTGGAGCCATTCCAAATCTCGAACCATGGGATGCGGCAAAAGAGTCTTTGCGACGATCGTCTCCTGCGCATTGGTTCCGGACCTAGCTTGGGATGACCGGGCTGGAAGATCGGTTCGCGCAGTATCCATCGCATGAACAGTCGCAAACAATTCCTGCCAATCCTCTTTCCCCACCTGGATCCGAAGATGCAACTGGCTACAACGCTGAAGATCAGGCAGTTCAAGAAACAAGGTTTTGCCATCTTCTAACACATGCGATGAAGCTATCGTCAATTTGTCGTGACCGATCATCGGGGCTCGCAATGCGGAAAATTCCTTAGATCCGTACCCGGGTGAGTAACGATAGTTCCAACACTGTGCGAACTGAGCCGAAGCGTTTTCGACAGTCTCGCGATCGATCGGTTCTCGAAAAGAAACCGACACCCCGTTTTCATGAACGTGAAAGGCCGTGGGCAACTGGACCGTCTCGCCTGTATAGCGAAGCCTTTGGAAGCAACCGGAATCAGGCGTGTAAGTCCCCCATCCAGCCATGCCAGACAAATACAACATGCCATCCTTGGGATTGGTTCGAGCTCGATGCGTACCCGCGCGGTACTCGCCAGGCAAAACGACAGCTGCCCCTTGCCATTGTTCTCCGACGCGATCTCGTAGTATCAACATCGCTCGACCCGTCCCGAAAGACGTATGGACTAAGCTCTGATCCAGTGGCCCCATGCGCGCGTCATCGATCCACACCTGACCACCGCTGGAGTTATCCACCCCACGCGGCAAATAAAGCAAAGGCAACTGAATCTCCTGACCTGGGCGAGGACCTCGATAACCACAGAATGCAGGAGGCTTGGTTTCAAAGATGGGTTCTCCCTTGGATGAGAACGACTTGGGCTGAATCTGATAGATCATCGAGGTCGGAGTCCAATCCCCTTCGGAAGCTGGCACCGTGATGGTTCCGTCTGGCAGAATACCTAGTCCGTCCGAGTTTCTAAGCCCGGTTGCAATGACTGTCGAGGATCTGCCGTCGGCTGCAATCTGCACAACGCCTTCATTCCCAGAAGCCGTATAGAAATTGCCTGCTTGGTCTTGTTGCAGGCCGCATATGTAATCATGCCCGCCGGGCGAAGTCGTGAATTGATTGGAATAGCATTCGTACCAATCGGTTTCGCCGTCCCCGTTCAGATCGTTAAGTCGGGTGATCTGGTTTCGACCCAAAACGAAAATCTGTTCCGCTCGGACAACGACTCCCAGGGGCTGATGAAGGCCGCTCGCAATGCGTCTCCAAGACGCCTTCTTGTTGGGCGACTTGGCATCATAGGCAACACCAGAGACTCGCCATACGTCTCCTTGCATCGTCACCAGGATCGCTGTCCCATCCTGCATGAACGCATGATCACCACAGTACAAAAGCGTATTCCATGGGTTCTGGAACGGCAAAGCAATCGTATCGACCGCAAAACCATTTGCATCCCCCAGCGAGATATCGGTTTCAAGGACCTGCGGCCATTGGCTCGCCCCACCCTTCAACATCGCTCGCATGGGGTGTGTCGACTTGGGTGCAACAATTCGTTTGAGACTTCCCGATTGTTCGATGGGTGCGTCGATAAAGTCCACTCCATCGATCGAGTACAGAAACAGGACTTGGTTTTCATAAACGTAGTAGCCCTGGTAGCGAATGTCGGACTTGGCATACTGCGGCATCCAATCTCGCAATGGACCAGCTTCAGCCGGCAAAGGCTTCTCCGTTCCTTCGATCCTGACACCATCCATCAAGCCGTGACGCACGTTCGAGAATTTAACAAATCCACCTGTCCACAGTTTTTCGTACGCTAACGTATCCGGATTGAAGCATGCCGATAACGAAAGGGTCTGTCCTAGGCGTATGCATACGGCCCTTGCGATAGGACGCGGCGCAATCGAGAGGACATTGCACAGAACACTTCCTTGAACGGCTTGATTCATTTCGTTGCCTTGCCAAAACGCTTCATTCTGGTTTCCCCAATGCCCATTGCTGGCTCCATCCAACCCCGGAAAGGAGGTCAACATGGTTGCTTGCCTTGCTTCAGGGGAACCGGTGAAGTGAATCGCTTGCTTCGTGTAGAAGTCATAGATCCGGTCCCGATTGATGTGCTCCGTCCAGGCAGGGTTGAGTTTCGGGTTCACAGGCTTCGCCACCAGCGGAAAGTCCGTCGGCTCGTGCGTGCTGGCTGCTCGTATTGCCGATTCAATCGCTGGCAGATCCAGCGACTCCGACTTGCCAAGATCCATAAGAAAGCGGGCCAAATCCGCCAACTCTTGTTCTGCCAGCGAGCCGACTAAACCGGTCGGCATCAAGGACTGCCCATTCGCTTGGTTCTCGATCTCGCTTCGCTCCAACTTCGTGACACTCCGAGTGGATGGATCCTGAATGGCCAGCACGGAATCGTTTGACTCGTTCGCAATCTCGTAGCCCGAGATGGGCTCACCCTCTGTCGTTACGATCTTGATGGGCTGGAATTCTTTGGCAATGACACGGTTCGGCCAAAGCAAGCTCTCGACTAGTTCATTCGGTGTTCGAAGCTTGGAGGATACAATCAACTCAGGCCCAATGACTCCACCTGCCGATCCAATTCGGTGGCAAGAGAAGCATGCGGACTTGGCTCGCGTGTAGATTTTTAGTCCCCGATCGAAGCTCCCCACTTCTTTTGCGCGGGCTGTGATCGCCAGCACTTTATCCTCCGAGTAGGGCTCTTCGGAATAGGGCCCTTCCAATTGGGGGATCGCATCCTGGGCGATGTAAGCTCTCGCCGTGGACAGCATTCCTGTTGGCAGCATTCCCAAGGTTAACGTCATCAAAAGCTCAAGAGTCAGGAACACCATGGCAAAGCCTGGGCGGACGATCTGGTGCATACCCCAACTCAACCGCAAGCGACAGTCTGTGAGCGAATGAAGAGGGGGCAATCCTGGATTCTGATCTTGTGCTTGCATTTCGTAAGACTCTATCGTAGAGAGAATGAATCGATGTCTCCGTACGATTTTAGTCCATTTGCGGGTGAGCTTGGATGGGAACTGGAAATTGCTCTCAAACGAACTCCGTGTCATCCACTTTTCGGCTCATTCTTCAAGTGTTTTGGATGTTGACCGTGTGGTTCCAGTTTGCAACCCCGGGCTCGACCCAAGAACCAGCTGCCGGTCGGAATAACGATTCTCCCGATTTGAGTCACTTCTTTGACGAAGAATACGAGCCCATTCCGGAAGCGGAACGCCCCAATCCATCCAAGCTAGTATTGCCAGAAACCTTGGAAGAGGTCGCGCGTCCAGCGACGGCCGATGAGCGTCAGGAACTGTCGTCCTGGGTTCGGTGGTTGGTGCTGCGAAACCTGCCACCCAGCTACGAAGACAATCGAAAATGGAACCGCACCAAGGAAGTTTTTAACGGCATCACATTGCGCCGCGAGGGCTGGAAACTGGAGACCAAGCGGAAAAAGAAAACCGCCAAACATGGGACTTGGTCCCGCTATTTCATCGAGTTTATCGATCCGGAAGAAAAACTTGCTATCGAAATTACCAAGATCGAATTCCCTCTCGGAGCTCCGATTCGAGTCGAAACCAAAGTGATCGCTCCTCTGAAACTGTTCGGACGGGTCAGCGAATGGGTTCGCGATGTCCAGCTGTACAGTATCTCCACCAATGCGACGGCGACTGTGGAATTGAATGTGGTTTGCGATATCGAAGTCCGCGTCAATCTGCTGAAAGTACCGCCCGACGTGGAACTCTTGCCGGTGGTTTTGGATGCTTCTGTCGGATTGCAAAATTTGGACGTCGAACGGATCAGCCAAATTCAAGGACCAGCCGCAGACATCCTAGGAAAAGGAATCCAAGAAGTCCTCGACTCCAAATTGGAAGACTACCGCGAGAAACTGGTTCAGAAGATGAACGCGGAAATCCAAAAGCAAAAAGGAAAGCTCAAACTGTCTTTCCAAGAATGGCTCGAAACCTCTGTTTCCAAAAAGTCGAACTGACGCAAAACACTGCGACATTTCGTACTTCATCCCGCAATGTGCCACCCCAAAGTAGGGGGTTTTGCTCAGGGTCGTTGACTTGGGTGGGCCATACCAAGTAGGATGGAAGGGTTACATCGATGACAAGGCTGGAGATGGGGTTGAAAACAAGCGTTTTCACGAACAATCCCAAGGCGTCCACAACCGAGAAGTCGATCAAACCACCAGCCTTCCTTTACGCCAGTCGAATACCGAAATCGATTGGTCCCCACCTCCCACCCCATTCGGTCCGACATGAGAAAATCTCATTCGTCGCTTTTTTCCCCCATTTGGTGCTTGATGTCTATCGTCATCTTTGCACTGCCGGGGAGCATCACAGCGCAGACTCAACCCTCTCCCATCGACACGTTGATTTCGCGTGAGCTTGATTTGCTGACCGGGAATCCGGAAGCGGACGGGTTGCAGTTGCGACGCTTGTCTTTGGACTTGCGTCTGGTTGGTCCGACTCAGGCGGAATTGGACGAGTACTTGGCGGATACGTCGCCCGATCGATGGGCGCGTTGGGTTCGGCGCTTTCTAGATGACCCGCTCCACCGCGAACGGATGGTGGAATGGCTCGACAAAACCATGCTTCAGCGTCGTCCGAACAAGTACGTGGACCGAACCGCTTGGATAAGCTATCTGCGGAAAACGGTCGATGCACGAAAGTCGATCGATGTTATTGTTAAAGAGATCATTTCCAGTGATTGGTGGAATGGATCGCAACGTCCTGCACAGCGATTCTTTTTGGATCGCGAGGGAGATTCGCATGCCATCGCCCGGGATGCTGGGCGAATCATGTTCGGTCGCGACATGCAATGCAATCAATGCCATGACCATCCCAGCGTAGATGATTACCTTCAAATCGATTACCACGGTCTCCTCGCTTTTTTCTCACCGAGCACTCTCGCGGAAGCCAAATACAAAGACGACAAAGGAGCCGAGCAAAAGCTGCAGCTCTATATCGAACGCGCTGCGGGGGATGCACCTTTCGAATCGGTCTTTGACAAAGGTGTCTTGTTTCGAACAGGCGCTCGGATTCCGGGTGGCAAAGAACAGTTTGATGCCTACGAGCTACCGGATCAACGTTATTTGGCCTCACCCAAGCCCGATGCATACGAAGGAGCTAACAAAGCTCCCTCAACCAGCCGTCGAGCCGCACTGGTCAACCAAATTACAACAGACCAGCAAGCCTTCGCTGAAAACTGGGCAAATCGAGTATGGGCATTGATGATGGGGCGTGGGATTGTCCACCCTTTGGATATGCACCATGCGGATAATCCACCTTCTAACCCCGAGCTGCTAGCCGCGATCACTCAATCGCTGATCGCATCCAAGTACGATGCTCGATCGCTCATCGAACAGATTGCCCTGAGCGATGCATACCGTCGTTCGAGCCAGCCAGCGATCGCATCGTCGTTGCTGCATCAATCGGTTTTGGATGTATCCACCGAGCCCGTAATTGCTTTGACACAAAAGGTGGCGGCCCAAAAGCTAAGCCTTGAATCGCAACTACCAAATTTGGCAACGGCTGCCAAGGCTGCGAACGAAGAGATGGAAAAGGCGGAATCCGATTGGCGTGCGATTCAAAGTCAACGCGTTCTTGTTCGGGCAGAACTGGATAAAGCCGAGATCGTGTACAACGATGTGAAAAAGAAATTGGACGACGCCAACCTGTTGCTCGATAAGGTGACAAAACAATGGATGGATAGCACGACGCGGCAGAAGCTGTTTGAAGAAGCCGCATCCAAGCTGGAACAGGCAAAGGCAATTTTACCTGCCGAGGAACCTGACGTGGCCCAAGCCATCGCGGTTGCCAAAGCCAAGTTGGAAGCGGCCAAGGCTGAACTTCCTGCAATCGAAAAAGCAAAGACCGATGCCACAGTGGCACGCGACGCGATGGTGCCCCCGGTCGATAGTGCACGAACTAAAATTACGGAGATCGTCGCTCAAATGCAGCCGATCGAGCAAAGCTTGGGTGCTGCCGATCAAGTATTCGTCGACTCTCGCAATGTTTGGAGAAAAGCCCAACAGGAACATCTTTTAGCCACCAAGCGATTGGATGCAATGAACCACATCCAAGATTGGATCTCTGCATCTCAACAAACAAAGCAATCGGAACAAAGCATGTTGCTGGCGTCGGAAGTCAAATCGCAAAAGACAGCCGCTCATGCCGACATTCTGAAGCAATTCTCGGAAGCTCAGCAACGCCTTGCTGATGCAATCCAGGTTGCAGCAACCATTCAATCCAAACGGACCAATGGAGAGCAACAAATGAGTGCAATCCAAACTCAAATGAAGGAACTGCAATCTACGTTGGATTCCCTGAATAAGTCGGCCGCGCTGGTCGATTCACCCGATTCTTTTGCGTCTGCTAAACAAGCGATCGAATCCAGTTTGACCAACAAGCAAACCGCGATGACTGTCATTCAAGGGGAACTGCAACAGATTGACATGGAGAGCGAACGGCAAGCCACCGTGGTGACAGGCCTGACGGCAGAACGAACCGCGATCGAACCGACCTTGGCAGCAGCGGCTCTTGCTGTCGAACAAGCGAACGAGGCGATCCAAGTGGCCGATCAAGCGAGACTGCAAGAAATCGATAAATCGGCGATCGCCATGCAACGTGTCTTGCTCGATCGTCAAATCGATTTTCAACTGGCCCAAGACCGTATCCTTTCACCGGAACAACTGGGGCTCAGCACACTTCAGGCGACTCACGTATTTGGAAACTACGTCAACAACGAGCTTGCTGAACTAGAAAAACAAGCCCCGCTGGCAGCCGATGCTCCCCAGGATCAGAAAGACGCTAGAAAGCTCCAAGCGACAAGGCAAGCCATCGACAAGCTTCGCGGAAATCTGGACGTTTTCGCAAGTCTTTATTCCTCCGGAGTCGGCCAAACAAGCGACGAATTTTTTGCATCACCCGACCAAGCGCTTTACATGGCCAATGGTGGAGCGGTCTTCAATTGGGCTGCACCCAACGGAACCAATCCCTCTGGGCTTGCCATCCAACAACCGGACCCACAGCAAGCGGCCGTCTTGATGTATCGAGGCTTATTGTCGCGCGACCCTTCTGGTTCCGAGAAACAATGGGTGGCCGAACAGCTAGCCAGCGTTCCCGATCAGAAAGCGATTGTGGCGCAAGAGCTGGCGTGGGGGATATTAACCAGTTCCGAATTTCGAGTTTATCCGTAGTGATTCGCACAGGAGAAAAAGTATGAGCTTTGCACATTATGCATGCGGTTCTAAAGAGCACGGAATAAACCGGCGGCGATTCCTTCAACGCACTTGCTCGACCGCAGTCGCTGGCACCGCCGTGGTCGGCGGGCTTGGCAGTTTGACTGCTGGTAAAGCCGCAGAACAACTGAAGTCGCAAGACATGCGCGTCGTTGTTTTTAATATGCATGGCGGGCTTAGCCAGCTCGAGAGCTGGGACCCCAAACCAGGAACAAGAACCGGCGGGCCGTGCCGATCGATACCTACGTCGGTACCCGGAATCCACATTAGCGATCTGCTTCCCAACACCGCAAAGCAAATGCACCATCTGTGCTTGCTGCGCGGGGTCAATACGGCCGAAGACGATCACGGCAAAGGGGCCTACATGATGCTGACGGGACGCCGTCAATCTGCCGCAGCGGACTACCCTCAAATCGGCGCCGTCTCTGCCAAGATGCTCAACGATGAAAGCAAAGGGCTGCCCGGACATATCGTGGTCGCACCCAGTGGTGGCGGTGGTCGCGGTAACGAGTCGGCCTACCTTGGTCCCAAGTATTCTAGTGTCGCATTGAGCGGCAGCACGCCTCCTCCGCACACGCTCAAGCCGGACGGTATTTCGGACCAAGCCGAAGTGCGTCGCCATGAAATGCGTCGACGTATCAATCAGGAATTCTTGAACCGCAAACGAACGGCCATCACTGACGCGTACACCCATAGCTACGAGCAAGCGCTTCGGCTGATGGAACGACGCGACGTGTTCGACATATCTAAAGAACCAGCCGCCGATTTAGATCGATACGGAAAGCATGACTTTGGAAGGCAATGCTTGATGGCACGGCGACTGGTCGAGAATGGCGTTTCCTTCGTTCAAGTCACGCACTCGAACTATGACACGCACAATGACAACTTTAACTTTCACATCGAACAACTTGGCGAATTCGATCAAGGGTTCTCCACGTTTGTGAACGACATTGCTGAACGCGGCATGCTCGATAAAACGTTGATTGTGGTCCTCAGCGAATTTGGACGAACACCGAACATCAACCTCTACTACGGACGCGACCATTGGTCCAAAGCTTGGTCCATCGTCATGGCCGGCGGTAAAGTTGCCCGAGGTGCAGTGTACGGCGCAACCAACGCCGAAGGGACCGAAGTCACCGACGGGCAGGTGGATCACGGAGCACTCTTTCACACCTATTTGCAAGCGGTCGGGGTGGATTCCAATCAGTCCATTGCCGTTGATGGACGCGAGCTTCCCATCGCCGATCCCTCCGTCCAACCCGTTTGGAAAGTGCTTACCTAAGATGAGTACACCGGTTGATATCACCAAGACGCACGTGGTGCATCAATGGAAATACGATGCGCCGTTGATTGCTTGCCGCTTCGCGCCCGATGGCCTACAAGTGGCTGCGTCTAGCGAGGACAACACGGTGCAACTTTGGAAGGTGCCAGGTGGTGAGAAACAGGTTCTGAAGGGGCACGATAGCTGGGTTCACGCTCTGTGCTATACGCAGGACGGTCAGCAACTGGTCTCGGGCGGATGCGATGGCCGGCTCATTTGGTGGTCTGCGAAAGCGGAGTCGCCTGCCGAAATTCGACGCATTGACGCTCATGCTGGTTGGATCCGCGCGATTGCAGTTTCGCCTGACGGAAGCACACTCGCGTCGGTTGGTAACGACAAGCTCGTCAAGCTATGGAACGTCGCCACCGGGGAACTCCTCGGCCAAATGGAAGGGCACGAGCGACACATCTACAGTGTTCTCTTTCATCCCGATGGCAGTAAGTTGATTTCGGGCGATCTGCTTGGCAAGATTCATGTCTGGAGTGTGGCAGAACGCAAGTTAGAACGAACCATCGACGCGACACCTCTTTACGAACCCAATAAAGGGCAAGCGGCGGAGTACGGTGGGGTACGGACGCTTGCACTGAGTCTGTCACGCGGTGAGCTCATCGCCGGTGGTACTCATAAAGCGACCAATCCGTTTGGCGCTGTCCATGAGCCGCTGTTGCTACGATTTGGTTGGGAAGACGGAGTCCTTCGCAAGACACACGTGTGCGATGGCGTTCCCGGCGGAATGCTGTGGCGAGCTCAATGGCTTGAGGATGGGACAGCCATAGGCGTCTCGGGTGGTTCCACGGGTGGAATTCTTCTTTTCTTTAACGACACCCAAGAGAAAGACATCCATCGAACCATGCTGCCATCATTGGCTAGGGACATGGATGTTCACCTAGGAAGCAATTCGGTAGCAACCATCCACTATGATACACATCTGCGTGTTTCCGTCTTAAACGCTTAGATGGTAGATATAGATGATCGATACCAAGTCGATCGAATATCGTAGAGGACAAGGCAGCGAGTCCCTATCTTCGTAGTGGACGAGGCGACGAGGCCCGGCTGTTTTGGCTTTGGTTGAAGTTGAAGTTGACGAGGCAGCGAGTCCCCCGCTGTCACAAAAAGCGAAACTGGGCAAGCTCTCGCTTCCGTCGAGTTTATCTCGGCGGAGCGCACAACTGAAAGCTACCAGCAGTAAAACGCTAACCACTTCTACCTGCATCGAAACCAAATTGCTTGCATCCTTTCAGGATGCTCATGTGCGTGGTGCATCATTCCGGTGGTGTCGCTGACGCTCAACCACCGGCTACAGGCTTTTATCCTTATCAGGATAAAGTTTCACCGAGGGATCCCAACACAACGCACTGCGATGATTGGCGATGCGAAACCGAAGCTTTTTCCCATCCACTTCGCGCTGGACTTTTTGCTTCAAAATAAAAAATCCAAATTCAAATTGCAGCTACCCACCCGAACAAATGCAGTGTCCCTTTGGGGCAATCTAAGAGTGTAGTCGTGCTTGTGCTATGCGGCGTCGCCACCACACGCCAGCCCCTGAGGCAGCCAAAATCAAAGCCATAGCGCTCGGTTCAGGTACGGATTGAATTGAGTTTTGCGATAAATACGAAATCTCGTCCAACGTCAGCTTGCGATTCCATGCTCCGAAGTCATCCATCCTTAAACCGGTGATGGATCCAGAGGAGTACGATCCCGTCCCGTCGTTTAGGAAAGTCCAATTGAACGCGCCGTCGAAGGTGCCCGCTGATGTTAAAACGATTTCCCCAAATAGCATCCCGTTCAGGTATAGCAGCGATGTCCCATCGCGATCGACATTAAAAACCAGGTTGTTCCATTCCCCTGCTGATAGCCCGCTCAATGGTTCGATGTCCTGGCGTCCTGCGGAATTAGTTTTGGTGTTTAAGTCGAGCGAGCCAGCCCCGATCGTTTGAAGAGCCATGTTGATGCCCGTGTTGTTGCCACTGTTCCAGTTCTTGTTGCTGAAGAATGCGGGGTCTCCGGTGAAACTCTCGTACTTCATCCACATCGACATCGCAAAATCGCGATTGGTGCCGAACAAAGCTCCTAAGTCTTGATTCAGTCGGACAATGCCACTACCGTATTGGGAGACAGTCACCGATTGCCCAAACTTGCCATCGGTAAACTGCACATTGCCAACGACTGTACCGCCACTTGTTCCTGGAGATCCTAGGGTGTTGCCATCGAACGCGAGGTGCGATACCAATCCGTTGGTGAGCGAAGCGACATTGGATGGGCCGACGACAGATTGACCCAATGCTTGGCCTGCCTGGCCAGCGGGAACCGAAACTCCAAAGTGATTGAATACCGTGGCTGGGATGTCCACCATGGCCGGCTGCCGCGCATCCGACGTGATCAACCCTTGCTGCGTCGTTTGGCTGCTTACAATGATCGGTATGGTTCGTTCCATCTGAGTTTGCCCCCCATGGCCTCCGCCGCTCACGTGCCCGTGATCGGCAACCACCACCACTTGCCAATTTTCGCTTGCAAAATTGGCCCTGCTCTTGATTGCGTTTAGCATCGAGCCAACTTGTGAATCGACGTCCGAAATGTTGGACAAATAGTTGGAGCTGTAGGCACCTGTTGAGTGTCCGGCGATATCCACGTCATCCAAGTGAACGAAAATGGCACCACGACTGGAGTTGGAAAGCCCGGCGATTTGCGAAACAGCGGTTGCTGTCGACTGGACATCGTTTTCGTTGGTGCCCAATCGGAAGTCTAGATTGGGATTCACTCCATCTGGTGCGAACATATTGTTATTAATCGGGTTCCAAGAAGATATTCCGGCAGTGTAGATACCAGACACTTGAGATTCCAAAATCTTGAGGTAACTGGGACGTTCCGCATAACGGCTTCCCGAAAAGCTATTGTCGGTGACACCGTGCAAATTGTTCCAAACGCCTGTATGAATCGAACTCCAACCTGGTCCGCTCAAAGTCGCTTGCTGCGTTGCTGTACCCCGGACTCCACCTGCATAGGCATGATTGGCGACAGCTCCTCGATAAGCAGAACCAGTTCCTGCCCATGTACCGTTCATGAGCTTGTCTAAGTTCGGAGTGGGGGCAGCATGCAATCCATACGGTCCTAAACCGTCAACACCAATCACTAAAGAGTAAGTTTGAGCAGTAGCAGGGGCGGCGACCGCGATTAAAACCGCTAGTCCAAAAATGCTCCGAAAAATAGTGGCGCTACGGCGAATAATTGGGAACAGCATGATGAGTTCGGAGACGAGGTGAGTATCCCTAGGATAGAGCGTGGCTGTTGGTAAACAAACCGATTGCAATTATCATTCGGACAAAACCACGCACTATCTCTAAACTCATGAAGAACTCGTTAATCATTTCCGCCATTGAATGCAGAAAGCTAAAACCATTGCTTTTTGCGTTTCATTTTAGAGTGTCGGCTAATTGCTTTTTCGCTTGGGAGCCTCGGTAGGTAACCATGCCGGTTTAGTTTGTTTGGAACTCCATGTTTTCCATGCCGATTCCAGCTCTGTAACCGTGTCCCGCATTTGGGCAGAGAGGTCGTATGTTTTTGCAAAGTCCTTTAGTAAATCAACGGGTTCCGTCAAACAGTGACACTGTCGATAAAAGTAACAGGCACGCTCCGACGTGCTGTCCGCAATCCAGATCTTGCTGGAATTCCAGGTGACCGGCACATGGAATGTGTCTACTACTTTGACCTTTGTCGGCCTTGTCCAAGAAAAAGATATCCGTCGAACGATGCTGCCTTCCTTGGCTAGAGACATGGACGTGCACCTGGATAGCAGTTCGGTAGCAACCATTCATTATGATACTCCTCTGCATGTTTCCGTCTTGAACGTTTAATGGCTGGTACGGATTTTCCTTCAGCAAGCGATTCACGTGGGTCTAGAATCGGAACAGGACGCGGAATTGGACTTAGGCTGGCTATCCAACCGCTATACTTAGGAACCGTCAAGGTTTGGAATGAGTCACTTGTTCCGCAATGGTTTGAAACAATAAGAGAGACTAACTGAATTATGATACGAATACTGTGTTGGCTGATTGCTCCGTTAATATGCGCAACGCTCACCGTGTTGGCATCCAATGTGTTGGACTCCACTGTGTTAGCATTTGCGGACGAACCGGCGGCCAAGTCTATTGCGTCGGAAGACGATCTACTTACCGCTGAAGCTGAAGCGATTGTCAAGGAATTAAGGGAGTCGTTGCCGAACGACTCCGAAGCGATCGCCATGCTGGACGGAATTCTAAGCGGAAGCACGCTTAACTCGGACGACGGTTGGTTTAAGAAAGCCAAGTCGCAGACTCGCTTCGATTGGGAGTATGTTCGAAAAAGCTTTGACAACAATCAGGACGCCAAGGTCGTCGCGATGGAGTTCTCGGGAAGCAACGAGGATTTCGCACGATTGGACCGAAATGAGGACCATCAGTTGACGGAAGCGGACTTTGACTGGACCAAGCACTCGCTGACTGCAACCCCAGGTTCCATGATGTTCTGGATGGCGGATGGCGACGCCAACGGGAAGATAACACGCGATGAATTTTTAAGTTTGTTTGAGAATTTGGGAGCGGATAACGAAGGATACCTAGCGATCGACGACCTGCGAGAGCGGTTCATGCCCGCTCCACCTTCAACAGCTAATCCACCAACGTCGCCAAGCAAACGGCCTGACAAACCGAGTCGCAGCACACTCATTCTCGGGCTTAAGAATCAAGAGCTTGGATCGCTTCAACCGGGACCTAATCTCGATGAATCTGCTCCCGACTTTACATTAACTTCGCTAGATGGAAAGCAAGTCACACTTTCGAAGGAGGTCGGAGAAAAACCGATTGTGCTGATTTTCGGAAACTTTACATGTGGTCCTTTTCGCAGCCAATCGGGCAACATCGAAAAACTCTACCATCGCTATCAAGATCGCGCCAAGTTCTTTTTGGTTTACGTCCGCGAAGCGCATCCAAGCGATGGTTGGTGGATGATGAGCAACCAGCGAGTTGGCATCGACCTATCACAACCCAAATTGGATTCGGATCGTCGCTCGATCGCCGTGACTTGTAAAAAGCATCTCGAACTCGATTTGCCATTCTTGGTCGATGGTGTGGATGACGCGGTGGGCTCCGTTTACAGCGGAATGCCAAACCGGCTTTATCTCATCGATCAGAATGGACGGATCGCATTTAAGAATGGGCGAGGCCCATTCGGGTTCCATCCAAGGCAGCTCGAACAAGCCTTGCTGCTGCAGCTAAACAAGTAACTGCGACAACTAACTTTTGATATCTCTAATGTGAATGTGCACCTATGGCTGACTGTTAAATGAGAATTCAGCAAAGTGAAAGCTGCCATTCCATACGTGATTCAATTGCCGGCAAGTTCGTAACGATTTGATACGCAGGACTCTCGAATTCGTCGATTCTTCTTCCTTGCCGAAATGGCTACGATTTTCGCATCCATGATTGCAAACTTGATCGCCAGGAAGTTCAATGTGTTTCGCCGAGCGGGCTACTCGCTGGCAGTTTGATTCGACATTCTCATGATGGTTCACTTCGTTGAAAGAACCGATACAAGAATTGCCGCTTCAGACGCTAGTAACTCGGTGCACCTGAGTCCTGGCATTCCGGAGGAATCTAAGCTTGTAGCCGGCGGTTGAGCGTCAGCGACACCGCCGGTTATACGTCCGTTCACTCTCAGCACCCCGGTGGGGTGCCAGCAGTAAAACGCTAGTCACTACGATCTACATCGAAACCACATTGCTTGCATCCTCTCAGGATGCTCATGTTCGTGGTGCATGATTCCGGTGGTGTCGCTGACGCTCAACCACCGGCTACAGGCTTTTATCCTTGTCAGGATACAGATTCACCGAAGGATACCACCACAACGCACTGCGATGATTGACGATGTGGAACCGATGCTTTTACCCATCCACTTCTCGCTGGACATTTCGCTTCAGAAGGAGAAATCCAAATTCTACTTCAACTTGCAACTACCCACCTGAATCAATGCTGTGTCCTTTTTTCCATAATCGCAGTCGGGCAATTACTGCTGGCGAAGCAAAATGCAGACGCGAACGTTTTTGCTTCGCCCAATACAACTAGTAATCTATATTCTTTGCTCCCCTCTCCCTCTGGGAGAGGGGCTGGGGGTGAGGGCTCTCGCTCAGACATCAGTACGACCGAAAGCGTTGTTCTCTATTACGAATGTCCATTTGGGGTTCTTCATGTCTGAAAGGTGGGTGCCCCCGGTTTTAAGTGTCAAAAGTATCTTGAGCTCGATTTGCCGTTTTTGATCGATGGTGTGGACGACATGGTGGCCGTCGTTAACAGCTGAATGCCAAACCGGCTACGATTTTCGCATCCATGATTGCAAACTCGATCGCCACGAAGTCCAATGCACCCTAAGCAGCATCGAAAGTAGGAAACCATGTTGAAGGACTTCCATGAGCGCCCAAGAAATCTTGCCTTCATCGCCAGATGACCGAGAAAGGCTTGCCAAGAAGCGATTAGAGAAAAGGCTAGGGGAGCGTGCGCTAGAATGGCACGACTCAGCCGAAGTCTCCGTTTTGGGGCGCAAGCTGATTGAGATGGAATTGGAGCTCATGCGATTGGAGCTCGAGAATGCTCATCTCGAACAAGAAAAGAAGAGGTGCGAAAAGCGATTCGATGAAGTGCTTGATGCGACGCAGGATGGCGTGTGGATTTGGAAAGTCCTCGAAGACAAAGTCGATTACAGCGAACATTGGTGTCGCCTGTTGGGCTATGAACCCCGTGAAGTTCCCGGCAGCGTGGATTTCTTCTTTTCCCTCGTACATTCTGAAGATATTGCTCTCGTTGAAAAGACGATGCAAGACCATGTCGCCGGTCGTACCCCCGTCAAGCAATGCGAAGTAAGGCTGCGTACCAAAGCCGGCATTTATCAGTGGTTCCTTGATCGTGGCAAGGTTGTCGAACGGGACGACGACGGCAGCCCCATTCGGATGGTCGGCATCATCTCATCGATTTCCGATCGCAAAGAGGCTGAACAAGCGATTGCGAAAAGTGAAAACCAATTGAGATTGGTCACCAACAATGTCCCAGGGCCTCTGTCGCGAGTCGATCGAAATCTGCGTTACCTATTCGTCAACGATAGGTATCAGAGCATCTTCGGCAAGCAGCGATCCGAGATCCTCGGCAAAACGATGGAGGAAGTGTTACCACCAGAACTTTACCGACAAGTGGTGCCTCAAATCGCTAAAGTATTGAGCGGTGAGCGAGCCACCTTTGAAACGAATTCTCGGACGTGGACTGACGAAGAGCAATTCACGCTGATGTACTACGTCCCAGAGTTCGACGAAGAGGAGAATGTTCAAGGCTTTATCATTGCCGGAGTGAATATTACCGAGCGCAAAAAAGCTGAGAAGGCTTTGCAACAGAATGAGCGCGAGCTGAGGTTGATTGCCAATAATGTTCCCGGACCAGTTTCTCGTGTAGATAAAAACCTTCGGTACTTATTCGTTAACGATTTTTATTCTCGCTTTTTAGGTATTCCAGCTGAACAAATCATCGGGAAAACAATTTCCGAAGTCGTTCCATTAAGCACTTATCAAGCTGCAGAACCATTCATTGAGCGGGCTTTGGCGGGGGAACCTGTATCTTTCGAAACCAAGATCCAATATCCCTCTGGCGAAGCCGAGATCGGATTGGTCCACTTTGTTCCTGATTTGGATGAAAATGGAGCAGTACAGGGATTCGTCATCGTTGGACTCGACATTACCGCTCGCAAGAAAGCCGAGGCGGACAGAGAAGAGGCGCTGACTCGTCTCCAGAAATTGGCCAGCCGCTTGCCAGGCGCTCTCTACCAGTTTCGTTGGAAACCTGATGGTACGACATGCTTTCCTTACTGGAGTGAAAAGCTGACGAGCATCCTTGGGCTAGACAAAGATTATTTTGAGAAGAATCCAAACAATGCTTTTGCGAAAAGGCACTTTGAAGATCATGAAGCCTTTCTCGAATCGATTCGTCAATCAGCCGAACAACTGACTCCTTGGAGCCTTGAGTTTCGGATTATTCAGCCTGATGGATCAATACACTGGATTTCCGGCAACTCGATTCCTGAACGCGAAGAAGATGGCTCCATTCTTTGGCATGGATATATCAGAGATATCACGGATCGAAAACAGGTCGAGTTTGAATTGCAAATTGCCAAAGAGAAGCTTGAACAGGCGCAGGCGGTCGCGAGAACAGGCAATTGGTCGTTCGATGTTGCTACTGGGCAAACGCATTGGTCCAAACAACTCTTCACCCTCTTTGGCCGACCGGAAGAATTGGGGGCATTGCCGTATCCTGAAGTGTTTGCGGAGTTTCATCCCGAAGACGTTCCTATGCTTAATGCCGCGTTTCTTGAAACGAAGCAATCAGGCACCCCTTATTCCTTGGTACGGCGAATCAGGCATCATTTAAACGGATTTCGATTTGTCCGTTGCGAAGGTCGAGCGATACGCGATGAAGCCGGAAGCGTGATTGAGTTGTATGGAACCGTTACGGATGTAACCGAAGAAATCGAACGAGAAGAAGCCCTGAAAATTGCTCGCAAGCAGGCGGAAGTTGCCAATCGTGCCAAAAGCGAGTTCTTGGCCAACATGAGTCACGAAATCCGAACACCACTGACTGCGATTCTTGGATTCACGGAAGTGCTTCGCGATGAAGAAAAACAGATCGCGTTGGCTGCAATCACCAGCGAGCAGTCAGAGAGCCAAATTCATCGAGTTCAAACCATCGACACGATTTCCAATGCAGGAAAACATCTTTTGGCAATCATCAACGATATTCTCGATCTGTCCAAGATCGAGGCCGATATGGTGACCTGCGAGAGCATTGAAACTTCACTTATCGACTTGTTGCGCGATGTCAAAGGATTAGTTCAACACACCGCAACAGGCAAGGGGCTTGAATTGACCCTGACCTACCAAACACACGTCCCCACTCGAATCTACTGCGACCCAAGCCGATTGCGACAGATTCTTTGGAACTTACTTGGCAACGCCATCAAATTTACCGAGGAAGGAATGGTATCTTTGTCGATTTCCATGAATGATACCGAATCAAAACCGCGGTTGGAAATCCACGTTGCGGATACAGGAAGTGGTATTCGGGCTGACAAAATCGAACGACTGTTTCAACCGTTTGGACAAGCTGACAATACTGTGACTCGAACGCATGGTGGAACCGGGCTCGGGTTGCATATCAGCAAGCGTTTAGCCAATCTCATGGGAGGTGATGTGACGCTCATCCATTCCCATGTCGGTAAGGGCTCGTGTTTCCGACTGTCGGTTCCGGTGGAGTTGCCTGAAGGTGCCTGTTGGATTGATCAAAACGAATCAGCCCAAACAATCGAGCCCAAGCAAACGGCGCAAGTCCCGACAAAACTGGCCGGTCGCATCTTGTTGGCGGAAGATGGCATCGACAACCAAAAACTGATTACTTTTCATTTGCGCAAGGCAGGTGCCACGGTAGATGTAGCGGAGAACGGACGAATTGCACTGGAAATGATCGACAACGCGATTGCCATCGGACAGCCGTTCGACCTTTTGCTGACCGACATTCAAATGCCTGAAATGGATGGATATCAACTGACCCAAACCCTACGTGCGCGAGGTATGGGTATTCCGATCGTGGCGTTGACCGCTCATGCCTTAGCCGAAGATCGTCAAAAGTGCGTGCAAGCAGGTTGCGATGATTATGAAAGTAAACCCATCGGTAGGGCAACGCTTTTGGCTGTGTGCCAAAAATGGCTGCTAAGGCCCACGGAAACTCCTTAGGTGGGAGAATAAAAACGAATCCTAAGAGCGCCCAGCCAAGGCAAAGTATAGCCACCATTGAATCGCAAACATGCAGGGCCAGAAGCCCACTAGCAGAATACAAAAAATTGCACCGATCTTGTCCATGATCCGAGGCAACGAGAACAAGAAACACGCGGATAGGATCGACGCAACACTGCAACAAAAGGAGCCCAACCAAGCCAGGTGCATGCTGAAGGGAACAACTTGGTCTCCCCAAGCCACGGGTTGTGCCAAGCTCGGCATAAAGGCGACCCCAGAAACACCGCACACCCACATGGAAATAGCAAACCGAGCGCGTCGTACCGCTTCCGGCGTTTTCTTGGATTCTGCACGGCTTGAAACCGAAGTTGCTTCGTAGGGATTCAAGTCGCTGGACATGCTCTAGGTTGCTCTTAGTGATTGAAGCAGTGGCCATCGCATGGCTGTCCACGCTGCAGCTACGCTGCAAACCAATCCGGAAACGATGACAAGCCCAAGCATGGTGGCTGGCCAAGCAAGACCAGCGAAGGGTTGTCCATTCAGGATGGCAGGCAAGGTCGCTAAGGCCGCCGAGCCAACTCCGATTCCAATTCCACGGAACAGTTGCCATGCATTCTCGAGAGTCAGAAGCCAAATCAACCGCGACTTCGTAAATCCGATTGCTCGCATTGTCGCAAGCTCTCCACGGCGTTCGATGGCGCTACGCAACTGCGCAACCCCTAGTCCGATGGTTCCCAGCAACAAGCCGATCGCGCCAAGCACTTGAAATGCCCCCAGGTAAGTGTTTTGAACTGCCAGCATTTGCTTCAGAACGTCATCGCTTCGAGCTAAGCTGAGGCCCGCTTCGGACCAACCTTCTTCAGCCACCATCCGTAACTTGGACGCTTTCTCCAGTTTCTCAGGTCCATCGGGCATGTTCACTTTGACCAAGAACATGCGAAAACCAGTCACGCTCGGGAAAACGCGTTCAAAGTTGGATTCGCCGATAATCAGGCTTCCTTGAAGAATCGTATTTTGCAAAACGCCCACAGTCTCAAAATGGACTTCGCGATCATCAAAAGAATACGCAAACCTTTCGCCTACATATCCGCCCAAATGAAGCGCCCACAATGCCGTGTTTTGGTCCAACACCACAGGAAGCGGTGAATCCTTGGACCCATCCGCATCTGCTTCCAAAAGTTGCCATGGGGTTGAACCGCTTGCAAATTTTCCGGTCGTGAACCAAGCGAAAGCGGATTGGTTTTTGGCATTGCGGTCGATCGCATCGATACGTTTTGAAATCCCAAGAACCTGCGGCTGATGGGCTTGGAACAAATTGTTACAGCTTGCGTCGTCGCCGCCTCGAACTCGAAATGGCACGAATTGAGAGTCTTCCAAGGCAGAGGACTTCTCGGCGAGTATGTCTTTTTGATACGTTACGCTCCCTAGATCCTTGTGGATGGCATGAGGAGATTTGCCGATGAAAAAGAAGCCGCCCGTTCCTGCTTCGGTCGGAGCCGACTGAAACAAGCTCATCGATAAAATCAAGAAGGACGCAATCGCAATCAGACCGATCGCAAGAGCGCTTCGCATCGGAGCACGCTTGGCGTTGCTGCTAGCCAAGGCAGAGGCCGTAATGATGCCTTGATCTTTGGTCGTCGAACCTCGATTCGATGAACGCAAAGAATTCAAAATCCATGATAAGCCGCTCACCAAGAACAGCATTCCACCAACCACAAATGCACCAGCTTGCGCTTGACCTTGCAGGAATTGGCCGCATGCCAGGATGGCGACACCAGAAACGCCTGTTCCGATCGCAAGCCAGGCCCAGCGTGAACTCGCTTGCGTTGGTCGGTATTCGTTTTCCATTTGATTCTTCAAAAGCCTAGCTACCGAAACCAGCTTCAATTGACGAGCCGCCATAAAGATCGTCAAAAGAGCCGTAAGCCAACCAAGAAACCAGCCCAAGAACAAGCTGAAAGAGCTCGCATAGTAATCCAAGAACGAAACGGTAATCGCGCCGATCCACCAAGTTCTTAGGCCCGCAATCATGGCATAGGCATACCCGAGTCCCAGCACGACCCCAAGTGTCGCACCTGCGATCGAAACAATACCACCTTCCAGCAGCAGCAATCGTCGGACAGAAGCTCGTGTCCAACCACTTGCTAGGAAAAGTCCCCAATGGTTGGAACGTTGTTCAATCGCCAATCGGAACAGCAAGGCAACCAACAGCAACGCAGCGGCAATCACAAAAAAGCTAAGCGACAAGAATAGTGCGTCAAAGGGAGTCGTACCGCTTGCGGCCATCAGTTGCTGTTTTCGCAAGGGAATGTCGCGCCACCCCAAAGATTCCATTTCCTTCACCGCGACGTTTTGTAGCTGCTTTTCTAGGTCTGCTGCCTTTTCCAAACTGAGTCCATCAAAACGAAGACTGCTGACCTTGCCAAATCTCGAGCCAAACAACTCCGTACCTAGCTCGTACGACACAAAAAGCTTTGGCGTCAACCGGTGATCATTCCAGTAGTCATCATCCTGCGTTTCGATTTTCCGCGACAATGGGAAAGGGGTGTCCCATTTGCTGATGGATTCCTGATCGGTGATCCCGGGAACAACTGGGGTCCAAGCGGGATCATTGAAGGGTGTCGGCGATTCATTGAATTGCGCATCTCGGTTTCGACGATAAGGCGTGGATGGTTTCGTGAGAGGTGCGATTGCCGCTACTACCAAATCGCACGATCGTTCAATCTCGTCCCCATCAACCGTTTCCGGCAAGAAATAATCGATTCGGATCGAATCACCGACCTTCACGTCCAATTCGCTGGCCATCCATTGCGTGACAACAACCCAGTTCTTCTCGGTTGGCTCGGATGACCTTTCGCTCGGGCTCAGCATTGTGTTCAAAACACTCCATTCCACTGAGCTGATCGTGGAATAAGGGATGCTTCGCCCGACGGGACGATCTGTGTCCAGCTTTTGAGTGCCGTTCGCGAGGTAAGTTAGCACCGGTTTCGGTGCACAATTCTCTGCGGACTTTTGAATAGGAGTTGACATGGACGAAGTCAAAAGCATTTGGTCCGTGGTCAGTTGATGGTAGTCAAACACACTTTGGGCCGAACCCTCAGGAAAAGATCGAGTGACTCTTTCCCAAGTCATCCCAAGATCTGCCAAGTTGGGGGCCAGTTCTTCGAGCAGCGATTTGGGCTGCCCGGACTGGGTGATTGCAGTTTGTGCTTCCATCGCCTTGGGGTTGGCCACGAAAATCGCGTTGATTTGCGATGGTATTTCCAATGCCTTCTGAAGTGATTCTTTGTTGGCGAAGGCATTCATGATGGGGCGTTGGTCGCTGCGCAGTGAAAAACGAGCGATGCTTTGGTCTGCGATAATGTCGACCACTTTCCAACGAGGCAAGACGATGGAATCCTGTTCTCGTTTTCCGAGCGGGCTATCCGCTGGAACAACAGCTTGGCTGGCGACCCGAAGTGTTATTTGGTCGCCCACACTCGCTTGCAGCTTTTCAGCCAACGTCGTATTAAGAACAACCTCTTCCTCTCCAGGCATCACCCTTGGAGCGATCGAGCCCAATTTCCAAAAACTGGGGTCGACTCCCAGCAACGCCATTTCACTAGCACGTGCAGTCTCTTTTTCTGCGATGGCTTGCTGCACCAAAATGACCGGATGGATGTCATCTTTCGGCGTGGTCGGGTTCTGCAGATTCTTTGCGAGGTCTTCGCGAAACCATCTCGGTGCTAATACAATCCGATCGATAGATCCGATTCGGTCCATCGCGATGAAGCGAAGCGAACCTCGCATGCTGTCCCCCACCACCAAAGCCCCAACGATGACCGCGCTCGCCACAGCGACCCCGAACACCACCGGCAGCAGCAGGCTTCGATAATGAACAAGTGTCTTGAGAACGAGCGATAGCATGCTACGGTACGGGATTCAATTCGTAGGTGCGTGAAGCACCGCTTCCCGCAATGTGGTTTGCTTGTGCAATGGTGTAAAGCCGTTGACCACAATCGGTAGGGTAGTTGCCGGTGATGCAGGCTTGGCACAGATGCGAGGATGGGAGATCAATGGCTTTGGCGATGGAATCGATTGGCAAGTAACGCAACGAATCGCATCCCAGCAATTTGGCCATCCGGTCTTGTCCTTCTTCCGTGAGAATGCCATTCTCTAAAAACTGCGGTGCAAACAACTCGCCGATGGTCGACATGTCGATGCCGTAAAAGCAGGGAGCAACGATCGGCGGGCAAGCGACTCGAACGTGAATCTCTTTCGCGCCACCCATCTCTCGAATTCGGTTCAGCAATACCTTCATGGTGGTGGAGCGAACGATCGAATCTTCGACCAGGATAACGCGTTTGCCTTGCAATACTTCACGTAGAGGTGTGTACTTGAGCGATGCTTTCGCTTTGCGTGCGCGGCCACCTTCAATAAAGGTCCGACCACTGTATCGGTTGCGAATCAGTCCTTCGCGACTGGGAATACGCAATCGATACGCCATCGCATCGGCCGCTGCCTTGCTCGTATCCGGAACGGGTACGATGATCGTGTCGTTATCAAGCGGGATGGTGTTTCGGGCGAGCTCGATTCGGGCCAGTTCTTCACCCAATCGAGTACGAGACAAGTAGACGCTGCGATTATCCAGCGTGCTTGCAACGTTTGCGAAGTAAACCCATTCGAAAAAGCAGTGAGCCGGTGAGCCCGTTTCGCAGAACTTTTCAATTCGCATTCCGGTTGGTGTTACAAGTACCGCGTGGCCCGGTGGCACGTCTTTAATACTTTCGCGATCGAAGCCTAAATTCAGCAGTGCAACGCTTTCGCTTGCTGACGCAAACAACGAACCATCCATCGCATAACACAAGGGCTTAATCCCCAGTGGGTCGCGAGCCAAAAGCAATTCGCCACGGGCATTAAGCAATGCTAGCGAGTAGGCACCGTCGAAGTTTTTGGCGGCGGCCGCAAACACGTCGATCAACCCTCGGTCGGACGGCCCGGTCGTCAGTTGTCGACCGATTTCATGCATGATGATTTCGGTATCGGTATCCCTTGCTAAGTGATGTTCCCCTTCGGCGGTGAGCTTTTCCTTCAGTTCGTTGTAGTTGGCCAGCTGACCATTGAAACAGAAGCTAAACCACTTGTTTTTGTGGATGTGTTGACGCTCGAAGGGTTGTGCGTAGCTGCGATCATCTTGGCCGCAGGTTGCATAACGGACGTGTCCGATCGCGGCGCGACCGGCGTAGTGTTCCATGATGGCTTCGCTTTTGCCCCGATGCGAAAGCCTGAAGACTTCGCTAACGGTCCCGATGTCTTTCATCGTATCCAGCAAGAGAGATCGGTTCGGGTTGAAGCTGGTCAATCCGGCCGCCAATTGGCCTCGATTCTGAATGTCCTGCAACATTCGAGGCAGTAGCGAAGAAATCGCTTCGCGGCCCCCTTCAGGGCACAGCAAGCTTTCCTCGCCAATGGGAAGGTGATAAATGGCTGCAACACCGCATTCATGGTGAAGTTCGCTCATAGGTCCAAATCATTCCTCGATTGCGCGTCGGTTCGGAGAGTTCTCCATCGAACTAGAACATGCATCGTAGCCGAACTGAATGGACAACGAAACCGCTATTCTACTTCAGTTTGGCCGTGTCCACAAAACCGAACAGCTCCAACCAAGTATGATCCCGTTCCCATTCGTCGAATCGGCCAAGGTCATGCAAGATGCATGCTCGATGGTAGCGCATGACAGCAATTGTTTTCGCGATCCCTTCGATCAAGAACGGGTCGATTTGAGGATAGCGATTTTTAATCATTTCCAATGGCTCCAGCCCTAGGGGCCTTGTTTCGATGGGAGTTGGGTTCGACGGGGAGGCTTCTGGTTCTTCCGCCATTCCCTTGAGAATCGCATCCAAATCCGCTTCGTCCTGGGGCTGAGTATTGGGAACGTCAGGTTCGTTGCCCTGAGTCTTTTTTTTGATCGTATTGAGATCGGGTGCAAACATCCTTGCAAACAACTTGGCCTCGGACGGATCACTGATTAGCTGAATCTTTTGGTCAATCGCGATGAGATCTCCGTTCGCAAGGGACTTGTAGACCATCTCCAGACCTTTGTTCGCAAACTTGAGCGCTTCCGTGTCTCGACCTAGGCCATGCAAAATCCAGGCTTTCGTATCCATCGACCCTGCGCTTGCATCGGACTCCAGCGAAAAATTGATTTCGCTCAAGGCCAGTGGCAAATCTTGGCCAAGCAGCGACCGAAAGTACGCAATATTGTTGTTCATTCCCGCCGTTCGTTTTTCGAACTGTGGATAAAGTGTTTGCAGAACGTCAATTGCGTGTGCGTATTGGTCATTTTCTTGAAACAAATTGGAGACGATTAAGCTCGCCACGTAGCGTTCTCGATCCTCCAGCTCGCTCAAAAAGCGGATGGCGTCTTCCTTTAAGCTTGCAATTTTTGAAGCATCTGGGGCCGTTTTGTCAAAAACTAGCTGAAATCGCAGGTCCCAGTACTCGGGATCTGCCGCGATTTCTCGCGACGCACCGATGGCCTTTTGAAGAATGGCTTCGGCTTCGATTGGCTTTTCGTGTTGGAATTCGTTCGCCGCATGAGCCAGCATCCAACGAGCGTATCCTGATGGGCCTACCAAAACCGCGCAAAAAGGCCCTAGTGCCAATGCACAAGTCGCTAAAACGATTAAAAATACAGAGTAATTTCGCATTGTTGTCCGACCAGCTTGGTGACTGGCGCTTTGCCTGATACGATTCTCAAGCTCCTTGTACATCCATTTTCACGCACGATCGGGATTGCTCCGATGCCATTATTCGAGATCGAAACTGATTCTCACATATTTATCACTTGGGCGAAAGACGAAGCGTCCGCTCGCGATGTCCTGGTCGAAGCGTATCCAACGGACACCATCAGCCGTATTACCAAACGACCTCGCGATTCGTGGGTCATCTCAAAAGCGGTTTTGGGAGCGACAGGACGAAGCGTGGATATTTGTTCGATAGCGCGTGATTGCTTGAACAAATCGTCGGGTGACAAGGTACAAGCAATTCGACTTTACATGAGCGAGACAGGTTCCGATCTCGAAAAAGCGAGACGTGTCATCGAGTCGAATATGGTTATGGGCTGGTAGCCCGCATTCACTTTTTCTCGAAGCCTCGTTTTTCGAAATTCTGATATGACAGCATTGCCTTCCTCCCGGCTCAAAAGCCACGATGCCTTTGCCAAAGCTAAATCGCTTATCCCCGGTGGAGTGAATTCACCCGCCAGAGCGTTCAATGCCGTGGGTGGCGAGCCCATTTTTATGGACCATGCCAAGGGTCAGTATCTCTACGATATCGATGGCAACCGCTATCTGGATTACATAGGATCTTGGGGGCCCATGATTCTAGGGCATGCACATCCTCAAGTGATCGACGCAATCCAACGTGCCGCTTCGAAAGGGACCTCGTTTGGAGCTCCGACGGAAAACGAATCCAGGCTTGCCGAATTGATCATGCAGGCCGTTCCCAGCATCCAACGAGTACGTTTAGTAAGCAGCGGGACCGAAGCGACCATGAGCGCGATCCGAGTCGCTCGAGGGGCAACGGGACGTGAGAAGATTGTCAAGTTCTCAGGCTGCTATCATGGCCACGTGGATTCGTTGTTGGTTGCTGCCGGATCTGCAGCCGCGACGTTAGGGGTACCTGACTCGCCCGGCGTAACCGCAGGAACTTCACGCGATACGATCGTTCTGAACTACAACGATGTGGACGGTTTCGTCGCTGCCTTTGCTGAGCACGGAAATCACATCGCGGCAGTGATCCTTGAGCCGATTGTCGGCAACATGGGGACCGTGATTCCGACGGAAGCCTTCTTGAAAGCTCTTCGTTCGGAGACCACTGCGCATGGTTCCATTTTGATCTTCGATGAAGTCATGACCGGTTTCCGCGTTGCCTTGGGGGGAGCTCAAAGCTTGCTCGGGATCGAGCCTGATATGACCACACTAGGTAAAATCGTCGGTGGTGGATTGCCATTGGCAGCGTACGGCGGAAAGGCATCGATCATGGACAATGTGATGCCAGCCGGAAAGGTTTACCAGGCTGGTACCTTATCAGGGAATCCCCTGGCGACTGCAGCCGGAGCAGCCACGCTGCAGATCCTGATGGAGAATCCCCCGTACGCTTACTTGGAAGAACAAGCATCGCGACTCGCAGAGGGACTTTTATCCGCCGCGACGTCTGCTGGCTTCCCGGCTCAAATGCAACGAATGGGTAGCATGATGACTCTGTTCTTTAATGAAAATCCTGTTGTCGATTGGCCCACTGCAGATCGATCGGACCGCAAGCGTTTTGCTCAGTACTTTTGGGGACTCATTGAAGAAGGAGTCTACATGCCATGTAGCCAATTCGAAGCGCTGTTCTTCTCCCGCGAACATCGCCCCGAGGATATCGACTTCACGATCGATGCCGCGCAACGGGTCTTAGCAAAGATGTCTTAGTGCAACAATACTGAAGGTGAACTAGCTGTGTCATGGATTCTCGATTGACTGATTTGCCTCAAGCCCTAGCCGCATCCAAGGGAACCGAAGATAGATCCTTGAACCCGGTTCAATTCTCTATCGCAGAATTGTTTTGGTTGTCGACTTCTGTAGCTGTCTTATTAGCGATTGCAGCGCCTTTCCTGCGTCAATTGCCACCGGCTATGTTAGGCACGGCGGTTTTTGTATTGGCGATTCAGTCGATAGCCATCGCGGTGTTTGCCGGAATGGTATCTCATCGTCGAAAGCAAATGCTGGAAAGCAGTGGAAAGCGGATTGCCTTGGGGAGTTCCTCCGAAAGTCCATCCGCAAAATGGTCTTTGTTTTGGTCAATCGTATCGATTGCTTTTACGATCGCATTGCAGTTCTACATTTCGGTCGGGTTGTTTTGGGCCCTTTCAGACGAAATGGATGGTGCCCTGCCCACGTTGGCGAAGGTTGTAATGGTGCTATGTCAATCGATAGGCCCCGTATTCGTACTGAAACAGAGCATTCGATTTCTGCGATGGCGCATTCGTTCTGATGCAGTCGAGTTCTTTGAAAATGGTGTAGCCATTTTTGATTTGCTAAGACCATGGAGCAAAGTCGAGTTGCGTAGAAGCCAGTTTCATTCGAATCGAATTATGGTCTATTATCGAGAGAACCAAACGAGTGTCATGGTTTGGCTGGACCAAGTTGCAGCTGATCACTTATTAGCATTTGCCACGAACATTCAGGCGGTCAAACAACCCTAGATCTTTGTTTCCGAGCGAATGTGTTTTGGATTCCAGACAAAAAGTTGTTGGAGAGACAAGTCTCAACTGGCTTTTCGGATTTCCTGTTCGTTATACTGGGTCTTCCCGCCGCTCCTGTTTATCTCTCCCGCCTTTCAGGAAATCCAACCATGCTTACATTTCAAAGTCGTGGCCCCACGCTTTGCGATGGCTTGTCGCGTCGCGAATGGCTTCGTATCGGAGGCTTGTCCGCATTCGGGATTGGGTTGCCTCAGTTGCAACAAGCTCGAGCCGCATCCGACACTTCCCTCTTGTCCCAGAAACTGATTCCGTCGTTTGGTAAGGCGAAATCGTGCATCGTGCTGTTTCTGTTAGGTGGGCCACCACAGCACGAAACGTGGGACCCCAAGCCTGATGCCCCGCTTGAAATCCGAGGAGACTTGAAGCCGATCGCATCCG
Source organism: Planctomycetaceae bacterium (assembly GCA_027487485.1). Lineage (GTDB taxonomy): Bacteria > Planctomycetota > Planctomycetia > Pirellulales > Pirellulaceae > JBKCUI01. The sequence continues at coordinate 91,812 of JAIYDN010000049.1, read as the reverse complement.
CAACTCCGGGTTTGCAAGTGGGTGAGCTGATGCCACTTACTTCCAAGCTCACCAACCATATCGCCGTTTTGCGGGCGACAGCAACCGATGACAATGCACATTCCTCCAGCGGCTACTGGATGTTGACCGGATATCCGCATTCGCCCAAGAACCAAGAAAACGCCCTTCCTGGCGCGCCCAATGATTGGCCTAGCATGGCTGCGGTGGTAAGGCATTTGAAGGGAGACCAAGGCAGCCTGCCTGGTTCTATTCGTTTGCCAGAGGAGATTTGGAATACGGGAAAAATTGTTTGGCCTGGTCAAAATGCGGGTTGGCTGGGTAATCACGCAGACCCTTGGTTGCTGACATGCGATCCCAGCCAAGCCGATTTTCGTGTGCCGGACATCGCATTGCCGGTCGACGTTTCCCCGGAGCGTTTGTTACATCGTCGTGCACTTATGAAGAGCATCAATCGGCAGTTGGATTCCGGCCCATCGCATTCTGGCCAAACAAAGTTCGCTCAAGCGCCGACTGCAGTGCACCGATGGAATGGTTGGCAACAAAAAGCGATTGACCTGCTCAAGACGACGGAAGCCCAGCGTGCCTTTGCGCTCGAACAAGAGACCACTAAAACTCGAGAACGTTATGGGCAAAATCGATTTGGCCAAAGTGTTCTCCTTGCAAGGCGACTGGTGGAGTCGGGCGTTTCACTGGTTCAAGTCAATTGGACTCGAGGGGGCGCCGACGAAGATATTGCTCCCGCCTGGGATACGCATGCAAAGAATGCGGACAGACTGAAAAACCATTTGATGCCACCCATGGACCAAGCCTATTCAGCCCTTCTGGAGGATCTGGCCGATCGCGGGATGCTCGATGAAACACTTGTCGTTTGGATTGGAGAATTTGGACGATCCCCGAAGATCAACCCCAGCGGTGGTCGGGATCACTGGGGACACGTTTTCTCCAGCGCGTTAGCTGGCGGTGGAATTCAAGGCGGGGTTGTCCACGGAAGTTCGGATCGAATGGGTGGCTTCCCGCTTGAAGGTCGCGTTGAACCTCAAGATATCACCGCTACCGTTTATCATTGCCTCGGGTTTAACCCATCGACAGAGATCCATGATCGTAGCGGTCGCCCACTTGCGATTAGCAAAGGGCAACCCATCGAAGCGATCCTTTGATGAGGTGAGGGAATCGGTAACGCGGCTAGCGCCCTCAGTTCACGCTAGTCCTCGATCAACTAGAATCCGTTCCTGGGATTCTTCTTCCAAAATCTCTCGGTGAAGCCGTTGGAACTGGCTGACCATGTCCAGAATATCATCGCGTTGCGGATCGTAGTTTTGAACATGATGAATGGTCAGATCCAGCTGATCAATCAACCTGCATTGAAGGCATTCGATTTCACGCAACTCGGAGTACAGCCCGGGATGAGCGTTCACGACGTTTTCAAGATAGCCTTCCCCTGCGATCCTGGTAAAGTGCTGATCGAGTACCCAGCGAAAGCTAACGAGATGTTCCATCAATCTGCTCCACGTTGCACGTTGATGCGGATGTGCGGTCCAGTCTCGAAAATCTTGCTCCAGCTCGACCAATCCCTCTTCGATAGCCGCTTGGCTATGATTCAGACACAACTTGATACCACGGGACTCCCAAACATTTCGATTCATCGCCAAGTTCCTCAATGAGTAAAGGAATACGGACCCTGAAAAATGCGAACGGTGCAAGTACAGTAAGATAGCGTTAACCTTAGTGTCCCCGAGTTGAGTTCCTTGCGTCAAGTATTTTCTAAAAATTGTTTCAAGCCACCTCTTTGTTGAACCCACAACCAACTCCTGCTATGTCCAAGACCCCTGGTCGTAACTTGCGTTTCAGTCGCCGTGCAGCGCTTCAAGGCATCGCATCCTGTGCGCTTTGGTCGCAAAGCCTGTTCGGTACTTCTTGGTCTCGCGATAACCTGAATAGCCAAGACGCTGCTGAAAAGAATGGTTGCGAGATCGAGTTTCCGACCATGGGTAGCACGATGAATGTTCGCTGGTTGGATGCTAACGCTGAACGCAAACAACAAATCTTGGAGACCGCCAAGCATATCGCCGAACAATGGGTCTCGATCTTGAGCGATTACGAACCTTCAAGCGAAATGTCGACAGCTTGCGAACAAGCCGATTCGGGCGAATGGGTCCATGTATCGGCTGAGCTATGGGATGTTATCCATCAGTGCGATCAATGGAACCGATGGAGCGATGGAGCCTTTGATGCCGGGCTGGGTGCATTGAGCAGGATTCGACGTCAACGAAAGTTAGCCTCCCCGGACCAGTGGAGCCAAGCCAAACTCCAAAGCGGTTGGAAGTGGATCGAATTGGATGTCCCCAACCGAGCGTTTCGAACCAAGACTACCGGCTTCCGATTTGACTTCGGTGCGATCGGCAAAGGGATTGTGGCCGACGCTATCGCCCGCCACTTGCAAGAGTGCGGTATCGATCAATTCGTGGTGAATGCGTCGGGCAACATGCGTCTTGGGGTGGCACCGGATGCTACATCAGGTTGGCCCGTTTCAGTCGATGTTCCGTCCGCAACAAAATCAAAGTTGGAAGGCCAGTCGCAGAACGCTCAAGAGCTTTTTCGCTGGCGATTAGAAAAATGCGGTGTGGCAACTTCCGGAGATCGATGGCAACGGTTTCCGGATTCCTCCAGCCCTTCGTCCCCTACCAGTCATATTACCGACCCGAGTTCGCTGAAAGGAGTCGCTGGTTCGCACAGCGCGACCGTCATCGCAAGCAACGCAGCAGACGCGGACGCAATTGCTACAGCAACCATTGTTCGGTTGAATCGCGACTTGGCGGGTTGGCTGCGGGCCCTACAGACTCAAAAGCCTGAAGCACAGGTGTGGATCCTAGCGCGTGACGAACGTTCCGACTTGGTGCGTTTGCGGCATCTGCAAGATTCACCGTGATTGCCTTGCAAACACACCGAAACTAGGCAATCATGTTCAGGTTCTAGTCCAGGGTCGGTTTTTCAGTCACTTTCCAAGGTATCCCACCATTTCCGTACCAGCCACCTCCATGAGTTCCGCCGCCGTCGAGCTCCGTGGCGTATCGAAGAAATTCGGAAACTTTCAAGCAGTTCATCCGATGGATTTGACCGTCCCTGCTGGCTCCATCTATGGATTCATTGGCCCTAATGGGTCAGGAAAAACCACCACGATGCGGATGATTTTGCGGATCTATCAACCCGATTCCGGGTCCGTATCCGTACTTGGCAGCGATCACGGAACCTGCGCGGACGATCGCGTTGGATATCTACCAGAGGAACGTGGGCTGTACCGGCGCATGACCGTTCGAAGAGTGTTGCGCTATTTCGCTAAAATCAAAGGCATGCGGTCTCCCGATGCAAGTATCGAACGATGGCTTGCTGCACTGGGGGCAGGAGATTGGCACAAAAAGCGAATCGACCAACTTTCCAAAGGCATGGCTCAAAAGATTCAATTCATTAGTGCCGTCGTCGCGAACCCGCAATTGCTGATTCTGGATGAACCTTTTAGTGGTCTGGATCCGGTCAACATGGAAGTGCTGCGCGATGCAGTCCTCAGGCTTCGCGATTCCGGGACGACCATTCTGTTTAGCACACACGATATGCACATGGCAGAACAATTGTGCGATCGGGTCTGCATGATCTTTCAAGGACACAAAGTTTTGGATGGCTCACTGGAAGATATCGCGAATCAGTACGGTGAACCTCGTTTGCGGGTGCGACTGAGCAACGGGATGGCTTTACCGCCCAATCTGCCCGATGTTCTCGAGAGCATTCCAAATGGGCGATTCACCGATCTCGTGGTCCGCAAACAAGCAAACCGCCGCGCGATCCTTCAATCGCTCATGGAGGCGGGCGAAGTCGAGCACTTTGAGATGGTGAAGCCGTCTTTGCATGATATCTTTGTGTCGATCGCACGCCCGTCCTAGTTGCTCTCGAAAAGTTGATCCGTCCCTTGGCTAAGCTCTTCTTTTATTACTCGACCATGAATGCAGGCAAGTCGACCATCTTGCTGCAATCTAGCTACAACTATCGTGAACGTGGCATGCATACTTTGGTGCTGTCCCCCGTCGTCGACGATCGCTTTGGGATTGGCAAAGTGAGCTCGCGTATCGGGCTTCAAACAGAATCGATCGCGTTTTCCCCAAGCGAAAATTTGTTCCGTTTGATTCAAAAAGAACACGCGCTCAAGACGGTGCATTGCGTGTTGATCGATGAGTCCCAGTTTCTTACGAAACTGCAAGTTCGACAATTGAGCGACGTATGCGATGAGCTGGACATTCCGGTTTTGGCATATGGTTTGCGAACCGATTTTCAAGGCAATCTGTTCGATGGCAGCCAGCAACTGATGGCCTGGGCGGATACGCTGAACGAAGTAAAAACGATCTGCCACTGTGGGCGCAAAGCAACGATGGTGCTGCGCATGGACAGCAGTGGAAAACCGGTCCGTGACGGTGAACAGATCCAAATAGGTGGTAACGAGCGTTATGTATCTGTCTGCCGCAAGCACTTCAAAGCAGGGCTGGCCGAACGCACTTCACAGGACCTTCCCTTTGATGATCTGTAACGATCATGCGAAGGAGACTTCAGACTCGTTTTGATTGAAATCCGCCGGAACGAAGGAAACACGCAACCATCCTAGCAATCCGTGGTGAAAACAGGATGGAATTGTGTGTGCCGTTTTCAACTTGGTAGGGGAATGCGCTGGAAGGTACCGTGTTCTTCCTTGGGACGAGAATGTCGAAACGGGCCGCGATGATTCCTGTCTCAACCGGCAGTGTTTTTGGAAGCGTGTTGACGAAACTGCCTTCTGCATCGGACAAGTCAAGCAACGGGGGAAACCACTGCTTCAAGAATCGGGGCGCTAGCCTTCCGATGGGAGTGCCATGGATTGGCGGCGCAAGAAAAACCATACGCTTCAAACCGCGATGGCTCGTATTCAACAAAGCAGCACGCGCAATGATCGAGCCCATGCTATGGGCGACAATATGGTAGGGTATGGAGTCGCGTTCCATTTGATCCAAGTGAGCTGCGAAGCTTTTCGCCAGGGTCGATACGGGCGTTTTCAAACTTGGATAACACCACAAGGTGGCATCAAAACCATTTTGCCCTAGCCAATACTGAAGAGGTCGCATCACAAGCCCACACACGGCAAAGCCATGTAGGATGACTACCCGTTCCCGTTGCTGAGCAAGTTCCATGGGACAATCATTTTGCTGGGCTAGACGACAATTAAACGTTGGCTGGGGCGAATGCGAATCTGGACGGGTAGTCCCGAAGTCCAATCGCCATCGGATTGGCAGGATGCTTGCCCCGCCGATGATTCCGGAACTGAAATCTCGATCGAGGCAGCTCGAAAGCGTCGCCATCGCTGAGACTGTTGGTGTTTGCCGCGAAGAACCGCAATAAAGTCACAAAGCCCTCGAAACAATCCGCCTCGATCTAGCACACCGATATCCAGTTGACCATCGTTCTCTTTTGCATCCTCCATAATAGCTAGGCCCGCTGCGTACTTGGGTACATTGAAAATGAACACCCAGCTCCCGAAGGTTTCCTCCATGGCGCGCCCTTGATCATCGCGAAGGACCACATGCAAATCGGGCCAGCGATACGCAAGAACGGTTGCGGCGATCGCCTTCCAGTAATTCCATCGGGTGATATGCGACCGACGAGTCTGATGAACCCTGCGAACGACTTCGGCATCGAATCCGATCGATGCCATCAGCATGGCGGTCTTTCCGTTGACATCCATGGTGTCGAAGGTTCTGGTGCGCAGCCTTTGGATGGAATGGACGCAGGATTCCACGCTGGCGGTGATACCCAAATACTGAGCCAACAGATTTTCCGAGCCAGTAGGGAAAAGCGTCAGTGGAATCTGTCGAGGGATCAAACTGGAGACGATCGATGCGGTTCCATCACCACCGGCGGCGATGACGGTGCGAAGCCGTTTATCTTGCGCGAGCACTTGAGCGCGCTGGGCCATCGCATCCAGGTTGGTATTTAGTTCGCAAAGATATCCAGCCTTTTCTAAGCTGAGCTTCAGTTGCTCGACCAGAGCGAGACGGCTTCGCGGACCGGATTTTGGATTCGCGGAAATGAGGACGGTCTCCTGGATCGACATACTTCTATTGTCCTTTATTCATTCTGGACGGACCGAAGCATGCTGACCAAAATTGCCTTGAATACGATTTCCAGCGTTTCAAAGTCGCGGTCCTCTGCTTGAATTTGGATCAGAAAGGTTCTGTGATCCAAGACAAACGCAATCATGCGGGAAACAACCATCAAATCCAAATAATAGAACCGAGCCTCGCCGGCCAGGCATGCATCGAGAGGCTTGCCATCCCTTTCCAGGTCCGAATCCGTCTCGTGAAACTCCACCTCGTCGTACTCGTCGCGCATGACTTCGCAAGCTTCATCTAGCGCTTCTTGTGGCGTTACGGTCCAGGGGTATTCCGTTACCGTCATGAACGCTGCTGATGGACTTTCCAAAGTAAAGCTGACCAACCGGCCTTCGTCGGTATCTTCCGTGACGGACCAGTTCTCGGGATACATGCAAGAGAGCCCAAGGCCCGTATATTTTTTCGTCATAACTAGGCTGCGCGATTCGACTTCTTCTGAGGTGGTTCACCTTTCCAGCGACGATGAACCCACCAATATTGTTCGGGAAATCTGCAGATGATCTGCTCAAGGCACTGATTATACCAGCGCGTCAAGGTTGCGACGCTGTTCAAATGCTCCCCTTTTTGGTTCGGGTCCGCGATCCCCAATACTGAAAGCTCGAATTGCAATGGGGCACCCTGCCGAGTATTCCCAACGACAATCATGGGCGCCCCGCTGGATAAGGTGAACAAGGCCAGCCCTTTATGGCACGAAGCAGGATGCCCTAAGAAGTCGACCCAACAGCCTTTGGGACCCGCATGTTGGTCCGCAAGCAATGCCAAGTTACCACCTTTGCTAAGCAGCTTTTGCACGTCCAACGAGCTACCCTCTTTGGGTAAGTAATGTTGACCGCCCAGCGAACGAAACTGAGTCACGTAATCATGAACAAAACCATTGTCTAGCGGTCGGGCAATGGTCGTGGAAGGAAGCCCAAACAAGCCGGTCAAGAAACCTGCCAGCTCAAAGTTCCCGTAATGCCCGGATACCAAAACCGAAGGTCGCTCATCTAATACAATCTGAAGCATCGCCTGACGATTTGGAATTCGAAAATGCTCATGCCAGTTTTCGCGATGGATCTTGCGAGGTGCATGCGCTACTTCGCATCCCATCAACAACAAGTGATGCCACATGCGCTCTTGCACTTCGACCGCTCGTCCAGGTTCCCAATCGGGAAATACACGCTTCAGATTTTCTTGAATCAACCCTCGGCGCAGCGGCAAATACCTCGAAAGAAGTCTAGCCACCAATCGACACCATCGATCGCAGCGTTCTACGGACGTCGACTGGACGATACAAATGATCGTTCGAAACACCAGATAGGCGCAACGATCTTTCAATCCAAAGGTTTGGTTGTAGGGATCTTCTGTGGAGATTCGTACTGACATGAGCGACCCATCCGTTGGCCGTTTTGAAGAAGCAAAACGCCATTGTGACTCAATCAAGAAACTCAGCCAATATCAATTCGAATGCTAGCGAACAGATTCCATCCCGTGCATACGGCGGAGCAATCCGATTTGACCCGCATGGATGGATTCGTGCAGCGGGCAAAACAGCAAGGCCCCTAGTTTGATCGGGTAAACCGCATAGGGCATTTCGGTTGGCTCGGCCAATTGCTCCGCAGTGAACGTGGGGATAGCCGTCATGGCGGCTACGTGGATACGTTGCAGCGTCGCGAGCAGTTCTGCCTTGGTCGGAATTTCACTAGGCTCGGTGGGTGGCACCGTCCCGCGTCCGAATTTCTTTCGAAGCCATCCCGGCATGAGATCCAAATCCCCTTCTGCCCGGCCGCGTTGGCGAAACAACATCAAGCCATACTGCGAAACGGCAAGATGACCAACCTGCCAAGCGATGTGGGAAGTAGCGCCAGCGGGAATCGTGTTCCAATACGACTCAGGAATTTCTTCCAACAGACCCAATGTATACCTTCGGCCGAAATCCATTTGCCCCATCACGCTATCGCGCATGGCGATGATTCGTTCAGGTGTTAGCGTGTCCATCGAAGGAACATTGGGAAAAAGCGAATCGGTCATCGTGATGGTGGTTAGGGAGGCAACTTATCGCTTACTCATGAGGCGGAGAACGCCTCGATACTGTTCGTAAGCACGTGTACCTTACCACAGTCAAGTGGCCTTTGCCACTCGAACCAAACCTAACCACGAAGCGGTCAACCATCCCAGGGGAGACCCAGTGGCGGACCATCCACCTACACACTTTCGTGGCGGATTAACGACGAACGGGAAGCGTTTGCTTTCCTGCGCTCTCAAAGGACGGCAAACTGGCAGCGGGTTGCTGAAGCTGAACGCCTTGGCTAGCCGGTGGGGGCAAGAAGTTATTCGGCTGAGCGACCGGGGCCGAGAACCCCGCAGCTTGGGCGGGAACAGTACTCATCAGCCCTTGAACGTTGCTTCCAATCGCGCCCGCTTGCTGATAGATTCCCTGAGCCTGCTGCATCATCGATTGACCTTGCTGAGCCATTTGCGAAATGTTCTGAGCACCTCCCATGCTTGCCATCAAATCGCGGGCTGGTTTCAAATTGGGATCAATTTGCAAGGCGTTGTTCAAGTACTGCTGAGTCGCAGGAACGTTCTTTCTCGCAAAATGCAGATAGGCCATTTGATAGTTTGCCATCGCTGGCGTATTCACCTGCATCAACTCTGCCATGGCCGATTCTGTGTTGCCGGAGTCCAAAAGAACACCCGCCATCGAGGATCGATAGGTCGTGCTTTTCGGGTCCAAGTTGACCGCCTTTTGCATCTGCTCTCTGGCGGCTGTCAGGTTGCCAGTCTTGGCATGCAACGCTCCCAGCTCAGCATAGATATTCGCGTCGTTCGGAGCGACTTCTGCCGCCCTCTGATAAAACTCGACTGACTTGTCTTTTTCGTTTTGACGATCGTAAAGGCGAGCCGTGCTTAGGAGAGCCGCTGGATTCTTGGGTTCGATTTCAAGAGCCTTGCTGTAGCTGTCGATCGCTTTGTTGTAATTCCCTTGCGACTCATGTAGCTGACCATTCATCACATACAGCTCAGGTCCAATCGTTGGCTTCGTGCTCAAGTTGGATGCGGTTTCAGGTGCGGCTGTCTCGCCCGTAAACGGGGTGGTGATCGCTGACTTTGCCTTGCCATAGGCGGATGAAACCGCTGTGCCCATCGACGCAAACTGCCCCTTCACCGCCTTGCCCGTCGAGGCCAACGTGCCCGTTACACCCAGGGGTGCGGACGACGCCGATGTATCAAACGTTTTGGTTGGCCATATGGAGGGTCTTGACCCAGCGGTTGTAGAGCACCCGACGAAACCGGTGGTGCCTGCCACAGAAGTGACTGCAACAAGAGCCAATCGCAGAACGTGTCGACGGCCCAACTGGGATGATGGAGATCTTTTCAAGGCTAACATGGCTGACCGCTTTTTATGGAATCCCACAAACAACGCTAGCGTTCTGGCTAGACGCGAGCCCCGGTATATTCGGAGCTCTCGTTACAGGTTCGGCAGTCGGAAGATTCCAGCTTGAGAAAAGCTGGTTGAAAGCACGTAAATCTTGAAAGGCTAGCAAGCAATCCAAGAGCAAAAACAAAGCCAATTCGTACCGGAGATTAGTCCAGTCCGTGAATTAGCATCGACGGAATGCATTCGGCGATTTGCCGAAATGCGTCATCGAGCTCGCTCGCGGAAGACGCAAAGACGTACTTGCCCCCACCTTCCCTTGCAACCTCTCTCATCAAGTTCTGGTCTGCTTGAGAGCTAAATGCGATGGTGTGCGTAATAATGTTCCTTTCCCGAGCAATCTTGGCCAGAGCAACTGGATCGCTCCCTTCGGTTTTCATTCCATCGGAAAATAGAATGATGGTTTTCGTAGCTGTGACTCGTCCATCTGAAACTTGGTCGATTGCAGCTTGCAACCCGGCTGCAATGTTGGTGTCGCCGATGATGGGTTTGGTGCTAATGGAGTCCATCTTGCCAAGAAGCTGGCCAAGATTTTTCGTCATTCCTAAGTCCGTGCTGACCTGGGTTGAAACGCATGCTCCAAACGTGTAATCGCTACTGTAAGAAACCATTCCAACGCGAATATTGTCAGGCGTTCGGGTAAGAACCTGCCTGAAGGTATCAACCGCACCGCGAACGGCGGCCCAGCGACTTTCCGATGCGTGAGGAGGTGAAAAATAGGCCTGCAATCTTGAACGCGGCCCCGACGCGTCATTGGGATAAGAATACTCTTTATTGGACAAATCCCAGGCCATCGATCCACTTCGATCTAAAACCAAGGACACATCATGGTCCGAGCGGATTGCGCATGATGTCATGAACATCCCAAATCTAATATTCGACATCAGGGTTGTTCGTGTGCCTTTCCCTGCGCCGGTCCGAATATCGGGCCCCGTGACGTAGAGCGCATTGACGGTACCGTTGAATCGACTGTCGTTGAATGGAATGAACTCATGACCTCCCGACGAGGTCTTAGTGTAAGTTCCCTTGAGAATATCGAGCATAACAAACGGTTTGCCAGCAATGGTATTCAATGCGCCTATTTCCCTTGCGCGGGCGGTCGCCTTCAGATCGTCTTGCGTCTCTCCGAGCTCTACGATCCCCGCTTTTGCACATGCATCAACGGACAGTCGCAGTTCCGTTCGGGCTAGTTCTAAGTAACAGGTGTTGATTGCTAATGCAGTCACAGCCACAATCGCCGTCATTACGAAGGCAATCAAGATCATCATTGCGCCACGTCGTCTTTTGGCATTTCCACGTCGCGAATTTCGTTCTAATGATTTTAAGGGCATGCAACTCATAGTTCGATGATCCACTTTTTAACAATGTCGATTGTACAGCAATTCGTAGTAGGGCTGATTTCGTTCTCATGGAAAGCATGCCATATCGGGCGATCTGCATCGCCTTGTCTACGGATTGTAAAGAAGCACTGCAAGGTTCTCATGATCAAGGGTCATTTGAGACTTTATGATCGTATCTCTAGCAAACATAGGGGTGATCCAAGCGCTATCGGAAAAATTGGCGCTGACACTTACCGTCACGGCACGAGTTGTCGCATCGATTGTTTCCGGTGTCACAGTAATCGTCGCGTTTCGAATTCCAAATGAAGTTAGAAATTGACTCGTCTTGGTTCGTACTCCATCTGCACTATTGCCTGGAATGATTCCAAATCGAGCCCCTTCGTAGGTAGCTTGGTCCATCGATTGACGAACCATCATGAAGCGAGCAAATTCAAAGCTCCCCAATATCAGCATAAAAAGCAAGCTCGCGTTGAGAGCGAATTCCACAGTTACAGCTGCCCTGCGACGCGATTTTCGATGATGGAGAAATTTCGTCGCCTGCGATGAATGATCTTGGAGACGCGTTGGTAGGGATTTACTGGTCATTCTCGAACCATTGTCCCCTGAGCCCTGATTTGGCCCGACGCCCCCGTAAGAAATCGAATGGGCGAGTTTCCTTCCCAAGGAATGCTAATACTTATTTGAATTGGAGTATTACGAACTTGTGTTTCAATCGAATCTGGCGTGATAACAACCGTAGCGTTTTTTGCTCCTCGCTCACTCAAAATCATCTCGCAGCGGGCCCTGACCATTGCGGTGGTTGTGTAACGCCGCACGGCAAGCCGAAGACCTTCGTACGCCGTTAACGTTGCGGTTTGTCGCAACATGATTCTCTGGCAAATCTCAATGCCACCACAAATGAACAACATAAGCAATGGCAAGCATACAGCGAGCTCAACCGTAGCCGCCGCTCGCCGTGAGCGTTTGATGGATCGTGGAAGGTTTGTCATTGCTTTTAGGTAACAGTGGACGAATCCCAAATCGAGTTTGATAAGGAAATCTAGTTCACGTTTTCGATCATTTCGAAAATCTTAAAAAATCCACCTTGCATGGGCAACATTCTGTGTCTGTTGGCCTAAACATCCATTTCATTTAATTGGTATGTTCGCAGCTTACAGGACGCGAGGTGCCTGACATGTTAATGAGGCAGAATGAAAGGCTTTTGATAGTCGAAACCAATGTCCGCGACTAAAATCAAATCCTCGTAGTCGGCATCTCCACCGTACAACATGTCTTCAAAGGAGATAATCAAATACGTTGAATGAGGAATTTGAAAAGCAACGACGTGTTGAGTCTTGTCCATATTGCGAGTTTTATCGGCCCAAAGCTTGTGTTGCCCTCCCGTTGCCCCTTGGGAAATGATAAAGAAATCGAGCAGCCAGCCAGCCCCACCATTTCCAATGTCGAGAAAGTCCCCAGTGTTAAGAGGCTGCTCGGTAGTCCGAGCGGTTTGTGGACTTCCTAAATTCCAAGAATTCGATCCCGAAGCGGCTTTCGACGCGTTCGGAAACAACAATACTTCCGTCCCACTCACATCGGACCCAATTAACGAGTAGGTGAATCCTAACGTGTTCTGATAACCTGCACCTTCATCGATAAAATAGATGCGAATGGGTCTCTGAGCCGCATAGGGCATCAAAAGCTTATCCGCATCGAGCGGGTAGGTTCCCAGGTCATCAAAAACCTTACCCGACACCAGTTTTTCACGGATAATGGCTTGCACCTGTGGTAGATAGACTTGATTAAACTCCCTGCTTCGTGCATCGGAGCCGCTCAGCATCACAGGACCAATCGGATTTAGGCCAAGAGGTCGAACCGGGGATTGAGCTGGTGAAACCGTTTGCGAAAGTCCAAGTGTGGAATTCGAGATGCAAAAAGCGAATGCAAAGGCAATCAAAACGAGGTGTTTCACTACATAACTCCCGACGTAAATCATGTTGTATTGTTTCAAGGGCTCTATAACAGCCTGTCGGAAACATAGGTCGAAGCGGAAGATGAGGTCGTAGCTGCTCTAGAATTCGTAAAGATATTCCAGGGACTGGTTATCCTTTGGGGATGCACAGCCCTGGCAATCGCTACAAACCTCAAGCTCAGCGCAATCGTCACCGCTTTGGTAGCATCAGAAGAACGAAGGGGGCGTTTTCAATGTCGTGTTGACTACGTTCTAACAACCAAGAATTTCTTTTCGCAGCGATGTGAGCAATGCGGTCGCGTGCTGAATTTCGATTTTTTGCCGTTCGCGATCTTGCGGAATCTCCCTTTCGATCGTCAACGGACCTCGATACCCAATTTCTTTCAGGGTCGTCAAATAGGCTCGCATATCGACTTGCCCTTGTCCTAGAGGGACTTCGCAGCCCCAAGTCTTGCCAGGCTGGTCGCTCCAGGTTGCATCTTTGCAATGCACGCTTCGAACGTGAGATCCAACTTGCCGTAAGGCTGGAATCGGCTCGCCCATTCCATAAAGGATCATATTGGCAGGGTCGAAATTGATAAACAAGTTGTTGCGCTGGGTGTCCGAAATGAAAGCCATTAGGGCATCCGCACTTTCTTGCCCAGTTTCCAAATGGACGTTTTGCTCGTTGTACTGAGCGTGGTCGCAAATCTGCCGAGTCACTTCAATGACATCGGCGTATTCGCGGGATTGAGTGTCGTGTGGCACCACACCAATATGCAAACCGATGGTGTTGCAGCCTAATAATCGCGTGAAGTCCGATATCTCTTTCATCTCGATCAAGCGTGCGCCGCGGGTTGCGACGGGCACCAGGCCAATCGTCTTTTCCACCGTTGGGATATCGGCGTAACTCTCCCCATCAAATCCGCCAAAAACACAAGTGAGCTCAATGCCGCACTCGTCCAGTTGTCGAAGGAATTTTTCGGCCGCCTGAGGAGTTCGTCCAGCGGCATGCGGAGTATGCAATTGGATCGAGGGTACACCAAGATCTTTTGCCACATCCAAATGAACACCTAAGCCAGCATCAATGCTGGTAAAGACACCTAACGACCAAGGGGAGAGACTCATAAGGACGACTCAAAAACAACAGGAAGGGGAAAAACAGAAGACACTGGGAACTTGCCACGGATCACCGCAAACTAACGACCGATCATGCGTGATCGAGCCATCGCATCTTCTGCCATTTGAATGTACTTCAGATCTTGAGTTCCCGCCCAAGCACGTTGGTATGTCACACTCAAAACCGTAAAATTCGTCGAATCGTTCGGCTCCAGTTCGCAGGCTTTTTCAGCGTGCAGGACCGCTTGTTCATGCTTGCCTGTATTGGTGCAAATACGGGCGAGGGTCAAGTGCGCTAGAACGTGCGAATCGTCTTCTGCCAAAATCTGCTCGAGAATGGCTGTGGCTTCGTCAACTTTGCCTTGATCCTTGAGCTTCTCTGCTTCATTGAAGCGTTGCAAAACGGTTGTCATGGGTGAGTATGGAGGTTGGAGTGCGTGCAGAACTCCCCAAATTGTAGTCGAGAAATCTTATTTTTGGTACACGGGGAGCATTGAGCTCACGAAGAGTTTCGAGCTCACGGAGAGTTTCGAGCTCACGGAGAGTTTCGAGCTCACGGAGAGTTTCGAGCTCACGGGATGTTTTGGGCGACCGGGTGCAAGTTGCCTGGACGCGGGGAAGGGGTGGCAACTCGCGATGGCCCAGCATTCGACAATTTGAATTCAAACAACCTCGATGATTGCTCTTGGGAATTTCGGCTAGCGGTTCGAAAGTCCTCCGCATTCAGCTTGGACATTTCGCGTTCGTATCGCTCGAAGGTCCACGGCCACATCGGAATGTTTCCATTCGCATCCTGATACCAGCTCTTGCAACCCGACATCCAAACGGTCTTTTTCATCGCTTGATTCATTTTGTTGACCAAGCGTTCGGTCGCTTCTGCCGTTGGTTCAATCAGATCGAGACCTTGCGATTCCATGTGTTCGATGGTTCGCAGGATATGGCCCACCTGCACCTCTGCAACGGAAAATGCCGAGTAGTTTCCGATGGGGCTGTAGGGGCCGAAAATGACAAAGAAATTCGGAAAGCCGGGAATGGTCGTCGATCGGTGTGCCACTGCCCCTTTGGACCAGGTCTCCTCCATGGTTTTGCCTTCTCGGCCCACCACATGCATGGGTTTCATGCGTCGATGCACCTGGAACCCAGTTGCGTAAACGATCACGTCCAGCTCATGCGTCTTACCATCGCTGGTCTGGATTCCTTCGGGAACGATCCGTTCGATCGCATCCGTACACAACGTCGCATTCGAACGCTGCAGAGCCTGGTAGAAACCCTTTGCGAAAATCAACCGTTTGCATCCGCATTTGTCTTGCGGCGTCAGCTTTTTTCGCAGTTCCGGATCCTTCACCTTGCGGCGAAGATGGCTCCGACAAAAAGCTCCAATCGCCCACAGCAAAAATGCGTTGCCGATCACTGCACGCGAAAACGTCCATTGGAACAGCTTGCTATATCGAAATCGCAGCCGATCGATCAGGCCTGGCTGCTCGCGCATTCGTTTCCGGTCCGTTTCCGAATACGCCTTGTTGGGCATCGGGAAAATCCACTGTGGCGTTCTTTGGAAAAGAGTCACGTGTTGCGATTCCTTGACCAGCTCCGGGAAAACCTGCACCGAAGTTGCCCCCGAGCCAATCACTCCGACTCGCTTTCCCTTCCAGTCGATATCCCCCTTCCATCGGGCAGTATGGAAACTGGATCCTTGGAACTGCTCGTGCCCTTCGATGTTCGGTGTGTAGGGATGGTGAAGGACGCCTGTCGCGTTGATGACGATGTCGAAAGATTCGATCAGACCATCCGAAGTTTGAACGTACCAGCGACCATCTTCCCATTGCACGGTTTCAACGGTTTTGTTGAACTGTATGAATTTGGTTAAGCCATATCGATCTGATATCGAAAGCAAGTAGTCCTGGATCTCACTGCCCATCGGGAATCGCGAGCTGTATTCCTTGTTAGGCTCGAAAGAGTACGAGAACATGGCCGCGGGTACATCGCATTTGAGACCAGGGTACACGTTGTCCCGCCACGTCCCACCGATTTGCTGAGCCTTTTCGTAAATCACAATATTGGAACGGCCCGACTTCAGGAGCTGAATCGCCATCAACATGCCGGACATCCCAGCGCCAATCACCAAGATTCGCTTTTCTGGCCTGTCTTCGTCCACCGATGTTTCGGGAGAATTATCGCGTGGATCGTTTCTGCTTCCCATGATCAAACTACTTTCTACCAACGCGTTGTTTCAAAAACAGAATCAGGCTGATTTCTTGGTCTGCGTTTCGCTTTGGTTCAATTTGTTATACAGCGTCTTCAAGCTGATTCCGAGCTCTTCCGCAGCAGCTGGCTTGTTTCCTTGATTGCGATGGATGGCATCATGAACGGCCATCAGCTCCATCTCTCGCAGGCTCATGCGCCCCATGGGTGCTGTGGGTGCCATTGGAACAGAAATGGACACTGCTGGCGAAGCCTTCATTTCGCGTATTTCGCGCTTCAAGTTTTTGTCGTTGAAGTGACGTGGCAAATGCTCTGGCAAGATCGGCGGATGATCGCACAAAATGGTGGCATGCTCAACCACGTTGGCTAACTCGCGAACGTTTCCAGGCCACGAATGTTGTTCCAGCACTAATCGTGTGTCGTCCGAGAATAGGGTTTCGATCGACGCATGCTCGGGCCGGTGTCTTAAGTAAAGATGGCGAGCCAGCGGCATGACGTCTTCCATCCGCTGACGTAGAGCCGGCACATGGATTTCAAAAGTGTTGATTCGAAACATTAAATCTTCGCGAAAAGTTCCTGTTACAACCATTTGATCTAAATCGCGGTGCGTGGCGCAAATGACTCGTACGTCAACATGCAGTGTCTGGTTATCCCCAACCCTGCGAATGTCACCACTTTCGAGCACCCTTAAAAGTTTGGCTTGCATCGAAAGGGGGAGTTCACCGATCTCATCCAAGAAAATCGAACCGCCGTTGGCAACTTCGAACAATCCCTCGCGCTGGGAGTCTGCTCCCGTGAACGCACCCTTTTTATGACCAAACAGCTCGCTTTCAATGAGATGCTCTGGTAAGGCGCCGCAATTGACAGCCACAAATGCCTTGCCCTTACGTGTACTCTGATCGTGGACGCCGCGCGCAACCAACTCCTTGCCGCAACCGGTTTCGCCCCGAATCAGGACGGTGCTATTGGTGGGCGCAACCTTACCGATCAACTTGACCACATCGGACATGGCTTTGGAGCTGCCGATGAGCTTGGGTGCACTGGTTTTGTTGGATGTCGATGTTCGCTCGCTTGCAGCCGTTTGTTTTTTCAGAGCTCGTCGCGCAGCCACACGCAGCAGCAGCGCCTGCAGTTCTGAAAGTCGGCACGGCTTGCTTAAGTAATCAATAACCCCAAATCGCAGAGCGGCAACGGCCGATTCAAGCGATTGCTTCCCAGTCAATACAATCGACTCGGTCGTTGGCGACAACGTCGCAGCTCGTTCAATCACCTGAATTCCGTTCATCCCAGGCATGTCAAGATCGACGATGAGACAATCGAATGATTCGCGTTCCAACGCCGCGACCGCCGTGTAGCCATCGGGACACACGGTAACTCGATGTCCCAAATGCGGCAGCTCCATTCGCATTAGCTCCTGAAGCGATGGCTCGTCATCGGCAAACAGAATGGAGAGGGAATTAGGCTGCTGATTTTTCATGGGTTGTTTCATAGTGGATGTTCGTTCCTGGTTGCCGCGGAAGTATGACTTCGAAACGCGATCCGCAATTCAGGCCCTGACTTTTTGGTGTGATTCTGCCGCCGTGATCAGCGATAATTCTGCTTGTGATCGGAAGCCCAAGCCCTGTCCCTCGCCCATCCCTTCGGCGCGTGAAAAAGGGTTCGAACAAATGCTCCAGAACTTCGCTGGTCATGCCGCATCCGTTGTCTTCCAGCGTCAATCGTACCGATTCGTTCGTTGACTCGATCGCGATTTTGACGAAACCGTCATCGCGATTCGGATCGAGCGACTCCAGAGAATTGGTTAGCAAGTTCAAAACCACTTGCTTCATTTCCTGAGGGCACGCCCAAGCGATGGCCGGAGTCGGCTTCGGCTGAAAATCGATACGTTGATTTCGGAATTGACCAATGTGTCGTACCATATCCACCACGTCCCGCACAATCTCATTCAAGTCGATCGATTGCTTGCGTTGTTCGTTACCCAGCCGAGAAAAATCGAGCAAGCGTTCGGTAATGCCCTTGCAACGGAACGCCTCGTCTTGAATTCTTCTCAGATAGGTTCGAAGCGTGTCCAAATCAACACCAGGCACCGCAGCTTCGCTATTTTCTCCAGTCGCCTCATTTTCGCTGGACTCGTTATCTGCAGCGCTCGGATGCAATATTCGGTGCAATCGAGACTCCAGGGCCTCGGCGCTCCATGCAATCGAAGCCAGTGGGTTATTGATTTCATGAGCGACACCCGCTGCCAGAAATCCAACGCTTGCCAACTGCTCGTTGCGAATCACTTCCTGAGAACGCGAACGTACCTGTTCGTTCAGATCCCGCTGGATGTTCAGAAAACTTTCCGCCCCCAAGTTGATGGCATCCGCTAATTCTGCCAATTCGTCGCGACTGTCGACCACGATGCGATACGAGAAATCCCCCGATGCAACGCGTCGCGATCCAGCCAGCAATTCTTTGAAGGGTTTGATCACCGAGATGCGTGCATAGCTGATCAGTCCAATCAGCAGAAAAGCGGCAAGGCTCGCGCTGCTCCAAGC
Source organism: Planctomycetaceae bacterium (assembly GCA_027487485.1). GTDB lineage: Bacteria > Planctomycetota > Planctomycetia > Pirellulales > Pirellulaceae > JBKCUI01. The sequence goes on along the minus strand of JAIYDN010000049.1, from coordinate 73,084 downwards.
CAAAAGAATCCAGGTTCGGTACCTAGACCTAACCTCTTCGCGAAAGCTTGCCATACGATCCGTCAACAGCGTGGGCAAGATATGCGCCGCGTCGCTCAATCGTTTCATATCCTGCATCTGATCCACCGCATGCGGGATACTTCCCGATTCAATCAGATCGCCATGGCGGTTCGATATGGTTGTCAGCAAGTCCGACAACTCCATCGTTTTTGCCAATTCCTCCGTTCGGTCGGATAAGAACGGATCATCGATATGGGTGCGTTCCAAGCAGGATTTGTACCGATCAAGAATCTCGCGAATGCGAAGCAATTGTTGACGAAAAAGATGGTCAGAGTGTCGCGATTCAAAATCAAAATCCATGGTGAATTCCATGGGTTGCTTCAGATCCAATTGGCGAAAGCCGATCCGTAACTCATCGATCGCTCGCGTTAATTCTGTTGTTAATGGCATTTCCGTAGCACGACTGCTAAGGGTCGTTGCTAAGTCGCGATACGCGTACACGCCCCGAAAACTGCTGTATCCCAACACCGCAACGACAATTCCCAGCACGACCACGGAAATAAGCAGCTTCTTCCGAATCGTCCATTTTGAAATGGTGGGGATCGCAACTTTTATCATGGCTACACTCAGCGAGTCAAACGGCCGTCCAAAGAGACACCGCGATACATGGTTTGAGGGTAGCTGGATTGCGGTGGTGCAACAAGCGGCGGCGAAATCGCTTGGGGTGCCCCTTGACTCAATCTGGTCAGCTCGATGACGCGGAACGCATTCATGTCCGGCGTCATAAACTGAGTTGTATTGTCAGGCGCAAGACCGTTCACCAAATAAGCTCCCACGGTAATGTCCAGCTCCATCGGTGGGTCACCAACCGGGATGAGCTGAACTTTGACTTGATGCGGCAATGATGTTTGAATCGACGGATAGTATTGATGCTTGGTCTGCTGAGCATTCGCCACCAATCGGCCCGACGGGTCTCGCAAGTAAAGGTAACGGCTGGTTCCAAATTTCGGATCTACCACCAACGTTCGCGTGTAGTTACCAATCGGACTGGCTTGAATCGATGTCAATTCCACCAAGCCATCCGCGCGTGTGATCGGTTGCTGGACCAGGTTGCTTGGATTGAGATCGCATACACCCATCGCTTCCATCAGCCAAACAGGTGAAACGGGCAACACGCGGCGATCCACTTGCGATTCGAAATCCGCATGCCTAGCAAAGTACATCTCAGGTGTTGTTGCAAAGTTCTTGACCGTCAGCCAAAACGCTTCTTCATTGCTGCCAATGTCCATACCGGCAACTCCCGCAACACTTGCGGTCATGCGAAACTTCTTCTCGCGAGCCCAGGTCATGTTCGCATTCACCGATCGCTCGTTATTGAGCATCACACTGATGGAATTGGACTGGAGCGATTGAACATTACGAGTGCGATTCAAGACCTCAACCAATTGATCCAGCGTCGGCGGCGAAGCAAAAACGGGAGTTGGCTCAAACTCAGGAATCGATCGCTTCGGGATGCAAGTGGCTCCGCATGCAACGAAGGTGAGCAAACCGATACTCAATAATTGCACCAGCCGATGGGATGCCCGCTCGCGACCGAAGTGTATCGATTCGTTTTCGTTAAGATTCACAGTAGAGTAGCTCAATCAAGAGTTGTTGTAACTGTTCGGAACGAGTCGGAGTGGGCTGACAAACGCGAACCGTGAATTCCCGCGTATCCTGACTTGCATGCAATCGCAAAAATGGAGCGTCGTCACTAAGCGATTCATCATCCATGTCCGATAATGCACGCCGCCGAACCAGCAGCAACGCTAATACGAAAGCAAGCTCCGCGTCATCAGGGGATTCGCATAACCGTTCGAGCGTGTCGAGTAAGACATGCGTTGGCGCAGGAGTCAATTTCCCGTTCTTTTTAGCGGGCATTTGGCTGACCCACCACCCAACCGTTCCCTCTGGCGGACCGTTCCAATGCGCGTTGCCGTAATCGTGCCTCACCAGCTCGCCACCCTTTTGAAGCACGACCGAATAGTATCGCTCGCTTGGTTCAAACGGACGATGATCTTTGTGGCATTTGCGGCTAGATCGGTGGATTGCGTAGTCCTGCATGCTGACGCTTTTAGAGAATTCCACCCAAAAAATCTAGTTCAGCTTAGTTCGATGCAAATGCCATCATTTCGACTTGTAATGCAACGTAAGAGCTTGAGCCGCCTCCGATGGCGGAAGGGTCAGCCCGTACTGAATAAAATCCTGCCCTGTCATGATCGTTTCCTTGTTGGGTTCATCCCAGTTGCGAACCGTGTATTCGCGGTCAGCCACAATCCCTTTGAAATGGAATCGTGGAGGAGTAAGTTGACCAGCCGCACGAAACGCTTGGACGATTCCTTCGTGAAGAACTGGATCATGATGTTGAAATGCGATCCACTGAGTGGGGGCATTGGACCAATCCGTCAGTGGATGAAAATCAGCTGCAAACAAGTGTCGCACTTTCATGTATTGCAGCAAGAACGACCGCAGGGATTCTACGGCGTTGGGGTCACGATAGTTGATCGCGAACGAGGCGCACGACCCCATGCCACTTCGCAAGGAAATGTTGTCGGTGGCGACACTTCCAAGCCCATGCAAAGGAATCCATAACGAAAGACCATACTGCATCGCTTGCACGTTGCGAGGATAGGTTTTGTCATCCCAGCAACTGTCGCTTCGCCACAGACACACGGATCTCCGCATCATCTCGAAATCCATGCGTCGGCCTCCGGAAGCGCAACTATCGATGATCAGTTTCGGATGTCGCCGCGTGAGCTCATCCAAGAAATCATACAGTCCATTGATGTAACGGATCTCTCGCAATCCAATTTCATCAGGGGCTTCGTTCGTGTGCCAAAAGTACGAGGGATACTCGTTGAAGTCTTGGCGGTAAACCTGAATCGACGATCGGCTAATTTCCTTAGAAACCGTTTCCAATGCCCATGTTCGAGCGTTCGGATTCCCAAAATCGACAAGATAAAAACCGTCGTTTTCCATGTACCGATACTCGTCTGGCGTCCTGCTGGGAGCAAGGATCCATTCGGGATGTTCCCGCACCATCCACGAGCCACGCATGGCTCGCTCAGGCTCGAACCAAGTTAGGAATCGTTTGCCATGCCGCGCGATCTCATCTCCGACGGGTTGCAATCCGTTAGGATAACGCTGGACATCGGCCTCGGGGTTTCCTTGCCCTGTAGGGAATCCGCCCGTGGTCCAGCCCGCATCCAACCAAACGGTGTCGACAGGCAGCTTGCTCTCGGCAACTCGGTTGGCGAACTCGATGACACTTGCAGCGGTTGTGTCGTTGAAGCCTATCATGCCATGGATGCTGGCCGCGACCGGCATCAGAGCCTTCGCATCATGACTGGTCGGCATCAGGTGTTTCAGCATCAGTTGTCGAAACTGATTTTGGCCATCGATCCAATTTCCGCGATAGCTCATCATGACAATGGATGGTAAGCGAACGGATTGTCCGGATCCCAATTTGAAATAGGTGCGTTTGAGCCCCGCTGTGAATCGCACTTTGCGATCCGAGACCATCTCGAAGGACGCTTTCCAATCTCCGGTCCAGCCAATGGCCAGAACAACTCCTCCACCTTGATTGGCAATATTGAAGTAGGGCATGCAGCCGTCCGAAGATCGGCCCCCGATGGATTCAAGACGATACGCTTCAGCACCCAGAGAGAGCGTTTGAGTCTTCGGTTCGAAGTCGTTCGGGGAAGCATGGCTTCCTCGGCTCCAGTGCAGGGTAATGTCCGAGTTGTCGGGAAGCTCCAAAACAAAGTTGGCGGATTCCAAGTCTCGATAGATGGGTGAATCCTGTGTCGCAGGCGCTTCAAGTCGAAGTTGCCATTCCACCGCACGATGGTCTGGATACCTACGCTCGTTGATGACCATCCCGGAGGGAGTATTCCCAAGTGGCATCTGATTCATGGCTTCGAAGACATAATCCGACGAAAGCGTGCAGAGACTGTCGGGGGCTTGGGGACTGGCCAAGGCGCGGAAATCGTCTGCCGGACTGGCTTGCCCCATCGATATTAACAGCCACAACAACCCAACCTGGAATAGTCCAATATGGCAAGCGACAGGCCGGATTGCTTGCAAGATTAAACGGTTGGTTTTCATGCAGTGCTCCGGTTGTTTTGAGAAAGGGCAGAAAAATTCAGTCGAGAATCCCCCCAGAGCCTGCGGTATGGAGGTGCTTGCTGGAACAGGAACGCTCGATTCCAAGGCCGCCCGTTTCTCGGGCTGTCCCTTCGGTTTGCCCCCAAAAGTGCACGCTGACGAGCATCCGAGGTTCTTTTTTTCCTTTTATCAAGGCTGCCAAAGGGGGCAATTTCGTTCCGCTGGTAGGATTGGACTTTGCCGTATGCTAAACTACTTTGTACGCTTCATGTGAAGTCAGCCTTCCAATCGGGTCGAAAGATTCGAAAGATAAGACCGACTTACCAACCGAAGATTGGCTCATAAGGTGTTTTTCCTTAGAAGCCCCCACCCGCCCAACTGGTTTTGGATTCTCCGATTCAAACTCAGTCCCAGCCACAACTTCCTACCCCACGGACGCAATGATGTTAACCATTTTTGGCCAACATGGCGCTTCGCGCAGCTACTGCGATCGCGAATCGCGTCGCTCGTTTCTCAAGATTGGCGGCATGAGCTTTGGTGCAACCGCTTTTGGACTAGCCGATGTCTTGCGTGCCGAATCGAACCAGGGCAAGTCCAATTCGCATAAGGCTCTCATTCAGATTTTCTTGGGCGGGGGACCTCCGCACCAAGACATGTGGGATATCAAGACTCAGGCACCTTCGGAGATTCGCGGCGAGTTTCGTCCGATTTCTACCAACGTATCTGGCATTCAAATTTGCGAAGTGTTTCCGAAGCTTGCTCGGCACATGGACAAAGCTGCCATCATCCGTTCCGTGGTTGGAAGCAAAGATCGTCATGAGTCGTATCAATGTTTAAGCGGCTGGATTCCAGACGACCTGAAGACCTTGGGTGGTCGCCCTTCCATCGGTGGTGCGGTTTCTAAGTTACAAGGCCATGTCGATCCTGCGGTCCCCCCCTTTGTTGGCTTGGCAGAACGATCAAGCCACGTGCCATGGTCGGACTGCGGTAGCGCCGGGTTCTTGGGTGCATCGCATGGTGCTTTCAAACCCGACGGCCCCGGTATCGAAAACATGAAGCTCAACGGGATCTCGCTGGAACGGCTTCAAGACCGAAAGCGTCTGCTGACCAGCCTGGACGCGATGCGCCGCGATATCGACACGTCCGGTGTCATCGAAGGAATGGACGCATTCAATCAACGAGCGTTAGATGTGTTGACCAGCAGCAAACTTGTGGACGCATTGGATATCTCCAAAGAATCGCCAGAGACCATTGCACGTTACGGAGATGGAAAGCCATACCAATTTCAGTATGACGGCGTTGCAACTCGTAACGACCATTTGTTGATCGCTCGTCGATTGATCGAAGCGGGCGTTCGAGTGGTCAGCCTGTCTTTTGGTCGCTGGGACAGCCATTCCAAAAACTTCGATATGGTTCGCGACCACGGCGGCAAATTGGATCAGTGCTTGAGCGCATTGGTCGAAGACCTCGAGTCGCGAGGAATGTTGGATGATGTCAGTATTGTCGTGTGGGGCGAATTCGGTCGCACGCCTAAAATCAATAAAGAGGCGGGACGAGATCACTGGTCACCTGTCAGCTGCGCATGGTTGGCCGGAGGCGGAATCCGTCCAGGACAAGTGATCGGCGAAACCAACCGATTGGGCGAATACGCGACCCTTCGCCCGGTCCACGTGCAAGAGGTGATCGCTACGCTTTATCACAATCTTGGCATCAACGTTTCCACCACGACGCTCCCGGATCCTACCGGTCGTCCCCAGTTTCTTGTTGAACATGAGCCAATTCGGGAACTAATTTAATGCATAACTTTCGACGGTTCTGCATGATGCACGCCTTGGCCTGTTGGACGCTCTTGTGCTTCAACACATCGTACGCGGTATCCGATGCACCGGTATCCGATGCACCGGTAGCCGCTGCACCGGTAGCCGCTGCACCGGTAGCCGATGCAGCGCAATCCGCTACGGCGCCATCCATAACGGTAGACATGCAATCGATACGATTTGAAAGCCAGCAGCTTCCAACCGATCAGCCAGCCAAGCTTCTGCTGCGTGGAAGTGACGCTCGGCATCAAGTTTTGCTGACCGGGATCGATACGCAAGGATTTCACGTGGACCTTGCTCGGTCGGTTGAATACCAGTTTACACCATCGGGTGTTGCCACCGTCGATGCAAACGCGCAACTGGTGCCTCTTCAAAATGGATCGGCGACATTAACTGCAAAAACCAAAGAAGGCCTGACTGCTTCGATCGCGATCGAGGTCGTGGATTGGGATGATAATCCTGCTGTCAGTTTCTCCAATCAAGTGGTTCCCATCTTTACGAAACTGGGTTGCAATGGAGGCGGATGCCATGGAAAAGCTGCCGGGCAAAACGGATTCAAGTTGTCGTTATTGGGCTTCGAACCACGAGAAGACTACGAACATCTTGTGAAAGAGTCGCGTGGACGCCGCCTTTCGCAAGCAGCACCTGATTCGAGCTTGCTGCTGACCAAAGCCATCAATCTCAGCCCCCACGGCGGTGGACAAAGAATGGAAGTCCAATCGCACGAATATCGTTTATTACGACGCTGGATTTCGCAAGGGATGCAACCAGGGTCGGCAAACGATCCGATCGTGACCGGAATTCAAGTCTCACCCTCCAACCGCCGCATGCGACCCGGTACCCAGCAGCAATTATCGGTCACGGCCCAATTTTCCAACGGCCAAGCATTGGATGTTACAGCCGCCGTCCAGTTCGAAAGCAACGACACGGATATGGCAGACGTTTCCAAGCTTGGATTAGTATCGATCAAAGACCTAGCCGGCGAGGTGGCAATCATGGCTCGATACCAAGGGCAAGTTGCGGTCTTCCGCGCAAGTGTTCCCATCTTGAGCGGTAACAATCAATGGCCCGAAGCAACCAATCCAATCGATATTGCAGTGATCGGTCAGTTGAAGTCGCTTAATATCCCAATCTCCAAATTGAGCGACGACGCTACATTTCAAAGACGCGTCACGCTGGATCTGACCGGCAAGTTGCCCACGTTAGAAGAGACACGCGCCTTCCAACAAAATTTCTCGGCTGGCAAACGAAGCGAGTTGATTGAGAATCTGCTGGCAAGCGACGCGTACGCTGAACACTTTGCCAACAAATGGATGGTGATCTTGCGGAATCGCCGTGATGGAATCGGACAGAAAACGGGCTCGTTTGCGTTCCACCGTTGGATTCAAGAACAGATCGCTCTCAATCGGCCCTTTGATGCCTTTGTCCGAGACATCGTAGCCGCCTCAGGAACCATCGACGTGCATCCACCAGTGGCATGGTATCGCCAAGTCTCAGACAACTTCAGTCGGTTGGAAGATACGGCTCAATTGTTTATGGGGCAACGAATCCAATGCGCTCGATGCCATCATCATCCCATGGAAAAGTGGGGACAGAGGGATTACTTTCAATTGGCTTCCTTTTTCTCCCAGGTCCGAACAAAACCCGGACCGACTCCCGATGAGGCGATGGTTTTCACCGCGTTGGGTGCTCCGCGTGCAGCACATCCAAAGACGGGCGAGTCGCTGCGCCCAGCCGGCCTAGATGGGCCTGTGGTTGAGGATCAAGATGGGCGAGACCCGCGCGAAGCTCTGGTCGATTGGATGGTCGATAAGCAGAATCGTTTTTTTGCAAAGTCGATCGCCAACCGATACTGGAAACACTTCTTGGGTAGAGGATTGGTCGAGCCAGAAGATGACATGCGAGTTACCAATCCTCCCTCCAATCCAGAACTTCTGGATGCACTCGCATTGCAGCTAACAGATTCAGGTTACGATATCAAATCGTTGATTCGTGCCATCTGCAACTCGCGAGTTTACCAACTCGATACCGAACCTAACGGAGACAATCTGCGGGATCGCAAATGCTACTCCCGTTTTTATCCCAAGCGATTGTCGGCCGAGCAGATGCTGGATTGCGTCGATCAGTTCTTAGGGACAAGCACTAGCTTTGAATCGATGCCAGCCAAGACCCGAGCGACCGCGCTGCCCGATACATCGTTTCGATCTTATTTCTTAACGGTGTTTGGTCGTCCCGAAGGATCAACGGCATGCGAATGCGAACGAGCGAACGAGTCCACTTTGGCTCAGAGCTTGCATTTCACCAACTCGAAGGAACTGATCGCGAAGTTGGCTGATCCCCAAGCGTTGCCTCAAACCATATCGCCTACCGGGGAATCGGCAGAGTCCAAGATTGGGGAGATCTACCTGCGGGCGTTCTCGCGATCGCCGCACGAACAAGAGCTTTCCTCTGCATTGGCTTACTTAAGCCAAAAGGAAAATCAACAAGAAGCGTACCAAGACTTGATTTGGGCCCTGCTGAACTGCAAGGAGTTCTTGTTCAATCATTAGCGAATGGTTGGTTCCTATTGCAGCTTTAGTTTTTCCCTTGCTCTTGCGTACCAGCGGTGCGTTGTGCATCGTCAGCCCCAACGATTGCGCCCAAGAGAAGGAAAAGTCTTTCTTCAGGAGTTTGCACGCTCGCTAGCCGTGTTTCGAATTCCGAAAGTCGCCCTTGTTCCACAAGTGACTCCGCCAGCGACTCGAGCGTAACAAGGTACGAAGTTTCGGCGGGATTAGATTTGACTCTCTCGCGTTCCCTTTCGAGAATCGGATCAATCGCGTCGAATGGCTCCAAACGCACCAGGAGGGATATGAGAATCGTGCCGCCGAAAGTTGTTGACAGGCCACTCCATTCCTTGCCAACGCTTTCGTATAGCTTCTCCACCAAGTCGCCATGGACGCAGTTACGGCATTAAATTTCAAGTATGACTTGACTCATTCCGTGAGGCAAAAAGATTCAAACCGTGGCCAGTTCCAACCCCGAGGAGGCTTACGCGAAGGTGGGCCTCGTGCCCTCCTTCGCAATAGGTTTGGTGCGCTAACACGCATCCCCCCTTCAAGTCCGCGTTTCGCTTCCGTCGAGCTCGTCTCGGCGGAGCGCACAACTGGCAGCTACCAGGCCCACTACTGGCCATCTCTCGCTTCCGTCGAGTTTATCTCGGCGGAGCGCACAACTGAAGGCTACAACCGACGCCAAAGCTGGCTCCGACCGGGACAAGCCCGACGGAGGCCCAGAAGCCTGTGAGAATTCAAATGGGGCGTTGCTTGTAGCTTCCAGTTGTAGCTTCCGATTGGGGTGAACCCAACGGAAGGCGTCGGAGAGCGGTGCAGCTCCTTGTTAATTGTCTTAAAGTGGCCCGACTCCTTTGCTAACCTTCGCAAGTCAATGACTGATCACAAGTAGCCGGAGTCACCAGACTTCGGGCAAAACTCTGGTAAGCATTCCAATCAAACCGGAATGCCGATTCCCGATGGTGGAATCTCTTGCTCAAGGTCACGAAAACGGAGTTTTTGGACGCGATCGAAGCTTGTGCCGATGGGAAATGTTCGCGAGTTCGAGTGAATTCGCGGTAGCACAGACGCTCTCTGACGTAGCGTCGAAGAGAGAAGTGCTTTTGACTGCTACAGAAGAAACATTGGGTTTTCCATTTTCAGAACCATTTCGCGCCCCCGATCGCATTGGCGGCAACTGCTATCTCATTGGCTGTCGTTAACAATGGTATTAGAGAACGGCAAGTCATTCCAAAACCGAACTGCCCCTTCCATCGCGGGCTCCCATTTGTTGTTTACAAATTAGAAAGCGAAAAGTGGGCGGCAAAAGGAAAATCAACAAGAAGCCTACCAGGACTTGGTTTGGGCCCTGATAAACTGCAAGGAATTCTTGTTTAATCCCTAGCTTAATTTGTAGGCTGGCGAATCCATGCCTTGACCGTGGATTGCGAAATTGAAGGAAAATGGTTATTCTTTCGCAGTTCTGACAGCCAGTTTACGCAGCACAAAACCGAGACCCGTAACCCAAGAAAAATATCCATGAACGCACCCATCAACTCGCTCACCCGACAAGCGATCGATACCATTCGAACCTTAAGCATGGACGGTGTGCAAGCGGCCAATAGCGGGCATCCTGGCACTCCTATGGCTCTAGCGCCCGTCGCTTTCCAGTTATGGACCGAAAACCTTGCCTACGATCCACTGGATCCAAACTGGGCCAATCGAGACCGGTTCGTCCTGTCCTGCGGACATGCGTCCATGCTGCTGTATTCGATGATCCACTTGTCGGGCATCCGTAACGTCGACGCTCACGGTAAGGTTACGGAACAAGAATCAATCACGCTCGACAATATCAAAAAGTTCCGTCAACTTCACAGCCCATGCGCAGGCCATCCCGAATTTGGATATGCAACCGGGATTGAAACCACAACAGGCCCACTAGGGCAAGGGGTTGGGAATTCGGTCGGAATGGCGATTGCCGCCAAGTTCATGGGGGCAAAATACAATCGCCCTGGTTTCGATTTGTTCGACTACGACGTGTACGCTCTTTGCGGCGATGGCGACATCATGGAAGGGGTTGCTGCGGAAGCCGCATCGCTGGCCGGTCACTTAAAGCTTTCGAACTTGTGCTGGATTTACGATGATAACGGAATCACCATCGAAGGGCATACCGACCTCGCCTTTAGTGAAAATGTTGCTCTTCGCTTTCAAGGACTCGGCTGGCACACGATCCGCGTCGAGGATGCTAACGATCTTACAGCCCTTCAAGCAGCCTACCAGGAATTCAAGTCGACTAACGACAAGCCAACTCTGATCGTGGTTCGATCGGTGATTGGTTATGGATCACCCAACAAAGCAGATACCCACGGTGCGCACGGTGCACCGCTGGGTGACGAAGAAATCAAGTTGACGAAGAAAGCATACGGATGGCCTGAAGACGCTAAGTTCTTGGTGCCGGATGCGGTCCGCAAACTATTCAGCGATACCATGGGCAAGCGAGGAGCTGAGTCAAGTGCAGCATGGCACAAGCTGTTTGCCGATTACCAAGCCAAATTCCCCAAGGAAGCTTCGGAAGTAACATCAATCATTCGGCATGAACTGCCTGTTGGCTGGGACAGTGGACTCAAGCCGTTTCCTGCAGACGCTAAAGGTCTTGCGACGCGCGTCAGCAGCGGCAAGGTGCTCAACATGTTGGCCCCTCACATGCCAAGCTTGATGGGCGGATCCGCCGACCTTGCCCCGTCCACCATGACCTTGCTGGATGGCGAAGCCGGCTTTGGACCCAACAACTATGCAGGCCGCAACATGCACTTCGGCATCCGCGAACACGGGATGGCGGCCGCCCTGAACGGTATGAGCTTGGCGGGCCTTCGGGCTTATGGTGCAACCTTCTTTGTGTTCACCGACTACATGCGGCCATCGATGCGGCTTAGCAGCATCATGCATCAACCCGTTCTGTATGTGCTGACTCATGATTCCATCGGATTGGGTGAAGACGGTCCAACCCACCAGCCTGTGGAGCACTTGGCAGCTTGCCGATCCATCCCTGGCTTGTATGTTTTCAGGCCAGCTGATGCGAACGAAGTTTTGCACTGCTATCGCGCAGCGATGTTGCTGACCAAGCATCCATCTGCCATGGTCCTGTCGCGTCAAAACGTTCCAACGCTCGACCGATCAAAAATGGGCGATGCCGCTGGTACTGAAAAGGGTGGCTACATCCTGAGCGATTGCCAAGGAAAGCCCCATGCGATTTTGATGGGAACGGGAACTGAGATTCCTATTTGCTTGAAAGCTCAAGAGATTCTAGCCGCAGCCGGCATCGCAACGCGAGTTGTCAGCATGCCTTGCTTCGAGCTTTTTGACGAACAGTCTCCTGAATACCGAGCGAGCGTGCTGCCAGCTGACGTGACCCTTCGCGTTGCTTGCGAAGCAGGAGTTCGGCAATGTTGGGACAAGTATTTGGGGATGGAAGGTAAGTTTGTAGGAATGTCCACGTTCGGAGCCTCCGCACCCTTCAATCAACTTTACGATCACTTCAAGATCACCGCTGAACAAATCGCTTTGCAAGTTCAAACGGCGTAGCCATTCAGACACAGTCAACAAAAGTAGCAGGCACGCTCCGCCGTGCCATCCGCATTCCAGCTTTTGCTGGAAATGCGGGTGAACGGCACATGGAATGTGCCTACTACTTTGACTTTTGTCGGCTGTGTCCATTCAGCATGTGAAAGCGGAATCTGTTTGCTATTACCGCAGCGCGTGGGCGCTGCGGATCCAACCGACGGGCACGGATCCCGTTATTGCAAATCATCGAATCGAATCGATTCCATCTTACCCTTGCTTACTTGTTGGTCACCGCGGCAGAATTGGTATCCAGCCAATCGAATGGCGAATAGCGTTGCGCCAACGAACGCGAATTGAGCTGCTTGCAAGATTGCAAGTGTCTGCCAATCGATCGAATAGGTACTGTTCCATCGGTTATCTTGCTGGGACGGATACAAGACCTGAACCAAATAGAGAACCACGCAGGTTCTTGAGATGACCCACAGTGCGACCAAACCAATGCCAAGCAAGGTAGAGGATCTCTTCTCGTGCGACATCAGCAAGGCCAAGCCAACCCAAAGTGTGGCCCGTGTGACAGAAGCGACCAAAGCCAGCAAAGGAGGATCGCTTTGAAGACTAACTCGATCCAGCGAAATAGCCCATTCACGAATCCCAGAGTCGATCACAAAAAGTAATGCAAACATCGCCATACTGGTAAGCAATGTCCGCATTTTTAGTTGCACTAACTTAGGCGACTGGCCTCTGGTTAGGATCGACAGCCCTAGGCCTTGATGCAGCAAACGAAAGACCAAAAAGAAAAGCAGGATCCGATACAAGCCGCTCCAGGATTGGTACTGTGCGAGTGGGGAGTACCAAGGACTTGACGTTTCTTCGATCGCAATCCAACCCAAGAATAGCGACCAGCCAGCGATCCTTTCGATGTCTGTTGCATTGATGGTGCGAAAGCAGAGCCAAAAGGCAAATGCGATTCGAAGACAAAATGTAAGTTCACGCAGGGCATAAAAGGTTAGGGGATTTGCGGCCCATATAGCAGAGACATTGAAGCTGAAGTCAAGCATTCCAAGAATTGCAGCCACAACCACAAATGTACCGGCAAAGAGAATCGGCCGAACGCTCGATCGAAACGGAAGCGGAAGCGATGGGGATTTAGGCTCTTCGGCATCGGAATCGTTCATACTCTTGCGATACCTTCCAAGTTTCGGGCAGTTCAAGTTTCGCGATGAAGGAGTAAGCGGTCAGCGTTTAGATTAAAGCTTACCCCTAATCCCTTACTGCTCAAAGCTCACTCTTCAGCGTTTCCGAATGCACTACGTGTGGCAACCTATCGCTTTTTGCGGTTCCATTCCCATTCAAAATCGGCTGCGAATGCCATATGGAAAGCATCATTGACTGTTTCTTTGGCTTCGCCTTCGCCACCAGGCCCCGACCGATCGTTGAGCGTATTGATGAGTGTCAATACATCCAATGGAGATATCATTCCATCGCCGTCTACATCCAGATAGTTCGTTTGATTCGAGACCGGTGCATCCGGAATGTTCAACTTGTTGATGATGGACAGAACATCCAAAGGTGTTGCAGCCCCATCAAGGTCGACGTCAAGTGGTTTCAATGGATTCTGTTGCATGCGGCCGTTTGTAAGATTTACAGAAACGGTTCCGCTGGTCACTTTGTGGAATTGCTCTCCGTTGATTTCTATCTTGGAATCGACTTTCCATTCACCTCGAAAGAAAATTTGGTCAGTCGCGTCGGCGTAAATTTTTAGCGAGTGGACTCCATCGGTAATGGCTGTTGCCGACTCAGCGTCGAGCCTTAACAAATTGACCCCATCATTCTTCATGTCGATCATCTCAAGATTCGTCACACCGTCTTGGATGCGTTTCGTAAGGTCCAGGTTCTGACCTTTCTTGAAATACACCCTGTCGTTCCCAGCTCCGGCATTACCTAAGAGGAAGAGTTCGCCCTGAGTTCGAGAATCCAAATCCATGGTGTCGTCTGTCTCGGAACCTGGAAACTGGGCCGTACGTATATTCCAAATGGATTTTGGGTAGCGAGCAAGAACCTTGCCATCTTCAATGTATTGGATATGCGTGGCTGAAAAATCGACAATCGAAATGGTGCCACCTCCCACCGGTGTAATGTCAATCGATTCATGGCTGTCGTGAATCTCCAAAACATAGTCTTCAACTTCGCCATTGCTGGCGATACCAGTTGGAGCCAGTCCCGATTGTGAACTCAATCGCACCCTAGCAGCAACTTTACCGACAATCGCATTGGGTGGAACCTCGAACGAGAACACATGAGCACCGGCGGTCACCCACTCATTTTGTACGACATACTCGAACGGGTCCGACCAGTCGCCGTCACCGTTGAAATCAATCCAAGCAGTCAGATAACCGTCGCCGCTTGCGACCGCAGAAAGGCTGCTCGCGCTAGAATCCGTCAGCGAAAGGATGGATGACGGGAAACGCACGCCGTCCTCGTCTTTACCAATTGCATTGTCCCCCTTTGCGTCGGAATCGGCGGGCACACCATCACGTTCGGCATCGACGCTGGAGCCCAATCGCAATGAATCCTTAAGAATATGACGTGCGCCATTATCGGCAATCAAAGCAGGGTAACCTTGCGAGGGTATCGAGGCCGAAACACTCATTGCATCACCAAAATCCACGCCCCAAACTTGGATCGTCAATGACTTGGTCGCAGGTCGATAACGTTTCGCATCATCGGGAGTAAAGGTTACCGACAACGTCTGCTCACCTGGTGCCAAATAGGAACCTAGCGCTGGTGTATAAGTTAGGACACCCGGCGCATCGACCGTTGCCGACAAATAGCTTGCATCGAGGGGGGCCAATGCCACGAGCTCGCTAGGCGGACTCCACGTGATTTGGGGCGTCGCTGGAGGCATGCCATCGATAGTCACGGTTTCCAGACTCGAATTCAGCAAATGAAAACGCGGCCCCTCGCCACTTGATAATGTGATCAATAGCAAGACATTGGGTCGGACCGAAAGTAATCGAACGACCGAACCCTCAAACTGCCGAACGCCATCCAAAGCATACGTAGCACCCAGCCAACGTTGAACTTGAGAAACACCCGCAATGTCTCGAGCGGTAAACAACTCGTCCCCAAGCCAAGCGATATCCGAAACGGTATTGCTCAGAGCATGATTTGAAACTTCTAAAGTTTTGGCATTAAAAACAGCGCCAGATCCCAGAACGGCAGACTGACCGTCCGGAGTTATTCGAACGGGCATTTGGATAAGAGGACTACCGTGCAGCGGCGTGTCTCGGTTAAGACCGATACCGCCGCGGACGATCGATGGATCAAGGCCTGTGACATTGATTTTGCGACTGTTAAGATCGCTCGGTGAGAACATAGAAAAATAATAAATGGAATCATTCTTTCCATTCCAAATCAGTCCGGACGATGGGTAATGCCACTCTTTTTTGTCTACAAGCTGCCCCGTCGACGAAATGGAATTCAGCGTTGACCAAGCTCCTGAAGAATCCTCTGCAACCAAGTACGGATCAGCAGCGACGAGCCCCAATGGAGTACCAGGTAATTGATGGAACGGCGTTTCGATTGGCTGTGTTGCGTTGAAGTCGATCTTGCGGATCAAGCCGTCCTGATAGCTCGTGTAAAGCACATTGAATTGATTTGAATACGCAACGTGCAGGGGATTGCCAAGCAATCGAATCGACTGACTGTACGTCTCGCGGACAGGATCCCAACGAAAAACACTCTGATGTTCCATGTCGTAAAGCAGGACTGTTCCGTCTTTGGCCACATAGACATCTGACGGAGAGTACACCAGGCCTATCGGATTGACGGTATCACCCGGCGGTAGAGCACCTAGTCGGTCGAGTCCAACCACCTCCACCGAGTATCCTTGGGCAACGTCAGACGATTGTCGAAATACCAATACGTTACGACTATTGACAAAGATCTCATCACCGGGGCTCGTCAGTTCCAACGTACCGGTCGGTAAGAAGCCAGTGGAATACGAAGTCAGTTTGTTACCATTCAAAACGATTGGAATGGTCCCACCTGAAAAATCAATGTCCGTAATGTTGGTGCCTAGTCGACCCGAGTGCAGTAAAGTATCCGAGGCATAAAGATGGCCGGAATTGTCCACAACATACCGATCGTTATCAAACGTCCATGTCTTGGAAGCCGAAGCAAAATCTCCGTGATACAATGTGTCACCATTATCCAACAAGGAGCCGGTATTGGAGTAGTCAACATAAGTAAGATCGGCAGGACTGATGCCGATCGAACGTCCGAAAATTCGGTTCTTGCTGGGTGCGATCGAAGAACCGCCGATCGCATCGATATAGCTCCTCATCGCATCAACGATGGTGTTATTCGTTTTGTTCAAGCTTGTGACGTTGGCGTAAAGACTTTCTGAGTAGTTCACGAAAAGCAAATTGGCATCCGAATGAATACCAATCACCGGAGCGCTTGCATTAAACAAATGCTGGCGAGATCCACCAGCCCGATCGAATCGGTACACGGATTTATCAAAAGCGGCATAGATGCCATCGGAATCCGTGGTAAAAGCCGTTGGTGGTGAAGAAGCCCCTGCCAATCGAATTGGTGACAACCAAACCTGCTGATTGATATCGTATCGTTGAAGGGAAGGAATAGAGGCGTCCGCAAAGTACCCGACTCCCTGCCATTCGACAGCTGCAACCGCCATCAAATTCCGCTGTTCAAGGTGCTCGATCCTTAACTTTTTACACATCGGCATCAAAGCTCCAAACACCTTAATCTTCACCACACATAGACGGAAACGGCACGCCAAAAATGCTGTACCTTCATACGCCTACGTCCTATTTGTTATTGCAAATATCAACCGTCCGTCCATTTATAGTCAAGCGACGACGTGAAGTCACTCCCAAAGTCGTTTGAAATCAGCTTTTTGGGGCACAGCGAGGGGTAGGCCGTAACAAGTCGCTTTGGACGCAGTTACGGCATGGCATGCTGGTTAGGACTTGATTGGTTCGATGGGGTAATTCGCTTCGAGCGGGGCTGCCGTAAATGCGCTAGCGCTTGTTACGGCCTACTTGTTGGTAAATGCATGATTCCGAAAAAGTTACAGGTGGAACCTATTGGTGGGCGACTAGTCTGCCCTACTGTTTTGAACCAACTTGATGACAATCTAGCAAATAGACGGCCTGGTTTCCAAGAATTCAAAAAGTTCATCGAAAAGCGGGAACCCATCACTCGCTTCCGCGTTTGCGAAGATCGGCTAGGATCTACCGACCGGTCGTTTCCAACAGAACTCCCTCAACCCAACTTACGAAAGCCCGCGAATGCAACTCGTTATCAAGAATCTTTCGAAAACGTATCCTGGTGGTGTTCGAGCGCTGGACAACATTTCGATGACGATCCCGACCGGGATGTTTGGATTGCTGGGGCCGAACGGAGCTGGCAAGTCGACCTTGATGCGAACCTTGGCAACTCTGCAAAACGCAGATTCCGGATCGGCCATGCTGGGCGACCTGGATTTGCTGCATGAAAAAACCAAGGTCCGGGAAATCTTGGGATACCTGCCTCAAGAATTTGGTGTTTATCCCAGAACCAGCGCTACAACCCTATTGACTCACTTGGCCACCCTAAAAGGGGTTGGGGCAACGTCAGCCCAACGCAAAGAGATCGTGTATGCGTTGCTGAATCGCGTGAATCTGTTCGACGTGCGCAATAAGTCGGTCGCAACTTTCTCGGGTGGGATGCGGCAGCGATTCGGAATTGCACAAGCTCTGTTGGGCGATCCCAAGCTACTGATCGTGGACGAACCCACGGCTGGTCTGGATCCAGGTGAACGGAATCGATTCTATAACCTCCTCTCCGAAGTGGGGGAGAGTGTTGTTGTTATCCTATCGACCCACATCGTCGAAGATGTCAAGGAACTGTGCACCAACATGTCCATCATCCATCGCGGCCGCTTGCTTTTTGCTGGCGCACCTTCGCAGGCAGAAGCCTCGTTAGATGGCAAGATCTGGTCCAAGTCCATGTCCAAAGACGACCTGAAACGCTGCCAAGCAGAGATGGACGTGATCTCGACCAAGCTGATCGAAGGCCGGCCTTCGGTGCGGGTCTACAGCACTCAGGATCCTATGAACGGATTCCGCTCGGTCGAGCCTAATCTGGAAGACATGTTCTTCTATCAGATCAAGCAAAATTCTCGCACCGGCGCTGCCGCCTAGTGCATGCCCGCGGGATCAAGTCTCCTGCGCAACAGTCATTCCAGCACCCCGAACCATCTCGCAATCCGATCCTAGACAAGAGTAAGCACATGGAATTTTTTCAGTTTGAACTGCGATATTGGTTACGCGGATTCATGGTCTATATCTTTCTCGGGATCATCGCATTGCTATTTGGCTTTGCAGCCGGGTCCGACAATGTGACTGTCGGAAGTGCCATCGGCAATACATTCCGAAATGCCCCCTATGTGATCATGCAGTTTTACATCGGTGCGGGCTTATTGACGGCGTTGATGGCGACTGCCATCTACGACTCGGCCGCTTCTCGCGACTTTACATCGAAGTTTTCTGACATTCTATTCAGCAAACCCATTAGCAAGTCAAGCTATTTGCTGGGCCGGTTTTCAGCGGCTACCTTGATCGCGATCATTCCTACGTTGGGAATCTCGGTAGGGATGATCGTTGCGGGCTGGATGCCCAATCGTGATTTAGAACGTTGGGGGGCGATTCGATGGGACGCTCACTTGACGGCATTGTTGGTTTTCGCGGTGCCAAACACTCTGCTATTTGGATCTATCGTTTTTGCCATCGCTACATGGACTCGCAATTCGCTGTATTCGTTCTTGGGTGTATTGTTAGTTCTTGTTGCTTATGGGGTTTCCCAGTCATTTGTGACGGATCTGTCCAACGAGTATTTTGCGGCCGTTATCGACCCGCTGGGTGGAACTTCTTTTAGTGTGCTGACCAAATACTGGACCGTGGATCAACGTAACAATTTAGTCCTGCCCATCGATGGAACGCTTTTGCTAAACCGCGCGATATGGCTTTCGATTGCGGGTGCGATCTACGCATTTGCGGCTTGGCGTTTTTCGTTCGCGACGGGACCTACCTTCGGGCGTAAGCAAGCAGCTGTGGCCAGCCCCGACCTGGATAAGCCTTCGAACGTGGAATCCACCGTCGATTGGCCTAGGATTACTCCGAGCCCCAGTTGGTTTGCTCAATGGAGATCCAGCTTGTCGTTCGACATGGTATCCACCATGCGAAGCCCCGCATTTATCGTCATTCTTTGCGCAGCCATGCTCAATACGGTTGTGGCGCTGTTCACGGGGGCAACGGAAGGCTATGGCCTTAGCTCGTTTCCGGTGACGTACAAGATGGTCGATCTGATTCGTGGATCGCTTCTTGGATTCTTGATCCCGATCATCACTTATTTTGTGGGTGTTGTTATCTGGCGAGATCGAGACTGCCGGATTCAAGAAATTGTTGGGGCGACTCCGGTTCCAAACAGTGTTCTGGTTGCATCGCGACTGGCTTCGTTGCTGCTGGTCATTCTGACAATCTTGACCTTGGTGATCGGACTTGGGGCGTTGGTGCAAGCCTTTTACGGTTACTACCGATTCCAATGGAATGTCTATGCGATGGAATTGATTTTGATCGAAGCCCTGCGATTTGGCTTTTTCATTGTGCTGGCCATCTTGGCCCACACCTTGTCACCTAATAAATACGTTGGCTACTTTGTATTCATTCTGATGATCATTGCGAACGCATTTCTTTGGTCTTTCTTGCGGATCGATACGTTGATGGTTCGATTTGGAAGGTTGCCAGGCTATGTTTATTCTGACATGTTCGGTATCGCACCTTATTGGCAAGGCATGGTTGCGTTTGCTGTTTACTGGCTGGCAGCATCGATGTTGGTGCTGTGGTTCTGTTCCGTTGCCATGCATCGCGGAATACCTAAAACCATACGCACACGATTGTCCGAGGGGCTTCAGTCCAGTTCATCACCTTCCAAAATGTTTGGGGCAATCGCAGCATTGGCCACCGTGGGGATCGGTGGTTGGTTGTATTACAACACTCAGATTTTGAACACCTTCGTTGGCGCGAAGGAGCTCGAGGAGCGTCAAGTTCGGTACGAGAAAACGTATTCGAAGTACGAAAAACTCGCTCAACCCAAGGTGACAGAAATCCGTTACGAAATCGATCTCTTTCCTGAGACTCGAAATCTCCGGATGAGTGCCAGTCAGACCATTACCAACAAGACAGAAGGGCCGATCGAAACTCTGATTGTTCAGGTAGATCCTCTTTACGAAACCACCGTGGAGATTCCAAACGCTACCCTAGTACTTGATGATAAGGATCTTTCGGTTCGAACCTACCAAATGGCGCCTGCCATGCAGCCAGGTGCAACCATGGAAATGAAGTTCGTGGTTGCTACGAAGACACAGGGGATCGAAAACTCGGTCAGAAATACTGCCATCGTTCAGAACGGAACCTTTTTTAACAATTCGATTGCCCCAAGTTTCGGTTACGATCCCAATCGCCGCATCTTGGATCCGAACAAGCGGAAAGAAAAGCTGTTGGAGCCAGCGGAAAGCGTTCCTGAGTTGACTCGGGAATGCGGTGAGTTCTGCATGCAGCATTATATTGGTCAGGATTCCGACTGGGTCGACGTCGAAACCGTGATCAGCACATCTGGAGACCAAACCGCCATCGCTCCAGGATCGCTGGTGGAGAAGTGGACGAAGGACGATCGCAATTACTTCCGATATCGATTGGATCATCCATCGCTCAATTTTTATTCCTTTATCTCGGCACGTTATGACGTTGCAAGATCCAAGCTGGGCGATATCGATGTGGAAGTGTATTACCATCCCGAGCACGCTTGGAACGTTCCAAGAATGTCGCAAGCGATTACGGCAGCACTGGAATACTGCAATCAGGAATTTGGTCCGTACCGCCACAAGCAAGCTCGAATCATCGAGTTTCCTCGAGTCGCTCAGTTCGCTCAGGCGTTTCCTGGAACGATGCCTTATTCGGAGAGCATTGGCTTTATCGCCAGATTGGACCGGCCGGACGACATCGACATGGTTTACTACGTGGTCGCACACGAAATGGCGCACCAGTGGTGGGCGCATCAGGTGATTGGGGCTCGTATGCAAGGCGCCACGCTGCTGTCGGAGACGCTCGCTCAGTACTCTGCCTTAATGATGATGCGCAAGGAGTATGGTCCCGACATGATGCATAAGTTTTTAAAGTACGAAATGGACAATTATCTACGATCGCGAGGTACTGAACGCTTGAAGGAGCGTCCATTGCTGAAGGTAGATCCCAACCAAGGCTACATTCACTACCGCAAGGGAAGTCTTGCTCTGTACTATTTGGCTGAGATGATTGGCGAGGCGAGGATCAATGCCGCCTTGAAGGATTTGATCGAGAAGTTCGCTTACAAGGGGCCTCCTTATCCTACGTCCTATGAATTAGTAGATCGGCTTCGTGATCAAACACCGGAAGAACTGAAGTACCTGATCAAGGATCTTTTCGAAGACATCACGATCTTTGCAAACCGAACTATAGTCGCCAAAGCGACAAAACAAACGGACGGCAAATACCAAGTCCGTATCGAAGTGGAATGCAGCAAGTTCAAGGCGGACGAAAAGGGAGCAGAGACCGAGACCAGTATGGATGACTGGATCGAGATTGGCGCGTTTGGAAAGCCCGAATCAGGGAAGCGCTATGGCAAGTTACTGCACCGGAAGCGAGTTCAGTTGACTGGCGGGAAACACGAACTTGAATTCACAGTGGATGAGCTTCCTTACCAAGCGGGCATCGACCCCAGGAATCTGATGATTGATCGGATCCCAGACGACAACTTAAAGGTGGTCACGATCGAGGAATAAACATCGAATCGACTCGCCTGCTGTTCAAACCCGTAGTGGCCGAGGCGACGAGGCCCGTCACCGTAGTGGCCGAGGCAACGAGGCCCTTTCAACCTGCAGTGGCCGAGGCAGCCATGAAAACTTTGGTCTTTTCGCGGCTGCGATCTGTTTACTTCGCCATGGCAACGCGAATCAAAAAATCGACCATGGCTTGATTTCGAAACCAGCGTTCATCGAAATCATGCTTTCCACCTTCGATCACCACCAACTGAGCAAGCTCGTCAACGCCAGTCTGCTTGTAAGCTTCTTTGACCGTCATCGAGTTGGGTTCGATGGGAACCACGGTGTCGCTATCACCGTGAAGCAAAAAGGCTGGAACCTTTGCGGTGGCTAGAACCTTGGCCTTGTGGATTGGGTTCAGCTTCGGTTCTTGCAAGGCTAAGTCAGCTTCGGAAAGTCCATAGGCCGAGGCTGCTTTGTCGATTCCTGGGTAGGCTCGTAAATCGTAGTTGGGATAGATGCCCGCAAGGCCGGCAGCCCGTTCAGGCCCCGTCGCTATCCAGCTCATTGCCTGCAAACCACCTCGGCTGCGTCCCAGTACGGCTGGCCGCTTGGAAAAACGACGCTTTGTCACCAGATGTTCATACAGGCTGTCCATCAGCTTGACTCCCGCTTGGTTACCAAAAGACTCTCCTGCATCCACTCCAGCGACAGCAACGCCAGCATTTAGCAACTGTTCATGCAGCCATTTTTCGTGCACGTCTGGGTATCCAGGAACGGTGATGCAGTACAACACCCAAGGTTGAGGAACTTGCTTCAAATTTTCTTTCGGTAAAAAAACGAAGGCCGGCCGTCCTTCGATTTCGAATGTTTCGCCAGGAAGGATCAAGTCCGTCTTCGCCGATTGCGCCCAGGAAACCGTGGAAAGAAGCGAAAGACAGCACGCGAGAGAAAGAGTGCGAATGCAAAACATGGAAGTTGCCCTGGAGGGAAAGGGATATTGAATCTGTGTCACTAGCATCGGCTAATGGATGATATGTCACCGAATACCAATCGTAAGGTCTTTTTTTGGACAAGACTGCGTGATGGATCAACCGAAATCAACTATCATAGAAAGTCCTTCCGATTGCAACCCCGCCGTAGAAATCATGCATACCACAGTGATTCATCCTCGTTCTTCATTGTGCCAAGTTGTCTTTCTTTTTGTCTGTAGCGTTGTCTGGATGACGGCTGAAGGGGTTATTGCATCGGGATCGGTCCAAGCCGCTGAAGTCGATTTTGCGACCGAAGTTCTGCCGATTCTTCAAACTCATTGCTATGCATGCCACGGTCCAGCCGAGCAGCAAAGCGGGTACCGGCTGGATGTGCGCGATATTGCTTTCCAGGGGGGCGATTCGGCAGAGGCTGCCATTATCCCTCATCGCGCAGATGCAAGTCCTTTGATTCGTTTCGTCAGTCTCGACGTTGCAGCAGCCTCGAGTGCAACCTATGAAACAAAGATGCCTCCCGTTGATAGCGGCAGTCAGCCTTTGTCGGCAAAACAAATCTCGATTCTCCGAGCCTGGATCGATCAAGGTGCAGTGTGGCCTGATGAACTTGCTGGCGCAGTAGAAACGAAACCGCTTTGGTCTTTACGACCTGTAGTCCGACCGCCGGTACCGACCTTGCCCGATGGACGTACTTTTGCCAATCCGATCGATTCGTTCATTGCAGCCAAGTTAAACGAACACGGACTAACGATCTCGCAGGAGGAAGAACCACGTACACTGCTTCGCCGATTGACCTTCGGCTTGACTGGCTTGCCACCAGAACCGACACAAGTTGACGCGTACCTATCGGATCTACAGACCGAGAAGCGAGCCGGCCACACTTACGAACTTATGGTTTCACGACTGTTGGATTCGCCTCGTTATGGAGAACGCTGGGCACGACATTGGCTCGATGTGGTTCGCTTTGCGGAGAGCAATGGTTTTGAAATGAATCAGCCACGGCCGAATGCTTGGCGTTACCGCGACTACGTTATCGATGCTTTCAATCAAGACATGCCCTACGATCAGTTCATGCGTGAACAGCTTGCTGGCGATTCGCTTGGGGCAGATCTAGGGACGGGTTTTATTGTGGGTGGGCCATGGGATCAAGTCAAATCGCCTGACCCTGTCTTGACTGCTCAGCAACGGTCCGACGAACTTCACGACATGGTCAGTACAACCGGCAGTGCTTTTCTTGGATTGACGGTCGGTTGTGCTCGATGTCATAACCACAAGTTCGACCCAATCACACAACGTGATTACTTCGCCATGGTGGCCTGTTTATCCGGAGTGCAGCACGGTGAACGTCCGATCGAGAAAGCGGCGAAACCAGACGTTCAGCAAACAGTAGAACATCTCCGTTCGGAGATTCAGAAGATATCGATGGAATTGGAAGCCCTGGTTCCCCTTGCGTCCCCCAAGGCACGCGAGGCGAATGCCTCAAGCCTTGCATCTCCGAAGCGCCCTCCGGTAAATGCAATCCAGAATTCGGAACGGCTTGCCCCCGTTTCCGCCAAGTACGTAAAGTTCAACATTGAAGAAACGAACACCGGTGCAGAGCCATGTTTGGATGAGCTGGAGCTATGGACAGGCGATGGGCGCAATGTTGCTGTTCATGCGAAACTGAGTTCATCCGGCGATTTTCCTGGAAACGAACGACATCAACTGCAACATCTTATCGATGGCCAGGTTGGTAACGACCGCAGCTGGATCTCCAACACCGCAGGAATGGGTTGGGTTGTTTTGGAATTGCCCAATCGCGAGTCGATTGTCAAGGTAGTTTGGGGACGTGATCGCAAGGAGCAATTTGCAGATCGCCTACCCGTTCGTTACCAAATCGAATGCAGTGAGAATGGAACTCAGTGGAATACCGTGGCCGATTCATACGATCGTATACCTTTCTCGAGCCCGAGAACTCCAGAGTCCGATTGGAAGGTCATCGCACTTTCGAAGGAGCAGCGCGATCTAGCAGAAGTGCAAGAAGCGACTTTAGCAAATCTGCAAGTACAGCTAAAGCAATTGATCTCGCCGACAACCGCCTATGTTGGGAAAATGGAAAAGCCTGCTCCGACCTATCGATTAAGTCGTGGCGATCCTATGCAACCTAAAGAACCGATCGCGCCAGGCGGAATCCAAGGGGTAGGCGATGCCCTATCGATGCCAGAAGACCTGCCAGAGCAAGAGAGACGTGTTCAGCTTGCGAACTGGATTGCGAATGCGGGTAATCCGTTGCCCGCTCGAGTCATGGTCAATCGAATTTGGCAGTATCACTTTGGTGTAGGTTTGGTAGATACCCCCAGCGACTTCGGCCATAACGGTGGAGTCCCTTCTCACCCAGAACTGCTCGACTGGCTGGCAAGCGAGTTCATCGAGTCGGGTTGGAGCGTTAAGCAACTGCAAAAACGAATCTTAACAAGCCAAGCCTATCGTCAATCAAGTCAGGTCCAGGCCGATGGCCTTCGCGTCGACGCCAACAACCGATGGCTTTGGAGATTTTCTCCTCGACGGCTAGAAGCGGAAGCCATACGCGACTCCATCCTTGCCGTCAGTGGGCAATTGGATTTACGCATGGGTGGACCTGGATTTGATTTGTTTGTTCCCAACACGAATTATGTTCGAGTCTATGAAACCAAAATACAATTCGGCGAAGGAGATTTTCGTCGGATGATTTATCAGAACAAGCCGCGTGTGGAATTGGATTCCTTGTTCGGAGTCTTTGATTGCCCCGATGGTGGTCAGATCCAGCCCAAACGAAATGTTTCGATTACACCTCTTCAGGCTTTGAATTTGCTCAATAGCGAATTTCTAATCGATCAAGCTAAGCGATTTGCAGAGCGGTTGGAATCCAGTGCTGGGAAAGATACCAAAGGCCAAATTGAATTGGCCTTCCAGCTTGCCTTTGGCAGGACACCGGAAGCCAAGGAATTGTCTGCGTCCGAGCAACTTATCTCACAGCATGGATTGGCCGTGTTTTGCCGAGCCTTATACAACTCCAACGAATTTTTATCGGTGCGTTGATTCATGTCGCATGCATTCCTATCCAATGCAGGACGCCATCTCCTGTGCCGACGTAACTTTTTGCAATGGGGCGGAACGGGGCTGGGTGGAATTGCCTTGAGCTCGTTGTTGGCGGATTCTGCTGCTGCCGAGGATCGTTCTCCGTTAAGGCCAGCCATTGATCCAGCCAAACCCTTCGCGACACGCGATCCGCATTGGAAGCCCGCAGCAGCCAAACAAGTGATTCTGATCTTTTGTTCGGGTGCCATTTCGCACGTCGATACGTTTGACTACAAGCCTTCGCTGATCAAGTATCATGATACGCCGATGCCCGACAGCGATAGCTTAGTCACCTTTCAAGGAGCCAACGGCAACTTGATCAAGCCATTGTGGGACTTCAAACCGCGAGGCCAGTCCGGGAAGATGATCAGTGATCTGTTGCCGCAATTGGCTCAGCATGCTGACGACATGTGCTTCATTCATTCGATGACTGCCAAATCGAATACCCACGGCCCCGCTGAGAATCAGATGGCAACGGGCTTTACGCTGGATGGCTATCCGAGTGTCGGAGCGTGGGTTACGTACGCCCTGGGAACGATCAATCAGGACCTGCCGTCGTTTGTTGCTATTCCGGATCCTCGCGGTGTGCCTCAAGTGGGGCCAAGGCAATGGTCGGCAGGTTTCTTGCCAGCCATGTTTCAAGGCACTCCGTTTCGCGCTGGAAAGCCGATCGCGAATTTGGCCAGACCGGCAGCCATCAGTCAAGATGCAGATCAAGCGACACGCGATTTCTTGAGCAAGCTCAATGAATCGTATCTTGAAAAGAACCCTGGTGATACTGACCTAGCTGCACGCATCGCCAGCTACGAACTTGCTGCCAAGATGCAATTGGCCGCAGCCGAAGTCAACGACCTGAGTCAAGAAAGCGCCGCTACACTCACGGCTTATGGGGCCGATGATACCGTCAATACAACGAAGGCTGGTTTTGCGAAGAATTGCATCTTGGCCCGTCGATTGATTGAAAAAGGAGTGCGCTTCGTACAGTTGTTTAATGGGTCGTACGCGATGGGAGAAGGCGTTGGCAACTGGGATGGTCACAAGACGCTCAAAGAACAGTATGAAAAACATGGCCCAATTCTTGACCAACCCGTTGCCGCTCTACTCAAGGACTTGAAGCAAAGGGGACTGCTGGCGGACACGCTGGTGGCGTTTGTGACTGAGTTTGGTCGGATGCCTACGTTTCAAAAAGGTGCCAACGGCCGTGACCACAATCCGAAGGGTTTTACTGTGTGGTTGGCGGGTGCAGGAGTGAAGCCTGGATTTACTTACGGCGCAACGGATGAATTTGGCTACCAGGCAACCGAAAATGTGGCGACCATCTATGACTTGCATGCGACTATTCTGCATCTGCTTGGTTTAGATCATCAACGGCTCTGCTTTTATCACAATGGAATCGAACGTCGGCTGACGGACGTCCACGGAAAAGTTTTGGAACCGATCTTGAGCAATGCGATATAGCAGATCTTCCCCGTGGCGGGGCGTGCATGCTCCGCTTCCAGTCGAAAGTTTGCACTTGAGTCTGCCTGTTGGGTATACTATAGGTCTGGCCCGACTACTGGAAAGTTTCGCCCTTTCCTCCCACCTTCAATAGACAAAATTACCTATGCTATCGATTGCGATACGATCTCATCGAGGGGTTGTTCCTTCTTGGAAATCCAGTTGCCGACACTGGTTTCACTACACCTTGACGAGCCAAGCATCGTCCTCTCCTACTGTTTTTCGCGAGCTTGCTGCAACTTTGCCCTTTCCCATGCTCGTTGCTAGTCTGTTTTGGTGTGTGGCGACTTGCACCGGCAGCCTCGAAGCTGCAGAACCTGGCATTGATTTCAGTCGCCAGATTCGGCCGATCCTAGCCAAGCAATGCTTTGCGTGCCACGGTCCTGAAACTCAGCAATCCGGAGTCGCCCTGCACGAATTTGATAAGGCGACTCAGGATGGCGAAAGTGGACTCAAGCCAATCGTTCCAGGCAAATGGACCGAAAGCGAAATCATCAATCGGATCACATCCAATGATCCAAGTGTGCGAATGCCTCCCGAGGGTGCTGGGGTATCGGAAACACAAGTTCAACTGCTGAAGCAATGGATTGACTCGGGTGCCGAATACAAAGAGCATTGGGCATTCTTGCCCTTGAGCGATCCCAAGCCACCCAAGTCTTTATCGGGAGCAACTCCATCCAATCCGATCGACGCTTTTGTTCACCAGCGTCTGCAGGCGATGTCGTTGAAGCAGTCGCCGCAAGCGAGTCCACATGCTTTAGTGCGAAGACTTTATTTTGACTGCATCGGTGTACCTCCGGATCTCGAGACGATCGAGCGATTCGCGGCAGACCCTTCCGAAGAAGCTTACTCCAAACTGGTCGACGATTTGTTAGCGGACCCTCGGTTTGGAGAACGTATGGCTCGCGACTGGTTGGACGTCGTGCGTTATGCAGAAACCAACAGCTTTGAACGTGACGGCCCCAAGCCAAACGCCTGGAAGTACCGGGATTATGTCATCCAATCTTTGAATGAAGACAAACCCTACGATCAATTTTTACAGGAGCAATTGGCTGGGGATGAACTTGAAAGCCCAACCCCGGAAACCTTAACGGCCACCGGTTTCTATCGGCTGGGAATCTGGGACGATGAACCCGCCGATCCGGAGAAAGCCAAATACGACGAATACGATGACTTGGTCACCACCATCGGTCAGGGCATGCTTGGCCTGACGCTCAATTGCGCACGTTGCCACGATCATAAGATCGACCCTATCCCACAGAAAGACTATTACCAGATGGTAGCTTTTCTTCGGGACGTAACCACCTACGGAACGCGTGGTGATGAAAAAACGAACAGCCAAATCGACGTTTCGGAACCGACCGTTGTCAAAAAGAAGCGGCAATTGAGAAACAAATTGAATGACCAGCGTTCCAGGCTCAAAGAGCTGGAGGAGCTGGGAATAGCGACCATGACGGACGAAGATAAGCTGGCAGCGAAAAGCCCAGACCGTAACAAGGTCATCTCCGAAAAACTGGAAAAGCATCTCGACGAAAATCAGTGGAAGGAATACTCCGAACTGAAAACGCAAACGGAAGAGCTTCGGAAAGAAATCGAGTCGATCCCCAGCGATTTCCGAATGGGGCTGGCCAAGTGTAACCCAACTCCGGAGCAAACATTTGTTTTGATGCGTGGCAGTCCCGAGGCGCATGGAGATCAGGTCGAGCCAGCATTTCCGGCACTTTATCGTGATCCACCTCCTTCGCTTGAATCGACTAGGAAGTCGTCCGCAGGGAGAAGAATCGAATTGGCGCGCTGGATTACGTCTCCAACGAATCGGCTTACAGGACGCGTTATTGTCAATCGAATTTGGCAACATCATTTTGGCCGAGGAATCGTTCGGTCGTCCAATAACTTTGGACAGCTGGGTGATCCACCGACACATCCAGAATTGTTGGACTTCTTGGCTCAGCAACTGGTTCGATTCGACTGGCACTTAAAGCCGTTGCATCGCATGATGTTGATGTCGGAAACCTACCGTTGCAGCTCGAGCGGTGACGATGCAAGCGTGGCCAAGGATCCTAACAATGACTACTTCGCGCGATTTAATGTCCGTCGTCTAAGTGCAGAGGAATTGCGTGACGGGGTGCTTACGGTCAGTGGTAAGATTCATTGGAAACAAGCTGGGCCGAGTGTTTTTCCGGACGTCTCCGACGATGTGAAAGCAGGACAAAGTATTCCTGGGAATGGTTGGGCGAACTCGTCCGAATCCGACAAGGCTCGACGAAGTGTTTACATTTTTATTAAACGCTCGCTGATCCCGCCGGAACTGTCGGTCTTTGATTTTCCAGAAACCGACACCAGTTGTGAAGCACGCTTTCTGACAACGCAAGCTGCGCAAGCCATGAACATGCTCAACGGAGCGTTTATGCAGAAGCAATCAAGTGCTTTCGCGGAGTACGCCATGGCCCAAGGAAGTGACTTGAATGGCTGGGTCGACGCAGCGATTGAAACGGCTTACTCACGCCGTTCCGAATTCGCGGAAAGAGAGCGAGCTGTATCGCGCATTCGGACACTTCAATCCAAATTCAAACTTACGCAACAACAAGCTTTCCGCGAGTATTGCTTGGTACTGCTCAATAGCAACGAATTCCTCTACTTGGACTAACCCATGACGAAAAAGAATTTTTGTGGTCGTACACGTCGCGAATTCCTGTGGGAAACAGGCTGTGGTTTTGGCGGTGTTGCTCTCACTTCGCTTTTAACCGCAGATGGATTCTTCGGGAATAGAGCTTCGGCAGGTGAGTCGGAAGGCGTGGCCAAGCACGCAACACATCACCAGCCGAAAGCCAAGTCGGTGATCTTCCTGTTCATGTACGGCGGTCCAAGCCAGATCGATACGTTTGACTACAAGCCGAATATGGTCGGCATGGACAACAAGACGATCGCCGTGAAGACCTTTGGACGTGGCGGACATCGTAACGAAGGTCGCATCGTAGAGCCACGATGGAAGTTCAAACAGTACGGCCAATGCGGCAAATGGGTCAGCGACTTGTTTCCCAAGTTGGGCGAATGTGTCGACGATATCTCGTTCCTGCATTCGATGACTGCCGACTCACCCATCCACGGGTCTGCGATGTTGATGATGAACTCGGGAAAGATCCTTAGCGGTTCACCTTCGATGGGAGCCTGGGTCAATTATGGATTGGGATCGCTCAATGAAAATCTTCCGGGTTATGTCGTGATGTTGGACCCTACTGGCGGGCCCATCAGCGGAGCAAAAAATTGGTCAAGCGGATTCATGCCGGCAAATTATCAAGGGACTATCTTGCGTGCGAAAGGTGCTCCACTTTTGGATCTGCAACCGCCCCCTGGAGTCACGCGGGAATTGCAGCGAGATTTGATCGATGCTATCAAGGAGAATAACCAAGCACACCTTGCGGCTAGACCAGGAAACTCGGAACTAGGGGCCAGAATCTCCAGTTACGAACTCGCCTTTCAAATGCAACAGTCGGCTCCTGAAGTGGTGGACTTATCGCAGGAATCGCAAGCAACCTTGGACATGTATGGGATCGGCGAGAAAAAGCGAACCGATGATTTCGGACGACGTTGTTTGCTCGCTCGGCGCATGGTCGAACGAGGAGTTCGCTTTATTCAGCTGTATTCGGGTGGTGCTCATAACGATGACAATTGGGATGCCCACGGCGATCTTGAGGCCAATCACGGCAAACATGCTGGCAACACCGATCAGCCTATCGCAGCCCTGCTAAAAGATCTCAAGCAACGTGGCCTACTGGATAGTACCCTGGTTGTTTGGGGTGGGGAGTTTGGCCGACAACCCGTGGCTGAGTATCAAGCTAGTACTGGACGCGATCACAACTCGTACGGTTTTACAATGTGGATGGCAGGTGGTGGAATTAAGGGTGGTACTTCCGTCGGATCGACCGACGAATTGGGCGCTGCTGCCGCTGAACGACCTCTGCATGTTAAAAACATGCATGCCACAGTACTGCATCAGTTAGGACTCGATCCTAACCGCCTTTCGTACTTCTATAGTGGCTTAGACCAAAAGCTGGTAGGCGTAGAGCACGTCGAGCCGATCAGCGAGATCGTTTAGCTGGGATGGTACGTAAAGCTATTCCTGCTGTCCGTTTTTCCCGCAAGCATGAAGATACTGAACAAGAGCATAGGTGCTTGCAAGTCTCTTCCCGGCCCGGCCAGCAAAACGATGGGAAGCGGGTTCAAGATTCAGATCTGACAAAACATGCTCCAGTGTTTTGTTTTTGCTAGACATCATCCGAACACTTTTCAGATGGATCAAGGGCACGTCATCGGACATCAGTTTTGATAAGAGCTTGGCGATGTTGGAGTAATAGAACGCCAAATGATCTCCTGGCCGCAAAAACAATTGCCAAGACTTGCTTACTTCTTTGAGCGGAGGTGCTTCCGAAAAAACGCTCTCTGATAACTCAAGATGGCCTAAAAAAGCGGAAGACAACTTTCCTTCGGGGCGAATGGCCGATTCGAATTTCTCGCCCGTGACCAATCGTTCTGCCGTCCAATAACAAGGCCATTGGCTGTCTTGCGTAGCGGTATCCGAGTTGGAGATTGCAAGATCTCTTTGAATGCCGGGCATGGTTTCGCCATAAACCACGACGATCTTATCCAGATGATCTCGGATCATCTTTGGAACACCAGAACCTAAGGTGCTCTTTCGATGTATGCGGCGTGCACCATAGTCTGACATTGGGGACGCCAACTGATTGTCGATCATAAAATCGAAAGCCGCTAGCAACGAATTCAAACCGATCGTCTCGGGTTCCAGACTTTGCAGAGCAGCGACGGTCGCTTCAATCGTGGATAGGCATTCTAAATGAGGTTCACGACGGATACGGTATCGACTAGGTTCCTTGGACGAAAAACTGTATCGAGGAACGCTCTGTAATTTTGGGATGTCGCGAATCAAAGTTTTCGCGTGATGCCATGTTCCGTCCAGGATAATTAGCTGTGTGGGACGTTCGCTCGGTTTCAAGTCATCGAGTGGCTTTGCGTTGTCTCCAGGGTAAAGCAGTCCCGTTCCAGAAGAAAAATCGAAAGCCGAAAGTGTCTCCTTCAGCTGCCCTGAGTGCTGTGCAATCAAGTCTGAATTGCTTAACGCACGTCGGACAATGCGGGCGGTATTGAAAGGGTGAAACCGCTCCCGCATATGCTGCAAAATCAGTATTCGTGTTTTGTTTTCGATACGAGGAATGTTGCTGCAAAAGCATCGATCGATTGGGCGGTAGCAACCATAGCATCTTTGATTGTGCATTAAAGTCGATCGGACAGATTCGGGAATGAGTACTGGGTGCCATTGGAATTAACACCAACATTCGTATTTGACAGGGAAAATCTACCCATGCTAGCCCGATTTTCTCGAATCTTCTTGAACAATAGGATCGCATCGGACACCCCGAATTGCCAAGCGTCCGAGGTCCAGCCCAAGCAATGGAAATCGTTTGCAAGATCATTGTCCCATTTCGTTCTATGTTACAATCCCTTTTTATAGTGTTCGAGTAGTTGCAGTGGATTGAAGTTTCCGCTTCGTCGGCACAATCACGATTTTTTTGCGATGGATCATCATGACTCGGTACAGTTTTCTCGTTGGTGTTTTTTTGTTGAGTGCTGTTACGGCCATTGCTCAAGAACCGTTCAAGTACGAAAAGAAAATCATCGAACTTGTGGAGCCTTATCGCGAGCACAAAAAGTTCAATGCAATTTCGATAGGCGTCCTATTAAACGGGGAAGTTTGGGAGAAAAGCTTCGGCAGTTTAGATTCGACAAGCGACTCGAAGCCAAACAGCAAGACCATCTATGAGATAGGTTCCATCTCCAAAGTCTTTACATCCCTGCTGTTGGCCCAAGTCGTCGAATCGGGCAAACTAAAACTTGACGACCCGATCAATACCATTATGACGGAGCTGGAAAAAGAAAATCCTGAGGTTGGTTCGTCGATTACCTTCAAGCATTTGTCGCATCATATTTCGGGTTTACCAGTCATGCCACTGAACATCGCGCCCAAGGACTCAACGAACCCGTTCGCCGATTACGACCGTCCGTCCTTGTTGGAATACATGAAATCGGCCCAACCAGAAAGAAAGCCGGGGGAAGCGTATGAGTACTCGAATCTAGCGGTCGGACTATTAGGGGATTTGTTGGCTCGGCAAGCGGACACAAGCTACGAGAAGCTTCTCAAGACGCAGCTAACGGAGCCACTTCAAATGTTGGACACTTCCATCACGCTCAGTTCAGATCAGAAATCACGATTTGCTCCCCCTCATAACGCAGCTCTTCTGCCTGATAGCTCTTGGGATTTTGATGCACTGGCCGGTTGTGGTGCGATTCGGAGCAACGTGGATGACATGCTGACCTTTGCAAAAGCAGTGTTGAATCCACCGAAAGAACCCTTGGGAAAGGCCATCAATCTAGCCTGGAAAAAGCACAAGGATGCGATCGATGGTCAGTTTGCGATGGGCCTTGGTTGGATGATTGCTCAGGATGGTGCAACGCGATGGCACAACGGACAAACAGGTGGATACCACTCCATGATTTTGATCAATCGTCCGCTCAAGACCGCCGTTGTCTTGCTCGCCAACACCGCCAATCCAGAGATGGACACGTTGACGGAACAGATTTTCCGAACCGTCATTGGCATGGACGTTCAGCCAACTCAATTTGATGCTGAGTTCCAGGTGAAGCCCGAGGTGGCAAAACGTCTGGAAGGAAAGTATCAATTGGCCCCAGGGGCCATCATTACGGTTCAAGTGAAGGACGGGAAAATGATGGCTCAATTGACGGGCCAGCAATTCTTGGCGTTGATTCCCAAAAGCGAAACTGAATGGAAGTACCAACTTGTGGACGCGACGCTGAAGTTCGAGCTTCCAGAAAAAGGGAACAGTCCGAAGGTGACTCTGTTTCAATCGGGACGAGAATTACCGGCCCCAAGAGTTAAAAAGTAATGCTGAAAAAGGCCGTCTAGTGATCTTGTATCGCCACGATCCGCGTCAGCTAAATCCTATAAAAGTGTATGTCAAGGATAGCAACCGAGTTACAAGCAGAACTCAATCATGTCGTTTCAAGCTCGAGCCAGCTACACCGTTGGCATCCTAAGTATCGTTACGCTTCTTGCCCTGCTAGCGATGGCAGTCCATCGATCTCACATTGCTGCGATTAAAATGAGTTCCAGCAACAACCTGAAACAGACTGGACTTGGACTGCATAACTTTGAATCTGCGTTCAAGCGACTTCCGACTGGCTGTGATGCCGAAGCGAAACATGGTTGGATGACTCGCGTACAGCCCTTCATGGAATCTAGCAATTGGTACGACCGTGTTTACATGGATCTAGTCTGGGACGATCCGGGAAATGCGTACAAATTTTTTATGAGAATGAGGCACTGGGAACGGCCTAACGAGCCTGAGTTGTTTTCGGAGGAAGGTTTTGGACTGACTCATTACATGGCAAATCCAGCCGTTCTGCATCGTGAAAGTAGCACTCGCTTTTCGGAGATCGAAGCAGGGCTTTCCAACGTCTGGTTTGCAGGAGAAGTATCAGGTGAATACCAACCGTTTGGCTATCCCTTTAACTGGCGACCTTTGACTTGGCCGCTAAATGACGGCCAAGGGGGATATGGAGCATGGTCCGATGGTGCTCAATTCTGCATGGGCGATGGATCGATACGTATGGTGTCTTCACAAATCGATCGGACTTCGTTAGAGATTCTCTCTCAAAGAATACCACTGCCCGAGAATGCCAAAGTCGAAGTACCTGAACGCATTTTCCGAACAACCAGCAAGAGCAATCCGAGAAAGGTGATATGCTTTGCGAATCAACAGGATGATCAAAAGACAAGACGCAAAGGGGATTCCGCTTCTTGCATCTACTTTGGTAAGGATGAACAGCCTGAGGTAGCAGTGTTAGCCGGACCAAGAGACGAAAGAACCAAGGTGGGAATAACGATTGAGACTATTCTCGAGCAGTATCCTAGCATTAAAGTCCTGGATTATGGAAAAATCTTGGATGACGAAGTGGCAGAGACTATTGCAATGTTTCACGAATTAGAAACGCTAGTCGTTGGTGGCGTCGATTTAACGGAAAGGGGCATTCGGAAGATTGCATCACTTCAAAAATTGGAGAGCATTTTCTGCGTTCAGAGAAACGAGCTGTCCATTCAGGAATTGAGAATTGCCATGCCAAACTGCAACGTAGCTGTCCGAAAGTAAATTAGCCATGGCCAATGGCTTCAGCCCGCTCGATTTAACGATTGCTGCTCATGCTGGTTTTCACTCGTTCGTGTCCATTCGAGTATTCGTATTTTTTCAGCTCGGACTCGTACAGCTGTTTCAACGTCGCATTGCCTGTGTGTTCAAAGTCCTTTCCGGTTCGCAATTCTTGCGCAAGGATTGAAAAATAGAGGACTCGAAAACGATCCTCGTCAAATGGGATTCTTCGGCCGAGCGAAACATTCTCGTTTTGGATTCTCAACCATTCAGTAAGTCGACATGCATCGTCTAGTGATTCCCCTTCACCATAGAGGGAGTTGACGCTGCCAATCATATTCTTGAAGGGAGATGGGTTGTCAGCGGCATCGGTAATTTTTTTGTGATGTCGAAGCTTTGATCGGACCATGTATTGAAGGAGAACTCCCAAACCTCGTTCTGAGTTTCCGTTTACTTGCTTGACTATTTTGGTGGCCTTGTCCAATTCGGATGCACGGTAGTGAGCAAGTCCCAGGCTGAAATTCTCGAAACTGGTAAGTCGGCCGCGGAGCGTCTTAGTAAGAAGATCGACCACGGCCTTAGGTTCAATTCCGGATGCATCCGAAAGTGTTAAGAGACAACCAACTTGGGCTACTTTTTTTCGGGGAGTATCTTCCTTAAGCATCGCAAATGCCTTGGAACAGCTCTGGCTGTATTGGTCCTTTTGATTGAGCAACAAATAAGCGTGGGCCAATGTTATCATTCGCTCCAAATCATTTTCACCATCCTCGGGCATGGCAAGAAGCTGGTCGACAGCATTCCTTAAGTCACCAGTGACCAAGAGAAGCTCAATCCACTTTAACCTAACCGGTGCGTTACTTGGTTCCATTTCGACAAGATGACGCGCATGGAACAGTGCCGCATAATAGCTGCTTGTGTTGCGAGCTGCTTGATAGTTCTTCTGATGATGCAATCGTCGAGAAAACTCGAAATCGTTTTGCTGGATCATTTCCTTGGGGTTGCTATTGAACAGCCATAATTGACTTGCTTCGCTTCTTGCTAGTTGTGTGCCTCGGGAATTGAATGCGACAAATACATTTTTCTGTTCGCCCAAACCATGGTGGAGTTTCATGAGTTCCGAACCTAGATCCAAGCCGAAAAGCCGTATGTTTTCGTCCTTGCTGGCAGTAACTAGTCGAGTACCTTCGGGGTTGAAAGCGATTGAGGTAACACCTTTAGGGTGACCAGATAGGTTCAACGTTTGCACGATCGATGCTGGGGATCGTGCGTTGCCGAGCTGCACCTCCCAAATGCCTACCCCTGTCGATCCGTTTGCAGTAGCGGATTCGTTGGAGATAGCAAGCCGATTTCCAGTCCAATCGAATTGAATGCAAGTGGCATCGTTCTCCAGCTTTTGGGACAAAAGCAGTCCGCCCGTTTCAACCTTCCAGATCCAAAGTGATTTGCCATGGGCGATCGCCAGTCTCCCGGAACTCGCATTCCACGATGCACACAAGGAGTTGGTCGGTCGGTCCGAACTATCTTGTGGTTCAAGGAATGGTTTCCATTGGTTAGACTGGCTTTTGGTGGCAAGGTTCCATGTTCGTATTTCGCCAGATTCATCCAGCGAGAAAACACTTGCTTGGTCCATGAATCCCACCAAAACAATTTTGGCAGAATGCCCTCTTAAGGAAGCCTTCACTTTGCCCGAGCTGGAATCAAAAATCCGAGCGATTCGGTCCTCGGAACCAGAAATGATTTGTTTCCCATCAGGGGAAAATGCCAGCGACGTGACCGATCCGTTTTGCCCTTTGATGGATCGATTGAGCTTAGCATCTTCTGAATTCCATAGATGGATTTGAGCGATATCTTTTCCTGTTGCTATAGCCAACTCATCGCGTGTTGGGTGGTACACCATGGCGGTGACGGGGCCATGCGACAAGTAGTCTTTTCGTTCGGAAGTGCTAGGTCGAGTTAGGTCCCAAACATGACATACTCCGTCCGCTCCACCTGTAATGAAACGGTATCCGAGCCGGTCAAATCCTAGGACCGACGTTGCTGCTTGGTGACCAGGAAAGACCGAAATGACTCTTCCATTTCGGGCATCCATGAATTTGGTTCCCTCGCCAAAGAGACTGCATGCGTAATAGGATCCATCCGGGGAGTAGACTATTTTTTGAGTTCCATTTCCTGCGAACTCAGTGCCAAGCGTTAACTTTTTGCCATCCCAGGTGTAGCTCGATGCTCGACCACCATATAGGCAGACCACCAGTCGATTAACTTCAGGGTTCCAGACGACTCGGCGCGTGTCTCCAAGATTTGCAAGTGTGTAGAGTTCGGTTCCCGTCGCGATATCCCAAATCGATAAAGTACCATCGCGCGCACATGAGGCGAAAATTTTTCCATCGCTTGATACAGATATTGAGAGCACCATGCCTCGGTGGCGAGCGAATTCTTGAACGACACTACCATCGGAAGCTTGGTGCATTCGAATTGTGCCGCTGGTGTCCCCAACCAAGATGGCCGTTCCGGATCGGCAGTATGCGGTTGCGTAGGCATTCACATTTGCGATTTCACGTTTGAGCTTGCCTGTTTGCGCATCCCATTCGAGCACTTTTCCGAAAGTTTGTTTGGTTTGCCAAGTTACGGCGCTTGTCAGGATGGAAAGACCATCGGGGCTGAACGATGCATTGGAGATAGAGGATTTTGGGTGGCCCTTCAGTTCTAATCTCAGTTCGTTGGCCTCGATATCCCACACGCGAATCGTTTGATCGTGGTCTTCACCCCAGGTACCATGGCCGATGACCGCCATTTTTCCATCTGGGCTCAATGATGCCGCAGAAATACTCTGGGAGACTTGGGTAGGTGATGTCCAGAAAGATTGGTTGCACAGCCCATCAAGAAAATCCCATTCCCATTTTCGCAATGACGTATCGGTTAGGTGAAGGAGTTCGTTCGCTCGTCCCGTATCGTGGGAATTGTACGCATGAAAGGCCAAAGAGACCTCTCGATCGTAAGACAATTGTTCGCGTACTTTCCGTTCAGCCCGTTCAGCCTCAAGGCTAGATTCAGAACGCAGCCAAAGCCAAGTTGTGAGCCCTGAAGCGAGCAACAATAGGAAAAAGAGTGCTGCTAGGCTAGGGTGTCTAAAGGTCCACTTGCCAGCATGCTGAATCACGCTAATTCTTCGTGACGAAACTGCTTTTGCTTCCAGATATCGTGATAGATCTTTCGCCACCAGTTCAGCTGATTCATAGCGGTCGGAAGGAGACTTTTGCAGACACTTCAGGCAAATCGATTCAAGATCTCGGGGAACCGTCCCGTTGAGAACCTTCGGAGATACCGGTGAATCACTCAGGACTTGTTCCATGGTTGCTTCGGAGTTGGAAGCGTGAAATGGAGGCTGGCCTGTCAGTGCATGGTACAGCACACAACCAAGAGCATAGACATCGGTGCGAGGACCAAGCTCACCCAACTTAGGATCAATTTGTTCCGGAGCCATATAGCTCGGGGTCCCAGCACGGCGCACTGTCTGCAGCTTAGATTGATTCAATTCCACTGCGAGTCCGAAGTCAACGATTCTTGGTTCGTAGCTTGAACCATTGGTTACACTGCCCGTAACATCCCGAGACGGAAGCTCGACCGCGTCCGGTCTTTGACTGAGCGAAAGAAGGATGTTTCCAGGCTTAAGGTCTCGATGAAGAACGCCTTGCGCGTGGGCATAGTCGACTGCTCTGGCGATGATGCAAACGAGCTTCGCAGCCGTTTTGGTTGAAAGTCGACTTCGTTCAAGCACTTCAGCAAGACTACCACCCTCGATGTATTCCATCGAATAGAACGGAAGGCCATCCACTGCCCCGACTTCGTAGATCGGCACGATGTTGGGGTGGTGAAGGCTGGAGGCCAGTTCGGCTTCACGTCGGAATTGCTCCAGCAAGTATCGATCGACACCAGCCCATGAGCTTGGGGTCTTAATCGCGACGATTCGTTCAAGACCGTTTTGCTTGGCCCGGTACACAACGCCCGTACCGCCGCGACCAATCTCTTCTAGGAGTACATAATCTTTTAGGTTACCCAAAGGACTTTCTAAAGGTAACGAATTCGAATCGGAGTCTGAGGCAGTAAAAGTTCTGTCGAAATTCGAGTGCGAATCGACGGTATCCTGGCCGATAACAGTCGCTACTTCGAACAGCTTATTGATATCGTCTTCCAGTTCCGGGAATCGTATCGAATACTCTCGGGAGGGAGAGGAACTTATTTCCGTACCGGACACTTCTTCTCGGAACAAGTGTTCCAAGTAAAGCAGTTCTAAGATGTTTTCTTTATCCAAGGCGAGTCCCGGAAACTCTTCAAGTACTTTTTCGCAGGCATGACCGACTCGAAGCTCTACGAACTCACGAAGACGGTCGGCGGCTTGAGAAGAGATAGATTTGTTTGGCATTTGGATTTCCAAGGGCGGTCCCACCCGAACCAATCGCTATCGATCAACCCAAGGGCTGTTGATATTCCCTTTGGGGATTGAAAAAAAATCTGGTAATATGGGAGCAAGAGACTAATAGCCAAATGCCTCGCTGGAGTGACGTCAGGTCGCAAAGATTTTGGATTTTAATGGAAACTGAACCCCAAAATAAGTTCGCGGACCTCTTTTTCCGAGCCACCTTGGGGGATCTCCATGCTCAACGTGAAATTTGCCAGCAGTACGAGAGTCAAGTCCGTGTGGTGGTTCGTATTTTACTTGGTCCAAAGTTGCGTGCCCATTTGGATACGATGGATTTGGTTCAATCGGTGCATCGGAGTTTGCTGATTGGATTGAAAAACGAGAAGTTCGCCATCGCATCCCCAGATAAATTGGTGGCCTTGGCTTGCACGATTGTCCGAAGGAAGGTTGCCAGAAAATGGAGGTCGCTGCGTAGAGAAGCCAATCTACAAGGTACTGCGACTGGTGACATATCCTACATATCCGGTGTCTTAAGCTCGATCGCAAATCCCCATGAGGGCCCACTGCAAATCGCTGAATTCGAGGATCGACTTGCGCATCTTTGCAACCAAATGACCGACATCGAACGAATCATGGTGGAAATGCGACTGGATGGTTACACCAACGCTGAGATTGCAGAACGTGTCAATATTCACCCGGTGGCCATTCGAGCGCGATGGACTCGGTTGCGGCAACGACTTGAAAACCAAGGGATTCTTTCGGACTGGGTCTAGATTTCGTCAAATTCGATAAATCTGGAAAAATTAGTTGTCGGCGGCGTCACTCAGACGAATCGAACTGGCATGAGTTCTTATTCCCGCTTGCAGAGCCAATCGATGCTGCGCGGCTTAATAACTCTTCCTCTCCTTCGCAATCATGAAGAAAAAGCCATCTCCCGGCAAGAGTCGACGTCGAATCCGCCGCTTGGAATCGGTTAGGGCCCGAAGACTTTTCGTCGAAAGACTCGAAGCCCGCGAACTTTTGGCAGTCGACCTGGAGATCCCCGTTCAGTCCGGGATCTTTGATTCCTCGCTGACCCTCCGGGCTCAAGGCAATCAATTGCAGTTGGTCACCACGGGAACCAGCAATGTCATCGTCCAGCAAAGTATCGGTACGCAGACCGACGGCGTGGTGAACATCACGCGGCAAGGAGCCGGCAGTTTACCAGTGGACCCGTTTAATGACACGATCACCGTCGACTTGAACAGCCTAGAAGGGCTCAACTCGAACGATTTCGTCGTTGGTGGGTTAACGATCAATTTTGCTGGTGGTTCGCCTCCGCCGATTCTTCCACTTTCCGATGAAGTCATTCTGATCGGTTCCAACGCCAACCTTACCTATGGTTTTTCGGTCGTAGCCAGTTCGATCATTACTCTGGATGGCGTCTCGGCCACTTTTACAGGCCCTCTATCACTTCGATCCCAGCCGTCGACGACGGGAGCGGCAGCTACAACAGACCCATCCAAAGTGATGTCGGTCCCTACTGCTGCCATCAACATCAACGGTGGTTCGCTCTCGGCAGCAGGTATCACCTTGCAAGCGGTGGCAACGGTGGCTGTTCAAATCTCTGGCACGTCCATGGTCAATGGCCAAGTCAGTTTTGCCACCATGTTCGTTAACTCGGACGCCAACGTGAACATTACGGGCAATGCCAACTTAACGACAACTGGCGCTACTGATTTGACGATCCTGGCAAACTCGAATGTGACAGGCTCGATAGAACGTGCTCCATCCGACGACGCGAATTCAACCGATGATGATCGTGCCGAAGACGCGGCCATCGCGGTCGCTACAGTAGAAAGCGATGTAGGGATTAACATCTTCGCATCCACGATCACCGTGGGTGGATCGGCGAATATCACGGCTCAAAACGTGGTCGCCTCAACGACCAATGCAGATGGGCGAGCTGGTGCCTCGGATGCGGCAGGTGGTACTGTTTCCGTGAACTCCATTGTTGGGAACACAACTTTGCTGATCGATGGCAATTCCATGGTCACGGCCAATGGTGATTTGGTTTTGCAGTCCAACAGCAATCGCACGTTGAATGCCAATGCGTACTCGACGCCACGCGGCGCATCCGATGACGACAATAGCTCCACCACAACGCAAGGACAGTCCGCTCTCAACAATAACAGTGCTGGAACGAGCGATGGTGACCTCCAATTCGCGGCCGCGATTGCGGTCTCTTCTCTTCTCGGAAATACCAAAGCTCGAATCGATGGTTCGAACGTTCGTTCCAACGCTGGCAATCTATCCCAGTCCGCGAATGCTCAGTATTCCATCACCACGAATGCGGACAGTTCAACCGTCACAGGAACGGGTGGTACGAACAACAACACTCGATCCGGAATCGGCGTCTCAGCGGCAATTCAAACTGTCAAAATGGATGTGGAGTCTACTGTAGGCAGTGGCACGACACTCGATGGCAACAATGTCAATATCAACAGCAGCACGATCAATAGCACGACTGTCTTGGATGCAACCTCAGGACCTAGTAATCCGGACAGCACCTCTGCGGGCGACCTAGGGGTCGCGGGCTCATTAGCGATTGCTACGAATGTTATCAACACACGCTCGTTGATCGAGCCCGCTGCCTCGATCATTGCCAGCGGAGCCAATCTAAATCTAACGGCTACTTCGTTGACCAGCTCGACTGCACGCGCTTTACCCAAGGAAGCAGCCAATGGATCTAGTCTTGGGGTTGGGGCGTCCTTTGCACTCAACATCGTAGACCAGAGAACGGTAGCTTCGATCGAGAATAATGCCAGCGTGACGGGGGCAGCGAACGTCGCTCTCAACGCAACGTCCATCAGCACGAAAACCACCGAAGCCAAAGCTGGGGCCAAAGGTGGAACGGCCTTTGCCGGTGCCATCGGTATCTTGATCTCCAATGAAGACACCTTGGCTCGTGTTGGTACTAATGCAACGCCAACTACGGTCGGCGGAAATTTGACCATCAATGCGACTCATTCTGGTAGCGCCGACACCAAAGGGACCGGAGATGCAGAGGGCGGCGAAGATGCGGCCGTCGCTGCTGCTTTTTCGCATGCCTATGTCAATGAGATTACCGAGGTTATAGTCGATCGCCATTTAGAGGTCTCTGGAAATCTTGTGATGCAAGCTTTGTCCGATGGTGCCAGCACCAGCACATCGACCGCTAGTGCCAAGGGTGGCAAGGAAGAAAGTAGCGGATCGTCGAACAATACCGATTCGCGGGCGACTGGCAACCGAAACACCGGTAACTCGCGGGCGACCAGCAACGGAGCTCGAACATCGGGCGATACCCAGCCTAACTCATCCGATGGAACCCAGGACAATCCATCGGCTTCGACCTCGAATGGTGCCATCGCCGCTGCAGGTGCCGTCACAATCAATATCCCTGAATCAGAAACTCGTGCATTCATTCCTGCAGGTCGCATGGTCA
Organism: Planctomycetaceae bacterium; assembly: GCA_027487485.1. GTDB lineage: Bacteria > Planctomycetota > Planctomycetia > Pirellulales > Pirellulaceae > JBKCUI01. Next base: position 29,468 of record JAIYDN010000049.1, on the reverse strand, counting down.
CGGTCGGTGGAACAGCGACCCTTCGCGCTCAAGCCAATCAGGATGCAACTGCGATTGGGGATGGGTCAGCCACCGTCGCCGAGGGAAGCGATTTAGGGCTTGGGGTGGGTGTTGCCATCATGGCGGCTGAAATCATTCAAGAAGCAGTGGTGAATGGTTCGCTCAACGCGCAAAAGACAATCCTGGATTCGAGTATGCGCAGTGCGGGTGGAAATGCGACGCATGCGTTGACGGTCTCGGCTGCTTCGGGCGCCAGCGGGGGAGACAACGGCATTGCGGGTTCCATTGCCATCGGCGTGAACACTGTGCTCTCGAGCGCTCGTATCGGCGAGACAGGATCTATCAACACCAACAATAGCGATTTGGATGTTACCTCGGCCTCAACCGTCAACGCGACCGTCAACGCTCTACCCAAGGAAGATGCTCAAGGAAAGAGTTTAGGGATGGGGCTGTCGTTTGCACTGAATGTGCTCGACGTGATCACCAATAGTTCGCTCGAGACGAATGCCAATGCAACCAACGTCAACCATTTGACCCTGAACGCGACATCCAACAGCACCAAGAATACGACTGCAAGAGCTGGTGCAAAGGGAGAGACGGCCTTCGCGGGATCGGTGGCGATCTTGGTCTCGAATGAAGATACGTTCGCAAGGCTTCTTTCACGATCCGGAACACAGGGGATTTCAGGCAACCTTAGCGTGACAGCCGACCATCTTGGTAATGCAACGACCATCGGCGAGGGGGATGCCGAAGGTGGGGACGATGCAGGCATCGGAGCGGCTTTCTCGTTGGCATACATCAACGAAGTTACCGACGTTCGAACTGATCGCAATTTGAATGTAGCTGGCAACATGAACTTCCTGGCGACATCCGCTGGTTTCAGCAACGCGACGTCGATGGCAAGCGCGACCGGGGCTGAGAGGAAAGAGAATCAAACCGCGGACTCGCAAGCTGATGGGAACCGAACGGCAGCCAATGACCGAGCTGCCCAAGGTGGCGCTCGTACATCGAATGATATCCGTGCGAATCCGTCGGCCGCAACGTCGACAGGAGGCTCGATTGCGGTCGCTGCCGGACTGACGATCAACATCCCGGAAACGAAAGTCAGTGCCCGGATTACGGACTCCCAATCCGTTGTGGTGAATGGAGTCACGAGCATCCGTTCGCTTGCCAACCACGATGCAACCGCAACGGCGAACTCCTCGGTTGCGAAATTCGGCGATACGGGGGTTGCAGTTGGAGTTGCCATCCTAGCAGCCGAATTGACCAACGAGGCGATCATCGGCCAAGGGGTAACTCTCACGACCGATGGTTTAACGCTCGAAGCCAACACGCGAGACTTTATGGGTAATATGGAAAGTCGCTATGCAACCTACGCCACGTCCGGCGCGGGCGGTGGTGACGACGATGCACAAGGAAACAATCAGGGAGGGGACAACGGGATTGCAGGATCGGTCGCGATCAGCATCATCAATACGACCACTAAGGCTATTGTCTATTCAGGCACCAGCGCACCCAACATCACAACCCTAAGTGATTTGACCGGAAACGCCGTCACGGTTCGCGCTGGCTCCAATGTCAATTCGATCGCTGAGGCTCGTCCTTTCGAAGGTGGTACCAGCGCCAAGGATTTTGGACTGGGAGGTTCCTTTGCACTCGCCCGTCCAACCAACCTCACGAAAGCGGAGATTCAATCCGGCGTTGTCATGTCTGCTTTGAGCCCGAGTCCTCTTCCCACAAGTTTGACTGTCGAGGCGACTGCGGTTCTTACAACGACCGTAGTGGCAGAGAATGGTGGAAAGAACAAACAGAAAAGCGGAAGTCCGGCTAGCGGATCCGTTGGCGTCGGTGCAGGTGTTGGTTTGTTGCTTGCAGCCAACGACACGATAGCGAATGTAGGCTCTGGCGCGGCTCCTGATTTCAGCGGCAATGCTACCATCCGAGCCAATCACCAGCACACCAGCAGGGGAACTGCCGACGGAAATGCAAGTGGTGGCGAAACGGGCGTTGGCATCTCGCTTGGGTTGAATGTGGTCGAAGACGACGTATTGGCTACGGTCGGCAGAAGCTTGACGGTAGGCGGCAACTTTGTGCTCGAATCCCAGCTAGTACTCGATAATGAGTTGAGTGCTACGGCCAGCTCAAGCGGGACGAAGAAATCGAGCAATAAGCCCGATGAGGAGGCAAATGCACAATACACGGGCGCGGCGGCAAACACCGGTTCGAACACGAATTCCACACCTGGACAACAAAACACGGAACAGAATGCACTGTTTCAAGCCGTGGAAGCAGCTGCAGCAGCTAAAGAGGAATCGGGTAACGATTCCAATGCACTGGGGGTCTCGGCTTCTGTCGGGATGAGCATTCTACCGGTCTCCAACAAGGCTACGGTTTTGAGTGGCACGACCATTAACGCAGCAGGGACAGTTCGTGTTTCGGCAAAAAATCATTTCGACAGCGAGACACTTGCGTTGAGCAACACCGTTAGCTTATCGCTCGATGAAGAAGAGGAATCGGATCGTGTGGCGGCCTCGGTCGCTTTCAACTTTGCCAAACTGACAAACGAAGCCATTGTCAGCAATTCCGTTACGATTCGAGGTTCTAACGTAACTGTCGAGGCCATCACTGCAGACAGTGCTGGCCCGGTTGTCAACGAAATGATTTCTATGGCCGCTGCGGCTGCGGGAGGCCAGGGAGAGTTGAGCATTGCCGGTTCGGTAGCGATCAACGTGGTTGATATCGATGTGGTGGCCTCAACAGCAGCCAACTCGATGCTGGTTGCGACGGGTACGAACAGTACTGGCAACCTGACCATCGCTTCTAACAACATTATGAACCCGCAGACATTGGCTGCCAGTGCTGGGTTTTCTTATCAGCAGAACGGGGACGGCTCCGAAGCATACGGAGGTGCCTTGGCCTATGCGAACGTCGATCTCGATACGACAGCATGTATCCTGGGGGATGCCAACGCCAATCGTCAAATGCGGGTCGAGGCAACGACGAAGGTTCAACCGCAAGCCGCTATTGTTCCCGGTTTGGATATCGAGGTCGCCTTCACTTCGTTAGCCGTCGCGGGGGCAGCCAGTGATGGCGACACGGCGGTTGCTATCGGACTTTCGATCAACGACTTCAACAACAACACGTATGCCTACCTAGGCGAAAATGCAGAAATCAACCAGGACGTAATTCAGAGCAATCCTGGTGTTAATCCCGCAATCGCAGTGAACGCTACTAGCGATACCAATATCACTTCTCTTTCGGGAACGCTTGGGATCGCACTCGATGGTGATGGGGCAGGAGCGGGGTTCGAAATCGGTATCATCGACAATGAGACATTAGCTTACATTGGTAACGAAGCTGTCGTGGATGCCGAGTCGACCATCAGCGTGACGGCGACTTCTAAGGAAGACCCAACCAGTGCAACCGTCAACGTGGGTGTTGGGGACGATTCGGGTGTGGCTGGGGCATTGATCGTCTATGTGATCACTACCGATACCAAAGCTTCGATCGGCAACAACGCCAACGTTGAAAGCTCAGCCGGTAATATTGAGGTCTTAGCGGACGGACGATTCGAAATAGTAGGCTTCTCCGGGGCGGTCGGAGTCGGCTTGAATCAAGTCGGTTTCGGAGCATCGTTCCTGATCTTGGTTCATAACGACACGGTCGAAGCAACGGTCCATAACGGGGCGATCATCACGACGCGAGGGTCAGTTGGCTTGCGAGTCGATGCATTTTCGCAAGAAGATGTTATTGGGGTAACGGCGGCTGTAGGTGCTAGTAGCAAAACTGCCATTGCTGGCTCCGCCACCGTCAGTGCCTTAACGGAAACGACGATCGCAAAAATAGGGAATAACGTCACCGTTATCGCTGAGAATTTGGCGAACACCAACACGCCCAACATCCAAGTCAAAGCGACAGACAATTCCAACTTAGTCACCGTTGCGGGTTCGATCGCTGCTTCAGGACAAACCGCAGTCGGCCTTGGTGCCGATGTCATTACGCTCAACAAGCGAACGGATGCTTCCGTCGGCTCTTCCGTTGTCACCGCGATTCCGAGCAACGATCCTCGCATTTACGCCGAAGGAAACATCGAGATCCTAGCCAAATCGAAGGAAGATATTACATCGGTCTCCGCCGGATTGGCTGCTAGTGGTGGATCGTCAGTAGCCGTGAACGCAGGCGTAGGTGTTCTTGATATCGGCACACGGGCCTTTATCGGGGATGACCCCGCTGATGTTGTAGCGTCGCTTGGGGGGGGCAACACAAGGGCTCGTGGAAACATCATTATCGATGCTGAGGATAGCAGTGAAGTCGATAAAGTCGTCGGCGTGGCTGCCTTCGGAAGTACCGCTGGAATTGCTGCTGGCATTGGAATTGGAGTCATCGATAAGAAAACCCTAGCATTCGTTGGCGAGGGAGCGAACGTAACCGCGGAAGGAATGGGGACTGCGTCTAACGTCAAAACCGGAGAGCTTACTCTAAGCGCAGGCTTGAACACCAAAGGGGCAACAGGTGTGGAAGCCAGCGGTTTGAATTCCAGTCCGACCACTGCCGACCTGCAGGTCCAGGGCGAAGTCGGCGCGCCAGACATCGGTTCATCCAATCTTGAAGATGGCGATGGGAATGCGTCGAACAACGCGAACATGGCGACCGACGATGGCCTCAATGCACAGCGCGTCGTTACTCCTCAAATTCGCTCAGACTTCCGGGGCCTTTCCATCAACGCAACGAATCGCGATGATCACGAGTACTACACTCTCTCAGCGGCAGTCGGCGGCACCGTAGGTATCGCTATTTCTGCCGGTGTCGGTGTCATTACCACGGAAACCAGAGCTTATGTTGGCAACTCTGCCAAGATCAATTTGCTGACATCCAATGCGGGCGATTCACAATCGGTCAACGTCACTGCTGCCAACGATTACCAACAAGTCGTCGTCGATGGTACGGTCGCGGGTGGTGGATCTGCGGGTATCGCTCCGGCGGTCGGCATTGCGGTGGTCCATGTAACGACCGAAGCCCGCATCGGAAGCGACGCTCAAGTCGTTGCTAAGGATGATATCTCCGTAAACGCCCGCAGCTTGGACGATGTGCTGTTGGTGGGCATGGGGATTGCCGTTGGATTAGGTGCTGGCATCGGTGGCACGGTCAATGTTATGGACTTTGAAAGCCATGTAAGCGCAATCGTCGATCAAAATGCAGATTTATTTGCAAATGGGGATGTTATCGTCCGCGCGCACAATCATTCCGACTTGGACTTGATCTCTGGTGCCGCAGGTGGTGGGACTGTAGGTGCTGGTGTCGCGGTGGGTGTGTTGCTGATCACCAAATCCACCAATGCCACCATCGCCGACAATGCCAAGGTTGATGCGCTCGGTAACGGCACGGGGGTTGGCAATGTTCTGAGCGGCGAAGTGGATAGCAATGGCGTCGTGCAAACGGTCTCTTCACCTGTCTCAGGCTTGATCGTGGAAGCTCGCTCCAGCGAAGACTTCCGACATCTTGCTATTGCATTGGGTGGTGGCATTGTCGGCGTAGCAGGATCGTTGTCGATCTCGGTTGTGGAATCGACAACCACGGCATCCATTGGTGCTGACACTCAGATCAATCAGTCCCCCAGCAGCACAACCATTCCTTCCATTTCGAACCAACAATTTTTCGCTCTGGCCCCCAATGGTTCTGCAGACCCAGACCAAAGCGTTTATGTGAACGCAGTCAATGATCTCAGTACATTCTCATTGGCTGGAGTTGTAGCAGGTGGGCTGGGCGCTTTAGCAGGTGCGGTGGACTTTGGTAAAGTAACCAACGATACCAAGGCTACTATTGGTGCGGGAGCTAAAATTCGTGCTAAAAACGATGTAGAAGTGAACTCGATTGGCGTCAAAGATATCGATGGCTTCAGTATGAGCGGCGGCGCAGGTGTTGGTGTTGCCTTGGCGGCCTCCGTATCGGTCTGGTCGGTCGGAACTACGATCAATCGGCAATATGCTGAAGGTGATAGCGGAAATGCGACGAAAGGTGATCCCAACCAATCTTCGAAAGAGGCGGATGAAGAAGCAGCGGACGCAGCTACCGCTCGCACTGGAGAAGTCGGAAGTGGACTCAATAACTACCAAGGGACAGGGGACAATCCAAAACGCTCGGAGAACCGAGTGAACAACACCACGGGAAGTGCAGCGACAAGATTAAGTGGGCGTGCACCGACCAAAGCTCGCATTTCCACCAAATTGACAGGCCCAGCTGGCGAACCGGGTACCACGGCCAAGATCCTATCGGGAGCAGAGATCATCGCGGGTGACGACATCCAGGTACAGTCCAATGAAAAGAGCGATTTTAACATGCGGTCTGGAACCGTAGCCGCAGGAGGAATCGCAGGGATCGGCGCAGGAATCGGAGTGCATTCGTTGGCGACCAACAGCACCGCCAGCGCGGGGGGCACGCTGCGAGCAGGTGGCGACGTCAATGTTGATGCCAAACATAATTCGCATTCCGAAGCGTTCTCGTTAGCGATCGCAGGTGCCGTTTTCGTCGGTGCTGGCGCCGCGGTTTCCTCAACCACCGATGCAACTGTTGTTCAAGCGTATTTGGAGAATGGCACCAAGATTAGTTCCGCGGACAGTGTCAACGTACGAGCCAACGACCGCCGAGATCATGAAGGAGATACGGCTGGTATCGCCTTTGGCGCCGGTGCGATCGGTGCTTCGTTCGCCGTCATCAATGTCAACAACCCATCGACCGCCAGTATTCGTGAGACCAACGCCTATATCGGTAACAATGTCGAAATCGGGCTGGCATCGAATGGCACTGTGGGCAACGTTTTGGTTGAGGCCAAGCCCGACATTACAGTCAATGCGGAAACATTTGGTCTTTCGGGCGGGATTGGCGCGGCAAGCGTCAACTTTGCCGAAGCCAACATGGACAATCATGCAAGTGCAACGATCGGCAACTCCGACATCGAAGCAACGGGCAATGTGACCGTACGAACATTGGGTAAAGGAAATGGTAAGGTCACCGGTACGGGCGTATCGGCTGGCGGATTGGCGGTTGGCGTAATGAAAGCCAGCTTGGATCGCGGGCAGTCAGTTGGTGATCCGGGTACAGACGATGAAGTATCTGCAGGCATCCACAGTGGTGCGAACATTACCGCCGACCGATTGGTGATCAATGCTCAGAGCGACGAACTGATGGACGTTCGATCGACGGCGGGTGCGGGAGCAGCAATCGGAGGTGCTGGCGCGAACTCCACCTTGCAGAACAATTATTCCACTCGCGCCTTCGTCGGATCGAATGCAAAAATCCTAGTCAATTCACTTAGTATTGCGTCGGAGAATGATCAAGACCTCGATTCAAAATCCACGGCTGCTGCCATCGGTTTCGTCGCAGCCGCAGCAGGCGCCGAGATCAGCAATAGCTTTACTGGTAAAGCAATAGTAGATATTGGTAGTGGCAGCCAACTCGAAGCGAGTACCATTTCCATCGCTGCTCGTAACTATCTCGATAAAGATCGTTTCGGCAACGGATCCTCCGACGAGAACTACAACCTGATTACCGTTTCAGGTAGCGGTGTTGTCGGCGGCTCCGGTCAAGCAAGCATCAGCCATGTCGCCCCCGTAGCCCAAGTCAACATTACCGGAGCAAATCTTCGCGCCTCAGGCAGCGAATCTGACATCGGTGCTGGCTTGAACAACCTTTCTACCTCAAGGACCAACGGCGGCGGACTCATCGAAATCACAACCTACGTTGACGTCGCCGCCATCGATCGATCGCGGGCGCTCGAGGTGACAGGGCTTGGAGGTGTTACGGTTGCTGACAATCAAGTGCTTGTCACCACCTCATCCGAAATCAATCTCGCGGGTGCTTCTCTCATTTCGAAAGAAGGGGTGGTTCAAATCGCGACACGGAGCGACGTGAACAACTCCAGTTCCACCGAGATCGAAGCTGGATCCTTTGGAATGGCCAACCAAAAATCATCCGCGACTGCCAATACCACCGCAAATCAAGCGGTTAACATGACCGGTAATACGCTCATCCATTCGAACAAGGTCCGAATCTACGCTGGTCAAGATCCGATTAAAGCCAGCAACAAGCTCTATTCGCAAGCTCGAGCTGATGCCTTCACCGCTTCTCTACTGCCATCGGTCTCGCTTCCACCAAGTTCGACCGCACACGTCACAGAGAACAACACGATCAACATACAAGGTACGTCACGTCTCCAGTCGTACGGCGATATCGATCTAATTGCTTTGCGTGGCTTCGGGGACGTTGGCGATCGAACCAAAGGTTACGGCGAAGTTCTCGCTCTATCTCTCATCCCATTCTATTTCGATGCGATTACTGATCTTGATGACGACAGCAATAATCGCGTCAATATTGCCAACACAGCCAAACTCATTGCTGGGCTGGGTAGTTCAGCTGGCGTTCATATCGTTCCGATCACGGGTTCGCTCTTTGGAAACATCGTGCCGAACACGCCATTAACCAATCCACAAAAGTTCGCAATCAGTGTTCCAACCATCGCCGACTATCGATTCGTACCGTTGGAGGTTGGAGATCTTCCGTTCGAGTTCTATCGCGATTATGTGGCCAAGGCAGTATCAGGTGCCACCGCTGGTGGGACATTTGGAAGATACTACAGATTCTTACCGAGCACTGCCGATGGTCCGCAATTAGTTCTGTTGCACCAAGAAGATTTTACCAACACAAGTCGTTGGCAGGATTTGGGCACCACCCTTCCCAACGATGTGCCGTCCAAAGTTTATGATAGTGATATCTCGATCCAACTCGCTAACGCAGTGCGCAACGACTTTGTTGCAGCGCAACCCGCTGAATTCGAATCGGTAAAACTCACGTTCCGAAATATCGGTAATCTCTTGTTCGAACGCCGGGAACAGATTCTCCAGTGGATGAGCGACCATGCGAACGACGCAGCAGCGATCGCTCGCTATGAAGTTCAGCTCAATTCTGTCGAGACGTTGATGGAAGAATATGGTTTGCTCAGTACCATTCCAGGCCCTGATGATACGACCGTTGTCACACTCAAGAAAGAGCTGAACACACTTTTCGTCGAAGTCCCTTCGATCATCTCGGCACCAGGATCTATTTTCATAGAAGCAAGTTCCGGAACGACCGGACCGGCATACACGACGTTGATCTCCAATAAAGTCCTCGATGCTCGTGCAGGAGCTGATATCAATATCGTCAATCGTACCCCCATGACGATGACCATCAATGGCGCACGTATTCGCGATAATCGCCGAGTTACAACAGACAACAATGGCAATTTGATCACACTCAGCCCTGGTAATGTCTATGTCAATCGAACACCCTTTACGAACGTCGCCGAAACCGCGACCAATCAGATTAACATTGCTCAAACTCCCGATCCGAACTCGGACCTATTCCTAAGCGATGTGCCGATCCCACTTGCCGACATTTCGCAAGACTTGTACATACGCCGTGATGTGATCAATGAAGATGGTGATATCCGTATCGACAATTCGGCAGGAAGTATTTTTGCGAACGCCGAAATACGAGGCGAAAACGTCGATATTACAGCATTCGGCGACTTTAATCTGAATTCCGAGTCGTGGGTCCACGCCCGCGATCCTCAGCAGTATCTGGACTTCGATACATTCCGAGACCAGCTGTTTAATCCGAATGCAGATGAGCGCGAAGAACGCGGCGATCAGTTTTATAACTTGTCCGACGCTGCCAATCAAATCGTACAGCCAACCACAAACTTTTCCGACGGGACGCGAACGCTCGAAGAATCCATCAACAGTAATGAATCAAGGCTGTTGGCCCAAGGACGTATTACGATCACTGCCGTTTTCTTGAACGTGAATGGACTCATTCAGAGCGGTGCGGAGACGATCCAGTTCGGTGTCAGCAGCGACTTTGTACCACCCACTGAAACGCGCAGTTTCATGTCGGATGATGGAAAAGCGCAGGTACCCGGAATCTCGTTTGGCACAGCCAGAATTCCCGTTCGCGGGGCATGGGACGCCAACGCCGATAATGGTCGCGGTGCTTTTATTCTCGAGGACATAACCCCCAAAGGTGGTGAAATCACCATTGCCGGTCGCATTATCAGCACTGGCAATGGAAAGATCAAAGTTGCCAACGGTTTCCCAAGCATCACTATTGATAACGACAGCCCCTACCGTGTGCATGTCGGCAAAATCGATGCTACGCAATTCCGGGAAGGCAAGATCACCATCGTCAACACGGAAAACCCAGATGTTCCCTCGAAGGCTGAGTACGTGTACCTTCGAAACACGAACCAAATCCAACAGCGACGGTACAACGGAACGCTCGTGAATGGAAGAATTGAGTACGGCAACCCGATCAGTGATACAACGCATGCGATGAATGCCAATCTGCAATACGAACTGGAGAACGCACTTCAGTACGTTTGGACCGATGGGCAACTAGCCACGTATGAGCAACGAAAGACCATCACCACCGATTACGGTTTCTGGGCGGATGTAGGAGAAGCGTTTGGCTTTGAACGATCGGACATTGAACGTGAGGACGAACAACCTCGCTTTCTAGACGAACGGCCCACGGTAGAATCGGAAACGATCCAAATCGAAGGTACAACGGGTTCACCAGCCTACGCCGCGGGGTCTGCTTACAGTATGAGCTACCATCGCTACGGGGACGCTCGCACACGAATCGACCACAATACTCTCGTTCGCTATCCCGGTATGGAGTATCAAGTCAATTTCTCTGGTTCGATTTCGAATTGGGAAATCACGAAGATACTCGATCCGAATGCGAAGGTATATCGCTACAACGGGCCTCTCACCACCGACGAAAACACGAAGGCACTGATCGACCTGAGTTTGCTCGAAATGGCTGATTTCATGAGTTCGAATTGGGTGATTGAAAGTGCACAGAACCCTCAAACCTTTGAAGCGAACCCAAGCGCCAACAAATACGAAAGCTGGTTCCGCAATCGTATTGTTACTTTTGATCGCCCCGCTCCACCGGACGATGATGTAACGATTCTCCAGATAACCACTACCGAAGGTCTTCGCGATCTCTATACGCAAACGCTCAAAGCGAACTATCCGATTGGCATTTCGTTTGGCAACAGCCCCGTCAATCCATTTGTTAACATTTCATCGCACGGTGGAATTCGATTGACGGGTGGGATCGAAGTACCGACCAACGGGACGATTGAGTTGATTTCTACGGGTGGGTCCGTCACGGCTGACGAAGGTAGCGTCATTTACGGCGCATCGCCTGTCGTGCTTGCTCTGCATGAAGTCGATTTGACCATTGAAGGAAACAAGGGACCGCTTTTTGTTACCGCTGGTGGGGATGTCGATATCAAAGCCGTCTCGCTGGACAATGTGTCAAGCCGCATTGTCGCAGGCAACATTTCTTCGTCGGGCGGAGACGTTTCGCTCATTGCACCTCATGGGATCACCAACAACTCTTCAACGTCCAGTATCCGTGGAAACCGAATTGACCTTGACGTTAAGAGCGGTGCTGTGGGATCGGCTGCCTCGCCGCTGCGAATCGAATCCAACATGTTAGGAACAGGTGGATTGACGGCCTACGCTCAAAGCAATATTCACCTTGTGCAGATAGCCAATGATCTTCCGCTTCTTCGATCCCAGTTGGCCCCCGGTGCGGCATCGGTGGAATCGGAGCTTGGATCGGTTTCGCTCACGTCGGCAGGTTCGATTCTCGATCGCGATGGAGAGCAAACGAAGTCCGACCGCAATACAGGACGTCGATTGCAGAACTCTCCTTTTGTCAACAGTCTGATTACCTCGGGCGCGACCTCCAACCAGGCAGTCAACAATCTCGTATCCCCCAGTTTCGCGACCTTCCTGAATCCCCATTTGAACTTACCCAACGTGGCGGTGCCAATAGGCGAGCGGCTCAATGTCAAGGGAACCGAAGTGACCTTGCGAGCCGAGAATGCTGGCGCCAGCATCGGTCTACAGACTCCTAACATTACGATCATCAACCCACGTAACTTCTCCGCCCTCAGCACGGCCCAAGCCGATGCCATGGCGAAAGCAAAGCCAGAAGATGTAGTGGGTGTTCAGTATGCTCTGTATCGGTATGTGGGTAGCAATCAGTCGAACGTCGGGCTATCTCTTGAAGACTTTAGCAACACAGCCCGTTGGCAAAAGATCAATCCCAACTTTGTCACGGGGGACGACCCCAATGCAAACGTGAATCGTACTGTCACCTTCGGACAACGTGTGCGTGTCGAGTACAGCCAAGATCTTTATGGCATGTATGAGTACCTGGGTGCGACGACCACGATTAATTTGGTAGGAGAAAACTATCTCGACTCCGTTCGATGGCGACCCTTACAAGGTGCTTGGGCAACCGACGGGCCAAATGCAAACTTAGCCAACGGCGTTTTGGTTACGAACAAGTTCTTGATCGACGCGTTGACCGTCCGCCGCACTGAAGATTTGAACGTAGAAGCGACCGTCGGATTGCGAGCCATCGGACACAATCACGTGCTTATCGAATCGCCCAATGACATGCCGGTTCATCGCGTTGTGGCAGGAAACGATGTCATACTACGCTCTGGCAACAACATCGCAGATACTGCGTTGGATACGGCTGCGCTGGCAGCTGGTGGGCAAGCTCGATTGATTGCAGGTGGTTCTGTTGCAGGCAACGCGACACTCCCCTTTGGAACTCAAATTGCACCATCGGGATCGCTGCGAATCGAGACTTCTGGACTTGCACGGGTGAATCAAAGAGCCACCGATACGACCATCAACGGCGTTGCACAACCCATTAACAATCTCTTCGTCTCGCGCGTTCAATCGGGTGGATTGGTCGACATCAGTGTAGCTGAAGGGAACCTGTTGGTTGGCTACGTAACCTCGTCAACATCGGTCCAGCTGCAAGCCGCCGATTCGATTTTGGACGCATTTCCAGGTGCTGCCGGAACCTTTGTGAATATCTTCACAAGCTCGACCGCCTTACCCGGCCATGTCAACTTGATTGCAGGTGGGTCGATTGGAAGCTCCACTGCGCCGCTAACCGTCGACATCCGAGCGGGTGAACTCACTTCGCTTTCGTCTGCAAGCACCTTTATTCATGCGTCATCTGATCTTGTAGGGCGAAGTCTTGTTTCTAGCAACGGAAGCATTACCTTGACCGGTGCTGGCAACATTCGACTCGATAGCTTGCGTGCCTTGAACGGAAATGCCAACATCATCGCCAACGGAAGCATCTTGGATCTCAATGGCGACTCTGGAGCCGACGTGGAAGCGATCACCATCTCGCTTCAGTCCAACAATGGTTCTATTGGTTCCCCCTTCGACGATTTAGAAATCAATACTGCAGACTCGGCCGCAGGGCAACTTTCAACGATCGCACGTGGTAACAACTACGTTACGGAGACCTCAGGAAGACTGAACGTTCGAGTTGCACAGTCGACCAACCGAGGCGACGTTCGCATCTCCAATTTAGATTCTATTTCCGTAGGGCAGAATATTCACTTGCTTGCAGGTGGAGGAATCATCGTTGTAGATGGCGACTTAATGATCCAGGCGGCCGACAATCTCACGCTCGATAGCAATGTCAGTGCTCGGAATGTCTACCTCCGAGGAGATTATCGTGATGCGGATGTTGAAGGAAGCATGGTGACAATCGAAGGGAATGTGGCTGCCGACTACGCAGAGATCGTTACAGACGAAGATGCAGACACGGTGCTTATCGCCGCTGCCATGATGACGGGGTGGGTCATACGATTAGGTAAAGGAGATGACGAGGTCACGGCTGGGTCCGGAAATGATCTCCTGTACGGTGGTGATGGACGTGATATTCTACGAGGTGGCGATGGCGATGATTTTATCGATGCTGGCTTCGGAATAGGCGATGCGATTTATGGCGGAGCTGGAAACGACACCATCTATGGCTCGCCTGAAGGTGCCGATGTCGATCCGAATTTTAGCGATTCCACTCGGTTCGGTGACTACATCGAAGGGGGCAGTGGGGCCGATACGATCTTCTCTCTTGGAGGTGCGGATCATATCTTGGGCGGTGATGGAGACGATCAAATCGACGCCGGAAACGGAACAGACCTAGTCTACGGTGGCATTGGGGACGACACCGTATTCGCAGGTTCCGGAACCTTGAATGAAGTCTATGGCGAGGATGGGAATGACTATCTCATCGGTTCGAATGATGGCCGTGATATGCTTTACGGCGGGCTCGGCAACGACCGTATTCTCGGACAAGACGGAAATGACTTCATCGATGCGGGTGCGGGCGATGATTTCGTGGACGCTGGCGCAGGTACCGACGAAGTCCTGGGTGGACTCGGTGATGATGAACTTCTTGGCGGGGGTGGAATCGCTGATATTCTCCGAGGTGGCGACGGGGATGATGTGCTTCGTGGATCCAATGATGGCTCCGACATGCTGTTCGGTGATGCGGGCCGAGATCGAATCGAGGGCCAAGGTGGCAACGATCAATTGGAAGGTGGCCCCGGCGACGACATCCTCCAAGGCGGAGATGGTGATGATCTCTTGTTCGGCGATGCTGGCTCGGATGTGCTGATTGGCGGAGCGAACCACGACCGACTATACGGACTGAATCTCTCGCAATCAGGCCGTGACGGTTCAGTAGATTCTCTCTATGGCGACTTTGGAACGAACGGAAATGAGGCCAATTCGGGCAGCGATCAACTCTTTGGCGACACGGGATACGATTTGCTATATGGTGAAGCGGGCGACGACCTCATCGACGATGACGTTTCCATTGCTGGGATTCCCAATCCAACCAGCTCGCTCGACCTGATCGACTACGGCATCGACGATGGGGCAGACCCAACAACGTTTACGAATCCGACAGCAACATCTAATCCCAGCGTGCTCCCTGCGGGGCCAGCTTACCAGCCGACACGGACTAGCTACCCCACTGGGCCAAGCGATTTAGGTCGTTGGGCGGAACTCGCCGGCTCGGCTACGGTTAACTCGTTCGGAGCCGGTTTGGCTCGCAATGGAATCGCATCACCACCTTCCATCGCAAGTACCACGGATGGTGTCGTGATGGCATGGAGCGAAGCATACAATGGCCGCTCGCGAATTTATGTTGCCCAGCATGACGGAGTTGCCTGGCAAGAATTACCATCACCGCTGGGTGCAGGCGTAAGCTCGACCGCCACTCAGTCCAGCAACCCCGATGTCTATGTAAGCCCAGCAGGTACTATCTTCGTCGCTTGGACGGAGAGTAGCGCGACTGGGACCGATATCCAACTTGCTTGGTATGATGCTTCCGCCAATGGTGGTCTGGGTGCATGGGTTGCGCTGGGTAACTCTCTCGCAATCGGAGGTCTTTCCAACACCGGTACTGCGGACCACGCACAGATTGTGGCAACCAGTCTAGGGACGGTTGTTGTCTGGCAGAATACGGTCGCAGGAAACATACAGGTGTATGCTCGCATATTCAGTGGTGGGTCATGGAATGAAATCGGTATCGGAAGCGCCAGCGGTGGCGGAGTCACGAATGCGAGCGCCGGTACAAAGGTACACGAGATTGCAGTAACCACCGCCAACGATCGAATTGCCCTCGCCTGGACGCAACTGCATAATCCCAGCGGCATACGGCATGTCTATGTTCGCGAATTCAACGGGACAACCTGGAACGAGATCGAAGGCTCGGCCAGCCTAACTGGTCTCAGTGGTTCCATCGCAAATGCATTGGGTGGTGTGATGACTCACAATGCTCAACCAAGCGTCGCCTATGTCGGAAGTGATCTCTTCATCGCATGGCAAACGCATTCGGATCAATCCGGGCACATTGCCGTTACACGTTACGTGAATTCCACAGGCACTCCGCAAATGGTTTCATTGACGGAAACATCAGCTCGCGAAGCTCAGCCGACATTAGCTTCTAACGGGAGTGCGATGCAGTTGATTTGGTTGCGTGGACAAGAACGTGTCTACGCTCGACGCTGGAACGGAACAACGTTCATGGAAGAGGTTCCAGGGGATTCGTCCGAAAGCGGAATCACGCTCACGGGCCGCGAAGTCGATCGATTGTCCGCTTCGATTGACAGCAGCGGTCGAGCGGCAATCGGTTGGGTCGATCTTTCGACCGGTAAGCCGAGCCTGATGGTCCGACGCAATAACTTTGTTATCTCAGGAACGGTTTATCAAGCGTCCTCCAACGGCAACACGATTCAACAAATTCTCGACTCGCAAACGTTAGGCAGTGGCGATGTCATTATGGTGAACGGGCTTCTCCCTGGTAACGTGAACATCACTGCCAGCGATGCCGGAGTAACGATTCTTGGAACGCCAGGTTCGAAGATCATTGGCAACCTTACCATCGCAGCTGATAATATTCGCCTGCAACGCTTGGATATCGCGGGGGCTGTGACTTCGACAAACTCCAACAGCCTTTCTTTGCGCGAAAGTACGGTTTCGCTAGGAGTCTCCATCGTTGGAGGAAACGGCAATCAGCTTTCTCACAACCGTTTGTCCAATACTGCAAACGTTGTCAACCTGTCGGGAAATGCAACCAACACCGTCGTCCGTGCGAATACGATCTTGGGCGGGATCAATGGGATTGTGATCGGCAACGCCACCACGGTCAGCATTATCGACAATACGATCGCCGATGGGCAAACCGGAATCCGTATTTCAGCGGCATCTTCAGGGGAAATCGCACGAAATGATGTCGATGCGAGCATAACAGGACTAGACCTAGACGCGACCTTTACGGGGCTGGCTCGCAACAACGTGCTCCGAACCGCCGCCGTCGGAGTACGCTACGAATTCCCGATTTCGCTTAGCGATAACGACATCCGCAACAACGAGATCGGCATCGTCGCAACGGTGAATTCGACGGTCGATGGGCTTGGTTTTCAGCCCGGTACGCTTCCTAACCGAATCGACGGAAATGCGATCGGGGTTCAATTGACCGGTCGCATGCAGAACCAAAGAATCATCAACAATTCAGTTGGGGTCGTTGGTAGCGGCATGCTTGTCAGTAGCGATTTGGATCGAGCGAACGTGATCGAATCGAATCAAACGGGAGTCGATTTCGATGGCCGGATCGAGTTTCAACGTATCGGTCGAAACACGATCGGCATCAAGGCCGCCAACAATCAAACGATCGTACACAATGTCGTCTATCGCAATGCGACGAGCATCGACATTGCATCCAAGAATGATGTTCGGGTGATTGCCAATACGTTCTACACGCCGGTCGGCGACCATGTGCGTGTAACAGGCGGCTCGCAACGAACGGAACTGCAGAATAACATATTCTGGACCGAGAACGGATACAACATCTTCGTCGCCAACGACAGTACGATCGGCTTTTTCAGCGACTATAACGTCTTGCACACCTCTGGTAATGGCAAGATCGGCTACTTCACTCGCGACTTCCACGACATCCTCGATTGGCAAGAAGATATTTATCGATTTGATTTGAATTCGATCGGTCGTACCGCGATCGATCCGGTTCGCAATGAGCCTCGATTTGTCAACAAAGCATCTGATGACTATCGAATTCTGGATCAAGTCGCCCGTCAGCGACGGACGAGTCCCACCATCGATGCAGGTAATCCTTTGATTGACCTTGGACTTCCAACGTCCAGCACCAATTTGCTAGTGAACCCAAGCTTTGAAAATGATCTTGCGAATTGGACTGCCACCCCGAGCGCAGCGATTCGGACGGCCACACCAGCAGCTTTTGACGGGACCAAATATGCTTCGGGCGATTCCAATCCCACATCGCTTCTGCGGCAGGAAATCGATCTGCTCGCGAATGGCTATACCGCATCTGTTTTAGACACCTCCGACTTGTCCGTCCAATTCGGTGCACGCGTCCGTTCCGCGGCGGAGTCAGCTCCGGACGAAGGTATGATGACACTCTCGTTCCTCAACGCTTCGAACGGGATGATCTCGAGTCGATCCGTAGTCTCTAGCAATCCAAGCGACCGATGGGAACTCATTGGCGGACGAGCTTACATCCCGACGGGAACGCGACGAATTCGTTTCGAGTATCAAATAACTCGTCGCACTGGAACGACTGCGGACGCTTTCCTCGATCGTGCCTTTGTCACGGTTCAGCCCAGCACCAACATGGTCGATACCGGAGCGTACGGAAACACATCGCAGGACCAAAACCCGCCAGCACACTTTGTCCTCCGAAGCCCTGATCTGTATCGAGATTGGGATCGCACCGCACCACTCAATATTCGATGGGATTCGTTTGGCAATGTGAATGAGGAGGCGGTCCGAATCGATTTAATGTCGGATACTCCGAACGGTCCGGTCTTGGTTACCAACATCACCTCCACTGCGCCTGATACGGGATCATTTAGCTGGATTGCAGCCAATAGCGGCGTGAACTTTGGCACGTATGGGCTACGAATTCAGATTTCGCTGGCCAGCAATCGAACGATCCTCGATCGCAGTAGCGAGACCTTCACTGTTCCTGAGAATACGCCGAACTTCTATGTCAACGACGGTTCTCTCACAAACGATGTTCATACAACCGCCATCGGAAACAACCGAAACACGGGCAAACTGGCCAGTGTTCCTAAACCCTATCCGAACAACGTCCTTCGCATCTACACAATCGGCGCGGGACAGACCATGCACATCGACAGTGGTAGCTATTCTTTGATCAATCCGATCATTGTCTCGAACGATGTAGGGACTATCGGGGACGACGAGGGCTTTACGATTCTGGGCTCTACGTCGAATACGACGCGATCGGTACTAACCCTTGCCAACCCATTGATTTTGTTCCCGGTCATGGAGATCAATGATGCGGATGCGATGACCATCAACAATCTCGATCTCGTCAATGGTACGAAAGGTCTATGGGTTCGGCAGGCTTCGAATGACTTGCAACTGGATGGACTGCGCGCCATGCAGAACAATCAAGAAGGGTTCCTCGTCGAGCTAGGATCCAACGTTCTCGATGCGAAGTCGCTCACTGCCAGCAATAATCTCTCCCATGGTATTGCCATTTTCGGCGGCCTCAATTCGCTCACCGATAGCACAATCTCGCAGAACTCGCAGACTGGCTTGCTCTTGAACAATGTTGGTCCCGCGTTGGTTCGTGGCAATACCATATCGGGCAACATTGGTGGAGCGACGCACGGTGTTCAGATCCTGGGGGCAGGGTCCGGATCGCCACTTGTCTTTGGGGACGATGATCTGTCTCAAGGCCGAGGAAACCGCGTCTTTGGGAACAGCAAGATTGGAATCTTGGCTTCAGGAAATGTGCAAGTCGTTGGCAACACCGTCTATGGTCACGTTGGAACCAATAACCTTGGGGTTAGCGTCACCGGTGGTGTAACCGTCAGCAAAAACGTTGTCTTTGGAAACACCAACGGAATCCAAGCCAATAGCGCTGTCGGTATTCTTGAAAATCGAGTCTACAATCAGATCAATACTGGAATCGTTTCGAACGCAACACCTGTCGATCGCAACGTTGTTTATGGCAACCAGACAGGCATCCAAGCAAGCAGTACCACTCTTCGCAACAATCTAGTCTATGCCAATACCCTTCGCGGCGTCTCACTGAATGGTAACAATGGCACCGTCATCAACAATACGATCCATCAGTCTGCAGGCGAGGCTTTACGAGTCTCGACCGCCTTCAATCCTCAAGTGCTTAACAACATTCTGTGGGCCAACGGAACCTCGGGCACTGCCCTTACGGTGACTTCCGACAGCATCGGTTCGATTGTAACCGATTATAACTTGTTCTACCTTACCGGCGGAGCCATCGCGGGTTCGTGGGGTACTGGGTCTGCGGGTGACCTGACACGGTTGCAAGTGGTCTCAAACAAAAATCTAAACAGCCTAGCGGGCAATCCTTTGTTCGTAGATGCGGACGGAGCCGACAACGTACTTGGCTATGCATCGGCTTCCAATGATGGTCGGGATGACGACTTCCATTTGCAAAGTCCGTTCGGCAGCTTCCAAGGTGGCTCCTTTGGTCCGGTTGCCACAAACGGTGGAATGGGAGTTCCTTCAGCGCTCGTGGGGGTTTGGTCCAATGATGCGAACCAATCACCTGCAATCGATGCCGGCCGACCGGGCGATAGCTTCGCGAACGAGCCTTCCCCGAATGGCAACGCGCTCAACGTTGGAGCTTTTGGCAACACAATTCAAGCTTCCAAATCACCCGCAACGTATGTCAACGTCCTCAGCCCGAACGGCAACGAGCTTTGGGCAGGGAACCAGACCTATCCGATCCGTTGGAGTGCACACGACACCAACGCAGTCGGGGTGACTTACACGATTGACTTGATGCGACAAGGGAATCCAACACCCGTGCTGGTTATTTCCACCACTGCTGACAGTTCCGGCCAGGTTTCTTGGTTGGTTCCTACCAGTCTAACGCCCGCAAGCGACTACTCGATTCGCATCACTCGCAACGACGCTTCTGGTTTGGTCGACAGCAGCAATGCGAACTTCAGCATCGCAGCCCCGACAACCACATATTACGTCAATGATAGCTCAACGGCCAATGATGTTTATACGACAGCGGTTGGTAACGACTTGAACGATGGCCGTTCCGCTGCCGCGCCCAAAGCCTCCATTCAGTCCATCCTCAACAGCAATGACTTAGGACCGGGCGACACGATCTACGTCGACGCGGGAACTTATCTGCTCACCAGTGACTTGGCGATTCTTAATGATGATAGCGGAGTTACGATCCTGGGCGTTCCGAATACCGCTACAAGCAAAACGATCTTGAACCGAGGAAACGTCTCCAGCAGCAATGCCATTGTGCTAAACAATGCGGACAATGTAACACTTCGAAACTTGGAGGTCATCAACGGTGGATCTGCTGGTATCGCGCTGACGAACGATAGCGACGACGTCAATATTCTCAACAGTCTGTTGTACAGCAGTGGGGCGCAAGTCACATCGGATAGCACAAGCGACCGCCTTCGAATTGCTCAATCGACCTTCGGTGGTCAAACAACACGCCGAATGAATCTTCGATTGGAAGGGTCCAGTGCGCTAATCGAGGACAATGTCTTCAGCCGAGGGGGTGGCGGAGGCGGAGGAAGTACGAGCATGATTCTCTCCGGGACGGCGACGTTATTCCGCAACAACGAAGTCTTCGATGAAGGAGTCCTCGATGTCAGCTTACCGTTCACCTCGGAATCTAATCGGATTATCGTACAGAACAATTTATTCCGAGATTCGTTGGCCTCAAGTATCCTAGCCAGTACAGGAACATTGGTTGAAAACAATACGTTCCGCAACATACTTAATCCGGGTGCAGTCAACCCGGTCGTCTCGATCGCCAGTTCGGGACTCGTCCGTAACAACACGATTCATAGTAGCGACTACGCCTTGCAGGGCACTGGGCGTTTCGAAAACAATCGCGTTTACAACAATCACGTCGGCTTGCACACGACAGGCAGCGGCCAATACATCGGGAACCAAATCTACGACAATCTGACAGGTGTCATGGTGCAATCGGGGGCCGGCTCTTTGCTCGCCAACAATGAAATTTATCGCAACGATACCGGCATGACGGTCTCGACCGCTGGATTTGGTGCATCGTTAACCGTTCGCAATAACACCATTTACCAGCCGACTGGAAATGCGATTGAAACGCTCAGCACCAACTCGGGATTGATTCTCGACAGCAACATCTTTGTCATCGATTCTGGCAATGCGATTCTCGATCCAAGCGGACTGCTCGTGGATAGCAGTGACTACAATGTTTTCCATCTGGGGCCCACCGCTGCGATTGCAACGTTTGTAGGAAACCAAGTTTCCGATTTGAAATCTTGGTACCTAGCTACGGGGCACGATGAAAACAGCCTTGCCGCCGATCCACAGTGGGTGGATCTTGATGGAGTCGATAATCGGCTCGGCTTCCAGCGTGGAAATGGCGTCCGCGCTCGCTACTACAACACCAATGATCTAACTGGCCCCGTCATCTTCGACCGAGTCGAACCTCAGATTCATTTCGGAACATTTGGTATCAGCGGTTCGCCGGCTCCAGGAGTCAACGCCGACAACTTTAGTGTTCGTTGGGAAGGTTTTATCTACATTCCGACAGCTGGGAATTACAGCTTCTTTGCGCAAAATGACAATGGCGTCCGATTCTCATTCAACAATACGATCGTGATCGACCAATGGACGGTTTCGAACGGTACGGAGTACTCGCATGTGGCCAATGGACTCACGGTAGGTTGGTATCCAATCGCCTATGAAATGCGAGACACAACAGGTACCGCTCAAGCGAGGTTTAGTTGGTCGGGACCTGGAATTGCAAAGGAGATCGTCCCTCGAAACTATATGGGCACGTCCTCTGGTTTCGATCTCATGGACTATGGATTCGACGACAACTTCTTGGTTAGTGCCACTTCGCCGACGATCGACCAAGGGAACCCCACACTCACGTTTACCAACGAACCGATGCCCAATGGTTCGCGAATCAATGCGGGTAGCACCGGCAATACGATCGACGCCGTCTCCAGTCCATCACGGCTTGTTCAGGTTCTCGAACCTAACGGTTTTGAACGCTATGAAGTTGGTTCGAACGTGACGATTCGTTTCCAAAGCAGTGGTCTAAGTGTCCCTTCGGTAGACTTGCAGTTTTCGACGGATGGATCGCTTTGGACGACCATTGCAAACAATGTTCCCTTGGATGCCCAAGGAAAAGGACAGTTCGTTTGGTCGATTCCCGGTAGTCAGCCAGAGAGTGCAAACTACATGATTCGAGCCTTGCACTCTGCATCTGCACCGACGATCAGCGACATCTCGAACCATCCATTTCAAATCGTCAACGCTGGGCTCAACTATTACGTGAATGATAACTCGCTAGCGGGAGATTCGTTCGCTACCGCTATTGGCAATAACTTCAATTCAGGCAAAAGCCCGTCGCAACCCATGGCTAGCCTGGAATCGTTATTCGCGACGTACGACTTGAACCCTGGCGATACCATCTACCTCGATGCAGGGAACCATGTTCTTTCCAACAGTATTACGATCACGGCGCAGGACGCGGGTGTTCGTATTCTCGGTGCTGGCGTTAACCTGACGACCATTGACCGCGGCAACCTGTCGTCCAACATGTTCATTCTAGAAAACGCGGACGATATCACTTTTGAAAACCTGGAGATGCGTGGAGCAAGCCGAGCGATTTGGGCCAATTACAACTCGGATAGCGACGGACTGACTCTTCGAAATACACGCTTCACAGGCAACCAGCAAGCCGTTTTCTTGGATGCTGGCCAGGCCACACTCTCGAACGACTTGGTCCGAGTTGAAAACTCCACATTTGATGGTGGACCAACTCGCAATCAGTCGACGCATTTGTACTTATTCGGCAATGACTCGAACGTGACAGGCAATACCTTTACTCGATCAGCAGGAGGGGGAAGCGGACAGTCGGCGGTCTACATTAGCGGAATGCGTGGAATGGTTGCGAACAATAACTTCATTGACAACAACTCGGGTAACCTCGTACTCTTTGGTTCATCCTCAGTCGCATCGGATGTTTTGCTGGTAACGAATAACGTGATAGGGGATTCCGCCGGTGCCTATGGGATTTCTAGTTCAGGCTTGAATGTACTCGTTTCCGGAAACACCATCCGAAATCTGACCCATCCCAACTTGATCGCGGTTCAGGGCAATAGCCAGTTCGTGAACAACACGCTCTTTGGTAATTCCATTGCGATGTCGCTGACAAACTTGGGAACAGCCGTCGGTAACACCATCTTCAACAACTCCGTCGTCGGCATCCGAGCCACGTCGGGTTCTTCGGCATCCGAGAACAAGATCTATTCGAATCCAATTGGAATCGAAGTCGTCAATAGCGGTTCTGGCGGATTGGTCCAGCCAACCTTTATCAACAATCTTCTCTACCAGAATGCAGCGGGCGTTCGAATCGGCGAAAACTTATCCGCTCAGCTCGTCAACAATACGATCTACCAAGTCAGCGGTGACGCGATTAGCGGTCCCGCGGCGATAGGTTCGCTCCATCTGGAGAACAACATCGTCTCAGTAGATGCTGGCTCGGCTATCAACTTGCCACTGGGAACGGTTTCGATATCGGGTGACTACAACCTTTATCAACTGCGAGGTTCTGGACGAATCGCTAGCCTGCAAGGCACCAATTACACGGACCTCGCCGCTTGGTCGTACGCGACGAATACCGATCGGAATAGCTTGACGGGTGATCCTCTTTTTGCGGACATAGATGGGGTGGACAACGTGCTTGGATACACAACCGCCAATTTCGGAGCCGATGACCATTTTGGCGTCCTGCCGGGCTCACCCACGATCGATCGTGGGAATCCCAACGCGATCTTCATGCTTGAATCAACCCCCAACGGCAATCGCATCAACCTTGGGCATACCGGTAACACAGTACAAGCTGCCAACAGTCAAGCGGAGTCGGTCCAAGTTCTGTCACCGAACGGACTCGAAAAATTTGAACAGGGCCAAGAAGTTACGGTGACCTTCCAGACCGCAGGTCAAACACCCGTGCGACCCGTTGCGCAATTGATGACACAGGCTGGAACGCAGGGAACCTTTGCATCGGCTGCGTTGTTCCAGGTGACAGGAAGCCGGCGAACGAACGCAGTTGCTATCGACACAAGTCTTGTTCCGCAGCCAGCGCCAACAATTGCTTACCAGGATTTTCAGGGGCTTGATGGGGTTGGAGCCGAACTCAGGTATGCGATTCCACTGGCAAATGGCAACTACAGTGTTCGGCTTCACTATGTCGAAAGCAACACCTTCATCGGTATAGGAACGCGTCGATTCGATATCCGAATGCAAGGTGCAACGGTCCAAGCCAATTTCGACATTCGTTCTGCAGCCGGGGCGGCCAACCGAGCTGTGACTACTATGCACAATGGGATCTCTGTCACCAATGGAATCCTCGATCTAGGACTTCTCAATCTGACCGCTAACGGTGCCATACTGTGTGCGATCGAGATCACTGCCTCCGATACGGTGGCTTCCCCCAGCCCAACATTCACAGTTCAGATATCGAGCAACAACGGATCCAATTGGACTACGTTGGCCACGAACGTCCCCGTGGATGGTTTGGGACGAGGCCAGTTCCTTTGGACTGCCACATCCCCAACGCTACGAACGAGCTTGTTCCGTGTCATCTCTGAACAAGGGTCTGGCGCAAGCGATGTTTCCGATCAAGCGTTCGAGATCGTCAACAACGGAACCGAATACTATGTCAGCTTGACGGGTGACGACACCCATGGTGGAAAAACGCCCGATAGGCCAATGCGAAACATCAGTGCCCTACTTCAAAGCTTCAATCTCGATGCAGGAGATCGAATCCATGTCGCTGCTGGTACGTATTTCCTGAGCTCGAACATCGTCATCGACAACCAAGACTCAGGGGTGACGATTGTAGGACCTACGGGAGCAACCGCCGTCTTTCATCGGCAAGATAGCAACGGGGTTCCAAGTCAGTATGCCTTTGAACTACAGAACGCAGACAATGTGACATTCGATTCGATTAGCATCACAGGTGCCGACAGCGGAATCTACGCTGGCAACTCGTCCGATAGTGATGATCTGGTCATTCGCAATAGCCGCATCTTCGGAAATTCATACGCGGGGGTCGAGCTTGGACCGACTAATGATCGACTGATCGCAAGGAACAACGAACTTTACGGAGTTCCAGGTGGAAGTGCACTCGACAATCAGCAGTTCGGGTTTGCGATGGAAACAGGCATCTTCATCGGCGGATTCGGCTCGGGTTTCAATCACCTAATCGAAAACAATCATGTCTATGATCACGGCAACACCGGGATCCACACGGTAGGGCGAAACGCTGTCATCCGCAGTAATGATGTCCACGGTAACTTAACAGGTATTCGTGCTCAAGGTGCTATCGAATCCCAGCAGTCGTTGGTCATCGGGAATCAAGTTTATGCCAACACTGGCACTGGAATTACAGCGCATGCATTTGTATTGATCGAAAACAACGAAGTTTATGGACAGAATGGCGTGAATCAATTTGGAATAGTCGCCACCGGCGGAACGATTCGCAATAACGTGATACGCAACAATTCTAATGGCATGAATGCAAGTAGTGCCTCCATTCGGGACAATCGCGTCTTAGGAAATATGAACGTCGGAATCAGTATCGATGGTCAAGCCGAAGCGATAGGAAATCGTGTCTATTCCAATTCCATTGGAATCCAGGCTCAGGCTTCTTTTGGTGGAACGATTGCCAACAATATCGTCTATGCAAATACAAACCGAGGTGTCCTGCTGGCCAACAGTAGCAGTTCAAACCTGGCTCTTTTGTCACAGAATACCGTTTACCAACAAGTAGGCGATGCCATTCGCCTGGAAAACGCCAGCAAAGCCGAACTCAATAACAATATCATCTGGATCTTGTCTGGCTATGCGATCAACGCGGGAACGATAACCGCTGCAAACTTCCGAAGCAATTACAATTTGTTACACCGTAGCGACAACTTGAATGCCCGTATCGGATCATGGAGTGGTGTGGACCAGATCAATCTCGCTGATTGGAAGTCCGCTTCCGCACGCGACACCAACAGCATAAGTGGCGACCCTATATTCGTGGATATCAACGGTGCGGATGGAATCTTGGGATTCACTACGACCAATGGAGACGGTGGAGCGGATGACAATTTCCAACGATTGCAAAATTCCCCAGCAACGGATCGCGGAGACAGCTGGAACGTTTGGCCAACCGATATCGACGGTTTTGCTGCAACCGATGATTTGTCCACAACCAATGCCGGGCGGACTACCCTGATGCCGACGGTTCTTTCGTCCAGTTTGTTCACCGCGACCGGTGTTGCCCAACCGACTTGGCGGGGGTACGGCAACGTGACTAGCTACACGCTGCCCTTTAGCTTCCATTATTTCGGAGTCAGCTACAGCACCGTCTTTGTCTCGTCGTCCGGGTTCTTGCAGTTTGGAAATGGTAATAATGGTGGAGACACCAACAATAGTACTACCAGCCTATCGTCCTCCGTGCGGATAGCAGCCTTGTGGGACAATCTCCGCACAGACATCAACACCGCACCAGCCGACAATATCTTCGTGGATACAAGCGTGGCTGGCCAAGTCAAGTTCCGATGGGATGGAACCAATGTTGGTAACAACACTGCCGTCAACTTTGCGATTGTGCTTTTCAGTGACGGTCGCATCCGATTTGACTATGGTGCAGGGAACACGGGTCTTTCACCAACCGTTGGCATTTCCATGGGGAACGGCCGGACCTTCACGACGATCCCAGGGTATGACGGGGCTGCTTCGCTGACCAACGCTAATTCGGTTGAATTTAACTTGGCGGCCAGCTTCCGAGATATGGGGGCCTACGAATTCCGCGGATCGAGTAGTGACCTTACGCCTCCTGCAATTGTATCGGTGCTTCCGAATGTTGTTGGTTCAGAAGGCCTGACAGCACAGAGCATCTCGCAGATACAACTTCAATTGAGTGAACCGATTAGCTCGGTGGATGCGATTGCCAACTTGTATTCGTTGCGATCAGCTGGGGCGGACAATACTTTTGACAATGGCGATGACTTCGTTGTTAGTCTTACCCGTTCTTATAACGCATTGACCTCCGTCGTGACTCTAGGCGTGCTCAACGAAGGAGCAAGTCTATTGCCAGGTCGTTATCGATTTTCGATCCAAAGCAACGCGTCTGCCTCCCTCCGCGATCTGTCTGGGAATTTGCTGGATGGCGATGGCAACGGAACGGTCGGAGGTGATTATCTTCGCATCTTCCGAGTGATCAGCAATCAGGCACCACAACTTGCGGGTTCTTATAACTTTCCTCGCATCGATGAAGACGAACCGGTCGTTTCCAACTTAGGGACGCTTGTAAGTGCGATGGTTGCTGGAAGAATCACAGATGCAGATGGTCCAGCAACCGGAGTTGCCATCGTCGGAGTGGACAATTCTAATGGTGAATGGCAATACTCAACCAATGGAACATCTTTCGTGTCCATTGCGCCCGAGTTGATTGCGGGTAAGGTGCTCTTATTGGCTTCGACAGCAACCACCCGAATTCGATTCAATCCTAACGTTAACTTCTTTGGAAATGCTGGTAACGTCAGCTTCCGAGCCTGGGACCGTGCTGACGAAAACGCGAATGGTACAAGTATCATTCCTGCAACACTGCTTACGAACTCGCTGAGTTTGCAAACCAGTAGCTCGTCGATCACGATCGATCCGGTGAACGACGCACCGATCGACGTAGTTCTGGAGGTGATATCTATGAATGAATCGACTTCGAGCGCATCGGATATCTACTTTGGAACGTTAACAACAATAGATCCCGATGTTGGCGATGGTTTCCTTTACCAACTTGTAGAAGGGATCGGAAACGATGACAACGTTCGCTTTCTCGTAAAGAATGGAAATCAATTGTTCTTGCGTGCGGGTGAAGTGCTGGACTTCGAAACCAAGCCAACTTACTCCGTACGAGTTCGATCCACGGACTCGGGTGGCCAATCGCTTACCAAATCGTTCACCTTAAGTATCACCGATGCGAACGAACCGGTAGTGCTTACCAGCGTTAATCCAACTTTGACCGGTAATGTCCAAGCGACCTTCGTTAATATGGGTACTTGGTTCGATCCAGAATCGAACAACTCCAGCGTCGCGTTGACTGCATCGCTGGGCTCGGTCGTGAAGAATACAGATGGTACGTGGTCTTGGTCATATACCCCGCCCGATGTGGTTGCCGACCAAGTCGTGACGATTACCGCCAACGATGGTGCCAATAGCAGCAGTGTTGCCTTTACGATCAATGCGGTCGCGGCGACCCCGACGTTGACGATCACTTCAGGCAACCGAACCTACGACCGATCCGCCTATGCTGCGACGGCGACAATGTCGGGTAGTGCGGCGCCTTCTCCTACAATCGTCTTTACCTACTTCAGCGATTCGGCGGGAACGAATGTAATTGCGGCCCCGACAAACGCAGGCAACTACTTCGTACGTGCCTCCGTGGCAGCAACCTCGAATAACAACGCAGCCCAGTCCACGATAACCGCGTTCACGATCCTCCGAGCAATACTAGTCGCCTCCGTGACAGTCAACAACAAGCCGTTTGACAACACGACTGCGGGGACCATTGCTACTCGGTCGTTGAGTGGCTTGATTGGTCCTGACGTGGTTACGCTGTCCGATGGTATCGCCACGTTTGCGGATATTGGTGTCGGGAATAACAAGACAGTGAACGTAACTGGGCTAGTCCTCGGTGGTGCTAACGCTGGTAATTACACTGCCAACACGACCGCAACCACTTTCGCGAACATTACCGCAACGGTTTTCAACCGCCAAGTGTTCTACAATAACTCGGGATTTGAGCTTGGAGTTGGAGGTTCGGTGAACGCTGCGTTAGACTCCGCCAGAGTCCTGCTTCAATCTTCGGGGATAGCTCAAACGACCACTCCTGCCAACATATCCAACTACAGTCAAGGCCTCAACGGAGTCGTGTTGGATATT
>JAIYDN010000089.1 GCA_027487485.1 Planctomycetaceae bacterium | reverse complement strand
TTCGGTCGGAAAAGCTCCACACCCGAGAGGATCGCTCCGTTGAGAACGTTCACGAGGTCAATCGTCAAACCTCCGCCAGCTGAGGCGACGACGCCTGTAAACGACTCGGCCACGGCGCGATTGATCCCGCCCGAAACTTGGACAATATCATAGTTGGTGCTAACTTGATTATTGTTCAACAGGATGTTAAACCGACGTTGCCCAACCGAGCTAAAAGAAGGTTCCGCGAAGTGCAAGCGAACATTGTACGTTCCGTCAGAAACTGGAAGCTGCAAAGTGAGTCGATTGCCGACAGTGGTTCCCGATTGAGCGTAGGACGAATAAACTCCGGCCGGGGCTGGATCGGTTAGTCCACTTAGATTGATGCTGCTCGCAAAATTCGTTGCATTGGTTCCGCTAGTGAGATATGGGCTGGAACTGGTCCACGCTCCGACTGAGGACGTACTACCGACGTTCATCAACAAGACCGATTCAACAGACTTGAGGTTACTGCTTCGGAAGGTGATGGGGACAACTTGTCCTTGTTCCAATTTCTCAAAACCGTTAGGGGAGAGAACTTGGACACTTTGAAGCGTACCGACCTGAGCAGAATTGGTGTTTCCATCAGCACCTACATTGATGCGTCCACCATTAGGAAGCGGCTCGCGGAAGTACGGATCAAGAAGGTCCCCGGCGTCGATGGCTGGTGAGCCAACTTGAACGGCGAAACTGTCATCGGCGCCGTAGTCGACTGCGGTTGTGCGGTTGTAGCCAAGTTGTGTGTCGGCTCCTGCCAAGCCCATGAAATTGGGATCAGCGAAAAGGCTGTGCTCATCGAATCCAACTTCATAGAACCAATCGGCTCGGTTGATGAAATCGACGTTTTCCCACCGACCTGTCTTGGCGGTCCCGGTGGTGTGGATGACGTTGTAGTCGCTGCGGAAGCCGCGGCTAGCGTTGCTGTCGACATTGATGGCATAGCCAGAGCCAACCTGGAGAATGTTATTCTTGACGTAGACGTTCTGCGTAGTGCTGTTGACAACTCGGATTGCATCGCCTTGAGGTTGAACGATCGTATTGTTAGCGATAGTCGGTAAAGCACCGCCGCTGAGACCAGCGCTATCGGCTTGGATACCGAACGCCGTGTTGTTGTAGACGAAGTTATTCGACAGCGTGGTGTTGAAGTTCTGACCCAAACGGATACCAATGTTGTTGTCGTAGACACGGTTGTTGCGAACGACCGCGTTGACGCCAAGATTGATCCCAATACTCGAACTGTTGAAGACTCGATTGTCTTCCACAACGGAATTGCCCCCAGAATTGAGTTCGATACCGGTCGTGGAGCCACGGACGACATTGTTCCGAATTTCGCCGGAACCAGTGATCCCGACACGAGAATTGGTAACCGTGTTATTGCTGACCAAAACGTTGTTCGAGTTGACATTGATTCCAACATTGCCGTAATTGGCGAATGAGCTATCGCGGACGATCACTCGATCGGTAAGGGTTGAGGATGGATTGCTGACGATAATCCCGGTAGAATTTGCGATTGTGCCGACATGCGTATTGTTGCTGAACAAAGCACGTGCAGCGAAGACGTCGACGCTTGTCAAACCACCGTTGAAGGTATTCGACGAGACAACTGCATCGGGTGATCGCAACCAAAGGTTGTTCGCACTTCCGCTCGCAGTGAAGGTATTGCCGAGCAAGTTAGGACGATCATTGGTGGTGTCGAGGCTGATACCGTAGGAGGCATTAAGAATAAATGTCGAGTTAGTGACGGTCAGGGTATCGCTATCCGAAGTACTGCCCGCGAAGATACCGATCGAGCCACCGCGAAGGGTGAGCCGATCGAACGTCACATTGTCTGCATTATTAAGTTGAATCACCGGTGAACCAAGGTTGCCACGATCGATGATGGTAGAACGGCTAGGGAAGTTCGGGTTGTTATAGCCAACAATTCGAATGCCGCTTGAAGCAGCGTTCAGAACAAGCGTTGTCGAAAGGTTGTAGGTTCCGCTGTCGACGAAGATCGTATCGCCCGGCTTCATCGGGAACGAATTGAGGATGGAGCTGATCGAGGCCCGTGGGCTATCGGGACTGATTCCTGATCCCGAAGTGTCGCTTCCGGGAGCGCTTGTAGTGTCGTCAGGCGAGACCGTACCATCATTCACATAGTAGACACTGATGGGAGCGATGATTTGGAGGTTGGCGTCGCTCTCATCAAAAGTATTCTCGACGTCATTACGGGTGACTCGTATGCGATAGTTCGTATTCGGCGTAATCGTCGCTGGAATAGTCCAATTGAAGAGCCCAGTATCGGAAGCAGCAGCGGCGATTGTAGTGACCGGTGTCGAGTTGCCGGCTTGCATTAGATCAATTTTGAACGTTCCGCCCACGACGCTGTCGTAGCGAGATCGCCATCGAATCGGGAAGCTCTGACCATGCGCCCAAACTTCGCCCCCGTTGGGAGTCGTCACAGTGACGTAACGAGCAGGGCTCAGCGACGCTTGTGTTGTTCCACCATAGGCACCGATGTTAATGAAACCACCGCTCGAAGCGGGCTCCTGGCCGACCGTATCGGTGTCGTCGCCACGATCGATGAGAGGTGATGTTTGGGTGTCGATGGCGGGATTGCC
Source organism: Planctomycetaceae bacterium (assembly GCA_027487485.1). Lineage (GTDB taxonomy): Bacteria > Planctomycetota > Planctomycetia > Pirellulales > Pirellulaceae > JBKCUI01. Next base: position 40,874 of record JAIYDN010000089.1, on the reverse strand, counting down.
AAATGCAGTCAACATGGTGGGAATACCGGTCCCGTCGCCACTTGCTACCGGTGCGAAGGAGATGCTTCGGAAGCTGCCGTACTGACTTTGCAGATGGAAATCGTCATTACGGCCGTCGTTGGCCAGCGAAACGAAACCAAGAATATTGTCGGGGCCGTCCAGGTCGACAAAGAGTGGATCGGCGCCGAGGCTATTGGCATCGGTGAAGGCGGTATTTCGCCAAACGGGAAGAGACGTCCGATCGACGTTTTGCCAAAGTGCGATGCGACCGATACCGGTCGTGTAAAGATTGTTGAAGTCGCTCGCAAAGCCTATCTGCGAGTCAGGAGCAATGTTGTAAATGTAGCCAGCACCAACCGATAGAATGTTGTTTCGAAGCCGAACATTGCGGCTGTTTGAAGTCAATCGCAAGGCATCGCCGATCGGTTGGACGATCGTGTTGTTAACCAAGGTCACTGTGCCACTGCTTGCTGCTGCTCCGGCAAGCGAAACGCCGACGATCGAGTTCGCGTAGATGATGTTGCCGGAGAGGGTTCCTTGAAAGTTGAAGTTGCTGCGGATCCCGGATGCATTGGAATAGACTACGTTACGAGTCAAGGCGACATTGTTGTCGACGACAATGCCCGCGTCGGTATTTTGATAACTACGGTTCTCGCGAATTTCGCCGGAGCTGCTTGTCATTCCTACGAAATTATTGAAAACCACGTTACGAACGATGTTGGCGTTACCTTGAACCGCAATGCCGACGGAGCCGCTGGCGGAATGGTTGAAGACTGTATTCCCTGCGACGCTAACATTCCCCGACGCAAAGACGCCATGTGGCGAGTTGTTGCGAATGCGATTGCCACGACCAACTGCGACGTCGGAGTTGCCAATGTTCAGCAACGAACCTGCGATGTTATTCGTTGCGTAGATGCCGTAGACGTTAGGCCCTGTGTTGTTGAAGACGTCGTTCCCCTCGACGATGGTTGCGCCGGTGTCGACAAGATGAATCCCCATCCCGCGATTGTTCGAGAAGACTCCATCGGTAACGCTTCCAAGACTCCCTTGGAAATAGAGTCCGGCGCCGAGGTTCTGATCGGCGCGAAGTCGAGCCAAACCGATTGCAGACGATCCGGTTTCGAATCGAAAGCCGCCGAGACTATTGCTGATCGAGCTCACGCTGTCGGCCGCGAAGTTAGTGCTAAGATTGCGAACCAGCAGCCCATACGCTCCGCCGGTCAAGGTCATGTTCTGCATCGTCACGAAGTCGGCATTGTTCAACTCAACAACAGGAGAAACCGTTGTCGTATTCGCATGACGAAGTGTAGTCGCAGATGTGGTTCCCCCTCGCATCATGAAACCTTCATCGTCTCCGATGCCGACGATGTTAGAAATCAAAATCGGGCTGAGAAGTGAATAGACGCCCGGATCGATCGACAACGTTTGATTGGCACCGAGCGAATAGATGCGTAGAACGTTGTTCGGATACGGCTTCGGTGCGGACGCTACCTTTCCAGTATTGCGATTCGAACCAGATGCGGAGCTGTATTGCAGGTTATCGATCGAAGCATCATTCACGAAGAAGGTGTTCGTATTCTCGGGAACCGTGAACGCTTCGGTGCTGCGATCGAAGACCGTTTTTTCAGAGGCCAGGGTGACTTGAATGCGCCATCCGCGGCTTCCGTAATCGAGCCCGCTGTTAGCAGGAATCCATGTAAAAGCTCCGTCATCGTCGGTACCGGTCGTGATGGACGTGTAGAACTCGGGCCCCGTAGCCGTGTCGCGAAGAAGATCGATCTGAACAAGCGATCCAGTCGTGTTGCCGAACGAGTCCCATCGGATATCGACCGGTTTGTTTAATTCTCGATCCTCGTAAAGATCGGGCGAGATCAATCGCAAACGAGCCGAACCGGGAATGTCGCTTGACGTGTTGCCGTCAGCTCCAAGATCAGGGACTGCTGTTCCCGGAAGAATGGACACGAAGGCTCGGTCGAGATAGACATCATTGGTCGATCCCGTCTGACGGATGGCGTCAAACTGAAAGCGAATCTTTCGCACGCCGACGGGCAACGTAGCATGATCACCGATAAGTTCCCATCGATCGCTGGTGCTGGCTGCGCGAACCAAAATCGATTGACCGATCGCATTGTCACCAGCATCGAGCATCGTCACCGTGAGCGTCGCTCGGTCGCGCGGGTCTTCACTTGCCACACGGACACGACCACCGAAGGCCGCCAACAGATTTCGACTATCGAGCTGCAACGATGAATAGCCAGCAGCAAGGAGATCAACGGTTTGTGTGAGCTGTGTCGTAGCGTTCGTGCCAGCGTAGAAGTAACGCGATCCGTCGAACGGAGCAGGTGGATTGGGCATCGTGATGTTTTGATTGGTCCCACCGCTCGGTGAAGCAAACCAATCGGTTAGATTCGATTCGAAACCTGGGTTCTTCAGCAAATTACTGTAGCCAACCGGCAAAGCCAAATCATTGAGAACGTCGCCCCGATCCACGGTCGGACTGGTCAGTCGACGACGAGCCGATGTTTCGAAGACACGGAAATCGTCGCGAGCGAGGCTATAGAACTGCGGGCGTGCATCGCGAGGATTGACGGATGTTGTTCCGATCGAGTTGAGGTCGATCTGAAAAATGTCCTGCTGCCAATCGAGGATGTCGGTGAAGTCTTTCGTCCAATAACCGATCTTTCCATCACCGCTGGTGTAAAGTGCGTTGTAGTCGCTAAAGATACCACGTGTGCTGTTGTCGGAGACGAAGATGTCGTAGCCCGCGGCGGTCCAAAGAATATTATTGCGAATCTCGGTTTGGCTTGAGCCGTCGATCACGCGCACGTTGTCGCCGTTGGGAGTGTACATCGTATTGGCGATGATGCGAGTGACCGTCTTGCCGCGAACCGAAACACCGACCGTATTGCCAGACAATACATTGTTAGCGATTAATTGATTGTTCGCCGCCTCGATGGCGACTCCGTTACGCAGCAGGCGTTGGAACTGAACAGCTCCAGTAATGTTGACGCCGGTCGTGTTCCCTTCGATGAGGTTGGCGGTTGCGAGGCTTGCGCTGATCAGATTTCCGCTGCCCGAAACACCGGTCGTATTGTTGGTGATCCATTGATTCTGCATGCGTCCGCTCAGCGAAACACCGGTTTGATTGCCGTGGATGCGATTCGGAAGTGTTCCGACAACGAAGCCCAGTCCGTCCGCGGCAGAATCGACGGTCACGACCACACCCGTCGTATTGCTAGTGATATCGTTGTCGCTAAGAGCGGCCGCATAATCGTAACGAACGCCGATCGGCGCGCCGGTGATCATGTTGTTGCGAATCAGACCGGTGAAGGTTGCGTCCAAGTCGAGTCCGTTCGACGTCGCCGAAAAGCTATTGCCGTAGACTTCGCCAGTCGACGCGACTACAAAGCGGATGCCGGTCGCAACCGTTGAAGTTCGATTGTCAAAGATGCGCGCGCCGATCGCATTGCCTGCGATAGCTAACGTTGGATCACCAAGTGCGATCCCATTTGTGGCTTGGCTGATTCGGTTGGCTCGAACAATCGATCGCGTTGCTCCACCAGCTAGAACAACTCCGCCGACGGTAATATCGTTGTTAATGAGCTGACTATCAACGCCGCCGCTGAAGAGGACGCGACCTGCGACGCTACTATCGCGAAGCGAGAAACGATTCCCCGTCGAAGTAACGTTGCCGGTGATGCCGATGCGATAAAGATTCACATCATCAGCGTTGCTGACAATGTTACCCACGATAAGAGCTCCTGGCGCGCCGATGATGGTAACACCCGAATCCGCCGTTGCAATAGACACGTTGCCAGTGACGGTTCCGACGACATAGATCACATCGCCGGGGACAAGTGCATTGTCGTCGAGCAACTGTTGAATCGACGAGCCACCTGATGCGGCTGTGAGAACGCGTCCGGTCAACGCAAGTCCCTGCGTTCGAAGATTGAGTTCGACTCGACCGATGCCGACGTTCTCCCAAAGAATCGTCGACTTGCCGGTTGCGTCAATGGTGACGGCATGCGATGAGGCGGCTCGGCCGGTCGCGAAGAGGCCGGGTTGTGATCCCTCGCCCGGTGTCTCTTCGATAAAGCTCGATCCGTTCCATTTCATGCCGGCTAGTTTGTCGATCCCTTCAAGCCAGAAGAGTCGCAATGTTCCGCCGCCAGCAACAATTCGAGGTTGAGCATCGCGATTGGTAACGAGTCGGTTGTGCACGATTGTCGGTGCACCGGTCCCGTTGGTGTACTTCGCAACGACGATCGACGAGCTTTCATCGATGAACGATTTCCAAGCTACGTAAATGTCGTTGTTGAGATAGGAGACAGTCGGCGTTGCGTTGAAGGTCGTCGGGGAGGCGAAGGTCGAAGCGAGGACGCCACCGACTCCGTCGTTGGTTGCCGAGCCGTTGATCTCTTGCCAAGTTGTACCGTCATACTGCTTGAAATAGATCTGACGAACACCGAGCATGTTGTGACCGATGTAGCTGATCGCGATTGCGTCGTTTCGTGTTGACACATCGAAATCGGTCGATGCAATACCGCCGGATGTTCCAGAGACTCCGCTGCCCGTATCGCTCAAAGCACCGATGGCTTCCCATTGCGTTCCATTGAAGCGGCGGGCGTGGAGCTGTTGGGTGTTGCCAACCTGTTGAATCCAAACGACCACCGGCCCGAAACTCGAATCGACGATTTTGGGGCGCTGTGCGTTACCAAGCCCAGAAATACCGTTGGCGACGAGCGATTCGCCGAGCGCCAGCCATGTACCTTGCGGTCCAACTGCGGCATCGAACTGTGCGACGCGAACATGCGTCTCAGAGGCGGATGATTCGATCCAAGCGACCGTCGGTTTGCCGGCGATGATTGCGATGCTCGGTGCTATGGACTTGGTCGATGACTTGCTGATTCCCCCTTTGGAAGCACTCCCTGCCATTTCGCTCCATACAGAACCATCGTGGCGTGCGGCGTAGATTTCGAAGTTGCCGCTGCGAGCGTCCGACCAGACGACGACCGGCCCGGTTGTCGAGCTTGCAATCGAATAGGACATAGAAGATGCAGTATCGGTGGCCAGCCCAAGCCCGCTTGCCGATCCACTCAACTCGCCCCACAATCCGAGTTCACTGATTCCAGTTGGCAATGAAGACGCACCGAGTTCGAAAGCGGGCGGACCGACCGGTTGAAGCGGCGGATTGGGAGTCGGTGTCGGGGCTACAAAATCGAACGGTGTTCCCGATTCACCAACGCCGTAATCAACAAAGGAAGCGAGGTTCACGATCGTAACTCGATCGTCATCCCCTTCGCCGAAGAGCATATCTGCCCCAGCATTGCCGAATAGCTGATCGCGTCCGGCCCCGACTTGGTTCCCGCCGGTCCCGAAGTCGCCGTAGAGATAGTTGACGGTGTTGTCGGTTCCCGCACCGGAGTTATTGAAAGCGTAAAGAACATCATGACCGGAACTACCGAGGAGAGTGTCACTACCGGAATCGCCGTAAATCGTGTCGTCCCCGTCCCCTCCTTCGATGATGTCTCCATCGGCTCCACCGCGCAACAAATCGTTGCCCCCAAAGCCGAAGATTCGATCGAAGCCGAGCCCTCCATCGACGATGTCAGCACCGTCGTTGCTTCCGCGAATAATGTCGTCACCGTCTTGGCCCAAAAGTTGGTCGCCAGTTCCGAAGCCACCGAAAATTTCGTCGTTACCCAATCCGCCGTAAATGGTGTCGGTGCCGAACGAGCCGTCCAGATAATCGTCGCCGTCCGAGCCATCGATCGTGTCGTCTCCCGCGCCACCGTCGACCGTATCGACATCGAGGCCTCCATCAACAACATCGTTGCCACCGAGTCCAAAGATTTGGTCTTTGCCTATACCGCCAAAGATCGTATCGATGCCGTTATCGGAACCGTAGATCAAATCATTGCCGACATCGCCGTCAATGTACTCGGCCAAGCCTGGACCAGCGTAGATGGTGTCGTCGCCAGAGCCAGCGAGAATCCGATCGCTGCCAGAACCACTGTAGACGATATCAAGACCGCTACCGGCGTCGACGAAATCGGCCCCACCGTACGTCCAAATGCGATCGTCTCCTTCGCCAGCTTCGACATAATCACCGAAGCGAATTGTGTCGGAGAAGTTCGGATCGGTCTCGCTTCCGTCGTCGCTGCCGTAAATACGATCGTTGCCGCGTCCTCCATAAAGTTCATTGCCGATGCCGTCGCCACCGTCGAGTAAATCGTCGCCATCGTCCCCGCGAAGGATATCGAGCCCTGGGCCGCCATAAACCCAATCATTGCCCGAACCGGCAGTAACGTCATCGTCTCCTCTGCCAGTTCGAATAACCATGCCAAGAGTGATAGCCGCAGCGATAACCACTGTATCGTTGTCATCGTCGGTTTGCAGTTCAAAGAACTGAGTAGTAATCGAGCCGCCGATTTCGACATTCGAGCCGTAGGTGTCGCGATTGCGATAATCACCGCGAACTTCGACTTCTCTAGCCGAGATCGTTCCCGCTAAAATCAAATTATCGCTGGACAACAACGTGAGCATCCCATCAGCAGCCAACATGACAGAACCAACAGCGGCGTTGATATCTTCGCCGATGGCACTCGAATCGATCGTAGTGAGACGCACGTCACCTCGAAAAGTGGAAATGGCTTGATTGACGTTCAATCGGCCAGACTTCTCCGTGATGAAAACGTTTTGCGATGCCCGCGCGATAAGCGAGGAAGTGGAACTGTCTTCGGTATCGATCTCCAAATCATCGGTCGGTTCGCCGATGGAGCCATCGGAAACAATGATCGTGATCGACTTGGCATCGATATCACTTTCCGGATCACCATCAACATCAATGACAGATCTTGATGACGTGATGAAGACCATGCCTTGAATCGCTCGAATGCTTTCAACTAAGAGTGTTCCTTCACTGAAGATCACAATGTCCCCGGAGGATGATTGAACACTTGCCGCAAGCATGTCGCTGACATTACGAAGGTAACTATCACCATTGGAAAATGATGTCAACCTACCACCTCGCACGGCCAGATCAAGCGAGTTGAGGAAGCTACCAATTCTCTCTTCGGCAGAAAGATAAACATCGGCTCCCAAATCGCCAGGGCGTGAAGACGTATCGATATTCACGAATCTTCCCACAGCATCGCTATGAGCATCGATGATCGATTCAGCGGCAAAGAGGCTAATGGTATCCAATGCGGTAATTCGACCAATCTTCAAATCACCCTCGGAAACGCCGATCGACAGACTTCCATTTGCATGAGCACGCGTTACGAGTAAGCTGTCGACCGGATAGAGAACACTGTTGACGACAATATCGGTCCCAACTTGGCGAATCGAAATGGCATCTTCTGCAAACGCTTCGATCGCCCCCGTTTGCGCAATTTGAGTTCGGAAGGGAATCGGTAAAAAATTGGCGTCCAGATAGCCTGTGATTGCTTGATTCGAATCAAGGAAAAGATTGCCCGTAAGGGCAACGGCTGCGATTGAAGAGTAGCCCGTATCGCGGACATCCCCTCCTGACTTTAGGATGACATCACCACCCGACACAATTCTTTCAATGAGCAGGTCCTGAACGGACTCAATGGCTGTTGAGCTAGACGAAGTTGCCGACATTGAACGCGACGCTTTGACATTGACATCATTGATAAAGCGCACCAAGAGCGAGTCAATGATGCTGCGATGCTCGATTACCTTGCCTAGTGTCAGGTCAACCGTTTCATCGAGCGTCGTAAAATCAGCGACGACTTTCTGCCAACGGCCCGCGATGTTGAAATCTTGCGTCGCTAAATTGACCGTCGCGTTAGGACCAAGATACTTGTAGAGACCGTAGTTCTCCTGATCGAATTCGACGAGAATCGTTTGCCCATTGGTTAGGCTGCGATTCACAGCAACTCGATTGTCGGAGCCTGTGCGATGATTGATTCCAAGCCGCTGCCATCGGGATGAATCGGAGTAGTCCTCAATCGTAAGATCCGCATTGGATGAGTTGGGGCCAATATAGCGATAGAGTGCATAGTTCACGCCGAGAACATCTTCGGGTGTAGCTCCGGTAAGTTCGAGAAGTTTTGCGGGTGGAAGAACGCTAAAGTTTGATGGGATTGCGATAACTTCTTGGTCGACGACAGAGCCGATTTGCGATCCGACCCCACCGGCCATTAGTATCACCTTGCGGCCGACTACATTGGGGAACTCGGATGTTACCGGTGCTGGCAGCGTTCCCAAGAGATTGGTATGCGGATACAGGAAGTTCATAAAGCGAGACGAAGCGGGTCTGTTGAATGTTGCCTCTGTCCACTGGGCTACGGATGCGTTGTTCTGAATAAAGGCTCGAACTGTCGGCGATAGTTCAGAAAACGTAGTAGAAACGCTTGAGTCTTCACGAACGGAGTCCACGATTGATCCACTTGTGGTAACCAAGTGCACATCCCCATTAAGTGAAACAACAGACCCCGGGCTGGCTGTGTATCCGCTGCCAAGAAGTTCTTTGCGAATCGTATTGATGGCTTCAGGACGAATCAAGTTGATGCTTCCTGTCAGCTCTTCATAATGAATATCGTCCTTCGCATAGGCACCCAAGCCATGGCGGCTATTCGCTTTCACGGGATTGCCCGAGGTTCCGATGGGGCCTCTAGCGGCAAGCAGTTCGATTCGGTTTCCACCGATCGCGGACAACGAGGTTGCTTGATAAATTCCGTCGGCCGCATCAAGCATCACGTTCCCGTCATACGAAACGACATAGCCGACTTCAAATGAACTCGACTGATTGTCTAACGAGATGGAGCGAAGATCTATGTTGCCGCCGGCAGTGACCAAGACTTGGCCGCGGTTACCTTCAAGCGTCAACCGAACTTCCTGTGCGGCTTGAATGGCTGGAGATGCACCGAAAATGGTAACAGAAGGATCACTCGTGATCGAACCGGCGCTCGATTGCAGAGTAATGAAACCTCCGACTGGAACCGTGATGTTCCCTGTGGCTTGAATCCCACCTTTCGAGATAACAGACACGGAAGAGGTCGTTGAGCGTCGCCCAAGCTCAATAGCGATCGGATAGTCGGCCTTCAAAGTATAGGTAAAAAAATCGCGGAACCCCTGTGTCGTGACTTCCGTGGTTGTAATGACTTTCTCAGAGAGCCATCCGCCACCATCCTCCCGGACGTTGGGCACTTTCGTGAAATTGGAATAGTCGCTTTCGAAGCGACCTTGCGCCGGATTCTGAACAAAGCCGTTTGCGGATTCGTTCGTAGCAACTTCCCATTCTTCATCTCTTGGATAATCAATCTGTGTGAGGGTTCCTCTTCTCGCATTGGAGCCACTACGGTACAGATACACCTTTCCGTTGTTGTCTCTGGCCGGGTAGCGCACGAGAGTAATACCTGGAGAAAGGTCGACTTCGATATCGCCCTTACGAACGTAGTCGATCGAATAAAGCTTGTCCTGGGCGTAGCTGGGAATCTTCCCCCCCGCTATCGACTCACGCGTTTCGGATATGGTCAATGCTTCCAGATCGCGATAGACAGGCTCGCCGACTCGCACCAACTTACTATCGGCGATAAGTGCATCGATATCAAAATCGCCAACAAGGTTAAAGCTCTTTTTCTCGTAAGTGCGTGTGGTTTCGACAGTAAGACTTTGACCCGTGATCCAAACGTACTGAAGCCCGTCCTTAAGATTGTAATTAAGCGAATGGTTCAAGCCATGCTGGATCGTTTGTGTAAGAACATAGTCGATTCGAGAAATTGAAACGTTTGGGACAGCAGGAACAAAGATACCATCGAAACGCTTCTCTACGATATGGGACTCGGTAAGTGTGTACTCGTTCTTCTTAACAGTATCGTCGTCGATGTCGTAATTGATGATCGTGATCTTGCCGACTCGATCCGTCGTTGTGTCGATCTCATCGAGAATGACTGGATATTGACTTTGATTGTCAATGCGAACTTTGGCGTAACCATTTGCAACCTTCAATCGACCATTGCCGGTACTCAGGATTTGTCCCGATACGACGATCTCTCCGCCAGTCGGCTTAATTCGGTTGATGACGAACGCCTTTTTTACTGTATCCCAGCGGCCGCCAATCGGAATGTTCTCAGGGCCAAAGGAAACACCGACCAAACTATTGAACGTACTACCGAATTTATTCTTGCTAGGTGGAGTAAAGAACCCGATCGTCGAGCCTGGGTCGACGAAATCAGCGGCAATGTTAAGATCGATCGATTCGACTCCGCTTTGGATGAGCCCGTTGATATTGAGGTAGCGAGCTGTAATAGTTATCCGCCCTTGTGCGAGAATACGGCTTTCATCGCGATTTATCTCGGTTCCAAGATTCTTACCACCTATAAAGACAAGAGAAGGATGTATCTCGAAGATCGATGAAACGCGTCGTTGATCGATCGCTGGCAACCCTTGTTGACGTCGTTCCTCGGCGTCGTCAAACAGCTCTTTGGCAATGGAACTGAAGTTAACATACTGCCAAGGGTCACGATTGGTATTCAACCAATCTTCTGAATTGATGGTGAGATCGCGAGCGGAAACAATGTTCGTCGATTTACTTCGAATTTCACCGGTTACCGTGATGCTTCCTTCCGCGTTGCTAATCGAAGCAGGTCCGTTCTCATTGATCACGTTCGTTAAGAATAGATCCTGTGTTAATCCAACCAGCCGCGACTGATAGCCGCCCATATCGTAATTCAGAATCGATCCATGACGCTCTTGTAGAATCGAAACAGATGGTTCGGCATTCGCCGCATTATTTGTCAAGAGATTCGAATTGAAGTAAATGTTTCCAGGCTCAAATACGCGATACTCACCGTTGTACAGACCGGTGACACGGTTGGCTTCCATCACAATGTTGTCAGCGCTAAGAATAAATGGCGAACGGTTGTTAATGACAATCGCCGAATCGGAATTGGTCCGTAACTGATATCCGTTCATAGCCGCATATGCAGAAGGATTACCACCATCGACTTGAATGAAAATTGAGCCAGGGGAAGCAGTTATTTTCGGGAGCTCGACAAAGAAGGTATCCAACGACGGATTGACAGCAGCAACACCTAGTCGATTGCTGGGAATCGCCAAGCCGAGATCTCGCATCGTAGCCTCGATCGCTTCCAATCGAACTTGGTATCGAGCGATCGCCTCGATGTTTCCAGAGTGATTTTGAATGAGATCAATAATGCTCTGACGTTGACCGAAAAGAATTGTCCCTAGGTTTCGATAGACAAGCTTCACATCGGACAACTCTCGAGGTCTCACGACGTAGAATTTGTTGTGAAGACTATTGGTAAGCTTCGTCACTAAATCGCTATCGTAAACTAATACGGTATTATTCGGAGCGGATAGATCCGCTTTTTCGGCTGGCGAGAGCAACTGCCAGCGGGATGTATCGGCGTAGTTTTGCTCGTGTGGTAACATCGACTCCGTCGCGGATGACACGAATCGATAGTGACCATCAACATTCCCGCCTGCGTTAGCATTGGCGATGACCTTAATGACTTGACCGGGCTTCAAATCGAATCGAATTGGCTCGGGATTCAAGGCTGCATATACATACTCTGCAGAGGCGGGGATTCCACGCTCCTCTTTCTCAGGCGTTGTTAGCGGCGTTCCTAGTCGATTCACTGGAAGCGATGGCCGACCTGGAAAGGAAACCGGTTCGATAAGAATCGTCGAATTTGCTAAAAGCCCCCCTTCGACTAAGGCATTCGGCGCAATGTTGACTTGATTGACGAGGTTCGAATCGATATCGGTCGCGCTGTCAACAAAGTAGGGGATTGTCGAGATAACACGGACATTCCCGTCGGCCTTGAGTCCGTCGCGCTTCAGCAGACCTTCGCGGGCGGAAAGAAAGACGTTTTTGACGGCCCGCACTTTCGATGCACCTTCGATATCAACAACGTTGGTCTCAATCATCTCGACTTGCGATAGTGGAACCGGAATGGTGGGGAGCGTCGAGAGAGAAAGAACGTCGCTGCGCGATGAGGCTCGAATGATGTTGGTACCGGAGGCATCGTTTCCGCTTTGAAGGAAGACCGATCCCGCTCGAAGATCGCCGCCCATAATCCGAATGCGGTTCATCGGATAGACAACCGTATCGGATTCGCTGTAGATTCCACCGGTTAATCCCGCCGCCATGTTGACGCTCGATGACGTGCGTGCATCGACATTGCTGCGGGTCCTCAGTTTCAGTTCGCCGGCGTCGGGTGCTTCCAGACGAGCTCCTTGAACATCGATTTCCGAAAGGCCATAGGCATCGAACAACGAGAAAGCTGCTGTCAGGCCGCCCACGCTGTTAACCGAATTCGCCACGACTTTGTCCGACGCATGAATGTCGGTTTGTACCGTGACTTCAAAGTCGTCGTCGGCGTTTTTCGATTTAAGTGTCGCTCCGGGGGAGAAAACAACGCGAGCCCCCCAACGATCGTTAGACGATGTCCCAAGTGAAGTGTTGCTCCGTGAGGCATTTGCAGAGACCCCACTCACAGTCGTCGCTCTCAGGTTCTCCTCATACTCAGATTTAATGAATAAGTTCTTCGAGAAGACCTTAATCGTATCCGCTTCGATGTAGGTCTGACCACCGACATAAACTTTTGCATTGCCAGTTATTTCGTTGTCCGTGCTGCCCAGTCCGCCGGCCAAGGCACCCACTGTAATGGAGTCTGTGCGGCTATCGACACGCTGAGTGTTGTCCGACGCGAGAAAAAAGCTATTAACATAGATTTTGCCACCCGAACCAATCGATGTTGTCGTTGAAACATCGCTGTCAGTAACGGCTAAGGCACCGTTAGCTGCGAAAATGCTTCCCGCCCCAGCCGTTGCTTCGGAGACGATGCGACGCCCTGGATTAGTACCCGCGGCGGCGAGACCGGGGCCACTAGATCGGACCCGAAGGGCTGCGCTTCCAATCCTGACATTGTCTTTTAACCCGGCTACAACTTCATCCATGCCGTCACCTTCGCCCATTTCGATTTCAGCATACGAGAACCCCGCAGCCAAACCTGCCCCGACGGCGACACCGGTGGACTTCGCCAATCCATCAACCGACATGGAAGCTTGTATGTCGACATCACCTCCAGCAAGTATACCAACCCCATTCCCCACAATTGCGTTGACTCGATTCTGAAGATTCACGACGGCAAAGTTCGCTGTTCCTGCTAATGTACCAGCCGAGATTCCAGTAACGTCCGCTTCGACTTCGATCGCATTGGATGCCTTGATCGTGACGCCCCCGACGGCAATGATGCTTGCGTTGTCTCCGATGAAAGCATTGGTTTCCGTTAATGTTGGGTTGTCGACGGTTAGTCGCACAAATGCCGCTCCAGCAGCAAGCGTCCCACCTGCCGAAAGCTGTCCGGCTGTTCCGTCGATTGAGCGGTTATCCAGGGCTATTACACTCAGGGTCTTCGGCCACAATTCCGCCCCATTAGCTACAAAAGCTTGCGTTACCGATTGATCGGTGGTGGTTACGACAGCTGCTCCCAAGGCCACGCCTTGCGCTGCAGCGCCAACATAGGCATCGTATTCTTGATCTGAATCGAGTTTCGCGTCGACCACGATTTCATCGCTCAACGCGTAGCCGCCGATTTGTGCAGTCGAATTCGCAGCGATGTTGTTGATGGTGACTCCCGCGCCAAGTCCCGTGGCTCCAACAGCAATGGCACCGGTGAGCTGTTCGAGAGCGAGCCCTTCGTCCGAAGTGACACGTATAGCTTTACCGGCTCGATTATTACTTCCAATGCTAATGCGAGCCGTCGTGCCCGATGGCGCACCGGCAGAGTTGATCGCGTTTTGTAGCTCCGCCTGAGTCGGCGCCGCCTCGTTCAATCTCAACGCCATGAAAGAGCTAGCGTTCTTAACTCGCTTATCCGAACTTTGCTGATTGTTCGGTGTATCGTCCGAAAAGCCGCTGAGAAAATTGTTGGAACGGAGCAAAGCGTTTTGAGCTTGGCCAACGGTGTCCGTGTCGGCGCGCTGCCCATTGCTGACATCCAAAGCGTCAGCCGATTGCGCTGCACCGCCTTGACCGGAGCTATTCTGATTCGAGTAGATTTTCTCGAGTGCCGATCCAATCGTCCACACGGCGACACTGCCGGCCAAGGCAATACCCCCGGAAACCGAGCCACCGACGGTTATTCCTTTCAATTCCTTGACGCTGAGCGCGTTGACTTCGATATCTTGATTAGCCCCCACGATTGCCCCGTTGCCGATATCCGCCAACGTGTCGTTGCGAATCGTCGCCAAGTTAACCGCTCCTGCCAAACCACCAGTGGCACCAAAAGCGATGGCCCCCGCGAATGCCAAACCGTCGATCTTATTGGCCGCGTTAACGTAGACGCTTTGATCGAAAGCCGGGGTGGCCGGAAGCGTTTTATTGACTCGGGATCCTCCGTTGATCAAAGCCGTGGTATCAGAATTAAGGAGCGTGACCACGACCCCGCCTGCTAAACCCGCACCTTGCGTTCCAACCCCGCCAGCGATGGCTAAGGAAGTAAAGTCTTCGCTTGACGTTGCTTGGACCACAACTCCCGATACCGATCCTCGATTGAAGTTTTTGCCATCGGTTGATTTCGTCCCGAGAATAACCCCATTCACGTCACCTCCAACACCCAAGGCATCCACGACCGCGGTCGAAGTCAGTTCGGCTTTGGTAAGTTTGTCGGCTTTCAGTATGCCGACCGATGCTCCTCCGGCACCTGCACCATAACCAATCGCACCGGAGATGATATCAAGATCGGATGTATCATCGGCCCAAACGACCACGTCGCCACTGGCTTGCACGTTGCCCCCGATAGTGGCCAAGGTTTGATTGTTGATGGTGATCATATCGAAGGCTCCACCTAGCCCCACACCTCCGGCTAAACCGGCTCCGACGAGCAACATATCTTGGCTGCTCGCAGCAATCACGAAAACGTCGTCGACTGCTTTTACGATCGCATTTGGGTGAATGGTAGCCAAGGTCTTCTCCCGGACCGTCGTCAGACCGATACCAGGACTGATCGCGCCACCGCCGGCCACAGAGCCAGCGATCGATATCTGATTAAGATCGCTCCCTGCTCCGACGAGAACCCCCTGTGCGGAACCGAGAGTCGGCCCATCGGCATTGATCCGAGCACCATTGCCGATGTAGGCCTCGGTTGTATTACTCACAACACTCGAACCGGTCGAAAGGGCCAAGGCACCGAAGCCACCAGCAAGCGCATACGTATAAACTTCGATATCATCGTAGTTCGTAGCCGTAACCGATAATCCCGCGTGGTCTTGCACCTTCGGCGTGATGGTTCTCCGACCGGTCACCGACGAATCGTAGGCTTCGTTTGCGTTGTCTTTATCAAGATCAATACCAATCAAGCTCGGCCGCCCAACTTCGGCAGCGTTGGACAGTGAATTGGCGCTTGCGTTTCGGCTGACGGCATCAGGTTCGATACCATTACTTGAAGTCGAACCATCGATAGCATCGCCGATAGTAAACTCGCCGGTCCGAACTTTGACGACCGCTCCTTGCCCATCGGCGTGAACTCTGGCCCCGTTACCGATGAAAGCTTCGGTCGTTTTGACGATTCGAGAAGCACCAATCCCCGCGCTGACGCCGACGTATTTTGCTCCAGCACCGACACCCACAATCTTGTCGATCTCCGATGCGACGCGAGCATCGACGACAATGTTCCACAAAGCGCGAACGTTGCCCTGCCCAGCGGACGCCATGGCATCGGTTGGGTCGTCGCCGATGAATGCTCGCGTCGTGATCGTGAAGTCATGGAGCGACGCGTCGGCGACAACTGCCGTGTTACCGCTACCAGCTAATCCTGCGGCCACAGATGACACATCTTCTTTCGACTCGGCGATAACGAAAAGATTTCCTTCGGCGGTGGCCGTAACTCCTGAATCGATGAAGGCGGTCGTCACTTTCTTCAGTGTGTTGACGTCGGCACCGACTCCAACCGCTACCACACCGGAACCGGATAAACTCCCGGCTACCGCGACGATGATGGTTGTGTCGGAAGCTTTGATATCAATATGCGACGTGATGCTTGCATTCGGATCGTTGGCGGTAAGGGTTGCGCCGCGTTCAACGTACGATCGAGTCGTTTCATTTAGTTCCATGTAATTTGCGGCACCTGCCACACCGACTTTGCCCGCTCCGCCACCCGCAGCCGAGACACCGACAATGTCTTCGGTCGAAGTTGCATGGATCGTTATGCCTGCGGCTCCAGCGGTAAGACTCGAACCTGTGCGAGCATACGATTCAACAACATCGGTATGCAGAAGAGTCATGTTCCCAGCACCAATACCAACCGTGACGCCGATGCCTAACGAAGTTCCAATCGCGTTGATCTTGAATGCTCCACTACCAGTAATCGCAATCGGACCTTGGCTCTCAAGAACTGCATCGCTGTCGGCGTAGCTGCGAGAACCGGCATCGACAACGTAGATTGTTGACGAACCAGCAATGCCGACCGAATCACCGGCGCCAAAATTTCCTGCTAGCGACGATAAAGATTCGTTCGAGATCGTCCCGACTGTGATTCCATTCTTGGCGAACGTTCTACTGCCGGTTCCGACGTAGGCTCGCGTATTCTTCGTGACAAATCCCATGTCCAAACCGGCCCCGAGACCGGCCGCTCCGATCGTTATGCCGATGGATCCTGCATAGCTCGAAAGATTTGTGTTATCTTCCGCTCTAATCGCGACATTCTGCGAAGCAAGGCCAACGATATCGGAAGCTTGATTGATTTGAGCGTTGCTGCCGACGTACGCTTGCGTCTTGAAGTAGTAGCGATTGATACCGGCCGAACCGGCTACCCCAAAGTCGCCGGTCGAAGCGCTCCCTGATAGAGCAATCGAGGTTGCTACCGGGGCGTCATTAAACGACAGGACCGGCAGAGAGACTTTGGAGGGCGAGACCAACGTGTTGGCGGTGATGGCCAACGTCCCGGCTGCTGCGGCTGTACCATCGATGTACGCTTGTGTATCGATCGAGAGCCGCGCAAGAGCGACTGCACCGCCAATCGAGCCACCGAATCCGTTCGGCGTCGAGATGCCGCCGCCGAGTGCCAACGTTTGCGGAATAGTGCGACTTAGAGATTGAACCGTCATATTCGAAGTGGACTTCGCGATGGCCGGTGCAAGTTGTCCAGAAGCTGCAGCGATGTATGCCTTCGATTCAATGTTTGCAACGTTGATGGCCATCGAACCCGCTATGCCGACTGTTCCTTTGCCGCGGGCCGCGGCACTACCCCAGGCCACGATATCGTTGGTTTGATTTGAGGGTGTGATTGCTTCGATCGTAACGCCATTGGCGCGAAGCGAAGCACCTGCATCGACATAGGCTTGATTGTAGAACGACACATCGTTAAAGGCCGCTCCGGCGGCTATGCCGTTGGTTCCGGGCTGTCCCGACATGGACGGGCTGACCGCTTTGCTCACAACGTCGAACTGACCTTGAGCAGAAACGACTGTTGCTCCGGTAGTAACGATGACGGCACCCGATGCGATCGACGCCGTGTTACGACTCGTGTTGTCAGCGAAAGCCAGCGCGCCAGCAATGCCTAGCTGCGGAGAAAGAATACTCGCCTGAGCCCCCGCGTCACCGTTGGCGGCACTAAGCACATCGATGGCTTTTGGAATCTCAGTTAACGGACCGAGCAGATCCTTAACAAATCCGACATCGAGAATGTCTTTTAGCTCTTCGTCGAAATTGAAAGCTTCGTCTCTTGCACCCTTGGCGCTCGCCTTGGCGTCAATGCTGCTCAAAGTGTTTGAAATCGCGAGGACGTTCAATGTTCCGTTGAGAGATAACGATCGCGCGACCGTGGCAGAGGATTTCTCATCCACCAAGTTGATGCCGACGGAAGCACCCAACCCGACCCAATCGCCCGCACCATCCGCGTCCGACTTCAAATTGACTTGGCTATTGTGAGTCGATTGAACATTGACGCTTCCTAATGCGATCGCGGCTCCGCTACCGAAACGAGCGTCGGTAACGTTGTCACCGATCACCAGCGATACCGCCGCGCCCAACCCAAGGTCGCCCGCCGCGCCGTTGGCGGCCTCCGTATTGGAAACGTGATTGGCGATCGCATTAATCGTAATCGTCGACACATTGCCGGTTATGATGACCGAGTCTGCTATGGTTGCTACGGTGTTGTTGTTGGGATTACTCAACGAGAACGAGCCGCCAACGCCGACTATGCCACCGTTGACCGAATCCTCAGGACGTGTTTTGGTTTGCGTCAGCGTTTTAGCGTCAGCTTTCACCAGAATCGATTGGCCAGTGAAGCCAGCAAGTGTTGCGCCACCAAGAACCTGCGCAATGACATGGGTCGATGCGAAGTTCAAAGCGACTGAACCAGCAAAACCATACTTTCGAGAGCTAGCCCCTGACGTTGCATCGGCGATAAATGTCTGCGTGTTGTCTTGCCCGTTCACCCGTTTGTCGGCCTCGACGGTTAAGCCTCTGGTGTTCAGAACTACGCCGCCATTGATGGTCGATTCAATCGTGTGATCGACCATGTTCATGGCTACAGCGATACCGACACCGACAGACGATGTGGTCGTTGCGTCACCGTTAGCAGTCGAGCTTGCGTCGGCATTGCCTAGGGCTCGAACGGTGGTCGTACCGCCGACGGTGATTTGAGCGTTGACACCAAGGGAAGCTCGTATCTTCGAATCGAGCATGTTGAGCGATACGGCGGCTGCGATTGTCACTTCGCCATGATTGGTCTCCGGAGTCGGGTTGATTCCAACACCGATCAAGCGTGCGCCGCGATTGAGCGTAGAGGCTTGCTTGTTGGCTTCTGCACGGATCCTGGCAAGTTGGTCCTTTACTGATCCGCCATCTTCGTCGCCCCCATTGGAACTCGCTTTTGCAATCACAGTCGATTGCTCGCCGCCAGTGGCAAGAACCATTAAGGCGCCGCCGACATTAACGTTCCGATTGAGGTTAGCGGAAGTCGTGCTCGCCCCCCAGGCCATACCCAACGAAGCGGCCACGGCCACAGAAGCTCCGGTTTGAGTGACCCCTTCTCCAACGATCGTTGTTTGACCGGAGTGATCGGCGGTGATCGTCAGATTGCCGGCAACGTTGAAAGCACTACCCGAATCAAACTCGGCAATCGTATCGTGATTGACGATTGCATTGGCCACACCGAATCCAATCGCGACGCCGCCCGCCGCGCCCGCTTTAGCGGTGGTTGTAACGTCGTTCTTCGAAGTCGACGTCACCGTCAACGCTGGAAGGTTTGTAATCCCAGCATTGGTGCCAACTTCGGCAAGTGTCACATGATCGGATACATTGAGCGCATAGGCGGCTCCGATTCCGACGGTTCCCGTTCCTCCGAGAAAGTAAGGTTCCGCTAGTACCGTGTCGTTGGTAATCGAACTGGCGTTGATAGTGAACGCAGAAGAAATAACGTTGATATTGGCATTCGGCTGAACAGCGGCCGTTGCGTCGGAGACGGCGACGTTGACCGCTACAGCTCCCGCGACACCGATGTCACTGTTGGAGGCCAGACCGCCGCTCTTTCCTGACTTAGCAGTCGTCGTAATGTTACTTTGCAGAATCTTTCCTTCGACCAGAATCGAATTACCGCGTAGGCTCGCATTCCCACCGACTTCAGCGATTGCATCTGCGTTCACAACCGATACACCAACACCTACGCCGACTCCACCGTCGACATCGCCGTTATTGGGTGTTCCATCCCCGAGTGTTGTGATGGCGTGCGACTCCGTAGCGATCAACTTCAATGCACCGTTGTTGGAACGAACGGTTCCACCTTGAATACGCGCCGTGGTATCGCCCGTGTGGGTCGAGAAAGCGGCGGCTCCGGCCAGTTTCAACTCGCCGTCGGAAGTCGAGACGGCATTATCGAACAATGCTTGCTGCGACTTTGTCTTGGTGTTTGCATTACCATCCTCGTCGGCTCCCTTCGGAGTAGCTCGTGCGGTCACGTTCGCTTGACGATTGCTCTTGGAGGTCAACACAACATCACCGGTGCCAATCAAGCTGGCGTTTCCGCCAATGGTTAAATCCGCATCGCCATGTACGATGGCGGTCGCTAACGTACCACCTGCAAATGAACTTCCAACGGCACCGTCAGCGGTGATCATCACATTGGTTGTATTGTCGGCGGTGATCGTGGCTAAGCCTGTCACTGTTATCGATGCACTTCCCCCAATGTCGATATCGGCTTGGCTGAAGACGAAAGCTCCTGCGATGGCAGCATCGTTGGTCAGATCGTCCGCTGCGTTACCGTCGGTTTGCGGTTTACGGAGAACATTGACAAAGACACTCGAACGAGCTTCTACCGTAAGGTTACCGGTTGCGACGATCTGCGAGGTGCCTGCGATGTCGATGTCAGCTAATCCAATTCCGACGCCGGCAGCATAACGCAACGCACCATTGAACGCTTCGCCTTCTTGAACAGTCAAGCCGACGTTGGCAAAAGCTTGGAAAGTTACACCGCCCGCCGATATGCTTCCCGAATTCATCGAAACGCCGACGATCGGAACGGCAAAAAGTTTGGTTACCTCGTCTGCGTTGGCAACGCTGCCTCCGGTCGCGATCGATTGAACCCAGAGATTTTGGCCAGGCATCTGCAACGTGCCCGGGGCGACTTCGATATCGCTGGTCGAGATGACAGTAAGGCTGAAGCCGAGGGTGCCGGAACCTTCCAATCGGACCAAGTCATTGGCGAACGGTGCCGGCGGGAGGGGAACAAACGAGGGAAGCGTCGGCAACGTGATAGGTCCGTCGACACCCCCATCGAAATCAATGGTAAACAGTCCTTGATTGCTTGCAATAAAGGTGTTCAGCTTGTTCAGCGAGCCTAAATCGATCCGCAAAGTATCGCCGCGTGAATCGCTCGATTGCGAAGCCTTGACCAAAACCGTTGGACCGGTAAGGGGGTCGAGTGTGACACTGGCCAAAACGTTCGTCGTTCCGGTCTGTCGCAACTGAACGACGGGCGATGCCCCGTCGGAGGCAACGAACAGAGTGAGATCATCAACGTTCGACGTCCCTCGATATATGAGATCGGCAGCAAGTGGTAAACGTGGCTCTAGGGCCTCAAAGAAGACTCGCCGAAGGTTTCTCAAGCGACGATGCTTCGAATTGCGAGAAACCGGTTTAGATGAATTTTTCTTCACGATAGCTGCCACCGATCAGCCTAATGCCACTCGACCCGAACAAAGTCTTTACCCTTCGTGGATAAAGAAACGCCATTGAAGACGTTCACTACTACTTAGTCCGGTAAGCGACCACGACCGTATACATGGCAAGTTAGGCAAAATCCAATTTTTGGGAATGATGCGGGGTTGGCCTTATTCATCCTTCATCAATTCTTCGGCTTCCCTACGAAAACGCAAACGTTCCTCGGTGGGTGTTTTGACTTTCTCCAGCGAGGCAAGAGCCTTTTCCAACCAGGTCCGAGCCGATTCTTGGTTGCCGATTTTCCAATAGCTCATCGCGATGAAGATTGTATTGTCAAAGAAGTATCTATCTGGCTCTAGAGACTCGCTTTTCATCAACGCTTCGATCGCAAGCTCGTATTCAAGGTTTCGATACCTTGCTACACCAAGTGTATTCCAATACGCCGACTGTGTCGGTGTCAACGCCAACGCCTGTTCTGTCAATTTCACCGCACACTTTGACTGCTCGCTGGAGCATTCCAGACGCGTGACCAACGCCCAAGCGACAGCATTCAACAGTCGCGAATCCACACGGGAAAAATCGGGCTCGCCCGAGAGGCTGGCAACAGCCTCATCAAATCTGCGGGCGATGGTAAGTCTCTCGGCTTCCGATACCAGTTTTGTCAAACGCTCCACTTCACGGCTACGATCTATCAGTCCACCATCATGGATAGTCAATTGGATTGGTTTCCGAGTTTGACAAATCGATGAGCTAACCTGCAGATCAAGATCCCAGGTCAGCCCAAGTTCCTCAAGCGAGCTTTTAATTCTTTCTAGGTTCCACAGAAGAATGTCTTCCGTTCGAACCCCGGAAATCGTTGCCATAACGGCGTCATTGTTCAAAAGAGCGACGGGAATGTTAAACCGCGACTCGGCCATTTGTATGCGTGAAACCAATCGACCAGAATCAATATCGGAAATATGTACTTCATTCGGTTCAGTCATAGCAACCAGCCTATTTTGATTTCGGAACATGACGGGCTTGGTGGGTGTAATACTCGCAGGCCGAAAACTGGTCTGTTGCCATGACCCAACACTGTAAACATGGTATCCGCTCTTCGTAGTCTCTTTCGCGTTACCAATGAATAGCTGACGGCTGTCTCGCGTAAAGCTTACCGTATAGGCTGGAGTCGGATTGGCAGGCTCCGGAACAATTTCATGGAGCTCAGACGTTTTCAGATTCCAAATTGGAACGGTACCATGATGAAAGCTTCCGGCGGCGAGCCACATTCCATCAGGACTGACGGAGAGACCATTTATTGCTCGATAATCTGCTGGTAACTTCAGGATGGTAGGAATGTCCGTCAACGGAAGTGTCAAATCTTGAATCAACAACTGAGGTGGATCCATTGCTGCGAAGATAGCAAGCCGTTGAGTTTTTGGGATCCAGTCGAAAGCGGTCAAAACTGCAGAGTCAGGAATAGCCAATGGTACTTTTTCCGGTGGACCTATTTCAATCGACCGACTCAATTCATTTGTGTCTTGATGAATTGGCCACCGATACAATCCGTCCGGCAACGCGGTCAGCAAGGAACTCCCCTCCGGATGAAACGCAACAAATCGACAATTGCTAACTTGAATCCGATTTAACTTCCGACGTTCTCTCACATCCCAAAAGTCAAGATAGGAATTGGTGTGAATGATCATAAGGGATTCATCGGAGTTAAAGGCCACACTTGCAATCCCACTACTTTGTACCTTCAGCCGCGAATTCCCAATGGTTGGGTCGTGCAATCTCTGGATGTGGTCCTCGTGCGTTAGCTGGCAAATGCCGCCCGTCAGCCCGGTGCCCGTCGTAAAGCCGACGCCCCCGTCTGATGTGAAACTAAGAAGGTCCCGCTCCGTTGAAACGAGCTCCCTGCCTATCGCCGCATCGCAAATCTTACGTGACCCATCGTAAGATATTGAAAGTAGCAAGTAGCCCTTCGAATCAAATTGGAGACCCGTTATTGCAAGAGAATGGGCTGAAATGATCGAGGATAGGTTTTTCTGAGGGGTATTCCAGATCTCAATCGAGCCATCAGTACAAGACGCGGCAAGCAACTGATCATCCGAGCTCCATGCCAGATAAGTTCGTACAACAGTACTGCTCCGATCTTCAACGAACCGATTAAGCTCGATACCACTTTTGGCATCGAGCAGAAGAATAGCAGAATTGTCCACGGGCAGCACTGCCAACTGCGTCGCATCCGAGTTTAAGCATAGGTCATAAACCAGCATTCCAAAAGGTATTCGATTGCACTCTCTACCTTCCGCAAGATCGAAGGTCACAATATCCGCGTTTGGCTCCTGATAGGTGATCACATTCCCATTCGGATGGTAAGCAATGGTTGGAGTAACCCAGGACGATTGAACCTCTGCGGTATGCACAACTTCCATGCTGTTTGCGTCCCGACATGTTATGAACGGCTTAGCTTCGAAGGGAAGGTAAGTCACAATTAAATAATGATCTTTAGGTGTGAATTCGGGCATCGCGTACCAACATGAGCAATCTGGCCCTGGAACGACAGCGACTTTGCTCCAATCATCAGCATTGCGAATGTGCAAACTAAAATCGCTGTAAGCGCTTGTTCCTGGTTTTGGCTTCAGTTTAGGTTGCGATGCAGCTGTATTTGTTCGAACTTGAACAAATCGCTTTCCTTGGTGATCAAAGCAAGATGGAACATTCAGCACCGTCGGAAACTCATATATGGGCTTTAGGTCTAAAAGCTGAAACGCCGAAATCGCGCTATCCGCCAGCTCGCGTTGCAATTGCTCCGAGGGCTCGTAGTCGGCGGCAATTCGGAGCTCCTCCAAACTGGCATGACGCTGTCCCTCCTTCCCACTACGTTGGATCGTGGTAGCCTTGGCAAGATGTTCGCGGACACGCGATTCCTTTTCGGCGATCAAGGCACGGTTTAGCAATTTCGCGTTTTCATCTCTCGCTTGTTGCGCAAGTTCCCGTTGACGAACGGCTTCATCTCGCTCGGCTCGAATGATACTTGAAACCCAGATACCAACCGTCAAAAGTAGAAGCAGTCCAGTTGATACTGAAATCAAGCTTGCAACGGCGGGATTGCGTCGACCCCATTTCCATACTTGATCGAGAGTTCCTGATTGTCTGGCCAAAATCGGTCGATTTTCAAGAAAGCATCGCAGGTCTTGCGCGAGCTGTTTCGCGCTGGCATAACGCTCGCTTGGTTCCTTCGAAATTGCTTTGAGGACAATCGTTTCAAGGTCTTGTGGAATTCCAGGAACAATGGATCGCGGCCGCCTTGGGCTAACCGAACTAACTGCTTGCAGCATTTGTTCGCGAGGCAGTTGCCCAAAAAGCGGCTGCAATGTCAGCATCTCATAGAGCGAAGCGCCTAGACTGTAGACATCGACAAGTGGACTGGAGATGCCTTTCAATCGCTCTGGCGCCATGTAACGAAGGGTTCCAATGATGTCGCCAGTTTGAGTCAAACCGTCGTTGCTTAGCTCTGTTGCTAGTCCAAAATCAGTAACCCAAACCTTGCCTTCCAGATCCAACAGCAGGTTCGCAGGCTTGATATCGCGGTGAAGCACCCCCTCGTCAGCGGCATATTGCAGAGCGAGTGCTACCTCCTCGCCAATTCTCGCAATGCTGCGCCAGTATGTTCGAGAACTTTCGTGGATTGAAGGTGTTTTGGAAGTACTCCGGCCGTCGGTGGCCTCGGAAGAGGGCAGTTCGTTCGAGGCCAACGTAGTACGTTTTTGAGTTGTGTCGATCGGAAAAACTCCAGATACCATCCCGGAGGCCAAGACTTGAGCTGACTGCGTTGTAAACTTAGTGACGTCGGTTTGCTCGCTTAATTCACTTCTCCCTTTAGACCTTGAATCGGGATTGCCAAATCGCTCTGATTGTAGACGCTTGATTTCTGCGACAACTTGATCAAGCCCCAATCCGCGGACGAACTGCATTGAGTAATAGTGAATACCATCCGCCTCACCCACGCCAAAGACTGGGACAATATTGGGATGGTTCAGTCGTGCTGCTGCGCGTGCTTCGCGTTGAAAGCGTTGAGCTTGAGCATCGTTGACCAGAACTTGCCGAGGCAATACTTTGAGTGCAACATGACGCCCCAAGGATTCTTGAATGGCCTCGTACACAACTCCCATTCCGCCTCGACCGATCTCTCGAAGGATCCGGAAATCATCGAGTTTCTCCGGTAGTTTTTCCGAATCGAAAATCCGATTCGCTACGCTTGTTCTGCCGGGTTCTACTGGTCTCGCTCTTTCCATTAATATCAAAGCCGGAAACAGTTCGCGGATTTCGTCAGCGAGCTCTGGATGTCTCGCTGCATACTCACTTAACGCGGGGTGCTCGCCTCGGCGCAAACGAGCGACGAAGTCTTCGACTATTGGATCAATGGGGTTCTCGCATTGGCTTTCGTCGCTCACAGTAGCCCCTGGTATTCATCGAGAATCTGCTTCAGTCGCCTCAACGCACGTACATAGCGATTGCTCGCTGCCGCTTTCTTCAATCCAAGCACCGAGGCTGTTTCCTCGTTCGTCAACATCTCAAAATGTCGCAGCGCTAATACTTCTCGATCAATAGGCTCCATACTATTCAACGCCTCTTGGATTCGAATTTGGATCTCGCCTCGCTGCGCAGCATGACTTGCCGAAGTCAGATTTCCAATAAGTTGCTCCGCCAAAGAAATCGAAGACGCAGAGGGAACAGCACCTGCATAAAGATGGACCTCGTTTCTAATGCTCCTCATCTGAGCCCCCAGATGAACCCGGTGGAGATCCACTAAGCGCTGAGCGGCAAGGAGACGCAACCAAACGAAAAAAGTCGTCGACTGATTGGAAATGAACTCGGCAAACCGTCGTTCGCAATCGAGCCAGGTCTCTTGAACTACATCAGACGCATCAATCCGTGCCGAAAGCCTCCGATCCATTCGTAACGAAATCATTCTCTTGATCTTGTCCCGGTGACGCTCAAATAGAAAACTAGCCGAAGCTAAATCGCCTTGCGTCGCACGAACGATCAGCTCCGAATCGGTCCTAAGTGATGGATTGCTATTCTCTTCTCCCATATATACCGTTCCGGACAAAAACAAAATCGTCCACAGGGATTTAGGAATTCACCAACCGCAAGCAATAAAGCAACAGACGAACGCACATTATATGCTTCCACAATCAAATCGATCGTCATTTTGCCTTAAAAATACGAACAACCCGACCTTTCCGCCGTTGTCCCGTTAGGAAACTGAGATTCCCCACATGCATCATAATCGGCGGGAAATCAGAACGGCAACCAACTTGAAGCTCACATCCAATCTCGCAAGTCGAATTTTGTAAAGATATCGTCATTCAAACTTACATCCAACTTGGACGAAGAATCCGCCATGCTCTCACACCCCGTTAAGCCTAGATTTATGAGGCGATTCTCGTTGAATTGACTCCTAGAGCCCTGCAAACTCGTGCCACTGGACTCATGCGGCAGTCTAGGCAATGATTGTGATTGCAACACTTCCTTCAGTGTCCTTGAACTCCAAACATTGAAACTTGCCCCCCCAATTCCTGGCGCTCCCATCATGGCTAGTCCATCCAGCGTCGAATCATCGATTCCACCACCACTTCCATCTCCATTACCACCCGCTCCTCCGCCACCACCATTACCTCCAGCAGCCCCAGCTGAACCTTCAGCAGACGACCCTGCAGCTGGAATCGTGATGCTGTTGAGCAAGATCGCGGTGTTGGACACCCTAGCCCGCACGAACGACAAGTCGAGAGCCGTTATCCGACCATCCTTGTTCACGTCACGATCTTCATTGATCGATACAAAGGTGGTGTTGGATACCCTTGCCCGTACCTGCGAAAGATCACTCGCGGTTACTCGGTATGGCGTAGCTCGATCGACATCCGCCATCGCATGCCCGATGTAGAAAGTCTGAGGTGTCGTCAAACCTGTGTTCGCATTCGCCTTCACAATGATCTGCAGCCATCGATTCTGGATTGCAGGGGCACCAGCAACGTCCGCCCATTCCAACTGAACTCGACTAGGAATCGATGCTGATCCCCCAGGTTGCACAACGATAGCACTGGTGGCAGGAGCCGACGGCCACGAACTTGGATTCACCACTCCAGAAGCATTAGGTGGTGCAACTCGCAGGATAAAGTCATCTGCCGTTAACGTCGAAGCCGCCAAACCAGCAATATCCAGTACGACTCCGTTGAGGCCTTGGCTATAGTTGGATACGTTGGCAGGAGTGGTCGTTTGAGCTATCCCCGAAGACTGAAGCAGGACTCTGGCGGAGTCTAACGCAGCGTTTACCGAACCTCCAATTCCAATCTCAAAGCCCGAGTTGTTATAAAACACCTGCCGGTTGAAAACCGTTGCGGTAATGCTCGCGAAGGTGGTTGCTGTAGTATTCACAGTGTAATTGCCAACATCCGCACCACTCAAAACAAGCCCTGACACCGCGACCGTCTTATTGTTCCCCACGCCTATATCCGCGAACGTTGCAACACCACCGGACAGCGTAACCGCGTCCGGACCAATCACCCCGCTCAACGATCGAGCCGTAATGGTCGCCGCTGTTGTATTATCAAACGGCTTGTCGTTGACGGTAACGGTCGCGACCAAAGCCACACGTTGGATCGTAAAGGCTGTCAATGCCGACTGGGCCGCGTTGTTGTTTAAGTTGGCAGCCACAGACGCTCGGACGTAGTACTTACCCGCATTAACCGGAGCGGCGATCGGTAACGTCCCGTCGGAATCGCTAAAGTATGCAAACGTGATCGCAGGGGTTGGAGTAGCACTGCCCGAAAGCATAGCAACCGCCGCATAGGCCGTCCGATCATAAGTTCGATCGCCTGAAGTGATCGTGAGAGTCGGCGTCACTGCCACTGCATTGATCGTAAAGGTAACGCTGCTGACGTTGACGCCATCATTCGCCGTGATGGTCACGACTTGGTTGGCAACCACTTCGTTCGGCGAGTAGGACCAATTCCAAGTTCCGTTAGCGCTCTTGACTACTTCCCCCAACGTTGCGGTTAGTTCCACGTCCCCAGATTCGGGATCGTTCCAAGTACCACTATTACTTAACAGAGTCTGCACTTCGCCAGTAAGTGAAACGTCCTGACTCGTTAAAGTTACGAGCTCATTAATATCTGCCACATTCAAAACATGCTGAACCACATTGTCAGGATCGCCTGCAATGCTAGTATCGTCCACATGCACAGTTACAGAGAAGGAGTTCTTGGCCTCGAAGTTAAGTACGATTCCAGATCTCAAATAGAGAGAAGAACCGTCAATTTCAAATGCTGTCGCGTCTGGCCCTGCTAAACTTACCACGTTCGTTCCGTATCCATCATCCACAATCAAAATGTCCGCAACTTTGATACGAACCGACATTTCTGTGTTCTCTGCAATCGAACCCATTGCGTCGGTCAGTTCAACCGTGGCGGCATCGTTGAACTGAAAGTTCGCGATTGAATCCAATTCTGCTTGCGTCATGTGCAACGTTGCGTTTCCGATAAACCCAGACCGAGCCATAATTGACTCAACATCCGTCATAGCGGCGACACGCGTCAGACCCGTGAACGAGAAGCTAGCCAGCCGCTTTGTTTCACCAGGCGCGATCGAAATCTGGTAACTCCAGTGCAAGTTGTCTTCAACCAGGGTAATCGATGTCGGATTCAGTCCCTCAGGCCCATGTACTAAATGGACAACCGCAGAAGCCCCATTTCCGTCCATATCGTCAGTACCCATCCACCAATCCGTTGTTTCAATCATGGTGTCGCCGTCCGATGTATTGAATACAGAAGTTTCATCGTCGGAACTAGCATTGGCGATCATACGAATCGTAGCGGTAACTGTACTGGACGTCGGGTTAAAGAAACTCTCCACCGAACGGACAAATGAATGCCCTAACGTATCGAGGATGTTCACTCTGCGAGTGACATCCAATCCAGAAAATGCTCCTACAGAAGTCACATAACCATCGCCGTTGTCGACAATCATGCCTCCGCCGAACGTACTAAACTCCACACCATCGATTTGTAATCGATTCGCTGCATCGAGCGCCGAAGGTGCGCCAGGATGAACTGGCGTACCTCGAATCAGTTGGCCTGAGCTACGACCGTTTCCGTCGATCGCGATGGTCTGCCCGTTGCCTCCTGTGAATAGAACGCTGGCAATATCTTGCAAGCGAACCACAAAAGCATCAGGAGCTTGATTGTGATCCCCAGCAATTAAGTTAGACGCATCGCTCAGAAAGACGACGCTTTGCCCATCTTCGCTTATAATAGGGGCACGCGAAGCTCCATCGCCGAGCGCGTCGCCGCTGCCTCGTGAAACAGCAGAAGTGGTTCCTGCTATAACGTCCCTGACGAAAATATCACTCGCTCCGTTACCATCGCCATTTACCAAATTGGAAGCTGATGAGACAAAAGCAATCAAACGTCCATCGCCGCTGATACTTTGATTGTCCGAATCTTGTAGGGCTAAATCTCCGCTCGTTGATTGCGATACAACCGTCGTGGTTTGCTGGATTCGATCACGCAAGTATACATGCATAAAGCCATTGGAATTCAAAGCTATATCAGCCGCACGGCTAGAAAAGACGACATACCGTCCATCGCTATTGATCGACGGTGCTAAGGAATCAGCACTTGGTTGACCGCCAGTCATATTGACTGACTCGACGGTTTCCGTGCCGGTCTCAAGATCCTTCACGAATACTTGCTTGATTGGAATCGAAGTCGTCGACGGCATGGCTCGAACAAAAACCATGAATCTTCCGTTGCCGCTAAGTCTCCACTGAGAAATCCCTTGGATAGCGTCATCGCCGACCAAGACTACGGAATGAGCCCCGGAAGCCAAATCCTTGACTACAACGCCGTTCGTCTCTCCGGAAGGCAACAGATTGCTCGCAGAGGTCCAAAAGGAAACAAATCGCCCGTCCGGCGTCAGAGTTGGATTATCCGATGCGCCCATTGCTTCGGCCCCCGAATCCGCGATCGAGACTCGAGTGACGACACCGGTAGCGATGTTCTTTGCAAACACATCGCTGCTTTGGTTCAGATCATCGCTGACCAAGTTCGATTCGGTGCTCACAAAAACCACCGTGTTGCCATCTGAGCTTATCGATGCGCTGCGAGCATTCTCGACGACTAGGCTTTGCAAACCCGTCACGATGTCCTTCCGATAGACCCTCGAGACACCATCAAGCCCTGTCGTCGTGTGTACGAGAAAACCGCCTGTCACTTGCGGGACACTTGAGCTACCCGTCCAAGTGCTCGGAGTAGCGACGGATGCATCCAACAGCATATCAATTTGACTGCTTTGTGAGTCCGCAATATAGACATCTGAAAGCTGAGCAAGCTGGAGATTGCTGGAGGTGAAAAGCACATAGCGTCCATCTCCGGTTATCGAAGGGTTCAGCGAGTCACCTTCGAAATTGCTCCCGCTATCGAAAGCTGATATGCGTTTGATGTTGCTATTCGCGACGGTGCGACGAACAAATACATCTCGCTTGTTGTTATCGTCATTACTGCTGAGATTGGTTGCGTCACTTTCAAAGGCAACCACCGATCCATCAAGACTCAATGACACATTGAGCGAATTTCCATCGGCCTGCAAACCTACATCGCCTACCGAGAGTCGTGTTACCGCTCCCGTTTCCATACTTCGCACGAAGACATCTGCCTTCCCGTTGGTATCCCCAGCAACTAAGTTGCTTGAAGTGCTGTGAAACGCAATCCATCGTCCATCATTGCTGATGGATGGCCTGAAGGATTCTCCGTTTGGATTCCCACTAAGCGAGGAAATCGACACACGTTGAGAGATGCCTGTTCGAATACTACGAACATAGATATCGCTGTTGAGATTTCCTTCGTCTCCTCCAAGAATATTGGGTGCAACCGATTGATAGGCGATATAGATTCCATTTTCGCTAATAACGGGCTTCGTAGAATTTCCGGTGGGTTCCGAATTCAAATTGGTGATCGAACCAAGGGTGATGGCACCAGTCTGCCAATTCTTGACAAAAACATGCGACACCCCTGGCGTAATATTTACAACCAAGTTGTTGGAGATACTTGAAAACGTAATCAGCACTCCATTCCCACTGATCGAAGGATCTAACGAATGGCCGTTCGCCCGGACGCCGGCGCTCGATGTAGACACCAGAGTTAGCGTGCCTGTTTGCAAGTCTTTGACAAAGATTCTTTGCAAATACACAGGCGTAGACAGATCGTTGGGAGCGCGAACCAGTTCCCATGAATCGCTTTGGAACGTGACGTAACGTCCATCCGAATTGATTGATGGATTGATCGCGTCCCTTTCATTTGGCGTCCCAGTGGTTGTCGTAGAAACGCGAACCACCACGCCTGTTTGACGATCGAATCGGAAAACATCTTTGACTCCGTTCGTATCGCCAGGAACTAAATCCGAACGCGAAGAGGAGAATACAACGTAGCGTCCATCCGAACTCGATGTGCGAGCCGAGGAAAGCCCAGCCTCCCCTTTTGCGAATGGTAACCCAGGTTCGGAAATCAACTGCATTCGATTGCGAGTCACGACAAAATCGCGTTGCCAATTCCCACCCGCCAATCCATCCTCATCGCCATCAAGAGCAAGTCCAAGCGAATCAGCAATCGAGGGGCTGATCGTCATTCGGTAGGTGTCCTCAGGAAGTTCCGCATACGAAAGGACGACTGTTGAGCCTACGACATTGACAGATATGGGCGAAATGACATCGTCGGACTGTAGCAATAGTCCGTCGTTGCCTGCCCGTCTGAGTGCAAAATTTGCTGCTGTACCGGAGCCGATCAATGGTCTATCAAACGAAATGGAAATTCGATTGCTGTCGTTCCCCATCGTCCCTCGCTCGGAAAAGCTTGTTGTAACTACTTTGGGAGGAGCTTCATTCGGGACGTCAACTACGTTCAACCGAATGATCTGTTCGAAACTATTGCCAGTCGAATCGGTCGTTCTTATTCGAACTGTATGGCTAGCAAGCGACTCATAGTCCAGCACCGTTTCAGTTCGCAGTTCATTTCCAATAATCGAAAAAGAGGCATTGCTTGTATCTCCTGCCCCGCTAACCAACGTGTAGGAAAATGAATCACCATCTGCGAGGTTTCCATCGGTGGACCGTAACAAGCCCACCAAAGTGCCAACCGGTGAAAGCTCAGCAATCTGGGAGCTCGATATCGAAACGCCCGTAGGAGCCTCTTCGAAACGAAAGTTCGCAATGCTCAATGCATCGGCAGAACTCATATTCGCAAGCGAAGCAGTCGTGAGCCCCGCGTTAGAAACTAGAGAAGAAACGGCATCGAGTGCTGATTGGCGTGTGGCACCAAAAACCGTGTACGAGAGAACTTGTTTGGTTTGACCTGGCTCCAGCGTCAAACCATAACTCCATTCAAGATTGTCTTCCCATAAGCTCACGCTCGGTTGCAATCCGTATTTTCCGTGCATAAGGTGAATCGTGGCGGGCGTTCCAGATCCGTCTGCATCGTCCGTTCCATACCACCAATCGGTCGACTCGATAATGGAATCTCCGTCGCTCGTGGCGAACACGGTTGTCGACGCATCCGAGCCGAGATTGCCGACATATCGCAAGTCGGATGTGAGCGAGTTCAAGGTTTCGTTTCGATAGAAATCCAGAAATCGAACAAAATTGACATCACCCGACTTGGGCGAGTAGATTTGCCTAGATGCTTTGATTCCGTTAGAAAACTTCATCGGGTCACTCGTCCATGTCTGTCCGTCGTTCGTTAAGTTTCCACCTCCACCTACTTTCGTAGACAGTGGTGTTCCATTTACCTCCAATCGATTCCATCCGTCGAATGCATTGGATGGACCTTGGATTAGCTGTCCATAGCCATTTGGGCTCATGTCGATCGAGACTTGACCGAGTGTTGGCAGCTGCAATACAGCCGAAGTACCCACCGAACTGAGTGAGATAACGCCGAAATCTTCATCGGTGGAACTTGTGACTGTCCCTGCTATCAGAAGACTCCCATCGGGCGCGATGACAACTTTATTCGCACCACCGTTTCCTGAAATAGAGGTTGGAAGCCAAAGCCCAAGTTCTCCAAACGTCGTGTCAATAGACCCGTTGCCATTCAGCCGAATCCCAAAAAAACCTGCGTACTCAAAGTTGGGACCTGAGTACAATCTCTGCCCAGAGACCAGAATTTTGCCGTCTGGTGCAATCGCAATAGCCGTTCGACTGGCTTGATTTGGTACAACAACCGTCGCGATGCCATCACCATCAAAAGACGTGTCAAGCAATCCGTTCACAAGGTATCGACGTACGAACACGCCACTTTGAAATCCAGAAACCAAAATCTTGCCATCCGCTTGGACCGACATGGATGAAATGGCGCTCGGTAAACTCACGAAGCCTGTACGATTAAAGCTGAGGTCTAGCGAACCTGAGCTGGTGAGCATCATGATGGTACGAGTCCCAGCAATCACGATGCTTCCATTAGGCCGAACGACCATGTCTACAGCGGTATCTGCCATTTGGGTCAAAAGTGTTCCAGTACCACCTAACGAAGTATCTAACGATCCATCGGAGTTGTATCGCGTAAGCGCAAGAGTAAAACCATTCGCCATGACCACCGATCCCAGGACCAGAATCTTGCCGCTTGGAAGAATACTGACTGCTTTTGCATTGTCGGCTAAACTCCCGCCTGTGCTAACAGGAGTCTGAACCTTTCCGT
The DNA here is from genome assembly GCA_027487485.1 of Planctomycetaceae bacterium. Classification (GTDB taxonomy): domain Bacteria; phylum Planctomycetota; class Planctomycetia; order Pirellulales; family Pirellulaceae; genus JBKCUI01. The sequence continues at coordinate 6,989 of JAIYDN010000089.1, read as the reverse complement.
CACCATCGAAACTAGGATCAAGAGATCCATCGGGTAGAAATCGCACAACAGCATGATCGGTATTCCCCGCCGTATTGACAGTACTGCCCACCACAACGATCTTTCCATCAGGCTGGACCGCAACCCCTTCGGCTTGACTATTGACCGTGTTGGGAGCATTTAAGTAGGTCAAGGAAACATTGCCAGTCCCACCGAAACTTGGGTCGAGGCTTCCTGCAGTCGTGTATCGCGATATGGACATCAAAGTACTTGTTGCATTGGTGATTCCACCAACTGCAATCGCGTTGCCGTCCGCTTGCAGCGTCATCGATCGAATAAAATCATTCGCTCCTGAGACGCTCACTGCTGTTAGTCCGTCGCTAGAGAAAGATGTATCCAGCGTGCCATTGGCATTGAGTCGTGCTACCGTAAACGATCTTGTTCCCGCCAACGAAGAGAAACCTACCATCACGATGCGTCCGTCGTTTTGCACGGTCGCCCCAAGAGATTGGTCAGTGTCGATCCCTACAGGAAAAATCGAGACGCCGTTGTTCCCAAACTGGCTATCGAAATCACCATTAGGAAGAAGTCTCACGGCTGCAAAGTCAATATTGGTTGTCCCGCGTGCAGAGCCAGTCAATACTAACTCACCTGTCGGCAACAGATTGGACGCTGAAGGAATGTCATTTCCACCGCTCAATGAAAAAGTCCTTTTTCCTCCTGAGCCAAAGGAACTGTCAAGCGACCCGTTCTTATTGAGCGAAACGACTCCCATATCGTAGTTAACGCCGTTCCAAACGCTCCCGCTCAATAAAACCCGACCGTCAGGTCGAACTGCAATCGACTCCAAGTAATCATTGCTGGTCCCCATCGGTATGGTCAGCCTTCCATCGAAATCGAAGGTGTAGTCTAACGTACCATCCCAATTGTATCGGGCGATCGCAAAGTCGTTGTCGGTGCTGCTGACAGCGCTGCCTGCAACAAGAATTTTGCCATCGGGCAATGGCAAGACTCTTCTTGCGCTACTTGACGATGTTCCCGCAAAAGTTGTAAAAACTTTTCCATCGGCATCGAAAGACGTATCCAAAGCTCCATCGGTTAGCAATCGCGCCATCCCAAAACCTTGACTACTTGTAGCAGGTGTTGCACGTCCGGCAACAAGAATTCGTCCATCAACTTGCAGTGCAATGCTCCAACCTGTGTCGCTTCCCGATTCAAGCGAGTGAACAACCAGGCCATCGTTATCAAAGGATGAGTCCAAAGTTCCATCCGGATTGAGACGGGCCACACCAAAGTCGACATTGGATCCATTCTGTGTCTGACCGACAATCAATATCTTTCCATCCCCTTGAATCGCTATATCCAATCCATAGTCATAGCTAGTTCCGAAAATAGGTGCGACTCGTCCATCGGCATCAAATGATTTGTCCAACGTGCCATCCGCATGGAACCTCGCCAAACCGAAGTCATCGGAAAGTCCCAAGCAACCAGAAAAGTGATATCCGGCCACGACGTACTTGCCATCCGGCTGAACTGCAACTGCGTACGCAAAGCTATAGTATCCACTGAACGAACTCATCGTCTCGCGGTTAATGCCGTTACCATGAAACTGTAGATTCGGATTGATCAGATCATCCACCACGAAATCCCGAACCCAGTGGCCGCCAGGAATCAAATCGCCATTTCCATCAAGCGGATTGCCCGCTAGGTCGGTGATTGTCTCTTTGATAACAAGGCGGTACGAATCGCTGACAAGGGGCTGCGACAACAATAGAGTTGCCGTTGAACCACTGACTTGAACTGAGACTGGATTGACAACCGAGTCGCTCGAAAGCAACAGTCGATCTGTCCCAGCCCGTCGCAGTTCATAGTTGGCGAAATCCCCTGCACCTAGGATCGGTTCACTAAACTCAACGCCAATTCGAGTTGTGCCAGAAGCGACAACTCCTTTCTCATCAAACTCAGAACTTGCGAAAACTGTAACCACTGGACTATTACGATCAATGGTAAAGCGATTGGTTGCCGGCGGAGCAGGAAGCTTCAATGGATGTCCAAACAAGTCGGTTATTGAGCTTTGGATTACCTTTAACCCAAGGGTACCATTCCCGACCCCCGTATTGACGAAAACTTGACGTGTGGCTCCGGTCCCTGAAACAGAGACAATGGAGGTGGAGCTGAGCCCGATGGGATCCGTTTCGAAGTCCGCAACCGTTCCACCGAGTACCTCTTCCGAAAAACGCACGGTGAAACTAACGATGGATGCATTCGTTACAAATGAGGGATGCGTTGGAGAAGTGCTTACAGGTGCAATGGAGCGAACGACAGGGAAATCGAAAACGCTGTACGAATCACTCGTGATGATGCCGTCCCCTAATGACGGTCCCCCAAGTGGATTGCCCACCAAGTCGAACACAGTCCCGTCATCTAAAAGCCGAATAGCAATCGTCCCATCCCCGCCCGTTCGATTGACATCCAGCGAGTAACTGGAACCACTTCCAGTCAAGGCGGAACTCATACCGACAACCGTTCCAGTTACGACTAGTTCGAAATCGGCAAGGCCCAAACCGACAACGGATTCGCTAAACTGAAGATTAAATCGCACCGTCGACGCGTCGGTTGGCGTTATGTTCGGGAGATTAATCAAGGCAGTCGGGAAAGTTTTGTCAATCGTGTAATCGTTGTTTCCAGTGGCGCCCAATGCCATTGCGTTCCCAGCACGATCGGAGATCAAGTTATCGAAAAGCACGGCAACGTTCAGGGTTCCACTACCCGTACCCGTTTCGAGATTCACAAACCAATCCGTTCCCGTGATGGGAGTGAGGGACGCGACGCGCGCTCCCACGATCCCGGTACTGACGATGCCAATGTCAGACGCGTCGAAATTGAAAACAGGTTCACTGAATTGAACTCGATACTTAACTTGGTTTGAATTCGTAATGGCTGTGTCGGACTGCAGCACCGCCAAGACCGCTGGAGCAGTTCGATCCATGTAGTAGCTCGGCGCATCCAAGGTTGGCAGTGTGAAAGGTAGTCCTACGATGTCCAAAATCGATACAGTTGGTGCGACTACCAGTTGCAGCTGACCGTCTCCCACTCCGGTTTCGATCGAAAAATCATATGTGGTTCCGGATCCGCTGACGCTAGAAATGGATGCTGCGCTCAAACCACTTCCCATGTACAGCAGGAAGTCATCGATCCCGACATCAAAGACGGGCTCATTAAAAACGGCACGATACCGAACGGTAGCTGTGTTGTTGTAAATGGAGTCTAACGGCGTGATGGATGTCAGCTTTGGTGCAGTCCGGTCTAGCACGTACGGCACCGCTGTAACAGCTGGCGGAAGAACCGCATTATTGACTTGGTCGATTGCGATAGCCGATACTGACCACTCTATCCATAGCGAGCCCTCACCTGTTCCTGTCGTTAGCGTTACAACATAGCTATTGTCCGAACCAGTTACGCTTTGGATTGAAGTGCCGGTTAGCGTACCGCTTGAGACAAGCTGAAAATCGCTCGCATTCACTCCATAAACACTCTCGCTGAATAGCACTTGGTAACGCACCGTTGCAGCGTTCGTGATGGTAGTATCGAGTTGTGAAAAGGAAAGAATCACCGGCGCGATTTTGTCGACAACATACTCACTACTAACGAGAGTCGTTGGCAGCATTCGCTGTCCAATCAAGTCGAAAATCGAGTCTCCAACACTGCCTAAACTTAGTGTTCCGTTGCCAGTACCGGTATTGACTGTGACTTGTCTAGTGTCGCCACTTCCCGTAATGCTCGAAATCGCAGCCGACGAAATCCCGACTGCATTGACTTGAAGATCCTCGGGGCCAACATCCGTCACAGGTTCCGAAAACCGTAAGTTAAAAACGACCGCAGTCGCATTTGTATAAATAGGTGAGGCAAGGCTGATCGCATCAAGCGTCGGACGTTGATCAACCGTGTAGGCATCGCTAGTAACGGTGCCATTTCCAATGCCGATTCCACCAAGTGAGAGCCCAACAGCATCGACGATGGAATCGTCATCATTAAGCCGAATCTGAGCGGTACCGTTCCAAACTCCTACGTTGACGATGATCTCAAAGTTCGAACCGCTCAATCGAGTCAATTGAAACGTTGTTGCTAATGTCGGATTTGTTAAAACTTCGAAATCCGTGAGGTCAACGCCAGTAACGGCTTCACTAAACGCAACACCGAATCTGAGATTCTCCATTTGCGTAAGCGATGAATCTAGTAGCGAAAGAATTACACTTGGACGCGTTTTGTCAATCAGGAAAGAGGCATTGTTGCGAGCCGGAGCAGCCATCTGGTTCCCCGCCAAGTCAATAATCTGATTCTCCGATAACACATCGATTGAAATGCTTCCATCACCCGTACCCGTTTGCACATCGACCTGGAACGAACTGCTTGAAAGCGCCGTAACGGCGTTAATACTTGCTCCGACGATTCCGGCCGTCACAAGCGAAAAGTCAGCCGTGGTGATCGACTGAACCGGTTCGCTAAAATTCACTTGGAAGCTCACTAAATTGGCTGACGTGGGAGAGTCGCCATAAAATCCAACCGAGGCAACCTGCGGAAGCGTGTGATCAATGGTATAGGGCACAACACTGAAGGTGGGCATCGCTATTAAGTTGCCAGCTAAATCCCATACGCTACGGCTCGAAGCTAGCTCCAGTCGCAAATCGCCATCCCCAGAACCATTGCCAATGGTCACCACATACGACGCGCCCGAACCGGTCAAACTGGTTATGGACACCCCTGCTAACGTTCCTGTTGAGGGAACAAAGAAATCTGCCGCATCGAGCCCTGTAACCGGCTCATCAAAACTGACAGCATAACGAGTTGAAAATGCGTTCGTGGGACTGCTATCCAACCTGCTGATTTGAACCAAGTTAGGAGATGTTCTATCAACTCGATAGACGACTCCGAATGAAGCAACGGATAGCATCGCATTCGTAGCACTATCCACAATGGTCACGGCAGGGGAAAGACCAAGTCCAAGATCGCCATCCCCGAAACCCGTATCTACGGTCACAACATATCCAGAACCACTTCCCGTTACGCTCGAAACGACTACTCCGCTCAATGAGCCCGAAGGGATTGCTAGGAAATCAAGTGTTTCAACGCCAGAAACCGCTTCGCTGAAGTCGACTTGAAAGCGCACGGACGAGGCATTGGTTGGGTTAGAATCCAACCGAGTCACCGATGCAACCGTTGGTTTCGTCTTATCGATGGAATACGAATCGCTAAGTGCATTGCCATTTCCTGTCCCTGTGCCACCAAGCGTGTTGCTAGCAAGGTCCACGATCGAGTCATTGTCATTCAATTGCAACTGGATCGAGCCGTCATTCGAACCGCTGTTGATGGTTACCGTGTAATTGGAACCACTACCAGCAATGTTACTTATGGAAGCTCCCGACACACCCGACAGCACCAAACCGAAATCAGCGGCATCAACGCCAGTAACGGATTCGCTAAAGGTAGCCGCAAAACGAAGCGATGTCGCAGCAGAGGGGGAAGCATCGATCTTGGTTAGCGTAGCCGTTGGAGCCGTTTTATCGATTGTGTACACTTGGCCAGTTGTGAAATTTCCGTTGTTCGAACCAGTTCCTCCAAGTCGAGTTCCTGATAAATCTCGAATCGAATCATTGTCAATTAAATCAAGCCGTAACGTTCCGTTCGAAGTTCCTGTATTAACGTTGGCTACATAGGTCGTGCCACTCCCGGTTATGGAAGCGATCGAGTATCCACTAATGCCGCCTGTTCTGGTGATCGCGAAGTCTGTAGCATTGACGCCAGTTACCGCCTCGTCAAAAACAACTTGGTATCGGATCTGAGCTCGATTGCTAGGACTTGAATCTAGCCTAGTTATCGCGAGAACAAAGGGTGCTCCTGCACCAGCAAGCAAACGTCGGGTCTCCAGAGGTTCGATCGCGAGAAGTCGCTTGCGCCTATGATACAACTTTGTACGCGAAGAGCCGGAAGTCGATCTGTTTCGATGCGTAGAGGATCGCCGCACAATTCACTCCCTATTTATCGCTATCTGGAAGGCGTTATTGCAGCACAAAGTGTATACAAAAACCGGCTCACAAAGCAACGCGGCGCCAATAGTTGGATACTTCCACTCTCAAAAAGGGGCCAACTTCGGAAAAAAACTCAACGTTCTACAAGCAGTCCAGGTGTTGTTCCAACAGGGAACCTAACGTCCACTCTGTTTACCCCTTAGTCAGGAGCCACTTTGACCAAAGGCAGCAAAAAAGTCATCCTTCAACTGCTCGTCCAATCGTCCGACATTATCGGACTCCCGTTTCAGATCGACATTCAAATTAGTTGAGCTCAACAACTCCACGAAATCCTCCACAGAACCATAACCCTTCGTCGGAGGCGATAAGAACACGAACTCTGAATAAGGACGTCCTAAATCCGCAACCGTACCCACCAATTCTACAGATCGCAATGACGCGACCGACTTCTCTGAAACCAACGAACTGAAACCTGATCCTGCCACTGCTGGCGCTCCCATCATCGCTAATCCATCCAGCGGAGATTCATCGTTCCCGCCACCAGTCCAATCTCCATTTCCATTTCCATTTCCATTTCCACCCGCTCCACTGCTGCCACTACCGTTGCCGCCGCCACCATTACCCCCACCAGCCCCAGCTGAACCTTCAGTGGGCGAACCTGCAGCTGGAATCGTGATGTTGTTGAGCAAGATCGCGGTGTTAGACACCCTGGCCCGCACGAACGACAAGTCGAGAGCCGTTATCCGACCATCCTTGTTCACGTCACGATCTTCATTGACCGACACAAAGATGGTGTTGGATACCCTTGCCCGTACCTGGGAAAGGTCATTCGCGGTTACTCGGTACGGCGTAGCTCGATCCACATCCGCCATCGCATGCCCGATATAGAAAGTCTGAGGTGTCGTCAAACCTGTGTTCGCATTCGCCTTCACAATGATCTGCAGCCATCGATTCTGGATTGCAGGGATACCAGCAACGGCAGCC
>JAIYDN010000104.1 GCA_027487485.1 Planctomycetaceae bacterium | reverse complement strand
GTAGCGGTGATATTGGCTAACGTGGTAGCAGAAGAATTGAAAGTGTAGTTTCCAGCATCTGCACCGTCGATGGTCAAGCCGGTTGCGGTAACGGTCTTGCCATTACCCACACCGATATCGGCGAACGTTGCTGAACCACCGGCGATGGTCACCACGTCAGTACCCAGAATTCCATTTAACGATCGAGTCGCAATGGTTGCTTTAATTGTGTTATCAAATGGCTTGTCGTTGGCGCTAATGATTGCGACCAGCACAGCAGGAGTGATTTCGAAAGCTGATATGAAAGACTGAGCGGCGAGATTGGTCGAATTGGCGGCCGAAAAAGCCCGAACATAGTACCTGCCGACGACCGTCGGCGCTGGAATAACGGTGGTTCCTGCCGCATCGCTGTAGTAAATATATGTAATTGTCGGCGTTGGAAAATTGTTATTTGTGATGGAAGCAGAAGCTGCATACGGAGATTGACTGTAAACGGAGTTGCCAGAAGTTATCGTTACAGTAGGTGAAGCCAACGTGTTGTCGACCAAGTACTCTTCATCAATCGCTGGCTCGACATTTGGCAACGGATTGCCTGCAACATCCGTGATAGTTGGTTGTTGCATGTTTACCTTGACTATCCCATTAAGGCTTGGTAGATCACCACCAGTAATCGTTATGTCAAAGGTCGATGCAGTAACCCTTGAGACATCCCAGCTTGCGGTTGTTCCCACAACTGTAAAGTCGGAGGCGTCAACACCAAAAACAGGTTCACTGAAGGTCGCTAAGAATACAAGTGTATCTTCGTTGGTTGGAGAAGTAGCGGGCGATTTTCTTGTAAAAGACAAAACACTTGGGGGTGTCGAATTGGCCGACGCCACCACAGCTGCATGAGCGTTCAATCTGCCATACCCAAATTGATCATTAAAGCCATCGCTTGAGTACGAGACTCCTCCAACTTTGTCGGCTGTATTGCGCAAGATCGTGCGAATCTGTTGGGAAGTTAAATCCGCGTTCACCGACAGCATCAATGCTGCAATCCCAGCGGCTGTCGGCGAGGCAAACGATGTGCCTGTTACTCCGACCACGTCACCTGCAACATAGCCATCGTCTCCCGTTCTGTCCGTGGTTATGTATCTGGATTCAAACGAACCCGACGTTCCCCCCGGAGCAACAAAATCGAGCTCCGGGCCGAAGTTTGAATAGCTCGCTCGTTGATCCGTGAAGTTGGATGCCCCAACCGCGATGGTCGTTTCGAGATTTGCTGGATACGCTACCGAGCTATTCGCATTTCCAGTCGCAACAAAACTAGGCATCCCGCGGCCATTTCTAGCATTTTGGTTCGACCAACTCCAAGCCTCGTTCAAGGCAGTAAAGGAGCTGTTAAGAGTATAGCTATGGTTTGAGACGTCTGCGCCTCGCCAAATGCCTTGCCCATCAAAAGTTCGCCCGGCTGTGTAATAGATCGCTGCAGCTAAGTCGTCGATAAAAAAGTTAAAGCTTCCATTGGAGTTTTCCGACCAAGGCTTGATTGGCATTATCTTCGCATTATAAGCTACGCCGGCAACACCGGTCGCGTTATCCCCTCGGGCAGCTGCCGCTCCAGCAACGGCTGTACCATGCCCATCGAAAAATCCTGGGCTAGGGCTTGGGTCGTTGTCGTAGTGAACGGATCCATTAAAACCGGTCGCTTGAGCGGAAACGTCGATGCCGCGTACATCGTCAATCCATCCATTTCCGTCGTCATCAATTCCATTGTTTGGAGTTTCTCCGGGATTTATCCAAATATTCGAAGCCAGATCGGGATGATTCAATTGAACACCGGAGTCAAAAATGGCAATGACAATATCCGGACCTCCTGTCGTAATAGCCCATGCTTCGGTTGCATCAATGTCGGCATCGAATGTTCCACCCGTTTGACCAACATTGTCGAGATGCCATTGGCTAGAGAAGAAGGGATCGTTACTTGCACTCCATCCTTCGACCAAGAAGTTCGGGCTCGCCCATTCGATTAGTAACGATCCATGCATTCGATTGGCCGTTTGCAAAGCGGCTAGGCTTCCGCCACCCAAGGTGAATATGTACTGGTCCGTAGTCCCTCCCAGTCTCTCGGATCGTAAAACATTGGTCTGCTCGGATAGCACTTCTCCAATCGTTACGTCATCTCGCAATCGAACAATAACCTCATTGTTCAGCCAAACTCGCCCTCCGCTTTCAGTAAAGCGAAATGGAATTAGGGTTGGATCATTAACGTCGATCCCCACTTGCAAACTGCCTTCTTGAAAAACCTGGGTCGCAGGCAGTTGCCTAGACAGGGGAACCTTTTGATCACCCGCCCAATAGAAATATTCCTCTGAATCGCTTGCGAATGAACCGCCCAATGCGGCCAATAAGCAACGACGCTCAAGATACTCAAACGCTAACGAACGCACTTGCGTGTATGGAGTATGAATTTTTCCTGATCTGGCCATTTTTTCCAGGTTCTTCGCGGATTGGAAGGTAACCAGCGTTGAGTTTTTGTCGAAGCAAAAACCACTTGATATCCAATTCAGTCTTTGCGGATCTGGGCTTAAGTGTCCTAAATGCAAATCCAATTGTAAGCTGGCCGATTTAACGCTGCAACGTTCTTAGAGACATTTGGACAAGATGTAATTCACGACGACAATTCATAAGTGTATTCCACTCTCCAAATGCGAAGAGTGCGGTGTCTCGCTGATTCCCGTGCCGCGGTCAGGTATTCAAAGTTGAGCCAGTTCGAACCAGGGATTCTGTTGGTAATCCATGGAAAACACCGAACGAAACCATTCGCCGAGGTATTGAGGCCGTTGCGATGGATATGTGGCAAACATTTATGGAATCGATACGTGAGGCTCTCGAAACTCTGAAAACTACCGAACTCGAATCCTGTCCATCAGTGAAAGGCTGGAACCAATCGCCAATGTTTCAAGCCAACAAAAATGGCATAGAACCTTTTTTGAACTCGGTGAAGCCAATTCGTTTTTCTCAGCCAAAATGCGATTGTCGTGCTCGACGAAAGTACAGTCTTTTCATTGAGCATAATTGCTATGAAATTGCCGTGTCCAGCTACGAATGAAGGGATTAATTGACGATTTGCTGACTATCTCAAGAACGTTCCGAATTCTTCCTTTGCCAGTCCAGCAAACAGATCATCCACGAATTCTTTAGATTTATCGATCGTTGACTTTTCTGCATCGGCTTGCGCAGCTGACGATCCTACATAAGGCGAACGGGACTCTTCTGAATTATTAGGCAGGATCAATAATCCTGCCCCAACGCCTGTGCTCAGCCTGTCATTCAATGCTGTTTGGCTTCCATCCACTTTTGGAAACGTTGGTTGTACTGGTGGTTCCCCAATAAAAGGTGTAGACCCTGGGGGCAGTTCGCCACCGCCAGCACCGCCACCGCCGGATCCGGACGCTCCTTCTTCGTTCGACCCAGCAGCTGGAATCGTGATGTTGTTGAGCAAGATCGCGGTGTTGGAGACCCTGGGCCGCACGAACGACAAGTCGAGAGCGGTTATCCGACCATCCTTGTTCACGTCACGATCGTCATTGATCGACACAAAGATGGTGTTGGATACCCTTGCTCGTACCTGGGAAAGGTCATTCGCGGTTACGCGGTACGGCGTAGCACGATCGACGTCCGCCATCGCATGCCCGATGTAGAAAGTCTGAGGTGTCGTCAAACCTGTGTTCGCATTCGCCTTCACAATGATCTGAAGCCATCGGTTCTGGATTGCAGGGATACCAGCAACGGCAGCCCATTCCAACTGAACTCGACTAGGAATCGATGCTGATCCCCCGGGCTGCACAACAATCGCACTGGTGGCAGGAGCCG
>JAIYDN010000001.1 GCA_027487485.1 Planctomycetaceae bacterium | reverse complement strand
GAGACCGACGCATTAAAGCCAATAATACTTAGTTGGTTGAAGGCAGCGCTGATTGTGAAGGCAACTCCCTGGGAGATTTCGCCAAAGGTTCCGCTGGGTGTACCGTTGCCTCGAGTCACAATGCGTAGAAAGTCTGTAGCCGTATTGAAGGTGGCGCTTCCAGTGATTCGTACTCCGTTCGATGCGGATGGATCGATTGCGGATGCCGTGTTGAGATAGCCACGTTGGGTTAAGACAATCTGGCCGCCAGTTTCTGAGACTGCCGCGCCACCTGCAGCCGACGAGGTGTTCGTTGTCCACTTGCCCGAGTCGATGACGCCATCGTTGAAGTCATCGCTGACATTGGTAGTGCCGCTGTACTGCGACAGGAGAATGTTCGACGGTGCTTCGTTGACGTTTGTTATTGAAACCGTCATCGTCTTGTCAAACGTGAGTCCCCCCGCATCCGTAGTGCGTACGACAATCGTCTGATCGCCAAGTTCACGATCGAGTAGCGCATTGCTCGCGACGGTCACTTGCCCGGTCGAACTGTTGATCGCGAAGCGACCACTGGCGTTATTCGTGAGCGAATAAGCGAACGTGTCCCCGGAATCGATATCGGTAGTGGCGACTGTCCCAACAACGCTTGCGTTAGCACTGTTTTCACTGATAGTTAATGTACCGGTGACATCCGTGGGTGCATCGTTTGCACCCTGGATCGTGACAGTAATTTGCGTGGTGCTAGTTAAGCCAGCCGTGTCGCTCATCGTGTAGGTGAAGACATCGCTAAGCGTATTGGCCGTAGTTCGCAACGCCTGTACAGTAGCGTTGTTGTTATCAACTGTATAAGTGTAAGCACCGTTGGCGGCGATGTTGATCGAGCCAAACGTACCGGTAACACCAGTTCCCACTGAGCCTGAGGCGCTAGCCGATGTCCCTGCGAAGACACCGCTAACTGTCTTCGTATCACCTGCGTCAACGTCCGTGTCATTGGTCAGAACGTTGCCGGTCGGATTGGTTCCAGTTGTCGCGTTAGCCGTTCCACCTGCTTCGACGGCGGTGGCGGTATCGAGCACGGCGACAGGTCCTTCGTTGACGTTGGTCACTCCGATCGTCATCGTGCGATCGTAGGCCATTCCACCTTGGTCGGTTGCTCGTACAACCACCGAGTGGCTCGTGTTGGCTTCGAAGTTGAGCAAGCTACCGTTGGCAACGGTGATCTGACCCGATGAAGTTCCGATCGCGAAGCGGCCACCGGCGTCGTTGGTCAAGCTATACGCAAATGTGGTGCCCGCATCGCGATCCAGGCCCGTGACTGTCCCGACGACCGCTCCGTTGCTGGAGTTCTCGGCGATCGATGCAGTGGCAGATGTACTGGTCAATCGAACGTTGTCGAAGTTGGTTTGTCCACCGTTCGAAGACAAAACAATCTGGAGTGCTCCACCATTTGCAGCGGAATAGCTCGAGCCTACAACATCGACGATGACCGTTCCCCAAGTACCCAATTCACCTGTCCTGTTAGCGTAGCTTCCAATCAGCGTCGCGCCTGCGTACAACTGCACGGTATAGGACTGCGCCCCTAGGTCGAGCCGTCGACCAACATCCACAGTCAAGTGATAGTTGAGCGACGAATCAAAATTGGTGCTTAACGTTTGTGAAAGAGATCCTGCATTCAGATAAGCAACATTGCTTCCATCTGTTCCATTTCCGGAACTGTAATGACTGGTCGTAGGATTCCAGGCCCCGCCATCTCCAGTTTTGGTCCAGTTGGAGGGTGTTGTAGTTAACGCTCCATCGCCAAGCGTCTGCGACTCAAAGCTCGGATTGTTGACCGTGATCGACTGCGTCGCTGTACTTACATCGACCGGTGCTTCGTTGACGTTCGATACATTGATCGTCAACGTCTTGCTGAACGACAAGCTTCCCGCATCGGTCGCCTGAACGACGACTTTGTGACTCGCATAGGTTTCGTAGTCGAGTACCGCTCCGCTCGCCACCGTAATCTGGCCCGTCGAGCTGTTGATCGCGAACCGGCCACCGGCATTGTCGATCAGCGTATAAGTCGCGTTGTCTCCCCAGTCTGCATCGGTTCGATTGACCGAGCCAACAACAGTGCTGCTGGCCGAGTTCTCGGCGATCGATAAACCGATTGTTCCTCCTTCGAGACGAGCATTAGCCCAAACTGAATGATCGGAGTTGTACGAGTCGCCTGTTGGATCTACCTGTAATCGCAATGTGGTTCCACCGGTCACATCGACGTTGATATCGATAGGGGCCGAGAGGCTTGTCAGCGTTGCGCTGGTATATTTCGCGACGCCATCCAAATAGACGGTAAAGATAACGGACCCGAAATTGCCGGTCGTAAAATCGGCGATACCGATCGTGGACTTAAAGGAAGTTGCCCCACCAACGGCATAGTCAACATATCCAACGCTTCCCATCGGATGAGTTCCCACGCCTCGGCTGTAGGTAACGCCATCGATGGTCATTGCGCCGCCGACGTCACTATCGTTGTAGTATGTGGTACCGTAGAAATTCCCGCTGTTTGCGGTCGGCGTCATCGTCGAAAGATACCTAGCAGCGACCACATCCGTCGGCGTGTCATTGGCACCTTGGATGGTAACGGTAATCTGAGTCGTTGAAGTCGCTCCGCTTGCGTCAGCAACTGTGTACGTAAAGACATCCTTTAGCGTATTCGATGTCGTTCGCAAAGCTTGAACGGCGGCGTTTGAATTATCGACGGTGTACGTATAAGAACCGTTGGCCGCGATGTTGATGGAGCCGTAATTTCCGTTGACTGCGGATGCGACGGAGCCTGATGCACTGCCCACCGTCCCCGCTGCGACTCCCGACACCGTCTTGGTATCGGCGGCGTCGACGTCGGTATCATTGGTCAGCACATTGCCAGTTGGATTCGTGCCTGCTGTAGCGTTGGCTACTCCGCCTGCTTCCACCGCAGTCGCTGTATCGACCACAGCCACCGGTGCTGTATTCAGCAAGTTCGATGTCGTGTAAGTCGCATTGGCAAATTCGAAATTCTCGACCCCAGTGACTGTATCGGTTCCATCGAGCGAGTTCACGCGTCGATCGACCAGCGTATACGTTTGTGTTCCGCTGTTGAACGTAATCGTGTAATCAGACCAGTTGCCGGTGAACAGAACCGAGTCCGTGCCTGTTCCCCCGTCGACTGCGTCGTTGCCCGCGCCGGCTTCGATCCAGTCGTTGCCCGCACCCGCATTGATCGTATCGTTGCCACCCATGCCGATGAGGATGTTTTCTTCGGCCGAACCTGTCATCGTATCGCTGTTGCCATTGCCACTCATGTACATCTCGCCGATGTTATTCAGCTTGATCGTTAGCGATGTCGACGTGCTCAATCCGCCGCTATCAGTGACGACCGCGGTGATGCCGTAGCTGGTGGCGGTTTCATAATCGAGTAGCGATCCATTGGCGACAGTAATCACGCCGGTCGTACTGTTGATTGCAAAACGTCCGCCCGCGTCGTTGCTGAGCGAGTACGACAAGCCAGGCGTTGCATCAATGTCAACACCGGTCAGTGTACCGACCGTCGTGCCGTTGCTTGCGTTTTCATTGACCGATAGTTCAGGAGTACCCGCTACCAATTTGATGTTATCCAGTGCAGTTGACCAGCCACCACCACCAACACCGATCTCGCGGAAGCCGATTGTGTTGGAACCTGATGTCGCCGTGACCGAATAGCTCTTACTTGCCCAACTGCTTAGGGAAGACGAGTCGACCGTGGCGATGACGGAACCGTTCCAAAGCACTTCGACGACCCCGTCATTGGCTGTGCCGATACCTCCATTAAATTTATGGTCAAACGAGAATGTATACGTACTTCCGTTTGCTAAGCCGCTGATCGACTGAGAGATGGTAGCATTAGCGTTCGACGTGGTCCCGAGATTGACTGTATTATTTCCATCGCTTGGCGAAACGTACCATGACCAGAAAGTCCGCATAGGTTCGTTTGGCGAAATCGTCCACCCCTCAGGCCGAGCCGTATAGTTACCATCAGCATTGTTGCCGCCGATGGTGACATTCGTAAATCGTTCGAACGAACCATTGGTGACATAGTTGAAAGGCGTCGCGGCGGACGTGAGATTCAACGCACTCGGAGCATCGTTAGCACCTTGAATCGTTACTGTGATTTGAGTCGTGCTGGTCAGGCCCGCTGTGTCGCGCATCGTGTACGTGAAAACATCGTTGAGCGTGTTGGCGGTCGTTCGCAGGGCTTGGACGGCGGCGTTGCTGTTATCGACGGTGTAGGTGTAGGAACCGTCGGCCGCGATGTTGATCGAGCCAAATGTTCCTGTGACTGCGGAGCCCACGTTCGAGGCAGCTGAAGCCTGGACACCAGCCAGGACGCCAGTAACTGTTTTGGTGTCGCCCGTATCGACATCGGTGTCGTTGGTCAAAACATTGCCCGTCGGATTAGTACCGGCTGTGCCATTGGCTACGCCGCCTGCTTCGACAGCCGTGGCTGTGTCGACGACAGCGGTCGGCGCATCGTTGACAGCAATGATTGCAATGTCGCGTGTCGCAAGCGTGTTATTGTCGGTGCCATCGTTAACGGTAAAGCTAATCGTGCGAGAAGCACTCGGTGCGTCGCTAAGGTTCTGATAGGTAACCGACCGCAAGGCCGTTTGGTAGTCCGCTATCGTTGCCGTTCCTGTCAGCGTCATCACACCTGTCGACGAGTTGTAGCTGCCGGTGATGCCGAACTGATTTGCAAATGCCAGTACGTCCTGAGCAGCGATGAAGCCGCTTGTGAATTGCACCGTCGCACCAGCAAGCGTCGTGCTGTCTACGTCTGCCAAGCTCAGCGTCGGATGGATCGTGGTTGCAGCGTCGTTTTCTGTGTAGTTGAACGACCCCATGGAACCATTCCACTGGCGGACTGAGACGTTGTCTACTCGGCCATCGACGTTGGTAGTCCCATCCGACAAGCCCGAAGTGTCGGAAGTATCGGTTAGCGTGATCGTGGTCGAACTGGAGTCGGCGACGAACGTGTACGTGTAGCGTACGAATCCAGTAGACTCAAGGTCCGTGACGATATGCCCGGAGTTCAGCAGGTTGCCGACACCTGTGGCTGTCGCAACCAGAGATTGATTTCGGGCGTTGCTCTGGTCGCGGTAGTCAAAGGACAGTTCGTAGGTTCGTCCCGCGACGGTAGCGATCGTTTGTGAAGCAGCATGCGGGCCGACAGAATTGCCACCCCCAAAATTCAGCGAGTCTGACGTCCATTGGACGGCTCCGGAAGTTGTCCAATTAGCAATGTTCGTGTCGAACGTGCCGTTGGTGATCAACTCAGGCCCGAGCAATCGTGGCGCGTCATTAACGTTATTGACCACGATAGCGGCTGTGTCTTGTGCCGTCGAAAAGGCTGTTGCTCCGCCGTTGATGCTCGTGTCTGCGACGCCACCGTTGGTACCCGATGTTCGGTCCCAGGCACGGAACGTAAGTCCATTGGTAATCGTGCCACTAAAGTCTGTGCTTTGCGTTGGTTCAAAGTAAACGCGAGTGTTCGCGTCGGCTGCCAGCAGACGCGCGGCAGTATTGGTAGCGTTACCGACCCGCTGCCATGTAGTTCCGTTGTCGGTCGAGTACCACCAAGTTCCGTTGTTCGAATTGGTGCTCGTGACAGCGATGCCAAGCAACGCTCCGGCGTCTTGATCGGTCACGTTGTCCACCTGACCAGCGGGCGAAGCCATATCAACAAGGCTTGCGATCAACGTGCCGACCGCTCCAACCGGTGCCCCCGCCGTTTCGCTCACCGGATTGAGAACAGGCGACCTCGACGTGTCGAGAACCGGTGCTTCATTGACATCGGTAACGGTAACTGTCATGGTCTTGCTGAAGGTCGCAAGGGCCGTGTCGGTAACTTGTACGACAATCGTATGAGACGTATTGGCTTCGAAGCTGAGCAAGCTGCCGTCGGCAACCGTCACTTGGCCAGTGCTGCCATTGATCGCGAATCGGCCACCGGCGTTATCTGTCAATGCATAGGATACCCCGTCACCCGAATCGATGTCGACTCGGCTGAGCGTTCCGACGCTGGTTGTGTTTGCACTATTTTCAGCAATCGTCAGCGTCCCGGTAATATCGCTCGGAGCATCATTGGCCCCTTGGATGGTGACGGTAATTTGCGTCGTGCTGGTCAATCCAGCAGTGTCACGCATCGTGTACGTAAACACATCGCTGAGCGTATCTGCCGAAGTACGCAAGGCCTGAACGGCTGCGTTGGTATTATCGACGGTGTAGGTGTAAGCCCCATTAGCCGCGATGTTGATCGAACCAAAGGAACCGGCTACACCGGTCCCCACTGAGCCTGAGGCGCTAGCCGATGTCCCTGCGATTACTCCGCTGACCGTCTTGGTGTCTCCTGCGTCCACATCCGTGTCGTTGGTGAGCACATTGCCGGTTGGGTTGGAGCCAGCCGTTGCGTTGGCTGTTCCCCCTGCTTCCACTGCGGTTGCGGTGTCGGCGACTGCGGTGGGAGTGTCGTTGACTGCATTGACTGTCACGCTGACCGTAGCCACCGCTGACTGTACGATCGTCTCTGTACCCGTAATGTTATCAATTCGCATTCCATTAGGTCCACCTGCATCGCGAACGACGAATGTGATTGTGTTTGTTCCAATTTGATAAAAATTGTAACTGGAAGCATTCAGATTTAAGGTCGTCAGGACGTTATACCCGGCGGAGGAGCTGATACCAGTGGATTGACCGTTGATGAGAATGTTATCAAGAAAGTTATCGAAGGCGATGCCTAAGCTCAATGTGATCGAGCCGAGATCGACGCCTGTACTGATGCTGAACGATGTTTGATAGTTGAACGTGGCACTGCTAGCCATGCTATTGGGCATTAGCCATTGGGAGTTTTCATCGTTGGCTATCCATGAACCAGGCCCCCAGTTTTGTACCCGATCGGTATCGCCACCAATGGGCGAGAGAGTTAAATTGTAATGCGGGTCGTTACCGCCCGTAGCTACCAAGCTCCAATCGTCATTGACGCCGGTATTGAATAGACCAGCAATCGTCTGCGTATTCCGAGAAGTAACCGCGACGGTGAAGGAGTCGGTTCCCTGAAAGTTGGCGGTCGGTGTGTAGGTATACGAACCAGCCGAATTGATGCTGACAGTGCCGTTGGCTGCATTTGTCCCCAATGCGTAGCTGATGCTGGTTGCGTCCGCGTCCGTGGCTGTGTAGCTACCAGCCAGTGGTGTATCTTCGGTCGTCGAGACGTTGCTCGTGGTTGCCACAATTGCATCCGCAACCGAGCTGACAGTGACTACCGACTTGGCAGAAGCAGAGACTAAACCCAACGAATCGGTCACCGTAAACGCAAATGCACGTTGACCCGATGTCGGCGATTCGCCTTGATCTTGATACGTGATGCCTCGAATGAGCGTCTGCAGATCAGCAGTAACCATCGATCCGCCCCCCGTCTTCGTTACAGACAGCAGCCCCGTCGATGCCGTATAGGAGATACTAAATGCGGTGCTTCCGACAGTAACATTGGTAAAGCTGGCGTTTGCATTGAGGCTAATCGTTTGCCCGGCAACCACCAACTTTTCATTCGCGCCGTCCAAGTTTCCGGTCACGATCACGGTCATCGTCGTCAAATCCGCTTCACCAAGATCATTCAGCAATGCATTGCTGTTTGCGATCCCGATCGGTGTGCCGTTCTCGGTAAAGGAGGCCGAGAAGCTCACGTCTGCCAAGGACGTATCCAAATCCAAAGTCGGTGCGTCATTGGCACCCTGGATTGTCACCGTGATTTGCGTTGTGCTAGTCACTCCAGCTGTGTCTTGCATCGTATAGGTGAAGACATCGGTGAGCGTATCTGCCGAAGTGCGCAAGGCCTGAACGGCTGCGTTGGTGTTATCGACGGTGTAGGTGTAAGCGCCATTAGCCGCGATATTGATCGAGCCGAAGGAGCCGGTTACACCCGTTCCCACTGAGCCTGAGGCGCTAGCCGATGCCCCTGCGATTACTCCGCTGACCGTCTTGGTATCGCCTGCATCCACGTCGGTGTCGTTGGTCAGAACGTTACCGGTTGGGTTGGTGCCCGCTGTTCCGTTGGCTGTTCCGCCTGCTTCAATAGCCGTAGCTGTATCGCTAACCGCGGATGGCCCTTCGTTGACATTGACCACTCGAACCTTGACGGTCTGCGTGTCCGTACCCCCAACGCCGTCCGATACTTGTACCGTAACGTCGTAGTCGTTATCCGAGTTCGCATCCGTCGGAGCTTCCAGATTGGGCGCGGTTGAAAACGCAAGAGCGCCTGTGTTCGAGTCGATGGTGAATCTAGCAGCGTCAGCACCTCCGACAATCGAATAGGTTAGTGTTTGGGCCGGTGTGTCCACATCACTGGCTGTGAATGTTGTCACGGCCGTTGTGTTCTCATTCACGGTAATGATGGATTCCGCCGTCGATGGAGTGGCCGCCAAGCGAGCAATTTGAGTTGCATCGAGCACCGTGTTCTCGAAGGCAATTTCATCCAAGCGACCCATGTAGTTCCCGAAGGTCTGGCCGCCGCCGATTCGCATGGTCGAAGACGCGTTCAACGTTGCAGTCGTTTGCGTAGCGGTTCCTTGCGAAACTCCGTTAATGTAAAGCTGATAGACTCCCGTCGTTCCATTGCGAGTAACTACCACATTGTGCCAATTGCCGTCGTTGACAACGGTAGACGATAGGATCGTCGCACCAGCTTCTCTCATTCCAAATCCAACTTTGTCCCCAACCAACGAGATGCCAAAGTCATTCGCCACTCCCGAAACGTCCGAGTCAATCAGGCCAGCACCTTGGTACCAGTTTGCGCCCGCTCCGCCGGTTTGCGTTGTATTCATCCAGAAGCTAATGGTGAAACTATCGCCGACGGGACGATTGGCAGTAACATATCCCGTTCCGTCGAAGGCCACAGCGCGAGAGCCTGCAACGCCAAGTTGATTGAGACTCACCCCTCCGGTGATCGTTCCATGGAAGTTGCCTGTTTGGTCGATGAGTGTCGTACCACTGGACTCCTCAGCCCGATAGTAAGCGACCATGCCGTTTTCGCTTAAGCGTGGCGCTTCGTTGACGTCGGTGACGCTCACAGTGATCGTCTTGTCAATGCTCAGGCCGCCTTGGTCCGTAGCGCGCACGACCACGGTATGACTTGGATTAGCTTCAAAGTTGAGCAAATTGCTGCTGGCCACGGTGATCTGACCGTTGGCGGCACCAATCGCAAATCGACCGCCAGCACTGTTGACCAACGAGTAAGTGATCGTGCTGCCCGCATCGCGATCATTCGCGGAGACAGTCGTTACAAGCGTGCCGTTTGCGGAATTCTCTGCTACCGTTGCTGTGTCAGTGTAGCTCTCGAGCCGCACGTTATCGAAGTGCGCGTTGACGAGCCCGGTCGCGTCGTCAGCCAGCTGGATTCGCAGCGCTTGCCCGTAGTTGGCTGAGAAGGCAGCAGCCGCTACCGAATCAATCCTTACCGAAGCGTCCCGCCAACCTATTCCGTTGGGTATAAAATCTGCATAGCTGGCGGATCCCAACAGTTGGGTGCCTGCAAAAAGCCGAATTTCTTGGTTTGGATTGTACCAACTCGAAAACTCGGCTCCTAAACTAACCGTCAACACATAGCTAGTTCCGGCAGCGAAATTGGTTCCAAGCGTTTGTGTCAGGGTTCCACCGTTATCGATGTAAGCACCACTAACACCATCGATAACATAGTTCGATGTTGGATTCCATGCGCCAACACCACTACCAGACGCAGTCCATCCTGTGGGTGAGCCAGTTGCCGTACCGTCGGCCAAAGCGTTTGCTTCGAAACTTGAGTTGACCACCGTTATGGCGGTTGCTGTCCCTTGCGTCAAGAAGCCTGGGGCTTCATTGACATCTGTCAGGTTGATCGTCAGCGTTTTGTCGAACGTGGCCCCTGCAGAATCCGTTGCTCGAACCGTGATCGCGTGACTCGCGGACGATTCGAAGTTGAGTAGTGAACTGTTCGCGACGGTGATCTGGCCGTTACTTGCGATTGCAAATCTTCCGCCAGCGTTGTTGATTAGCGTGTACGTCGCGTTATCACCCCAGTCGGCGTCCGTGCGATTGACCGAACCGACAACCGTGTTGTTTGCGGCGTTCTCGGCAACGCTGAGGCCAACGGAGCCACCTTCCAAGCGTGCGTTTAACCAAACGGCATGGTCTGAGCCGTTGTTGTTTCCAGCGTCGTTAACTTCGAGCCGCAGAGTGCTGCCGCCCGTAGTGTCGACTGCAATATCCAGCGGTGCAGAGGTAGAGCTTAGAGTGGGGCTCGTAAATCGGATTACCCCATCGACGTAAACTCGCAAGATCACGCTGCCAAAAGTACCTGCCTGCCAGTCATTAATGCCAATCGTGGCCTTGAACGAGGTGGCACCATTAATCGAATAATCAATTCTGCCATTACCTCCCGCAGGTGCATGCGTTCCGATACCACGACTGAAGGAAACGCCGTCCATGGCCAGGGCATAACTGCTGTACCCGATGTCAATTGTCGCGCCTCCGCCGTGAATACTCGATTGACTAATTGGTGTCAAAGTCGACAGGTAGCGTGCCGCCACGACATCCGTCGGTGCATCATTTGCCCCCTGAATCGTAACGGTCATCTGTGTCGTGCTAGTCAATCCCGCGGTGTCACGCATCGTGTACGTGAACACATCGGTAAGCGCATTGGAAGTCGTTCGCAATGCTTGCACCGCGGCGTTGCTGTTATCGACCGTGTACGTGTAAGCACCATTGGCAGCGATGTTAATGGAACCGAACGAACCAGTGACGGCTGTTCCTACTGAGCCTGAGGCGCTACCCGATGTCCCTGCAACCACACCACTTACCGTCTTCGTATCGCCAGCATCGACATCCGTATCGTTCGTCAGGACATTGCCTGTCGGGTTGGTGCCTGCCGTCGCGTTTGCAACACCGCCTGCTTCCACTGCAGTGGCTGTATCCACAACGGCGATGGGACCTTCGTTGACGTTCGTCACTGCAATCGTGACTGTTTTATCAAAGAACAGGTTACCTTGATCCATGGCTCGCACAACAATCGCATGGCTGGTCGCCGATTCGAAGTTGAGCAACGAACTGTTGGCAACGGTGACAGCGCCAGTGCTTGTGTTAATGGCGAACCAACCACCTGCGTCGTCGGTCAAGCTGTAAGAGATGCTGCTTCCCGCGTCACGGTCGATGGCACTGGCCGTGAACACCGTCGTGCCGTTAGCCGAGTTCTCGGGGACGACAATCTCAGGGGTCGTTACGCGGACGTTATCGTAGAAATTTAAATAGCTAGCATTGTTTCTCAACGCAACGGTGCCTGAGCTAAAGGTATTGTCGGTTACTTCACCGAAAACGTCGCGGCCATTGATCTCGGCACGATAGGTATTGCCGACAACGGATAGTGTCGCGCGGTAGAGTCCTATTCCTTCTGTGTCAGCCGCGGATTGGAGATAGCTGGGCGAGGTTACAGAAGCCAGGACGGTGATTGTGCCGTTGACTACGCGAACAAGTTGAACTCCAGATACTCCGGAATTATAACCTGCCCAAAAATTCAATGAGATGTAGTTGTTGGAATCCTGGACGCGAACCGCTAAACCTTGGATGTCATCATCCTGGATGGTGATATCTGACGACAAGGTGACGTTCGTCCAACTCAAGGCGGCCGGCGGGTTGTAGATCGCCAAACTCAATCCATTCGACGTGTCCCGTAGCGCGAAGTTGTTGTACGCGAGGCCACCGGACAGCGTCCAACCACTGGCGTCTCCATCGTTGAAGTCGTCGGTCATCAGGACGTTGCCTGAGTCGACAAGAATACCCAACGGCGCTTCGTTCACATTCGTGACCGAGATCGCAACGGTTTGAGTCGCACTGGCACCGGCTGTATCGGTGACTTGGACGATTACGTTGTGCGACGAGGCGTACTCGGTGTTCAGTCGCGAGCCATCGAGCACCGTAATCTGACCTGTCGTGCTATTGATCGCGAAGCGTCCACCGGCATTATTAGTCAGGGCATATGCGAATGTTTCGCCCGAGTCTACATCGACTCCTGCCACGCTGCCAACGACGGTATTGTTGGATGCATTCTCCGTAACAGTGAGTGCCGTAGGAGTTACGCCAGTCGGAGCGTCGTTCGCACCTTGAATCGTTACGGTGATTTGCGTCGTACTTGTCAAGCCTGCCGTATCGCGCATCGTGTAGGTGAATACGTCGCTGAGCGAATTGCCACTCGTTCGCAGAGCTTGTACTGCGGCATTGCTGTTGTCGACGGTGTAGGTGTAAGCACCATTGGCGGCGATGTTGATGGTGCCGAAGGTGCCTGTGACACCTGAGCCAACGTTGGTCGATGCACTGCCAACGGTTCCTGCCGCTACACCGCTGACCGTCTTGGTGTCGCCCGCGTCGATATCAGTATCATTGGTAAGAACATTACCTGTTGGATTCGTACCGGCGACACCGTTAGCGATTCCTCCCGCCTCGACTGCGGTGGCAGTATCAACGACTGCAACTGGCCCCTCGTTGGCGTTGGTCAAATTGACAGTTAACGTTCTTTCCAAGAATGAACCCGAGTCATCCGTCGATCGAACAACGACTTGATGGTTGGTTGACGTCTCGAAGTCGAGCAAACTACCGTTGGCAACGGTGATCACTCCCGTGGAGCCATCGATCGCAAAACGACCACCGGCGTTGTTGGTCAACGAGTAGGTCTGCGTATTGGCAATGTCTTCGTCAATCCCTCGGACGGTAGTGACGACCGTTCCGTTGGATGCATTCTCGGCAAC
The DNA here is from genome assembly GCA_027487485.1 of Planctomycetaceae bacterium. GTDB lineage: Bacteria > Planctomycetota > Planctomycetia > Pirellulales > Pirellulaceae > JBKCUI01. The sequence goes on along the minus strand of JAIYDN010000001.1, from coordinate 16,043 downwards.
CGCAAGTGTTGATTCTTGACGAAGTGAATAATCCCACTGGAATGAATCACTTCCGTCGGTAGTATCGGGATTCGCAACCACGTAGACCTTTTGTCCAGCGGTAAGCGTGCCGAGACCAATGTTGAAATGGCGAGACCCCAAAGCATTCACCTTGATTGTTTCAACGAACGCGTTACCGTCGACATGGACATAAAGGGTGAGCCCATCACTTCCTGTTCCAACACTTTGGAAGAATGAGTCGGTGATGGAGTACGAGCCCGTGGTCGCAACGGTGAATGCCGCGATGACAGCCCGCGAGGCGCCAAAGCCGTATTCCTGGGTGCCGACGCCGGGATGACCACCCGTGCTGAATAGGCCTAAGTATCGACCTGCGGTGTCATTTGTATAGTTCGTGTCCCCATCGACGGTCCAAACCATGCCGGCATCCAACAGGCTGACATACCCGTTGGGGTTTCCGATTGGATTGGTACCGTTGTTGGCTCCGCCCGCTGTCCAACCGCTTGGTGCGTTCCAAAGATACTGCCAACCGGTCACTAACGGGGCATCCGGACGGAAGTCATCTCGGTAATCGGCGACCACATTGCCATAAGTGATGGCCGTCGGAGCTTCATTCACATTCGTAACGTTGACGGTCATCGTCTTGCTGAACGTCGCACCGGCAGCGTCCGTCGCTTGAACGACGATTGCGTGCGAAGTACTATCCTCGAAATTCAAGAGCGAACCATTCGCGACCGTGATTTGACCGGTCGTATTGTTGATCGCAAACCGCCCACCCGCATTGTCGAGCAGTTGATACGTTGCGGTGCTGGTTCCGTCGACATCTTGAATCAGCGCTGACGCCACAAACGCGCCATTGGTGGAGTTTTCAGCAATTGTGGCCGCCGGGGTAACCAGATTGAGCGAAACACGATCAATGTCGGCGTCATTCCCCGAGCCATCTAGGGATTGGTCCGAGATGCGAACCGTCGTTGCAGTACCTGTCGCGACAAAGTTAACCCCGTAGTTTTGATAGGTGCTGCCGTTCCACGTACCGTTCTGCGTGGGGTCTACGATGTCTTGAGTCGCTATGACCGTGGCACCATCCAGGATCTCGATGCGAATCCTTTGGCCTGGGGTTCCGGGGCCCGAATTTTGGAAATCAAGGCTCAGTCGATAATTCGCCCCCACGACCGTCGTTGCAGTCTGACTCAGTACGCCATTGGTTGCTTGACCACCACCGTTATAGCTAAAAAACTGACTTCCTTCGGACGGTCTGCCTATACTGGCCTGGACAATGCCGCCACCTGTTTGCGTCCAGCCTGTCACGCCGCTTTCAAAGCCTCCATTGACAATAAGATTCTGACCGCCAACCAAGATATCGTGCGGCGTGTCGTTGGCGCCTTGAACGGTCACGGTGATCTGCGTTGTACTGGTTAGGCCCGCAGTATCCCGCATCGTGTAGGTAAAGACATCTGTCAGCGTTTGCCCGCTGTTGCGCAACGCTTGAACCGTCGCGTTACTGTTGTCCACGGTATAGGTGTACGCACCATTAGCTGCGATGTTGATCGAGCCGAACGAACCATTGACGGCTGTTCCTACTGAGCCTGAGGCGCTAGCCGATGTCCCGGCAATCACGCCACTGACCGTCCTAGTATCGCCCGCATCAACATCGGTATCGTTCGTCAAAACATTGCCTGTTGGATTGGTACCCGCTGTTCCGTTGGCTGTTCCGCCTGCTTCGACTGCGGTTGCCGTATCGGCGACTGCTGTCGGTGCGTCATTGACGTTAGCGACCGTCATCGAGACCGTAGCCGTCTCCGAGGTTGTTACCGTTCCAAAGGTGCCGATATTCGGTGTTGCAAAGAAGGATGTCTTGACCGACGAGGTATCGGCGCCGGAGTAATGCGCAGATAGTTCTTGGGCGCCTGTGAACTCAAAATACCGAATCTCGATCGAGTGCAATCCCGCTGCCAATGTCGTCGAGGCCGTAGTTTCCGAAAAGGCCGCTATCCCATCTCGCGTAACCACGGGGGCACCGTTGATATAGATGACTCCGCCATCATCCGAACCAACCCAGAAGTCGTAGGTGCCAGCCGTGGTGACATTCAACACTCCGGTGTAACGAACTGCGAACTGATCCGTCGATCCCTTTAAGGCGGTGGATAAAGCAGTCACATTGAAGTCGGTTGCGACTCCCGTGGTTCCACCAGTCAGTGGAATATTGGCGACCGTGTTACCGCTTGGACTCGTATTGAAGAACTCGTAATCCAATCTTCCCGCAGTAAAACCACTGCTCGAGGTCGATTGGACCGTGTAAGTAAATGTATTGATGCCGTTGTAGTTGGCCGATGGTGTGTAGGTCAGTTGGCCCGACACATCCAATCCAACATTACCACCGGTGACTGCCACGGTCGAACCGCCTGCGGTGATCGCCGCCCCATTGACCGAGGTAATCGTCCTGGTGCCGGTGTAAGTGTCATTCCCTAACGGTGAAAAAGTTAGGGCTACCTCTTCGTTCGTGGATACCGAATCCGTGATCGCATCGGCGGCCGCAGAAACCGTCACCGCTATTGCATCGCGATCGGTGCGGACTGGACCAGAAGTGCCACCACCATTGTCGGAGGTCAGCATCGTGATCCAAGTCGTTCCGTTAAAATCAGCTGCAGCAGTGAATGTCGGTCGCGAGCCACTCGCTAGGTAAGCATTGATGTTGGCAACGGTGCCGCTCAAGCTTAATGCATTGGTTCCCGAACCTGAAACAGTGACACCACCAGCGGAGGTCGCAGCCAAAGACGATCCGGTTGCCGAACTCAACGTTACAGTCATGTTGGCCGCTGTACTATCCGCATCGGCAATCGACAACCCTGTTAAGGCAACGGCAGTGTCTTCGGTGGTGGAATACGACGTGGGAGTCGTATTCACAGGTGCTATGTCGTTGACATCGGCCACGGTAATGGTCATGGTGCGATCGAAGGTCAAGCCACCTTGGTCGGTTGCACGCACGACGACCGAATGGCTCGTGTTGGCTTCGAAGTTGAGCAAGCTGCCATTGGCGACGGTGATCTGGCCGGTACCACTGCCAATTGCGAATCGGCCACCGGCGTTGTTGGTTAAACTATAGGTAAGAGTGTTACCTGCATCGCGATCAAGCCCAGTGACTGTAGTTACGACCGCTCCGTTGCTCGAATTCTCAGCGATGGAAGCTGTAGCTGACGAGCTAGTGAGACGGACGTTATCGAAATTTGTTTGGCCACCGCTGGCCGAAAGTACGATCTGCAAAGCTCCGCCATTCGCGGCGGCGAAATTGGCACCGGTCGTATCGATATTGATCGTCCAGGCGGTTCCTGATTCCGCATTGGCACTTGAGTAAGTTCCGATGACGGTTGCGCCTGCCAAAAGCTGGACCGAGTACGGAACTGCTCCCGATTCAATCCGACGGACGACGTCGACGGTCAAACTGTAATTTAGAGAGGAATCGAAATTCGTTGAGAGAACCTGCGACATGGTGCCCGACTGAACCAATGCGATATTGGAGCCATCTGGCGCGACGCCTCCAGGGAACGAGCCATTCGCTGGATTGAATACTCCCCAAGTACCGGTTCCAGTCCAGCCCGTTGCCGTTCCAGGTGCCCATGCACCGTCGGCTAGAACATTAGCTTCGAAGCTCGGATTAGTGACCGTGATCGATTGGGTAGAAGTTCTTACATCGACCGGCGCTTCGTTAACATTCGCAACGTTGATCGTGAGTGTCTTACTGAAGGTTAAACCACCTTGATCCGTACTTTGCACGACCACTCGGTGGCTCGAGTTGACTTCTGCATCCAGCACTGCACCGCTGGCAACCGTAATCTGTCCGGTCGAACTGTTGATCGCAAAGCGTCCACCGGCACTGTCGGTCAGCGAATAGGTGACAGTGCCGGTACGATCGGGATCTACTGCTGCGGCAAGGCCGACGACGGTGCCTGATGTGGAGTTCTCTGCGACTGAAGTTGTGCTGCCGGTTTGCACAGAGACGATTTCGACTTGTTGTTGATTTCCAGCCCCACCTGTTCCGCCGGTGAAACCGAAGAAACCGTTTGCATTTCCGCCCCAATCAGTCGCAACGACGTCATAGGTCTTCGAATCAATCGAAACACCATCCAGCGAATAACTTAGGGTCTTATTGGTTGCATTCCAAGAAACAACAAAATCATGCCACTGGGCATCTTCGAGATTATCGTGCAAGTTTGGAGTATCAAATGTGGTGCTTCCCGCTTGCGAAACGACTCCGCCTTTGAAGAATTGGGAGAAGTCCGAATTAGGCTCACCGAGGTTCGTAAAAGTTTCCAGAGCAATACCGAAAGCGGAACTGATACCATGTGCGCCTAATCCGATTCCCAAACTACCGATGGCAGTTGAGCTCTGATTCTGCAAGGCGAATGTGATTCCATCCGCAGCCGCATCCGAGGCACCGAGATAGGCCCTAGAGGTAATCGTAAAGTCTTGTGCTAAATTGACCGCACTCCATACCGCCCCCGCTTGGTTGGTCGTCGCAGCGGTCAACTGATAGGTCGTGCCACTTACCAAGCTCGTGTTGCCCGCGGTTGTCAATCCAGTCGGTGCCGAACCAAGCGTGATGTCATTGGGGGCTTCATTCACATCCGCTACGGTTACGGTAACGGTTTGATCGGTCGTTGAGCCCGCAGTATCCGTGGCGCGAACGACTAGTGTGTAGCTGCTGTTGGCTTCGAAGTTCAGCATGCTCGAGTTCGCAACGGTAACTTGGCCGGAGGAGGAACCGATCGCGAAGGTGCTGTTCGTGTTGCCGGAGAGGATGGAGTAAGTCACACCGTCACCAGAATCCACATCGCTCGATCGAGCATCGAAGACATTCGTGCCGTTGGATGAGTTTTCGGCGATCGACTTATTGACGATCGTGGGTGCGGTAACGGTAGATGCGAGCGTCGCAACCTCGCCGGCACTTAGTGCCTTATCGAAGATTGCGATATCGTCCATGGCACCACGGAACTGACGATCGCTTGTCCAGTTGGATGCACCTATGAAGTTTTGTGTCCAAGTTGAATAGTTGATAGCGCCTGTAAGTGTGGTACTGCCAGCTTGAGTGCCGTTAACATAGATTCTCGCGACGTTGCTTGCGTCAACTGTTGCAGCTACGTGCATCCAGTTACCCAATTGCCCACTCAATGCATTCGACGCATAAATGGTTCCCACAACGGTGCCTCCCGAGAATCCCTGGAGAATAAGAGTATTGGTTGTACCTTCACGGCCAAGCCAAAAATTATTGTTCGCCATTCCGCCGCCAAAATCAAAGATTCTTTCAAAGCCGAATCCGGTCGCTAATGTATCGAACCGCACCCAGGCTCCGAAGCTAAAGGCATTGCTGGTTGCCACGCCCGGTATGCTTGAGAGCGAAACAGGTCGAGTGGTGCTGTTCGCGTCAGAAGTAAATAACAATCCACTGCCGGTTCCGAAGCGACTGGCGGAACTGTTATAGGCAACCGTACCGCCGACTGTCATCGCAGGCGCACCGGATACAACCGATGGCGAGTTTCCACTTCCATTCTCAAAGTCATACGCCGCCACCGCACCGGTGACCTGCGCTACCGTCGGTGCGTCGTTAGCACCTTGGATGGTGACGGTGATTTGCGTGGTAGACGTTATGCCGCCGGAATCGGTTAATGTGTACGTAAACACATCTTGCAGTGTGTTTGCGGTCGTGCGAAGTGCTTGGACGAAGGAATTGTTGTCATTGATCGTATAGGTGTAGGCGCCGTTTGAAGCAACATTGATGGAACCAAATGATCCTGTGACGCTCGATCCGACCGAGCCGCTCGCGGAACCGGCTGTTCCCGCAACGACACCTGTTACGGTGAGCGCGGGACCGGTGTCGTTGGTCAATACATTGCCAGTCGGATTTGTACCCGCCGTCGCATTGGCGACACCGCCAGCTTCGATGGCCGTAGCCGTATCCAAGGTAGCCGTAGGGGCTGTGGTCAGGCTATCGCCGACGATCGTCCAAGTGTAGGGGGAACTGGTCAGCGTACTGCGACCGACTTGTCCAACAGACGTGTAGGTGCGACCGGCAGCCCCTAGAGTTACATTGGTCTTAACAGCCTGCCCCGCCCAACCGTTGAGGGTCGAGTTGTAGTTCGAAGTATTGATTGCCGTGCTGTTGAGCATGTTGGTCATGTCCGTGACTTTGGCAACGTTCCAGGAACCAAGGTTCTGGTTAAACGACGTAGCGCCTTGAAACATGGAATTCATAGTCGTTGCGTTACCTGTGCTCCATGATCCGATGTTTTGATTGAACGACGTTGCGTTCTGGAACATGTAGGACATATTGGTGACGTTGGCGGTGTTCCATGAACCTATAGCGCCATTAAACGCTGTTGCGCCAGAAAACATCTGTTGCATATTCGTAGCAGACGAAGTGTTCCAGGAGCCAATGTTCTGATTAAAAGAAGTGGCGAGACTGAACATCTCCCAAAAGTTAGTCGCTGCCCCAGTGTTCCAAGAGCCAATGTTCTGGTTGAAAGCGGAGGCCCGCGTGAACATCGACTCGAATATTGTCACCGCCCCGGTATTCCACGATCCGATCGCCTGATTAAAGCTGGTCGCGTTGTAGAACATGTACGCCATGCTGTTGACATTCGACGTGTTCCAACTGGTGATGTTTCCATTGAAGTTATCCGTATTGTAGAACATCCCCGACAAGCTTACGGTCCCGGTCGTTTTCAGCGTCCAACTGTTCAAGCTTTGGTTGAAGCTGTCGGCATTGTAGAACATGTTGGCGAAACTGCTCACCTTGCTCACGTTCCAGTTGTTAATGTTCTGATTGAACATGGAAGCGTTGTAGAACATGGTTTGCATGTTCGTGACATTGGCCGTATTCCAGGATCCAATCTCGCCGTTGAATGACGCGGTTTGGGCAAAGGTATCCACCAGCGTTGTGACATTGGCTGTGTTCCAACTGTTCAACGACTGGTTAAAACTGTCGGCGTTAACGAACATATAGCTCAAGTCGGTGACGTTGCCGATATTCCAACTTCCGATGGCCTGGTTGAAAACGGGAGTGTCACGCAGCATCGCTTGCATCGTTGTTACGGCAGCGGTATTCCAGGTGGTAATGTTGCCATTGAATTGATCGGCATAGGCAAACGTATTCGTCATTGACGTCACCGCCCCAGTGTTCCAACCCGCCAGTGACTGATTGAATCCGTCCGCCTCATAAAATGTATTGGCCAGGTTCGTGACTTTGCTGACATCCCAGCTACCGATTGCCTGGTTGAAGGCATTCGTGTTGCGGAAGAGATTGCTCATATTGGTGACATTGCCGGTGTTCCAGCCCGTAATGTTCCCATTGAACGTCGTGTTGTCCAGAAACGTACCGGCCATCGACGCGACGTTCGACGTATCCCAGTTGTTCAGGCTGACGCTACCCAGGCTTGTCGCACCCCGCAATGCCGAGTCCATGTTGGTGACGTTTCGCAAGTCCGGTGCATCGGCTGCGTTAAAGCGTACGTTGGTCGCGTTGTGAAACGCTGAATTCATCGTCGTGAAGGCAACATTGCCCCAGCGTTCAACGCTCGTTAATTCGCTAATGCCTGCACCACCAGCGAAATTGAGTCCACCCATCGGCCCGACAACGGTGACGGTATAGGTTCCAGCTGTCGCGTAAGTCTTGCTTGGATTGGTCGCGCTGGTCACCGTGCTCGTTCCATCACCCCAGTAAACGATGTAATTGCCGGTGTTGCCTTGGGTATTGAGCGTCAGAACATTGTCCGCCCCATTGCGAGTCGTATCCCAAGTGGTGACAAAGCCTATTGACCTCGCTGTCGTTTCATCGGACTGGGTGGTCACATTCAGATTGACGGTCCCTTGGTCAGCTGTCGATCCATCCGAGACCAAGTAATCGAACTGAATCGGACCGGTGTATGGAGTATTGACATTCAGTCGGCCATCGGTACGCAGCGTCAACACAGTTCCATTGCTAAGTGTTACCGACGAGCCCGCACCGCTGAAGTTCGTAATCGTCCCACCGCCGAGCGTATCCACAATGCCAGTGATCGTTCGCGTGCTGCTGATTCCCGAAGTGTCGTTGGCACCGGGGTTGATAACCGTCGTAATGCTTTGGATGGTGCTGAAGGAATCGTTGTTGGCCACTAGTCCAGCGCTCAATAGATTCGCGGCGGAGACAGTGGTTCCATTGAACGTAAAGTTCTCGGTGCCGTAGACCTTGTCCGAACCATCGGGGCCGCCCGTTCGGTTATCAACGATCGTAAAGAAAGCACCGCCGCCATCGCTGCCGCTCGTGACGGTGTAATCACTGCGATTGCCGCTAAAGATAACGGTATCGGTACCAGCACCGCCATCGATCGTATCGTCGCCTGCACCGCCAGTGATGACGTTGGCATTGCCATCGCCGGTCAATGTATCCGCGAAGCCCGAACCGACGATGTTCTCGAAGTCAGAAATTGTATCGCTGGCGGCATCGCCACCGGATACAGCCCGAGTTGCTAGATTCACTGACACGCCTGCAGAAGATCCCGCATACGACAACGTGTCATTGCCCGCTCCACCGAGCAGGATGTCAGCACCGGCACCACCCTCGATCGTATCGTTGCCCGCCCCCCCATAGATCGTATCGTTACCGGTCCCGCCCAGCAGAGAATCATTGCTGTTAGACAGCGTCAGCTGGATGTTATCCAACAACGGTCCAGCGCCGTCATTGCCTGCGGCTGTTTCACGGAACTCGATCCGAGTCGTCGTGGCGGAAGCGGTAAAGGTAAAAGTTCCGGATGTCCAAGCGGTTGTACTTGTTCCCACAACGGTTTGTTGCAACGTACCGCCAACGTAAACTTCGAACGTATTAGATGTGTTACTAGCCCCAGATCGGCCTACGTACGAATAGGCAAGGGTATACGATTGACCGACCGTTAACGTCACATCCTGATAGATTGCGTCAAGCGCAGCAGCTTGAAAGTCTAACTCCAGCAGGGTATCGCCATCAAGGGTCGCAGGTGATCCGAGGTTGCCGTTGCCCCAATATTCAAGTGCATTCGGCGCGCTCCACCCTCCGCCAGACGATGAAAGATTTCCATTCACCAGCAAGTTGATATCGCCATGGATGATATCGTTCCCCGCACCGCCGATAATCGTGTTGGTTGCCACGCTACCGGTGAGCGTATCGTTAAAGGCCGAACCGGTCAGATTCTCAAAGTTGCTGATCGTATCCGTACCGGCCCCAACCGTGTTTTGTGCGGTTGTGGTAGTCAAGTTTACGGTGACGCCACTCGTTGCCAGCGAATAGCTAATGGTATCACCAGTTCCTGCACCGCCATCAAGAATATCGTCGCCCAATCCACCTTCGATGGTGTTGTTATTGGCATCGCCTGTGATCGTGTCAGCATGGATCGAGCCAACGATATTCTCGATGTTGTAAAGCACATCGGTGGCCGCATCACCGCCTGAATTGCTACGAGTATTCAAATTCACGGTAACTGCGGCGGATGAACCGAAGTAAGAAACCGTATCGCTGCCCGCACCGCCGAAGAGGATGTCGCTACCCGCACCGCCATTGATCCAATCGTCACCACCACCGGTGTGTATCACGTCGTTGCCCGATCCTCCGGAGACAATGTCTCGGTCTGCGTTGTCCAGGAATAGACGTACGTTGTCGAGAGCAGCATCTAAGCTTGCTGTGGCTGACGAGACATCGGTGAAGATAATCGTCGAATTCGCTCCTAGTGCGGTGAAGTTGGTTTCAACATCGCTAACAGCGAACGCGGTCGAGTTACTGACGATACGATCGACGACCGAGACACCGCCGGAAATGATTTGGACGCGGAAACCTGCCGAGCCAGTTCCGCCACCTTGCTTCCAGAAGTCGAAACCAAGGTTGTAGTTCGCCCCGACGATCGTAGAGACGTTCTGCATGATGACGCCATTGACCGCCGTGTCTCCGCCGCTAAATGTAACAGTGGTTGTGCCCAGAATGGGCGTCGGTGCTGTTGTTGTCGAAACGTTACCGCTACTCGTCCAACCCGTCGACAGCGCCGATTCAAAGCTGCCGTTCGTGATCAGATTTGCCCCTTCGGCCCAAACCGTATCGTCTCCTGCTCCCGCATCGATGGTGTCGGCCCCCGTCCCACCTGTGATCGTATCGACGCCCCAACCGCCGGTGATGATGTCGTTGCCCGAACCACCGTCGATGGAATCGTTGCCATCGCCACCGGTCAGATAATCACTGGCCGCGCCGCTGCTGATCGTGTCGTTACCAATGCCACCAGCATAGGAGTCTGCCGTCCAGTTGACAGAGCTCAAGCTGCCCTTGTTGCCAGCGTTGCCAGTGAAGATGGCTGCGATCTCGATCGCCGAAAGGGCCCGTCTATAGACGCCTACGTCATCGATGAGACCTTGGAAGTTATCTGTACTCCATTGACGTCCACCGATCCGGAAATCATTGATTGTATTGTGAGTGTCACCGATGGTCGCGGATCCGGTGTTGTTCGAACTGACCAATACTCCGTTGGCATAAACTCCGACCGCTCCATTGTCAAAAGTTAACGCGAGGTGCGTCCAGGTGTTGAGTGAGATCGTGTACGAGGTGTCAACCCAGCCTCCGGTAATCGCCCATCCGTTGCTCGAGTTCGCGATGGCATAATTGAGTCGACCTGTGGTAGCGTTTCGGCCGAATATATATTCCCCTTCACGACCTGCAATGGTTGCGACACCTGAGCTCGTCGTTCCTGCTCCCGTTGGATTGACCCAGGCATCAACCGTAAACGCATTGGTCATTTGGAAGTTTGTCGACGAACCAAGTTGAACGTAATCATCTACACCGTCCAACGAGAACGCTTGACCGCTCCTTCCGGTTGCATAGGCAGCACCGTTGGTGAGCGTACCACTCGTCTGCCCCAACTCATCGGTCGTATTGCTATCCGATTTCCACCAGCCAACCGTGTCTGCTAAGATCCCCGCAAAAATATCATTGCCAACCGGTCCTTCCGAATACGTCGTCTTCGCACCCGATAGATTCTCGCGAATAGTTAGGCTGTCGACCCCCCAGGCTTCGTCATTCCATTCTTGATTAAGGCTCGAACCGAAGCCAAGTTTTAACGAAGTTCCCGTTGTATTCACCGTCAAGACATAAGTATGGAGCCAATCGCTGTATACCGCGAAGCCAAGGTTCGATGTGCTACTATCCGGAGTAGTATTGCTGTAATTCTGGGCAGTCGAGAACGGGTTCACAGACACTTGAACGTCATTCACCCAAACCAAGAAATTCTCGCCGTCCCACGAATCGAGTTGAGCCAACGTGAAGCTTAAGGTGACTGTCGATTGGTTACCCGATAACGCAAAGGTCTTGTAGACATCTTGGATGCCGTTCGTAGTACCCGATTGATTCGTCGCCGCGCTATTGTAACCTGTCGCAGAAGTCAAAAACGGCCCAAAGTTCGAATCGGTTGTGACAAGTACTCCACCTGTCCAGCCGCTCAAGTTGCCGTTGTCAAACGTCTCAATAATCGGTGCTGCGAGCGACGTGATCGTGGCGACATTGCTACTCGACATGTCTCCATCGGCGAAGCGGAACGTTTCAACGCCGGTAACTGTCTCGGTGCCATCCGGGCTACTACTTCGCGTATCGATGATCGTGAGCGTGCCCGAGTTGTTGGTGATCGTATAGTTCGAACGATTGCCACTCAAGATCAGGACGTCGGTACCAGCTCCGCCGATGATCGTGTCCGATCCACCGCTGGCTACAAACGTATCATCACCCGCTCCACCATCGAGCGTGTTGTTGCTGCTATTGCCAGTCAGCGCATCAGCAAAGGCCGAACCCGTGACGTTCTCAACATTGGCAATCCAATCGCCCGATGCATCGCTGGTGCTGGTTTGGAAATTGATGCCCAGGTTGACCGTCACACCAGCGGTCGAGTTGGCATAAGTGACCGTGTCGGTACCCGCTCCGCCGTCGAGGTAGTCCGCTCCAGCACCGCCATCGAGAGTATCGTTACCGCCGCCGCCGTAGAGCGAATCGTTGCCTCCACCACCGATCAGCGTGTCGTTGCCACCCGTCGTTGCATAGACGCGAACGTTGTCAAAATCGAGGTCACTACCTGCAGGGAACAGCGATCGATCCGTGAACTGTAATGTTGTTGCATTACTTGTTGCGGTGAAGGAGTAAGTGTAGGTTTGCTTGCCTTGAAAATTGATGGACGCAGTTTGGTTCAGCAATGCAGTTGAGCCATCAAGTACCATGGCCTGCAATTGCCCAACGGACTGATCTCGATTGTTGCCAGTTAGATCGAAGCTGAGCGTGTAGGTAGTCCCGGCGACCGTATTGATAGTCTGCGCTATGGTGCTTCCAGTCGGAGTGACCCAACCACCGAATGGAAAATAATTACTCCCTTGAGTGACTCTTGAGCTATCTGTGTGCGCACCATCCCCTGAGTTTGTGACTTTGGTCCAACCCGCAGGGGTTGTGTTTGGCCCAGTTGGCCCCAGTTCAAACGACCCGTTGCAAACCAGATTGGCATCGTCCCCTTCAAGATTATCGACCGCACCGCTACCGATGAGCGTATCGTTGCCGCTGTTACCGATGAGGCTGTCGGTGCCGTTGGATGCTGTCAGGTCGCTCATCGAGACTTCGGCAAGATGCGGTCCACCCGCCCCCGAGGCAACCAAGCTGCGGAACTGAAGTGTTGTCGAAGTCGACGTTGCAGTAAAGGTAAAGAACTGTTCTTTCCAGTCGGGATTGCTGTTGTTATGCGTGCCACTGTTGGTTGCTGAAAACGACCCGATCGTTCCCGCGGCACTCACTTCGAGTGATCCCGTGTTGTTCGCGCCGCCACCACCAGACATCAAGAATCGCACCGTATAGGTCTGCCCGACAGTGGTTGTGATCGACTGGCTAATTGTTCCAGGTCCCGTGCCGTTCATGTCGACACTACGGCCGCCAGACGGCGTGTTGAACTGTCCCGTGCCGAACAAATCGACGTTATTTGCAGTCACGTTCCAACCGCCCATCGCCTGACCAGACGAATAAGTTGTAAAGCCTCCTCCCGCTGCTGTCGCTGTCAAAAATCGCGGGTCGGCAGCCAAGTTGGCTCCGCTCGTTAACAAATCGTTGCCCCCAAGCCCACCTAACGTTTCAGCCGCGGATGTACCACTTGTAAAGTCAGCACCTGTGGTCCCTTGTGTGCCACCCGAAGTCACCGTCACGTTGGCCGCAAACTCGGATGTATTGCCAAAGGTAAAATCCGTCGGACGCACGGTTGCAGTAGCAGTAACGCGGTCGCCTGCTGCTACGAAGACGCTTTGTAGAAAATCAACAAACGAAGCGTTGCCCGATCCGTCGGTCGTGACATTGATAAAGCCGAGATAGGTCGGGCCTTCGCCGTTGGTCGCGTCTTGGGTGCCGCTGGGGATCGAGAAGAATTCTAAACGCAGATTGGTGTTGGCTGTCGAATTGATCGAACCCGTGATCGTTGTGCCAGCAGGTGAACTGACGGCAGAGGTGATCACAGGGAAGTTTTGCAAGCCGTTGGCACCGGTGTCCACATCGCCCGTGTCGTTAGCTTGAACGGTTAGGTCGTTGGCCAAGTCGATCCCCAAGCTGCCGTTGCCAAAAATCGAATTACCGAGGATGGCGTTGCCGGTGCCCGAGCCTGATACGACTGCCCCTCTCGATGCGTTTCCTGCGATAACGTTTCCTGCGTTGGTAACGGTTCCGCCAATCAGGTTCCCCGTTCCGCCACTAACGTGGAGACCTGTACTATTCCCAAGATCTGCACTGTTTCCAGCGTTGCGGCCAATAATGTTTCCTTGAACAACGTTATTGTCACTTTCGATCAAAACTCCGGACAATGACGTTTGTCCGGAAATCACATTGCCAGCACCCACAGCCGTGCCACCGATGGTATTTCCGTTCGCTCCAGTGAGGAAATAGATTCCTCTGCCGGTGTTGCCCAATCCAGTAGCCGCAGAACCATTGAGATCCGTACCGATGTAATTCCCTAGAATGATATTACCAATCGATGCACCGGAAAGGTTTATCCCATCAGTAGTATTCGCCGAGATGATATTGCGTTGCGTTCCAGTCAAACCACCTATCGTGTTGTAACTGCCACCCGAGATCTGAATCCCACCGGTGCTGTTTCCAAGCGCCGTGGTACCATCTTTGTCCAGACCAATGATGTTGCCAGTGATCTCGTTGTAGATACCATTGTCGAGCTGTATGCCTCGGGCATTATTGCCCGAGATGACGTTGCCGACGATGTCTACGCCGCTGGCACTTTGAAATAAGTAGATTCCATGACGCGTGTTCCCTAAATCGATTTCACCGGTGATGTCGGTTCCGATGTAGTTGTTGCGAATCGTTACCGCTCGCATGGTTTGCGTATTACTGCCGTCAATGACGATCCCGTCGTTGCCATTGCCAGAGATGACGTTTCTTTCCGTCGAAGTCGCTCCACCGATGAGTGAGCCTGCGCCAGATGAAGTAACGTAGATGCCTTGGCCATTATTGGCTAACGCCGTCGTACCAGCGGCATTCAAGCCGACGATATTGCCAGCGACAACATTGTTCACGCCTTCGATATAAATACCTACATTAGCGTTACCGGAAGTAACATTCCCCGTACTCGTCGTTCCGCCGATCGTGTTGTAGCCGGATCGTAAGACGATGCCATGATTATTCTCTTCGCCTGCGACTGTATTGCCGCTGCTGTCCATACGACCGATGAAATTATTGCTAATCGTGTTGCTCATCGAGGTCGCTTGAATTTCAACTCCTATCTGCGCAAAATCTCGAATCACAAGGCCTCGAACGGTACTGCTTGAAGAACCTGCGCCGAGCGTTAGACCATTCGCATTGAGGTTATTACCATCCAGGATGATCGGTACAAAGCTACCCGCGACGTAGCCGGTTTGTGTCGTACCATCGATGGTCACTTGACCGGTGATCGTTGGCAGTACGGACGCAACGTTGATGATTTGCGTGCCGCTACCTGCGATGTTGAATACAATCGTGTCGGCGCCTGCGTTGGCGTTGGCATCGAGGATAGCCTGGCGGAATGAGCCTGCACCGGAGTCGTTGGTATTGGTGACGGTGTAGGTGGCTAGAAGACCTCCGTAGGATTCCTGGAGAGTGAAGCTGAATGGGTTGTGGGACTCGATTACCCCCTCACCCGACACCCCCTCACCCCCGGCCCCTCTCCCAGTGGGAGAGGGGAGCAAAGAATCAAATAAGCTTTCGCTCCCCTCTCCTTTTGGGAGAGGGGCTGGGGGTGAGGGTTGGGTTGCCACATACTCCAGATCCCAATCACCACCTCGTGCGATGTCCCCTGTCTTGTCCATCGACGCCGCAACGTCAGCTCGCGTCAACTCCGCGACGCGATCGATGAACGCTTGTCCTTCCGGACCGGCCGCAACATCGCAACCGTAAATGAGAATATCACCCGACTCACTCAGTGACATCCCCCACGTTTGCAGGTGTGCTTCGTACTGTTCGATGTTGCCAGCGGTCAGCCACGATCCACCCAGTTGGATCATGCCATCCGTGCCGTGCGATACGAAGTGGATCGCATCCAGATCGGTGTATTGGGCCAGTACGCTACTGATTTGATCGAAGCCATTCTCGGTACCGTTGAGAACGATGATGGAAAGGTTGCGGCCTGTGGCTAATGCACTGGCTTCGAGATCAGCGATAAGGGCTTCGGAGTCGTAGAGGCCCGATTGAACAAAGGCGATTTCATTGTAGAACAGTTGTCCCAACTGTTCCGTACCTGCGTCAACGCTGAGACTGGCTTCGTTGTTATTCGACAGCTTTGAGTCGTTTGTGGGTGGCGTTTGCAGCGTGGGAACATTGTAGAACAGTTGTCCCAACTGTTCCGAGCCTGCGTCGACGCTGAGACTTGCTTGATTGTTGTCAGACAACGTTGAATCGGCTGAGACTGGCGATTGCAGCGAGGGAGCAGTGTCGAACAGTTGTCCCAACTGTTCCGAGCCTGCGTCGACGCTGAGACTTGCTTGATTGTTGTCAGACAACGTTGAATCGGCTG
>JAIYDN010000004.1 GCA_027487485.1 Planctomycetaceae bacterium | reverse complement strand
CTACCCTCGAACAACTTGCCGACATTGCGGGGTACAGTCCATTTCATTTCGCGCGGCTCTTTAAATCAACTGTAGGTGTGTCACCGCATCAATACTTGAGCATGCAGCGAATTCAGCGATCTCAGTTCATGTTGGCTCGCAGCGCCCTTTCGATAACTATGGTTGCTACGGACCTTGGTTTTGACAGTTCGAGCCACTTCGCAGCCGCCTTCCGCCAGATTGTCGGCGTTACGCCATCCGCATTCCGATCTGCGTGTTCATAGTCGCTTCGGTGCGCGACTTCGCGGCTGCGAGATAGCAAGATTTTGATAGTCGTTCCACCATAGCCCCGCTAAAATTTTGGCTTTATTTTCAGCCTGTCTGGCCGGGGATCCTGCGATGGCGATCGAGAAGTACTTTTCACTGCAAGGTCAATGCGCTTTAGTCACGGGTGGCGGAGATGGGATTGGAAAGGCGATATGCCTGTTGTTTGCCGAGTTCGGCGCGGACATAGCCTGCACTGATTTAAGTCTCGACGATGCGGAACTGGTTGCAAGCGAATGCCGGAAGCTGGGAGTACGGGCCATCGCCGCGAAATGTGACGTGACCAGCGAGGAGGATCGGAAACTGGTCGTCGAGCTTGCGCTCTCGCAGCTCGGTAAGCTCTCGATCCTGGTCAATAATGCCGGAGGCGGCGGGCCCAAACCATTTGATATGCCCATGTCAGACTTTGAGTGGGCATTTCAACTGAATCTGTTTTCATTGTTTAGCTTATGTCAACTCTGTGCGCCGGCCATGCGTGCCGCAGGTGGTGGAGCCATCATCAACATCAGCTCCATGGCAGGCCAGAACAAGAATCTGCGGATGTGTTCATACGCATCCTCTAAAGCTGCCGTCGATCACCTGACGCGAAACATGGCCTTTGACTTAGGGCCGCACAACATCCGCGTCAATGCGATTGCCCCAGGAGCAATTCGGACGGCGGCGCTAGCGAAGGTGCTTACGCCTGACGTCGAAAAAGCCATGCTCAAACACACACCGCTTGGCAGGCTGGGAGAAGTAACGGACATCGCCGCTACAGCGGTCTACCTGGCATCGCCGGCTTCTGCATGGGTCAGCGGTCAAGTGTTGACCGTCAGCGGTGGCGGCGTTCAGGAACTTGACTAGACGTAGCAGCCTGACATTCCAATTCAAAACACATATTCAGTACGCAACGCAGGAAAACAAAATGCCGTTCGACCCGTTTGCCGATTTCTCGATGGAAGGCCACGTAGCGCTCATCACCGGGGGTGCTCAAAACATTGGTGAAGCCATCGCTCGGACGTTTGCAGGCGCTGGTGCAAAAGTACTGATCGCCGATCTCAATGGTGACAAAGCCATAGAAACTGCCAAGCGAATCGAGCAAGAGACAGGTTCGCAGGTATTGGGCATGAAGTGCGACGTTACTCAAGGAGACGACATCAAAGCGTGCGTCGATCAAATAGTACGGCGCTTCGGTGCCTTGTCGACCTTGGTCAATAATGTTGGCTGGGGGCAGGCCAACCCTGATCCAGTAGCGGTCAGCGACGGGGACATGATCGCTTCCTATACGCTAAATACCCTGAGCGCCTTGCGCATGGTGGAAGCTGCCACCCCATACTTGCGTCAAGCGAAGAATGCATCAATCACCAACTCTGGCTCCATGGTCGGTTTGTTGCCCGCATTCGATTTTCTAGCGTACAGCGCAGCCAAAGCGGCTCTGAATCACATGATGTTGGGACTTGCACATGCCTTTGCTAAATCGGTGCGAATCAACACAGTCGTGATCGGAACCGTGTTGACAGAAGGATACGCGGCGGCAGGTCTCGATGCGAAGACCCAAGAGAGATTAACAAACCCGGATAACTTGACGGGGCGAAGTGGGACGTCGCAAGACGTAGCCAATGCGTTCTTGTGGCTAGCCTCACCGGCAGGTGCTTGGGTGAGCGGCCAGACTATCCAAGTGGCAGGAGGCCCCAAACGGGTTCGACTGATCCCTGAGTACTAAATCGGTAGGACGAAGGATAGCGAGCCAGCGTCGACCCAACTAACGGTGTATCGAGCAATGTCAGATGGTAATGATGATTTTGTTGTGGAGGACCATTGCTTCATAGTCACCATTGATCGGATTCCTAAAGCCCGATTGGAGTTGAGCCATTTAGACAACCTGAGCGGCCGTCCGGGGCGAACAAACGTTGCCGCCAATGCCATGCTTTGGCTTTGCTCCCCCGCGGGTGGTTCGCTGAGCGGACAAACAATAAATCTCCATGTCGGCGGCAATGTCGATTGCCTATTTGGGCGATAAATGCTTTCGGCTCACATGAACAAAGGGTAGTTCGTTGCGGTACGCAATGTTTAAAACTGCAGGCAACACTTTTCACTAAATAGCTTACAAAAGGCGATTCAAATGTTCAAAACTACAAAGTTACCGTTACTCGCTTGCCTCTTTGCGATTTTTTTCACGCAGTCTGCATTTTCACAGAGGGAAGACACTACTCCAGATGACAAGACACCCATCACCGATCGCCAGCTCTCGGTCATGATGTTCGTTGATTACGGTCGGTCTTATGGTTACCAAAGCATGCTGGCGCAGATTCAAATTGATACGATTAAAGCAGAGCTGGAAAGAGATCGTCAAATCGCTGGTCAGATGGAAAAGTTATTGACTAAGGATGCAATCTCGCAGATGGAATATGAGATTGCACAGTTGAAAGTCATTTGGGGCGAGAAGCATCTGAAAGTCGCTGAAAAGAATCTAGTCGCTGTGGGGTCTCAATACGAAGCCATGAAGAAAATGGCAAAACATTTTGCGGGAGTCGAAGTCCCGCGCGATGAGCTATACGAAGTATTTCGAAAGGGTTGGGAAGCGGGTTGCGACAAAGGTCCGGATGAGGTTGATGCGATGAAGGCTTGGGTCGACTTCTGCGAAAAATCGCTGCAACGTTCGCGCGCACTAAATCTGCAGGGAAATGAATCACTGACGTCCTTGCTGGAAAAAGAGGCACAGCTAAAAATTGCGGAAGCGAATTATCAAAGCAGAAAGTCGAGACTGAATATGTGCCGTGAGATACTGTTCCCGAGCCTCGAGGATATCAAGTCAGTAAAGCGATAACGGGCAAGAATTCCACTTCGGTTCCCTCGCAGCTCTCTCCATGGAAACGGAACCATCGACGCTTACTCTCTCGACTCTCTGCCCGCTGATGACCAACTGCCGAACGATCCGGTGGCAGTTCGTTTTCGATCGATCGACGAAATCTTGCAATGCGACATCCGACGATGTGATGCGGCCTGAGTCACGTATTGTGCAAGAGGTCTTGACGGTATCATCGCGACCGGTGATATCCAGTGCCGACGATAAAGAAACGCTGCGGCTTAGGGACGATGAGCGATGATGAATTAAACCGATTCACTGTTCACGGTCTATCGGTTAGTACTGAAATGCGAATGAGACCAATCCGCCGTACCACGTGGCTGGATCATTCATTAGCTGCCGTAAGCCGGCACCAGGAATCGAAACAGCAATTCCAGTTGTCAAATACATGTTAGGGTTGATGACTCGGAAATTCTCAACATAAAAGTCGTCTGACAAGTGACTATTCGCGACCCCCGAAACCAATTGAGGCTCACCGCCGACTACTGCCAGCCTACCCGCCTGACCAAACTGGATTGGGCTATTGAGTTGATCGGCGCGGATATGCCAGTAGTGAAAACTTATGGTGTCACGTTCACTAACGCTTAGACTGGTAAAGAACTTGTGCGACTGGACATTGGAGTTGATAAACGAGAATGAGCCATTACTTCCGGTTGCCCATAAAACGGGCGAGCCTTCGTAGAACAGTGGATCAAATTTCTCAAACTTAGTCGTCGACGGATCATCTCCTTGAAATGAGCGAAACGTATATGCAAGTTTCGGCGCAAACGGAAGTGATTGAAGCTGATTTCCAATCTCACCGCTAAACGCATTGGACGACATGTCGATTCTGTCATTCCATTGGTATGCATAGTCCCCCGCGAAATAGAATGCGGGGGAAAACTCTTTGATTGGATTCCATCGGTTGTATGCGTGGACCGTATTCAATCCTTCGCGTCCATTGGGTATGAGCTGAACCGGTGCTTCAATGTAGGGCAGGGTCGATTCGAAAACGTTCATGTAAGCAATCCCTATAGATTGCGATTCTCCTAATGCTAACTCTGACTTGGCACCAGCCAATCGAGTCTGTGTATCACTCGAACGGAGCTCGTTCGGATTCAGGTAGAATCCGTCGACGGATAACGGCCCTTTACTCCACTTCACAAGGCCTGCTTCTTCCCAAGCCCTTCTAGCAAAAGACGTGGTAGCCCCTCGTTCGAAGCCATTGTAAGCGCCAACGGAAATTAGCATGCCCGAACCGATTTTGTATTGCTGTCGCCCATAGGAGATATCTAGCTCGGAGGAAACCTCGCGATCCCCCGCTCGCACGCCGAGATACCCATCTTCGATCGCAAAAAGTCCTCGATTCCCTTGCTCAAAAACGTCACGGCCAATGTTACCCGAGCCGACGTACGAAAGCCCCGAGTACAGACGGTAGGTATCATGTAAGAGCAGTTCGGTAGTAATGCCTGGTTTGATCCAGGACTCACCCCATGCGCGGTCAGGTTTATAGTTGGCGCTGGGTGCAAACGTATCCGATAAATTCCACCAAGAGCCTGTGACTCCATTGGCTTGTGCAACGCCAGCTACACTGACCTTCACCTTGACGCGATCGTTCGAGTAAGCAAGAGGATCTTCAGCGGCGGCACTGGAATTGCCGAGCGTACCAGACGTATCTTCCGGGACGGGACAAGCGTCAACAGTTGTTTCGAAAGCATTATCCTGCCCACGGGAATTGCTAGCATAGCCGCAATGGAAAAGGACTAAACAAAACGCAGGCATTAGGCGCGAGAACAATCGATTGGCTGAGTTGATACCCGTCTTGTTAATTCGCATCCATGCTCATTCCAAACAGTTCGTAGAAATCCTTCTGCTTGAAAATCGGACGAATCGCTATAGATGACTACATAAATTTGCCACATTAAGACTCAGAGCGAATAAAGAATCCTGCTAACTTCAAACGCTGGCAAAATTCGCGTATTCGACTGATGACTTAATGACAGCAATACCAGATGATGCGAAATCAGTCGTGGCGAGGATTAAGAGTGCTCCATTCTTGTCTTAATGGAAATTCCTTGAGCGTTTGGTCGTTCACTAATGAAATTGCGTGCGGCTCACTGACGAAGTTCAATACGCCGTCCAACCGCCGTCAGTAGCCATGGCAAGGCCGGTGAGATTTGCGGCCTCATTGGAAAGCAGAAACAAGATGACTGCCGCTTGCTCCCACGGCGTCGAGCCGCGTTTGTCCGGGTCTGCCATTTGAAGCAGACTCTGGGACTTCGCTCCGGCCATCGACGATCCCGCCCCTTGATCCATCGCCCATTTTACAAACTCGTAGGCTCGAAACACCATCGGCGTATCTGTCTGGGCCATGTTGACCGAGTTAATCCGGATGCCGTGAGGAGCGTAATCGATAGAGGCGTTGCGAGTCAGTCCGATGACGGCGTGCTTGCTGGCTGAATAAGCAGGATTCCCTGGCAGGCCAGTTAGTCCAGCAATGGAGCCGATGTTGACGATCGCCCCTCCGCGACCTTGTTCCAGCATTTGCCGCAGTTCAGCCCTCATCGAAAGGAACATGCTGGTGATGTTGTTCGCGAAGACCGTGTGCCAGTAGTCGTCGGAAGCGAGGTGGATTGCGGCAGGAAGCAACGGTTTTTGGTTGTCGAAATCCGGCGGGGCAGACGGGTCCGTGCCGTCCATCACCCCGGCGGCGTTGAGCGCCAAGTCGAGTTTACCAAATTGCTGAACGCACTCAGCAACCATGCGTTCTGCGTCCGCCGATTTCGCCACGTCCGCAACCAGGGCGACTGCCCTCCCACCGGCAGAGGTGATCTCTTCGACGGTCTTGTGCAACTCGTGCGCTTTGCGGTCGACGCACATGACGGCGGCACCCTCGTGGGCGGCGCGAATGGCCGTACAGCCGCCGATGCTGCCGATCGCTGCCCCGGTGACGAGCAGCACCTGGTCAGCAAAGCGGTTTGGGGTGAACGATTTCGGATCAACTGGTGCAATGGCGGCCATACGGTCCTCCGTTAGGTCATTTCGCGAGAATTAGGAAAGGCGGCTTCCAACCACCGTTCAGTGCGGCTGGCTTTGGCCCATATAGCCGCATGCTAAGGTAGAACGGACCGTCTGGCACGGGCAACCAGTTCGCCTCACGGTCCTTGCCCGGTGAGTCCTTCTGAACGTACACGCTGAGCGACCCGTCCTTAGCATATTCCACCCCTCGGGTTCGGTTTCCAAGCGAGTAGCGATTGATAGGGTTCTTCACCAGCATACCAGTGGCTCGGTCATAGACGGTCACAGACCAGAAGAATTCGACCGGCGGCAGTTGGCCTGCCGGAAAGGTAAGCGTGTACCGGCCGTTGCGACCATCGAGCGGCTTGCCGTCGGCATCTACGATCGCGCTCGGGTAGAGGGATTCCTCCGGGAAGTTGGCCAGTGGGCCGCCTGCCCAGATCGACGCCCGCTGCAAGTAGTCCGAGCCGTAACTGCCGATGCCCTTCGACATGACCAGCCAACCATTCATCATCGTGCCGATTTTCGGCCCGGCTGCCTCGATCGCCTTCATCGCGTCGGCCTCGGCGCGGGCAAGCACTTCGTCGTGGGGCTTGGCCTCGAGCAGCACCTTGCCCGGCCCGATGCCGATCCCGGCAAAATGGCTCATCATCGCTTCTTCGCCCGGACGCACCGGGTCAAGCTTCAAGAGCCGATCGAGCACCGCCAGTCGCTCCGCCGGGGTGGTTGCGGCGTAAAGCGGCATTCCATCCATGTCATCTGAGGCCGGACCGGTTTTGCCGTCCCGGTACCGGCTGAGTGCGGCCAGGCTGAACTGTTTCTGGAGCATGGCGGCAGTCGGCACGTCGTCCGGGCCATCCACCAGTACCCGCAGGAGTACCAGCACGAACCCGGTCTGGCTTTTCACTGACCGCGTGACTCCTTTCGGCAACTCGCCATTCCATCTCGGCCCGACGACGGCGAACGTGCCTGCCTTCGTGCCGTCAAGCCGCGCCCCGAAGTTGGTGAGCGTATTGCTGTCGAAATCCAACACCTGGGCCGTCCAGTATCGGCCACTGGTGTCGGGGGTGGATAGGATCACCGGCTCAGTTCGGCAGTCGAGCCATGCGGTGGAGTACAGCGTGTCGTTGTTCGGCGCGCGGAAGGGTGCCTTGTTCGGCGTGGAGAGTTCGCTGAAGTGGAAGAAAGCGTCGAACCCGGCCATGCGAGTCTTCGGGTCGAGTACCTCAGTCGACAGTCGGCGGTACATGCCGTCAGGGGCGTAAGCGTATACGAAGGCCTGCATGGCGGCGGCCTGAGCAAGCGGCTGGAGTGGGTCGGGCTTGCTCACAGGCTCCGGCTTACCTTGTAGTGGTTCGCTATGGCCGCCAACCTTCGCCATTGCCGGCGGGAACCATGTCCCGTCTAGCATCTCTTTCTTCGGCCAGTACGCTCGAAGGACTACGATGAATCCGCCCTTCGGGGCCGGCAGCCAATTCCCCTGGGGCACACCCTTCGGTTCGTCGGCCTGGAGATGGATTGTTAGCGAACCATCCTGTCCGAACGTCAGGCCAGGGGTGTCAGGGCGGATGAGGTAGCGGTTCAGCGGGTTGTCCAACAGGAACGACTTGTCGTCGTACATGGTGAGAGACCAGAACGCTCCATCGTCGATGGGTGGCAGTTGCCCCTTCTCGAAGGTAAGGGTGTACGCATTCCGCCCGTCAAGCAGACTGTCGGCCTCATCGCGGGCGCACACGAAGTACATTGCCTCCTCGTTCGGAAGGCTTCCGATCTGGCTCACCTGTACCGCCGCCCGATCCAGCACCGACTGAGTTGGCAAGGCGGTCTGTGGGTCGGGAACTCGCCAGCCGCGCTTGTATGGCCCGGCCGAGAGGCGTGCGTTGATCGCGGTCTGGGCGTCAGCAGCGCCGCTCGCGATGGCGTCGCGGAGGTGCTTTTCGTTCGATATCGACCGCCCCGGCCCGAGGCCGGCGGTGGCGAACAGGTCGAGCAGTCGGGTGTCGGCCGGCGGCGGGGTGAGGGCGGTGTATGCGTTCGTGCGGGTGAAGAACTCGAGTGGATTGCTCACTTCCCGCAACTTCGACACCCGGAGGGGAGAGTCGTCTACCGTCGGGAAGCGGATGTCTTTCTTGCCCCAGGCAGCGAGCGGAGTAAGGGTGATTTGATCCTGGATCTTCCGGACCACGGCAATGTCGTCCGACTGCCCCAGGTAGACTCGCTGGAAGATGGCTACGAGTGCGGTCGGGGCGACGATCACATCCTTGATACCGTCCGGTTTCACCCCCTTCCAACCCGGCGGCACGATGAGGTAGCTGCCGCCGCCGTCCCCCACCGTCCGCGGGCTGAGAACGCCGAAACAGGTGAACCACGAGTCGTGGAGGACTGCTGAGTAGTATCTCCCTTTCACCGCTGGCAGGGTCAGGATCACTGGCCCCTGTTTGTCCAGCCAGACGTAGCTTGCACCGTACAAGGTGTCTACGTTTGGCATGGTGTTGGTAGTCTTCGGGGGGGACGGCTCGCGGACGAGGATCCATCCACCGAGCGGAGTCTCGCCCGGCGAGAAGTGTTCCCGTGCCTGGATGAACTCGGCCGCCTGCCGCATGTGCAGGAACGCCGGCAACTGGTACAGGTAAGCCTGGGTCGCCACCGACCGGGCGTTCGCCGCCTCACCGGCCCAAATCTGTTCGGGCGTCAGGTCAAGCCGGAAGGACTCCACTTTCGGCGGTTGTGCGAGGGCAACCGCCGACAAGGCCGAGAGTACGAGAAGGGGAATGAATCTGACGTTACGCATAGTCTTACTTCGCCGCGCCAGGTTTGAGCGAGCCACCCTTCTGCCGTGGCGGGAATTCCTTGAGTGTAGCCATGTGCTCCGCCAGTGCGTCCTGTACCTGCCCACCCCAAGCGATCCCAAGTTTCTGGGCGATGTCGTTGCTCTTCTGCCCGTCGTGCTTCTCAAATGGGTCCATCCGCAAATTGAACACCAGTGCGGCTGGCTTGTTGTAGTCGAAGAACCCTTCGCGGGCCTGGAAATGTGACTTCCAGTGGCCGATACGGATAGCGCAAAGATCAGACTCATTGTAGTAGTACACGATGTTGCGGGCCGAGGGAGCGTCACTGGTCCAGTGCGCCAACTGATTCACCCCGTCGATGTGAACCTTGTGCGACTCCTTCAACTCCTTCGCCACATCCGTCACCCCAGCGGCAGCGGCCAGGGTGGTGAACACATCAAGGTGTTCCTGAATACCGTTTGATACCTTCCCTTTGGCGATTTTCGCCGGCCATCGCACTAGGAACGGAACACGCACTCCGCCTTCCCAGGTGGTTGCCTTCTCGCTGCGGAAAGGCGTGGTCCCGCCATCAGGCCACCACGAAGCCATCGCTCCGTTGTCGGTGGTGTAGATGACGATGGTGTTCTCGGCGATCTTGAGGTCGTCGAGCGTCTTGAGCAGCTCGCCCACTTGCATGTCGTGCTCCATCATACCGCTGCCGAAGATATCCATTTCGGACGAGTGCGGAGCTGCAAGATTTTGCCGACCGGGCCGCAAGTGGGTGTAAATGTGCATACGGGTGGGGGCATACCAGGCAAAGAACGGCTCGCGAGCCTTCGCCGCATTGCCTATGAATTCCTTGGTGCGGGCGACGAAATCATCGTCAATGGTTTCCATTCGCTTTCTGGTAAGCGGACCGGTGTCTTTGATCGTTTGCTTGCCGATCTTACCGAAGCGGCGATCTTCAGTCGGATCATCCGTTTCCGACGCCCGACAGTCCAGCACACCGCGTGGCCGATAGCGCTCGTTGAATCCCGCGTCCTTCGGCCAGTCGCCAAGCTCTGGCTCTTCTTCGGTGTTGAGATGATACAAATTGCCGAAGAACTCGTCGAAGCCATGCACGGTCGGCAGATGCTCGTTCCGGTCCCCAAGATGATTCTTGCCGAATTGCCCGGTTCTATACCCCTGCTTTTTCAACACTTCGGCCAAGGTTGGGTCGCGCTTGTCCAGCCCGATCGGCGAGCCAGCCATGCCGACTGTGGTCAATCCCGTACGAATTGGCAACTGACCGGTGATGAGTGCCGCTCGACCCGGAGTGCAAGTGGGTTGCGAATAGTGATCAGTAAACAACATCCCTTCTCGGGCTATGCGATCTATGTTCGGTGTCGGCACCATCATGCCATGGCTATAGGCTCCAACGTTCCAGTAACCAACATCATCGGGCATGATTACAAGAATGTTGGGAGCAGAACTTCGATTACCTGCGGAGCGCGACGAACTGGTTCCCTGGCCAAAACAACTTTCTGATAGGAGTGCAAGGCAGCAAGATGCCGCGAAGATTGCTACAAAGCAATGAGGGATTAGATTGCGCAACCGATGCATTTGAGGTTCTCTTTAGAGAGGATGAGTTCACATTGGTCTTAGGCTTATGGCATGCAGGATTACCTCCCAAGCTGACCATCAAACGATATCATTAGGGTGAACCAACGTCTACTACCGAACTGCCACTAGACCGCGGATGTTGAACCACGGCGATGTCAGGAGCAAATGGTTTCTACTCTCAATTGCGGCGCGTGATTGATAAACGTGACGTTAGCCCTTCAAGTCGTTAGAACATTACGACCATCATTTTGGGTTTCGCTTCAGTTACAGAAGGCAATATGCAACCATATCCTTTCGTGATCACAAAAGAAGCACTTTCAAGTATCAATCGTGTGCAGGCTAACCGTCTACGACAGGGCTTATCACAAGCTCAACTCTCTGAAAAAGTAGGGGGCTCTCGGACGGCAGTAGCCACAATTCTAACGCAGAATCCACAAAAAGATCGGGGCCAAATATTCTACGAGAACGCTGAACTAGTCTTTTGACAGGTGATTTGCAGTTTCGGAGCTGGAAAAGCGAGTCAGGTTATGAGTCGCGCGTCGGCCGTTTTGCATAGATAGAACTGGGAGGGATGCCATTTCGGTTCCCTCTCAGGTCTTTCTAAGGAGGCAGAACCATCGACGCAATTTCTCTCAACTCTCTTGCCGCAGACGACGGAATGCAACGCGATCCAGCATCGGTTCGTTTTCGATCCGTCGCGGAAATCATGCTTCGTGGCATCCGCCGATGCGTGGCTGCGGACCACGCCTTAAGTGACGAATCAAGCGAGATCTCGGCGCAGGACAAACCTGTTTTGGACAATCTCGGAGACTCTTTACCCGAGCCGCTTGATTTCGTTTCCAACAAACCCCTTTCTGTGTCCGACGTCTCCAAAACGCTGGGTTTTGTAGACGACCAAGACATTCAGAACGGAGGTAATTCGTGAGCAACGAAGCAAGACACAGAGACATCGCAGCGCTGCTGGCCCGAGGAGTTGTACGAGTCAAAAAGCCACCATTGATCGCCAAGGCTATCGAGTCACAACTGCCGGACGGCAAGACTCATCCCACCAACCAGCCCTCTCAGGCTGAGAGTACTCAAGCAAACGAAGCGAGCCATGAAGTGACTGATTCAGTAGTCTCAATTCAGCAGGGAGGAGATCAATGAGCCCAAACGTATTACTCGAGATTGCCGAATTGCAAGACAAGTCGGTCAGTCAGTTGGTGCAACGCTACGAACAGGTTTTCGAAGAAGAATGTCGTAGCCGCAATAAACAGTACTTGATCCGGCGCATCGCTTGGCGATTGCAGGCGAACGATGAAGGCGGTCTGTCCAGAGCCGCGTTGAAGAAGGCCGAGGAGTTGGCGATCGGCGCTGAGACGCGAGTGACTGCTCCGAGGAAGCACAGCACCGAAGGTGTGAAGCTTGTTGTGCCCGAGCCAAACGCGTTCGTCGATTGGGACCCGCGATTACCTCCGCCAGGCAACATCGTCGAGCGGCAATACAAAGGCAAAATGATCCGGGTGATCGTCTTGCAAGAGGGATTTGAGTACGAGGGCCGGCGCTACAAATCGCTCACCGCGATCGCGAAAGAGGTTAGCGGCTCGCACTGCAATGGATTTCTATTCTTTCGACTTGGGAGGAAAGCATGAGCAACAAGACCCCACCGCGCCCGAAGACAATCCGCTGTGCGATCTATACTCGCAAGTCGACTGAAGAAGGGCTCGATCAGCAGTTCAACTCGCTCGATGCCCAGCGTGAGGCAGCCGAAGCGTATATCCGCAGCCAGAAGTGCGAAGGCTGGGAGATCGTTTACGATCGCTACGATGA
This sequence comes from Planctomycetaceae bacterium, assembly GCA_027487485.1. Classification (GTDB taxonomy): domain Bacteria; phylum Planctomycetota; class Planctomycetia; order Pirellulales; family Pirellulaceae; genus JBKCUI01. The sequence continues at coordinate 2,002 of JAIYDN010000004.1, read as the reverse complement.
CGGCGGCTTTTCAGGTGGTAACATCGAACGGCCAGCGCTAAAGCGGCTGATGGAAGACATCCAAGCCGGCAAGATCGATTGCGTAGTCGTCTACAAGGTCGATCGACTGAGTCGTTCTCTGCTGGATTTCGCTCGCGTTATGGAGACGTTCGACAAGTTCCACGTCTCCTTTGTCTCCGTGACACAGCATTTCAACACGACGCATTCGATGGGTCGGTTGACGCTTAATATCCTGCTCTCATTCGCACAATTCGAACGCGAAATCATCGGCGAGCGCATCCGAGACAAGCTGGCAGCGCAATGTCGGCGCGGCCAATGGACCGGTGGCTATCCGGTTCTCGGTTACGACGTTGATCGAAGCGAACGCACACCCAAGCTGGTGATCAACACTGAAGAAGCCGTTCAGGTTCGCCGGATCTTCTCGCTCTACCTCGAACTCAAGAACCTGATGCCAGTCGTTGAAGAACTCGACAAGCGCGGCTGGAAAAACAAGCTCTGGCATTCGAAGAAGGGCCTTCCGAAAGGCGGTCGCCACTTCGACAAATGCAGCGTCCACGCAACGCTGACCAATCCAATCTACTGTGGCAAGATCAAACACAAGACGGACCTTTATCCAGGCCAGCACCAAGCAATCATTGACGACGAAACCTTCCAGCGCGTGCAGGCCCAGTTGCGCGACAACAGCTTCAATCGTGGAACTCGGCTGCCCAGTAAACACGGTGGTCTGCTCAAAGGTTTGATCAGGTGCCCCGAATGCAACGTGGCCATGGTCCACAACATGACCAAACGCAACTCGATCGTCTATCGCTATTACACCTGCGTTCGCGCGATCAAACGCGGAAGGCAATCATGTAAACATCCGTCGCTCCCTGCAGGCGAGATCGAAGCGGCTGTAGTCGATCAAGTACGAGCGATCTCGCGAGACACTCGGCTCCGCGACGAGATCATTCGCCAGGCGATGGAGGCCACTGAACAAGGCAGGAAGGAGCTAGAGTCCCAGCAAACTCAGCTCACTCGCCAACTCAACCGCGATCACGGTGAAGTTCAGCAACTCGCCCTCGACCAACGACCGAATAATTCGATCGTCTATCGCATTGCCGATGTTCAAGAACGGATCGAAGAAGCAGAGCACCAGCTCGCCAAGGTAAATCGACAACTGGTGGATCTTGAGAAGCAAGAGCTATCAACGCAAGAGATCGAAGAGGCCTTCATTGACTTTGATCGTATCTGGGACGCATTGACCACGCGTGAAAAATCACAGCTGTTGGCTCTGTTAGTCTCGAAGGTCGAGTTCGATCAGAGCGACTGCACAATTGCAATTTCATTCCACGCAAGCGGCATCGAGTCGCTTGAACAACAAGCCGAGGAGGTTTAATGGTTACCATCAAACGCAAACTGAACGTCAGCGTCGCCTCGCGAGGTCGCATTGCGATTCGCCCCCACGATACCAACGCGGAACCTCCACGACCGCGCCCATCGAGTAAGGTACCTCGTATCTCAAGGCTGATGGCACTCGCGATTCGATTTAATGAGATGATTCGAACTGGGGAGGCATCGGACATGATCGAGCTAGCTCGGCTTGGACATGTGACCCAGCCGCGGATGAGCCAGATCATGGCACTCAACCAACTCGCACCGGACATCCAGGAAGCACTTCTAAATCTCGCGGCAAGGAAGGGAAAGCCAGAGATCCACGAGAAGCGACTGCGCCCCATTGCAGCCATGCTTACCTGGAAGGAACAGCGAGCTGCCTGGAAGCAAATCTGCGATGCGATTGGGTTCCAACACTACGTCATGGAAGAGTCTGTCGATCAAGTCTGAGAAAATATTTCTGCCGGTTCTTCCTGCTGAATCTGAACAATTCAGCAAAATTCCATTTTCGCATGACCAGAGGTGTCAAAGAGGTAGCGTTCAATACTCCCACTACATTACCTAAAGCTAGCAATTTGGAGACGCTGGTCTTTAACGAGTCCCATGGATGCGTTTCAACATGAGTGGAAGT
>JAIYDN010000053.1 GCA_027487485.1 Planctomycetaceae bacterium | reverse complement strand
CTCGCAACATATAGAATGGAAGCGGTTGAAACAGGCGCTGCACTTCTAGACTCAATTTGCGTTCCCGACCCAAACGCAACGCCACGATACGACGTAATGTCTGATGCGATCATTTGGTCGGATGAGGACCATCCAAAACTTACTACGGAATTGATATGCGCGCTGCGACAGATTTGGCATTTTCGCACTCATTGCATCCTCCAAGGCAAACGAATCGATAGCGACGTCATCGATAAATGTGTTAGATTATTTCCACACTGGATTGGTTTTCTGTCAGAACGGTGGAATCAAACGCCAGAGGTTCTCGCGGAGTATCGTCGCGGTGATATCACAACCCGTTGGTGTCTTCGCAACTTAGAACGTGAATGCGAGAAAGAAGCAAATAACAATGGGATGGACACGAAGGGCTCGATCGACGCTGTTTGACTTGTGTTGAGTCAACTCCTCGCCCTCGGTCATCCCGGACGTTCGCCAGTAGACCAAAATGAATCCATACGAGGCTTCTTCGGCCGTATCGACACCTCGAACGAATATAAATATCTACCGCGTATCTCGACTTGCGTTTTACGTTTGCGCCCTTGTGACCTCTTTCGCGATGCCTCTATCGGCATTTCTAATCGCTGGTCTCGTCAACAGTACCTTCAAACCCAATATGGGGACATGGGTGATTCCGTACTTCTTTCTTACCGCAATACTTTGCGTGCCAATTGGTATCTTCACAGCCATTGTCACTCGATGGTCTCGAAGACGGATCAGTAGATCCCCGCTTTACTCAGCCCTCTCCGCAATCGTAATGGGTTTCCTGCCGGTAGTACTCATTCCTGCACTCAAGAATTCGAATGCGGCGCTATCGTCGCTCTCATTTGCTGCGCAACAGTCGCTGTTGCTTTTTTGGACTGCCGGTGCTCCAATATTCCTTGGGGCAACGGCTTACTTACTCATCACCATTAAGAACCCTCCTGACGATGATGGTTCATGGCCCGCGCCGAACTACTGGAACGAATGACGAACAAAATCGTGCACCCAAGTCGCGGGTCGGGTGCTTTGACTTTTAGATGCGTTACTTGCCGCGACTGGGTGACGATGGTCGTTCGTCGGACTGAGACAAATGCAAGACATCATTGCGACAACAACGTTTGACTGCCGTGACAGAAACGGAGACGATTTCGTCGCGACGCTGCAAATAGGTCTCCCTGTCGAGCGAATTGCTGCCAACGGAAATCGATGCTTCGAATGTCCGATTGCATTGGAACCATTGTTTCCCGAAACCCGACATGGAGGTGAAGACTCGTTTCAATCTTTATGCCTTGCCATAGAATTGGTCCGAAAAGCACTGCGAGCTTACATTGCTCATGGTGGGACGGTATACTTCCATGGAACACGGTCGCCGATAGATGTCGACGACGCATCGTTTACTCCAATCGCCGAGCCAATCCGAGACGTATATTTGACCGATCCTCCAGGGGGCAAGGATGTCAATCGAGGATGGCCAAACCGAATTCGAAACGCAGAATGAGCGACGAACAAAGCATTGGACCGAAGTGCTCGATCGACGCGCTCTGACATGGTTACTTTTTCTGCTCGCACTCGGTCAATGCGGGCGTTATCCCACAACAGGCGCCTCGATCCGTGAACGTAGACCTCTGGCAAACAGTCGATTCCTATTTGCGATCCAACGACGTAGACGGTGCTGCCACCGACCTTGAATCGCGGCTACGTGCTACTGCAACCGACCGCTTCGGCTCGCTGGCTGATTCACACTTCACGAATTCGCCGCGCGACGTCCTCGCCCACATCAGTAAATTCGTTGACGCATGCCAACGCCAATTTGATGTTCGCGCCGTCTATCTCGAAATGAACGGATTCGACATCAACTACGACCGCTGGTACTTCGATTCGTTCGCGTACACTGAATGCTCAGATGACCTGGAAGACATGGATTGGCTCTGTGATTGGACATCTCCCGATTGGGAACAACTCACGCTTAATGGGCTTGAGCAAGCACAAGATGACTTTCGATGGTACATGGAAAACAAGATTTACGATCACAAGACCCATGACGCCGAAAAGGAAATTGCCACATTGCTCGTGATGGTGCGATTTGTGCAACTCATCCGTTCGTCGTTGAATGCAGGAACACTACCTTGTGCCGTGCCATTGCTTGCAACGGCTCACGATTTTGACATGTTCGGTCGCTTCAAGCCGCAAAAACTGGGATAACAACACGATGCACGCGGAGCCGCCGACAGCGCGCGTTTTGAATGGAACGATCACTCCGGCGGCCCGGTGATCGTGAGCGTTATCCAGTTAGCAAAATGACACGCAAGCCTGAAATACAAATCCTCGGAGTGCACGCGCTAAGTGTCAGCGCTCAATTAGTCGAAACACAATTCCAACTACTGTACGGTTACCCGATGTCAAAAGAGCAAGCTTCGAGGGCGAGAAAACAATGCAAATTGCAGCTGAACTCGATTGCTCTAATCGAAACCCAAATCAAACGACCGGACGACCAATTCTCGGTGAACGATTTTACTCAGGCGCAACCCGGACTACCACGCGATAGCTGGCAGGCCCCTTATTTAGTCCGTTTCCTCGACGCTGAAGGATTGACCCTGCTCGAAAGTGAGGATGAAGCGACACCTCGACGCGACCACTTTCGCTGCGCATTCTATTTACACTTTTTCCAAGATGGAAAAGCACTAATCACTAGTTACGGGGAACGATTCTGTCCCCAGTTGTCGACAATGCCCGACAGGCTGACGCAACTCGCGCCGTTCGATCCCGTCGACTAAAAATCTGGATAACAAGCCATTGCACCGAAGTGGCGATCAGCCGCTTGGATTTTAGAAACTTTTCCTGGCGCCACTCGGTGAATGGTGCCGTTCGTCCTTAGAGCACCATGTCAATTGAAGACTTTGCACATATGTGGGATGGGTCTGACGATGGTTGGACGCTCCACTACTTTGATCGCAAGGCTTGGCGGATTACCGTGCGGTTTCCACAAGGACGTCCTGCGATACATGACGTTGCAAAACTGCGCCAGTTCGACGACGACCTGCGGAACATTCCAACATCAAAGATCTGGGAACAGCTACGCGACTTGCCTTGTTACTCTCTCGCCAGTGAGTTTTCGAACGTCGACATTCATACAAAAATGAAAAGAGGAAAAGAACTTGGGCTGAATTGCGATTGTATTTGCATTGATCACAGTGGATATTTGGCGGTGCACGCGAATGGGTCTGCAATGATCATTGAGGACGACGAGGAATCAGAGCAAGTTACCCAACGTATGCTGAATGCGGGCGTACCCGTCGTCCAAACGCATGTCGATTGATCAGAATGGCGGACGAACAAAAAAATGCACCCGAGTTGCCGATCGGGCGTTTCCTGAAAACAAAGCCACTTGGCGGCAACCGGGTGATTTTAGGCGTTCGCCTACTAAAATGATGAATGTAGTCAGACCTTTCATGCACTGCTCAATCGCAATCACGCTGTTGATCGTAAGTGGGTGCAATATACGCGACGACTACAGCGTAGAAGAATGGTGGGGGCGCGTTATTGATGTGGCACCAGATCGATTCTCGAACGTTAGACATTTCACTAGCCAGGGCCTGGACTATTCGCACCACTTTCGATTTTCCTTTACCGATCGCACAGATCTAGACTTGATTGTACGCAAGCACAGGCTCACACTCGATACTAAGCCAAAAAGGTATGGTTCGGACTCATTTCCGCATTGGTTTGACCCACCTACCAGTGCGGATGCATTCTCGAATCGAGATGATGACCCTACGATTGTTCTTTGGATTGACGAGGGCAACCGAACTGCTTACTTTGAACTGGTGAAAATCTAGCTCGTACGAGGGCGAACAATGACATGCACACGAAGGACTCGGTCCACCGCGCGAACTTTCGTTGAGTTCACGCCTCGTCCTCGGTGATGTCGGTCGTTCGTCGAAAGAGTCCAGGTTCGAATTATGAGCCCGCTACGTGTCGCGTACGAAAAGTATTTACACGATTGCAATGTTGCTCAATTCGCTAATGCAATTGAACAGCACGGGGGAATCG
>JAIYDN010000084.1 GCA_027487485.1 Planctomycetaceae bacterium | reverse complement strand
TTACCGGCTGCTGTTCCACCCAAAGTCGATGTCGACGTTACGGCAAGACCAGTTCCGATATTCGTTTGAGAGAAAGTGCCCGTTCCAACGAAGGTTACATTCTCAGTTCCAACGATACCGCTGAGCGTACCAGTGATGACCGCTGCGTTGGTTGCATCGTAAACCTTGCTCGAAGCTGCTGCCCCGGTAACCGTCAGTGCCTTAGCAGTGATGTTGGCAGTCAAACCAGTTGGCTGCGTTAGCGTGTAGTTCCCGGCTGCTGTTCCACCCAAAGTCGAGGTCGACGTTACGGCAAGACCAGTTCCGATATTCGTTTGCGGGAATGTACCTGTTCCAACGAAGGTTACATTCTCAGTTCCAACGATACCGCTGAGCGTACCAGTGATGACCGCTGCGTTGGTCGCATCGTAAACCTTGCTCGAAGCTGCTGCTCCGGTAACCGTCAGTGCCTTAGCGGTGATGTTGGCAGTCAAACCGGTTGGCTGCGTTAGCGTGTAATTACCGGCTGCTGTTCCACCCAAAGTCGATGTCGACGTTACGGCAAGAGCAGTTCCGATATTCGTTTGAGGGAATGTACCTGTTCCAACGAAGTTTACATCCTCAGTTCCAACGATACCACTCAGCGTGCCGGTGATGACCGCTGCGTTGGTCGCATCGTAAACCTTGCTCGAAGCTGCTGCTCCGGTGATTGTCAGTGCCTTAGGTGTAATATCAGCAGACGTGGTTCCCGCAGAACCGACAGTGTAATTGGCGAAATCTGGGCCCGAGAGCGTAACTGAGCTAATCGTAACCGTCTTACCTACACCAATATCCTTGTCCGCGAAAGTACCGGTTGCTGTTCCCAAAACCGTCTCGCCAGAAATGACTCCAACAAGAGTGATAGTAACAGCAGAAGAAGTCGAACCGTCGTAAACTTTATTAGGAGCTGTTCCGGAAGCAGTCAATAGTTTAGCGTTGATGTCTGCTGTCAAACCTGCTGGTTGGTTGACGGAATAGTTTGCGGCATCCGTACCAGTGAGCGTGTAGCCCGTAACAGTTATTGGTTTTGCGACTCCAATATTTTTGTTATTGAAGGTGAAAACAGGTGTGCCTGTTACCGAAACAACGTCAGACCCTAGCGGAGCCACAACCGGTGTCCCAGTGACGGTGGCGGTTGTGTTTCCATCATAGGTTTTGTTGTTGGCAACGATTCCTGTGATGGTAATTGGTGCAGCTGTCACGTCTCCCGCTAAGCCAGTTGGCTGCACGATGCTATAGTTCAGTGCGTCGGTGCCAGTTAGTGTGTAGCCAGTTGCAGTAATCGGTTTGGCGACTCCGACGTTTTTATTGTTGAACTCAAAAACTGGAGTCCCAACAAGGCTGACCGTATCGCCAGAAATCGGCGTTACAGTTGCTGTGCCAGAGACCGTTGCTGTTATGGTCGCGTCGTAAACTTTGTTGTTGCCAGTCAAGCCGGTCACTGGCAGCGAAAGCGCGGTGATCGATCCGGTGGTCGTGGTTGGCGGTGTTGAAATCTGATAATTGCCTGATTCAGTGCCGGTCAATGTAATCGTTCCGAATGTAATCGATTTTCCTGTTCCGACGTTCTTGTCGTTGAAGTTACCAGCTGCACTTGCGGTAACGAAGTTTACGTCAGCTGGAAGCACTGTCGCCAATGAGAAACCAACCGTGATGCTGGTGTTTTGATCATACACCTTGGTCGGCGTGTTCGGCGTAGCCGTCAATGGACGAGCCGTAATCGTACCCGTGGTGGAGGTTGGTGGGTTCAATATGGTGTAGTTCGCGGCTAGAGTCGGCGAAGTCGCATTTAGCGTCAAGGCACCGAAAGTGATTGGCTTGGCCGTTCCAACATTTTTGTTGTTGAAGTTGGCATTTGTCACAGGATTCACCACAATCGTCTCACCCGCTACGATGTTGGTTAAGCCGAACGTAACGGTAACCGTTGTGTTGCCGTCATACACTTTCGAAGGAGTGTTTGGGGTCGCAGTGAGCTGACGAGGAGTGATTGTTCCCGTTGACGATGGCACTGGAAAGACTGGTGTCACCAATGAGTAATTGGCACCATCGGTTCCGCCAAAGCTAGCAGCTGCCGTGTATTGAGAAACAGATTTGTTCGTGCCCGCGTCTTTGTTAAAGAAAAAGCCAGTCGCTGATAGTGTCACAATATCGCCAGGATATACCCCAACCGGATTGTTTGTTGAACCTGCCACGGCCGATGGCGTCAACACAAAAGTTGCATTGGTGGTGCCGTCGTATTGTCTGGTGTTCGGGGTTGCGGCGTTGAACGTCAATACAGCTGAAGTAATCTGGCCCGCAGTAGAGACAATACCAGTCGCAAGTACGTAATTGCCAGCATCTGCTCCGCCAAAAGTGACACTGTTCAAGGTCACTGTTTTACCTGTTCCCACATTTTTGTTGTTGTAGGTAGCAAGTGGGGCAGTTGCGGTTAGCACATCGCCAGAAACAACTCCGGTCAAAGCCCCAATGGTTACAACCGCAGTTGTATTTGCGTTATATACCTTCGTAATCGGAGTGTTGATGGTTGTCGAAACGGTTTTCGGGGTTATGTCGGCAGTGGTCGATACCGCACCGATGGAATAGTTGGCTGAGTCAGCGCCTGCAAGTGTCGCTGTCACAGATACTGTTTTCCCTGTTCCAACATTCTTGTTGTTGAAGGTACCTGTTCCGGTAGCGGTTACGGTGTCCCCGCTAAACACTCCGACCAACGTCACCGCAGTAATGGTCGCTGTTGTGTTTCCGTCGTAGATCTTATTCGAAGCGGTCGCGGTAGCCGTCAAGCCGAACGGCGTGATTTGGAAACTAACGACTGCGGATGAAGCGGGGTTGTTCCCAGCGTTTGCTGCCGAGTCAGCTCGCACCCAGTACGTTCCGACGTTCTCTGGGGCCGAAGGCAACTGAGCTCCAGGGGCCCCGCCGTTGTTCGCGAAGTAGACAAAGCTTAGCGAAGGTGTCGGCGCGTTATTACCCGTAATCGAAGCGGTTGCTACGTAAACCGAATTGTTGTAAACAGCGTTGCCAGAAGTGATCGTTACCGTTGGGGTTGCTGCTGTTGATCCGCTGCCGCTAACCACAAAATCATAGGGGGTTTCGTCTGCGTCATTGTTTACGAATGAAATCGTTGAAGTGAAAGCGGCTACGGAAGTCGGTGCAAACACAACATCGAAGGTAACCGAACTACCCGCAGCAATCGGACCAGAAGGTGGACTGGGGATGGTAAAAGTTGCATCGCTCGAGGTGAAAGCGCCCAAGGTCATCGCTGCGCTGCCAGTATTCTGAATAGTGAACGTGCGCGTCGAGGTGTTTCCGACCGTGGGATTAACGAAAAGCGTGAAATCGCCAGCGTCCGGCGTCGTATCGCCGTCAGCAATGGTTACTCCGTTCCCCTGTACGTTTGCTTCTGGAGCTGGAGCCGAAATACCGGAACCGCTGACGACAAAGTCATAAGGGTTCTCGTTGCTGTCGTTGTTGGTAAAGGAAATGGTTGACGAAACTAGCCCCAAAGCTGTTGGGGTGAACACGACATCGAACGTGACGCTGTTACCAGGAAGGATTGGGCTGGCTGGCGAACCGGAAATCGCGAAAGCTCCGTTGGAGGAAGCAATACCACTGAAAGTGAGATTAGCAGAGCCTGTGTTGCTGATCGTAAAGGTTCGCGTGCTGCTTGCCGCGATAATGGTGTTCACAAAGCTAGTATGATCGGCAACATCTGGAGTTGTATCTCCATCAACGATGCTTATTGAATTGCCTAACACATCCACTTCAGGAGCGGGTGCAGCTGTGCCGGTACCACTGACGACAAAGTCATAAGGGTTCTCGTTACTGTCGTTGTTGGTAAACGAAATGGTTGAAGAAACTAAGCCTAACGCAGTCGGAGTAAACACGACATCGAACGTAACGCTGTTGCCTGGAAGAATCGGGCTCGCTGGTGAACCGGAGATCGCAAAAGCTCCGTTAGAGGAAGCAATGCCACTGAAGGTGAGGTTCGCTGTGCCTGTATTGCTGATCGTGAAAGTGCGTGTGCTGCTTGCAGCGATAACAGTATTTACAAAACTGGTGTGGTCGGCAGCGTCTGGAGTCGTATCGCCATCGACGATGCTGACAGAATTGCCCAAAACATCTACTTCAGGGGCGGTGGCAGCTGTGCCAGTTGCTGTGACATCGAAGTTGTAAGGGTTTTCGTCGCTATCGTTGTTAACAAAGGAGATTGTGGAGGTCACCGTCGATGCAGCTGTTGGGGTGAACACTACATCGAAAGTCGTAAAGCCGCCAGCCGCGATTGGGCCCGCAGGAGGACTTGGAATAGTGAAAGCCCCATTCGTCGATGTGAACGCACCAAGAGTTAGACTGGCGGTTCCCGTGTTCTGAATCGTGAATGTACGAGTGAACGTGTTGCCGATTGTCGTGCTGGGGAAGCTTGTATGATCAGCAACATCTGGAGTTGTGTCGCCATCGACAATGTTCTGGCTGTTGCCTTGAACGTTAGCTTCTGGTGAAGATGCGCCACTAACGGTGAATGTCCAAAGGCTTGGATCTAACAGAGTTGTCTGGGTAGCGGTAATGGCCTCCCAGTTCGTGGTGGCGTCGCTGATGGCGGCAGCCAAAACACTCGCTGTTCCAACATAAGTAGCCCCAGTAGTCTTATACCGAGAGGCCACACCCGTCGTATCTACTGCATTTGTTCCCAACGTTAGACCTGCGGGAACATTTCCTACAGAAGTGCCTAGCTGAGCAAAGAAAATGAAAGACGTTGCGGTTGTCGATGTGATCGCGGCAGCGTTGTAAAAATACAATTCATCGTTCGTATTTCCTAATCCTGCGCCAGTAGTGGCAGTCCAATCATAGGTGGATGTTGAGACCGCGGCAGCCCCCCAAGGCAGATTAATGACCGTGCCAGCGGCGATAGTCTGACCTGCCTTTACCGTGAACTGTGCCTCCATCTCATTCAATTCGTTAAATGTGCTGCCTCCTGCCGCCGAAATCTCATTATCGTTAACGAAAAACGTGCTGCCTGCGTCAAGTTCCTTCAGGATTACTATAGAGAAGTTGTCATTTGGCGAACCACTTGTGTCATAACCGACTAGTGCCAGGTCGCCAGCAGCAAGTGTGGCCATGACCTTTCGATCCTCCAGCCCTTCCATCATCAGCGAGCGGAATCGATTTTTTCGCTTGGATTTGCTGAGGGACTTTGAATGGAAACCGAGTAGTTTTCGAACCTTGGAGAATGTCCCTAGCGTCATTGTGCCCTCTTCAGCGAATAAGTTAAAATCGATTTTATGCATAACGGCGTCGCGAACCGCCTATTTTCCCAGACGCTTACTCTAGACAAAAGTACCCAGATCGCAACAGTTTTTTTGCGAACCTCTCATGAAGACGGGAAGAAAAATCGCGATTCCGGAGGTTTTGCGGTTGCGTATCCTTCCCTCGGGAAAATCCCGGATAGGCCTTAAAGAGGGGGCTGCCGTAACAAGCAGTAACGCAGTTACGGCAGCCCCCCTGCAGCGACCTGTTACAGCCTAAGCCCTTGGAAACGCCAGAAAAATGCCAACTGAAACGCTGTTGCCGCGACAGCCCAATTGTCCGAATTAGGAATCCCCAGTTCGACCGGTGCGATATGTTTCAATTAAACACAGAGACACAAAGATCACAGAGAAAAGCAGATGTCTGCGGGCATCTTTACTCTGCGTCCTCTGCGACTCTGCGTTTCTAAATCGCGATATTGATAGCCCCGGAGCGACATCGAAACAGATTGGCGTACCTAGGATGCCATGCCGTAACTGCGTCCAAAGCGACTTGTTACGGCCTACGGCTACTGCAACGACTTGTTACGGCCGTTCTTTTTTTCGCTTCGCTGTTCGCAAATGCTCGATACAGCAACAAGTCGTAAACAATCTTAAGTCCGCCGGCCAGGAAAAACGGCAAGCTCATCAGTCCCACGCTGCCAACCAGAACGGTCGCCAACATGGGCGAAATGGACGCCCCCACCGACCTTGCAACTGCAGTTACCCCAGCCGCAGCGGATCGCTCATCGGGGCGCACCACCGCCATCGTGTAGGCTTGGCGAGTCGGCACATCCATCTGCGAAATACTGAACCGCAACAACAACAGGCCAATTGCCCAATAAACGTCAGGCATCAGTGGGACCAGGATCAGCAGCACGTTCGACGGCAAGTGCGTGTAGATCATCGTATTGATCAGCCCAATTCGTCGAGCCAACCAACCTGCGGCCAATGCCGAGACTCCAGCCAGGAGATTAGCGAACAGGAAGATCGTTCCAATGAACGCCGGGTCGAGCTGGAATCGAACGTGAAACCAATAAGCGATGATGCTTTGAATGACAAAGCCCCCGCCAAACGCATCCAAGGCGAACAAGAGCGATAGTTTGAAAATGATCCCCTTGGATTCATGAAGCCCCAGCATCGCCTTGGGAGCCGGGATCGACTCATTTCTTGTTGCTTCGATAGCATTGGATAACAGCGAAAACCCAGCGATCAAGACCACGCCGATGCCTGCGTAAGCCAATAAAACCGGACGAAACGCGGCCGCTCCTGTAAGGCCGAAGGATGAGGAGGCTTCGGCAATCAGGCCACCCGCCAATGCTCCGAACGCGGTGGCAAACGAACCGACAAGATTGTACCAAGCAAATACATCGGTTCGTCGCTCATCGCTGACAATGTGCGAAAGCGATGCTTGTTCCACCGACAGAAAAGGCCCGATTTCATTGCCGCTGGGGCTGATGACCCCAATGGTGGCAGCCAGGACCAACAATAGAAAACTGTTGGTAAAGAGAAACGAGACTCCGGCCAGTACCATCAGGACTGCACCAAGGATCAACGTGCGCCGACGACCGAACCTATCCGCCGTCGTAGTCAGGAACAAAGAGATTGCAGTGTCCCCCACCAAGGTCAAAGTGAGCAATAGCCCAACTTCCCACTCCTTCAATCCGATTTCGATCAAGTAAATGACCAAGATGACGGATAGCAGGCCATACGCAAACATCCGTGCGCTACGCGTCGCAAACAGCAGCACTCCATCGTATGATTTCATTGCCGAAGTGCTCTTGTTGTTTACCTAATTCGTCCAAGCCAGCAACCTGACCAAAGAGGATTCAGCCGGGGTGCTGATTGCGGTTCTCAACCTGCCATCGTATGTTATTTGCACTTACTAAACAACACCTTTGGATCAGTTCACTCGAATTCCCCATTGCCGCTCTAGTCGAGTACCGCCGCCTACGTTTTTTTGCCTGCGTTCATTTGGACGGCAAAAACAACTTTCCCTGTGACCATGTTCATCCAAAAGTTGTAAAGGCATAAACAACGAATGGTTAATCCATACGAGGTCTCACTTCCATCATCGTTCAAGAACAAAGGCTCCGAGGTTAACGCTCAAGCCCTTCAGATCATGCTCTTCCCCGGAATGGCAATGGCTATCCAGGGGTGGATACTAACGGCTTTATACAGCCTTGGATTGTTGGTAATCGTCGTATTAAGCTACTTGTTTGGCGAGCGACAAGTTCTTTTTGAAATGGGAATTCCATTTGTAATCGCCTTGCTGATGTCGATCCAACTAGGTCGATGTGGTAGGAGTACGATGCGTTGCGAGTCGAGGCTAAAGGCTTATGTTGGGGCTGTTCTATCAGCTCTATTGTTCCTGCCGCTGGGTATTTTCATCTGCATCTGGGTAATAAGTTCGCTCAACAGGAAAGAAGTGCTTGAGGCAAACCGCACAAACACAAAGGAAGCGATAGATGTGGATTGATTTGATCGAAAACGTTATTCGAAGGCACTTTCCAAATCCGTCATGAAAAGAGGTATCGAAATGACTCCACTGCATGTACCCTACATTTTCAACATCTTCGTACTAATCCCAATTGGACTTCTAACGCTGCTTGGCGGCGAAAAGGGAGGGCAGTTAGCTTGCCAGGGCAAGTTCCCTGAGAGCGAAGGGTTCCGAACGATTCTCGGATCATTGTGGACTGCGATTCTTATCGGTTCGGTATTGGGTCTGTTCTTTCCGATAACAATGTCGGCGTTGCTGCTGATTCAAGTGATCTACAAAACGCTTTGGCTGATGGTGTATGCAATGCCCCGTATCCTCAAGCAACGTAGCAACGAAATTCCCTGGGGAATCGCTTTGACGTTTCTGTTAATCGTAGTCAGCTACCCCTGGGTCATTCCGTGGGGACAGTTGTTCGAAACTGGATGATTGCTCAATTCCGATAAAAATCCACCCACTCCACTTTGAGCGACTTTGGATTGTCCTCGAAGAACTTCTTGGGTAACTGCATCTCAAACGTACCATCCTTGAGCGGAATGGCCTGGATTGGCTTGCCATCGGTATCCAGAATTTTGATCTCCATCCAATATGGACTCTTTGAGTCCAGCGGTGAATCTTCTTTGCCGTCTTTCCAAAGTCGAACATTGCCATCGTGACTCAATACAGACGCGTCTAGCCTTGTATTGCCGCTTGATAGCTTTAAGCTCTCCAGTCCTTTCAATCGCAATTGGATCAATACCTTGTCCGGCCACTGATCTGCGGTTCGTTCGATGGTCGCATTGCTGATGCCAAGGGGACTGCGAATCACGAATAATGCTTGGCTATCTTGGGACTTCACATCTACACGATCATCAGACCGTTTGGTGGTGATCTTGAATGGCTCGTCGGCGAAGCAAGTTAAAGTCACCATGAAAGCGACCATTGATGAAGCGATGGAAATAGGAGTCATCGTTAGGGCTCGGTTTTTGGATCAGTAGCGGAAGCTTGACTTAAGGATGCTGCGTTGTTCACGCTTCATTATATGCGTTCCGTTGGCTGCGAGGAATGTCTAGGAGTTATTCCAAACTCTCACCAAGCGTTTCCCGTTACAGCCCAATCATCGGAAAAAAGGATCCCGAGATCGACTCGTGCGAAGTATTTCATTGAAACACAGAGACCACAGAGGAAGGCAGGAGTCTTTGGGTGTTTTATCTCTGCGTCCTCTGCGACTCTGCGTTTCCAGATGTTAAGTGGATAGCACAGGCGAGTATGGAACTAGATTGGCCTAACATGCCGTAACTGCGTCCAAAGCGACTTGTTGCGGCCTACTCCTTTGGAACTGTCGTAAGGGACTTCGTTGGCGCGAGGCTACCATCAACTTCAAAATATGATTGACCGCAAACAAAACCATCGGTTATCGTTAGGTTCGAGAACAATTTTGAAGTCCAAAAAAGGGGCAAGGGATGCTACTTTCACTGCTACTTACATTTGCTAGCTTGGACCCATCGTTACAGGCTCAGGCCAGTACACATGTGACCCAGACCGCTAGTAGGTTGGTTGGGTGTTCTCGCCCAAGTATTGTCGGAAGTCTGGAGAGCATTCGTGAAGCAATGAACTCCCAGGTTTCCATTGAGAGGCTTGATGAGGAAACCAAAAGAGAAGTTTTGGATAGTCTGCGGAAGTTTGACGAGGCCATACAGAAACTGAAAGAGTTGAGGAAAGCTCCAAGCAAGTTTGACTCATCATGCACAGGGACTGGCACACCGACGAGCCGCATGCAAGAGCAGTTTGAGTTGCTCACGGTACAGACCAAGTTGCTGGAGGAGAACACTCTCAAGCTGCAAGCCCAGCTATTGGAGTCGGAGCGACTACTAGAAGCATCCAAGAAAAAAGCCCCATAACATGGGACACCAGGAAGGTGCCACTCATTTAGCGTTCCTCAGCCAACCAAATCACAGGAAAAAAGAAACCCGAGCTCAACTGGCGCGAAGTATTTCATTGAAACACAGAGCCACGGAGATCACAGAAGAGGGAAGGAGTCTGTGGGCGTTTTCATCTCTGTGTTCTCTGCGACTCTGCTTTTCCAGATGTTAAGCGGGTAGCACATCGTAGAGGACGAAGAACTTCACGGCACGATCTTCTTCCACAATGGCGACGATTCGGAGTTCGTGGCGAAGAAGGCTGAGAGCCGAAAGAAGTCGAAATCATGACGACCGACACAAACACTTCAGGTTACTCCCACACTCAAAAGGCCCCGCTCTGCTTGCTTGTCTACGCACTCGCCGCCGTATTTGTTGCGCTCGGTTGGGTCGTCCAAGATGCACCACCGATTCCTTGGGTGTTTCCGCCCATCGGCCTGTTGATGCTCGTGGTTGCCGCTTCGTTTCATCACTTGACGGTCGAGGACCAGGGCGAGGTGCTATCAGTCCGCTTCGGCCCCATTCTATTGTTCCGCATGACCGTGAAGTATTCCGACATCGTAAAGGTCGAAGTCGGTCAGACGTTGCTACTGGACGGCTTGGGGATTCACATGAGTATTCGTGGCGGCTGGGTCTGGAACATATGGGGCCGAGATTGTGTCGTCGTGCATTTTCGTAATGGCTGCACGCTGCGTATCGGTACAGACGATGCAGAGAATCTGGCTCGGTTTCTCGAAGGGAAGATTGGTGGGTAGTGAATGGCCGCGATTTTACGCCCATCGCAATGCCAATATTCTTCTAAGTCTGAGATTTTGAGACATTGATGTTTGCCCCTGTGCCTTCGACATGACGTTTCTCCTAACACTTGAGAGATCGAGTAGAATCGCAGCCATATCAATTCGGGATGGATTTTGGGATCGTTCAATGGCATCAGAAACATACTTTCGCGCAGCACTGGGAGTCATCATTTTGTTGACAATCTCTGTCACTGGGTTTCATCGTTTCAAAGCCGCCCAATCTGGCGAAAAGATTTCTCGAAAGGACGAGGGATTCTTGTTCGCCTTAGTCCTTCGATTGTCTGGTCTTGTCCTGTTTGTCGTTACCATCACCTATCTGATTGCTCCTGCATCGATTCAATGGGCCATGCTTCCTGTTCCAATTTGGGTTAGATGGATTGGAGTAATTACGGGTCTACTGGGTTCCCTATTGATGTACTGGACGTTGAGCAGCCTCGGAAAGAATTTAACGGACACCGTAGTGATTCGTAACAATGCAACACTTGTTACCGATGGTCCATATCGCTTCGTTCGACACCCATTCTATTTCACGACTGCCGTTGTGATGGCTTCCGTTACGATCCTGACAGCCAACTGGCTAATCGGAATTCTGTCGGTCGTAATACTTTCGATGCTTGCCATTCGAACGCCAAAAGAAGAACAGGCACTCATCGAACGATTTGGGCAACCGTACCTCGACTATATGGCTCGCACTGGACAATTCATTCCGAGGATTACCCAGAAATGAAAAAGCAATCAAACCCCGAAATAGCGATTTTCCTACGAATCGTTTTAGTGGAACCACCATCGGGCGTCGATTTCGGAGTTCAAGTGGGCAAAGGCAACGAGTACAAAACCATTGCAGTACAGCGATCAAAGGCAGGCAACCTGGCGCTCGAATGCACAATCAACGTCAAAGGCAATCGTACTGATGGTCCGCCAAACTTTTGTGGCCCAATTTCACAAGGTCCGCCAACTGGCAGGTTCATCTACATCGACATCGGCAAATCTGCTGGTCAATTCGATAGTTGTTGGCAGCGTCGTATCAAAATTCCACTGGAAACAATCTCTTGGGAAATGATCGATTTGGTGTTGGAAAAGCCAAAGCGATTGTTGCAGGCCACAATTCCTGGAACCGCCAAAGATGGCGGGCCAAGTTGTGCTACGGTGAAGCCTATTGATGGATGGAAGGTTGTGAAATAGGCGCCAACAATAAGTCTTAGCTCAAATGATCGGTCGGTCGGAGCCATCCACCGTTTGCCTTGGGGGCGTCGCATTGGAATGCTGTCTAGCGACATTTGGGCTAGCCCCGAATGTCGCTAGAGGTTTGGTGTGCTAATCCTAATCGACCAGATCGAGATAGCGTTCGTGGGCCTTGGCCCACGAACGCTATCTTGAAGGGGACCATGTTTTATCGCACCAAACCTGTTGCGAAAGAGGGCACGAGGACCGCCTTCGCGTTGCAATTATTTGGTTGCAATTGTTCGGCGAAAGAATGAGTAGGGCAGATAGGCATCGAACTAGATTGGCGTACCTAGCATGCCATGCCGTAACTGCGTCCAGAGCGACTTGTTACGGCCTACTGCACCAGCTTCGTTTTGCCATAACATCTAAATTAGTTTCAGCAGCTCTGCTTTCTTAGTATCGAATTCAGACTTGTCGATGATTCCGGAGTCCAAAAGTTGTTTGAGTTGAGTGAGTTTTGCGACGGGATCGATCGTTGCCGATGTTTGTTGGGGCATTGTACCAATCGCCTGGTTGATTACCGTCTTATCCGCAGACGCTTGAAGCTCTTCCATATGCATGTTTCTGCGCGTGTGGAACGCAATTTCTTCTTGCTCTTGAGCCACACGATAGATCATTCTGGCTTGGGCTTTTGGAATGTAATCTAGCTTTTCAACATGTCCATTCATCCCCGTTAATGCGAGCGTGGCGCCAATCATGTTTTCTTCTACGTGAACATCCTTGCAGTCCCGCCACAGGCAGTCCACAAAGCTCATCCGACCAAGCAACTTGGGGCGAAAAATGATGAATCGACGATCAGTCAATACGACGGAATCAGGTGCGAAGTTTGCAATCGGTTTGGATTGAACCGCAATGTACAGGATCTGTTCTGTTTTTGTGCAAAGTTCTTTAAGCCGAAGAGACATCTTTTCAATGAACGACGGGTCCTGACCATCAGCGCAAAGACTGTTAACGGTGGCCGTTGCCGATTCAGCCCGCGTTGCCAAACCGGTTTCAATTTCCTTCACCTGTGCGATAATGGATTTCGATATGTTGGTTACTGCCGACGTTATCGACATTGACGATTTCTTCACTACGTCAGGAATGAAATCAGATGCTCGAATTTCTTCATCAGGAACTTCAGTCCTGTCTGCAACTTCTCCCAACACTTCCGCAGCTAACGCTTCTGCAAGCACTTCTTCTGGAAAAAGCCCTCGAACTTTTTCAGCCACAGTCCAGGGCCCGTCTTGTTGTTTCGAAATGTTTGCTTGACGAGGTAGCTTTCCCTTGGTGGCAAAATCCTTCAATTGTTGGGATGTGTACGGCCCCGAAGCACCACTCTTCGTGCGCACATACCACTGTGAGCCAGACATTTCGATTGTTCCGAGATTGTGAGGGAATGCAGATCTAAACCATTGAGCATTGCGAGAATCAACAGACTAAAATACTGTTGTTCATTCAAAAACGCAATCACGAAAAGAAATCGATGATGCTTTTACCTTTATCCAGAGCGATGGGTTCGTCTCATTCGACTCCCATAAATTGCTGAAGGTGATCGAGAACGATTTGAGTGCAGATCGACTGGGTTGCAGCAACACGACTTTCAGCTATCCAAACATGCGGGGCCAGCCCGTCCGAACCATGTGAAACGTTCGAAAGTCGTTCTTAATCCTTGGAGTTCTCGAGGATCCTCCTTCTCGAATCAGCCAGATCGAAATCCCGACCATCCAAACTGCCTGTGGATTGGTGACCACTACACACTCGAACAAGCGTCCATGGTGATGGATCGCATCAAAAAGATGATTAAGCAACAGCTTGAACTGATCGAGCTGCATGTTGAGCGGGAATCAAGTACGTAACGTAAATCTCGTTCTGGTCGCTTCTAGCAACCAAAAAGACCCAAGCTTGAAACACTTATCGCTAGGACTCTTCTTCCTCATCACTCAGAGGGACTTGTGAAGCGAGGCCTTTCTTTCGGATGTCTTCTGACTCACGAAACTGTAATGCTTCGTGGTCCGTTCGAAATGTTACCTCGCCGAAAACTACTTTTACGGCCTCCCGAACTTCATCAAGTGATACGCGAAAGTACTCCTTGCGGCAATTCGAGAGATTCAATCGTCTGTCCGCAAAACGCCGATGAAGTGCATTCTCAAGTTTTGGCGCATCCTCAGAGTAAATCAGCGCGTGGACATCGAAAGGAAACGGAACAGAAGCGTCGCCGAGCTCCTTGACTCGCTCCAGAGGCTCGAATCGTCGTGTCATGCCAATCTTGTAGACTCCTTCGCCCATGGTGCCGACATTTGACAAGATGTAGACATGTCCTGATTTTGTTAATTGAGCCCTCGCAATCGCTTTAGCTTTGCGATCGATAGCATCTTTCAGTTCATTTTCAAGTTTCGCCACAAGTGTTTCGAGATGCTCGTTGTGTTTGCCATGCTCATCTGCCAGCAAACGTCTTGCTTCTTCCAACGCTTTTTCTTTAACCGACTCATCTCTCTCGGCTTTTTTCTTAGCCTCTTCGAATTCACGAATTGCTCGATCTTCTTCCTTGAGTTGTTCGCGAATCTCTTTCTGACGCTCTTTTTCTTCCTCTTTTGTGAGCGACATTTCGTGCAGAAGAATCAATTCGTCAACTCGAAGCTTTAGATACTCGCCTGATATTGCGATTTGCTTGGTTTGCCCCAACTTGTTCAAGGCATCGAACGCCTTCTCGACCCTTGTTTTTATTGTTGAAAAGTTGTTGTGCTTTATCTTAGAACTAGCTGCATCGCATTCGCCATTGAAAGCACGAAGCATTAGTTTTATTTGCTCTTTTGCCATCTTCTCGCCCTTAGCGAGACTCCCTTCAACAGACCATTGAGTGGAACAAATACAAGCAGAACCATTCCTAATCATTTGCTTTTGTTTTTCAGCATTGCGGTCCAACTCTTGGGCATAACGTTGGGGCGTCTCGAAATCGAAAACGCGGTTATAGAACCCGTACGACTGCATCTCGTTTGCGTCAACAGCGAGGTCGAGTTCGGCTTTTATTCGCGAACACTCATCTTCGATGGCCTTCAATTTTTGTGTCGCTTGTGCTTGGGATTGTTCAAACAGATCGTCCATTTCCTTCTTTTTATCAATTGCTTCCTTAACAGATTTGAAGGGGCCGATAGCTGCCTGATACTTCGCAAGCTGTTCTTTGGTTTGAATCAGCTTTTGATTCAATTCAAGGGCATTTTGAGCAACGCAAAGAATACTGGCGGAATCATCAATTTCTTTCTTGATCGCCATCAATTTTTGTTGAGCTTCTGCGGCTGACTTGACGACTCCAATGACCTCGACGTACTTTTGAAAGATCTGCTTTTGTTTAGAGGTTTCGGCCGAGAGTCGTTCTACTTCTTTGGCCTTTGCTTCACTTTCGGTTTTGATTCCGTTCAAGTGAGTTTCTAGGTCCTTAATGCCTGAGAATTTCTTCAGCTCTCCAACTGCTTTTACGTATAACACGCAAAAAACGGCACTGGAAATCGTGAGGATTCCAACGGAGATTCCGAGCAAAGTAGTAAGCATAATGGGCTTTGGGCGTTGATTGCGTTGTTGTTTAAATCAACACTATGGCTGGTGTCGCGACCAAGTGCAACGTCGAAACGCATTACCGACCTTACTTTTTGATGATAATTGGTTAGGCGGAGGCCTTCCTTAATGCTGGACTAGTAATGAAGCCCAATGCAGCGGTGCTAACCGTCGAATACAAGTTCCGAAGATGTTCGGGATAGACATGCACTTCGTTATTGGCGGCCTCAACAGGAATATCTAGTTTCTTCAACTTTTCTGTGATTCGACTGCCATTGTGAACTATTGCGTTTCGAACTTCCTTGGCGGCTTGCAGTTCCTTGGAGTGCCAGTGTTTTTGAGCAATGCTTCCGAAAATGTCAAGGTGTCGGTTGAAGTTACTATCTGAGACTCGCAAAGAGTCGATTCCGTGCGCAAGCTTTGTACATCGAACTACAAAACTCTCAAACGCGACATAGATCGAGACATAGGATTGCTTCATTGCGGCATGTAAGCCCAGCTGAAATGGCGACAAGCTAAAGTAAGTTTGCCATACGGCTTCGGCATCAAGGGGTGTGGCTATTTCGCGAACCTGTCGTGATGCTTCGACTGTTCGGTCCGAAACTTCAACCAATTTCTCGAGCAGTTTTCTTCGCAATTCGGGGATCCCGTTTATCTCGGGTAACTCTAGAGAAACCACGGACAGAATCGTCTCAGCGAAGTCAAGTACTGCTTTGGGGCCGGCACCTCCTTCGATCATAGCATCGTGAAAGATCTTGATTGCTGTTGGTCCGTTTGCTGGAATTGCGGAAGCGTACGAAGCCGCTCGCAAATCCGCAATCAAGTCAAAGACTGGGTTAATCAAATCTGGCACGTCTTTCGACATGTCCATTGCTTTTTCAGCAAAATCGTCTTGGAAAAATGGCCTGTATTGGGACTGACGGGGTTCGAGGAATAGCTGTTTTTGCATGGTCAGTTCTTTCGGCGGTTAATCAAGCCAGGATCGCAAGAATGACCAAGTTACCAATCAAAAGGTTCAAAACGCTTTCGGAGTTTTAGGCTTTTAGCACTTTCACTTATTCACAATATGCATTGAACGTGGACGTTGAGGCACGAGAAAGGTTCAACCCACCTAGCGTTTTCGAGTCCACCAATTCGTTGGAAACAGGAATCCCGAGATCGACTCTTGCGAAGTATTTCAGTGAAACACTGAGAGCGACTTGTTACGGCCTACTGCAGCGACTGGCCACGGCCTAAGCCCATGGTGACGCCAGAAAGGTGCTCGAAGATAAGCTATTTGCAAGTAATTCAAACCACAGGAAAATAACAATCCCGAGCTCGACTCTTGCGAGGTATTTCATTGAAACACAGAGGCACGGAGTTCACATAGGAAGGCCAAAGTCTTTAAATGTTTTATCTCTGCGTCCTCTGCGACTCTGCGTTTCCAAATAGATACCTGGGGAAGTATCGGAGCGATTTGTACTGGATTGGCATATCAGGCACGCCATGCCGTAACTGCGTCCAAAGCGACTTGTTACGGCCTACGGCAGCGACTTATTACGGCCTACTGAGGGGCCCCCAAAACCCAGCATTGTTTGGGGAGAAAAAAGCGGATGGGGAGGGATTCGAACCCACGGACGCCTTTCGACGTCTCCGGTTTTCAAGACCGGTGCAATAAACCGCTCTGCCACCCATCCGATTTCTTTGCCGTTCCAAGAAACGACGATGCCTTGGCCTAACGGACCTAAGTTTAGTGCAAAAGTCGCTTCGGGGCGACCCCGAAATCCAGTTTCCAAAACCTAACTCATTCCCAAACGCCAACTGTCCAAAAAGGAATCATCGCCCACAATTCGCTGCTTTTTTCATTGCTCATGCCAAAATAAGAGCTCTACCGTCGAGCTCCTCAGTGACGTTTAGACTGTAGAATGAATTCAGGTTTCGAATTACAATTTGGAGTAGTCGTTCGCCGGGTTGCCTAAATCCAGGGGCAACCGTTAAGTGCGTCGATCCCACCCCTACCTACAGGATTTTGTGTCTTGAAAATCCATTCGCCCCACGTTGCACTCGTTCTTCGAGTTTTTATCGTTGTCGTGTTTTTTCCATTCGGCAGCCTCCACGCCGGCGATGCCCCCCTCGACTTCAATCGCGATATTCGGCCCATCCTGGCGGAAAACTGCTTTTATTGCCACGGCCAAGATGGGAATAAACGGCAAGGCGACTTGCGATTGGACGACCGCGAGCAGGCGATAGCAGCCGGTGCGATCGTTCCCAACAAATCGCAAGATAGCTCGCTTGTTTCCCGCATCCATTCGGCCGATCCTGATGTCCAAATGCCGCCGCCTAAATCGAATCGGCGACTTAGCCCCGAACAGAAGGTCATCCTGGAACGCTGGATCAATGAAGGTGCAAACTACGCTCCGCATTGGTCGTTTGTCGCTCCTGTGAAGCCAAACTTACCCGAAGTCAAGAACTCTAGCTGGATTCGCAATGCGATCGATCAATTCGTATTGGCCAAACTCGAAGCCGAAGGGCTCGCTCCTTCACCGGAAGCGGACCGAGCCACTCTGCTGAAGCGTCTTTATATCGACTTAGTCGGCCTGCCTCCTAGCCCAAGCGAAGTCGACTCGTTCGTCGGGGACTCGGATCCTCAAGCTTACGAAAAACGAGTGGAAAAACTTCTGAACAGCGAGCACTACGGCGAACGCATGGCATTGAGCTGGCTCGATGCGGCCCGCTATGCCGACAGCAATGGGTTCCAGCAAGATGGCGATACGTGGCAATGGATCTGGCGTGACTGGGTGGTTCGAGCTCTTAATCAAAACCTGCCCTTTGACCAGTTTACCATTTGGCAGTTGGCGGGGGATCTCCTTCCTGACGCCACCACGGATCAAAAGATCGCCAGCGGTTTCAATCGAAACCATCTACTGAATGGCGAGGGGGGCGCGATCGCAGAAGAGCAACGGTTTGTTGTTCTGTTTGATCGTATCGACACAACGGCAACGACTTGGTTGGGGCTGACCGTCGCATGTGCTCAATGCCACGATCATAAATATGACCCGATCTCGCAAAAGGACTATTATCGCTTCCTCGACTTGTTCAATCGAGTTCCCGAATCAGGGGTACCGGAATATATTTCGTCGCGCATCCGGGTCGCATCGCCTTACCTTGAGTTACCTACCGAAGAGAACAAAATCAAGTTTGCCGAATTCGAAGCCAAGATCGCTGAGTTTGAAAAGGAAGCTGCTCCCTTGCTCGACGCGGCTTACTTTGGTTGGCGAGCCGCAGTTTTAGCAAGCGACAAACCCAACGAAACCAAAGGACTGTCGGAATCGCTATCGAAGCTCCTTGCGAAGCCGGAAGCAGAACGATCCGAAGATGAAAAGAAACTGGTTGAGCCGGAATTGCGGAAGCACTTTGAAGAGAAGGTTCGCCCCAGCCTGAACGACAAGCTTCCTGTCTTGGGTAGAATCATCGACCAGCGAAATCAAATGAATGCTTATCGAGCTGACCATCTTCCTCGGGTGATGATCATGAGCGACAGCAGGCCGCGTGAATCCAACGTGTTATCGCGTGGCGAATACTTGAAGCCCGAGGAAAAAGTGACGTTCGAAACCCCAGGCTTTCTGCCACCGATGCTTGCCGATGCACCTCGCAATCGACTTGGTTTTGCGCAATGGCTTGTTTCACCAGAGCATCCGCTGACAGCTCGCGTGCAGGTGAATCGAATGTGGCAACACTTCTTCGGGCTTGGGATCGTAAAGACCGCCGAGGACTTTGGGGTTCAAAGCGAATATCCAATCCATCTGCCGATGCTAGATTGGCTTTCGGTGAATTTTCGCGAAACGGGTTGGGATATGAAGGCGATGACTCGATTGATCGTCAACAGCGCCACCTACAAACAGTCCAGTAAGGTCTCACCAGAGTTGCGATCGCTTGATATCCAAAACCGACTGTTTGCAAGATCGAGTCGCTTTCGCATGCCTTCGATGATTTTGCGAGATTGGGCTTTAGCGGCCTCCAATCTTTTGGACAAACGCATTGCAGGCAAGCCGGTGTACCCTTACCAACCAGATGCGATTTGGGAATCGCTCGCAATCACCAAGGAACGGGATTTTACTTATCCAGCTTCGACCGGCCAGGATATTTACCGACGCAGTCTGTACACGTTCTGGCGCCGAACGGTAGGACCAGCCAACATGTTTGACGCATCGAATCGACAGACCTGCCGAGTACGTTCCTCCTTAACCAGCACCCCGTTGCACGCGTTGACAACACTCAACGATCCAACATGGGTCGAAGCGGCCCGCGTCTTGGCTCAAAATGGAATGCATCATTCTGCAAACCAAGAAGATCAGTTGCGATTTGCGTTTCGTAATATCTTGTGCCGCCCCCCCAGCGACTTTGAAATGGGGATGCTGCAAAAAGCAATGCAGAAGCAACGTGAACTTTTTGCTGCAGACTTGCCCGGAGCGGAAGCGTTCATTGCGACCGGCGTAGCCTCCCGGGATAAATCGCTTGATGTAGTATCGCATGCGGCTTTATCAGCGGTCTGTTTGGCCATGATCAATTTCGACGAATCGTTAACGCGGGAATAGCCCCTCGCCGAATCAACACCAGCAAGTTCCGAAACACAAGTGATCCCAAACACAAGTGGTCTCAAGCTGCAGAAGGAAGACAACCATGGAAAATGAAGTTCAACAGAATATCGCAAGAGTGAATCGGCGCCAGCTGTTTGGATCTGCCGCAAGCGGAGTTGGTGCAGCCGCCTTGGCGTCCCTTTTGGGGAATGGAAATCTGCAGGCGGCTGGAGGTTCTGGTCTGCAAGGGCTGGCCGACTTGCCGCACCATCTGGCGAAAGCAAAACGCGTTGTGTTGCTTTGGCAAGGAGGAGGCCCATCGCATATCGACCTGTTCGATCCGAAGCCCGTCCTGCGCGAAATGGAAGGCAAAGATATCCCAGATTCCGTTCGAGGCAGCACGCGATTGTCTACCATGTCCAGTGGATATGGTAAGTGGCCTTGCGTTCCAGCGATTAAGCCCTTTCAGAAATACGGCAACTCCGGTCTTGAGCTGAGTTCGATGCTGCCCAAAATTGGAAGTGTCGCAGACGAGATTACGTTGGTTCGTTCTATGAATACAGAAGCCGTGAACCATGCGCCCGGAGTGACCTTTTTTCTAACCGGTTCGCAGGTTCCCGGCCGCCCCAGTTTGGGGTCTTGGCTTTCTTATGGACTCGGAAGCGAAACAGATGAGCTACCCACGTTTGTGGTGATGACCTCCAGCGATAAAGCCAAAACCTGCGGGCAGCTATTTTTCGATTACTACTGGGGTAGCGGTTTTCTGCCCAGCCGTTTCCAAGGGGTTCGGTTCCGTAACACAGGTGACTTGGTGCCTTATTTGGCGAACCCAACTGGCATGTCACGCGAGGGGCGACGTGCTTTGCTGGACGACATCGCAGCCATGAATCAACAGCACTTAGCCGACTATGGCGACCCAGAGATTGACACTCGTATCTCCCAATACGAAATGGCATTTCGCATGCAAACCAGCGTGCCGGACCTAATTGATTTTTCGAAGGAGTCCGCTTCGACGATTGAAAGGTACGGACCAGATGCGCTCGCGAAAGGAACATTCGCCAACAACTGTCTGGTTGCACGACGATTGCTGGAACGAGGCGTGCGTTTTGTGCAGTTGATGCATGCAGGCTGGGATCAGCATGGAAACTTGCATACGCAACTGGAACAGCAATGTCTGGATACCGATGCCCCAGCTGCAGCCCTGGTGCAAGATCTGAAAGATCGAGGCATGTTGGAAGATACCTTGGTGATTTGGGGCGCCGAATTTGGACGCACCCCTTTCGGACAAGGCGATCCATTGAAGCCAACCGGGCGAGATCACTTTGGCCGTGCCTTCAGCTGGTGGATGGCAGGCGGAGGCGTCAAGAAAGGAGCCGTTCATGGCAGCACGGACGATTATGGATGGAACATCACGGAAAACCCAGTGCATGTCCACGATATGCAAGCGACCATCATGCATTTGTGTGGAATCGACCACACAAGACTAACCTACCGATTTCAGGGAAGGCAGTTTCGTCTAACGGATGTGCACGGCGAGGTCGTTCAAGGGATCCTCGCATAATTGACCACTGAGTTGTTAACACTGTTTCGTCCTCTTGAGCAGCGAGCGTTAGTTTCGATATCGGGCAGTCTTGCTTTCAATCGTACTCGTACTCAATGAAATGGTACTCGAACTCGTACTCGAAAAACGGCGGTCGAGTACGAGTACCGCTGGCGCTGAGTACGAGTACGAAAAACCAAGGTTTCAAGCAATTCGAAACGGAGTGGCCATTGGGTTCAGGTCATTCACGCGAACCATTCGCCCAGTGGCTTCGTTTTCATTCAGTTTTTACGACGGGGAATTCATTTAGATTTCGCATCGCATCATGCGTTTCATGATTCCGAAAGGCTGTCCCGACCCGCTACGTCCGGTGGAGGAGTTCCCTCGCCAGGCGAGGGAGGATTCGTCCCTGTATCCATACTGTATAGCTAAGTTACTATGGTTTATCGTTTTTTGATAACTTTGGATAAACTGCCTCATTTTGTTCGCCTTGGCAACATTTCGTTGGTTTTTTTGTTGGGTTGACGACTTTCAATGTTCAGCCGAGGTATCGAAATATCGGCCTCTTGAGCCGCATACGCCAGCACTATGCCATCTACTTTCATGCTGTTTTGAATTTCGAACACCGAATAAGGAATGTCGAATGACGAAATGGCGTTCGGATTTCGACATTCCTTGTTCGAAATTCGATATTGTCGATCCAGGAATAACAACTTAGATGCCATTTGGTACCAGTTGTAGTGGGTACATTTTTAAACGTCTGGCCGTGTCGCGGCTAGCGCCTTCGGCTCAGTTGAGATTGAAAAAAGCCTTGGCCTGTATACGATAGACGGGATTGGTTTTTCCTGGTTTCGGCGGTTTCGCGAAGCGACCAATCCCTCCCACCTACTCTCAAATTCCCCGGAGTTTGCTTCTTTATGAAAAAGTTCTTCCTTGCGGCCCTCGTTTCGATCCCGATGGCTAGCGGCTTCTTGACGGTTACCGCGTCCGCACAAAAGTGGGCCGATCTGACCATGACTGTTGTTCTGGATGGTGCAGTTCCTGAACGAAAAGCCATCAATATGTCAGCGGACCCCAAGTGCAACAACAAGAACCCTCTGTCCGATGACTTGATTATCGATCCCAAGACCAAGGCGATTTCCAACATCGTTTTTATGATCGATACCAAGAAGAACAAGTTGGAAAATAGCCAACTGCACCCAGATCTCCAAAAGCTGCCGGATACCAAGCCAGTTCTCGACAACGTCTTGTGCAAATTTGAGCCTCACGTGATGGCGATCCGAGCTGGCCAAAAGATCGAAGTCAAGAATTCGGACGAAGCCGGCCACAATGCAAAGTTTGGTTTCTTCGCTAACAAAGAAGTGAACCCGATGATCGCAGCTGGAAAATCGGTCGACGTGGAAACCAAAGAAGAAGAAAAAGCAGCCACGAAAGTGGAATGCAGCATCCATCCTTGGATGAATGCTTACGTCTTCATCTTGAATCATCCCTACATCGGTATCAGTGGCTCGGACGGAGTGATCAAGATTGAGAAGCTGCCAGCGGGTGTCGAATTGGACTTTAAGATTTGGCACGAATCCCAAAACAAGTCGATCGAAGAAGTGAATCTTGGCGGCAAAGCGGCAACCTGGACCAAGGGAACCGTCAAGTTGACGCTCAAAGAAGGTGCAAACGATCTCGGCACTTTGCTCCTGAAGCCAGATCGCTTCAAGGCAAAGTAATTGCATGAGGCATGCGCGTTGACAATAGAGGTGCCTGGGGATTAGCCCCACGGCACCTGACCGCGTCCGCAAGTGCAGGTCGTTTTTGAGGGCTTCTCCAACTAGCTGATTGCCTCTTGAACGTAAAAATCAGAAACGTTATCAAGCTCTTGATCGTGCATCGCATCGGATTTCCTCGTACGCGTACTCGTACTCAGCATCGCGGTACTCGTACTCGATCGATCTGTCCGATTTCGATTCAGTTCGTGGTCAACGATTGGTTCTACCCTTCAAGTCTTTTCGAGTACGAGTACGAGTACCGTTTCACTGAGTACGAGTACGAAGAGAATCGCGAAAAGAAATACGAAAAGAGGTGCGGACAAATCATTGGACCGAAGTATGCATCATTTTTTGAGCGTCTCTCCTAGGCTCGCGGTAATCAACGTTTCGGAATGCCGCCGCGACGTAAATTGGCGCAAAATTTTTGGAAGACACTTATACTCCTGGTCAAGATATTTTTGGCTGTGAGCAATTGTTTCTTTTTTGGGGTAATCATGCTGTCTTCGCGTCGCCGTTGGTTGGGCTTGGTAGGGGCAACCGCCGCAAGTGCCTATAGTCCTAAGCTGTCTTTCGCTACGGGGATTGAGATGACGGGGCGCTCGAGCCCACTGCTCAAGTCCATCGACGACGCAATTGCTGATTTCATGAAGGCCAATAGCGTTCCTTCCGCATCGGTAGCGATAAGTCAATCTGGCAAACTGGTCTATGCCCGAGGCTTTGGGTTTCTGGATTCCAATGCGAAGGAAGCCGTCTCCCCAACTTCGCTTTTTCGAATTGCAAGTGTTTCTAAACCGATCACCGCTGTTGCGATCCTGAAGCTCGTTCAGCAAAAGACTCTGAGCTTGGACGACACGATTGTGTCTCTCCTAAAGCTTCGGAAACCAAAAGATCCCAGATGGAAGAGTGTCACTGTTCGCCATTTGTTGCACCATACCGGTGGTTGGGACAGCAAAGCAAGTTACGACCCCATGTTTCATTTTCGCACGATCGTAAAGGATAAACAGCTTAGCTTTCCTCTGAGCCATCAAGACCTTATCGAGTACATGCTGGATCAGTCTTTCGACTTCGAGCCCGGTTCCCGATATGCCTATTCCAACTTTGGATACTGTCTTCTTGGGCGAATCATTGAGAAGGCAACCAAAACAAGCTACGAGAAGTATGTTCAGGATTCTATCTTCAAACCGCTTGGCATTACGAGACCTCGCATTGGCAAAACACTGAGCGAAGATCGATTTCCTTCCGAAGCAGAATACCATGACGCATCGGATCGAAAAGGAACACCCGTGGTCGCAACCAAAGAGAGCCTCGTACCCTGGCCCTACGGAGTTTGGGACCTTGGTGCCATGGATTCGCATGGCGGTTGGGTTGCTTCCTCGGCTGATTTAGTTCGGTTTGCGTGCGAGTTTGATACTGCCAAGAAGAAACGTACTTTGGATTCCGATCTAATCCAGGAGATGTTCTCGCCTCCTGTAGAGACAATCGAAGGTCATTCTCCCAATGTATCCTACGGGTATGGTTGGCAAGTGCGAACAATCGATGGAAAGCGAAAGAACGTTTGGCACACGGGTCGGCTCGACGGAACAGCCGCTTTGCTGGTGCGCCGGCACGATGGATTCAATTGGGCGGTCCTATTCAACAAAGCCGTTAACTCGACTGGTAGGTATCTGATCGACATTGCAGATCCCTTAATGCATAAGATTGTCGATTCCGTGAAACGCTGGCCATCCACCGATTTGTTTTCGGACTATTTTTCTAAGAAACCACAATAGCTCATGGAAGCGAACCGATCGCTTCGAGCCATGTAAATTCACCTTCCCATTTTGACAAGCTTCCTATTGCGATAGGCTTCACAGCATGACTTTTCTGATCAAACGTTGCACTTCGGCGATTTTTTTCCTCGGACTGATTTTGAGCTCGGCCAGTTCTGATGCTCAGATTCTTGACAAGCGAAAGCTATTGGAAGCAGAAACGTTCTGGGACAATCGAGACTTTGATTGGTATGAGCAGAACATTCCTTTCTTTGAATGCCCAGACCGTGACGTTACGACAACCTATTACTACCGATGGGAATTGCTAACCAAGCACTTAACCTATGGTGCACCCAACAGCGGTTACTCGTTTACCGAGTTCATCGATCGCCCTTTTTGGTCCGGGGCTTATGGGGCAATCAGTTGTCCAGCTGGCCACCAACTCTACGAAGCTCGATGGCTGCGGTCGCCTCGAATCGCGAATGACTATTCGAAGTACTGGTTTCGCACACCAGGTGCGCAGCCTCGAAACTATTCGACTTGGTTAGCTGATTCGATTCGCGAGGTGGACAAAGTACATCCGAACAAGACTTGGCTGGTGGATCTGCTTCCTGATTTGATTCGTAATTATGAAGGTTGGGAAGAACGGCACTATGTTCCGGAAGTTGGCTTGTTCTGGCAAACGGGGCACGACGACGGCATGGAGTTCAACATCAATAGCCGTCAGACCAAAGATATTCTTCGCGGAGCACCAAGTTACCGACCTTCTTTCAATGCGTACATGTGGGCTGACGCGAAAGCGATTGCCGAAATTGCGACCATTGCCGGTCAAGCTCAAGTTGCTTCGAATTACAACGCGAAAGCCGACGCCTTGAAAGCCAAAATGTTGGAGCTGATGTGGGACGAAAAGCGACAATTTTTCTTTCCTGTTTTGAAGAATGACGAAACGGCCGATGGGCACACGATGTCCGCTTTGACGCGAACGTACGAGAGCGGAAAACATGCGGGTGATTCCCACGGACGCGAGCTGATCGGATACGTCCCATGGCAGTTCAATCTGCTCGAAGGGGAAAGCAAGTATGACGTCGCTTGGAAGAAGCTAATGGATCGCGATGGGTTCTACGCGGACTTTGGTCCATCCACCGTGGAGCGAAACGACCCGATGTTTTTGCTGATGAACTCATGCTGTTGGTGGAGCGGCCAATCTTGGCCCTATGCAACCACTCAGACATTGAAAGCCCTCGCTAACTATCTGCAAAATGGTGGCAAGACGCTTGCCCCCGAAGATTACGTTGACTTGTTATCGATTTACGCTCGTTCGCATCGCAAAGATGGCGTTCCCTATTTGGCAGAAGCACTTCATCCCGACTCGGGTTCGTTTGAAGGCCATGATGCCTA
The DNA here is from genome assembly GCA_027487485.1 of Planctomycetaceae bacterium. Taxonomy (GTDB): domain Bacteria; phylum Planctomycetota; class Planctomycetia; order Pirellulales; family Pirellulaceae; genus JBKCUI01. The sequence goes on along the minus strand of JAIYDN010000084.1, from coordinate 168,985 downwards.
CAACCACTCGGAGCATTATTTGCATTCGGGATACTGCGATCTCGTGATTACTGGTCTCGTCGGGCTTGTACCTCGATCAGACGACACTCTGGAATTTCGGCCGCTTGCTCCCAGCGATTGGGATTATTTCGCGATAGACAACTTGGTTTATCGCGGGCACTCTTTGGCTGTTGTATGGGACAAAACCGGGAAGCGTTATCAGCTAGGCGCTGGGATGCATGTTCTCATCGATGGCAAAAAAGTGTTCACTTCTCTTACCTTGGAGCCGGTGACATTGACTGGCGCCTTACCGGTTCAAAAAGACACTGCCAAGCTTCCAAAGGCATCGGCAACGCAAGTCAATTTCGCGGTGAATAACGACGGGTTGTATTATCCAAGACTTACGGCTTCGCACACCGCAAAAGGTACTAGTTTGTCGAAAGCCAATGACGGAAACTATTGGTATGTGCAACATCCGCCGAATCGTTGGACTTGTGAGGGTTCTCAAGCTTCCGAAGACTGGACGGAGATTGACTTCGGTACTGAACGGCAAATCCACACGGTAAAGTTATTTGTTTTGGACGATCGCAATGTTAGCGGTTCCAAAATACGAGCGCCGAAAAAGATTCGTATCGACTATTGGAATGGATCCGTCTGGAAATCGCTTGATCGAGCGAAAGAGATCGTTTCCCCTGAAGGACATCGGCCTCACATATTCCAAGTCGATTCGCTGACAACTCAAAAGTTAAGAATGACGCTCGAGCATGCGGATGGTTTTCGGTCCGGTTTGACGGAGATCGAAGTTTGGGGCGACGCGGAACTGCCTGTTTCTGCAATCGCCGCACCCGCTGGAAACCTTGCTTTCAACGATGGCAGCCAAGATTACCCGCGTGCGACCGCAAGCCATCACGATCGATTTGGTGGGGTTCCCAAGTCGGCCATCGACGGTATCACGAACTTTTTGCCAACCCCAACCAATCGGTGGACCAGCTATGAATCGAAATCCAAAACAGACTGGCTTGAAATTGATTTTGGCAAAGCAATCGAATTTCGACGGGCCGAATTAGCGATCTACGACGACCGTGGCGGAGTTCAGGCACCCAAAAGTTACAAGATTGAGGTCTGGCAAGATGGGCGATGGAAATCAGTCCAACAGGCGGTGGCAACACCAGAGACACCCGCAGGCAGCGAATGGAACTCGGTCAAGTTCCAGCCCGTTACCTCTTCCAAATTGCGAATCGTGTTCACGCACACGGGTGAGTCCCGGAGCGGAGTGACCGAAGTCATGGTTTGGAATGAGTGACGAGTGCTGTTTAATGCGGTTTTTCCGTCTTCTTTTGGCTCCGGAGATTTCCGAGCCAATCGATCAGAACGTAAAAAACCGGAGTGAAAATCAAGCCGAAAAAGGTTACTCCCAACATTCCGGAAAAAACGGCAAGGCCTAGCGAGCTACGCATTTCGAAACCGGCTCCACGACCGATCATCAACGGTGCGACTCCCAAGATGAATGCAAAGGAAGTCATCAAGATGGGTCGAAGTCGTACCTTGCAGGCCTCGATCACCGCTTCGTTTCGATCTTTACCTTCGTCCTGCAGTTGCTTCGCAAACTCCACGATCAAGATGGCGTTTTTGGCCGCCAATGCGATCAACACCACGAGTCCAATCTGAGTGAATATGTTGCTTTCCGAGCCTGTCAGCCACAGACCTGCGACGGCCGCAAACAAACACATTGGAACGATTAACAAGATGGCAATCGGCAACGACCAGCTTTCATATTGTGCCGCTAAAACCATAAATACGAAGATCACGGCCAATGGGAAGACAAGCTTGGTCAACAAGTCTTTACCAACCAATATCTGCTGGTAAGCGAGCTCGGTCCATTCGAAGCTCATGCTGCTTGGCAGTTCTCGTTTTGCGATCTCTTCCATCAATCCAATCGTGTCGCCTGATCCGCTGCCCGGGGCTGGGTTCGAAACAAAGTCAGCCGAGGCATTCATGTTGAATCGATACACAATACCTGGACCACTGACATCACGAACATCGATCAGTGTTGCCAAAGGTACCATTTCACCGCGTTGGTTACGGACCTGCAATCGACTGATGTCCGCTGGATTAGCGCGAAATCTGGAGTCGGCTTGGACACTCACCTGCCAATTGCGGCCGAATCGAGTGATGTCGTTTGCGTACGCTGAGCCAAGATAAATCTGAAGCGTTTGGAAGACATCGTTCAAGGGAACTCCGGCCGCCTTGGCTTTTTCGCGATTGATATCGACATAGAGTTGCGGTTCATTGGCGGAATAGCTGGAGTAGGAGCCAACAAGACGAGGCTCTGCATTGGCTGCTTCTACCAAATTCTCCATCGCCCCCTGCAATGCAGATGGGCCAGCTCCTACGCGATCTTGAATTTGCATTTTCATGCCCGCCGTCGAAGCAAGTCCATCGATTGGGGGTGCTCCGAAAACCACGACTTGTGCTTCTTGGATACTGCTAAGCTTCTCCTGCAGCGTTCGGACTAGATCGGCAGAATACAGATCACTATCTTTACTGCGATGTTCGAATGAATCCAAAATCACAAAGATGCCGAGCGAATTGGACGCGTTGGTGCTGGTTAAGATGGAGTAGCCTGGGATGCTCAAGGTATGTGCGACTCCGTCGGTCGCGAGCAGAATCTCATTGATGGATTTTGCGACTGCTTCTGTCCGTTGCAAGCTTGCGCCGTCAGGTAGCTTCGCGCTGACGACAAGGTAACCCTTGTCCTGCGATGGTAGAAAACCGCTTGGGATTACTTGGAATCCCCGAACCGCCATCGCGATCAAACCGATGTAAATGAGGAACATGATCAGGCTAATGCGAAGGGCGCCTGCCACCATCTTGCCATAGACCCAAGTCACTTTGTCGAAGCCAGCATTGAACACATGGAAAAATCTCTGTAACCCCTTGTTGATGTAAGGGCCGCAGAGCCAGCCTGCGATGCTGCCGATCAAGAAGATCATGCCGAGTACCACATTTTGCAAAACGCTAGGGGAATGGGCCGCTGCGCCACCATGGGCACCACCTTCGTTCGATGCAGCTGGGAAGCCAAAGAGTGGGTCCGTGAAGAAAGGCAAATACCGAAAGGCAATGTAGCCCATAATCAGTGCGATCCCCCAACGCGGCAGGGCTTCGCGATCGTGCCCGGCGACGTGAGGTTTGATCAAGGTGACGGCTCGAGCGGGGGCCATCGTCATGGCATTGATGGCGGAGATGATCGTCGATGCGGCAATCGTCAGCGCAAACTGCTGGAAGAACTTACCTGGGATTCCGGCAATAAAAATGGTGGGTATAAAAACCGAGCTCAGTACTAACGTAATCGCGATGACGGGACCGGTAATTTCCGCCATCGCCTTGATGGTGGCCTCGCGAGCCGGAAGGCCCTTTGCCATCCAACGCTCAATGTTTTCGACCACAACAATGGCGTCGTCGACCACGATTCCAATCGCCAGAACCAGGCCCAGCATCGACAGATTGTTGAGCGAAAAGCCGAGCATTTGCATCACGGCAAGCGTACCGATCAGCGAAACAGGAACATCGATCATCGGCATCAAGGTCGCTCGCCAATCTTGCAAGAACAAGATCACAACAATGAAGACCAGGACGAAGGCTTCAAACAAGGTTTTGTACACCTCATGAATGGATTCATCGACAACGATGGTTGTGTCGTAAACGATGGCAAAGTCGACGCCGGTCGGAAAGCGTGTCGCCTTCAATCGAGCCATTTCGTCGCGAATCGATTGAGCGGTCTTCAGAGCGTTGGAGCCCGGCAATTGAAAAACGGCCATCGTGATACTCGGCTTGCCGTCCAGGGAGCTGCTGACATCGTAGGATCGGGCCCCCAGTTCCGTGCGAGCAACATCACCCAGTTTAACCAGTTCGCTTCCTTCGCCGGTTTTTACAACGATATCGTTGAATTGGCTGGCATCCAGCAGTCGTCCTTTGGTGTTGATCGCAAACTGAAAATCTTGGCCCTCGGGCGCAGGGGCTTGGCCGATCCGTCCCGCAGCAATTTGAACATTCTGTTCGCGAAGCGCTTGTAGGACATCAATAGCGGTCATGTTGCGAACCGCCAATTTTTCGGGGTCCAGCCATACTCGCATGGCATAGTCGCGTGCCCCCAGCATTCCCACATCACCCACGCCCTGGATTCGCATCAAGGAATCCCTCACTTCGATGGTTGCGAAGTTGGAAAGATAGAGCTGATCGTAGCGAGCTTCTGAGGAGATGAGATTAACCGCCAGGAGAATACTGGGGGATTTCTTTTTCGTGACGATCCCCTGACGCCGTACTTCCTCAGGAAGTTTTGCCTCAGCAATAGCGACCCGATTCTGCACTAGCACTTGAGCTTGATCGATATTCGTACCCAGCTCGAACGTGACATCCAAGGCCATCAAACCATCGTTGGTACAGCGTGAGGACATGTACAGCATTTTTTCAACGCCGTTAATCTCCTGTTCTATCGGCGCAGCAACGGTATCGGCAACCACTTGCGAATTTGCACCAGGGTACATCGCCGTGACTTGGATCGTTGGCGGAGCTACCTCTGGGAATTGAGCGATCGGTAGCTGCATCATTGCAACGCTACCCACCAATACGATCACAAGCGAAAGAACGGTTGCGAATACAGGTCGATCGACAAAGAATCGGGCCAGCATAGTTTACTCCTTGCTTTCGGAAGCAGGAGAGGTATCCATAATCGGCCTTTGCACAAGAACGTTCGCGCCGGGTTTGGCCCGTTGCAAACCATTGATAATGACTTCATCGTCGGCCGATATGCCTGACTTGATCACTCGCATTCCGTTATCAAGAACGCCAAGTTCAACGTCTCGACGTACTACGACATCATTCTTGCCGACAGTCAAAACGTACTTGATGTTTTGATCATTCAGAATCGCTCGCTCGCTAACCAACAAGGCTTCTTGAGCTTCTCCATAAGGAATACGTACTCGCACAAAGAAACCTGGGGCGAAGAGTCGATTTTTATTGTCGAGCACCGCACGTACTAATAAAGTGCCCGTCGTGGTTCGCACTCGATTGTCGATGAAGTCCAATACGCCTTCATGAGGATAGTTCAGTTCATTGGATAGTGCCACTTGAACGCCTTGATTGAGCTCGCGAACATGGGTGAATTTGACGTCAACACCTTGGCTCCTTCGCAATTCCATGAACTTGAGCACAGTGATCTCATCCACATCGAACAGAACATGAATTGGGTCAACACTAGCGATGGTGGTAAGAGGTTCCGTGTTGGACTGGCCGGCTTGAATCAAATTCCCTTCGGTGACACTGGCCCGGCTGATCCGGCCAGAAATGGGTGCCTGAATATCGCAAAAACTGACGTCAAGTTCCGCTTGATCTACGGCCGCTTTCCCAGAAATGATTTCGGCAGAAGCACTCGCTTGCTTCTGAACAGCTTCATCTAGCTCTTGCTGTGACAGGGAATTGGTTTTGCTTAGCTCTGTAGCGCGTTGAAGCGTGATGTTGGCAAGGTTCAGCTGGGCTTCGGCTTGTTGAAGGCGTGCTTTGGCGTTCATCAGAGTGTATTCGTAAGGACGACGATCGATCTCGAAAAGCTTGTCTTTTGCGTTGACCTCTTTCCCGTCACTGAAGTGAATCTTATCCAAATACCCGGACACTCGCGAACGAATCTCTACAAAGTCCGGCGAAGCAGTGCGCCCAATGTATTCAAAAAATTCTGGGACCATTCGCATTTCAGGTTTCGCAACCGTAACCTGTGGCGGCGGAGCATCCCCCGGCTCAACGACTGTTTTGCCGCACCCAAGCACCGTCAAGCAAAGCAGCAAGGTCAAATTCAATCGCAAGCGAATGTGTGGCATTTTTCTTTACAATCCTGTCATCCGAAACATCAGGCATTCCCTGGGGCGATGGCCAGAGCAGAGTCCATGCCTTCGATGCGGCATCAGCGTCCGGCCTACTCCGCATAAAAACTGGTGGCAGTCTATCAAGTTCACCCTAAATGTCAAAGTAGCCGGCTTGGCCACCCAGCCCATCCACATGGAGAATCAAAATCCAAAGCGGGTCTGCCGATCTATGTCATTGAAGGTTAATCTAAGGCCATGAGGGAGCCCAAAAGACTCCGTCCGAGTGGTTGACGATGCTTTCGATTTTTCTTTCGGTTTCTCGCATGCTTGGATGGTCGGAATAAAACACGGCCGTTGGGTTGATGCCGGCAGCTTGATTGGAATCGATTCGCATGCGAACTGTTGGCACTTGGCCAATGCGTGGCAAGATGGTCAGCCAAATCATGGAGACGCTAGCCAAGATAAAAACAAGGCCCAGCCAAGGCTTTCTGTTTTGCTGGGACGGCGATGATTGGGAGTCCATTACCGCATCAACTCGTTGGCCGCGTTCGGAAACACGATCTCGAACATGAGCCACGCCATGAACAGGCTCAATGCCAGATTCAAGGCCTGGCCGCACAAGTACAAGATAACGGGTTTACCTTGCGACAGCATTTGTCGGTATTCTCGGAAATTGCTCTCTAAGCCAATGCTCACGAACGCAAGGCAGAATAGCCATTCTCGAATCGGTTTGGTCGCTCCGTCTACGATGCTGCTTACGAGCGCCTTACCTTCGGCACCTTGCGACTGGCAATAGGACAGCAGCAGCGAGACAGCCAGGAAGCCCAAAGTAAACTTGGGAAAGCGTCGCCAGATTTCAAAAACGCTTGGCCGTTTTTTGTCTTCGCGAGGTTCGACAAACGAGACCCAGTAGACGGCCACTCCGAAGGCAACAACCCCAATCAAAATGTTCTGAATCATCTTGACGGTTGCGGCCACATCTTTGGCAACATCGCCGACTAATTGACCGGCCGCAGCAACCGCACCTGTCGAGTCCACGGTTCCTCCGATCCACGCTCCGCCAATCACTTCTCCCATGCCAGAAACACGAATCACAAAAGGCATGACCACCATCATGATCACGGTAAAGATCAGCGACAGTCCAATGGCCAATGACAGCTCTTCCTTTTTGGCTTTGCAAGCGGCCGCGGTTGCCACCGCAGCAGACACACCGCACACCGACATGTCCGCCGAGATAACCAAGTTCAGTGACTTGGACGGGATCTTTAGAATGTATTGACCAAAAAGATAAGTAGTAATCAGAACTACAGGAGTCACGATCCAAGAGATGAAAATTCCTGGAAGCCCCAGCGCAAGCAGCTTGTTGAATAACACCTCTGCCCCCAAGAGAACCAAACCCGTCTTGATATAGAACTCGGTCTTGGTTGCGCAGGACAACCATTTGGGGGTTCCGATGGTATTGCTGATTAGCAACCCAAGAAGCACCGCCCATAACGCGTGCTCCAAGTTGTAATGCTTAATGACCTCCTGCCCAGCCAGCAGGTAAGCGACCAGCGACAGCAAAAACACTCCAGCGAATCCGATCGCGAACGAGACCGGTGAACTGCCCTGAATCGCGGTGCCTATCCCGAAGACCACTAGGATTCCGAGAAAGGTCACTAGAAGTGCAGGGGCGATCGATTTGCCTTTCTTTTGAAACGCTTCTATGGGATTGGAGGCCCAGTCCCCTGGTTTGACGAGCCAGGGCTTCATGGGTGCAACAGCAAGCTGAGTTTCCAGCTTGGCCTGGGAATCAAGAAGTCCTTTTCGATTGCTGGCCAGATCCACGGAGTCCGACGGAAGGGATTTCAGTTCCGCTTTGACTTTTGCCAGCTCGAGAGCGATCTGGGAATGGTCGGTTGATCGCCCAAGAATAGCAACTGTGCCAGCTGCAACAATCAAGCAGAAGCCAAGCAGCATAGCAACAGCGTCATCGGTTCGAAGCCAAGACTTGCTACTGGCAGCTGGTTCTGCGAGGGGAGTTGACTGGCTTGGGGTGTCGCTGAGATTGCTTGGCATTGTACTTTAGCGTAAGAGATTTTCTAAAAAGTCGGGCTCCGTAGATTGCTGGTAGTCAGCCTTACTTCTCTGGTTTCTCGCTCTCGAAACCGGCCTTGAGCAGTTCTTCGTAACCAGGCTTGAGTGGTCGCACATCGTAGCCTGCCTTTTCCAAGAATGGCCCAGACTTTAAGGATCGAAACCCGACGACACAATACGTGTAGACAATTACGTCTTTGCCCAGCTTCTCGCGAATCTTGTCCTTGTCGAGCTTGTCTTGCAGGTCGCGAAAAGGAAGGTGCACGGCCCCTTTCACATGCCCCGCATTCCATTCGACTAGGTCGCGAACATCGACCAAAACAGCCTTCTTCTCTTTAACTCGCTCCTTCACCACATCGAGCGAATCGCTGGTGTGGTCGATCGCAAACCCAGTTAAAACGCTCGATGCGAACGCAACAAGCATGATCGATGCCATAGTCAGGGTACGCCGAAACAACATAATGAGGGTCCTTATTGGTTGAGTTTTGGATTGAATGCGGTCCATTTGCGAACCAGTATCTTAACCGCGAATGGTTCGGAAAGTGTAGCGGACACTTTTTTCAACTTGAACTCAACTTGAACCGCTCCGCGTTTGTAAGCAGTTTTCCACTTGAGTCGTGGGCGCTAGCCGCGATACGGATTGGGTACCAATGACACTTGCCGCGGCTAGCGCCCGCGGCTCAAATAGATTCTTAGGAACATCCCGGTAGGGTGACACCGGTTCGTGCACTGTGAGATTTTTTCGCAGGGATTGCTTACGAAGGTTCTGGGTTCTCAGGAAAGTCGAGCTGGAGTATGGATTGGGGAGATGCGTTTAAGGTCGCCAACACCTTCGCGTTGGTATGCTGGTTAGCTCTTCTGTTTTTGCCTCGTTATGCATGGCTGTTGACGGGACTGCGTCGAATTGCGATTGCGGGCTTATGCATGGTTTATTCTTGCGTACTTTTCTTCTTCTCGTCAGATGTGGAAGGAGGCGGTTTTGCGACGCTCGAACAAGTCCAAAAGCTCTTCGAGTACGATGCGGTGATGTTTGCTGCTTGGGTGCATTATCTGGCTTTTGATCTCTTTGTTGGGTTATGGATCGCTGAGCAGAGTCAACTGAAGTCGATTCATCGACTGATCCAAATTCCAATTCTTGCGGCTACTTTTCTCTTGGGGCCGTTTGGCTTGCTGCTGTTTTTTATGGTTGAAGCAAGCATCGTAGGCTGGAAGCGAATCCATAAAAAAGCAGAGATGCCGACATAAGTGTTGCGATTCTCGCAAGTGGAGCCCTGTTGCCAAAGTTAATGCAGCGACGAATTTTGGCAGCAAGTCTACGATCGACGATGAATGCATTGCGATTGAGATTATACTTCTGCATTACGGCCTCAGACCATTGCCTATAGATACGGGCAAAAACGGTTTTCTAAGGTCAGAAAGATCGCAAAGGAAGAATCAACGAGCGAATGGCGAAACAATCAGCGAAAAAGTTCAGGAAAGCCAACCCGGCAGTTCGTAAGTCGTTGAATTGGCTTTGGGGTCGTAGCGGAGTTTTCGAGACTTTAGAAGTCGGTCGATGGCGAGTGTATGAGCTGTTCGTGACCGAGGAGGTGCTTGCACAAAACAAGGACTTCTTGGCTAAACAAAAAGCCAACGGGGTCGAACTGGAAGTGATGACAAGCCAAAAGCTAACCGAACTGGCTCAAACTACCGATCATCAAGGGATTGTTGCCAGAGTATCGAAATACCCCTACGACACCTTAGAGAACTTTGAGAAGACGCTCGTTGCTGATCATTCGGCACTGCCTGTCGCAGCTAAGCCGATCGCAGTGTTGATCGATCGAGTGCAGGACGTTTTTAATTTTGCTTCGCTGCTACGATGTTGCAAACATGCAGGCGTAGGGTCTGTTTTTGTGGGCGAGTTCTGTCAGTGTCAAGTCACCACCCAAGTTTCTCGCTTGAGTTCAGGCGCAGTCAATCATCTCTCTATCGTCCAATCTTCGGATCTTCTGAACACCGCGAAGCGATTGAAGGAGCTTGGGCTGACTTTGTTAGCCGTTGATCCTGCTTCGACCCAGGCGATCGATCACGTTGGTTTAAACGTCCCGTTAGGACTTTTGGTTGGCAGCGATATTCATGGGCTCGATGCCAATCTGATGGCATTGTGCGATCAACGAGTTTGCATTCCAAGCCAGAACCTTCCAGCGACGAATAATCCAACAGCGAATCATCAGTCGACGCAGATGAGCCCATCGGTATCCGCCGGGATTGTGCTTTATGAGGCGCGACGTCAGCAGCGAATTGGTGTGTAGGTCGTAACAAGTCGCTTTGGACGCAGTTACGGAGTGGCGCGCTGGATGCACCGAAGTTCGTTTGTGACTCGTGCTTATAACCACGGAATACACGGAACACACGGAAAAGCAGCCTGGCTTTTGGGTCTTCAATTCCGTGTGTTCGGTGTGTTCCGTGGTTCCATGATTGGTTGTTTTGGATAGTTTTTTTAGCCACAGAAAAAACCAAACACGGCCTCTTGCCAAGTTTCCTGACCGCCAACCACGAGACGGTCTTAATCTGACAGGCTTTCTTTTCGCTCTTAGCCCGGAGGGCGGCATTTCCCTGCCGGCGACGTGAGTCGCCGGAAACTAGGTGATTCATGGCCCAAGCCCGGAGGGCGACATATTTATCAGTCTGTCAAGCAGGGACCCTCTGTGTCGCCCTCCAGGCTTAACAATCCGTTGCGCTGGAGTCCGGAGGCTCACGTCGCCGGCAAGGAAATGCCGCCCTCCGGGCAATGATATCGCCCTCTGGGCTATGATATCGTATAACCACGGAATACACGGAACACACGGAAAAGCAGCTTGGCTTTTAGGTCTTCAATTCCGTGTGTTCGGTGTGTTCCGTGGTTCCAAAATGGGTTCTTTCTTAGATAGTTGGTGACATTTCCTAGCTGGGCCGCGACAACTTTGCCTTGAGTATCGGCATGGGCCAGTTTTCGATATACTTGTGGCGATTTTGGAAATAGTTCACCCTCTCAATTCATTCGATTAGGAGCCCTCTCATGGCGTCTGTAGCAGAACTCGTTGCCCCTCCCAAGATTCAACATACGGAATGTTTTATTGATGGTCAGTGGCGTCCCGCTGTTTCCGGGAAGACCTTTGAGACGATTAACCCAGCGACCGAGCAAGTGATTTGTGAAGTTGCAGAGGGGGACAAGGCAGACATCGACGCGGCCGTCCAAGCCGCCAGGAAAGCCTTTGAACGCGGGCCATGGAGTCGAATGGATGCACGCGATCGAGGTCGAATCATGTTTCGATTGGCCGACTTGATCGAGAACGAGATCGATGAGCTGGCTGCACTGGAGACATTGGATAACGGCAAGCCCATTCGCGAAGCTCGTTATGCTGACTTGCCGCTGGTCATTGACGTGCTCCGTTACTACGCGGGCTACGCTGACAAGATTCATGGATCTACTATTCCAATTCGCGGGAACTATTTTACCTACACACGACGCGAAGCTGTCGGGGTTGCTGGCCAGATCATCCCTTGGAATTTTCCGATGCTGATGACCGCTTGGAAATGGGGCCCGGCACTGGCTGCCGGTTGCACGATCGTGATGAAGCCAGCCGAACAAACACCGCTGACTTGCTTACGCATGGCCCAGTTGGCTCAAGATGCCGGGATACCTGATGGGGTCATTAACGTGGTACCAGGCTTTGGCCCCACTGCGGGCGGCTCGTTGGTGGCGCATCCTGGAGTCGACAAAATTGCGTTCACGGGCGAGCACCGAACGGCTCAAATCATCATGCGTGAATCGGCTGAAACTCTGAAACGCCTGACCTTTGAACTTGGGGGCAAGAGCCCTAATGTCGTTCTTGGAGACGCCAATTTGGACAAAGCGGCCATGGGAGCCTACGTTGGGCTGTTCTTGAATCAGGGACAATGTTGTTGTGCGGGCAGCCGAGTCTTCGTGGAAAAACGAGTTCACGATGAGTTTATCGATAAGCTTACGAAGCTAACCAAAAATCGAAAACTCGGAAATCCATTCTCGATGGAAACCGAACAAGGCCCACAAGTTGACAGGGCTCAATACGACAAAATCATGAGCTACATCGAGAAAGGGCACGCGGACGGAGCTAAGTGTGTTTCGGGCGGTGAACGTTTCGGTGACACTGGTTACTTCGTACAACCGACCGTGTTTGATGGAGTCACGGATTCCATGGCCATCGCCCAAGATGAAATCTTTGGACCGGTGATGTCCGTTCTCACGTTCGAAGACTGGGACGATCTTATTCAGCGTGCGAACAGTACGTTCTACGGACTTGCAGCTGCGGTTTGGACTCGGGATTTAACCCGAGCACATGACTTTGCTCGACGTGTCCGAGCTGGCACGGTATGGGTAAACTGCTATGACGTTTTCGATGCCGCTGCACCCTTTGGTGGTTTTAAGATGAGCGGTCAAGGACGCGAGCTTGGGGAAGAAGGCCTAAAGGCTTATACCGAATCCAAGACGGTGACCATCAGTCTCGATGCATAGTTGATAAGCCGCTTTTAACTAACAAAGCTTCGAAGGATCCTTCGGTCACAGAATATCACACTTCAAGCACTTGATTGGCAAGAAGCCATCGAGTGCGGCGTGCGAGATAAGGAACTACGAGAGCGACGGTCGATTGTGATCGGGTGTTTCGCTTTTTGTTGGCTCGTATTTCGGCATTTGGGGCCCACCTAGCTTGCCTAACCAAGCAGCGCATGTTGCGATCAGTAACGATTTATCGATAGGCTTGGAAACGTAATCGTCGCACCCCGCGTCCATACATTTCTGTCGATCTTCTGACATGGCATGTGCCGTCAATGCGACGATTGGAATGGAACTGCCGTTCTTTCGTAGGATTCTGGCAAGACTGTAACCGTCCAACTCTGGCATTTGCATATCGGTCAGCAGTAAGTCGAAGGGTATTCCATCGCTTGCGGCTTGTTCGAGCTTTTGCAGAGCGATGCAGCCATTCTCGGCAGTCTCGATGGTCACCCCTGCCTTTCGCATGACAAAAGCAATGAGACGTTGATTGTCCAAACCATCCTCTGCCAGGAGCACCCGTCCCGTGAGTTTCGGCATCGGCGAAATAGGCAGTGGTTGTTTCGGATCGCATTTTGGAGGCAGCTCGCTCAACATGGCGCAGTTAGGAATTCGCTCAAGAGGCAATACCAATCGGAAGCATGACCCCTGTCCGGGCTCGGAACGTATCAGTTTAACGTCCCCACCCAGTATATTTGCGAGACGTTTGCAGACGACCAACCCGAGGCCTGTTCCCCCATGCTTGCGAGTCACAGAACTATCCGCTTGTCCAAAGGGCTTAAACAATCGTTGGGTTTGATCGATGGTCAAGCCAAGGCCGGTGTCCACAATGTCGATTACCAACTGTGGCATCCCATCGGAAGTAGTGCCACCAACGGTACTAGTACCCGCTAATATCGTGACGTGTCCTGTATCGGTAAACTTGATCGCATTGCTAACGAGGTTCATCAGGATTTGTCTCAGCCGAGTTGGATCGCAAAGAATGTATTCCGGCAACTGGCTTGTCAGGCATGTGTTGAGAACAAGTCCCTTCGCAGATGCGGATGGAAGCATCAGATTCTCCACTTCCGCGAGAATTCCAATCAATGCGGTGTCAACTCGTTCGATCGTAAACTTGTCTGCTTCGATTTTAGACAGGTCGAGAATATCATTGATCACTGTCAGCAGGTGCGCTCCAGCGTTTTTGATCGTTTCATGGATTTGAGCTCGATATTCTGGCGATTGATGAGCTGCCTCATTCTCGGCAAGCAAATCGGCGAAGCCGAGGATCGCAGTCAGAGGGGTGCGGATCTCATGGCTCATGTTGGCAAGAAATTCGCTCTTGGATCGGCTGGCGACTTCGGCAGCGGCATAAGCCAATTTCAAGCTTTGCTCCGATTGCTTTCGCTCGCTGATATCCGTTGCTACCACGTTGAGCGTTGTTTCGCCGCTGTAGCTGGTCGTAACATTAGCTCGGAGGCTTATCCAAACGGTTGAACCGTTGCTTCGAATCAATCGCAAATCACAAGTGCGTGTTGGAGCGGCTAACTCTGTGTTTCGAACCGCTGCGGTGGCGAATATCTCTTTTTTGAGATGGTAAAATTGGTTCTGATCTTCTTCCAGAATGATGCGAAACAGCGGCAGGTTTACCAGCTCGTTACGTTTCATGTCCAGGAGAGTCGCGAGGGCCAGGTTTGCCTTCAGGATCGTTCCCTCTTTACTGACTTCGCAATAACCAACCGGCGCAAGATCGTAGAGATCGAAAAATTGGCTTCGGGATTCTTCCAGTTCTGCTTGGACGCGTCGCAGTTCTTCGTTTTGTAGTTCTAATTCGATTTGCTGAACCTGTAGTTCATGAAGCATGGCAAGTGCGTCGTGAGCTGAGATCGCTGCTTGATCACCCTGTTGCGATTTCGCTTTCGCATCAAGGGACTCTTCGGCTTGCTGCCTTAATTTCGCGATGGAAGCCTGTGATTTCGATATTGGCTTCATGACGTCTCGTTTCGTCGGGCTCGTTCGGTCGTTGCGATTGCATAGACCTTTCCGGATTCGTTCATCAGGGCAGTGGAGGTAACCGAGACCTCGAGGCACTGTCCTGATTTGGTAAGTCGCTTCGCCGTGTAAGAGTCCATCAGCTCCGCCCGGCTAAGCTTCACAATCATCGCAAGCTCCGTTTCGTGCAACGACTCGGGAATCCGGGATCGCACGTTCATCTCCAATGCTTCCGCTTCGCTCCATCCGTAGAGACGGACTGCACCAGGGTTCCAGGCAATTATCTCCCCTTCAAGATCCTGCACGGTGATCGCGTCTTGTGCATCGCGGACGACTACGGCCAATCGGAGTAAGTCGTTTGCCTTTAACAGTGCGTTACGGGTCTTCACGATATCGGTAATATCCACAAATGAAATCACTGCACCCTCAATGACGTTTTCCTTGGTCCGGTAGGGCTGAATTCGCATGGTATAGTTTTTACCATCGATAGTCTGCACCTCGGTTTCTTGTGCCACAAGCGTATCGAGCACACGCTTTACGTCGTGCACGAGATTGGTGTAACCTGCAAGGTTGGAAACGATGTGAGCGACAGGGCGACCAACGTCGCTGAGGATTAGGTTGATAATGGAACTGGCTGCGGGGGTGAATCGCATGATCCGCAGCTGATGGTCGACGAACACTGTGCCAATCCCAGTGCCGGCGAGCAAGTTATTCATGTCATTATTGGCTCGTGACAGGTCGTTGACCTTGGTTTGCAATTCCGTGTTCACGGTCGCCAGTTCTTCGTTAACCGACTGCAATTCCTCTTTGGATGTTTCCATTTCTTCGTTCGTGGATTGCAGTTCTTCGTTCACTGCCTGCATCTCTTCGTTGGAAGATTTTAGTTCTTCCGAGGAGCTTTCCAGTTCCTCGATCGTGCACTGCAAGTACTCTTCCTTGGAACGCAATTCGGCCCGAAGAGAAGCGATCAACGCGTCGGTTGTGAAGGATGAGTTTTCGTTCGAAGTAGCAGCTTGGTTGTTCGCGGCGACTTCGGGTAACGACGCCGGCGCGGTAAGGGGGGCTTCTTCCAGAATGACTAAAAACAAAGAAGAATCTGCAACCCCCGGTGTGTTCACCGGACGAACGGTCAGGTTGACAGTCGTGAAGTGACCGTTGGTTTTAACGCTTATGCCAGGACAGGAAATCGTGGTTCGAGTTCCTGCGGCTTTGTGAAGGCTGGACGTTAGTTCGTGCCGCAAGCCTTGTCGCGCCATCTTGAGAACATTGTTGATACCCGATTCGCCGGGACTGGGTTCCAGGAACATGCCAGAACGGCCATGCAAATACAGAATGTCTCCATGATGATTGACCAATATGCCAGCTGCAATAACCTGGTCCAGCAATGCTTGCTCGGTGATTTCACGTAGCGACTTTGTTCCGGTCGTAGACAACTTGGCGACCCCTTGTTTCGCGGGAAATTGGACTGCTTCTGCTGTACCCGTTTGGTGCGGCATAAACCGCCCCATCGACATTCGATGCAAGCCGTGCATGTGTTCTTTGCGACGGTACAACTTTGCCTTGCGGTCAAGAACATTAAACAAGTTGTCGAATTCGCCGACCCCCTCGGAAGTTCCCAAGAGAAGGAACCCGTCAGGTTTTAAAGCATAGTGAAAAAGAGGGACAAGCCTCTTTTGTGCCTGAAGCCCCATGTAAATTAGAAGATTCCTGCATGTGATCAAATCGAGCTTTGAAAAAGGTGGGTCTTTGAGAACGTCCTGTTCCGAAAACACAATCAAGTCGCGGGCTGTCTTGTGGATGCGATAAACGCTTCCGTCCGCCTCCAAAGTAAAGAATCGCGCGAGTCGTTCCGGCGTGACATCCGATGCGATACTTGCGGGGTACACGCCTGCTCGAGCAGCCGCAATCGACCGGCTATCGATACCAGTCGCAAACAGCTGCACGGTGAAATTTGCCTTGAGCGCTTCCATGTGTTCCAGCAACAGGATCGCGATTGAATAGGCTTCTTCACCGGTGGAGCAGCCTGAGACCCAAACCCTTATCACAGAGCCAGGTGACTTGTCGGCAAAGATCTTAGGAATAACCTGACTCTCTAAGACATGGAAAACCTCGGGGTCGCGGAAGAAGTTCGTAACGCCGATCAGCAGTTCACGAAACAAAGTCTCCACTTCGGTAGGGGACTGTTGCAAATACTTGACATAGTTCTCAAGGCCATCGATCTGGTGGACTGCCATACGCCGGTCGATACGGCGATGAATGGTGCTGGGTTTATAGAGCGAAAAATCATGGCCCGTCTGTGCACGAAGCAGCACAAAGACTTTTTTCATGGCACTCTCTTCATTAAAAACCGGGCGCGAAGACGATTTTGCAAGACGGCCTAAAGAGTGCTTGGTATAGGTGAGCAACTGAGCGGGCATCTCTTTCGGTGCTAATTCGTAGTCTGCAAGTCCGGTGTTGATAACGCTGCGAGGCATCCCATCAAAGTCGCAGGACTCAATGCTTTGGACCATCACCATTCCCCCCTCTGCTTTGATGGCGCGAATCCCCTGAGTGCCGTCATTGCCGGTACCAGAGAGAATAATTCCGATCGCTAACGAACGATGATCCTGAGCCAAGGATCGAAAGAAGAAATCGATCGGCAAGCGAAGGCCTCGTGGGGCACTAGGCTCCAAAAGTTGCAGAGTCCCGTTTAAGAACGCCATGTCGCGGTCGGGGGGAATGATATAGACGCAATTTTGCTGCACAAGCATTCCGTCTTCGACTTCAAAGACCTGCATTTTGGTGCAGCGACGTAAGATATCAGCCAGGATACTCTTGTGGTCAGGTGCAAGATGTTGCACCAAGACAAAAGCCATTCCCGGTTCGACAAGTTCAGGCATGCCCGTAAAGAAGGCCTCAAAAGCAGCCAATCCACCAGCAGAAGCTCCAACTCCTACGACGGGAAAGTTGGGGGCAGGCAAATCAGAAGCGGAACTTGAATCAATGGGTTCGATGTCCATGGACCGACTGCATTTCCTTCCTAAGACACCTAGTCCGGTTGGTTTTGGTGACTGTATCGCAATTCGCTAACAGGTCATTGACCTGCGAGTTGGATTGTACACTTGAAAAAGTCTACGGATAGGCGTCGTCGAACAGAGAAGAAGGATCCCTCTGCCCTTCCGGATAAATCGAAGTGGCTATCGCGTTCCACAGGTGCTAGGCCACTGGCATCTGCCTCGTGGTTGCTGAAACGCTACTTCGCGAGCAGTTCAGCTCTGCGAGAAAATCGTTCTTTCAGATGATGGACTACTTCATTGGCAGAAGTTGTGTCGAAAGAATCTTTGGACAGTCGCGAGATTTCGTGCTGGAGTTTATCCACAACAGCAACGAGATCGTTATCCAGTTCTAGGACTTTTTTGAGTTTAGTCTCATCCACTTTCGAGGATTCGAACCAGGACGAGTAGCCTTCTACCGCTGCACGGATTTTTGATTGGGCGAGTTCGATTGAACTACGAAGTTTTTCTGCTTGAGAGATCGCTTGAAAATTGCCGCCCTCTAGCAATTGCGTCGCTACTGCTTGAAGATCACGTTTGCATTCTTGCAAACGCCCGACCAAGTAGCTTCTCGCTGCGACATCGTCGTCTCGCCGTTTCTGTTCGGAACGGTAGGAACCGAACCCGGGGATTAAATTCGCAAACGAGTCTATCATGGAATCCGTCATTAAGGGATCAACTAAGCTGCGACGATGTCGCGCATTTTAGGCTCGAGGTAAGTAACCGTGCTTCCCATGCTTGCGAGGTTCCCGTATTCGTCCTCGGGGATTTGAACTCGGTGGCGTTTTCGCAGTTCCATGACGATGTCAAGGAAATCCATGCTGTCGAGTTCCAGTTGCTCACGAAAGGACTTTTCGTCATCCAGCCCGGACAAGTCTTCGTCGGGTGTGATTTCACTAAGAATATCGATAATCTCTTCACGGATTTCCGCCGGTGTCATGGAATCCAATGCTCCTGATTCGTGTCCCCTGGCGCATGTTGCGAACACTGCACCATGCAAACGGGAAACTTTAGAATCGTTGATTTAGGAAAGGGTTAGTTCAGGTATTTGGCTCATCAGGAAACTGCAGTATCACTAGAAGCGTCTTACGATCACCACGGAGTTGATACCGAGCATGCCGAATGAGTTGTTGAGAATGTAGTCGACTTTATTGCGTTCTTTGGGTTGGTTCAGAACCAGTCCAGGGATCGCACATTCTTCATCGAGATTGTCCACATTTATCGTGGCATGGCAAACCCTGTCTTGAAAGGATGGAATATTTCCTGCCAGCTCAATCGCTCCGGCGGCTCCCATCGTGTGGCCGATGAAGCTTTTGGTATTGTTGAAGGAAACGTTGTCGCATCCTGCAAAAACCGTTCTCAGGGCGAGGCATTCTTGGCTGTCGCCAGTGCTGGTCCCGGTCGCGTGGGTGCTGACGATGTCAATTTGGTCGGCGACCAAGCCGCCTCGTCCTAGCGCCAGATTGACGCACTGGGCTTGCCGTTCGGGGTTGGGGAGCACAAAGTCGGTCGCGTCGGTATTGATCGCATAAGAGACAATCTCTGCAATTATGTTGGCGGATCGAGCTTTCGCGTCCGAAAGCCGTTCCAGAATGTAGAGGCAAGCACCTTCGGAAACGACGATTCCGTTTCGGGACTTGTCAAAAGGGCGCGAGGCTTTGGTCGGGTCCTGGTGGCTTGCCAACGCGCCTTGGGACTTGAACGATGCGAAAATGCCGAACGTGTGAATGCTCTCGGAAACTCCGCCAGCGATTGCAAGATCGCATTCGTTGAGTCGTAGCATTTGGACCCCTTGGATAATTCCAGCATTTCCTGCGGCACAGGCGGCGCCGATGGTGTAGTGTGGGCCTGTGATTCCCATATTCAAGGCGACCTCGCCCGCCGGATTGTTCGCTACCGTTCTTGGGTTATGGTGATGGGACCAATAGCTCACGTCGTAGTCGTAGGCTTTGATCGAATGGATTTCGTTTTCCGTTTCCACGTTGCCGTGTTCTGTGACACCGATGTAGATCCCAACTCGTGATTTGTCGACGTTGGCCCAATCGAGCCCACTTCGAGCGACCGCTTCCGAGGCTGCCCAAATGCCTACGGTGCCAGCTCGTGTGCCGCGCCGCATGTCGCGGCGGCTCTGGTACTTGGTTGATTCAAATTCACAAACGCCAGCGAGCGTGTCACCGACATATCGGATGTTGTAATTTCTTACGCCGCTTTGCCCGTTCAGTAACGATTCGCGAAACATCTCCAGATTATGGCCATTGGGAGAGGTTAATCCGATCCCGGTAATGACAATCCGTTGATCATCTGGCAGCTGGCTTGTTCGGTCGGCAAAGCTCATTCGGTAGCTCAAAATAGGTGGAAATTGAAAAGTGCGGGCACAAACCTCGTCCGAGATCGGGGACCTCTCATTCGGCAGATCGAAGCTATCCTCGATCGGGCTAATTTGCAAGCGTCCCGGGAACTACTGCCTTTTCAGAATGTAGACAATATCTTCCGTTTCGGCGTCGATCTCGATCGGTTCGTCAATGTTGTAACTGAAATCGTAGGCTTCCTCGATCCGCCATTCAGGAACTTTCTTGATCATGGAGGCAAACTGTTTGTGGGTGTAACTTCGTAACACCAAGCAATCATCAATTCGGATCGAGCCTGTTGGGCGATATACGTCAAAGCGTAGATTGTATCGTTCGATTCGGGCCTTGGTGTCTTTATCTCGAGGCCACATTCGTGTGTTGATCAGCAAATTCCCTCGTCTTGCCGACCAACTTTCGTGATCCGTTTGAGGCCCCTCCAAGGGTGTCAAATGGAACCCAAGAGCGTAAATCCCGCCCGGCCGGATCGCTTGGGCCATGGCTCGAAAATGAGCGACGGTGTCCTTTTCCGTGCTGAGGTGTCGAAACGAGTTGATGGTGTTGAACGCTGCGTCGAAGGGTTTCTTCACGGTGAAGTCGCACATGTTTGCCACCCATGCCGTTTCCTTCATGCCGTGCTTTCGAAGCCTTGCGTTGCAATAATCGATAGCTTTGGCGTTCAGATCAAGCCCGGCCGCCGTATATCCACCTTTGGTCATACGATACAAAAGGCGACCTGTTCCACAGGCTGGCTCAAGAACTCGCTTGGTTTTGCCGTCCACATGCTTCTTGAATGCTGCCTCAAGGAACCGATACTCGGCCGTCCAGTCGCTACCAAAAATGAGATCATAATAAACGGGATAATCGTAAATGTTGTCTTCGACAGTTTTCATGAGCAGGTTGCGACGCCTTGAAGTTCTTAAGTGGAGATGGGTTCACGTTGATAGTAGCGTGGGAGGCTGTTCAACGCCTCTACCGGATTTTGACACTCCCGAGGCATCTGCACAACGGGTATCATGCCTTCGGAATAAAATGTCGATTGCCACTTTACGCTTTTCTATGATCTGCAGCTCATTATGAGTCATTCAACGAGCCCTTCCCAAGGTTCTCCGAACGAATTCCCCATCATAGACCCTTGCAGTGCCCAAATGGACAAGTTGCGTGCTAAGTTGGCACGCGTTTCTGTCGAGGTTGTTTCGACCGAGCAAGCCATTCACCGCATCTTGGCCCAAGACATTCAAGCGTTTCGCGACAGTCCAGCCATCGATGTTTCCGCCATGGACGGCTACGCGATTCGGTTCGATGAACTGGATGGCAGCGTTTTGCCAATCACCGCCACGTCGACCGCAGGTTCCCCGCCGGTCCAGCTTGAAGGTCGTTCAGCCGTTCGAGTGTTCACGGGGGGGCCGGTTCCGCCCCAGGCTCAATGTGTTGTACGACGGGAGGATTGCAATGAATCCGAAACCTATGTTTCCATTGCGGTTCCCAAAGAGTCTTTGTTTCTAGGGCAAAACATTCGAAGACAGGGCGAAAACGCATTGGCAGGAGGGACGGTTGTTTCTAAGGGGACCTTGCTGACTCCTTCCCGCTTTGCCGGAGCGATCACTTTTTCGGACGAAGCCAAGATTCAAGTTTTCCGTAAGGTGCGCGTCGGAATCATCAATACAGGTGACGAGCTGATCGACTTTGGGAAACCGATACAACCATGGCAAATTCGTGATTCCAACGGACCGTTTCTCGAAGCAATGCTTCGCCAACATGTGTTTCTGCAGGTGACTCGAACGAAAGTCCACGATCAACACGATGACATTCGGGCGATCATCGAAGCTCATCTTCAAGCGTGCGATGTGATCTTGCTGACAGGTGGTGTTTCCATGGGGGACACCGACTACGTCCCCGATGCGATTCAAAGCTGTGGTTGTTCCACCATCTTTCATCGTCTTCCCATTCGACCGGGGAAACCTATTTTGGGTGCCGTCGGCCCGCGTGGGCAACTTGTTCTGGGGCTGCCCGGCAATCCCCTGAGCGTGGCTGTTACGTTTCGTCGGTTCGCATTGGGACTGATCCAGCATGTTGCCGGTTTTGCACGTGTGGATGAGCCGCTCTACGCTCAGCTGGATGCTCCCGATGACAAGGCTATCCAACTCACTTGGTTTCGCTTGGTCAAGGCTGGTTCCAACGGGCGACTAAGCCTTGTCCCAAGCCAAGGATCGGGAGACATCGCTTCGCTGATCCAATCCGACGGTTTTGTCGAGATTCCGCCTAACAGTATGCCCGGCGGCCAACGGTTGTATTATCCTTGGGTGTCCTAATTCGCTTCGGTACGAGTGCTTTTTCTCTGGCCAACACTTCCTCTTCCCATGATAAATCGATCCTCCAGTTACCGTACTCTGCGGCGTAATGTTGTTTGGGTCCTTGTGGCGGTTGCGTTTATTGGAGGCAATTTCGGAGGCGACTTTGGGTTTCTCAAAGCGACAACTCGCGGGGAAACCAATTCTGCAGCCAAAGCGGATGTTATTCAAAGACCTTCTTGGACCGAGTCCAAGGTGCAAGGAACTCCCGACGCTCCCCCGCCGTTTGCCTTAAAACGAGCTTATCCCAAACTCAGTTTTCAAGGACCTGTATCGTTGCACCGGTTCCCCAAGGTCGAATCGGACACAACTGGTCGGATGCTTGTGATGGAGTCCGGCGGGAAGTTGTGGTCGTTCGTGGACGATGATTCGGTAGAACGAGCTGACTTGGTGATCGATTTTTCAAATCCTCTTCCAAAGTTAGCTGAGACTCATCGCGAATCGGAATTGGCAAAGCTAGCTCCGGGCAACCATTATTCGATCAACACGTACAGCATGGCCTTTCACCCACGGTTTGCGGAGAATCGCTTGGTGTATATATGTTACATCATTTCCAATGGGACCCCCAACATGGATGGGGGAACTCATATTGCCCGCTTTCGCATGAACGACACTCAACCGCCAACCCTGGATTACGAAAGTGAGCAGACGGTGCTACGTTGTCTAGGTGGAGGCCACAACGGCTGCACGCTCGAATTTGGAAATGACGGTTATTTGTACGTGTCGCTAGGAGACGCCAGCACGCCCACCCCACCAGATCCGCTTCAAACTGGCCAAGACATCGGTGATTTGCTCTCATCGATTTTGCGCATTGATATAGATCATGAATCAGTTTCCGCCAGTGGCGAACCTTTGCCCTACAGTATTCCATCGGACAATCCGTTTGTGAGCGTACCCAAGGCGCGAGGCGAGGTCTTTGCTTACGGATTTCGCAACCCATGGCGAATGAGCTTTGATTCCGAGACTGGTCAATTGTGGGTAGGAGATGTTGGCTGGGAAGCCTACGAAATGGTTTACCGCGTCGTCTCCGGTGGCAACTACGGCTGGAGCATTACGGAAGGGCCTGGCAGTGTCGTGCCAGCTCAAAAAATGGGCCCAACACCAATCCTGCCTCCTGACGTCGCTCTTTCGCATGCGGACGCTGCGTCGGTAACAGGTGGCAGAGTGTACCGCGGTCACCAACATGCTTCACTTCGGGGCAGTTATGTGTTCGGTGACTGGATTACCCGCCGGTTTTGGGCGGCAAGCTTTGACGAAAAATCTGTTTTGTCCGTAAAAGAAATCGCCTATGGCGAAGTCAAGCCGATTGCGTTTGGGGTCGATTCTCGCGATGAGCTGCTGGTTCTGGAGTACATCGAATGGAACCAAGCGGGCGGCATCTATCGATTGGTCGAGAATCCAGCAGCAGCGAGCTTTGTTCCTGGAGCTTTCCCCACCAAGCTAAGTGAAACGGGGCTCTTTCGCGATGTGCAGACGATGGAACCCAATGAAGGAGTTCTTCCCTATCGCATTCATTCCACCATGTGGATGGAGGGTGCGGACGCGGATTTTCATGTGGCAGTCCCTGGCACAGAAAAAATAGAATTCTATCAATCGGGGAAACCTACCTTCGATTGGTTTCAATCGAAAGTTCGATTTCCGCGAGACACGGTGTTGGTAAAAACCTATCGCATGGGCGAAGGTTCTGATTCACAGCGAATTGAAACGCAACTCAGCCATTACGCTGGCCCGAATGATTGGCGATTTTATTCGTACCGTTGGCTCCCAAATCAATCGGATGCCATCTTGGTGGATGCCGATGGTAGGACAGAGACCGTTCGGATTCCCATTCAGGGGCAAAAGCAAACTGATGATTACGAAGAAGTCCGTTGGAACTTTGCGGCACGAAGCGAATGTCGTATATGTCATACGCCTTGGTCCGGCGACGCCATTGGCTTCCTGGAACAACAGCTCAGAAGCTCCAACGGCCAAGAAGATGTCTGGGGTGAATTGCATCGAAAAGGGTTTGTGTCGTTTCCAGACAACGAGAAGCCGATTGAATCCGAGCGGTTGGTGCCGATGGCGGGAATCAACGAGAAGCATGCAAGCGTGGACCGTCGCGCTCGTTCGTACCTTCATAGCAACTGTGCGCATTGCCATCAGTTCGGTGGTGCTGGGTCGGCCGAGTTCGATATTCGATTTGAGAAGAGCTTAGAGGAAACTAAATGCATTGACGGTCGGCCCATCAAAGGTTCTTTTCAGATCAAGCACGCGAAACTCATCTCGCCAGGCGATCCGTTTCGTTCCATGCTTTATTATCGCATGGCCAAGAGCGGTAGTGGCCGGATGCCACACATCGGCTCAGAGCGAGTTGATACGGCCGGAGCGTCACTGATTCGACACTGGATCCAATCGATGCCTCAAGATTCTTCTCAGCGCAAAGCTATAGACACGATCACCAATCCATCCAGCAACGTTTCGGACGATGATCGCAAGAACGCAACGGTTGCCCTTTTGGAGACGCAAGAAGGATCGCAAAGGATTGCCAACGCGCTTGCGGAAAACGCGATCCCCAGCTTTTTTGTTTCTCAGGTGCTGGCCATGGCAAACAACGCTCCCGAATCCAGCCGGGAATTCATTGAACCTTTTTTTCCTGCCTCGATGCGAATCGCACGGCTTGGAAACACCTTCGATCGGTCTCGGATCTTGTCGGGAGAAGGGGACAGTGAGCGAGGTCGCGCGTTGGTGCTGGCGGGGACTGCGCAATGCATCCAATGCCATCAAGTTGGAGATCAAGGCAAAGCGGTCGGCCCGAAGCTGGAGGGGCTAGCAACGAAATACAAGACCAAGCAAGAGATGTTGGAACAACTCATTCAACCATCGAAAACCATAGCGCCCGAATACCGATCGATTTCTGTCTTGACCGTGGATGGAGAATCCTTGATCGGCCGGCTGGTTAGACGCTCCAGTGTTCAATTGACCATCATGCTTGCGGACGGTTCGCAGCGCGAGCTTGATTTGGACGAGATTGAATTTGAGAAAGAAAATGAGCTATCGTTGATGCCATCGGGGCTGCTGAGTTCGCTGACCGAACAGCAAGCTCGTGATTTGTTGGCCTTCTTGATGCAGCTCCCGTAGGGCGAGCCACTCAGTTCAGAATTTTTCGTTTTACGAGCAAATCAATGACCTGCTTGGCTAAGACTTCGGGTGAGTACGCTGCCCCCGCAAGTTCCAAGTCTGGTTTTTCTGGGGCTTCGTACGGGTCTGAGATTCCCGTAAAATTCTTGATCTTACCGGCGATCGCTTGTTGATAGAGCCCTTTGGGATCGCGGGTCATGCAGACTTCCAAAGGGGTGTTGACGAACACTTCGATAAACGGGATTGGATCGGCTGGGCTTCCGCTGCGTTCCACCCAGGATCGCACTCGGGCTCGATCCTTGCGATAAGGACTGACGAAAGCGGTAAGGCAAATCAGGCCGGCAGATGCAAAGAGTTCGGTGATGGCACCCACCCTTCGAATGTTTTCTTCACGGTCTTCAGGCCCAAAGCCCAAGCCGAATCGCTTGGCAAACTCCGGTCCATATTCATGTTCCAGAAGGTTGGGACCAGCGCACAGCCCGTGACGCACGTTATCCCCGTCCAGGAGATAGGACTGGGTGTTTCGTTCGAATAGCAATTGTTCTACGGCGTTAGCGACCGTACTTTTTCCGGAGCCGCTAAGGCCCGTGAACCACACGACGCATCCGCGATGTCGGTTGCGCGCGGCTCGTTGAGACCGCGTGATGGTTTGCGCATGCCATACGACTTGAGGATCTTGATTGAGGCTATCCATAGAATCCAGCTAGAGTACGAAGATGGGACGCATGGCTTTCCTCGCGAAAACGCCATGCGATAAGACCTTTCAACACGACCTTGCGATTAGACCGCTCCGCCAGCGAGTTCAGTGGCTCGTTGGACACGAGAAATCGCCAGCATGAAGGCGGCCGTTCGCAACGACACATCGTGGATCGCGGACTGTTGCCAGACATTTTCAAATGCATC
Organism: Planctomycetaceae bacterium; assembly: GCA_027487485.1. GTDB lineage: Bacteria > Planctomycetota > Planctomycetia > Pirellulales > Pirellulaceae > JBKCUI01. Next base: position 142,807 of record JAIYDN010000084.1, on the reverse strand, counting down.
GCTCAGCGTTTTTTCGAGCTCTTGCCGGACGCGGTCCAGAGTCCAGCGATAGTGCTGACGATTTTGAACCCATTCAAAGTAGCTGACCGTCACACCGCCAGCATTGGCCAAGATGTCGGGCAGGATGAGAATTTTCTTATTGGAAAGGATGGCGTCCGCTTCGGGGTCCACAGGGCCGTTCGCGGCTTCGATGATGGTCTTAGCTCGAATCTTGTCGGCATTGTGCTTGGTGATCACGTCTCCCAAGGCTGCGGGTATCAACAGATCGACATCCATCTCTAAGAGAGCTTCGGCAGGCAAGCGTTCGGCACCTTCAAAGCCATCCAATCGATTGCCATTCTTAAGGGAGTACGACCACAGTTCGTTGATATTGAGTCCTTTTGGGTTGTAGTATGCTCCGCTCAAATCGCTGACGGCTATCACTGGGAATGCGGACTCAAACAAGAACTTGGCAGCATGGGACCCGACATTGCCGAACCCTTGAATGGCAGTACGGCATTGATCAGGGCGAACATTGATTCGCTTGAGCAACTTCACCGCTAGGATACCTACACCCCGGCCTGTCGCTTCCTCGCGTCCCTTGGCGCCGTATTCTTCCACGGGTTTTCCTGTGATCACGGCGGGGTTGAAACCATGGTACTTTTCCCATTGGTTTCGAAACCAGGACATGACCTCGTGATTGGTCCCCATGTCCGGAGCTGGGATGTCGGTGTCCGGGCCCACGATCTCGTGGATTTGGTCCACGAAACATCGAGTCAATCGTTCTAGTTCTTTTTTGGATAGCGTCTTTGGATCGATGGCGATTCCACCTTTAGCACCTCCGTAAGGGAGTTCGGTAACAGCGGTTTTCCATGTCATGAGGGATGCCAAGGCTCGCACTTCGTCCAGATCGACAGCAGGATGGTACCGCAATCCACCTTTCATCGGTCCCCGAGCGTTATCGTGTTGAACCCGGTAGCCGAGCACGGTTTCGATGTCGCCATTATCGCGCTCGAATGCAACTTGAACGGTCACCTCCCGTTTGGGCGTGATCAAAAGCTTGCGCATCCATTCCGCCATTTTGAGCTTGTCTGCGGCTTGATTGAAATAAAGGCTGGTTGATTCGCTGGCTTTCATGAAACTGACTTCGGAGGGTTGTTTAGAAAAGGATTGCGGCGAGACCATACGCCGCCGGACACAACGGGAATGATCAGATTATAGGCGAATCGTGAATCCGTTGGCGACGGTGATTGAGTTCCGAACGGGACTTCGCCGAAGTTTTGGTTGTCGACTTTCCAAAAGACAAAACTATTCTTCGGGCAAAAACTGGTCGATTAATCACAGTATTCGAAGGGCGGAGCGATTTACGGCTTTCCTAAGTGATACAAGGGTGTCATAATTAGCCATTCATCGGCTTGAGCGAGCACCATGGTTGGCCCCAAGGTTAATTCTCGCGACTTCTGTACGGTAGTGGCTCTCGCAAGGGGGAAGCGTGAACCGGGTCAGGACTTAGGTGGAGCAGCCATAAGCGTCGTACTCTTGTGCGAGGGCCGCTTCCGTACAGAATGCCTTTTGATTTCTCGGCCGAATTTTTCCATCGATGCAAAACGGTTCTCTTCAGAAGTATTTTCGCAGTGAAATCACTGCAATGAGTCCGTACAAGCCCGGCGAACAGCCTCAAACGGGCAAATCAATTAAGCTCAATACCAACGAGAACCCTTACCCACCCTCCCCGAAGGTTCTGGAAGCGATCGTTGCCGCAAGTTCCAGGCTGGAGCGATATCCTGATCCCATTGGGACAGCCTTTCGGATTGCGGCGAGCAACGTTCTGGGCGTTGATCCCGATATGATTTTGTGCGGGAACGGAAGCGACGACTGCTTGACGGTTCTAACGCGGGCGTTTGTTGGAGCTGGCAAAAAACTGCGGCTCCCTTATCCCAGTTACATCCTGTATCGAACGCTAGCTGAATTGCAGGAGGCGAAGTTCGAGGAAGTTGAATTCGACTCGAATTTTGGTTTGGCCGAGTCTTTTTATGCCTCCGATTCCGAACTCAAATTGGTCTATCTGCCGAACCCCAACAGCCCGAGCGGGACGATGGTCGACCACGCTTCGATTTTGAAATTAGCGGACAGCGTCGACTGCCCGGTTGTTGTCGATGAAGCATACGTCGATTTTGCACCGGAAAACTGTATCGGCTTGATCCAGCAGAATCCGAAGATCATCGTGACGCGTACTTTTAGCAAATCGTACGCATTAGCCGGTCTTCGATTTGGTTACCTGGTCGCTCATCCAGAGATGGTAGCAACACTGCGAAAGGTCAAGGATTCGTACAACACCGACATGCTTTCTTTGGCGGGTGCGACGGCAGCGATTTCCGATCAAGCATGGCTTCAAGAGAACGTTCGCAAGATCATTGCAACTCGAACCAGAATGACTGTGGAACTGCGTAACTTGGGATTTGACGTGATTGAATCGCAAGCTAACTTCGTGTGGTGTTCCCGCAAAGACCGCTCGCTTCAAGAGCTTTATGAACAGCTCAAGAAGTTCGGCATTTTAGTCAGATACATGGTTTATCCGAGATGGTCGGACGGGTTGAGAATCAGTGTCGGCACGGACGAACAGATCGATGCAACGCTTTTGATTCTGAAACGGCTGCTGGCATAATCATTCAGCCGTCACGCTAGGTTGAGTGAGATCCTTGAAAGCTTCAGGGCTGCCTGTCTATTCGGTGGCTGAAACATGGGGGCAACCTGCGGGGTCCAACGTGACGCTGCGAATTTCCAGGCCAGTCTTGCCCGATTCGTCAACCACCACGGTCGCTACCCAGCCAGTCCACTCGGGCGGGTCAACCGGAAAGTAGTCGAACGCGAAATTGCCGAGGCTATAAACAATCGGCGCACCGCGATACGTTTCGATCGTTTGAGTGATATGAGGATGGGCACCGATGACGGCCGTTGCCCCGGCGTCGATCCACTTACGAGCCATTTCACGTTGGTCTGGACGTGGTTCCGGCATCAGTTCCTCCCCCCAGTGAAGAAACGGGATCACGATGTCGCATTCCATTTCTGTCTTGGCTCGTTTGATTTCTCGCGTCACGACTTTTTCGAACAACGGCGCATTGCCCGCTGTATCTTTGGTCGCAGCATATTCTTCTGCATGGAACTCGTTGAATGCAAGGATCGCAATCTTGTGTCCATTGCATTCAAATAGGAACGGCTTGTTGGCTTGCTTGAGATTTCGGCCAGCACCAAAATAGGGAAGCTCTTCTTTCTCCAAGACATCGAGCATAGCGTCCATTCCTTCTGGCCCAAAATCCATGGAATGATTGTTGGCCAACCCGACGGCATGAAAATACTTCTTCAAGAACCGTGGCGAATCCGATGCGCCTCGAAAGACATACGGTTTCAGACGTTGTTCACCTCCCCTTCCGATCACACATTCTAAATTGGCAATCGCCAAATCCACGTCTTGAAATAGTTCTGACGTATGTTCAAAAGGGTCTTTCCCCGATGCGACCACATTGCCTGGGCCCCCATCGAGCATCACATCACCCACAAAAAGGATTCTCGTGGTTGCAGCTTCTTTTGCTTCACCATCTTCTTTTTCGTCGAACGTTGCTCGTACGTTTGGGGCAATGCCAACAAGGAGTACAGAAACGAAAAGCACTATGCGTGTTCGAAAAAGACTTCGCATGATGAACCTCAAAGTTAGGTCAGTAGAATGTTAACGAGAAACAACATCAGAACGGCTGCAATCCACCAAGCAACGTCCAGCCAATGCAAGACGGCCGATCAGCATTCGGCATTCAAGCGTTTCGCGATTGCTTAAGGTGACTTCGATGGGCCATTGAAAGCCTGCGATGTACAAGATTGTTTCTATCACAGGTCTAAGAGCAACGTGCCCGTTGGAGGACCGAATGCTACGGTACTCAATCAGTTTGGCTCGGCATTGGTAGGAGCATTCCGCCCCAGATTGATCGCCGAACACAGAAAAGCGAACCCAAGTTTGCTTGCCCCGCGAATACTCGACGATATCCGAGGCATGAAGCGACGAAATGGTCGCCCCGGAATCCAATTTCGCATGCAACCGATCCACCCCAAGCTCGGGCAACGCAACCCATTCCCGCCAACCCACCAAAAGCAAATCATCCCAATCTTGAATCGGTTTCAAGCTCTTGTAGCGGTCGAAACGGATTGGGTTTACGGGCATTCTTCAACAACGATCTTGTTAATCAACGGGTTTGCCAATTTCACGCAGCAAATCCATTGTAAACAGTCCTGAACTGTGACCGTCAGAAAAATTGATGTTGTAAGCATAATTTCCAACGGGCCGCATTTGCGAGACGGCTAATGGAACCGTCTCCGCAGCACTCAGAACTTGTAACAGCCCTTTGGGTTTTGTTGCTTCGGCTCGCTTTTTTTCACGGCAAGTCGCACAAGGACAGGCTTTTCGCAGAAGCCCAAACGGGTAATCCATTTTGACCCCGTCGCTCCATTGGATTTCAAGGGAGCCATGGTCGGTCAATTTTAAGGCGGTTGGTTGGGTCTTCATCAATTTAGTCAAATTTTCGTTGCGACGATTTATCGGCGGTTGGGAAGTCCTTCGGAATCGAGGAGTCGACAACTTTTCCGGTAGCCGCCCAATCTGTACCGCGAACCAATAGAGTAATGAATCCGACACACTCCATGGAGTAGTCCGCATGCCCCATCGGTGTATGAAACACGCGTCCCTTGCCGTAATCCACAGTCATCACCATCGGCTCGTGCCGATCAGTTCCCCCTTGGCTCTTGCTTGCAAAGGCCGTTGCCAAAATCTTCATGTTTTGTGCGGGGCCTCGTAAACGATCGTAGAGTTCGTCCTTGCTATGTAGAAACGATTTTGGCAGCCCCTTAGTGATTGGATGCTCCGAGTCGCGAATAACCACCGTGAATTCGTGCTGCGAACCATGGCTTCCGCCATTTCCTGCAGAACGGTCCACGATCAATTTTTCCTCCGCGTCCAAATAAACATACGGCCCATTCTTTTCCGTACGTCCACCCCAGCCTCCCAAGCCAATCATTTGATTGTACTGCTCCCAGTCTCCGAACGAATTGTCGGCCGCGTGAACAATCACGAGCCCCCCGCCGTCGGCAACAAATTTCTCAAAGGCAGTATTGGTTTCTGCAGGCCAAGGGGCTGCACCGAAACCAAAATTGGAAATCACAACGTCGTATTTGGAAAAGTCTGGCTTGAAATCAGGGTCAGGCATTGCCGACCCCTTGGCCTCGCGTTTTACACCGTCTTCCAGTGGATAGCGAGCCAATAAATCATCCCCTTGCCAAGTGAATTTGGTTCGGCTGATGTCGACTTGGTAGCGTTTGGTATCCTCAAGATACTTCTTCATCATCATGGTCGTTTTAGGCCACGCACCGTGGTTGTTCTGACCATCAATGATCAACGCGCGAAGAGGAGAATCAGCGCGAACCCAACCTGGAAACGCAACTAGTGCCATCAGGCTCAATGCAAGAAATCGTAACATCATGGTGCTACCCTTGGAGGGATGAAGGTGGGAAGGAATAAGGTGGCTAAGACACTGCCTTGAGCCTAGTATCTTAATCGCCCCCGAGAGTTTTCGCGAGCCGCAATTGGTTCTCCCAATGCGTTCTCCCGTCCCCAGTTGACCGGCCCTATTCGGACCCTTTAGACCTTCCTCATCCACAATTCCAGCATCAAAAGGTTCCATAAGCGATATGCCTGATTCCCTTTTCCTGACATATGCTCCTCGATCAAGGCACGAATAGCTTCAGGACGGAAAATGGCATGGCAACGTGCGTCGGACCCCAAAAGAGCATCCATGGTTCGATCTCGCAATGAAGTTCGGAACCACTTGGCAATCGGAACCCCAAAGCCCATCTTAGGTCGATGCCAAATCTCGTTTGGTAAAAGATCGTGATAGGTATCCATAAGCAGTTTCTTGCCACGTGTCCCTTTCAGCTTCAAATGCGAAGGAAGGGACGCGGCCCATTCGACTAAACGATAATCGAGCATGGGCTGCCGGGCTTCGAGCGAATGGGCCATCGAAGCGATATCCACTTTGGTCATCAGGTCGCATGGCATGTAGGTTTGCAAGTCCGCTACCGATGCACAACTCAAGAGATCACGATTCCCAGCTTTGTTCCAGGCGCTTCGTAAGAAGTCGACAGGATTTCGGTCCGGCAGCTGTTCGATAAATGACTCTTGATATAGATCTAGCCGGCTCGCTTCACCAAAAATTTGAATCCAGTTCATGTAACGCTCGACAGGAGGCTGTCCCAACGCTTCACAGAACCTGCGCACTCGCCGGAGCAGCGAACGTCGCGCGTTCGAATCCGGCAAACGTTTGATCAACCAAGATTGATTCAGCCATTGAACTGGCAACCAGGATTGAAGCCGACCGCTCCACTCTAAAGCTCGATAGCGTTCGTAACCACCGAAAAGTTCATCTCCCCCGTCGCCGCTTAAGGCCACGGTAACATGCTGACGCGTTAATTCGCAAAGATACCAAGTTGGAACGGCAGACGAATCGCTGAAGGGCTCGTCGTATTGATCCACCAGGCGATCGACAATGTCCATGCCGCTCGCATTGACTTCAAACCGCTCATGCTTGGTACTCACATGATCGGCCACCATTTTTGCATAATGCGTTTCATCAAAATCGGACTCAGAGAAGCCGATCGAAAACGTTCGAATCGGGGTTTGCAACTGCTGTTGGGCAATGGCAACGACCAGCGACGAATCGATCCCACCCGAAAGAAACGCCCCTAGCGGAACGTCACTTCGCAAGCGAATCCGAACGGAATCTAGAAGCAGCTCTTTTAGCTTCTGACTTGCAGTCGCTTGGTCGATCGAAATCTCTTTCGACCAGTCGACCTTCCAAAACGATTCGACCTTCACCTGGCCGTTTTCAAAGACCGCAAAATGCCCCGGAGGCAATTTGTGGATGCCTTGGTAGATCGAGTGCGGGTGAGGTATGTATTGATAGGTCAGGTACAAATCAACGGCGCCAGGGTCCATTTGCTTTTGAATGCCGGGCACTTGTAGCAAACTTTTTAGCTCGCTGGCAAACAACAACCTGCCATTTTGGACGGTGTAGTAAAGAGGCTTCTTGCCAAGTCGATCGCGGGCCAGCACCAGCCGATTGCGAAGTGAATCCCAAATGGCGATTGCGAACATCCCGTTCAGATGTTCAAAACAATCGAGCCCCAGGTCCTCATACAAATGGACAATCGTTTCGGTGTCGGTATGCGTACGAAAGGTATGTCCCGAGCCCTCCAACCGATGGCGAAGATCTTGATAATTGTAGATCTCGCCATTGAAGACAATTCGAACGGACCCATCTTCGTTGTCCATGGGCTGGTTGCCCGTCGCCAAGTCGATGATCGCGAGTCGTCGAAAGCCTAATGCTACGCCTAAACTAGGTTCGGCATTCCGTTTCAGTTCGTTCGTACTCGGGGGCTGCAACCAGTGTCCTTGAGCATCCGGACCGCGATGAACGAGCGCGTCCGTCATGCGTTCAAGCACGGCACGCGACAATCCCTCGGACCCTATGGACCAAACACCACCCGCTATGCCGCACATAAATCGTCAACCACCTATCCTCGGGAAGCCTATCGCCTCAGACTGATTCTGCTCCAGTCTGATTTTATGGACGAAGCCAACTAGCCCTTCGAGGTCCAAACAACAGGTTCTGGTTCCAAGTTGGCAGCCAAGGGGGACCCGCTGTCCTTGCGTCCGCTTCCTTCGAAACGACTGATCAATCGTACGGACATGTCGGATTCGCAAAGAATTTGACAGCTGAGTCGAGCACCGGTGACTCCACGAGCCGCAAGGATGTCTTTTTCTGCGGTCGTCATGTTGTCTGGTTCGCCCTCGATGAATTCAACGCGGCAGGTGGTGCATCTCGCTTTTCCACCACATGCGTGCAATTGGTCGGTTCCTGCTTCTTCGCGTAGCGCAAGCGTTAGACGTTTGCCCTGCGGAACTTCGTACGTTCCCATTCCTTCGACGGTTAGCTTTGGCATTGTATGGATATTCCTGGTGTAAGGTTTCGAGTCATTGAATTCGTGTGAGTCATTCTTGTCGGATGACCGCCACAATATAACCCGAATTGACATCGGACGAGACAGCTAACGCCAGACTTTTCGTGAGCAAGGGTTTCTTTACTGTCAGAGAGTGCCCGGTATGCACCAGCTACACTCGTGAATACAATGCGTCCCCTGGAGCAAATCGTTTTCCGCTTCCTTTCGCCATGACCACAGGATGCACTTTTGAATCTCCTTCGAAATCCCTGGTTTGCAGCCCTTCTAGGGGCCTTTTTTTACTGGCTCTCTCTGCCACCCATGCATTTTCCTTGGGCCGCTTATCTCGCATGTGGCTGCTGGATCACGCTTGTCGCAAATTCGGAACCAATTCGCCCTCGCGAATATTGGTCGATCTGGCTCGCAAGTGCCCTTTGCTGGCTAGCCTTGTTGCAGGGGATTCGGCTCGCGTATTGGCCTCTTTATGCAGGTTGGGTAGCGTTGTCTTTGTACTTGGCGGTCTACTTGCCACTGTTTATCGGCCTTTCGAGAACATTGCACCATCGCTACCGAATATCGCTACCGATTGCGGTTTCTGTTGTATGGGTTGGATGCGAGCTGGTTCGCGCCTACTTCGCAACGGGATTCGCGGCCTGCATGCTGGCCCATAGCCAGACCCCTTGGCCAGGCATGCTTCAGATTGCTTCTCAATTCGGTGCCTATGGCGTCAGCTTCTTGGTCATGATGCTCAGCGCGGTTGGCTATCAATGGATCCAAGCAATGGGAGTGCGCTTCCGTTGGTTTCAAGCGGATAAGATAAAAGGCAATTGGGCGGTCCGACTTGTTCATTCCGTTGTGATCGTAGCCGCAATCTTGGGATCATTGGCATACGATCGATCGTATCAAGCTTGGATCGATTCGCAGAAGCCAATTAAGCCGCTTGGACGCATCCTCTTGATTCAAGAGAACATGCCCACGATTTTTGATGGTGACTCTATAGATTCCCAAATTGGATGGCAGCGATACGAACAACAGACGTCCCTGGCGGCCAAGTCCCTTGGTCCGCAAGAACGCGTGGACCTGGTGGTTTGGCCTGAAAGTACTTTCACTGGAGGGATTCCTCGATTTGACTGGGACAAAAGCCCGGGCGTTCCTCCCGAGTTTGAAGATTCGGAATCGGAATTCGAATATCGATTTTCCCAATTCAATTCCAACCATCAGTTCAAGCTGAATCGTATCTTCGACTCCTTCTCAGAGAAGCTCCCGTTTCTCTTGGTTGGATCGGACGTGCTGAAAGTGCGAAATGGAAAACTCGAGCGTTACAATTCGGCGCTTTGGATCAACCCTGAACAGCCCAATGCCGTCGAGTATTATGCCAAAGGCCATCTCGTTATGTTTGGGGAATACATCCCAGTGGTTTCTTGGTTTCCCAAGCTAGTTGCGACTTTTGGAATGGGGCAACTCGCTTCGGGTGAAATGGCTGTTAATTGGCACCTATCTTCCGGTGCTGTCGTGTCCCCCACCATCTGTTTTGAGAATGTGTTGCCGCATGTGGTCCGATCCCGCATAGCAGCCTCCAAGAGTCTAGGAAACCCACCCGACATTTTGATCAACATCACCAATGACGGTTGGTTTCGAGGTTCGAGTATTTTGAATCATCACTTGGCCAACGGTGTTCTGGCAGCCGTAGAAAATCGGCGGCCGATGCTGATCGCAGCCAATAATGGGATATCCGCATGGATCGATGGAACCGGGCGTGTCCAACTCGCGTTGCCCCCGTTGGAAGCAGGTTTTATCGCTGCCGAGCCCATCCCCGACGGCCGTTGGGGGCTGTGGCAATGGTTGGGCGACTGGCCTGCTCGTATCTTGGCATTGTTTGCGTTCGCCCCTGCGATGGAATGGTTATCGCGCCGCTTTCTGAAACGGAATAAAGTAGAAAAGTAATGGTCGCGTTGATTTAGAGTACAAGGTTTTCCATCACGATGATAAATACGAGAGTGCAACGTCTCCGTGGCGTTCTTCGATTCTGAAATCGGACGTATCGTGCCCCCATGGGAGAACTTGGGATGGGGGATTGCTGCAAGCTTCATGAACAGTTGAGGACAACTGTTCTACATTGTTTCAAAGCCGCGTTTAATGCCCGTTAATCACTAGCCTATACTTCGGCAAGCAGCACGGAGCGTGAACTTAGGTTCCTTGATCTTTGGTAACTGCATGGCACCGTAGCGATCGGCGCAAAAAAGAGAGAAGCGATTTCCTAGTTTCTGCCGGTGGGTGGCTAAGGCGACGTCGGGAGAATTGTTCTGAGCGGACAAGTGCCCCAAGCAAGCCCATTGCAATTGGCTCGCATCGCATGTGTCCAGGAGCTCGGCTGCATCTGAGTTGGATAGATGTCCACGCTTGCCAGAAATGCGATTCTTCAAATGCTGCGGATAAGGGCCAGTGCGTAACATTTCCTCATCGTAGTTGCTTTCGATCAGGACCGCGTCCAAAGTGCCTATCACTTCTTGAATTTCGGGGAAGACGTGGCCTAAGTCCGTAAACAAACCAAATCGATGTCCCGTATGTACGTCTTCGATCACGAAGCAGACGCTGTCGATAGCATCATGAGGAGTTTTCAAAGTTTCGATTCGCAGCGATCCAATCTGGAACGGCCTGCCAGATACGAAATGATTGGGACTGCCCATGCAGCCCGTCGATGGCTTCGCTCGAGTCGCATTCCAAGTTCGCAAATTGGCGTAAACAGGTAGACCGAATTTTCGATGAAACACGCCCACACCACTGATGTGATCGGAGTGTTCATGCGATAACACCAACGCGTTGCAGTCGCGAATGTCATAGCCATAATTGGCCAAACGCGTCTGGGCGTTGCTTCCGCTGATGCCTGCGTCAAAAAGCAAACGCGTTTCCCCACTTCGGACGAATACGCAGTTGCCGGCGCTTCCTGATTGCAATGTAATGACTTCCATGGATGAAGTGTAACCAGCCCGTGGGGCGAGAGATAGTAAGGTTGAAAATTGGCAAGGTATGCTGGCGGTTTTGGCTTCAGTAGCGAGTTTCCGGTACCATGCGATTGAGGGGCGAACCGGATGGTATACTGACTCACACGGCGTCAACCAAGAACTTGGGGCAACTTTCTCCAAGCCAATTACCAATGTAATTCTCGAGTGCAGTCAATTGAAAACTCCTGACAAGCGAGCGGAAGCCGATGATCCCCGAATGATTGCGGGAACAGCCGTTTGGGTTGTTGGAGGCGTTGCTTGTTTTTTTGACTTAGCTATCAACTATTCAAGCGAGAGACCAAGCCCGCGAGTTGCGTTGCTGGCAACCGGTTTGACGTTGTTAGCTCTGATTCCGATCTATCGAAGAATCCGAAGTAAGGAATTGCTGTTGGGCATTGGTGCAGGCATCGCAATGCTATGGTCCCTTGTACCATTCTTGATGACAGGCAACCTCTACTACTTGTCGCTCGGCATCAGTCTTCCCATCACCGCAACCATTTGCGGTAGCGTGCGGCTTGGTATTGTTTCGGCGTGCGTGTTTATGGTTGCAGGCTTGGGATCCGCAGTCGCGTTGGAGCAAAAATGGATCACGCCTAGTTACTCAAGCGATGAGCTACTGCGAGGTTACTTTTCCGAGAGTGTCGCAGTCATGATCGTCATGCTTCTTGCCTGGGGGGCCGGGATTTGGGTGGAGCTTAAGGTAAAGAAATCCGAGGCAAACCGAAGTGAGAGCGAAGTTTCATTGCAGAAGCAATTGGATGGTCTAAGAATTTTAGCCGAAACCACAGAACAGCTACTGACTACGGACGTTCAACCGGAAGGTTGGCTTGGTCTTCTGAATCGCTTTGCCAAGCATTTAGACTGCGACATCATCACGAATTATGAATTTGTGGGCGATAAGCTGTATCTGCGTGCATCTACCGGTTTATCTGCCCAAGTGCAAGCGGAGTATCGCGAGATCAATCTCGGTGAAAAGGTTTGCGGTCTATGCGCACAAACACGGAAGTTGATCTATTTGAGCGGCGACGACCTAGCGTCGGCCGAACACGGTGCTGCATTGTTTCGATTGGGTATAATGAGCGTGGTTGCGGTACCGTTGCTGTATGGTAAGCAATTGGTGGGAACATTGGCTTTTGGATCGACCCTTAGAGATTCGCTGTCCATCGAGGAAATTGATTTTGCAAAGATGGTTGGGCAGTTTGTTGCTTCGATACGCGGGCGAGAGCAAGTCAACGAGGCAAAGAATGAGGCGACGAGAAGGCTCGAGAAGCTAGCGAGTCGCTTGCCAGGCGTCGTTTACCAATTTCGCCTGCGCCCGGATGGCACTTTCTGTTTCCCTTACGCCAGCGAACGCATGTTTGAAATCCACGGAGTCCGCCCGGAGGAAATCGTCGAGGATGGCTCGAAAGTGCTCGAGTTTCATCACCCAGATGACTCTGCTTTATTCATGGAGAAAATCCAACTAGCATCTAAAGAGGCTGGTCCATTTTTACACGAATTTCGATTGCGATTTGGCGATGGGACCGTTCGATGGATTTCCATCGATTGCATTCCGGAATTTGAGAGCGACGGTTCAGTACTTTTTCATGGTTACGCTGCAGATGTTACGAATCGTATTCATGCTCAACAAAGCCTTCTGGCGGCTCATGCTGCGGCAGAATACGCGAATCGTGCCAAAACTGAATTTCTTGCCAACATGAGTCACGAGATTCGTACCCCGATGACCGCCATCCTTGGATATGCAGACATCTTAGCCGAAGAGTCTACCAATACCTTATCGGAAGTCTCCAAAGCCGAGTGTATCGAAACGATCAAGCGGAATGGCCAGCACCTATTGTCGATCATCAATGATATCTTAGACATTTCTAAAATCGAAGCAGACAAGTTGATCGTAGAGCATATTGCCGTCTCGCCTCTGGAGATCGCTCAAGATGTGCTGGAGCTCATGAAGTTAAAGGCCCAGGCGAAAGGACTTGCATTGACTCTGGATGCCAAGGCGCCGATACCAAAATCGATTCAAACAGATCCGACCCGTTTGCGGCAAATTCTTGTGAATCTGATTGGCAATGCAATCAAGTTTACCGAATCGGGTAGCATCACGCTTTCGATCCATACCGATCGCGACAGGCAATCCCAACTTTGTATTGATGTCATCGATACCGGAATCGGAATCGATAAGGAACAAATTGCAAAATTGTTTCGCCCGTTTGAGCAGGCGGACGCTTCCACCACTCGCAAGTTTGGCGGAACAGGTCTTGGCTTGCGGATCAGCAAACGACTTGCCGAGATCCTGGGTGGCGACATTCATGTTACTTCGGAGCCGGGGACGGGAAGTATCTTTTCGCTGACGATCGCAACTGGCGATCTGGACGAGCTCGAATGGATTCATTCGATTTCGCACGTCGACCAATCCACCACCACGCCATCGGTCCAACGCAAGACTAGTGACCAAGAACTACAAAGTAGTCCGTTACCATTGAAGGGAGTGAGGATTTTGTTGGTCGAAGATGGCCCAGACAATCAACGCTTGATCTCCTTTCATCTTTCCAAGGCAGGTGCCGTCGTCGACATCGCGGAAAATGGAAGGTTGGCTGTGGAAAAACTCTGTATTGGTGGGGCCGTGGATGCTGCGATTTGCATACCGCCACCGGTGGACATTGTTTTGATGGATATGCAAATGCCCGAGATGGATGGCTATCAAGCGACACAAACATTGAGGAGCAAGGGGTTCTCAGTTCCGATCCTGGCCTTGACAGCGCATGCCATGGAGGCTGATCAGTTCAAGTGCTTGGAATCGGGTTGTGATATTTGGCTAACGAAGCCGATTGATAAATCTGAATTGATTCGTGCCTGCCAACAATGGGGCGCCGTACAATCTCGCAAAGCCTAACTCGGAAATGGAAACTAAGTTGAACATGGCCCAGGTTTAGGGGCAACCATGTTCTTAGAATTGGATACTGAGGTGAGGCACTGAGGTGAGAGGCTAGGCTTCTTGAACGTGGGCCTCGGGGAAGTCAGCTCCACGCGAAACAGTTTCCCATTCAATAAACTCAGCTCGTAATTCATCCAGCTTCGCAATCGCACCATCGTAGGCGTCATTGCCAAGCAGCAATCGATGAGGTGGGTAGAGAGATTCTACAGCTTGTACGATCGCCTCGGCCGCGCGCACTGGGTCGCCTGCTTGGTTGCCAGAAGCCGCGCGCAATTGGCGAATATTTTTATCAGCCGTATCGGCGTAGTCGGCAATCGGATATTCCGTTTCGTTCGCGGATCGACCAGCCCAGTCTGTTCGGAATCCACTTGGTTCGACTAACATCACCTTGATCCCCAAAGGCTCCACCTCTTGCCACAAGGCTTCCGATAGCCCCTCGACGGCAAACTTCGTGGAATTGTAATAGCCAAGTGCCGGGAAGGATCTTAGTCCAGCTATGGATGACAAGTTAACGATGAAGCCTTGGCGACGTTCTCGCATGCCTGGTAGAACCACATGAATCATGCGACACAAGCCGAACACATTCACGTCAAACATCTTGCGAACTTCATCTTCATCGCTTTCCTCAACCGCTGCAAAGTATCCGATGCCAGCGTTATTCACCAGCACATCGATACGACCGAAGTGATCTTCTGCGGCCTTCACAGCTGCTTCGGCTTGCTTTCTATCAGTGACATCCAGTTCCAGCACCAAAGCGTCCCCAAGATCTGCCAAGTCGCTTATGTCGTCCGGATCGCGCGAGGTAACCACTGTTGGGTATCCTAGCTCCAGCACATGCGTTGCGATCTGACGCCCAAATCCAGTTGAACAGCCTGTGATAAACCAAACGGGTTTCTCGGATTGCGTCCTGCTTTTTGTTGCGATTGCCATTTCAATTCCTTCTCCAATATTGAATCAACGAATTTTACTCCGTTGATGGCCTGTGCATTCGGCAGGCCACAATCGTGTGAAATGGGAAATTAAAATCCTGTTCCGACGATCTTATCCAGGTGGGGGCATGAGCGACGGTGACGTCCGGCAGCGCCCTTGTTCGATTACTTTCGATCGCTAGTAAGCGTGCCGGAAAGACTTTTCAAATGTGCGATCAATGCTGCTGGTTGATCGGTTTGGATACCGTCAGCTTTCCATTCAAGAAGCGATTTCCATGTGTCCGGCCCTTGGTCATCGACAAGAACGATCGCATTGGACCGATGGCATGTCTCCACAAACTGTTGCGAGCAATGACGCCAAACCGAAGCAACTACCGATGGGTTGTAGGCCTTCAGCAAAGCGGGGAGATTTTTCTCCGGACCAGGGTCAGGCATTGGCCATGATTTTGAAGAATGCCGCTTCAGCTCATCGATTCTAGAATCGGAAATGTACCAAAGCGTGTCAAGCTCGCAGTCGTTTTCTTTTACCAACGCTGCTAAGCTTGCAATGGATGCTTGCTTGACATCGAGATACACGCCGATTTTCCCTTTGCAAAGCTGCAAAATCTCTGCGACTGATGGAATTCTTTCTTGGCTCCAATGAGAACCAACCCGACTACCGATGTCGACTTTGCGAAGGTCCGCGAAGGTCATCTCTGCAACGTTCCCCTTCGTACCATCTAGGGTGTAAGCGTCGATGGTAGCATTGTGAATGCTTACTAAGACGCCATCAAGGGTCGTTCGAACGTCGATTTCTACGAAATCGCATTCAAGGTCAATGGCGCTGCGATAGGCCGCCAACGTGTTTTCAGGAATTCCATCGTGGGCACCTCGGTGCGCAATCACGTAAAGGTTCCCATGACGCGGGGCACGCATTCCAGTTAGCTTGGGAATGTCCCTTGGATCCGCAGCCGGTAACGAATGGATGTCACAGATCGTCAAAGCGGTCAAGCACGCGAAAATGATTGACTGCATAAGATTTCGCATGGTCTCTTTCATCAACGAATTGTCATTTCCATTCCGTCGCTGGCGTTATTGAAGGGGTTTCGCGGTGTCGTGATTACTCTTCAATCATCCAACTTGGCAGTCCACCAGGTCGGCAGCAACCACAGCCGCGAACGCGCGGCATGGAACCGCCTGTTTGTTGGCTTGGATCATGGAAGAAGAATGCTGGGGCTGGGATTTCTTCGCCACCGATCTCGGCCATCGTCATTGCGTCGAACAATCTACCGTTAGCCATGACCATCGCAATTTCTTGTGTTGCACGAATATCCTTCGTGGGGTCTTGTCCCCGTTCAAACACAACAAGATCGGCAAGCTTACCTGGTTCCAAAGATCCGATCGAACCATCGAGCCCCAAGTACTTGGCACCCAGGATCGTTCCGCATCGCAGCGAATCCATATTGCTCATGCCGCCCTGCACGAAGCTCCACATCTCCCAATGAGTGTCGATGCCGTTCAGTTGTCCGTGACCGCCCGCCTGAACCATCCCACCTTGTTCGACCACTTGCTTCGCAATCTCTGCAACACGAATATGGTTGTAGTCTTCGAGAGGAGCTTTTTCGCGTCGCCGAGAACGAGGATGCAAAATCGCCTTGGGAATAAACGCGTTCAGCCGTGGATGTGTCCACAGGTCATCGTGTTGGTACCAATAGCGTTCCCCGGAGATACCGCCGTATGCAACGCAAAGGGTTGGTGTGTAACCAACATCGGTACCACGCCACAAATCCATCACATCATCGTAGGCCGTTTGGACACTCAGCGTGTGTTCGATCCCCGTATGACCATCGACGATCATGGTCATGTTGTGCATGAAGGTCGAACCACCTTCGGGCACCACCATCATTTCAAGTTCCCTGGCAGCCGCAATCACTTGCTGACGCTGATCGCGTCTTGGCTGGTTGTAGCTCTTAACACTCAAGGCTCCAGCGGCTTTCATACGATTCAAATGAAACTTCGCGTCGTCTAGGCTATCGATTTCGGCCTTAAAGCTGCCGGCAGCCCCGTAGATGATCGTTCCGGTGGAGAAAATACGAGGGCCAAGCGTTGTTCCGGCTTTCACCATTTCGCTTGCGGAAAAAATCCCTTGCGTATCGTTGGATGGGTCATGGATGGTTGTGACGCCGAAAGCGAGCCTGGCGTAGTTCACCCAATTCGCTTCGGGTTGGATACCATCCGTTTCCGCGGGACCGTGCGCGTGTGTGTCGATAAATCCTGGCATGATGACCATTCCGGGAACCTTCACTTTGGTTGCCCCTTCTGGAATCTCAATTTCACCCTTTTTGCCAACGGCCAGAATTCGATTGTTTTCGATCACGATGGTTCCGTTCTCGATCACTCCTTGCTCTCCCATGGTGATGATCTTCGCGCCAAGAAAGGCGATCGTCGACTCTGGTTTTGCCGTAGGATGTTCGAACCCTAGTTCTGTTTTCACCGGTTCGATCTTTTCCTGTCCATCCTCACCTTGACCTTCACTTCGGAGAAAAGGGAATGCTTGTTTCATCGACTGAGTGTAAAGGGTGGGACCAACCGTCCAGTGCAGCGATTGACTATCGCCCGAAAAATGGACAAAGTCCCCAGACGCTTGACTCATCTTGGCGGTTGGTAATGAAGTGTTGGATGGCCCAATTTCAAGTGTGCTTCCGGTATGCAACAGCGGAACAAGAAACACATTGAAACGCTCGATGAATGCAATCCATTTGCCATCCGGAGATACTCTATAATTCGTTCCCCATTGACTATTGCAGTGCTTTCGTTCGTCTTTGCCGTCCAGGCCAATCGAATGGAGTCCAAGATTGTCGACGTCTTTGGTTCCGCTGCTATCGATGAAGAATACACGGTCGTTATCGGTGGCAAACTGCGGATTGGAACCTGCGGAGCGTATCTTCGTTGGTTCGCCTCCGCGCGATGGCACTCGGTACAAACCCGGCTCTCGCGACCAAAGTGGCGATCGCAAGTACCCATCCGAAGATTTGCGGTACACAATGGTTTGTCCATCAGGCGAGAAGGTGGGTTCAACGTAATGACCTGGCTGCGAGGTCACTTTCCAGGATTCGGCATCGTCAGGGTCCGAATTCACGACGCGGACCGTTCCAAGTTTCTCATCATCCCAAGTGGTGTAAACGATGTGTTTGCCATCTGCCGAATAGCTAGGGTAAAACTCGAAATGATCCGACTGGGTTGTCAGTCGGCGTGGTTCCCCTTCAGGCAAGTCTCGTACATATAGATACCCCAAGGATTGGAAAACGACTTGGTTTCCTTGCGGTGAAACTTGTACCCAGCGAAGCATCTTGGCTGTGAAATTCTCCGGAGCCACTTCGACGGGAAATCGAACCGGCTTCCGCATTTCACGAGAGTCGACCACATGAAACGGTATTTCTTGTGCAGTTCCTTCCGAAATGGATATCTTTCGAATTTTTCCTTTCGCCCAAGCGATGACGTGTTCGCCATCGGGTGTCCATGCGTAGGTCGGATACACCCCGTGAATCGCCCATGCTTCTTGCATGTCCCGTTCAAGTTCATCGTAAACAAGTCGGATCGCTCCGGATTCGATATCGAGCACGTGCAGGCCCGTTTTCGCACCCACGCGTCGTACAAATGCGATCGACTTCCCGTCGGGCGAGGGGACAGGTCGACACGCTCCTCCTGGGCCTGTGATGTAGTTCGATGATTCACCCGTTTGAAGATCGATCCGTTTGACAACGTAGATTTGCTTGTTGGAATCCTTGTCGTATTCGAACGAGTCGCCAGGGGTGGAATCTTGGGAGTAAAACAAGAAGCGCCCATCGCGGGAAAAAATTGGTTCATTCACATCCTTCTGGTCATTGGCGCGTTTCGTTAACTGAAGACCCGTGGTTGAATTCGCATCGATAGCCGAACGATGGTACATCCAGATCTCACCCGCACCCAACGAACGTCTGCCTGTGAAATGCTTACGAGCGACTAAGTAATCACCATCGGGTGACCAGGCTGCTCCGTTAACGAGCTGAAAGGTTTCGTTCGTGACTTGCTTGGGGTTTGATCCATCGCGGTGCATGACCCATAGGTTGTCTCCGCCGCGTTCGCTTTTTCCAGTCCGATCACTTGTAAACGAAATCCATTTTCCGTCAGGGCTGTATCTCGGTTGCATGTCCCATGCAATTCCGCTAGCGAGATTTTTGGGATGAACCCCGTCGGTTCCATCGGCACCTGTGATTGGCATGGTGTAGATATCTCCAAGGAAATCAAACACCACTTCGGTCCCATCGGGCGAGACATCCAAGTTGATCCATGTCCCCTCGCGTGAATCAATTTTTTGCTGGTAGGAGTCGCCCGGAGGTGTCTCGACATTCCAGCTTTTTTTCTCTTCGGACTTGCTTCCCGTGTCGTCGGCTTTTTCGTCACCGCGCACTCGCCCTGTAAAAGCAGAATCAATTAGTCCAGTCGCAAGGCATGAAACGGCAACAACGAAAAACAGAAATCGCATGGACTACTCGCTTAACTCGGAGGTCTGGCATCAAATGTGGAAATACAGTCGAGAGAAGGGTCGATTGTAATCGGAATTCTTAAAAATTCATGATCTTTTCAGTCTGAATCAAGCTCGACCGGGAAACGAGCTATCTAGGCAATTCGACTTTCGGGCAGTCCACGTTGTGCGGGATCGAGGAATGGATCCCTATCATGTTCATTGAAACAATCCCGCCAAAGATGTTCTGTGGGTTTCCGAAGAAGTTTTGCGGACTGTACATCGGCGGTTTGTGCCAATAAAGGGCGTAACCAAGATCATTCAAGGTCTCGACCAAAGCGTCCGACCGATCGGCCCTGTCGTTTTCCACATACAAGACAGGTTTCCAACGCTCCAGAGTCTGCTTGGCACCGAGAATCGCCTCCCGCTCCATCCCCTCAATATCGATTTTTACGAAGTGGCAAGCATTCAGTTTGAGATCGTCGATGGCGACCACCGGAACCGATTCCCCCTGGGTGTAGGCACCTAAGCCAAGCCCGCCAAAGTTGTTGTCCACCGTATAGTCCAAAGGCGGCACGATCAATGAACCAGCCTGCTGTCCAACCGCCTTTTGGTGGCTTTCCACATTCAGAAGATTGTTCAAGGCGATGTTTGCGCATAGCGTTTGAAAAACGACGCGCTGCGGTTCAAAAGCGATTACTCGGCCTGAGGGGCCAACCCGATTGGCTAAAAACACCGTATGCGATCCAATGTTTGCCCCTAGTTCTAAAACAGTCGAGCCCGGTTGTATCAACTGGCGAAAAACATCGCATTCGCCCTCGGAAAACTCACCGTAAAGGTCGAGCGAACGGCCAATGTAGATGTCGTGTTCATTGTATAGCATTTTGCCATGGCGACAGTCTTTCAATCGATTCATTCGTATTCTCAGTCGAAAAGCGTCTTGCTTGAGGTCACGCGTAGACTGGACCTCATTCGGGAGTCTTAGTAGCAAAATTCTATCATTCAAATCAGTTCGCTACGAGGGCGACAGCTTAGGCCAGGTTGATTTCAGAATGACAGTTGACTATGTTACGGTCTACTTAGTAGGTGAATTTCGTGACTAGTTTTAACGGTTTGACAGAGCGATGGCCAAGTTACTTGCACGGTTACAAAGACTTTTGAATAGAAATCCTAAGAGACTAGGTTCGCGGAGAAACCGAAATCGCTTAGGTTTCGAATCGCTGGAGTCACGACGAGTTCTTGCGTCCTACATCAGCGAAATTCACGCGGCACCACTATTCGGTAATGTCGATAACGACCAGTACGTTGAACTGCGAGGGGAGCCAAATGCAGAGCTTCCACAAGGCACATATTTTGTAACACTCGATGGTTGGAGCAATCCTGGGCAGATAGAGTCGGTTATCGACCTTTCAGGGCTCCGCTTCGGCAACAATGGATTTCTCGTGGTGAGTCAATTCGAGAATCCCTATCAGATCGATTCGGCAGCAACCAGTCTCAAGAGTTCCGCAGCGGGCTTTTCAGGACTCCCAGGAAATCGTTGGAGCGATAACTCTACCTTGTCGGACAGACTGACATTTATCTTCGGATGTGCCACCTTCATGCTAGTGCAAGCACCCTCCAAGCCGATTCCTGGAACCGATGTCGATCAAAATAATGATGGTGTCAGGGACGGCGCATCGATCCCTTGGAACGAACTGGACTCTGTTGGACTGCTGAACTCAACCGCTGGAGTCGGTGTGTCCTACGGAAAGATTACCTTCTCGGAAAACACCAGCTACACAGTTCCCGCAGGAACCTCGTTAATCAAAACGGAACGTCCAATTTATGCTGGACGGATCGGCGCCTCGATGAGTTGGAATGCTGCCGACTGGGTGGCTGGAAATACGATAGATGATTCGGCAACGGCAGAAGAGTTGTATCGGTTTACCTTCGGGACCTTTGGAGACCCAAGTCCTTTGGTCTATGCCGGCAGATCCTTGAATCACGTCGGCACTTTTAACTTTGATGGCGGCGTTCGCGGCACGATGGGGCAGGATCTTGATCAGGACGGAAAGCTGACCAATGCGGATTACTTAGCGAGCGGTGTTCAAGTCTTTGCAGATGGCAATGGCAACGGATTCCGAGATAGCCTTCAGCAGGAGGTTGTTGCCATCAATTACCCCGAAAGGACCGAACTAACCAACCGATTTCCTAACGCCACATTGACTGTGGCGGCCAGCAACGGTGAGAACATTGGTCATGTTGTACGGACTCGAAGCACGTTTGATAATGACTTTAACGTGATTACCGTACTGTCCAGTGAAGGCATTCCTTGGTTCGATACATCCGACAAGTTAAAAGTGCTTTTTTACCATGAAGCAGATAGCGTTTCCGTGGAAGCGATTGCTGCGGAGACACTGAGATCTTCGTTTGGTCGCATTGAGATTTACGATCGCAATGACCAATTGCTCGGGTTTGCTCAGACCAACGCTCTTCGAGGGCTTCAGCGCGAGACCATCAGCATCCAGAGGCCACAAGCCGACATCAAGTATGCATTGATTTTTTCGAACGAAGAGATTTTTGACTCGAGTCCGTTTGGAATGTTTGACCGATTGCAATACACCTACCCCGAGTTCCAAACATTCTCTGATTCTGAGGGCAAATACGCCATTGAAGAGCTTTCGGCCGGCAATTACACCGTATATGCCGATGGAAGTGCGGCTGCTCATATTCCTATCGGAAACACTTTTCATAACATTCTCGTTTCCAAGAATGAGCATCTCTTAAATGCAGACTTCGGGTTTCGTCAGAATTTAGCCCCTGTTATTGAAACAAGTCGTCTCGAGATCCCTGAAAACCCCTTGCTCAACGCTGTAGTGACGTCGATCGCTGCATCCGACCCAGATGAAGGTCAAAGCCTTAGCTACAGTTTCGTTGGAAATTCCGGTCCGTTTTCAATCGACTCTGCGACTGGAGCCGTCAAGGTCAGGCAAGTAGGCCAATGGGATTTCGAACGGACACTTCCGATTGAAGTCGTAGTGAGGGTAACAGACTCGTTTCGAGTTCCCGCTTCAACGACCAAGACAATCACCATTGCTCCGACCGATATCAATGAGCCACCGGCGCTGACAATCGGATCTTTCACCATTTCGGAGAACACGACGGTCGGTATGGAGGTCGGAACACTTACGGCTACCGACCCAGACGCTGGCCCGGCAGGCATGTTTCAGTTCAGCATCGCACCAGGCGGACCGACTAATGTGTTTGGAATCAATCCGTCGACGGGGCTTCTTTTTGTTATGAATCCATCCTCCATTGACTTTGAAACACGAGCGACTTGGACGATTCCTGTTCGAGTCACCGACCAAGGTTCGCCGAGCCTGTCTAGCACCACGAATGTGATCGTGAATATCACGAACGTGAACGACCCGCCTGCCGGCGTTCAATTTAGAGATGTTGTATCCGTTTCGGAATCGACCTCGATCGACACGCCTGTTTTTGTCGCCAATATTCACGTCGTTGACGATGGACTTGGCTCGAATACTTTAGCCCTAAGCGGAGCGGACTCCGAGTTGTTCTCGTTGTCTGGCACTCAGCTAAGTTTCAAGCCCAATGCTTTGCTGGATTTCGAGGCGAAGTCCAGCTATGTAGTCACCGTTTCTGCAAGTGATTTTGCTTTCCCGTCTGCACCTGCCGCAAATTCCAATTTTACACTCTCGATTACGGATTCCAACGAAGCTCCATCGAGTGTTCGGTTGTCAAATGCGATCGCCTCGCTTTCAGAATCGACCAATCTCGCAAATGGTCTACAAGTGGCAACGGTGGTCGTGACCGATGACGCTCTGGGCTTGAACTCGATCCTTCTTTCAGGGCCGGATGCGGCTCAATTTGAGGTGAAGGAATCGGGTGTTTGGCTTCGTCCCGGTAGTACTCTCGATTTCGAGTCCAAACCCAGTTACCGATTCAACGTTCAGGTCGATGATGCCACTTTGGGGACTTCTCACGAACTTTCGATTGAGCTTTCCCTTTCAATCACGGATGCTAACGAAGCTCCAACGGCGATTCAGCTGAGTTCTGTAACAAACACTTTGGAGGAGATGGCTTCGACCAGTGTCGGCCAGTCTTTGGCAACCATTACAGTTACAGACGATGCCCTTGGCACTAACGAAATTAGAATTTTAGGCGATGAAGCCTCCAGCTTCGAAATCATCGGCAATCAGTTAAAGGTCAAAGCGGGGACTCTGTTTGATTTCGAAACCAAGGCTGTTTACGATTTGGTGTTGGAAGTCGTAGATTCATCATTGCCTGGGGCCACAAGTCCTAAAACAAACTACCGCCTGAACATTACAAATCGACCTGAAGTGATCGGTGTTACCGACGTCTCGGGAAATGCACTTGGCAATCAAGTGCGCAAGGCCCGTATCACCTGGGATGCACCCGTTACCTTTACCCCGGATGCCATTCGGTTCGTGAAAGCGGATGTAGGGGATCTGTTGGTCCCGTACACATACGAAGAGTTTACCATCAACAATCGAACTCAAGTTGATCTCACGTTCACAGGTTCGCTTGTCAATGCGAATGGGCTTGTCGATGGTACCTACCGCGTGCTAGTCGATGGGACCAAAACAAAAGCCAAAGTAACCAATGTTTCGGGAGTTGACTTCCGATCATCGGGTATCAGTGTTGTCTCTCCCGTTCCGACTGGCAGTCTAAACGTTACAGCGCCAGCTACGGTCCGCACCAATGAGAGTTTTAGAATCCAGGTGCAATTGAGTGGCATTACGCCACCACCCTCGACGGGTGTAACTTACAAAGTGGACATCGATGGCGACGGGATCTTTGATCGAACCATCGTTGGCGGGGCCTCTGTGCAATTGCTTAATGAATTATTCTCAACCCCCGGAAGCCGGTCGATTCTGGTTCAAGCAGAACGAAATGGTTCTGTTGTGGCGTATGGAGCAACCGTGATCGATGTCGCTTCCTCCACGACGGCTAACGAAAATTGGCTTACTTCGTTGGATGCAGATCGCGATAACTCGGTATCCCCGTTGGACGTTCTAGCCATTATCAATCGCCTGAACGATCGTCCACCGAATGCCCCTGTTCCATACCAATTGACGAGCGATGTGGACCGAGACGGCTCAATCAGCCCTTTGGATGTACTGGCAGTGATTAACTTCATCAATACAAATCCAGACCAGAGAATCGCTCCCCTGCGGGACTTGGTCATGGCGAATTCGGGGACTGCCTTTGGTATCACCAATGACCTTTCCGTCGAAGGGAAAATCAACTCGGATACGACTCAATTGTTTGCTTCCCTCAATGGAACGACTAAAAAAGATGCGTCCAGGTTTGTTCGAGCGGACGGGACATTTACCATCCAAGACTCGGCCATCATCGAGCTTTTTGGAAGCATACCCGATGGCTCGCATACATTATCACTTTATACGAAAACGGGTACGTCTTTTTCTAGTGCCATGGATCGTCGGTTCTATCGGATGACCGATAGCCTAGAAGATTTTCAAGTCACTTCGGTCGTGAAGATTGGAACGCAGACGCGTGTTCAATGGTCAAACGCAGGCTCGGGGGCAAGATACAACGTGTATACGACCAGCAATGGTTCAGCGCCCGAACTTCGGAAAAGCAATGTCGCTGCAAGAGAGACCAGATTGGATTTGCCGGCTGGAACTTACGGGGTGATCGTCGAAGCGGTTGACGCGGCAGGAAATACTATTCGGTTACCCCAGATTGCCTTTGAAGTAACGTAGCCAGTCAAGCTTTACGATCGCGAGAGAATTTTCCAAGATTCGTGTCTGGCCGACGAATGAGTAAAGATTGTGGCAAATTGATGCAACTAAGAAACGGTGAGACAGGAATCTTCAAATGAGTGGGCAAGGTTCGACGGCGAACGTAATCTGTGCAATCGCTAGTTTTGTGTACCCTGGATTGGGTCAACTTTGCCAAGGGCGAATCATCGCAGCCGCCGTTTTCTTTGTAACCGCCACCTTGCTATGGTTTGTGCTTCTGGGCTGGATCATGCATATCTGGGCGACCATCGACGCGGCAAGATACCGTCCAAGCTATACAATCTAGCTCGGGGTATTTGGTTCGGGGCATTAATTCGTGCGGCTAGCTTAAGTTCTAGGGCCGCTTCAGTTGAGAGTGCCTTACGGTTGAGCGTTTGCCGACTTGATTCAATTGTACGTTGGGGGCTCTCGCGTGACGTGTTGCGTTGGCTAGTAACTTCGCTTCCGTCGCGAAAAGTGCTTGTATTGCGAATTGGGTCTCGTAAGGGGCTGTAACAACCATCCGTATGTTGTTCTGCGTTTTCCAGGGGAGCAATTGCGAATTGCCTCCAGCTATGGCCCATTGATCCGGTGAGATAGAACTCTGAATCACGTGGGAAAGAGATTGGAACCGAGCGCCCGCCTCGGCATACTCAGCTTTTGAATTGCTGTTGTATTGAATGTAACTGGTTACGTCATAAATGCAGAGCGTATTTGCGGCCCCCTGTCTGGACGTGATCGTCACAAACCCTACCTCAGGACGCCAGGTGAGTTGCAATGGATTTAGAATGGTCTCCAGATACATTCGGATCGTCTGAGGGGAATACGAGTCACTTTCGATGACTTCGTCAAGCGTTAGACTCTCCTCTTCCAGTGCCACTGGGTCAACGCGGATCGGCAGGGGTAGCATCCGAAGTGCTTCCGCCAAAGATCTTTTGCCCTTCAAGCTTGGGACTGGCTGGTTCAATTGCTCTAAAGTTCTTTCAATGCTTTCCGATTCCTCGGTAGTATGCGACCAGCGCCAAGTCACTTTGGGTTGCGCGTACGCATCCAATGGGTAAAGCGTTAACCAGAAGAAGCAACTGCACACCGCAAAAGTCGTTAACCGAGCATTGAAAAACATGTATAGGTTCTCCTCGCGTAGTTATTGATAGCCATCCTGATGGACGAGGGAGTTATGCAAATGATGCGCCAGTTGTCGAAAGTTCAAGAACACGAGATGGCTTTGGCACTCAACTTGCGATTGATAGGTTTCCTGGGGCGTGAGTTCACGCATCGGTTCGGTTTCTTGTTGCATCGCGAGGTCTTTCATGTTCAAAAGTGCATCACCATGGTTTGTTTTGATACTTGTGATTGCGATACTAAGGCCGTATGCCATTTGCGAACTAAGGAGCTCTGAACCTAATGAACCGCTTGGTCTCAGACGTGTCGAACTGTTTCCAGCTGGGCTAGGGATCCTTGAATATCAATCGAAGAATACTTCGGAGACGGAGCTATCTTTAGATCTGTTGCCGCATGAACTGGATGATCTATTGAAGTCGCTCGTGCTGAAAGGGTTTGAAAGTGGGCGAGTCCATTACAATATAGAAGCCAATCAAACCGACCATAATCATTTGGCATTCCAAACGGATTCAACAGCAACGCGTTCGGAGATCCTTCAAGGCATGATCGGCGTTGAAGTATCGGTTCAGGACGGATCCAAAGTTCGTGTTGGTAGAATTGTCTCGCTGGAATTACAAACCCAAGCGACACCCAACGGCAACATAGAAATTGAGCTTCTGACGCTTAGTACGGAAAATGGTCTCGAACAAATGGAGATGAATCATGAGTCCATTGTCACGCTGGCCGACCCGAAAATGAAAGAAGGTTTTGAGCGAGCTCTACTCAAACTAGGGCGATCCGGTGTGGATCGCCTGCCTGTTAACCTGAAGCTCACGAAGAAAGATCCAGGGCCTGCCGCTGTTGCTTTTCAAACGGAATCGGCTCCTTGGCGTTGCTCGTACCGTATTGCAAAGATCGATGATCATTTTCAGTTGGTCGCCTCGGCAGTCATCGACAACAATTCGGGTATCGATTGGAACGATATCGAACTGGTGTTAGTGATTGACCAACCGCTTGGTTTTCATTCCGCGTTGTCTCAAGTGCAGCAAACCTATCGAGACAATATAGAAGTGCCCACACTTTTTTCAGCCGCTCCTCCTTTATTATCAGCAGGCTCAAAACAGGAACGCCCACTTCAGATTGTGGCGGATGCTTCCAATTCCAAGCTGGACCCTTTCATTTCTAGCTCTGGGAACTCTGGTTTTGGCGGTGGTATGGGTGGCATGGGCGGTATGGCGGGCAACATGGGTGGTGCTACTGGATTGAGTCTGGTGGTTACCGCCCCACAAGAAACGGGGACGAAGCTCGGCGCGAGTGATTCGAATGATCCCTTTTCAAAACGGCTGGGTATGAGCTTCACCGTGGATGCGATGGCGAGCGAGCTGATTGGCGAACGTGTGAAAATTTGCGTCCCCAATGTTTCTTTGAAAGCGATGGCATCCCAGACGGTCTTTCTTCCAAAGATTCCCCATCAAATCCGACCTGTTGCGGTTCACCTTGCCCAGATGCATCGCGAACATGCCTTTGCTGCATTCGAAATCACTTTGCTCGATGGCTATCAATTGATGCCAGGGCCAGGGTCCGTTTGGAATGATCAAGGATATTTGGGGGACGTAATGTTTCCGAGATTGGTGTCCGGCGTACCTCAATTGGTAACCTACGCTTTAGATCGATCCATTTCTGTCTCTAGCGAGGCGTTGGTCGAGAAGCAGCTTCCTTCCAAATGGGAGATTGCCACGAATCAGAAGTCGGAATGGATTTACGAACGCACAAGCTATGAGCGAGTGTATCGCTACGTTCTGCAGAACGAAAGTCCAGAGTCCAAGACGGTCGTGATCGAGCATGCTCAGCGCGACGGAACGTGGGGGCCTGATCCGGCTAAGGCGGATACCATTGGTAAGCAAAAAGACATTTTTCGATACGAGACAATCGCCAAAGGTAACAGCAAAACCAATTTGGATGTTCGTGAAACGCGATCAAGCCTTAGCGAATGGAACGCCGATTCACCTTATGAGAGACTTGTCGATCTAAAAAAACGTAGGGATCTGCCGATAGCCATGGCCGAGCTAGTAACCGGCTGGATCGAGCGGCAAGAAAGCCATAAATCTACAGCAGCCAAGATCTTGGCCTTGGATAAAAAGATCAGAACGCTGATGGAATCGATCGATCAGATCGAGCGGCAGCAGAAGAGAATTCAAGAGCTTCTAAAAGCCCTGATAGGGGACGATGATCTTCGTGCACGCTACGTCAAAAGACTATCTGCACTCGAGGACGAATTAGAAAATGCAAGTAGTGAGCTAAAGGCAGTAAAGCTTGAAAGAGAGTCAATACCCACGCCATAGATCTACAATGTCGAACAGTTGGCCTCAACTGTTCATGAAGCTTGCAACGATGTTCCAACTCAAATTATACGCACCGGCAGTACACACAGACCACTCGGTCGGTGCAAGAACCGATTAGGGAACCACGGAACATACTGAACACACAGAAGGAAGACACAAGGCAATCAGGCTCTTTTTCCGTGTGTTCGGTGTGTTCTGTGGTCATTACTATCTCATCCTGAAGCTTGCAGTCATCCTCCATTTTGCAATCACGACTGGAGGCACTAGACGCCAGATTGAATGTTCGAAAACACAATGGAAACGTTAAGATCTCGTTAGTGTTTTTGAGATGGGAACCTGTCTGGCAGTTCCAAGCAGTTGAGGACAACTGCTCTACAATGTCGAACAGTTGTCCTCAACTGTTCATGAAGCTTGCAGCGACTCTACAACTCAAATTATATGCACCGGCACTACACAGGCCACTCGCTTGATCCAAGAACCTATTGGGGAACCACGGAACGCACGGAAGGAAGACACAAGGCAATGCAGTTGAGGGTCAGCCGTGGCCCGGTCGACCTACACCATCAAGGAATAACTGCAACGACTCCTTCACATGAACTGTAATCTTCTTCGTGCTCAATCTCTTGGCAAGGCCAAGCTGTTGCTTGAAGTGCCAAATGCCTTGCCAAAGTGCGAGCAGTTGCTGTGCCGCAAGCCTACAATCTGCTGTAAATAGCCAACCGTGTTGCTTACCGAACTCGATAAAGTCCACTAGCTGATTCTCGGTTTGGGTTGGCCCCCATGCGTAAAACTCTTTTGCCATCTCAGGGTGCCTCCGTGCCTCCTCGACCATCACTCTGCCCATCCCGTTGATCGTTGGATGCGTCAGCAGTCCGACAAACTGCTCGCCAAAATTTTGAAGAGCCGATTCGAATTCGGAAGAGGTGCTAATCGCGTTTCCCGAAAAATGAGGCCGAAGCCGTTCTGCCTCGTGCCGAAAGACCGCAGCAAGCAGTCGCTCTTTGTTTTCAAAATGGCTATAGACGGTTCTGTTGGAAACCTCTGCCGCTTCCGCGATAGCATCCATAGAAACCGCTTGGTAGCCATGCTCCAAAAAGGAGTCTGTGGCGCATTTCAGAATCCGCAGACGCAACGAGTCGTCTTTGGGGCGGCCGCGTGGACGACGGGCTCCTTGGGATTCCGAATTTTGCATTTTTTCGTCTGAATTCCGTAATTGTGTCATCTGATTCGATTTAAACACCGTATTATGTCATAGTTCGGTGTAGTAAGTAAGCATGGTACCAACTTCTGGAAATGCAAGCAACATGTGGCGAATCGCCCTAAAAATGCTCTTCAACGACCAAGCCAAGTATATGGGGTTGGTGATCGGCGTGGCGTTTTCGACTTTGCTCATCAATCAGCAGATGGGCATCTTCCTTGGACTGCTATCGCGGGGCGGCGCTTTGATCGATGATGTTCCGGAAGCCAACGTTTGGGTGATGGATCCAGGCGTCAAAAACCTGGACACGGTTTTCCCGCTCCGAGATACCGAACTGGGGCGCGTTCGGGGTGTCGAAGGGGTGCAATGGGCGGTCCCTTATTTCAAAGCGATGGCGACGGTTCGCACGCAAACCGGGCAACTGGAATCTGCACTTTTGGTGGGAGCCGACGATCAGTCGATGATCGGTATTCCCGCGAACTTTGTCTTAGGATCTGCTGAAGATTTGCGGAAGCCAGACGCTGTGGCGGTGAATCAAGATGGTTTTGGCAAGGTTTGGAAAGGGGAAGAAATTTCGATCGGGAACACCGTGGAACTGAACGATCGAAGGGCTGTCGTTGTTGCGATCATTAAAGACTCGCCCAAGTTCACTTCGTCCATCACCTTCTACACTCGCTATTCCCAAGCGCTTTCGTATACCAACAATGGACGCAATCAGTTGTCTTTTTTGCTGGTTCGAACCGCACCTTCCTACTCGATCCAAGAAGTCACGGATCGGATTGAATCGCAAACTGGGCTCATGGCTTTGTCGTCAACCGAGTTTCGGGACAAAGCGATCCAGTACATTATCGACAACACCGGTATACCCATCAGTTTCGGGACGGTCATTGCCCTCGGGATCATTGTCGGCGTTTGCGTTGTTGGCCTGATGTTCAATCTATTCGTGCTTGAAAACCTGAAGCATTTCGCTGTCCTAAAAGCTATTGGCACAAGCAACTACGTGCTCATTGGGATGGTTGCCTTGCAAGCCCTGGTGGTGGGGTTCGTGGGCTACGGATTCGGGCTCGGTGCAGCCGCAATGTTCTTCGAGTTTGCGGGTCGAGATGCAAATTTTGCAGGCTTCTATTTGCCATGGCAAATCGCAATCGCCTCTGGGGGCGTCGCTGCTGCCATCATCGCTTTAGCTTCGATGGTGGCCCTTCGCCGAGTTTTGTTTGTCGAACCCGCAATCGTATTTCGAGGTTAGCCTGATGCAAATAGAAAACGAGATGCTCGCTAACGAAAAGGATTCGGCAACGCAATTGGCCGTCCACTGCCGAGGCGTGGTAAAAGAGTTCGGTTCGGGCCAGGCTAAAATTCGCGTCCTTCGAGGCATCGATCTGGATATCCAAACGGGAGAAACCACTTTTTTGGTCGGACCCAGTGGATGCGGCAAGACGACTCTTATTTCCGTTATCGCGGGTTTGCTTCGGCCTAACGAAGGAACCGTCGAGCTGTTTGGTGAAAAGACAAGCAAAATGGCCAGCGGGAAATTAGTGCGTTTTCGATCTACGCAACTCGGGTTCATTTTCCAACAGTTCAACCTACTGCCGGCCTTAACCGCGGCCGAGAACGCTGCCGTTCCCTTAGTAGTACAAGGCATGTCTTTAAGCAAAGCGGTTCGGAAGGCGAGCGAGCTATTGGAGCGTCTAGAAATGGGCAAGCACAGAACCAAGTATCCCAATCAACTTTCAGGTGGGCAGCAACAGCGGATTGCCATCGCGCGAGCATTGGTCCATGAACCGCGATTGGTGATATGCGACGAGCCCACGGCATCGTTGGACGCTCAGACTGGGCATGCCGTGATGACCATGTTGCAAGAACTGGCCAGTGCGCCCGGGCGAGCTGTCGTCGTGGTGACGCATGACTCCAGAATCTATTCGTTCGCCGATCGAATTGTGACCATGTCCGATGGTCAAATCCTATCGGTTCAATCGGGACGTTCGTCTCAAGAAATCTAACAATCACAGTTTTGAAGGTTCGATCATGGTCGCTTTATTGAAGAAGGCATTCGCAATCGGAACGGTCGGATTGGCTCTGGCCATGTTGATATGGGGAACAATCTTGATTCGCAAGAACTCGCCCCAATCCAAAGAGACCGACGTTCGGTTTTCGCCGCCGACGTTGCCTGGTAGCGAGCCTGTGGCCGTCTCCAAAGAAATGAAGCTGACATCGGCAAGTGGTGCAGGCGATGCTAACAACCAAACTCGATATATCGGCGGCATCGGATTGATTGAACCAGCGGGTGAAGCCATTTCGATCGGCTCGCAAGTGCCAGGAATCGTCACTTCGGTGAAAGTGAAGACAGGCGATCAAGTAAAGAAAGGGGATGCATTGCTGGTGATCGACGATCGCGCAGCGCAAGCGAATTTGCAAGTTGCTAAGTCGAATCTTGCGGCTCAGCGAGCCAAGCTCCTTGAATCCCAGGGGCAAATCGCGCCCGCACGAGCGCGAGTGGAATCCGCTCAAGCCATGGTCGATCAAAGCACGGCGACTCGTTGGAACGCTAAGCAGGAACTGATGCGAGCTGAGAAAATCGGCGACAAGGGGCTATCCATGGAAGAACTTGAGATGCGTAGGCTGAACGTGCTTTTGGCGGACTCGCGTGTCTTGGAAGCCGAAGCCAATCTTCGCGATGCCAAGGGAAAGCTGGATCTCCTTGACGGTAAGGATTCTTCGCCGACCATTCTGGTTCAGCAATCCGCTGTCGATCAAGCTGCCGCTCAGGTCGCTAAAGAAGAAGTCGAGCTGCAGCTCAGAACCATCCTTTCTCCGATCGATGCGACCGTCTTGCAAGTCAAAATTCGGGCGGGTGAGTTTGCGCCAGCGGCAATTCTTGCAACGCCCTTGGTGACCCTGGGCGTTACCAACCCTTTGCATATTCGTGTGGACATTGACGAATCGGAGATTCCTCGATTTCAATCCAAGGCCAAGGCCTATGCGTCGGTTCGAGGTCGCCCGGAGGTGAAAGTGGCATTGGACTTTGTACGCATTGAACCCTACGTCATACCTAAAAAGACGCTCAATGGTGGCGTCAGCGAACGAGTGGATACCCGAGTTCTTCAAATCATCTATTCCGTGCTACCAACAGAAATCGACGCAATCACGGGCCAGCAAGTGGACGTCTACATCGAAGAATGCACCCCCTGACGTATGGCCCGATCGCCGTGCGATAATCTTCCTCTTCGGTATGGTAGGACGAAAGTTGCAGGAACTGCTATACTGGATGCCTTCACCGATACGCACTTTCACTGCACACGAGAATGGCAATGTTTGCTTCGCTTTCAAAATCAATCACGCTGGTCTTTGTTTTCGTGTCACTCCTTGGAACCTGCGGGTTTGGGCAAGATGCTGGTGACAACAGCGCGACCCAAGAAGAGGGGAAACGGGCTGCCAATCTTCCCTCTGGGATCAACGATAGTTTTCTCGATCCCAACATGAACGTGGAAGACTTCATTAAGCGATTTGAGGTCGAAAGTCGGGAGGTCTTCGCTTGCCGCGAACAGATCTTGGCAGCCCTGCAACTTCAGCCTGGAATGGCGGTCGCCGACGTAGGCTCTGGTACCGGACTTTATCTACGTCCGCTTTCCCGCAGTGTGGGCAACGAGGGAAAGGTCTTTGCAATCGACATCTCCCCCAAGTTCTTTAAGCATCTGCGCGATCGAGCCAAAGAAGAAAAATTAGAGAATGTGGAAGTGGTGCTTTGCTCTGATCGCGATGTCAATTTGAAGGAGAATGTCATTGACCGTGCTTTCATTTGTGACGTTTACCATCATTTCGAGTATCCGGAGAGTTCCCTGAAATCGATTTACCACGCCATGCGTGCAGGGGGCAAGCTGGTTGTCGTCGACTTTAATCGCGAGCCCGATGTGAGCCGCGAGCGCAAGCAATGGCTTCTAGGACATATTCGCGCACCGCTCGAAACTTTCAAGCAAGAGATCATCGATGCGGGGTTCCAGTTTGAAGAGGAAGTCGCAATCGATGGATTCACCGAGAACTATCTGCTTCGATTTAGCAAGTAGCAGCAACTCCGCCGATCCCTTAGGTTGCAGTGACCGGTGCCAATGTAACCTTGGAAGTGTAGCCCCCTGGCAAAATCTAAAGACTTGCGAGATACAAAGCCATCGCCAGTCCGACGAGAGCCAGCAAGAAAGCGACCCAAATTGCGAATGTCGATCCGAATGCCGACCTAAAGCTATTGCGATCAATGGCATCAATGTATCTGCGATGACGTATAACGGAAACAATGTTCACGATGATTCCAAAGGCGATTAAGCCAATTCCGATGGGAAGCGAGAATCCGGTGCTTGGCAATTTCTGTTGCGTTCCGGCGATGGTTAACTCCCGAAGAAACAACCCAAAACGAGCCACGACGAAGCCGAACCCCATTAACGCGATCCCAGTGCGAATCCATGCAAGAAAAGTCCGTTCAGCAGCCATATAAATTCGAGCATCTATCTCGGCAGACGCTGGATTTCCTGCTCCCACTTGGTTTGGAGACGTGGCTTTTTCAGGAAGATTATTGTCGTGGTTCACTTGTTGGAATTCCGCTCGCTTTCGCCGACCTTGCACCAGCCCGACTCGATAGTTATTTGACGACTGCTACTCGTTGTCGTAGTACACCATCCTCGATTTCAAAGATCGCGTCAAATACCTCTAAGTAGCGATGGTCATGCGTGACAACGATGACGCCAGCATTTTGTTCGTGAGCAATTTTAGCAAATAGTTCCATGACTTGTTGAGCGCGGTGGCTGTCGAGGGCAGCCGTCGGCTCGTCGGCGAGTATCACAGCTGGGTTATTGGCCAATGCTCGCGCAACGGCGACTCGCTGTTGTTCACCGCCGGAAAGCCTCGATGGTTTGTCATAAGATCGTTCCAAGACACCAAATTCATCGAGCAATTCCGCCGCTCGTCGACGTGCATTGAAACTGCTAGTGTGGTTTAACTCCATGGCAATTTGAACGTTTTCGATTGCCGATAAAAATGGAATCAAATTGGCTTTCTGGAAGACAAAACCCACATTCTTACGTCGGTAGTTTCGAAGATTCGTTTTTGCGAGCGAACCATCAACGATCAACTCACCATTGATGAAGACTTGTCCGGACGTCGGTGGGATGACGAGGCCGATGATCGTAAGCAAAGTCGATTTCCCAGAACCACTTGGGCCCAACAGTGCGACCACTTGGCCTTTGGGTATTTGCAGCGTCGCTTCCCGTAGAGCCACAACCTCCGTGCGTCCACTATTGTAGACTTTGTTGAGATTGCGAGTTTCTATGGCTAGCGGTTCGGTCACTTTACTTATCCCATTAACGCTTCTGTGGGTTGCACTCGCATTGCACGCCAGATGCCGAGCAAGCTGGACAGCACCGATATGATCAAAACAATGACTAGGAGCTGAACTAGATCCTGGTTCGTGATCACTACGCGTCTAGGGAAGAATGGGAAGAGCTGTTGTCCGATAAGAAACGCGATACCATATCCTATCCCCCCCAAACCGATTGCTTGTTGCAAGAGTATTCCAAGAATCGTTCGGTCCGGCGCTCCGAGCAATTTCAATAACGCGATCGAGTGCAGTTTGTCTAAGGTCAGCGTATACAGGATCAGAGCCATAATAACTGCGGCGATGATCGTAAGGAGAGCACGAAACATCCCCAACTGCCGTCTAGCCTTATCTACCATTCCTTGAAGTAAAAGGTCTTCCTGGCCTGGCTTAGTGAATACCGAGACATCGCCCCAGTTCGTGATCGTTTGCTGAACTTCTTCGATATTGTAGCCAGGCTTGATGCGAGCAACGACGGCACTGATCTGTGGCGAAGAGACGGCGGGCAGCTGTGAAGTAGGTTGCGAGAGTTGCTCAACCAACTGAGGTTGCTTGAGAAACAAGTCCACATCTAACGCTCGACGCGCGCGAGCAGAACGCTCAAGCCGCAGAGCCTCACCCACGCTATCGAACTGGATCGCTTGAGAATCGCTCAGGGTAACAATGCTCATCCCATCGCCCCCGGAACTCACCATGCCATTGGTTATGCCAACAACGACATACTTCTCTTTTCCAAGTTGGATTGATTCATTGAGCTGAAAGCCGAGCGATTGGTCGGCGATCAATTCAAAATGATTTTGAGCGAGAGGCCTTCCCGCTACCAAGGGTAGCCATTCGCCTTTGTCGGTCGGCCAACTCAAGCCGAGAATCGACATTCTAAGTGGCTTTCCGTCGTGTTGCCGCTGGATCGTGTGATAGACAAATTCGCGTGCCGTCTCGATTCCAGGGACAGCTTCCACTCGATGGACCATAGTTTTGGGAAGTCGTGACACTTCCGCAAACGGGCCTCGCGTGTCGCGTTGCACAACCCATAGGTCACCTCCTATGCGGTCGATGACCAGGGTCGCATCTTCAATGAGACCACGATAGATGCCAGCCATACCCATCACGATCATGAGCATCATCCCGATACCGACGGCAGTCAAACTGAACCGACCTAAGTTGTGCCGTACATCCTTAAAGGCTAGGTTCATGGAACCACCTTAACACGTTGGTTTTCGAGCAGTACATCTTTTCCATGAACAGGCATGCATACGGATTCGCCCATTTGAAGGCCTTCTATCACTTCAGTGGTCTCCCGTCCTCGAATTCCTAGTGTTATAGACCGCCAGATAGCACGACCGCTGACCTTGCAGAAAACACCAGGCTGGTTTTCGCGATATACGATGTATTTAGTGGGTATAAGCAAGACATTGACTTTCCGCTCTACTTCAATAAAGACTTCGGCGCGTTGCCCCACGGCCCAGTTCTTAGGCAACGATTCGACGCGAACATCGACCACGAATTCGCGAGTCTCCCGATCTGCCTCTCTCCCCAGTCGAGAGACGGTACCTTGATACGCTTCTCGGGGCTCGGAGCGGAACAGAATCCTGGACCGCTGCTCTGCATGAACTCGAGACATCTCAGTTTCATCGACCCACGCACTCACCCATATTTCATTGGTGGACACCAACATCAAGATAGGGCTGCCGGGCACACCAATATCGCCTGGATCCCGATAGCGTTTAATGATCAAACCATCGAAGGGTGCCGAGACGCGAGTATCTGCCAACCTTGCTTCATTAAAAGCAAGGGTCTTTTCCGAAGTTATTATCTGGCGCTGCCCCTCCAACAATGCAGCATTGGCACGCGACAACCCTGCTTCAGCGATACGCAATCGTTCCGTCGATTTCTCCGCTTCATCCTCCGATATCGAGTTCGATCGAAGCAGCTGCTGAATCCGGTTAATCTCCTTTTGGGCGCTGTCGAGTACCGCCTTGGATTGATCTTGGTCTGCCTGCAATCTCGCGAGGGATGCTTGGCACATGGCGGTGGTCGCTTGTGCAATCTCGACTTGCTGCTTGAGTTCGGCGTCATCCAAAGTGAATAGAGGCTGGCCTTTCGTTACATTCGAGCCTTGATCGACCAGAATCTCGTGAATACGACCAGCGATTTTTGGACTGATGATTGACTTCACTCTAGCCTCTAAAGTGCCAGTCCCCAAAACCTCGGCGATGATCTCACCGGAGGAACTTTTGTGTTCGATCACGCTGACCGCAGCGAAGTTCCAGTAAGCAACTCCACCGATCATTGCGACAACAATGGCTAGCTGCGATACTCTCCACGCCCACTGACGAAATGTCTCCATGTTGTTCATCTGCATTGTTTTCCTTGCGTGAACTCAAGAATGCACATGATCTAAGATTCGATCTTTTGAAATACGGCCAAGGTGAATTGTTGTGTTTTCCCTGTTGGTGTCACGTGGCCGAACTGAGCGTTCGACACCAGCTTGAATCCTCTTCCGAGGACGTTCTCGAGTTGATCGAAGCTATAGCGGCAAACAGGTAGACCACTGCATTTCTCTGGTCCATCGGGTGCAAACGTTGCGACGACAAAGTAGCCGCCAATGACAAGGGACTCGTTCAATCGGCTGAGGTACGCTTGGCGATCATCCGAATTAGTAAGAAAATGAAACACGGCTCGGTCATGCCAAAAGTCGTATTTTGCCAGTTGCGTTGTCTTAGTAATGTCATCGCAAATCCAATGGACCTTCCATGCGTTTTCGCCAAGTCGCTTTCTTGCGTGTTCCATGGCAGACGATGCGATATCGAGTATCGTAACATCCCAAGAGCCTTTCGCAACAAGCCTATCGACTAGAAACGAAGCGCCGCCGCCGACATCAATGATATGCCCGCCCTGTGGCAAAAAGCGATCTATCAGATCAAGCGAAGTGGTCGGTTCTGCTTCGAACCAACTTACTTCCGTTGTCTTTTTGGTGGAGTAAACATTCTCCCAATGGGCTACTCGATCAAAATCCCGTCCTTCATCAGCCATTTGCGATCCATTCATTGTGCGAACCTTACCCTAGCCCACGCAGCATCCCGTGCCAATATAACCGAGGGAGAGCGTATGCTTTGAGCAAGTACATGGAGAGCCTCTCCTTCGATTGATCGAAAGGGAAGGTTTCTTGCGGTTTGCCTTCGTAATCGAATTCTGCCAGAACTAGCTTTCCATAGCCTGTTACCAGCGGGCAAGAAGTGTAGCCATCATACTTGGCCTCTAGCGGCAGTCCTGCGATGGCAGAGATCAAGTTCTTGACCAGTACCGGCGCTTGCTTTCGAATGGCTGCACCCGTTTTTGAAGTAGGCAAACCACTGCAATCGCCAATGGGAAATACATTTAGGTATCTAGGATGTTGCAGCGTGTACTTATCGACGTCTACCCAGCCTGCGGCGTTGGCAAGTGTGCTCGACTTGATGAGATCGGGAGCGCTCATCGGTGGAGTTACGTGGATCATATCGAACGGAATCGTTATTCGTTCTTTGGTATCCAAGTGTTCAAAGATCGCTTCTTTCTGGTCCGGTTTGATCTCGACCAAGTTGTGTTTGAGACGGATATCGATCGATTTGCGAGCAGCGACGACTTCGAGAGTCTTACGATACTTCTCAACGGCAAACAAAGCACTCTGGCCTGACGCAAAGATAACATTTGATTTGTCACGTGCGCCTGATTTGCGGAAGTGGTCATCGGCCAAGTACATAATCTTCTGCGGAGCACCGCCACATTTGACTGCCGTGTTGGGCATCGTGAACAGGGCCGTTCCCCC
Source organism: Planctomycetaceae bacterium (assembly GCA_027487485.1). Taxonomy (GTDB): domain Bacteria; phylum Planctomycetota; class Planctomycetia; order Pirellulales; family Pirellulaceae; genus JBKCUI01. Next base: position 103,875 of record JAIYDN010000084.1, on the reverse strand, counting down.
TTGGAACTTGCTGACGCATTCCCAGGTGTAATCCACTTGCTGATACGAATAATTGCTACAGATTTGCTGCCGGCCCAACCCCTCGGCAAGCCCAGGAATTTTGTTCCAGTCGACCTGAATACCAAGAGCGATGACAAGATAGTCATAAGAAATACGTCGTCCAGTCTGAGTGACCACGCAGTTCTGTTCGGGTTGTAATTCGGCGACAGAATCCTGAATCCAGTCGGCACCCTTTGGAATGAAAGCTGCTTCCTCGCGTTCGCTTTGTTCTTTGTGGAAGACACCGGCACCCACCAGAGTCCAAAGCGGCTGGTAATAGTGTTTGGTGGACGGTTCGATGATCGCAAGATCGTAACGCTTGAGCTTGCGTCGAAGTTGGGCGGCGACGGTGATGCCTGCAGTACCACCGCCAAGGATAAGGATTTGGTAATGGTCTTTGGTCGATGGTATGGAAGTCATAGGAATTTCCAATGCGTCAGGTTGCCAGTGTGCCAGGCTGTAAGGGTAACAGAATGTAAGAGGAACGAGGAAAATTAATCAAGCAATTCAAACCAGAACCATCCACGCGGCCGCATGGTCCTACTTCCCGAGCGGCACATGCGCGTAGCCATCAGCCTGCAAATTGACAACCACCGTCAGCGCTGAAACGGCGGTATCAATAAACACGGCCACTTCCTCAGGCTTTGCGTCTTTACTGATCAGTGTTTGGCCACAGACGAACAACTCCACCCCTTGTTCATGCAGTTGGTGAAGCAGGTCAAGGTTTGGGTTGCCGTTTGTCTTGAATTTTGCGGCGTATGCATCGTCATTCAAGACAGCCAGAGTAGCGTCGCCATGAAAGATCACAGCGAATTGCCCTTTTGCGGGCTTTGCTCCTCCCCCCGCATAGATGTTTAGATATTTGGCGACCTTTTCAATCGCCGCATTCAGTTCGGCTGGTTCGCTACCACGCGTGACGTCGATAAGAATCTTGGTTCCTTCCCGAGGTTGGTGAGCGGCATTGGGTAGTCGAACTACGGAGCCATGATTTGAAATTACGGGATTGGCTGGCGTCGCGGGAGCCACGTCGGTTCCCTTGGTGTCAGGGACGGGGTGGTTCTTCATGGCTTCTGCGAAGCCACGTTCGACAAATCCCGAGACAACCTTTGCGTGTGCTTGAATCAATTTGACAACTACCGGATCGTCGGATGTCTCGGTAACAAGGACGCCCATGTCCGTGTCTTTATGATGCATTTTGATCTTGTCGGTATGTTTGAAGATTTCCGCAAAAAGCGGATCTCGCATACGGATTGGCTTTGTGTCTTTAATGCGAACGTTCATCCATTCCACGTGCTCCTGAATCTTGGCAGCGACTTCAGGAGTTTCGGATTCCGTCAGAGTCTCCACACCGTTGGGAAGCTCCTTGACAGTGCGTTTGATTTTCTCGTGGTTGGTTAGAAGAAACTGAAACACGTCACGATCTGAATCATGTCGGTCGTCGTGCAGGTCTGCCCCTGGCCCTTTTCCGTGCATTCCAGGTCCTCGCCCTGGGCCACCTTTTCCTGGACCGCCATTCCCTGGACCGCCAGGGCCTTGACCGCCACGAAATCCCTGACCTCGTCCTTGGCCGCTTTGCGCGTTGATATCACTCAAAAACGACAGGCAGGCAAAGCCAACGAGGGCCGTAGTCGTTAGCCGGAGAAATAGGGCATGGTTTGTCGTGTACATAAATGCTGTCCTCAATTTCGATTTCCTAGGGCGATGATTTTTCGACTTAAAACTCTTTTGAAAATTTTGCCATCCATCGATGCTACCCAGTGACTGTTTGAAGAATAACGTAGGTAGCAACCAGCACGATTGAAACTGCGAATACCCGTTGCAGCATGGGTCCTGCTGTTCGCTGGGCAAGCCAGCTACCGAGGAACAAACCAATAAGGCTACCCAGGGTGAACAAGCCCGCCGTTGAAAGTGATAGCTCCTTGCCGGATATCAGGTGGCTTGTCGTACCTGATAAGCTTACCAGCGTGACGATAAGTAGGGACGTTCCTATCGCGCGTTGGATTCCCATGCATGCGAACGAAACCAAAGCAGGGACGATGATGAAACCACCACCGACACCAAACATGCCCGTCAAGATGCCGGCGCTCAGACCGACGATGCCTAGTAACATCGCGCATTGGGACGTTAGACGCAAACGTCCTTCTGGATCTCGTCGGCAGGTTGGGCCAGCGTTGTCGCTATCAAGAATGGGCAGGTTGGCGGACTTTTCGTTTGCCTTCCACCACATTCGAACAGCGATCAGAATCATTAGGCCAGCAAACAGAGCAAGCATCACAGGCTCTGGAATGAAGTCGGCCAGCCTTGAACCAATGGGTGCTCCAATCATTCCTGCGAAAGCAAACAGCAGGCCCGTGGGGAACTCGACCATTTTCCGTCGAGCTCGCTGAACAAATCCGACAAAAGCGGTGCTACCCACCGTAAGCAGCGATATCCCAACAGCCTCTCTCGCGGGCACCCCTAATGCATAAATCAGAATGGGGACGGCAAATATCGCACCACCACCACCAGTCAGCCCGAGCGAGAAGCCAACGAAGGCTCCAAGCACGATGGTCAAAATTGTGATAGAGTCCATAGGGGGATACTCAGTTTCAACAAGGGACGAATGTCAATCGGAGCCAGAGCGGGTTTTAAGAACCAACCGTGGTGGGTTCTTCAAGGTGATTGGGCAGCCCAGAGGCGCGCCATGCTTTATATCCGCCAGACATATTCGTGACCTTGAACCCGGCCCGCTGGAGAATGCTGGTACCAATCGCGGATCTACCTCCGGCTAGACATTGGACAACGAGTGGCTTGGACTTGTCCATTTGGGATAGCTGCCTTAGCAGGTTTCCCAAGAAATGGTGTTCGGCATTTTGAATATGCCCTTCGTTGAATTCCGTTGCCGCACGGACATCGATCAGCCGCACCGACCCGTTCTCGATACTTGCCGCCAGTTCCTGCGGTGTGGCCGAAGGATAGGATTCCGTAAATTGTTTCTGCACTTCAGATGCGTTGATGTCAAAGTAACCTTGAACATTATCGATCCCAATAGAACGAAGGCTGCGCAGGTTTGCGGCTAAAGAATCGGAATCGGTTAACAGAAGGAGTGATTTGTTGTAATCGACGAAGAATCCAGCCCATTGCACAAGCGAATTGGAAGGAACGTTTATCGCCCCTGCAACGTGGCCATCTGCGAAACTTGCGGCGTTTCGAATATCGATGACCATTTGATCAAGCGAGCTTGCTGCTAAGTCGCCTGCAGGAACTGGATGAACAGCGGGTAGATTTCGAGCCAACTCAGGGCCGACTTTATTCACTCGCTTCATGACCGCAAAGTAGAACGGTGTTTCAGGCTGGTCAGCCAGGATGTAATCCACGAATTCTTGTTCGTCTTGATACTGAAGCGATGGATTGAAGAGCTTTTCGTACCCAACAGTGGTTGATGGGATCGCTCCCAGGCCTTTGCCGCATGCACTACCGGCACCGTGAGCAGGCCAAACTTGAAGATGGTCTGGAAGGTTCTTGAATCGTTCGATGGAATGGTAAAGCTGACGAGCACCTTTTTCAGCACTGCCAACGACTCCTGCGGCCGTTTCAAGCAAATCGGGGCGTCCAATCGAACCCACAAAAACAAAGTCACCCGTGAAAATACCCATCGGGAGATTAGCGCCGCCTCCCTCATCCGTTAACACAAAGGAAATGTGCTCGGGAGTGTGACCTGGAGTATGCATTACCTCCAGCTTGATTTTTCCGACCCAGATGACATCACCATCCTTTAGCAATTGAGAGCTATGCTTGTCCGCGAACTGGTACTTCCAATCCGCGGGCCCTTCGTCAGATAGGTAAAGCTTTGCACCGACTCGGTCGGCTAGTTCGCGGGATCCCGAAACGAAATCGGCATGAATATGCGTTTCTGCAGAACCGGTGATTCGCAAACCTTCCGCCGCAGCTGCTTCAAGATACTGCTCGACACTACGGCTAGGGTCGATAACGATTGCCTCACCGGTACGTTGGCAGCCAACCATGTAGGAGGCATGAGCGAGTGATTTGTCGTAGAAGTATTTGAGCAACATTCTTTAGTCCCTAGCGTTGATCGAGTTCCGTGGATTTCTTGCTTCCGTATGTTAGGGTAGAGCCGCAACGCCAAAAAAGGTTACAATGCTTTCTAGTCGAAATCGGACAACCGACGACATTTTCTCGAGCTGGACCGGGATGGCAAAATGGAGAATCAACTACTAGATGAGCGCACAGAGACTGATTTGCTGCACGAAGCCAAAGAGGGCAATTTTGCTGCGTTTCAGCAACTTGTTACCAAGCTTCAGCCGCGAGTCTACGGCTTGACCTTTCGGATTCTTCATCAAGCTCAAGACGCGGAAGACGCAACTCAGCAAACTTTTATGGCTTTGATCGAGCACATAGCCGATTTTCGCGAAGAATCCTCTGTCGCTACCTGGGTGTTGCGAATCGCGACGAATAATGCATTAAAAATCCTTCGCAAAAAGCGAACGGTGAAAATGGTTTCGATGTCAGAAATGGCGTCGGAAGATAGCTACAGTGACGTTCCGCACCCGGAATTCATTGCTCCATGGAGTCAGACTGCAGAGGAGATTGCTCAGCAATCGGAAGTCCAAGAAGAACTACAAAAAGCCCTTCTGGAACTGGACGACAAATACCGTTTGGTTTTCATCCTGCGCGATGTCGAGGGGCTTTCGGTGCGCGATACAGCGCATGCGTTGGAGCTGACAGAATCCAACGTCAAGGTGCGTCTCCTTAGGGCGCGCCTAATACTGCGTGAACGTTTGACGAAGAAATTTGGCGATGCACTTCAAGCCATGATTCCCGACCATAAACATTCCTAGTTTCTTGTAACCTTTTTGATGCTCGTGGATCTGCCCCATCAAGTACCATTGTCGAGGAAAACAATATGACCTGCGAAGAATTACTGAAAGCTCTCAACGACTATGTCGACGGAGCGCAGCTTACTGAGATATGCGAAGAATTTTCGCAGCATCTTGCAGGCTGCGACCCTTGCCAAGTCGTTGTTGATAACATTCGTCAGACGATTTCGCTGTACCGAGCAGGTCAACCTTACGCGATGCCTAAATCTTTCGAAGAGCGACTTCAACAGAGCTTAAAACAACGTTGGGAAGAAAAGCATGGTGGCTCTGGAGCCTCAGCAACTTTTGGGTGATTTCTCCCACGACGACCTGGAATGAGTAGGGAATGATTTTTCAACGATCGTTAGGGCGGATTCAGCAAAACATCTTCAAGGTTGCTTTTGCGGGTGCATGCTTCTTTGGCTCCGCATGGTCTGTGATTGCCCAGTCCCCTATTTCTGTCGAACGATCGGATGATAAGCTTGCGGCCATAAGTCGGTTAGGTGAAGCGATCGTCAACAATACAGTCTCGCACCCATTGTCGAAGAATTATGTCGGCAATGCTTTGAACTGCGCAAGCTGCCACCTGGACAATGGACGGCACCCGAAGGCTGGTACTTTTCTTGGGACAGCAACCGCCTATCCCGCATGGTCTCCTCGTGAGAACCGCGTCATCACTCTTGAAGACCGAGTGCTCAATTGTTTTATGCGCAGTTGCAACGGTACTCGGCCACCCTTGGGGAGCGAAGTCTCTGTGGCGGTGACAACCTACATCACTTCGTTATCACAGGGGCTACCCATGCAAATGAACCCCATTCGTCCGATTGGGCCTGGAGGGCTCCAGCAACTTTCTGCGAAAATCGATCAGGCTGATCTCGTGCAAGGTGCGTCGTTGTATGTGTCTCGTTGTGCAGAATGCCATCAAGAAGATGGACAGGGTGACAATAGCAATCCGCCTGTTTGGGGCGAGCGATCCTACAACGACGGTGCAGGCTTGTCCTCCGTAGAAAATCTCGCCGCCTGGTTAAAGGTCGCTATGCCGCTTGATGATTCGAACCTAACCGATCTTGAGGCGTTCGATATCGCTGCCTATATCAATTCCAAAGAACGGCCCCATTTTAATCTGCGGGAGCATTTGCCGCCCAAAGAGAATCTTGGCGAATACAACGGGTCAATTGCAAAATGAACGAACGTATTTTCGAACTCAGCCTATGATTCCATGGTGCCCAAAACATCAGTCCCTTGGCAACATTGAACTACCAATCTCATTGTCATCATGAAATTCGGTTCACGACGCGAAATACGCTTCCAAGATATTCGGTCTCCACGCGAAGTGAAGTTGTCCTTGGAGCGCGACACGAAGACTCTGTTCGAGGTTGTGTTGGAAAACAACAAACTGTGCATGCGAGCGAAGTCAACTCTCGTGGGAGCTGAGTACGATTTTCAGGTTGTCTTTGAAGCTGCTTTGCCTGCAGGCAATTTTTACCTGCTTACGATGAACGTGACCTGGGTCGATCCAACATCAGGCAATTTTGAGTACTACAGCAAGACCTCGAACAGTTGGTTTGAACTGTGGACACGCGAGCTCACGCCTGCCGAACCTCCAGGTCCATGCGAGGATTCTGCGCAACGGTACCAGTTGTTGTGCGACGATGCTTTAAACGCAGATCAGCATCTCGAATCCGTAACTGCCGTGCAAGCCGCAATCATCGCGGCCATGAAACGCGGCACAGCCTTTCGGACCTCTCACAAGGAAGGTGGCACGCACCTCGCCTGGAATGGCAATCGATTTGTGCGTACGGACTATGGTGACAATCCAAGCGTGCAACAGTTCGCCGACGAAACGGAATTCCTGAAAGCGCTTAGGCAATTCTACCACTGGGAAGTGACTAGTCGTTTTGGTGGTACCCAGCTATCCGAAATCGATATGTGGCGCCTGATTCTGCGTCGCATGGACGAATAGCCCCAAGGTCCAACTATTCGGTTGTTCGGCCCTTCGCCAAACAAGTCGCGAAAGGGTGAAATTTCTTGGTCATCGCGCTGGTGGCCCCACACGTACCTTGGATTGGTCTGGCAATTTCCTGCTGAAACCTGCCTTCGATTCGCAAAAGCGATAAAACATCACTTGTGCCGAATGTGCTCTTGCATATCATTTGCATTTGTTTATTATTCTTGGATCGCAGATGGGTGTCTAAACGGAAGAATCGTTTACCAAATGCGAGTGATGCGTCTTGGAAGCTTTTCCAAATTCAGGAACCAGAAAACATGAAGACCAATCCGTTACGAATGCTCTTGATGGTCGTTTCCGCCACTGCGGCAACCGCGTATTCACAATCCCGTGCCGAAGAGGGCCATGGTTTAAAAGCGGCGCGTCCTATCACGCGTCTGATGTGGCAAGACGAGTCCAATCTCACCGTTCGGTGGGCGGATCTGACTCGTGGCGAGGCCGGTTTTGTCCTCACACCACAATCGGTCAGTGGCTTTCCTAGCCTAGATGCAATGCAGCAGAGCTTTGTGCAGATGGAAGATGCCAACGGCGTCGTGGTCGTTGGAATTCATGACCAAGACAACGGGAACTTCCAAAGCGGTTGGGTTGCTGTGCATGCTGGGGTGGAAGAGGAGGAGCACGGAAATCATTCGCATTGGCATTACAAGAAACCACCTTCGGTCATGGTATCGCAGCTCGGGAAGGATCAAGGCAATCCCGCTCACGTCTATGAATACCAAAGGGATATTCTGTTGGCGAATGACAAGAAGAATGGGTTTACCATTTTGCCATCGTTGGCACTCTTGAAATCTACCTCGGCATCAGTCGCACGGTTTTATTCCGGCGGTGGCAATCATATCACGTTGGCCTCGGTGGGACGCAAGGTCTGTTATGCCACTTGGGCAGACCGCGAAGGCGAAAATATTGGGCGAGTCGATGTGGTGCCCATCAGTAGCGAATCTGGTAAAGGTGGATATCAGCTGAGGCTACCGACAGGCGGCTTGCACGGTGCGACTTCCAATTCAGGCCGAGTGTTTTTTGCGCCGTCGGATGGTATCTGCTGGGTCGATGCGGACACCTCTTTAGTAAAGACCCCAAAGACAGCTGAAGTCCACCATCTTTCGCTGGGCAACGATCCAACTACAGGCAAGCCATTGCGTACAGGAGCGTTTTCGAACCATGAAAACTTTGTTCTGTTTACAACCGGAGCGAACGATAACGCCACCCTATGCATGATTGATGCAAAGTCCCCTAAGCCGACCGTGCAGCGGCTTTCAGTACCTGTTCCGGAAGGGCTGACGTTGATAACGCCGAAGTGCATAAAAACTCCAACTGGCAAACATTATGCATTCCTGTTCAGTGACCGGCGTGGCAGTGAACTGGAAGAATCTCTCATCGTGGTGGATCTAGATCCTAACTCGGACGGGAATCTGTCGGATGCAAAGATCGCCAAGACCATCCCTGTAGGTGCGAGCAAGATCGTCGGGCATGGCGGTCACCATGAATTGTGCTTTTCAGCCAATCGTCGACTTGCCTGCATTACCAATCCCGGTGATGGATCGATCTGGGTATTATCGCTGGCCAGTTTGGAATTGGAAAGCAAGTTTCAAGTCAACGGAGTTCCATCGCGCATCTTGGCAATCGGTGGCTGATACCCAAGAAGTCTACAACCCATTTACCATTCACATACAATTGAGAACTTGTACTATGAAGAACATCATTTCATTTCCGAAACGCAAAGCATTTACCTTGGTGGAGTTGCTGGTGGTGATTGCCATCATCGGCATTCTTGTTGGGCTACTCTTGCCTGCCGTTCAAGCTGCTCGTGAAGCGGCTCGACGGATGCAGTGTTCCAACAATCTCCGGCAGATCGGTCTCGCGACTTTGAACTACGAGTCGGCTTTTCGGCGACTTCCTGGCCTGACTGGTTCTAGTTCGTTTTCGCCCCAGGCCAGAATCTTGCCATACATCGAACAAGCGAACCTTTCGAATTTGATCGATTACAGCATACCGCTCTATGTGGGACCTGCTTTTGCAGCTCGGCTCAATCCGGTGCATCGAGTTGCTGCGGGAACGGTGATTCCGATTTTCCAATGCCCGAGCGATGCCATGGATCACTTTTATGATTCGCTGATGCCGGACGGAACCGTCGCGAAAGTTGCTGGCCTCAATTACATGTACTCCTATGGCAGTGGTACCGGTACCAATTACGATGACCGATATCCGACCGATGGATTTGTTTGGGAGAATTCGTTCGCAAGAATCGCTATTATCACGGATGGTCTTAGCAACACCGTGATGTTGTCCGAATCGCTGAAGGGGGACAAGATTGTATCGACGGGACCGATGCCCTTGCCGCCGCATCGGCGAATGGGCTCGTGGGGCGGGTCCTCCAGCAATCCAGTTGGTACACCAGGTTTCGCGACAGGCGGAGCTACCATTCGCGATCCGAACTTAGCAGTTATCTCAGCCACGATTACCTCTTGGCGTGGGCTTCGCGGTGAGAATTGGATCCGGGGCGTGCCTTATTCCGTCGTAACGAATGGTTACTTAACGCCCAACAGCCGCATTCCAGATATCAATGTGCACGGTCGCGGCTGGTTTGCCCCTCGGAGCATGCATACTGGTGGAGCTCAAGTCACTATGGGTGACGGAAGTACTCATTTGGTCAGCGACAGCATCGATCGGACGATTCACGTTGCACTGCACACCTCCAATGCTGGGGACAGGGGTAGCATCGAGAACTAAGCCGTCCTGAATTGCGATTCCGAATTGGAATACCGAGTCAAGGCGAACGAAAGAACTGGGGAAGCCGGAACCATGAGAAATTGCATCGCTTTCGTGATTTTATGCCTGCTGTTTCAAGCGGGGTGTGAACCAAGTCCCTCTCTCGTCGAGGGTGGGACAGCAGGCAGTCTTATGGCAGGCGAGACTCCGGTTCCTGATGTCGAGGTCAAGATCTATGCTGTCGGAGATTCCACACCCCTAGGTTTTGGCGCGACCAATCACGAAGGGAAATTCCGGTTGGTGTCGCCCAAAGGAGAGGGGCCTCTTTGGTTAACGCCCGGCGATTACGTGTTCACGCTCGAATCGCTCGGGCCGGTTCCTCCACCTTTGCCTGCCGCTTATACGAATGCCTCGAAATCGCCTCTGAAGGCGACTTGGAAGGAAGGCGACCTGGCACTCGATTTGAAAATTCCGAAACTGAAGTGAGCTAAGAGTGCCCTCAAGGGGGAGCTTGCTTTCATCCGTTTTGCAAAAGTGTTTTGATCCCGGAGTATTTGGCGATTACGTCGGGATCGAGCTCCAGTCCAAGGCCAGGTTTGTTCGGGATGCTCAGCATTCCTTCCGAATCTAACGTCCAGCCTCCGACAGTGATTTCGTCGATGAAAGGTGATCCAGTTAAGTATTCGACGAAATTGGTACCGGAGAAGGCTGATGCCAGTTGCAGGTCTGCTGCTAAACCGACGGCTGTATTCCAGCCATGAGGTATGAATCGAACTCCATAATCCTGCGCCATCCAGGCGATGCGCCGTTCTTCGCTAATTCCACCGACCTTGGTCACATCGGGTTGTACAATGTCAAATGCTCGCGCTTGTAACCATGGTTGAAACGATTGCCTGCGTGTTAGAACCTCACCGCCAGCGATCGCAATTGGCGAATGTTCGCGCAGCAATACGAAATCTTCGATCGCATCGGGTTGCAGCGGTTCTTCGAACCAATACACGTCATAATCTGCCAGCATCCTTGCAGAACGTAATGCCCACTTGTAACCGTTGGTCCAGTAGGCATCACTCCCACCTGCATCCACCATCAAATAGGACTCCGGGCCAATGGCATCTCGAGCCGCTTGGACAATGGCTTCGTCCATCGAATTGCTTTCGCGACCGAATGGGCCCCAGCCTATCTTGAACGCTCGAAACCCCTGATCCTTGACGGCTAACAGACTGTCTCGCATTTTTGACGGCTCTTGCATCAACAAGGATGCATAGGGCTGCACTCGCTCGCGATAACGACCGCCCAGCAATCGACCGACCGACTGTCCGGTGGCCTTGCCTAGTAAGTCCCACAATGCGATATCGATCCCGCTGATTGTATGAGTGATCGATCCGCCTCGCCCAAGCCAGAACATGTGCTGATGAAGCTTTTCGCTGACCCGTTCAGGCTCCAATGCACTCTCGCCCAGGAACAACGGCTCCAGCAACGCCAGCGAGGCGCGGACCAACGCGTCGTTGGTGAACACACTGCCCAGCCCCACCATGCCTGAATCGGTATGCACAGCAATCAAGGTGTGGACGCAATCCTCCGGCCGAAGTTCGTTGCTCCAACCTCCCTCCGGCGTTGCACCCCTCAAGCCTGCACAACGTATCTCGGTGATCTTCACGACTTCCTATCTCCTCGGGAAAATATTTTTGCAACTGGCTTCAGCGCCACATCCTGATCCAATGGGAAAATGGGCCTTGGGCATCGCGTATGCCCAAGGTACGCTAAATTTGCACTGGACGATCCAGGTGCATCGACATTGAGCATCTCCCTGCACCATTCTGCAAACATGTGGTGTTGGCAATGAGGCGACTTCACCACCACGGCATCAAAGCTTCGTGGATTTTGTCCCAATGAATAGAAGAACGAACGGTCGTACAAGCTGACTGCTCGGCTACTGATCGCAAGAGTAAAGTTATCGCATTCCAAAATGGCTGACGGACCGGAGTCCCAGACCTCGCCAAACGACTCGCTGCGAAATAATCCGTCTGACAAATGGCGTACTCTACCTTCGATCTTGATCGGCTTGAAACGACCAGCATCCAGCGTTCCACCCACTTGAGTTCGAATCGTTGCACCGACGCCTGCTTCAAAAGCCTGGAGTACGGCAGATGCATCGACGATCGGTAACAGCGTTCTGCCTTGATATCCACATTCGATCAGCTTTTTCAATATGGCATTGCTATCCCCGGAAGCGCCCGAGCTGGTTGCGTCCGCTGCATCCACTATGGCGATGGTGCCTTCAGTAGCTTGCAACATACGATTGGCCATTTCATCAAGACTGATCAATGGAACTCGCATGTGATGTCGGTTTGGCCAAAAACTTTCCGCAATGCGGATCGCTTCCTGTTCCGCCATCAATGGGTTGTTATCGGTTACGACGAAGCTGTACGTTTGAAGAGCAGGAACATCCGTAAAGGGATTGCCGATGAACACGCCAGCGGAAAGCCCTCCCGGCTCGGATTCCAATTGTTGGGCCATGCGAATGCTTTGACCGAACAAGCCAGTCGCTGTAATCAATTCATCACCGCGGACCAATGCAGGGATTGCGACCTTGGCAGTGACTGGACGAGCCCCATCCAAGACTTTGATTAACAACCGAGCTGCCCGCTGCCCTGTTTCAAAGAAGTCGACGTGCGGGTAAGTATGGTAGGCAACAATGGCATCGGAATGTTCAACCATTCGATCGGTGAGTATTCCGTGCAGGTCGAGCGAGACCACAATAGGGACCTCGTTGCCGACCAGACGGCGAGTCTCAGCAATCAGGTATCCTTCTGGGTCGAGCTCGTCTTGGCTTGCCATCGCGCCATGCATGCACAAGTACACACCGTCGACTGCCGGCGCAGTTCGAATGCTCTCCAGAAATTCATGAGCAATTCTATGCCACGCGCTTGCCGCTAGCGTCCCGCCTGAAGTGATAAAGCAGGCACTATAGGCAGGTCGAACCTCGACGTTTGGTTGCTCATCGAAAACATTTAAGGCACCGCCGATTTCATTCCGGACCGACCGATGGTAGCTAAGCAGATCCTGGCCATATCGAACTCGGAAGTCACCATACTGGCTCAGGTGAGGGTTGAAGGTAGATACTTCTTGCTTGCATTCAGCAATCAGAATTCGACGCATGTTTCGGACTCATTGCGATTGGGAAAACGATGGATTCAGCATGAGTTCGAAAACAACTTCAACATCCAATGCTTCCGGCAATTACTTGCTGTCGCTGGATCGTTTGGGCAGAACCCAATTTTTACGAGGATAATGACAGGTGTAACCACCAGGATTTCTCTCCAAATAGTCCTGATGTTCCGGTTCGGCTTCCCAGAAGTCTCCCGCTGCTTCCACTTCCGTGACGACTTTGCCAGGCCAAATCTCTGATGCGTTCACGTCCTCAATAGTATCCAAAGCAACTCGCTTCTGTTCATCGCTCGTAAAGTAAATGGCCGATCGATACGACATGCCTCGGTCATTCCCTTGCTGATTCTTGGTGGTTGGGTCGTGAATCTGAAAAAAGAATTCAAGAACTTTTCGAAAGTCGGTTTTGCTCGGATCGAAAATCACTTCAATCGCTTCCGCATGGGTTCCGTGGTTGCGATAGGTCGCATTCTTTACGTCGCCTCCTGAATAGCCTACGCGCGTCGAGACGATTCCCGGTTGTTTGCGGAATAGATCTTCCATTCCCCAGAAACAACCTCCTGCCAAAATTGCTTTTTCCGTTTTCACTTTTGTTTTTTCCGCTAGTGGTGAGTTCGATTTTTTCTCTGTTTCGCCAGGGCTTTGAGCAAACCCAAGCGATACGATTCCGGCGAGCAGAAGTGCAGAGAATCCGGTCAAAACGGCGGCCCAAGTGGCAATATGTTTGTTTGTGTTCATCTTCTTGTTTTGCTTTTCAGGAGAGAATCTTTTCGCATGTTATTTGGACGAATTGGGCTGGGAAATCTTACCTTTCTCCAGCGGTGTCTCTGCAACAAATCTGCGTTCCATTATACCGCTCAGTCAATCTCCGAAACAAGACGACGATTGCCAGTAAAGCTAAGAAGAAGCTTGGTAGGTCAGGATCTGTAGCCAGATCTACTATGGGCGGATGGGATCTGTGGCCAGATCCACTACGGGAAAGCGGGATCTGTGGCCAGATCCACTACGGGTGAGCGGGATCTGTGGCCAGATCCACTACGGGTGAGCGGGATCTGTAGCCAGATCCACTACGGGCAGGATGGGATCTGTGGCCAGATCCATTACGGGCGGATGGGATCTGTAGCCAGATCCACTACGGGTGAGCGGGATCTGTAGCCAGATCCACTACGGGCGGATGGGATCTGTGGCCAGATCCACTACGGGTGAGCGGGATCTGTGGCCAGATCCACTACGGGTGAGCGGGATCTGTGGCCAGATCCACTACGGGCAGGATGGGATCTGTGACCAGATCCGCTACGGTTGAGCGGGATCTGTGGCCAGATCTACTACGGGGAAATACGCACGGTTTTTTGGCCGGAATCCGATTTCGTTTGGGGAACGAGATCGATAAGCGTAATCTGGTCGGCTCGATCCCGACCTAGCTTTACCGTAAATGGCCCTGTCGAGTAAACGCAGGGATGAAAGCTAGCACCGTCTGCTCGGACTGTGTACAGGATGTTTCCATTCGACTGATCGATGACTTGAATCACGGGATCGACAGCGCCCTCGAACAGCAGTTCCGTCAACCAGCCTGTTACTTGACGCCCATCGCTGGCCTCCATGGCAACCGTGATTGGCCAACCTGGAAATTGTTGTTGATCACCCAGCTTGGCATCGCAAAACCTTGGCCAGCATTCCAACGTGATCGTGCGTTTCATTTTGTTCAAGCGGGCGATGCCATAGCCGTCTGCCCGCTTCTTTTCATCTTGAATGTTCTCTGGATTGGCATAAGCCATCATGCTGATCCGATTGCCAAGTCCGTCGCGAAAATCCCCCGTCCATGGCAATGGGCTGTTGGGTACAGGATTGGGGCCTGGTTTTTCATCGAGGGGGTGCCACCAGCGGCCATAGATCGTGTTGACCAGCGCCGGGCTGGTAAAGCTATAAGGCCCATCTCCGAATTCGTCGATGCCATGCTTAACAACCACCGCCAAATGCTGATCACCGCAAAGATGCAGGGCCCATGCTTGACGTATCAATTCCAGCGCACGCTTGCGAGGTGTTTGTGGCCAGCCATTGCAATCCAGATCGGCAAGCAATCGGCCATCCCGATTGCCGTGCATGTGAACAGCCCCACAAAATGCTGTTTGCGATAAAACCACCTTCGTCCATGCTCCCGCCCAATCCTGTGTCCAGTCTCGCAAGAACTTTTCTTGTCTCTCTCCCAGCAGTTGCAAGCCTGGCAAGTCGACCGCTTTTGGATCATAGTTTGGATCGTTGATATGGTCGGGACGCGGGCCCATGCGAGGAATCTTATTGGTGGGGCCGGTTTTGAATTTGCGGTCCTCAAGGATCGCGAAATCGACACCGCCCAGCTTCAATCGCGTAAAGTAAACCTGGATATCTCGTTCGATGGGTAAGGGATCGACAGCGTCAGGCAAATGCCAGGATTGCTGTCGCTGTACCTGATTGACATAGGCTACTGGATATCGGTATCCACCATCGTCGTCGCCCGGTGTCGTCGACCGCTTTCCATTTTCACCCCACAAATTCCCGTGTCCGACATCATGGTCGTCAGGAATACAAACAGTGGGACGGTCGCGAATGATCTCACGAAATTGCAATCCAAACTCGATCCAGCCTGCCGTGTGCTCCGTATGACGGTAGGTCTGGTCGCCGCTAAAAAAGAGCAGATCTGGATCGTGAACTTTTAGGTTGTTGATGATCTCCGTTCGCTCGCCGATTGTTTTGCTTGAATTGCATGAAAGACTGGCGACAACAATTTCGTTCTTGTCGATGGGATCGCGTCGAATCAGTCCTTCGAAGGTAGCATTCTGACCATGACGCACACGATATGGAACACTCACGGATGCATCCCAGTTTTCGATTCTGAAATGAGCATCCCAGCCTGGATAGAGAACCTGCGTTGTTGCAGCTTGTTGCCATTGTCCTTCGCGCAAGAATTCCAGATAAACCTCGCGAGACTCACCGGGTTTCAATGGATACAACTGCGCGCTGAGCTTAAGAATTCCCGCATGCTGCAGGTAGTAGGCGAACACAACCACTTGATCGCGAGGGACATCCATGGAAGGTGCCTCTGAAGCTCCTCCTCGTTTAACTTGGGTGTCTTGTTTGGCTTGCCCTCGCTTCCACCACTGGCCGGTCGTTAGCGATTCCAAGTTCGGGAATTCTGTTCCGAACGGCTGTGCGGATTCTTGTGCCGCCAGGTCAAGATCGGGAAAAACAACAGAACCCGCAGTTGCTGCGACTGCAATTTTCAGGGCGGCTCGACGGTCGATTGGGATCATTATCTTTGTAGGGGTGGAGTGGAGTAAAGCGTTTCACCTCGGACTTGGATTTGAACATCGACCAAGTAGGGCGCGATGCCCTGCAGGTCCGGTTCAATACCTAGTCCAGGTGCATCGGGGACATGCAACAGTCCATTTTCGTCCGGGGCAATATGGTTCTTTGTCATGGCTCTGGCCAGCGATTTCAGTTCCGTTGGGAACTCACATATCGTATGCGACTCAAGCCCAGCATAGGGCTGCAAGGATGCTGACAATGCAAGATTCGACGTGAACGTATGGTTGACGTACAGCACCCCTTTGGCCGCCGCATAATCAGCGACGTCCTTGGCGATCGTGATGCCACCAATCCGACCCGCATCGATTTGAACGTATTTGAGTCCTGCGTAATCGACCATGTGTTTTGCCATATGAAAGTTGTGACAGCCCTCGCCACCGGCCATCCCCACGGCGCCGCTTTCTTGAGACAGAGCATGATACTCCGATAAAGCGCCGGAAACGAACGGCTCTTCCAGCCAGGTTGCTCGAACTTCTTTGAGCTTATTCAATCGTAGCCGTGCAGCAGCGAGGTCGGCGTTCCACACGGTCCCTGCGTCGATCAGAAGAATTCCATCCTCACCAATCCCTTCTCTGGCAGCGGCAAGTTGGTCGCAATCGTTCTCCACCGTCGACAATCCAAACGGCCCCCAACCAAATTTTGCCGCCCGAAACCCTTGAGCTGCGATGGCCTTTGCTTTATTCAGCGTGTCTTGTGCCGTATCGCCAAACAACACGGATGCATAGGGAGTTTTTGGATACGAAGACTTGTAGCCAAGCAGTTTCCAAACCGGATCGTTCAATCGATGCCCCAGCAAGTCCCAGAGGGCGATATCAATGCCGGAAAGAGTATGATCCGCTTGAAGCAAATCCAAGCTGTTGGCTCGCACCAAGTCGCCAATGCGACGAATATCTCGGATGTCGTTGATTTCTTGACCAAGCACCGAAGCGATCACAGGCTTGCAGGCACTGTGCGACATCGGACATATCAAGCTTGCGATCGAAACCAAAGGCGCCGCTTCGCATTCCCCCCAACCGACATACTCGCCAGCTGCAACTCGAACCAGCAAAGCATCTTGGCTGCCATCGCCGATGTCCAAGACCTGAGGCATCGACAGATAAAAGAAATCGACCGAATCGATCTTCATAATTGCTTACTTTGATGTTCGTTGGATTCGTTGGGATACCGTTTAGGAAGACTGCTTCAGCACATCGCGGGGAAACAATTTCAAAATACAGACTAGCAGCAAAAGCCCGGCTGCAAAGTAGGCGCCACCAGTCAACGTTAGCAATCGGTCGATCCCAAGCGTCGATTTCCATAACCCACCAAAGAGTGTTGCAAAACCAGACACAAGTCCACCGCACAAATTGAGCACCCCAACCGCGGTCGCTCGAAATGGAGCCGGCACCACCTCGAACGCAGAAGGAAAGATATTTCCCATCAACAGGCCGCTAAACAAACCAAAGGCCATGGCCGCTAATCGCAATTGAACCAAGGTTTCGCAATTGCCGATCGCGTGCAAACAGGGGGCGCACAGAATCAAACTCGCAAGCATCAAATAATATCGCGACGCTTGCGTTACTCGCAAAAGTCGATCGGCCAGCCAGCCACCGCTAAGCAAACCAACTGCCGTACTCCCTTGCAGATACAGCGTCGCGTTGAAGGCAGCTTCCGATTGACTTAGCTGGAACTTATCATGCAAAAACGTCGGTAGCCAGCCATACAATAACCACAGACCAAAAACAAAAACAGGAAAAATGACGCAAAGAATTTGGTAAGTTGGAATGGAGACGATTGCCAACAAGCAACCTAGGACACCTACCTTAGGTGCTGTTGCCCCCTGGTCTTCGGTGCAACTTTTTGTTTTGAAGGAGCTTAAGAACCAAAAGTAAGGGAATGCATATACCAAGCCAACTCCACCGAGCGCGAAGAAAGCGGTTCGCCATGCCCCCAGGTCCGCCATCCACCCCCCAAACCAGCTTCCTGCTACGGTCCCCGCGATTTGCGCGGTGGTTAAAATGGCGATGGTTCGCGACCGCAATTCGGGTGCAAAAGCGCTGGCCGTCAATGCGATTGCGGTTGGCATAAAAAGGGATTCCGAGATCCCCATCGCGGCGCGAAGCCATAGCAGCTCCACCCCAGAGCGAGCCAGTCCTGTGGCGACGGTCACCAAGCTCCAGATGATTAAGCTCAAGACAACCAAGATACGTTTCGAAACTCGGTCGCCAATAAGACCTGCGATCGGGCAGCCCAGAGCATACACCCATAGAAAATAAGCCCCCGTCAGTCCCAGTTGTTGGTCCGTCATCCCAAGGTCCGACTTTAGCGACGGAAACATGGCGAACACTGCTTGCCGGTCGCAATAGTTCAGAAAATACGCGAACCACATGAAGCCCAAAAGCAGTACTGCTTCGAACGACGCCGACGGGGGACCCGCATCGGCAGTGGGGCTCGAATAGGCAGACGGGCTCGAATCGGTAGAGGGACGGTTCGAGGCGGCGTGAGTCGTCATGCGGAAAGGACCTCGTCGATCCCTACCTGCCGAGCAATCACGGCGACGCAATCACCTTGCTGAGTCAAACACGGAACACGTGCCGTTATCAAATAGCCTAAACTTCGAGCGACAATGGGTTCGGGGGCTCGATCGGGGCGTTCCAAATGATGAATGGCTCCGATGCAGTCACCGACTTGGACCAGTTGACCTAGATCGACAGCGATTTCAAAGATGCCTGATTCTGGAGCCAATAAGTAGTCGTTGCGATCGAGTGCTTGAACGAGGATCGCGGGCGGCTTCCCTAAGCTTGCTCGCGTTTGTTCGACACCTTTGAGCAAACCTACGTGGATCAAAACATTGCGAAGCCCTGATTGGGCGATGCGATGAACGCTCGCAGGTACGCCTTCGCCACCCCCAAGTTCGGTAGTAACAACTAGTTTCCCCTGATTCTCAGCCTCGACCGGCAGTAAACCCGAACCAGCTATATCGGCGTAGAGAAAGGAGAAGTCGGTATTCCATGCCAACATGGCGCCCAGCATTTTTTTGCGTTGCGCTTTATCGGGGACAACGTGCATATGCGAGCACGGAACAAAATCCATGCTGCGTCCCCCCGAATGGATGTCAATGATGACGTCGCTGATCGGAAAAAGCACGGTGGTCAAATAGTGCGCGATTTGGCTGGTGACCGACCCTTCTGGATGACCAGGAAAAGCCCGATTCATGTTCATTCCATCCAGCGGTGACAATCGCGTTGCCGCTCGAGCCGCAGGGAAGTTGAGCGATGGAATCAGGATAATCCTGCCTGTAATCATTTCGGGAGTCAGTTCCCGAGCCAGCTTCATCGCAGCGATTTGTCCCTGATATTCGTCGCCATGATTCCCCCCAAGCACCAACACGGTCGGCCCAACGCCATTTGCAATCACCGTGATCGGGATCATGACATTGGCCCAGCCGCCAAGATTATGCGAATAAGGCACTTGCATAAATCCTTGTTGTTTACCGCGTGCATCAAGGTCCAATGAGGTAAACAGCATGCTGACGTTTCTCCAAGTGACTGCAAGGCGTGAATGTCTGAGGCTCAAACCATACTTTATACACAATGTATCCTTGGTGCACCTGGCGTAAAGGATGGGCAAGTTTCAAGAATGGCAAAACAAAAAGACCGGCGGGAGTGGTTCGATCAAAGCTGGGCCGGCAACAGCTCATGCACAACCAGCTTATCGGCAGCAAGGTGGTGCTTGGCCAGTTCGACGAGATGGTGATGATGGGTGAAAAAAATGACTTGGGTTTTCATCGAAAGCTTCACCAATCGTTCCAACGTTGCCAAAGCACGTGCGTTATCGAAATTCAGCAAGATGTCGTCGACGATAAAGGGAATCGGTTCGTGCCGCTCGAGCCAAGATTCTAAGCTGGCCAATCGCAGAGCCAGGTAAAGCTGATCACACGTTCCATCACTCATTTGAGAGACATGCACCGATTCACCAGTCTGGGTACGAATGCCTACCAGAATTGCGGAGCCTTGCTCGTCTAAATCCACTCGAAGACCGGAGAAAGCTCCACAAGTCATCGCTTGAAAATGAGAAGCGGCGGCCAGCAGCACTGGGTCCTGATTCTTTTCCCGAAAGCGTTCCACCCCGGCAGCCAATACAACAGCGCAGGTCCTCAGGACGGCCAATTCGCGAAATTGGTCTTCGATCGTGGCTGCGATGCTCTCGCATTCCGTTGCCAAGTTGTTGGCCTGATCGTTCTTGTTCAAAGCGTCCAGTGCATTGGCTTCGCGTTCGATCGCCTTCACCGCTTCGTCGCGAGCGTCTCGCAATTGATGGATTTCGCGTTCCAAGTGCTCGATGCGTGGCCCGAGGGAGTCGAGATTTGCTGCTTCGCTGTCCACCTCCTCAAGAAATTCTTCCATGCTTTTGTTGCCTGCGTTCTTCAGGATCTGCGTTTCGAACAACTCAATTTTGCCCGAAGCGTCGCGGCGTTGACGTGATAATTCAGCAGCCTTCTGCAAATCTTCGTGTTGGCTGCAGCCAGCAAGGAGACACAACTTGCCAACTTGCTGAGAAATCTCTTGATACGATTGCTCTGCCGCTTGAAGGCTGGTGATTGCGGACTTTCTTTGTTGTTCCAATTGATTGCGAACGGAGACATGGCTTCGTGATTGTTCGAGCTCGGACGTTAAGTTTGCGATGAGGTCCTCAATAGGCAGCGTGCTCAAGTTTTGAGAAACGAGGGAAGCGATTTGTTGAGCGTCCGCAACAAACTGTTTGGCATCTCGCTCGATGCCTTCATTACGTTTTTGAAACTGGCGTACGTCCTTGACTTTCTCGAACAAATCTTGGTTTGAACTGAGTACTTCGTTCACTTGATTGGGTAGAGCGTTGCGTTCAAGTTGAAGTCGTTGCATTTCCGTTGCCCATTCTAACTTCCATGTATCCATCGCCAATTTTGCCTTTCCGAGTGCGACTTCGGCATCTTCGGCATCTGCCTTTGCTTTTGCGATCGTGTCTGCATAGAGCGTTTGCGTTTTCTCGATCGCTTGAAGATCTTTTTCCGTTTGCAGAGCGATCTCGAGCATTTCTTGAAGTGTTAATGGCGTCGGCGGAAGGAGAACGCCTACTCCGCTCAGTTCTTGGCGCAAATCCTTTTGACAGGAGTCGATCTTCTGTTGCAAAGCTTCTAATTCCTTTCGCTTGGACTTGAGATTGACGACTCGTTCTACAATCCCGTTGACACTGAGGATCCAGGATCGCATTTCACGCGGTGGCAAAGGTATTAACTGGTGCGTTTGCCAAAGCAGATTCCAACTTGCTTCCAATTGTTGTTGCCTCTCCAAAGCGAAGGTAAGTTCCCGTTCGACTTCTTCTATTTGGTCATTTTGCTGGTTTAAGTCGAGTAGGATTCGCGACTTGTTCGCAACACGTTCAGCGTCGGTGCGCAGTTGATCTGCGATGCTGTCTGCGTCCACCATGCTTTGTTCAAAAGCGTCTGCCAGATGATTCGTGCTGGAGAACTGTGCTAAAAAATTTGTACGTTCCCGTTCGTCGGTTTTGCCTTCAAGCCACTCGCTACGAATTAGTTTCCAACCGCCGTCCCTGGTCACGCGTTTTTCTTCTAGCTGCATCGGTGAGGGGATCGATTGGTTGGACTCCAGATTGGCAAGCTCGCGGGTGAAGGCGCTGTGTTGTTTACTCGCATCCAATTTTCGTTTGCGGATTGCTTTGATTTCGGAATCGAGCTCCATCCATTCCTTCTCAAATCGCTCGACCGTGGTCATCGTTGGAATCGCCAAAGCGGCGAGCGAATCGGCGGTTCCGTTCCAGAGTGGTAATCGCTGTATTTCAATTTCAAGCTCGGTCGACAAACGATCGCATTCTGTTTGGAGAATGGCGGATTGCGTTTCTGAATCGCCTTGACGCTGTATTTGTTGGAGCTTAGCTCGAAAGGCTACCGAGTTCTGGATAGCGGGGGTTTCGCTTCTTTTCAATTCCGTTTTGACGATGTCCCGCCTTAGCCTTTCTAGTTCATCGGATTTCGATTCAACGCGAGCTTCAAGACCTTCGTATTTGTTTCCGAGAGATTGAATGCGAACAATCTTGTCCGCTGGAATACGCATCTGCTCAATCGCGTTCCAATCGTCGCTGCGTCCCATGCTCTTTAACAAACTGCGCACCTCGCGTTCCGTCTGTTGGCGAAAGCTTTCGTTCCGACCGAAGTCTAGGTTTGCCTTTCGATACTCGCCTAGCCGAACCTTGATCGCATCGATCCGATCAGCCAGCAGCAAAACGTGGTCCGTGTTTGGAAGTTCTTGAAGCTGCAGATCGAGGGCTTCGATATCCGCTTTTTTGCTTTTCTTCTGATGTTCTAGAGTCTGAAGTTCGGGGACCAGCTTGCAGCAAGTCGCCCAAAAGTCTTCTGGTAAAAGTTTTGCGTCCGCAACAGCTTCGAACTGCGTTCTTGCTAAACGCCAACTCGCAATCGTTTGAACCGAATTAGCGATGCGTTCTAACCGACTTTTCTCAATTTGCTTGGTGTAGATCTCTTGATCCAAATGGTTCCGACTTTCGACTGCATTATTCTTATTCTCGACGTGCTTGTTGTATGCATCTGCCGACACTTGGGATTCCTTTTGGAGGTCCTTTTTGTTTTTGTACTCGTTGATACTGTCTACAAGAGAACCGCTGCGGCCGCTGGGTTTGAAAACCCCGTCGATGCTGTCGGTAAAACGAGTTTGCACCGCCCGCAATCCAGCCAGCCCTGATGCACTCGAGAAAAGAGTTGTCCCAAGTTGACCGCCACCTTGTGCGATTTCCTGGCCCCCTTGTCGCAAAGCAGCGTGATCGATGCCAAACATGGAGCAAAACAAATCGCGATCGACGTTGCCGATATAGGATTGCAATTCAGCGTCTGCGATGGATGCTGTATCAGCTTGGTCGCGAAGCGTTCCTTGATTTCCTTTGCGGCGAATACACTGCAGTGACTGGCCATCGCTTCGCTCCAAAGTCCCACCGATCCTCATTTTGTTATAAGGATGCAGGAAGGAGTCCTTCGTTCGGCTGGGGATGCCGTACAGGAAGTCCGTTAAGGCACGAAGCGAGGAGCTTTTACCGGCTTCGTTCGGTCCAAAGATCATATGCAATCCAAATTGCCCTGCCGACAGGTCAATCGATACATTGGTGAAGTGACCAAAGGCCAACAAATCGAACTTTCGAAATCTCATTGGCTTGCCTCAGTACCTTGTAGCTCGCCAAGCAATCGAGACTGAGCTTCTTCGAGAACGGAACGTTGCCAGGCGTCACTCTCGATTGGAATCGTGTCCTTTAACTCCGCTGGCAGTTTCTTGAAGGCATCGGACAGATCAAGTCCCAGATCCATCAGGAGTGAAGGAGTATTGTTTGCGTGCTGGAAAAGCAAAGCGATCTCGCCCAAGGCATCGTCCGACACCGCCGGATCTAAGTCTGAGACGAGGGTGGATGCTGTCTCGATCTTGATCTTCTCTAGCCATACATCTCCGGAGCCAACATCGGTCGCGATCGACCGAATTTCATTGATAACAGAGTGACGTTGTGCCAGGAGAGTATCGTGCAATGTGGTTCGTCCAGAAATCAGAAGACGCATGGCAAGCACGCGACCTTCGGCAGCACGGTAAGCACGTTCGATGACAGCCGAGCAGATGGCCAGAATGTCGTCCAATGAAACGGCTTCGGAGACATCGACATTGGCAACCTCCCATCGAACAACGTCCAAAGGCTGAAATTGCACATGGCAGGCACTGTTGTCATCTACGGAGACCAGCAAGCAACCCTTCGGTCCCGTTTCTCTGGCGTGGCGTCCTTGGATGTTTCCAGGGAATGCAATATAAGGTTTTTCGCTAAGAGTTTCTCGTGTATGAACGTGTCCAAGCGCCCAGTAGTCATATCCTTTCAGCTTGAGCCCTTCGATGGAGCATGGTGCATAGCGCTCGTGTCCTTCGCGACCATTCCCACACGTGTGCAGCAAGCCGATGTTGAACGAACCGGGGATGGCCATGGGATAGGCTAACGACAAATCTTCTGTCACAGCGACGGTCTCAAAGCTTTGTCCGTGAATCGCGACGTTGACCGATTCCAGAGTGACACTGTGAGCGGCTTTACTATCGAAGAAAGTGACGTTCTCTGGCAGGGTCAAAGACTTCGTCATTCGATTGGCTGCATCATGATTGCCCGCAATCAGGTAGAGAGGGATCTTTGCATCGCGAAGTTTATTCGCTTGTTGCACGAAATGAAGGCCCGTTCGGTATTCGCGCCAATCCCCGTCGTACAAATCGCCGGCAATCAGGACAAACGCGACTTTTTCTTGAATCGCCAGCGACACTAGATTCTCGAGAGCCGTTCTAGAAGCATCGCGAATTCGCTGGACTGGCGCGCCTTCGTAACGTTCTAAGCCTCGTAGCGGACTGTCCAGATGGATGTCTGCTGCATGAATGAATTTGAACATGTGCTTTTCAGGTGGAACATAACATGGGGAGTTGCCAGATATGGTACCTGAATGCACCTAGTTAGGTTACCCGCATAGAAAATAATCTCGCACCATCCGACTGCTTCCTATTTTCGGCGATTGCGGTCCGAGTTAGGTTGAAGAGGATTATTAAAGTCCCGAAGAGAAGGGATTGAGCCTGAGTTCGAGCCGTCGGAAGAGCGAGGCGGTTGAACCGTCATGGGGCCCGGTGGCGCTGAGCCGCCAGGCGTTTGTCCTGCGGTTTGGAAGTTGGCTGGCAATCCACCTTCGAACTTCGTCATTTGAATATCGATTTCGTTGGTTTTCAGTTTGAGCGAAGCGGTGCTAACATGCATCTCCAGCGGTGCGTTGCCATCGTTCAGAACTTGTCTTATCACGGCCGCTTGGCGAGGGGAGCGGTCGATTCGAACCGTGTCTTTGGCTGCCGAGTAACCGAGGCGGTCTGCCTCGATCGTCAAGTCTCCTCGATCGGTTCTTGAAGACATAGAAACGCGGCTTTGAGCGACGACTTCCCATGCAGAAGCGTTCGGCCCGGCCGACCCGTTCTGCGCGCTTTGGTTCCAGCTTAGGCTCGACGCGTCGAACAAAGATAACTGGTCGGAAATCAACCGGCTTTGGTTGGGTCCCAAGGTTTCACCGCTGCGATGCACATTGACTTCATCGTCCCAATCGCGAATAGGTCCGATCAACGAATCAATGCGATCGTAGAAGGTAGCCATCCGCGTCTGAAGAGCCCCTTCCATGCGTCCCATAAATGTCAAGTGGATGCACTGAAGTCGATCTTCTTCTCGGACGTCTTGAGGCATGCTACGTGGATCATTGGATCCAGGAAGGCTAGCTTGCATGGGGTTGGCACCGATTCGTCGGCTCCAAAGTTCACCTGGTCCATAGCCGATCCAAGTTTGGCTTGGCACCATAAAATCCAATTGAGGTAACTTCAATTGCTCTAGCGAACGTCGGTTTAACTTGTGATCGGTTTGGACCGTGCGAAGATCCACGTTGCCTTCCAACCGAATGGTTGAAACCTGTGGTTTGGTATTCGACGTCTCGACCCCTTCACTGCGCAGCGGGACGGGCTGGTCCATGTCGATGACCATGGTGTCGGAGCGAGCGGAGATATGCCACAGTGTTGAGGGGTCCGTTTCCAATCGACTATCAATGGTCACTCCACCGCCGAATCGAGCGGTTCGCCCATCGAAGGTCATGCGTTGTCCCCATCGAATGCGAGGTGGTTCTTTCCATTTCATTTTGTCGTTCTGAGTCTGGTTCGGCGAGGCTAAGTTAGGCACTGATCCTGGGGTGTAGATGCCCAGGGTACCGGACGGCCGTTGGGTCGTTGGATTGCTAATCAGGGAGGTGCCTGTGGCTACCGAAAGGTTCGCGGAGTTAGACCGCTCCATCACTTCAACTGGAATGACCAATTCGCCGGGATGATCGATCCAAAAATGATTTTCGCTTTGCAACAACTTTAATTCTGGAGCAACGATCCATCCCGTACCGATTGCAACCTTGGCATCTTTGCCAGGTTGGCCGACAATGGTAATGTCCGTTGTTTCTTTTTGATTTTGTTTCAATTGCAAACGGTCACCGGTGGCGGTAAAAGGCCAAGGCGAATCGACGGAAACTTGATCTTTAGTCAGGGTGAAGTTCCCTTCCAGGTTTAAGTCATCGATCAACGTTCCACTAGCCGTCGTGATCACACGAGCTCGAAGGAAGTTGGCGGTAACATTCATGGGTGACACGGGTTGTTTCGGAGCAGCGTTATTGCGCACGTTTGGGTTGAGCTGGGTGGTGGGAAGGGTGGGCTGCAAAAGCGGGCTTGGCCCTGGCCCCGCAGGTGAGCCCAATGCGAGCGAGTTCGTTTTGCCCGAAGGCGCACTCGATAATGACGCCCCCGACAGAGGCGCGGTCGCAATGGTGGAAGCCTGAATCGGCGAAGGAAAAGAGAACCAAACTTGCAGGGTTTGAACTTGAGCCCGCAGTTGCGGTGAATTAACAACAACATCCCCTTCTGCGCTCATGCGGTCCGGCAGCAATTGAGGCACGTTTCCGGACGGATACAGCGATGCGAGTTCGGCCGCTCGTTGGGGGGAAGTAGGTGTCATCCAAAGGTAAAGCTGTTCCGCGATGAACCGACCTTGAGCTGGATTGCTGACGTTGGCACTTCCCTCGATAATCAGGAGATCTTTGTCTGCATCGGGTCGAACGAGCAGACGTTTCCCCCAAGACAACTTCCAGGATTCTCCTTGGCTCTCCATTTGAGCCACTCCGGCACCTGACGCTTGAATCGCACCCAAACGAGGTGTTTTCGCGACGTTAGGCAGCGCAGGATTCGATCCGTTGGTGGGTGATGCGATGGCGTTTGCGATCGCGTCTGGATTCAGATACTGAACTTCGGGCGACCAAACTTGAATGGACTCGCGGCGCAGATAAACAGGGGATGGTTCGCGTGCCATCACGCCTGGCAGTTTGTTGCTGAGCGTGATCATGCCATTGATCATATCCATCACGAGATGTTGCCCGAAGGCTTCGGCTTGCATTCCAGGTGCAATCAGTTTTAGCCAACCCGAATGATCTTTGGAGTCGGCTCGCGAGGCTCCGAAGGCCTCCAGTCGTTCGACCTTCCAATTGGAAGTACTTGATTGCAAGGAGCTTGCTTGGGTCTTGGTGTTTGGGGAACCGTCCCACCCTACGTTCAGACGCAGTTCGTGGCAATCAAATGTATCCGGGGGAAGTCCCTGAACAAGGTGCTCCATGTGGACACCGTTTTGCAGGATGGCTTGTGATTGATGAAATTCGAACTTAAACGATCCCTTGCATTTGAGAGTTGCATACGCGGGTCGCGACCGAATGTCTGGTATCTTTTCACTTGGCCAAAGTCCACCTGGATCCAGTTCTATCCTAACGCGATCCACATAGAATAGATCCAGGTAATCCAGGCCATTGAAGGGCGTATGCCGTTCCTTATTAGATTCGTCGGAGGTTAGTAGATCCTTGTCCAGATAAATCGCAAGCATGCGCCCTTCGATGCGGGAATTACCCAGTTTCATATCGATGGCTTGGTCCGTCCATATCTGCCGTTTGTTGATACGAACGTCTCTGGTTTCAATCGACATACCATCGTTCTTACCCGGTTCGCTGGGAGGCGAGTTGATGGTGATGGCTCCCATCAATTGTCCCGTCTCGACGGGGGGAAGGTCTTTGCTCCACTCGACTTCTGACTTGAATTCGATTTCTGCACCGTTCGAGTTCTTGATCACGATCGCTCGCTTCGTCGATTCGGCGTCCCCTTGAGGGATGATGATTGTCAGCGGTTTGAAATGCCAACGTGTCTTCGTTTTTTGTTCGCGTGACTGAAATAAGAGAATAGCGTTTTCCGTCTTCACAATACGGGGCGAGGAACGTTGCCAATCCCCTTCTGGAAAAAGTTCTTCCCACCATTCCGTGCGATGGATCGGAGCAGAAGCGTTTGCGACCGCTCTTTTTTGTTCGGATGCTACGGGTTCAAGAAATGGGACAGCGATGCCCAGGTACGCACCGAACACAACAAGCAAGGGAACAAGTATGCGAAGATAATCACGAAGAAACATTATGAGAATCGATTGGGTACGAAGTCCTCCCATCGACCTTTTGCTTTGAGCAATCGTTCAATCAGTTCACGAACTGCGCCGCGTCCACCGTTGGCATTCATGGTCCATTTGGCAGCATGTTTCACTTCAGGTGCACCGTCTGCGACGGTTGCGCTCAAGCCCACTTCGTGCATGACAGGCATGTCCGGAAGATCGTCGCCGATGTAGCACACCTCGTGCATTTCGACGCCAGCTTGCTGGATCATCTCGCGAGCGGCTGGTAGTTTCTCTTGAAAGCCTTGCCGGACCAAAGTGATTCCTAGTTCGGCTGCTCGCAATTTTACGATTTGCGAATTGCGGGCGGTTAATAGACCGAATTGGAAACCGGCTTTGCACCATAACTTGATGGCATGCCCGTCACGGACGTAAAACGACTTGCTCTCGACACCCGCATTATCGATGGTGATGTTTCCATCGGTCAGAACCCCATCCACATCCGACAGGATCAATCGAATGGGTTTTGCAATCTCGGTATCGCGCGGAGCCATTAGGATTCCTCTCGAAAGGCGTCAGAGCCAAAAAGCCTCAGTGACGAAGGGCCGCTGGGCCAATCGTTCTTGGTGGACGGGGCGAGATTGCTTGACGGGCGACAGGTGGCATCGCTCGTTAGATCATGGTCCAGTCCTAACACGTCGGTGATATCGATGAGCCCGATCGGATGGTCCTCTGCATCCACCACAGGCAGTTCGCTAATTTTGCGTTGCACCATGATATCGATGGCATCCGTGAGTCGAGCTCCTGACTGGATCGCTGAGAAGCTCTTGGTCATCAAGTCTGCGACGCAGGTGTCCAAATCGCAATCACGACGTTGTTCCAACAATCGTGCGAGATCGCTGTCGGTGAAGATGCCCTCGAGACGTTGCTGATCGTCCACCAGCATGGTAGCTCCGGATCTTCTGCCAGGCTTCGCGGCATCGACCAACATCGCACGAATGGAGACTTTGCTGGAAGCGATTCGACACTCTTGAACCGAACGCATCACTTCATCTACGGAGGCCAGGCGTTTGCCAAGCGAGCCACCTGGGTGCAATTCCGCAAACTCTTCAACACCGAAACCTCGAGCCTCGCTAACGACCAAGGCGAGCGCGTCACCAATGGCCATCATGGCGGTTGTGCTGGTGCTGGGGGCAAGATTATGCAAGCAGGCTTCGCGGCATGGGGGCAAAATCAGAGCGATGTCCGCCTGCCGTGCCAAAGGGCTATTGGCGCCGCTAGTGATCGCAATCACGCCCGCGGACTTTCGGATCATGAAGGGCAGAATTCGAACAATTTCTTCGGTCGCTCCGCTGTTGGACAACATCAAGACTACATCTAAGGGGCCGACGCATCCTAGGTCGCCATGAACCGCTTCCGATGGGTGCAGAAAATGAGCTCGAGTGCCGGTCGAGGCAAAGGTTGCGGCCAGTTTTTTTCCGATCAGACCTGCCTTGCCGATTCCACACACAATCAAGCACCCTTGCATCGCAAGGAGTTTATCGACCGCAACCAAGAAATCTTCATCGATTGATTCCGCGAGTGCTTGGATGGAATTCGCAGCTTGGGTCAGAATGTCCGCCCCACGCGCCAAACGTCGCCGCTTGGCTGTTGCGTTTGCTCCATTCCGCCGTGATGGAAGTCGCATATTCATGTAAAAGCCGTCCTTGGCTAGTCGAGTTTCAGTGGCTTGTCGAGTTTCAGTCCATTCGTTTTCCATCGAAGGCTGGCCGTCTTCGCAAAGATGCCGCCAGCAATTTGGACAACTTCTCAGGGTAACAGACAGGAGGCTGTTGCAGCAACCCCGACATGAATGCTGGCAAATGGCTGTTTCTGAGATTTTCTGGGGTTTCAAAGATTCTCTAGGGGGAGTGACCAAACGTGTCCCGGCTGTGTCGAAAACTTAGGTATCGAATTGGCGAGCATTGTTGTAGCCGGCACCGGAATGCGTTAGCATCGTAGTTGTTGAATTCAAACTTCTGCAAGTCAACCAATATGTTTCTTTAGAACCAGCATCTTTCAGCTTTATTCAGCAAAAGGGAATTTTCGGAATGGCAGCATCATCCAGCAAGTCAACAGGCAAGAAAAAGGTAGATAAGAACGCCCCGCCAGCCGAGCGGATAACCGGTCTCGAGAATATTTTGAAACGAGAACCAGGGCTGAAAACAACGCTTCAGCAGATTGAGAAGCAGTTTGGCGAAGGTTCGATCATGCCTCTTGGCGGCGAAGCTCAATTGAAGATCGAAGGTATCAGCACCGGATCGCTTTCGCTGGATATGGCCTTGGGTGGCATGGGGGTTCCACGCGGGCGAATCATTGAGATTTTTGGCCCGGAATCCAGCGGTAAAACCACCATTGCATTGCATATTTGTGCCCAAGCTCAAAAAGCTGGCGGAATCGCAGCGATCATCGATGCGGAACACGCTTTCGATCCAAGCTGGGGGAAAAAGTTAGGGGTGGAATTGCATTCGCTTTTGGTGAGTCAACCCAGTAGCGGCGAAGAAGCGATGCAGATTACTGAGATGCTTGTGAAGAGCAATGCGGTGGATGTCATCGTGATTGACTCGGTGGCTGCACTTGTTCCCAAGCAGGAATTGGAAGGGGAGATTGGCGACACTCACATTGGTCTCCAAGCGCGATTGATGAGTCAATCGATGCGAAAGTTGACAGGAGCGATTGCCAAGAGCAAGACATCCGTCATCTTCATCAACCAGATTCGGGACAAGATTGGTGGAATGTCGTACGGCTCGCCAGAGACAACTCCTGGTGGGCGAGCTTTGAAGTTTTATGCTTCTTGCCGAATCGATGTTCGACGGATCGGGCAATTGAAAGACGGCGAAGATATCGTCGGGCAACGCGTCAAGACAAAGATCGTCAAGAACAAGGTCGCGCCTCCGTTCCGAGTGGCCGAGTTCGACATGATGCACACCTGTGGCATTAGCTTCGAAGGCGATTTGTTGGACTTGGGCACGGCTCATAAGATCATCAATCGAAGTGGCGCTTGGTTCAAGTACGGCGAGACCTACATCGGCCAGGGCAAAGAAAAGGCTAGGAACTATCTGGTTGAAAACAAGCAAGTCGCTAACGAAATTCGCGAAGCGATCATCGCAGCAGGCGGATATTCCGGGCCGGAAGGAAAGCCAGAAGATGCGGAAGTGGAAGAAGAGGAAGTCGAAGCAGATTCCTAAGCCAAGTCTAGGGCAAAACCAACCCGCAGGTTCAGGTAGTTTCCACTGAACCGCGGGTGAGCTTGATAGGGTGTATCTTCTGCCATTTTCGAGCGAGTGCGCGAGAATTCGAGTATTCCGATGAACTCGTTTGCGATATTCGAGCGAAAATCACGATGGAAACTTTATCGTTTTAGTTTGGTTTCGTTGGGAAAGAAGCCTGGTTGGCAGTTCTGAGCAGTTAAGGACAAATGCTCTACAATGTCGAACAGTTGTCCTCAACTGTTCATGAAGCTTGCAGCGGTTCCCCATCTCAAGTTCACCGTTGGCGGCACTTCACGTGCGACTCAAGAATCGACAATCGCAATGGAAGCGTTTTGCTTTGGTCTGGTTTAGTCGAGAAGGATGCCTGGTTGGCAGTTCTGAGCAGTTGAGGACAACTGCTCTACACTGTTACAGCGCCGCTTGCTGTCTAGCGAACAGAACCTGAACCTGCTTGTCCAAAGAATTGAGCCGTGACGCCGGGTACTTGTTCGACGGTGACAAACTCGGCCCAGATCGGTAGGTGGTCGGAGATCTTCAAAGCTTCTTCGGTTTTGCAGCCAAACATCTGCGTCATGTCAAGAACTCCGGAACGTCCGGTGTACTCGTTAGTAAGCCCGCGGTCGAAGATGATGTTGTCGTAAACGCTTTTTCGAATGGTATTCGTGGGCTCTTGGTCGATGATCCAATAGAGTCCAGGAACTTGAGCGAGCGGTCCGAACTGGCGTGGGCTTGCATTCAAGTCCCCCATCAGCAGTACGTCGTCCTCTTGAGCATAAACATATTCGAATTCGCGGATGCTTTTTAGGACCTCATGCATGACAGGCATTTCGTACTTCACTTCATCGGGATCGGTGTGCATGTTCACCAGCGAGAATGAAAAGGGTCTTACGTCGGGCGGAACTTTTGTGACAAATCGTGCCACCAACGGTTCTCGATGAAGCAGATCTTTTTCATCTTGGATGGTGTAGGACGCGTCCGGGCTGGTGATGACTTTATTGGTGTCGTACACGTAAGCATACTGTTCTTTGGAGACCGTCCGACCAAGCCGAGGCCCAAGTAGATAGTCGTATCGTGCACCTTGAGCATTGACGAGCTGCATCAATCGCGTCATCAGAGTCTGATCCTTGGCACGTACCTCTTGAATCGCGACGATGTCGAATTCGCGAAGGATAGCAACAATGCGTTCCATCACCCAAGGGTCGTTCATTTTGGATTCGCCGAACGCTTGGATATTGAAGCTAGCGATCAGAATGGTCTGATTGGTTCGTGGGGGTAGACTTTGCGATCGGCTTGTATTGTTTGGTGCACGTGTTGAGACGGGTGCACCGGTTGGCGATTCCGTTGAAGCGAAGTCACCGGGAGCACCGGGTTCGCACCCAGAGAACGTCAACGCAATCGCAACAAGAGCGACCGAAATGAATGATGGGGCTATCCAGTTTTGTTTGCGTAAACGCATCATATCCCTCGCCTCCTTGCGTGGGGTCCATCCAGATGGATGAATTCGATCTGGTAGGTACTAAATGGCTTCGAGAAGTCGTTTCAAGCGAGGGGCGGCTTGGGGAATTAGTTTTTGAAGTTGGTTTTTCAGATCCGCGTCTGCGGGGCCAAGTTCGTGGATTGCCCATGCGGCACGTTCGCGCGCTGAAACATCTAAAGAATCTCGCTGAATAACGGCTCCTAAAGCCTGCTGGACCGAAGCGACTTGCTCTGGTTTTTCCATCTGCTCTTTGGCACGCCCCAGAAGAGTGCTGGACCAATAAACTTCCGTAGCATTTTCCGATCGAAGACGTTGCTGCAGGCTTTGATGGTCCTGGGGTCTTGGCGGACCGCAGTTCTCTAGGGCTTCGGTGGCGTAGTTTTGCAACGTTTCGTCGTCGCTATCCAATAATGCGAACAATTCGGGTAGATTTTGAAGAGCCAGCTCGGGATGCTGTGCGTATTCCAAGAGTTGTTTAGGTTCGATCATCCACAAGCCTCCATGCTTACGTGTTTCCCCTCGATGTTTCGAGTGAATACAGGATTTGCAGAAGTGGCACAATCTGGGTTTTCAAGGAGATGTCGATTGCCAATGAAATGCATGCACTATGCGAATTGATCTAGTCATTACCGAACTGGACACGGGCGGGGCCGAGCGATGTTGCGTTTCGTTGGCTTGCTTCCTTCAATCGCGCGGGCATCGAGTTCGAGTGATTGCATTTGGGCCTCGTCCGGCTTCCCCTAAGGCTGCTCTTCTCAATTTGCTGGAACAACGGGCCATTGAAACTCACTTTTTGGACGCTCAGCGATGGTGGATGTTACCCAAGGTTGCACGACGGTTTCGCAAGCTGTTGCGATCTGACCCGCCGGAACTGGTTCAGTCCTTTTTGTGGCATGCGAATGTTCTTTCCGCCTGGATCGTTCCATCGTTTGGGATTCCGGTCGTGGGGGGCGCACGGGTGGCTGAGCCGAATCGAAACAGGCATGCTTTGGGGGGATGGGCCGCGCGGCGTATGGCGAAAGTCGTTTGCGTTAGCAATGCCGTGAAGCAATGGTGCATCTCGGCCGAGCGGGTTTTGCCATCCAAATTGGAAGTCATCCCGAATGGCATTGAGATCGCGACGCAACCTTCCGCCGTCAACCCTTCGCAATTCGGGCTTGCTGAAGATGCTAGGCTCCTGCTGTTTGTGGGGAGGCTAACGGTACAAAAAG
The DNA here is from genome assembly GCA_027487485.1 of Planctomycetaceae bacterium. Classification (GTDB taxonomy): domain Bacteria; phylum Planctomycetota; class Planctomycetia; order Pirellulales; family Pirellulaceae; genus JBKCUI01. The sequence continues at coordinate 69,787 of JAIYDN010000084.1, read as the reverse complement.
GAGTTGATGAACTGCTTGCTCGAGCGCCGGAGCTTTTGGCGAAGCTGCCTAGTCACCAGTTGGTTCTTCTGGGGGATGGTCCGCTTCGCGCACGAGCCGATGCGACATCGAAGTTGCCTGAAGTCGCGGGTCGCATGAAGGTGCTTGGCCAAAGCGACTCCATACGAGCCTGGATGGGGCGATCGGAAGTGCTTCTGTTGCCGACTCGGTATGAAGGGATGCCCAATGTTGTCCTTGAGGCGATGGCAGAGGGGTTGCCAGTCGTGACGACCAGGGTTGAAGGGGTCTGCGATTTGCTAGGTGATTCTCAAGAAACGCAAGCAGTCGAAGCGGGCGACTGGGACCGCTGGCTCGACCAAGTCGTTCATGTTGCGAACGATTCAGACCTTCGAACCCGTCTGTGCCATTTCAATCGCGCTCGGGCTGAAACCGAGTTTTGTCTGGAAATTCAGATGAAGAAATACGAAAACCTCTATCAACACGTTTTAGAAACTTGTCGTTCTGGGAGGATGTAAGGGCGAAGGGGCAAGGGTACAATTTGAACTGTGGATACTTTTCCTCCATTCAATTTCCTAGTCAATTTCTCAGTCAATTTTTATCTCACTGGCACAGGAACCTATGCGACCCGATTTCTTTTACTTCGATCTTGGCAATGTGCTTCTCTACTTCGATCATCATCTTTCAATGCGAAAGATGGCTCAAGTTGCCGGAATATCCGCCAGCCAAATGCATGCGATCGTCATGGAAACACCGTTGCATATTGAGTATGAAACAGGGCGCATCAGCAGTGTGACTTTTGTCCAGCGGATTTCCGATGCGATCGGACGCGACTTAGATATTTCGGACATGCTTCATGCTGCTGCCGATATGTTTGTGCCTAACGCGCAGATCCTTCCTGTTCTACAACGCGTGAAGGAACTCGGAATTCCCATGGGGCTTTTGTCCAATACGTGCGAGGCTCATTGGAATTGGATTAGGGAACTAGCCTATCCCCAGGTGATGGGTTGGTTCGATCCGATCATTCTGTCTTATGAAGTCAAGTGCATGAAGCCCGATTGGCATATCTATGCAGAAGCTCAGCGGCTGAGTGCAACGAGCGCCGAAAAGATCTTTTTTACCGACGATCGTGCAGAAAATGTCGCTGCAGCAGCCGCAGCGGGATGGCAAGCCGAAGTGTTTGTCAATGCGGACCGGCTGATGAAAACCATCGATAGTTGGTCTGAAGCATGAATGCACGCTTAGTCGGTTGGGTTGCCATTTTGGGTTTGTACGCGATCTGTTCTGCTGGCTTGGGTGTCCAGCAGGGAGCTGAGATAGCGCGCAAATTGGACACAAAACATTTGTCGAATGCGATTCAGGTGCAGCCCGAGATTATTTCGGGCGCACTGCCCGAACAAGAAGCTAGTTTTGCGGAGCTGCAAGCGCTTGGGGTGAAGACGATCCTTAGCGTGGACGGGATGCGGCCGGACGTTGCGATGGCAAAGAAGTTTGGGATGCGTTATGTGCATTTGCCTAATGGATACGATGGGATCCCACCAGACCGTGTCGTGGAGTTGGCGAAAGCCATTCGCGATTTGCCCAAACCCATTTACGTCCATTGCCATCACGGGAAGCACCGTAGTCCGGCAGCTGTCGCGGCCGCGTGCAGAACGTTGGGGTTGATCACTCCGGAGCAGGCATTGGAGACCTTGAAGCTTGCAGGAACGAATCCAGGGTTTCGCGGGCTTTTCGAATCGGTACGCCAGTCGCAACCTGTGGCCGATTCGATTTTGGATTCCATGAAGCTAGACTTTCAAGAGATTTCGCCAGTCCCGCCGATGGCCGAAATGATGGTTTCAATTGATCTGGCCATGAGCGAATTGGTCGCTGCCAAGAAGGAAAATTGGCCCAAGTGGGACAAGAGCGCGACGGACGCGCTGATGCTAAAAGAACACATGGTTGAACTGGGGCGTTTAGAAGACTCGCAGACCCTGGGTAAAGAATTTCAGCAGCTTCTCAATGAGAGTGTGCTATTAAGTGGTAGGTTAGAAAGTGAGCTACGGCGAGCGTACGACGGGCAGGTCACCGCCGATTCGGGAGCAAAGTCTTCCAGCTTATTGACCCGGATGGAAGATAATTGCATTCGTTGCCATGAGCAGTTCCGTAACTGAGTTCCTTCATCGACTGGCCACGTTGTTACTGCTGTGCACCTTGTACAAGTCCTTTTGAGAGAAAGCCACACCAAGATGAATGCTCAAGCGATCCTGGACGAAATCAAGCCGCTCGGAAGCGAAAGCTACAAGCGTGTTATTCTGAAGCATGGCGTGGCCGAGCCTTGTTATGGCGTCAAGATTGGAGATCTTCAAAAGATCGTCAAGCGAGTCAAGAAAGATTATCAACTTGCGTTGGATCTTTACGAGACGGGCATTTATGACGCGATGTATTTGGCGGGCTTGATTGCCGACGACGCGAAGATGACCAAGAAAAACCTAAAAGATTGGTTGGCGAAGGCTTACTGCAGGCCGCTCTGCGGATGGACGGTGGCATGGGTTGCCGCGGGCAGCCCGCATGGATGGGAGCTGAGTCTTTCGTGGATTGATTCCAAGAAGGAGCTTACGAAGGTTGCAGGTTGGGCGACGTTAGGGAGCATCGTATCTGTTGTCGCCGACGAGCAACTTGATTTGGCAGAGCTAGAAAAGTTGATGGAGCGAGTTGAGAGTTCGATCCATGAGCAACCGGATGCGGTACGTTATCAGATGAACGCGTTTGTCATCTCGGTGGGTTCGTATGTCGTCTCGCTGACCGAAATGGCCATCAAGGTGGGTAAGTCCATCGGACCGGTTACGGCAGACTTGGGAGATAACGATTGCAAGACACCATACGCTCCCGAATACATTGAAAAGGTTCGACAGCGCGGTTCGATAGGAAAGAAGCGCAAGACGGCGAAGTGTTAGGCAGGCCGATCAAACGCGGTCTTGTTTTCGATCGCGGTTCCGGAGTTTGGTGCATTCGTCACAAACGCCATGGATGATAAACCGGTGGTCTCGAACGCGGAATCGATGTCGTTTCGCGACGGTCTCGCGAAGCTGCAATATTTCCTCGCTCGTAAACTCGATCAGCTTTCTGCATTTGGTGCAATAAAGATGGTCGTGTTCGGGGTAGCCATAATCGTGTTCGTAGACGCTGCGTCCGTCCAATTCGAACCGATTGAGTAGCCCTGCGTCAACAAATTCTCGAAGCGTTCGGTACACGGTTGGGCGAGAGACGTAGTTCGCCTGGCCTTTGGCAGGCAGTTGATCGATGAGTTGATCGGCATCAAAATGTTCGTGCCGATTAAACACTTGTTCTATCAAGAACTTGCGTTGCTCGGTATTTCGAAGCCCTTTGGATTGCAGATACTCGTCGAACCGCTGAAGCGGAGTCATCGATACTGCGACAGCCTCAAGGGGTTGCGATTGATTGGGGGCAGGGGTCGTCATGGTGTACCTTTGTGTTGTCTTTTACTCCCAATCCAACGGGGCGAGCCAAGTGTCTCGAAGCGATGCCCATGTCATATCGAGAATGGTTTCGCCATCACATTGAACCGCAACTCGGTCGTGTGTTGCAACTACGCCAAGCTTGAAGCAGGGCAAGTCTTGCATGGTTCGTTCGAAGGCGGTCGCCTCTTTTGCGTTGACTTCGCAAAGGATTCGGCTGTTGGATTCTGAGAACAGAGCGACCTCGACATCGATAAAGCTTGCTTGACGCATGCTGGAAATATCGATGGAGACGCCAAGCTCCCCTGCGAATGCCATTTCCGATAGCGAAACGGCTAGGCCACCTTCGCTCAAATCATGACATGACACGACTTGGCGATGTTGGATGGCTTGGTGCAAAGCTTGGTAGCTTCGCATTGCAAGGGCAGCATCCACCTTAGGGATTTTCCCGCCGGTTTTCCCAAGCACCATGGCGGCATAGGAGCCAGCCAATTCATCGCGTGTCACTCCTACCAAATAGATAAGATTGCCAGGACGCTTGAGATCCATGGTGATCGCTTTGGAGCAATCATCGATTTGCCCCATAGCGCTGATCAGCAAAGAGCATGGGATCGCGATCGTTTGTTTCCCACCGTCTGCATTGAACCAAGTAAATTCGTTGTTCAAGCTATCTTTGCCGCTGATGAACGGAGTCTTCCACTCGACCGCTAAGTCATGGCAACCGATCGATGCTCGAACTAGAGTTCCAAGCGTTTCTGGTTTTTCGGTATTGCCCCAACAGAAGTTATCCAAGATGGCGATCCGTTTCGGGTCGGCTCCTACACAGACTGCGTTTCGAACGGCTTCGTCGATGGCGGAGGTGGCCATATGGTACGGATCGTAATCACCCAATCGAGGATTCATGCCGCAGGACAGAACGAGTCCACGGTTGCTTCTCAGTTTAGGCCGAACGACGGCGGCGTCGCTTGGTCCGTTCGTCGACGGGCCCACGAGGGGTTTCACCACGCTGCCCGCTTGTACTTCGTGATCGTACTGTCGGATAACCCAGTGTTTGCTGGCAACCGTTGGGTGGGCCAAGATCTTTAGAAGAGTTCCTTCGATGGCTGCTCGATCCAGTTTTCCGAGCTCACAGGTGGTCTCTGGTGTTGGCTTGTAGACTGCTTGGCGGACCACAGGTGGTCGACCTTGATGCAAAAATTCCATGCTGACGCAGCCGACTTCGATTCCTTGGTACATCAACCGCAGCAATCCGGTCGGAGTGAACTTGCCCAAGACAGCCACTTCGACATCTTCACCGTTGCACAGAGCCTTCAATCGGTCCAGCTTGTCAGGTGGTACGGCCATGACCATCCGTTCTTGCGCTTCGCTGATCCAAATCTCGGTGTAGTTCAGGCCATCGTATTTGAGAGGAGCTTGATCGAGCCAAACTTCGGCACCGATGGATTCTCCCATTTCACCTACGGCGCTGCTGAAACCGCCAGCACCACAGTCGGTGACGGCGGAGTAGAGTCCTTGGTCACGGGCTTGCAAGAGAACATCCAGCACCATTTTCTCGGTGATGGCGTTTCCGATCTGAACGGAGCCGCCGGAGATGGCTTCGCTTTCGTGGGTCAGTTCGACGCTGCTGAAGGTAGCCCCGTGAATGCCATCGCGGCCGGTTCTTCCACCGATCGCGACAATCAGATCGCCTGGATTCGCGCTCTTTTCCACTTTGTCTTTGGGAAGGATGCCAACGTTTCCACAATAGACCAAGGGGTTACCCAGGTATCGGTCATCGAAGTATACCGCACCATTGACCGTTGGAATGCCCATTCGGTTGCCGTAGTCGCGCACTCCGGAGACAACGCCCGACATCACGCGTCGTGGGTGAAGAACCCCTGGGGGAAGATCGTTAGGTGGATAATTCGGAGAGGCGAAGCAAAAGACGTCGGTGCTGCAAACCGGCTTTGCCCCCAAGCCTGTACCTAGTGGATCGCGAATCACCCCGCCTAGGCCGGTGTTGGCCCCACCGTAAGGCTCGATGGCGGAGGGATGGTTATGAGTTTCGACCTTGAAGACGACGTGATCTTCGTCATCGAATTGGACAACTCCGGCGTTGTCTTTGAAAACGCTGACGCACCAATCCTCAGCCCCAAGCATTTCACGAATTTTCACGGTGGCTGCAAAGATGGTTTCCTTCAGCATGCTCTTGAAATTGCGAGTACCGTTTTCATCTTGGTACTCGATTTTTCCGCCGAGCGTTTTATGGCTGCAATGTTCGCTCCAGGTCTGTGCTATCGTTTCCAATTCGATATCGGTAGGCTCGCGACCTTGCTCGCGGAAATGATCTTGAACGGTTCGCATTTCAGCTATGGAAAGATAAAGCTGTCCGCTTTTGCTGAGAACCATCAATGCGTCTTCATCGAGATCGCAAATGGGAACCATTACCAATTGAAATTGATAAGGGGCACCGACCGCGAGTTGCTCCATCTGAAGCGGCCCGACATTAACTTGTTCGATCGAGTCATTGGCGAGAATCTTTTGGCAGAGTCGCTGGACCACTGATTTTTCAGGGGCGCCTTGTGCGCTGCGAACCCAATACTTGCGGAATGTACGTACCTCTTCCACTGGATACTTTAGTCCAAGCAACATGTTCAACGTGCTTTGGGCTACGGGGTCCATGACCCCGGCTTTGGGCATCGCATAGATCAAGGTGCAGTCGTTGGATGAGAACGAACGAGGAGCGTTCAGTGCTGGCTGCCCAACGATCGCTGTCACACATTTTTGTGCGATAGGGTCTGCCAACAGTTCATTGGCAATCTTATTCGCCTGCGTCTCATCGAGATCCCCTTGCAACAGAAAGCCGTATGCCGCCTCCATTGCCAAATCGCTTGCGATACCTAGTTCGGTTGCGGACTTGACTGCCGCGAGCCCGAGAGAATCCGGTTGCCCGTTAGCCGGATGAATGTCTACTTGCCACAGCCTCACGTGTTGCTTTTCCCGCTTTGAGTAGTTGTTCGATCTGATCGAAGTCTCCTTTTTCTAGAGCTTCGACCCATGAATCGCAAATTGTGGCAAAGTTCTTCATCGCTTGTAAGGCAGGCACATGGTTTTCTTCCAAGATCTGTCGCCATAATTGCGAGTTACTGGCCGCGATACGCGTTGAATCCATCCATCCCTTGCCGACAAACTGGAGAATTTCGGGTGGAGTTGAGTTAGCAAGGGCCGATGCGACCATGTGAGGCAGGTGGCTAGCGACGGCGAGTGCTTCGTCGTGATCTTGGGGCGAAAGGATGCAAATTCTTGCTCCCATCGATTCCCAAAAACCTGACATTCGATCTACTAATTCTGGGTCGGTGTTTTCGGACGGCGTGATCACCACGAGGGCTCCGTCGATGAGCGTTCCGACCGCGTGTTCGACCCCGCTGTGGTGTCCGCCCGCGATAGGGTGGCTGCCAATGAATTGCTTGGGGGAAAGCCTACCCAGAGCCGATCGCGTGATGCTTTGTTTGGTGCTGCCAACATCCGTTAAGATGGCGTTGGAGGTGGCCACGCTTGCAGCGACGCAAAGCGAGTCCACGATGGACTGAACAGGCGTGCACGCAATCACCAAGTCGGCGTCTTTGGCCCCCACCAAGATATCGTCGGTGGCCAAGTCGATTGCGCCGCGATGAATAGCGGTTTCCAGTTTAGCGATGTTGCGGCCGACCCCAACGACTTGTTTGGCAAGTCGCTTTCGTTTCAATGCGAGACCGATTGAGCCGCCGAGCAACCCAACTCCAATAATACAAACTCGCTGCCAAACCATAGATGCTCAAGGATTCGAGTGGTGCTGGAACGCATCCGAAAACACGAGGAAAACAATCCGCAATCATGCTTTAGGGGAACAACGAGTCCCCTAAAGTTATGCCCAAGTGTAACCGTGAATCCGGAAATTGCGAACTACCTTGCCCAAGTTTCAAAAGCAAGAATTAGGGGCATTTCGAGTCACCGCCCGTAAATCACCCAGATTACTTCTTGGCGAATTCGTAAAGCAGTCGTCCTGGGCTGCCCATGATGTTGTACCCAGCATCCACATGTAGGATTTCGCCAGTGATTCCATTGCTGTAGTTGCTGAGGAGGTAGGCGCCGGAGCGTCCCACTTCTTCGTGGGTGACGCAGCGTCCCATCGGGGCAACAAAGCCATAGTATTCTTGCATTTCACCGACTCCGGCAGCAACGCCTGCGAGTGTTTTCAGTGGGCCGGCGCTGACCGCGTTGACTCGAATGTTCTTTGGACCCATGTCGTATGCCAAGTAACGAATGGTGGCGTCCAAAGCTGCTTTGCAAATTCCCATGACGTTGTAGCCCGGTACGCACTTTTCGCCGCCGAAGTAGGTCATCGCGAGAACGGAAGCTTCGGGATTCAAGTAAGGCCGGGCTGCATTGGTGACCGAAATCAAGCTGTAGACGCTGACGTCCATCGCCAGCTTGAATCCAGCTCGGCTGGTTTCGACGGTATCGCGAGACAGATCATCACGGTCTGCGAAGGCGATGGAGTGCAGCAAGAAGTCAATATTTCCTAGCTTTTCACCAGCCATTTTCATGAACGCGTCGACTTGTGCGTCGTCTTGAACATCCAACGGCTCGAGGAAAGCGGTTTGGCTTTCGTATTGGGAGGTGCATTTCGACACTCGCATGCGATTCTTCTTTTTGTCGTCTTCGGGCTTATCGGGAAGGTGCGAAAAACCACAAACTCCGCCGTGTTCCATGATTTCTTGAGCGATAGCCCATGCGATGGAGCGATCGTTGGCGACCCCGAGAATCAATCCCTTCTTGCCCTCAAATAATTTCATGACCCAAAACTCCGTCCAAACGAGAATAGCGGTAAGCAAACGACAATTCTCGTAGCCTACACGTTTCCGACCATAATCGACAAGACCCTTCTCGTGGCGACTTGCATTTCCGGTTATTATTCATCGGTCGGTCCGGCGAATTTGGAAAAAGGCGGTTCGACCCAGTCGATTGTCACTTCGCAGTCGATTGTCACTTCGCACACGAAAAATAAAGTCCTGACGCAATGCCAGAGGAATCCGCAGAAAAGCATCGGCCGCAATACAAACGAGTCATTCTGAAGTTGAGCGGTGAGAGTCTGGCTCATGCCGGCGAACGCGGCATCAGCATGGACGAGGTGACCGTGATCGCCAAGCAAGTCAAGCAAGCCCACGAACTTGGATGTCAGATTGCCTTGGTGGTGGGTGGGGGAAACATCCTTCGCGGCGCACAATTCAAGGGCTCCAGCGGAGAGCTGATTCAAGAAGCGACCGCCCATTACATGGGGATGTTGGCGACGGTGATCAACGCGCTGGCCATGCAAGATGCTTTGGAAAGCATTGGCTGTGCGACTCGGGTCATGTCGGCTATCAAGATGGATGGGGTTGCGGAATCCTTTATTCGCCGCCGAGCCATTCGGCATTTGGAAAAAGGGCGAATCGTGATTTTGGCTGCTGGCACGGGAGCTCCGTACGTCACCACCGATACGGCTGCTGCCAACCGCGGTCTTGAATTGGACGCCGATATTGTGCTTAAGGCAACTCGTGTGGACGGTGTGTACAGCGAAGATCCAGAAAAGAACCCTCATGCGATTCTTTACCGTGAATTGGATTACGATACGGTCATGGAGAAAAACCTAAAAGTGATGGATTCCACGGCGATTGCACAGTGCCGAACTCATCAGTTACCCATCTTGATTTTCAATTTCAAGAAAGATGGCAACATCGTCAAAGCCGTAAGCGGCCAAAAAGTGGGCACTCGAATCAGTCCTCGAAGTGCCTCTGGCGAACGCATCTTGATCAACGCTACCTAAGCATCAATCGCATGGTCTTGGCATCGTCGTGATGCCCTCAGGTTTACCTCTCTCCCATTTCGCAACACCCCCTTCTCTCAATTCGGAGCAAATTATGATTGTCGAAGAAATCTTGATGGACGCTGAAGAACGCATGGAAAAAGCCCTTGGGGTTCTTAAAAATAACCTCGCTGGTATCCGAACCGGACGCGCCACCCCTGGCCTGCTCGACTCGGTGAAGGTGACTGTTTATGGTTCTCAAACACCCTTGAAGCAACTGGCGAGCGTGGGTGCTCCGGAACCACAACAGTTGGTGATTCGCCCGTTCGACCCAAGCACGATCAAGGACATTGAGAAGGCGATTGTTGCCAGCGAATTGGGGCTGAATCCGCAAAACGACGGTCGGATTATTCGAATCAACATTCCACCCTTGAGCACCGATGTCCGCAAGAAGCTGGTAGCCCGGATTAAGGAACTGTCGGAAGAATCACGCGTGTCGATCCGCAACGTCCGCCGCGACGCAAACAAAGCCGTCGACACAGCGGAAAAAGAGAAAGTTATCAGCGAAGACGATCGCGATAAGACCAAGGAAGAAATTCAAGAACTGACCAAAAAATACGAGAATGCCGTCGGTGAACTCTCCAAGAGTCGCGAAACCGATGTTATGGACGAATAGATTTTGTCAGTAGATTTGACGGGTAGATTTTGAGTGCGTCGGTTCCAGCATCGAATTATGCTGGAACCACGTCCAGGTTTTCACTTGTTGACGCAGCACCGTTCCTTCCATCCCCCCCTCCCACCTTCCTAGCCACCGAACATGATTTCATTTCCAAAAACTCGGCTTTTGTCCCGTCTTTTTGTAGTCCTTTGCTTGGGGTGGCTTGCCCCGACAGGAACGAATCTGGTTGCCGCAGATTCTGATGTTCCAGGAAAAGAATTGCTGAAGATGCCTGCTCGTCCGGCCCGCCCGGAGCAGAAACCATCGACTCTGCCGTTGCAATTTTTTGAAGGGGAACGGATCGCTCTGGTAGGAAATTCGACCGCCGAAAAAATGAATCTGTACGGCAACTTCGAAACGCTTCTTCATCTAAGGCACCCAGAGAAAAAGCTTCTGGTTCGCAATTTTGCAAGACCTGCCGATGAAGTAGGAAACCGCCAACGGCCTGGTAACTACGACTTGCTGGATGATCCCCTGTACAACTTTTCGCCCGACACGGTGATTTGCTTTTTCGGGTCCAATGAATCCTATGCTGGGGCTGGAAATGTAGACAGCTTCAAGCGAGCGTACGAATCCTTCTTGCAGCAGTTTTCAGAACGCTACACACGCGACGACACCGGCAGCAAGGTACGGTTCGTTCTGGTGACTCCGATTGCATTCGAAAACACGAACGACCCGCTTCTGCCAAACGCAGAAAAGCTGAATGAGAACTTGGCTGTTTACTCCCAAGCGGTCATCGAAATTGGCAAGCAGAAGAACATTCCTGTGGTAGATGTTTTCGCCAAGACCAAGAAAGCGTTCGATGCCGAACCGAAATGCCAATACACACTCAAAGGGTTCGCTTTGGTCAACCAAGGAGAAGCGCTTTTGGGAAGCTTGTTGGATGAAGCCTTGTTTGGCAAACCGCTGGCTGTGAACTCGTCGCAGTTTGCTAAAGTTCGCGACATGGTGAACGACAAGAGCTGGGTTCATGCTCAAGATTATCGGATGCTTAATGGTTGGTATGTTTATGGTGGTCGTCGTACTTGGGACCATGAAACGTTCCCTCGCGAGTATCTCAAAATTCGTGCAATGGCCGCTTTGCGTGACGCCGCAATTTGGGATCTTGTTGCAGGCAAAACGCCAGCCCCCATCGATGATTCCGTGACGGAAGCCTTGCTGATTCCGCCGACTCGGTTTGGTGATCCACGCCAAGATTATTCAGAACCCGAAGAACTGAAGTACTTGAGCCCATCGGAGTTCATCGCCGCAACAGAAGTCGCGGATGGAATGGAGATCAAGTTGTTTGCTGAGGAGACCAAGTTTCCTGAAATTGCAAAACCAGTTCAAATCAATTTCGACAATCGCGGACGCTTGTGGGTTGCATGCATGCCGACTTATCCACAATGGCGTCCGGGTGATAAGCGTCCCGATGACAAGTTGGTCATTTTGGAAGACACCAATTCCGATGGCGAAGCAGACAAGTCGACAGTCTTCTACGACAAGCTTCATTGCCCCACTGGGTTTGATTTCTTTGATGGTGGAGTATTGGTGGTGGACCAGCCACGTTTGATTTGGCTGAAGGACACGGACGGAGACGACAAAGCCGACCAAGTGGTCGAAATTCTGGATGGTTGGGGAACCGACGACACGCACCACACGATTGGTGCCTTCGAGTTCTCGCACGGTGGACTGCTACACATGTTGGAAGGTGTTGCGATGAGCACCACCGTTGAAACACCTTGGGGCCCAAAGCGTTGGTCCGGTGCGGCAGGAGCATTTGAACTGGATCCAAAAACATTCGAACTTCGACGCTTTACGACTCCTGGTTATGGCAATCCTTGGTGCATGACCTTTGACCCTTGGGGACAAGGCGTTGTTGGGGACGGAACGACCGCTCAACAACATTGGGCAACTGGACTTTCCGGTGCACAGATCGGTCCGCGTCGTGGCTTGGATCCTATTTTTGACAATGAAGGAATGCGACCTGTCATCGGGAACGAATTTTTGTATTCGCGACATCTGCCAGACAGCGTTCAAGGTCAGTTTACCTATGCCTGCGTGATCAACATGAACGGGCTTCCTTTGTTCAATGTTCGCGATGACAAGGCTGGATTAGCGGGTGAGCGTCTCAAGAAAGATGGCAAACCGAATGATTTGATTCGCAGCAAGGACAAGAACTTCCGCCCGGCTGACCCTCAGATTGGTCCCGACGGAGCGTTGTGGTTTGGCGACTGGTGCAACGCTCTGATCGGTCACATGCAATACTCGCAACGTGATCCGAATCGTGACCACGTTCGCGGACGAATCTATCGCTTGGTTGCCAAGGATCGACCGTTCTTGAAGCCAGTGACTCAATATGGCAAGTCGGAAATCGAATTGTTGGAGCAGTTTCGTGAGTATGAACCACGGACTCGATATCGCGTTCGGCGCGAATTGAGCGACCGAGCGGCCGATAAGGTTGTCCAAGCTGTTAAGGCTTGGGTATCTAAGCTTTCAACGCAAGATGCTGAATACGATCGATTGATTACGGAAGCACTTTGGGTGTTGCAATTGCATCATACAGTGGACCAAGATCTTTTAGCGAAAGTTCTTTCGGCGAAAGATTTTCGTGCTCGATCGGCTGGCGTTCACTTTGTTTCCGATCTAGAAAGACTGATACCTAATGCTGCCGACTTGATGATCGCCGCTTCCAAGGACGCGCATCCCCGCGTTCGAGCCGAAGCCTCGCGAGGGCTTAGCTTTATTCCAAGCGAGGCATCTGTCGATGCGGTGATGGAAATTGCTGCGACGGAACAAGACAAGTGGCTCAGCTACGTGAATGAGCACGCGATTGCAGCCCTTCAGCAAACTTGGCAACCTCTTTATCGAAGCGGAGCCCTAGCGAAGAAAAACGCTAAGGGTTTGGAAGCCATTGAGAAATACTTGGTAACTTCGGGGCCAGGCATTGCCGCCGAGCGACAGATCAAGATCCTTCTCGAAGCACCAGAAGCCAGAACGCAAGTCGCTAGGAACAACGCCTATGCCGCCTTGGAGAAGCTTCCTGGGAATGCAGAGAACGGCAAAGCTGTCTTTTCACGCGTTTGCGCTAACTGTCACCAGATTTCCGGCAAAGGTTATGCTTTTGGCCCTGAAATGACATTGGTTGCGGGCCGTTTGAATCGCCATGATTTGATCGAATCGATTGTTGAGCCCAGTGCCAAAATGGATCCGAAGTATTTGACGGAGTTGATCCGAACCACGGACGATGAAGTCTTGGCCGGTTTTGTGAAAGAAGAAACCGCAACGGAGATTACATTGGCATTGCCTGAAGGAAAGACTCGAACGCTTAAGATCGAAGATATCGAGGAACGTAAGGTAGCCAAGCAGAGCAGCATGCCTGAAAACTTGGGTGCAACGATTGCTCCGTCCGAGTTCTTGGACTTGATCGAGTATCTAACCACCCTGAAGTAAATTGAAAACGATTTGGCGATGGACTGTGGGTCCTCCGATTGGGTTTCCTCTGAGTGGGTTGCCTCTGAGTGATTCCATTCCGAGGGATTGGCTCTGCGGATGAATTCGCCGAAATCGACCAACTTCTATTCTCAATTGCATCTGCTCTGTTTGTTCGGAGCAGGTGCAGCTTTGGTGTTCTTGATTCAGCCGATGGTTGGGAAAATGCTGCTTCCCAAACTGGGAGGTGGGCCAAATGTTTGGACCGGCTGTTTGCTGTTTTTTCAGACCGGTTTGCTTTTGGGTTATGTGTACGCGCATCTTGCTACCACGTTTCTGAATCCCGCTCAGCAACGCTACTTGCATTGCGGGTTGCTTCTTGTTTCTTTGGTCGGCATTGCAGCGACCCATGTTCATTTTGCTCAAGACGCTGCCACGGACTCGTTCGGGTGGATCGCGCTCGAATTGTTTCGAACGCTAGGGTTGCCGTTTATTTTGCTTTCCAGCACCAGTCCTTTGGTGTCGTCGTGGACCGCGAAATCCAGTGCAAGCCGCAATTCCTACCGCTGGTACATTGCATCCAATCTTGGTTCGTTGGTCGCTTGTTTGGTGTATCCACTTGGGATTGAGCCTTGGACGACGCTTCCGAACCAATTGTTTGCCTGGAGAGTAGGCTATTCCATTTTCGGAATTTTGTTTTTGTTCGCGACCTGGACGATGACTCAGAGTCTTGAACGAAACGCCACCAATACTGCGAATCCATCTCCGCTAGATCAAGCCAGTCTGAATTCGGGTTCCTATCCATTTTGGATGTGGAGCCTTTGGTCTGCGTGCACGTCGATTTTGCTAGCCGCGGTTACTAGTAAGATCAGTCAAATCGGTGCCATTGTCCCGGTGCTTTGGATTTTGCCGCTGGCCATTTATCTTGCGACCTGGTCCCTTGCGTTTGGGGTTACGTGGTTTGGAAGATTCAGGGTGGGAATCCCCATTTATTTCCTGGCGGGCTTGGTCGCATGTGCTCTTTTGTTTCTGCGGTTGGAGATCAGTTATCTGACTCAGTTGCTGGGGTATTTGTTGGTGGTGGGGTGCACTTGCTTGATATGTCATTCGCAACTTTATGCATCGCGCCCTACGGCAGATCTTATGACAGCATTCTATTTGGCTATCGCATTTGGAGGTGCGTTGGGAAGTGCGTTTGCGGCGGTCCTAGCACCAATTGTCTTGAATGATTATTACGAGCTGCATCTTGGGATCGGGTTGGGGGCAGTCTTGATCGCGGTTCGTTTTACGCAAATGAATTGGAATCGCATTCTGTCCGACGATTCGGTTCGGCGCGTCACGTTTCCCGCTGTCGTCTTGATGCCTTGTTTCTTGATTCTTTTGCTGGGAGCTCATGCATCTTTTCGCGGGGATGAAATTGTGGTTCGCAAGGTTCGCGATGGATTCGGGGTAGTTAGCGTTGTCGAGAATCCGAAAACCGGGATGCGAGCGATGCTACACGGTGGGACTCAGCACGGGTTGCAACCGATCGAAGGTGAGCTTTCGATCGAGCAGACGCTTTATTATCGAAGCGATTCCGGGGTCGGGCTTGCGATTGAGTGGATTCGTCAGCAACGCGTGCGACCAATGCGGATTGGGGTCATTGGTCTTGGAACAGGCTCGCTATCGTTGTTTGCTCGCAAGGAAGATGGGATGGTTTATTACGAGATTAGTCCCGCGGTGGTGACCATCGCGGAAGAAGAATTTAGGTACTTGAGCCATCACCAGGGCGAAACATCGATTCGACTGGGGGATGGGCGTGCTTGGTTAGCCAAAGAAAATTCTGACGGGGCAGATCGGTATGATATTTTGGTGGCCGATGCATTCTCCAACGACGCGTTGCCCATGCACTTGCTCACCCAGGAAGCAATGAGCCTGTATCGATCGCGCGTGGTGGAAGACGGGGTGATTGCGATCCACGTTACCAATCGCAATCTCGACCTAGCACCGATCGTGTTGGCTTCGGCGAGCGCTTTGGGAATACGATCTGCCTTGGTTGAATCCGCAGGGAATGTGCGGTGGGTGATTCTCTTTCCCGATTCGAAGCGACCATTGCCATCATGGGCGCCCACAACCCAACCCGCAGGCCGAACGGCCGAGCCTTGGACCGATGATTATGGCAGCCTATTGCAAGCCATTCGATAAGAGTGATCTGGGAGCTTGACGTGAACAGTTCGATTTCATGATCGTTTGAAATCGTGTGACACCGACCGATATAGAAACAAAAAAACCTCTGGAGAATGAAATCTCCAGAGGTTCGTTGGATGGTCAGATCTTTTCGCTGAAGCGATTACCACATGTATTCGGCACCGATGGTGAAGCCTTGAAGAGTGATTTCGCCATCGTTGTTGATGCGAGGTACTCTGTTCGGATTAACACCGAGGCCTGCCAGCCCAGCCCCGTTGAAGTTCTCTGGAGCCAAGGCAACGTTGTCGATGAACATGATTTGGTAGGAGCTACGGATTGCCCACGAGTAGTTCAGGCGATAGTACAATTGCGGAGCGATTTGCGTGATGTACGCTGCACGGTTCGCAAGAACGGACTCGTTGAAGGTGTCTGGAATTGAGTTGCCAAAAATTCGAGTGTCTTGATGAGCGCGATTGTTGTAGACCCCGATTTTTCCTTCGATACCCAGCTTTACACCGGGGTAAAGGTTGTACCACAAATCACCACCCACTTGGAAACCAACCAATGAGTTCTGCGTCATCGTGGTATAGTCGAGGAATCGAGGTGAGTTGCCGAAGAACGTGTCATCGAATTCACCACGAGCGGTGAAAGTCGCGGTTTCATCGATGTCCATGTAGCGAACGCCGAACAAGCCGCTTCCCTGAATGAATCCATGTGGCTCTGACCATCGTCGTCGGAAATTGATCTCGCCATTGTTCAACCCCGATTGGTATCGGAGCGTATGCTCAAGAGATCGGTCGGAATCGTCGAAGCCGTTGACAGGCTGAGTCCCGAAGTTGCTGATGAACGAAAACAAGTTAGGCTGAGCGGAAGTAACATTAGCTCTTTGGTCCCAATTGTTGAGTCCGAAGTAAACGAGCTCGATATTGGACCCAGGTCCAGTCTGGAAGTTCGCCTGCAAGCTGAGACCAGCCTCAGTATCGTCTAGCTCAACCTGATTGGTTGACATCACAGGGTTAGCGAGCCCGGTTCCACGTGTCGAAGTCAGGAAGTTATTCAGGCCGCTTGTACGACGCAGGAACATCGCTTCGCCGTAAACATCGAACCATCGCTGCGTAGCGATACCACCTTCACCGTAGGGGCGAAGTTTACCGCGGCAGGCTCCGAGTTTCGAAAGCATGCCTCCCCAGAATCCGCATCGGTCGCGACCGAACATGTCGGAGCACTCCATGCCACCACCGCAACCACAGCCAGGTCCGCCACAGTTCGGTCCACATGGCATTCCTTCCATGCCGCTCCCATCAGGACCGTAGCCTGCCATCGGGAGATTTGGATCCATGCCCATGGGATCCATGCCCATCGGAGGCATTCCCATCGAGGGGTCCATGGAAGGATCTTGCATCATCCCTGGAGGTGGGCCAGGTATACGATAAGACGCAGGACCCATCGGACCTTGACCGCTAAGCAGGCTCGGGTCCATGCTTCCTGGCTTCATTTGAGCTTGCAATTGCCCGCCCAATGTCGCGAGTGCGAGTCCGGTCAGTATTCTTAATTTCCAGCCCTTGAGCAACTTCATTGAAATCTCTCCAACGCAAATATGCGATCACAGAACCAACCGTGTGATGATCCTATGATTCCCCCCTTGGAACAGATGCTTTTGGCACCTGTTGGTTGGCACGGACATGCCATGAAACCATCGGACAACTGGTCTTTCACGCATGATTGCTACGCTTAGCATCTACGGAATTCCCAGTACCACCGGCTTTATCGGCACAGGCTGCCCTGAAAGTTCGCTGAAAGGGTGCTTTTTCTCGTTACAAGCGATAAATTTCGCCAATCGATGCCGGCAACAGACAATGCCAGCTAATTCCTAGAGGTTCTTGGTTGAGTCGTTGACCCACGACTGAAGTTCGGCCGCATCCAGATATCCAATCTGGTCTGACAGCACTTTCCCTTGATAGAAGAGGAAAGAATGCGGTATAGGTCGAACGCCGTAGTGTCCCGCCAAAGCTGGATTCGAATCCACATCGACCTTAACCACTTTGATTTTGCCAGCAGTGGTCTTTTCGTAAGCTTCGAGCGATTCATCCATCAGATTGCAATAACCGCACCAGGTGGCACCGAACTTCACCAAAACGGGCCGCGATTCGCTCGCAACTTCGGTTTGAAAGAGAGCCTCGTTCGAGGGCTCGATTTTGCGTTTATCTTCTCGGCCCACAAACTGAGCCAAGACCACGAGGCCCAATGCAGCCAAGATCCAGTACTTGTAGCTGCTTAGCGTTTCGCTCAGATTGCTCATGGTTTGTTTATTCGGATCGAGATAGAAATCAGATCGAGATGAGAATTGGTTAAGAGTGGTGGCTGGATTAGCTCCAATCAAAAAGCTCTAACTTTTTCTGGGAGCGGATTACCACTTGCCCATTGGCCACCGCAACGTGGGCCCAGGCTTCGTCTTCGCTGACCCTTCGTTCTGACAGTAGCTGAAATTCAGCTGGATTGTGTGCGATCAGGCGAAGCTTTCCGTTTTGGTCCAGAGCAAGGATCTTGGAACCATTAGAGACCATGCTCCAGTATTCGCCAAAAGGTTTTGTTACCCATAGCTCGCTGCCGGACTTGAGGTCCAAGCATGCGAATCTTTTGTTTCTTAGGTGGAGATATAGAGTGTCCCCGATGACAATAGGTGAAGACATATAGCCTTCCAGTTTGTTTTCCCACCGAACCTTGGTGGAGTCGTTATTGGGAACGTCCAACAGCAAGGATCGGCCACCGTAGCTGCTTGTGAAGATGCCGTCTTGCCAGACCGTGGGGGTTAGCACGTTCATACCTCGGAACGCGGCGACTTCGTAGGACCAATCGACTTTCCCGGTCTCCAATTCGATCCCGGCTAACTTGGTGCGGGACTGAACGATCAGTTGACGCTTGCCATTGAGCGTTTGAATGACTGGCGAGGAAAAAGCTCCGCTGCTCATGATGTCACCGCTGTCGCCCAGTGCGGACCATACCAAGGAGCCATCTGCAACATTGACTTTATGAACACCCTTTCCGGCTTGGATGTACAAGTGACTGCCGTCTACCAGGGGGGAGCAGACCATTCCGAAATCTGGCACCTTTCCAGCTTCCTTGGCAAAATCGATCCTCCAAAGTTCTTTCCCAGATTTGCATTCAATGCAAACGAGCACATCGCGAATTCCGCCTACGAACAGTCGCTGACCATCGGTGGCTGGCGTGGAACGAATCCAGCTTCCGTTTCTCGACGCAAAGATTGGGACCGAATGAGAGCCATCCCATTCGTACTTCCACTGGAGGTCGCCATTAGACCGATCGAAACTGTAAACCCGTTCTTTCCCACCGATGGACTCGGTTGTAAATACGGAAGTCTCGGTAAGAACGGGTCCTGAATAACTGTCACCGAGATCTTTAGCCCACACGCTTTTCAGGGAATTTTCGTCCAGCGAATCAGGCCAGGATTGGCCTGACAGCATGCCATCGCGATTGGGTCCACGCCAATTTTGCCAGGCCTCCGAATCGTTCGCAAAACCGGAAGACGGAAAAATCGTCGATTGAAGAGCAAGCGCTCCTGTGACCGAAGCCGAAGTGAGAAACGATCTGCGGAGCATAAAATAATTCCTGTTTCAAGTGAAAAGCAAAAATGGTTGTTGGACAGTAGCGCGTGGCTGCCAAAAGTCAACGTCGAACGGCCTTAAGAGTTCACAATTGCCACGATGAGGAACGTCATCAGCCCCACCACGGAGGCGGCTACATTAGCGACACTCAGTCCAAGGCCAGTTAGAACCATCCATTTTTCGTTCGATGGGCTTTCGCCGCGATTGATTCTCTTGAGCTCGCTGAACCCCAGTGGGATCGCGAAGATGGCGCAGAGGATTCCTCCGATCAGGCTAAAACATAGTACCCAGCTTAGGATCCCAAGAACCAAAACAACGACTCCGCGTCCGCTTGTAGGAGCAACCGAGGACCGATTGGACGCTGCCGGAGCGCTCACTGAGTGAGGGGAATTCGAGAAAACGTTTTTAGAAGCAGCTTCTCTTTTTTGAAGCAACTGCCAAGCGGGAATTCCAATCCATGATTCTTGATCTTGCTGGCGAATGTGGCATCGATCATCCAGCCTGTTTTGCTGAATCCAGTCCTGGATCGTAAGAGCATCCGCGGGCCCAAATTCATCTCCACTTGGAACCCGAACCATGAACAGTCGCGGTTCTATCGCTATCGAGGGGGTTGGCATTGGCTCGTACGGCTGAGGCGAACTCTGTAATTCATTCGGCCTTAGAGACGTCGCGAGCGAATCGGCTTCGGCAAACCGAAGAGGGTTTGCGTACGTTGTTTCCGGGATTGGAGTTTCAGGCGAGGCAACGGGATTGTCGGGAGCTCGATAGTGGGTGGCTCGATTTTCGAGCGTTGGTGTGGAGCCAACCAGATAAACCGTTCGGCAATGGGGGCATCGCGCCTTTTTGCCAATACAATCGTCCGCAACGCGAAGGGTTTTACCGCAGCCTGAACAAGGGGTATCGATTGCCATGAGTTACGTTTGGGGTACTAGGTGATAGGATGCTTGTCCGGATGAAGGTAAATAAAGGACTTACCTAGTCGGCCGCCATAATTTCCAGCGCGAATCTTGTGCAACCCTTCGACGGGCAGCGCGGCAGCAATGGCTGCGTAAGTTGCTTCGGCAACTTTCTCAAGGCTTTCCCCGTTGATAATGATCTCCATGATCGAGACAACGCCATCGGGCACCAGCGATTTATCGCCAAGCTTGGCTTTCAGGGTTGGGCAATACTCTGCATAGGTGCTTGCGATCAAGAATTTGTAGCTGCTGCCCGCCTTGCTTGCGCTGGCCGCGACTCCGCCCGGGAAAGTGGTGATGACGCCAGGATGCATATCTGCAGCCACAGCCGCTCGATCGGCGGCTTCGATGGCGGCTTCTTCGGAATAGCCCAAGAACCAAAGGTTTCCACCCATGATCCCGTCCGCATAACCAAAGCGGCGGCTCAGGAAAAACTCTCCGCCGAGCGTTGGTATGGTCCAGCCTTTTTCGCCGAACATCTCGGTACGGGCCTGATAGCCATCGCCGAAGAATGCGATCTTTCGTCCCAACTTAAAGTAGGGATCGGTATTGAGAGCATTAAAGCATCGCGTTGTTGGACAGGTTAATACGTTTTGGCTGAGTCGAGCCAACAGGACGCGTTCCAGATGCTCCACTCGGTCTTTGCGAAATCGAGGTATATGAAATTGAAGTTTTGCCCCTACACGCCCATCAGGAGTTTCCTGGCCGGGTGATTTTCCATCTAGTAATTGTTCCACTCCCGCTTCGCAATCACACATAATGGTGCTGCTCGCGTGACCGGTCGCGGCTTGGCAGGCTGCCATCAGCCATTTCTGATCTTTGGCTGTTACCAGAACAGACGCATACAAACTGCGAAAGGCTTCTGCGTAGGTGTCTTCCACCAAGGCTTCCCAACGGGGGTCATTATTCCAGTGCGTCATAAAAGTACGAAAAAAGTACGAGTGAACATGGAGGGGAAGGCCATGAGAAATTCGGAGTGTGCATTCCGCTAAGCCAGCATTGTATCGGAAAATTCCTGAAACGAAACGGTTGGCGAAGGATGGTTCATGGCAGGAAGGTGCTTGACAGAAAACTAGAATCACCAATCATTTGCCAACCCATTTTCTGTGGGCTAATGATGCCTGAAACCCGGTCTGATCCAAAACGAGAAATCCCTGATGAAAATTCACGAATACCAAGCCAAGGAACTCTTTCGCAAGGCCCAGGTGCCAGTGCTCGCAGGTTTCGTTGCGAAAACGCCTGAAGAAGCCAAAGAAGCGTTTGAGAAGCTAGCCGGCAGCATCGCTGTGGTGAAGGCTCAAGTTCATGCGGGTGGCCGAGGAAAAGGCACCGTGACAGAAGTCCCATCGCAACGCGGCGTGCAACTTGTGAAAAGTGGCGACGAAGCTGCTGCGGTTGCCAAAAACCTGATTGGGAATCATCTGGTCACCATCCAGACTGCTGCTAACGGAGCCAAAGTCAACCAAGTCTTTGTCGAAGCGGGTTGCAAGATTGCTCGCGAGCTGTACTTGGCCGTTGTTGTTGACCGAGCCGCTCAATTGCCTTTGTTGATGGTCAGTAGCGAAGGTGGCGTTGAGATCGAAAAGGTAGCGGAAGAGTCGCCCGAGAAGATTCTTCGCGAGCATTTCGATCCAGCTCATGGTATTGAAGGCTTTCAGGTTCGCAAGCTTTGCAAGAAGCTTGGCATTACGGGTGATGCTGCGAAAAGCGCTGACTTCTTTATGAAAAAGCTTTGCAAGCTGTTCGTAGAGCTCGATTGTGCCATGGCTGAAATCAATCCTTTGGTCATCACCGAAGATAACAAGATGATCGCTTTGGATGCTAAGATCACGTTTGATGACAACGCCATGTACCGTCATCCGGACTTTAAGGCATTGCGAGATCTGGCCGAAGAAGAGCCTGCCGAAATTCGCGCGTCCAACACTGGTTTGAGCTACGTGAAGTTGGATGGCAACATCGGATGTCTGGTCAACGGTGCGGGATTGGCCATGGCGACCATGGACATCATCAAGCACCACGGCGGAGCCCCTGCGAACTTCTTGGATGTGGGTGGCGGAGCGAACACGCAACAAGTTACCGAGGCGTTTCGAATCATTTTGTCGGATCCGAATGTCAAAGCGATTTTGGTCAACATTTTCGGCGGCATTGCAAGATGCACCACCATCGCCCAGGCCATTATCGAAGCTTCCAAGGAAGTTGGATTCACGGTGCCTTTGGTTGTACGCCTTGAGGGTACGGAAGTTGAAGAAGGGAAGAAGATGTTGCGAGAGAGTGGTCTTGCCATCATTTCCGCAGAAAACCTTACCGACGCAGCTCAAAAGGTGGTTGGGTCCATTGCATAGGTCTCGCGATCTTTTGTTATCTGGATCTTTCCAAGCGCAACGTAAACTCAACAATCGCAACACACAATCAATCTGAAACTTAGAACGAATTCACTATGAGTATTCTTGTAAATCGCGACACTCGCGTTATCTGTCAAGGCATCACAGGCAAGTCGGGGGCCTTCCATACGAAGGGGTGCAAGGAGTATGGCACCAAAATGGTGGGTGGGGTAACCCCAGGCAAGTCCGGCGAACTAGTCGAAGGGCTCCCTGTGTTTGACACGGTGGAAGAAGCCGTGCAGCAAACCGGTGCGAACGCATCCATGATTTTCGTTCCGCCGGCCTTTACTGCGGATGCAATTCTGGAAGCTATTGATGCAGGCATCGAAGTGATTTGTGCGATCACGGAAGGGGTGCCTGTTTTGGATATGGTCCATGTTTACGACCGAGTTAAGCGAAGCAAGTCGATTTTGATCGGCCCCAACTGCCCCGGTGTGATTACTCCGGGCGAATGCAAGATTGGGATTATGCCTGGTTACATTCATAACCCCGGCAAGGTAGGAATCATGTCGCGAAGCGGGACTCTGACTTACGAAGCCGTTTGGCAAACGAGCAGCTTGAACTTGGGGCAATCCAGCTGCATTGGCTTGGGTGGGGATCCTATCGTTGGAACATCGTATATCGACATTTTCGAGCGGTTTCAGAACGACGATCAAACCGAAGTTATTTTGATGATCGGTGAGATCGGTGGCGATGCCGAAGAAAAGGCTGCCGAATACGTCAAGAACCACGTCACCAAGCCGGTGGCAGCCTTCATCGCTGGCAGAACAGCTCCTCCTGGAAAGCGAATGGGACACGCTGGTGCCATTATCACCGGTGGTAAGGGGACTGCGGCTGAGAAGGTCAAGGCGTTGGAAGAAGCTGGTATCGTGGTCGCTCAGTCGCCTGCCGACATGGGCAAAGCGGTTGTGGAAGCTTTGAAGCGAAAGCGCTAGTCTGCTGTCGCACCTTTTTTGGATGTCGAAGCGTATTGGCGACGACATCATAGGCTCTTACACTCAATTGGCTTAGATCTATGGATGCTCCGCTGCAAACCACTCCTTTAGTCGATTGGCATAAGGCCAACGGTGCCAGGTTGGTCGACTTTGCGGGTTACTCGATGCCGGTGCAATACACCGGTATTGTGGCTGAACATCAAGCGACCCGAACTGCTGCTGGCGTGTTCGACATCTCGCACATGGGACGTTTGCGATTTGATGGCCCACGGGCTGATCAACTGTTGGATCACTTGCTAACACGGCGAGTCCTGGACATGCAAACAGGGCAAGTTCGTTATTCGTTGATGTGCAATGAAGAAGGTGGGGTCTTGGATGATGTGCTGGTCAGTTGTCTGGAGAGCCCCAGCGGTAAGGTCTATTTCCTGTTGGTGGTGAATGCCAGCAACCGAGCCAAGATTGTCCGTTGGTTGCAGCCGCATTTGGCAGATTTTCCAGACGTCGAATTTCATGACGTGACCGACTCCACGGCCATGATTGCCGTCCAAGGGCCTAAGGCCTTAGAGATTTGCAAGCCATTATTGCCAGCGTCCGTCTTTTCACTTGGCTATTACAAAGCCAAAGTGACGGAGCAGATGAGCAAACCCTGTATTGTTTCCAGAACGGGATACACGGGCGAAGACGGTTTTGAGCTCATTGTAAAGGCTGAAGACGCGTGCCGAGTTTGGGAAAACATTATGATGGCGGGGCGAGCGCACGGAATAGCCGCAGTCGGCTTGGGCGCACGCGACACGCTGCGACTGGAGGCTGGTATGCCCCTTTATGGCCACGAACTCAACGAGTCAATTGATCCTTATCAAGCTGGACTTTCCTTTGCTTGCAGTTTGAAAGATCGACAATTCATCGGTTCTGATGCTCTTGCCAAAAAATCGACCGACCAAGGTTTGCTCAAAAGGGTCGGGATTGTTCTGACGGGCCGTCGAGCTGCTCGCGAAGGTTCCGAATTGCTAGATCAAGACAACCGAGTTGTAGGGGCCGTGACCAGCGGCAGTTTTTCCCCAACGCTAGACAAACCGATCGCCATGGCTTATCTCCCATCGGAAGTTTCCCAGCCGGGGACAGTGCTTGATGTAGATATCCGTGGTACGCGAGTTTCCGCGACCGTCACCGTTCTTCCTTTTTATAAGAGACCGTAAATATAATGAGTATTGTTCCCGAGAACCTTCGCTATCTTGATTCTCACGAGTGGGCTCACGTAAGCACGGACGAGCCTGGAATTGCAACGGTTGGAATTTCTTCGTTTGCCGTCGAGCAGTTGACGGATTTGGTTTTTATGGCTCTTCCCAAGGTCGGACAAGAAGTCACCGCCGGCCACGAATTTGGTGAAGTGGAAAGCGTGAAGGCAGTTAGCCCCATGTACAGTCCAGTTAGCGGAACGGTTGTGGGGGTTCATGAAGAACTTGTCAACCGATTGGACAGCTTGAACCAAGATCCCTACGGAAATGGATGGATCATGAAGGTCAGAATGAGCGACCCAAGTGAGCTGACCAAATTGCTAGACTGGCCCACTTACAAGCATCAATGCGAGAATTCGTAAGCTGACGAAGGGCTGAGCGGAGTGACAGTACAGACGGAAGTACGATCGGCTGAAAAAGGTGTTGTGCTAATCACGCCACCGCTTCCGGGTACGACCAACATGGAAATTGACGAAGCCTTGCTGGCTGGTGCCACCCCGGACAGTCCTGTTGTTTTGCGTATCTACCGATGGAAGGAACCGACCTTGTCCCTCGGTCATTTTCAATCGGTTGAGGATCGGGATGAAGAACCGGGCTTGAGCAATGTCGCTTTAGTCCGGCGAAAAACGGGTGGCGGTGCGATTCTGCATGACCACGAACTCACCTACAGTCTCATCCTGCCAGCCCGGTCGGCAGCTGAAAAAGGGCACAGCGAGAAACTTTACCGCTCGGTGCATTTGGCCATTGCCAAGGGGCTACAATCTCTTGGTTGGGACGCGGTACTTTCGGAGACTTGTACATGCTCGACCGCAACAAATCCGAAACAGGAGCCTTTTCTCTGTTTTTCGAGACGTTCCCCAGTCGATTTAATTGTTGGACAATACAAAATAGTAGGAAGCGCTCAACGCCGAACAAAGCTTGGGCTTCTGCAGCACGGAAGTCTATTGCTTCGAAGTTCGACCTTGACGCCAAATCTGCAAGGCTTGCTGGACCTGCCGAACTCGAACCAGGAAAACCTTGAAGAAAGATCGCGTTCCGTGGGAATCCACCAAACGCAGGATGAAATCGAGTTTTGGACCAAGCAATTGGTTTTGTGGTTACAGTCTGGAGTTTCGCAGGTCGTCGAATGCGGTTGGCAACCGGCAGCACTGGCGGATTTTCCCACGCTGGAGGGGATGAAAGCTTGTTAAAAGGCTAAACGGTGTTTAATTCTCGCATTACAAGCCTTTATGTTTGATGCAATCGAGGCTAAACTAAGAAGTGAACGCCTCTCCGTTAAGATTTAGTGAAATTTGGTTTCGGCTGGTACTCACCAGTAAACGTATCTTGGAATGATCGAGAACAAGGTCTAAAGAGGGACTGCAATGCAGGTAATGCTGAAGGTTCTATCGGGCACGCACGAGGGGAAAATTATCCCTGTCAAGGATGAGAAATTTTTGATTGGTCGTAGCGACTCGTGCCAGTTGCGTCCAAAAAGTGAATCGATCAGTCGTAAGCACTGCGTGATCGTTCAAAAAGATGGTCGAGTTCTGTTGCTGGACCTCAAGAGCCGAAACGGCACTTTTATTAATGAGAAGCAACTGTCGCCTGACAAAGCGAAGATTCTCAAAACTGGCGACAAGATGCGATGTGGCCAATTGGAGTTTGAGATTGTGATCGAAGTTGGAATTGCTAATTCCAAGCAGCCTGAAGTGCAATCGATCAAGGAAGCGGCAGGGCGAATTACCGAGCAGAGTTCTTTGGACTCCAAAGAAAGCATCGATATCAGTTCTTGGTTGGCTGAAGCCGATCAAATCGACCGACCTGTTCCAGCTATTGGAACCGATTTGGAAACGCGACAGTTTTCGATGGAAGACACGACCAGTGTCAACGCAACTCAGCTGGACGTAGATTCCGCGAACCCGGTTGCTCCGGTTGCTCCGGCCGCTGACGACAAGCCGAAGAAATTCGAGAAGCGGGCACCAATCAAATTGCCCAAGCAAGCTTCGCAAGGCCCTTCGACGGTCAACACAAAAGAAGCGGCCTCGGAAACTCTCAAAAAGTATTTCGGCGGTCGATAGTTCAGACATGCTTGACTTGCAATTTGAGCCGCAGACGCTGACCGTGAGAAACGTTTTCTTTCCGGATTCAACAGTCGCGGCTAGCGCCCGCGGCTCAATTTCAATAAACTGATCATGAATTCGACCTGCATTTCAAGCGTACACGGTCTCTGGAATTTTTCGGTCAGTATTCGTTTTGTGCTTAAGAGTCCATTCTTTAAGAACACCATTGCATATGGTTGTTTCTTTTTTCTGTTTTTGACTTGGAATGTTTGGGGACAACAGAGCACGCTGAAGCTAACCGATGGCACAACGCTCGGCCCCGGAGATCGCTTTGAAATAGGCACATTCACTTCAGGTGGCTCCGTCAACGCTCGTGCGCAAGCGTTGACCAAATCGATTGTTGGAATGGACGATGGGCTCCGGAAAACATACGTCAATATCAACCGCGTTCTCGACAACCCTCAGCAAGCCAAGTCCCTCTTGAAAATTGACTTCGAGGGCAACCAAAGCGAAGTGGAGAGTGGCCAAAACGCTCCGCTCATTCAAGTCTTACTAGGTCCAGGTGAACCGACCGCATTTGAATTGTTTGGCAGACGTTTTTACAGTGTGCTTGGCCCCAAAGGGATCACCAACTTTGTACAGGGGATAACCGAGGTTTCGACTCAGTATGTTCGCGTCCAAACGTTGGACACAGATAAGAACGAGCTTCGGTGGGACATGCGTCTGTCCCCTTTCAGTTTCGACAGTCAAATGCTGATGGATATCTTGGCGCACAATGCCAGCCGCGAGCGGCCGAAAGATTGGCTCGACATTGTTAATTTTTTCTCTGAATCCAGACGCTTCGTCGAAGCTCGCGAGATGTTGGTCAAGGCGATTCATAAGTTTCCAGAACTCGAAAATCAAGCTTCGCAATTGAAGCAGTTCGATCAGCTGCTTGCGGATCAGCTTTTCGAGGCTGCGCAGAACGCCCAACTTGCTGGGCAGCATCGGTTTGCTCGGATGATTTTAGAAAGTATCGACAAGACAAAGGTGGCGTTGGAAACTCAGCTCAAGGTTGATCGTCGATTGCAGGCTCTCGCGGTGGAGTTGAAAGATCAATCCGAGATTTTGCAATGGCTCCATGATGACATCTCCAAGATGCCAGAGAGCGAGACCAAAGAGAAGTTCACCTTGATAGAGCAGGAGATCTCTCTGAATCTTACTGCCGATACGGTCACTAGGTTATCCGATTATCGGCGTCGTCGAGCGGATGCCACCCTCAAGCCTGAACAACTGGCTTCCCTGGCTGTTAGCGGATGGCTTTTTGGTCCAACCATTGGTGAGGATAACTCTGCAGTGGTCGCTTCGGGGATTCAAGCAAGATCTTTGATCACCGAGTATCTTTCGAGCCGCGTCCGCAACGACCAGGCCATTGAATCCATTTCGAGATTAGAGGCCGGCAGCCCTCGATTGGTTGCAAAGATTTTGGAGAACATGCCTCCGCCGCTACAAGTCCCCGATCAGGCTTCGGTGCAAAAGCTTGTTTACGGACCGGACTCGCAAGAAACTCCCACCGAGGTCACCGTCCCTGGGCGATTTGCAATTGAGGTGCCGCAGAAGGGACGTAGGATGGGGACGAATGTTCGCTACATCGTGCAGCTTCCCCCGGAATACAATCCGTATCGTCGCTACCCTTGTGTTTTAACGATTCCCAGTCAATACAGTACCGCAGAGCAGCAGATCGATTGGTGGGTAGGTTATTTCTCGCCGAACAGCCCGGAACAGCGATGTTTGGGGGAAGCTTCACGGCGTGGTTACATTGTGGTGTCGCCCGATTGGTCGGAAGAAAATCAGCCTAGTTACAACTACACGGAAAACGAGCAGGCAGCCATCCTTAGTTCGATGCGCGATGCGATGAGACGGTTCAGCATCGACGTGGACCGAGTTTTTGTGTCGGGGCACTTTATGGGCGCGACCGCTGCGTGGGATCTGGCGTTAGCCCATCCCGATCTTTGGGCAGGCTGCATTTGCATCGGGGCGAATGCTGGAAAATACATCGTTCAGTATTGGGAAAATGCGGTTTATGTACCAAGCTACTTTGTGGCTGGCGATTTGGATGGATCGGTTCCTGTGAACGCTCCGATTTGGGACAATTATCTAGATCGGAAACAAATTGATTGTCTGATTTCCATCTATCAAGGTCGGGGCTTTGATCACTTTCAGGAGGAGCTTCCCAAGATCATGGACTGGATGAGTTTACCAACCAAGGTGCGCACGGTCGTTCCTAAGGAGATCAAGACAATTACTTCGCGCGCAGGAGATCGCTTCTTTTGGTGGTTCGAGACAGAACAACTCAATTCCGAAAAATTGGTTCATCCGCTTCTGTATCAACCAGGGATTGAATACAAGATCGAATCGTCGATCAATACGGCAACCAACTCGATCCGTATGCAAACGGTTCCTGCTAAGAAGTACACCATCTATCTGGGCCCCGAGTTCATCGACTTTACACGGACCATCGAAATCGATCGAAAACGAATCGAGCCCAAGCCCGACATTCGAGTCATGTTAGAAGATGTGCGAGGCCGCGCTGATCGGCAGCATCCTTTTTGGATGCGAGTCGACATGCCTCAATGATCCTAAGTTCAACGCGGCCTTAAGCGGCTTTTCGAATACTGGCTCCGTTTAAAGCGTCCGACAATTCTTTCGGAAGGCTTCGCAAATGCAAATCCCGTTGCGGAAACGAAATCTCGATCCCGAGCTCGTTAAACTTCTGCAAGATGGAGGTATGCAGGTCATGTTGAGTTGGCAATCGTTGGTCCAAACTTGCCAGGAACAATCGGGCTTTCAAGTTCAGTGTGCTGTCTCCAAATTGTTCAAAAAATGCGGTTGGCTCCGGTTCTTTTAAAACGTTGGGATGAGCCAAGCAGATATCGCGCAGGATATTGCAAGCTTGCACCGGATCGGAGGTATAAGAGACACCGACTAAGATCGTAATCCGGTTGGTGGAATCGGAGAGAGTCCAGTTCAGGAGTCGACCTGTAATCAAGTCTTTGTTTGGAATCACAAGTTCTTGCTGGTCGAAGTTGGTAACGGTGGTCGCTCGCATGCGAATACGGGAGACGGTACCTGTTGTTTCGCCAATCGTGATCACATCACCAACACGAATGGGCTGTTCAAACAGTAGTATCAATCCGGAGACGAAATTGGCGAAGATCTCTTGCAAGCCAAACCCGAGACCAACCCCTAACGCAGCCACGAGCCATTGGATACTGGCCCATCGCACACCGATGCTGTTGAAGGTCATGGCAATTCCCAGGATCAAAATGGTGTACCGCGATAGCGATGCGATTGCGTAACGAACGGCATTCTCAATCGGCAGGTGTTGTAGCAATGCGATTTCGAGAAGGCCAGGAAGATTGCGTGCTGCGACAACCGTCATGATAATCGTGGGGATCGCAATCAACATGTGCGCAAGGGTAATCGGCTTGCGTTCAGCAGCGGTTGCACCGTCGACCGTCCAGAGCTCCACGGACTCCAGCACGCCTACTGCGGGCAAAACACCAGACCAGATAAACGCGACCGCACCGATGGCCGCAAACACCAGAGTGCTTGAGATAAGCCGGATGGTTTGTGCATTGATTTGAGCAAGCCCGGACGCTGCATCGACCGCACTGAGCGAACTGGTGGACGGGGCCGCGGTAGAGCCAGGATCGCGGCGTCGCGCTTCTTCGAGTCGTTGTCTTGCTTGCGAAACGACGATCTGGCGGCGTTGGAGCAGTAGCCAACGTCGAATCAAACTGGAAAGCAGCAAGATTCCGATTAAGGCGATGAACGTTGTGTGCAAATGCATTGCAAGACGAATGGCCGTATAGTGGTAACCCATCATGCTCATCGCCATCAACGCGATCGGTCCAAACGATAAGGCGAGATACCATACGAACCGCAATCGATCGATCCAGCCACCCGCATTGCGGCTCAGAAAGTCACTGAAGATCCCTTTGGTCGGATGCAACAATATTGCCAGTTCGATAAAACACAACGACATCAGCAACCCGTAAGTCAATCGACCTAGCGAGTTTTCCCATTTTGCCTCGCCAAATTGGGCTACGATCCCGACGATGGCGACCGCTGGAATGGCCAAGTCGATGAACCAACGGAGATTTTTTCGCAACAGTTGAGTTGTGACCGCGGGCCATGCGAAATGATTCTCGGCAAGTCCATTGGAACGACTGATTTGTCGAATCATCTCCAGGGGGAAAAAGTATCGAGCGCTCGCGATCAAGCCCATAGCGATGGCTTCCGCGAACGAATTCCCATCCGAATTATTCAGCAGTCTCCAACCAACCACCAAGTGCAGGATCGCTAGTGGCGATGCCAGCAAGATACAATCCAGCAAGACTTTCGAAGTGGGAAGAAACGAAGTGCAATTCGGCTTGCTAGCGATTCGTCCTTGCAATTGACTATGCTGTTTAATCTTTTTGAGGTTTGCGAGCAGTACCACGAAGCAACTGCAGCCGAAGCAGTAGGCCCAGGGATGTGCTTTTGCGTCTCGGAATAATGCTTCCGGAATGGTTCGCCAATTGCTTAAATCGAACAACCACTGCAACGATGGCCAAACATTTCGGAAGTCGTTTTTGCTGATGGGATCGCACGAGCGAATCCATAGGACGTTTTCATCGATGAAAGATCGATATCGTTTGACTTGATCGATGGTTTGCTGGCTTGTTTCGGCGAGACCGAATAGGCTGTCAAAGTAGTTGTTGGCATCAAGGCGAAATTCGTCGACGAGCTTATGCTCCATAGCATTCAACATGCGCTTTTGTTCACGAGCGGTTAACTGTGCGAATGGCTCACCGACTTCCGATGGAATGGGATTCATACCGACGGCTAATTCATCGGCAAGAACCGAAGACGCCTTCCAATCATCCAACTCCAGCCGAAGTGTTTCGGTCGATAGCATCTTCGCTTGATATTCGTGAAGTTTCTTTTCGAGTTGCGAGATATCAGGCAACTCACTTCTCTGCTTTCGCAACATCAGCCCAACCCAGCTATTGAAGTTGGAGACATGACGATTGCTTTCAGGCGAAATTCGCTCGGTCATGATTTTGTAGCGATCAGACCAGAGCTTCAGCTCCATGCGTGCCGCGTCGATTTCTGTTCGAAGCGAAGTGTTTTGCTTTGCCAACTGAAGCCAATCTTCCGATCGCTTCAGGAGCGAGCTGGCTCGAGACTTGACGTCCGAAGATGCGTCTGCAACCAATTCCTCGAGCGATCGTTTCTGCTCTGCAATTTGATTTTCCCGGCGTTTGCCTAACTCTTCCTTGACTTCTTTGAGCTTCGCAAGTTGGTACTTTTCTTCCATCAGGAAGACTTCCCGTCGCACCGGAAGAAGCTCTGCTTCGGCGTCGTAGGTTCGTTGCTCTTGTTCGAGTCGACGGATACGTTCGTTGACTGCAAGCAACTTGGAACGCAGCAAAAGCGTACCTGCTTCGCGAACTCGGGGATCAAGCCCCTCAGGGGCGACCATGGCCAGTTCTTCATTGAGCTTCACCAGTAAGGCTTTATCGTCTGCAATCGAACGCGGTATATCTTTTCGTTTGGCTTCTCGCTGGGCAATGACTGCCTCCACGCGAGTTCTTGCGTCCATGGCGGCTTGGGCTACTCCCTGCACTTCCAGTTGAAGCGACTTGAGCGTCTCGATCTCGTAATCCTGCAGTTCATTTGCAGAAAATAGATAACGTTGAGCCGGGTTCTCTTTTCGCTTCTTTGCCTCGGCCGTTGCGGCGGGGGCAGCCTCGTAACCAACCAAAAGTTCTTTTGAGAATTTCTCGTTCTCCGCTCGGCTCTTGAGTTCAGCCAATATAGCTTCATACGTCGTTAGCAACGTTTGCTTCAGAGTCCCGTCCAGGTCCGTCGCTGCTTGCAGTTGCTGGATGATCGTCGTTACCGCGTCTGGCGTGATCGAGTTCACGTCGCTGACCGGAGCGGCCACGGCTGCCGGAGGTGCTACCACAGGGGCTGGATTTTGGGGTATTGCGGAAGGAGCCAGGATCGACGGTGGGTCGGGCTGCAATGGCTGCTGGGCCGTTCGAATTACCGGTTGCGTGGACGCTCGAAAGCCCGAATTCATATTGGGCGGGTTGAGATTGGTTGAGTTTGCAGGTGGGGCTGAAGGGACGTTTCTTGCGGGGCTGTTGGGCAATAGCTGGTTCGGCGGATTCAGGTTGATTTGGCCAAAGACCGGACTTGCATGCGGCAGCAGCGAAAACGCCAAGAACGTGACTACCCACCGAAGGCGCGGGCTTGGCAAAATCCATGGCCGCTGAGAGGGTCGAGATTGCGGTTCGTTGATGGTGCAGTTCATGAAGAGGGAATAGACGATTTTGGGATCCAGATCAACCCAAAACCGGTCACTCATTGCAAGCAAAACGAACTCGCCGACAAACCAACTGCCGAATGCTTGCTAATTCGCATCCGGGATTTCGTTACCACTTTTCACCGAAACGCAGCTGCTTAATCCGATTCTTGCGTTGGTTCCAATTTGCTGCGTTGCTCCAACAAGAATGCTTCGAATCGATCTTCTTCGATCGCTTGTCGAGCCCATTGCATCAGACGTTGGTAGAAAGTCAGATTATGAATCGACAGCAGCATGGGGCCGAGCATTTCGTCGGCTTGAAACAGGTGTCGAATGTATGCTCGGCTTCGATCGCATGCGATGCACGGGCAATCTTCTTCGATGGGTTTTTCATCGCGTGCATGAACTTGGTTCCGCATTCGTAGTGGGCCATTGGCGGTGAAGGCCAGCGCGTTGCGTCCGTTACGAGTTGGCATGACGCAATCGAACATGTCGATCCCTCGTGCGATGCCTTCCACCAGATCGATGGGTCTACCGACCCCCATGAGATAACGTGGTTGATCCGTGGGCAAAACGGGGCAGACGATGTCGAGGACACGGTACATTTCCGGCGGGGGTTCGCCGACACTGAGGCCGCCCACGGCATAGCCATCAAATCCGATTTGGATCAACTGTTCGGCGCATTGAATTCGCAGATCGGCGTTGAGTCCACCTTGAACGATAGCAAACTTTGCTTGATCGCTTCGTTTCGCGGACTCTTTGCAGCGCCGAGCCCATCGCACGCTTCGATCGCTGGCATCCAAAGCTGCTTCATCGGAGGCAGGCAATGCGATCACGTGATCCAAAACCATTGCGATGTCGCTGCCTAGCTCTTCTTGAATTCGAATGGAATCTTCTGGCCGCAGGTGAATTTTGGCTCCATTCAAGTGGGAACGAAAGGTCGCACCATCTTCGGTGACCTTGTTCATGTCCCCAAGTGAGAAGATCTGAAAGCCGCCGCTATCGGTAAGGATTGGTTTATCCCAGCCCATAAAGCGATGCAAACCACCCTGCTGCGCGATCAGTTCGCTTCCGGGTCGCAGCGACAAGTGGTAGGTATTCCCCAGAAGAATATGGGCGCCTGTTTTTTCAACTTGGTCGATCGTCAGCCCTTTGACGGTCCCCTGAGTTCCGACAGGCATGAATGCAGGGGTCTCGACGTTCCCGTGAGGTAATCGCAGCCTGCCTCGGCGTGCCTTCGTTTTTGTATCGGCATGCAGCAGCTCGAAGGGGAACGAACTTGATTGAACCATAGTCTCAACGGATGCTTTCTCGACGGGCCTAGATCGCGGCGGCAACCGATTGTTTCATCTTTTCGAGACCGGTTTTGGCGACTTCGTTGGGGTCTTGTTGCCAATAGGTACGATTAAAAAGCTCCAGGGAAAGGGCACCATCGAATCCGCTTTCCATGACCATTTTCAGGGCTTGCGATACCGGAGCGACTCCGAGCCCTGGATAGACGCGATCGGCATCGTTGATGGTCGTTCGTGGCAAGTCTGGATAGTCATTCATGTGGAAGACATGAATGCGTCTTCCGGAAAGCATGGCCAAGTCGTGAAACTCGGAACCACCTTTATAGAGGTGGTAAATGTCGGGGAGCACGCATGCGTCGGGATGTTGAGCCGCGGCCGTAACGTAAAGGACTTCCGAAAGCTTCGATAGATTTTTGGAGAAGCCCCAAACTTCCAACTGCGGAACGCAACCGGCAGCTCTTCCAACTTCAAGAAGAGCGCGATAGCGATCGGCAACGCGATCTAAATTCAATACCGGACCATCATTCGCCCCTGCAGGCGGGGCAGCAATGCGAACGCCACCGATGCCCGTTACGATGTCCATGTCTTTTCGAGCTTGCTCCAAACCTTTCGCACGAGCGGCGTCGTCGTCCACGATCCAGTTGGCGAACCCGATGGCGCTTTCAACTGTTAGCCCAGCGTCTGCGATTCGTTTTTTGAGGTCCGAGATCGTTCCACCGCTGGAAAGGTATTTTTCAATATCTCGCAACCAAGGTTCAATAGCGTCGTATCCAGCTTTTTGAGCGATTGCAATTTGGTCAATCATGGGAATCACTTCGCCATGAATGGTGCTGGTATTGAGGCAAAACTTCACTTTGCGTTCCTTTTGATTTGGATTCCTGACAGGCTCGGCGGCAGCACAAACGCGGCCAGCAAACGGGACAGCGAACGAGCTGCTGAAAACCGCTGCGGTTGCGATCGATGCCGATGTTGAAAACGTGCGGCGACTGATATTGCCGGGCTGAGGCTTTTTCTCTCGCGTCATGAAGTTCCCTGTGTTTTTTTAAATGAGATTGGCCAAATTGCTAGGCTGTACGCCAGCAGCGATGCGGCATACATCCAGTCGCCCGTCAGTAAAAGGTTGAACAGCAAGAAAGCATACAGCATCCAACGTCCAAGCCAATGACACGTAGGCTGTAACATGCAAAACAAAATGGCTACCTGCAATGCGACAACAAGATGGGTCATGCCTAGCCCTATGCTTTCCCAATCATTTGGCAAAGCCAGCCATCCGTGACGATCCTGAATCAGAATCCATGCCGCCTGTCCGTTCCACCAGACAGGAAAGCTCAACATGGACGCCAAACTAAACGCAATCCAAATCCAAAAATGGCATTGGAACAGTCTGAGCACCAAATTGGCGCTGAACCTTGGTTCCCCCCATGCAATCGCCGGACGAACGCTCCAATTCAATCGACCTGTATCGATCATCAAGTAGTTCAAAGCTGCAGAAAGCAGAAGATCATCGGGGGCAACGAGCAGGGGGACTCGATGATGAAAATTGCAAAGACATGCCCAGGCAATGCAAGGGGCGATTCGGGCGCCCAGTCCCAGCATCAAGCAAAGACTTGCGATAAGCCCGATCACTGCCAGGGTGGAAGCCAGCCATGGGGACGAGTACAAGACCGACCAACGGTAAAAGCTGCCGGTGCCTTCAACGCCTTCCCCGATGAAATGAAGTCCTGTTTCAGGATCAAAGAACCCTTGAGCCCCCAGCCAATCCGAGCCTGAAACAAGGTATTGCAAAAATTGGAAGCAGGCCAATACCCCGATCAAGATTCGAATCCTGGCCAAGGGAAAAGGCGATGCAGCGCTGAACCAATACTCGTCCCACTTGACGAGAGTGCTCCGCAGTCCATCCGGTGTGTTTGTCATGGTAGGGCCTATTGGTTGAGCTTGCTTCGAACGGATCGATGAGGCTCGACCTGAGGCACAAGCCCCATCTCGCCATTTTCAAATCTTGCTACCATGGCTTCCACATAAACGGGCTCCATGTCGCTATCAGCTGTTGGTATTCCCGGCAGTTCTAGCCTTATGCGGTCAAACGACTTCGAAGAGTTCCCTTCTTGGTTGGCCATCGCGTTGAGTCGAATGGCAACACTTTTTAGAACGCGAAGGATGCCGTCTTCATCCTCGTTTTTGGATAAAGCGGAGAGCAATTGCAGCAAGCGTCTGGAATTCGACCTGTGTAGCCCTAGCGATTCCAGGCTTCCCCCTTGTGAGTTGGCGTTTGCCTGAGTGCTCAGAACGGCGGTCCACTTGTCTCCTGAGGCATCCGAGATAGAAATTCGCGTGGCCGACGGTGGTTCATCGTTATCAATCCATTCAACCGGCAGGGTCTCTGGATAAAAATTGAGTCCGATCAAATACGGCTGCAAAAAAGTTAAGCATCGATCTTGCACAGACGATCGTCGATGGTTCGCCGAGTAGGCCAGGCAAATGCAACCCAAATGGAGAAGCACAGAGATGCTAACGAACCATTTCCAGGGTTTTCGTATGGAAGAAGTCGCTGATGGTTGCGATGGAGTGGGCGATTGCGATGAAGCTGACAATGGAGTGTCGATGAATTGAAGATGATTGGTGGGACGTACGTGTTTCGAAACCGATGAAGGGACCGAACGTGCTGCTTCAGTTTAATTCACTGGTCTCCAGAATGAAGGTATCTTGCCCGAAAGTCTTGGAGAGACAATTCTGAACTTGCACGGCGAGATGGTGTGGGGGGCGGCGCGAACGACCGTGGGCACCGGCATCGCCGCAGTTCGAACAGCCATCGATTACGAGTACCGTTTCACTGAGTACGAGTACAAGGAAATCCGATCCGATGCGCGAGCAAGTTGATTGCGATGTCTTTGGGGTGCACCAATGAAAAAAGCCGAAACAAATCAAGAAGATTCGTTTCGGCTTTTAGATCAGACAGCCTATCAGGCAAAGCCAGACAAGCAACTGTGAAGAGACAAACTACGCTGCTGGAGCCTTGTCGCTGACCGATGCAGGAGCTGCTGGTGCAGCAGGTGCTGCTGGAGCGGCAGGTGCTGGAGCTGGTGGAACTGCTGTGCCGGTTGTAACCGAGCCAGCATCCACGGTTGTTCCGCAAGAGCTGCAAGCTGGTGCAGGTGCGGAAACCATGGTTGTTCCGCAACCGCAAGCTGGTGCAGGAGCTGCTTCGCAACCGCAAGCTGGCGCTGGAGCTGCTTCGCAACCGCAAGCTGGTGCTGGAGCTGCTTCGCAACCGCAAGCTGGAGCTGGAGCTTCGCAGCATGGTGCTGGAGCTGGCTCGCAGCAAGATGGGGCGCCGCTGCACTTAGCAGCAAGCTTTGCCTTTAGCTTGGCGAGCAATCCGCCGCCATTGCAGCCAGCTTCCTTCTTAGCGTGAAGCTTAGCCAAAATGCCTTCACGACCGCCGCAGCTCTTGTGTCCAGCCGTTGCAACCGAAGCTACACTGCTCAATGCGAAAACTGCCAAAGCGAGCGATGCCAATCGAACTTTAATCATCTAAAACTTCCTCCCGAGAAAACAAAAACTTGTCCACGCAACGCCACGATGTACTTCCTGATGTTGGACCTAATCTGTCAGAAACTGCTCTGACGCTCCGTGCCGCACGTCTACCGTGGTTAACCAAACTAGCGGTAGAAAGTGCCGGTTAGGGGCTTTGCGTAAAATTGGTAAGATGGAAGGTTAGCAGACTGAAACCTCGTGTCAACAACTGTTTTGCTTTCTAAAGTCCCCTGTCCGACGAAGTACGTGCCGAAAAAATCAAAATGCCTCTCAACAAAGAACCGGCAATTTGTTACATTCCCTGGCAACTTGCGAGCCTTCGCAAGACAATTTTCGATTTTCGAAGCTGGCTAGGAGATTTTTACGTGCTGTTCCCTTTGGCGATGCTTTCTCAATACATTTTTGGCCCGCTTTTGTTTTTGCTCTCGGTGTTCATCATTTTGATCATCTTGTTGCAACGCGGCCGAGGTGGCGGACTGACCGGTGCTTTGGGTGGAGCAGGTGGAGCCAGCGCCTTCGGGGTAAAGGCCGGCGACGTTTTTACCAGAATTACAGCGGTTTCTGTCCTTTTGTGGATCGTTCTGTGTGCTTTGACCTGCTACTGGTATCTACCTGACAAGCTGGACATCCAAGCCGATCCAGGCTCCATGTCTTCAGGAGCTGGTAGCTCCGGGGCTGGCGGGATGGGCGAAGCGGACGGAATGGGCCTTTCGGAAGATCTGTCCAGCTCTGTTCCTGCTATTTCCAACGAAACGCCTGCAGCCGCTGCGGAAAAACCCCAAGCTCCAGCGGTTGTGCCACCAGCAGATTTACAGCTTCCACCAGCGGTCAACTCAACCCCAGAAGCCGCTCCTAAAGCAGAGGAACCAGCCGCACCGGCTGCCGATCCAGTAGCTCCCGCTGCGGAACCAGCAACACCGGCGACAGATCCTGTGGCACCGGCCGCAGAGCCAGCAGCTCCTGCACCTGCGGGTGAAGCGCCTGCTGGCGACGGTGTGCCCAAGTAAGGCTCGCTGCTCCCCTTTTTCTTTGATTTTTCCTCGTAATGGTTAGGCGTTGCCCTCGTGTTATTAAGCATGACCGGTCATGGGCAAGCCTTGGGAAACCACGGGGATACTGCCATCGAGGCAGAGATTCGAACCGTCAATAATCGGTTTTTGAAGGTCAGCTCCAAGATTTCCGATTCCATTTCGGCGATGGATTCGAGCTTAGAGGGAATCGTGAGAGAATTCCTGAAGC
The DNA here is from genome assembly GCA_027487485.1 of Planctomycetaceae bacterium. GTDB lineage: Bacteria > Planctomycetota > Planctomycetia > Pirellulales > Pirellulaceae > JBKCUI01. The sequence continues at coordinate 30,660 of JAIYDN010000084.1, read as the reverse complement.
GGGGCAGCGTGACCGTGTCGGTACGAGTCAGCCGCAAGGGGACCAATAATGCTGCCACCGTCAACGCGCAAACGCTTGGCTCTTATATCTCGCAGGCCAAGGAAATTGCAGACCGAAGCGGTGTTTCCCTCACCTACAATCTCGGAGAATTGCTGAACCTTCCAGGAGTGCTTGAAGGAGTGCGGATGGAAGACGACGAAGAATTAATGGGTTCAGCCAAAGAAACGCTTCGCCAAGCCCTTCAAGACCTGCAAAGCATGCGAATTCAGGAAGGCCAAGCGATGGCAACCCAGTTTGATTTGCAACTGGACCAAATCGGCCAACTGAAAGAACAGATCGCACGCAGGGCCCCCAACGTGATTTCCGATTATCGCACAAAACTGGAACAACGGGTCCGAACGGTTTTTGCAAGCTTGGGGCATGAAACCAACGAATTGGACCTGCTTCGCGAAACGCTTCTGTTTTCCGATCGCACGGACATTTCCGAAGAATTGACGCGGCTCGCGAGCCATCTGGTCCAGTTTCGCGACGCGATGGCGCATCCCGAAAGCCAAGGTCGACGCCTTGATTTTCTGATCCAAGAGATGTTTCGCGAGGTAAATACTATTGGGTCCAAGGGGAATGACCCCGAGATTTCTCATTGTGTTGTCTCGATCAAGACGACCATCGAACAAATGCGAGAGCTGGTACAAAACGTAGAGTGAGGGAATTACAATGTCTCAGATGACGAATCCTGGAAGACTTATCATCATTTCCGGCCCCTCGGGCTCTGGCAAATCGACGGTTGTGCAGCGTTTGCTCGCCGAATGCCAGCTGCCGCTGGAGCTGAGCGTCTCCGCCACGACTCGCTCTCCCAGGCCAGGCGAAGTCGATGGAAAAGATTATCATTTTCTCAGCCATGAGTCGTTCACCCAAAAGCGAGAGGCTGGAGAATTCTTGGAGGCGAAGGAAGTTTTTGGGCTTGGGACTTGGTATGGCACGCTGCGATCAGTCGTTTCGGCTGGTCTAAATCAAGGAAAATGGGTAATCTTAGAGATTGATGTTCAGGGAGCCTTAGTCGTTTTGAGAGACCAACCGCAAGCCATCACCATTTTTGTCCATCCAGGATCGATGGAAGAATTGGAGAATCGGCTCAGGAAACGAGGGACTGAATCTCCAGAAGCGATTCAACGCCGACTGGACGTTGCAGACCAAGAAATGGCTCTGAAGGGCCATTACACCCACGAGATCATCAATCAAGAAATCAATAACACTGTTCATCAATTGTGCACGCTGCTCACGCAGTACCACGGAGAGACCATTCCATGCTCGAAGAACTAAAAGAAGAAGCTATCGTCAATAAAGTTGGCGGACGATTCAAACTTTCGACGCTCATCCAAAAGCGTCTCGTACAACTCAACCGAGGAAGTCGTCCTTTGGTCGATATGAACTCGGACGATCGCATGGAAATCGTAATCCAAGAAATTTTGCAAGACAAAATCTTTTTGACCTCCAATGGCGAAATGAAGGTTGTCAGCGAAACAGCGGATCTTGGTGATTTGCTGGACCTGGACACCAGCGATCTGTAGCCTGCAGAAAGCGTACTGCTGATGAATCAACGCGTCGTTGTCGGGATCTCAGGTGGCATCGCCGCGTACAAGTCTGCCATCCTCGTTAGCAAATTGGTGCAGCGAGGATTTTCGGTTTCGGTGGTTCTGACCGATGGGGCCGAACATTTTGTTGGGCCCGCGACTTTTGCTGCCCTTTGCAATCAACAGCCTGTCACGAATATCTTTGATAGCAGGTTTCCATTGGGTGCTCATATTGAGCTTGCTGCTGATTGCAAATTGATGATCGTGGCTCCAGCGACGGCGCATATCATCGCGAGCTGTGCTCTTGGAACTTCAGACTGCTTGCTTTCTACTTTGTATTTGAACATGGAGTGCCCGGTCCTCTTCGCCCCTGCCATGAGCACTCCCATGTGGGATAAACCTGCGGTGCAACGCAATGTTCAGCAACTTCGAGAAGACGGTGTGCATTTCGTTGGGCCGGAATCGGGTTGGCTGTCTTGTCGAAAGATCGGTGCCGGCCGCATGTCCGAACCGGAAGCTATTCTGGCCGCGTCCGAACCTTTCTTGCTTTAGGCATTAAGAAGTCGATGGCACATATCGTTATCACTTCTGGTCCAACTCGACAGTATTTGGACCCTGTTCGTTACCTGACGAACGGTTCCAGCGGCATGATGGGTGCCTCGCTGGCCCAAGCTGCTTTGGAACTGGGGCATGAGGTGACCGTAGTGAGCGGCCCAGTTTCCATCGCCTATCCGATTGGTGTTCGCCAGATCGATGTGATCACCACGCAAGAGATGCTGGATGCCACTGCGGACTCGTTCAAGGAGGCGGATGGTTTAATCGGTGCTGCGGCACCTTGCGATTACATGCCAGAGCATGTCGAGCAAAGCAAGATGAGCAAAACCGGTAAAGGGTTGCAACTAACTTTGTTGGAAACGCCGGACATTGTGGCAACGATGGCCGCTCGTCGGAATGCCAATCAATGGGTTGTTGGTTTCGCGCTAGAGACTCAGGATGTGCGATTTCGTGCGATCGTCAAAATGGCAAAGAAGTGTTGTGATATGATGGTGTCCAACAGCGCAGGTGCGATGAATTCGCTTGAAAACTCTGTGGAGGTATTGCTGAAGGACGGGTCCATCTTGGGCAGGATCGATGGCCCAAAGCTTGAAGTGGCCCGCGGTATCATGGCACATGTCCAAACGCATTTGATCAAGGTAAAAATTTGAGATGCATACCGAATACCCCGACCTCCCAGATGTCTCGAAGTCGCTCGATGTTCTCGTGGTAGCACCTCATCCTGACGATGCGGAACTTGGGATGGGAGGCGCCATTTGCAAGATGATACGACAAGGCCTTCGTGTGGGGGTGGTCGACCTGACCAATGGTGAACCCACCCCTTTCGGAAGCCCTGAAATCCGCGCTCAAGAAACTCAGCTTGCATCCAAATGTCTGGGGCTTGAATGGCGATACAATTTGGGATTCAAGAACCGATTTCTCGAGGCCAGTCTGGAGAACCGTCATCGTTTAGCCGGACTGTTTCGCTTGGCCCGTCCCAAGTGGATCTTCGCGCCCTTCTGGTCGGACGCTCATCCCGATCACGTGGCAGCTACGGAGCTGGTCGAAGCGGCTCGGTTTTGGAGCAAGTTGACGAAAAGCGACATCCCTGGCGACCCGTTTCATCCGGAACGCATTTACTATTACTATTGCATCCACTTAAAATTGGTTCCTCAGCCGGCCTTTGTACTCGATATTTCAGCCGAGTGGTCCACCAAAGCGGCATCCATCGAGGCTTATCAAAGCCAATTCGTTACCGGCAGGACGCTTCCACCGGAGGGCTTTATTGAGCGATATCGCGAGGAAGCTGGATTCTGGGGAAAGACAATTGGGGTGCGATATGGCGAACCTTTTGCATCCAAAGAGCCCATCGGGATGCAGGATTTTCAGTCTCTGATTTAGGACGCCGTGCCAATTCCGCTGACATTGGCTTAACTCCAAGCAGGCTGGTATAATGGAGGAACGTCCACCCACCCGCCCTATCAAGTAGCTCAGACGGTTTTCTGCCGATGGCTGCGCCCACCTTCGATTGCGAACATGCGAAATCACTTTCGTTTCCCCGACTGTTTTCAGTACGCTCCCGTAGGTTGTCTTCGGAAGCTGGTTATCTCCTGCATTTGTGTTTGTGCTTGCGTTGCAATTGGTCCGGTTCGGTTAGGTGCCACCGTCTTGGCAAACGAAACAAAAGATGAGAAATCCGCACCAAAGTTGGACCAAGCCAAGGTCGACTTTTTTGAAACGAACATTCGACCATTGCTGATTGAGCACTGCTACGAATGCCACTCCTCGAGCAACGACGACAATAGCGGCGAATTGCGGCTTGATACGGCCAGTGGTCTACTCAAGGGCGGGGCTCGCGGCTCCGCCATCTCCAAGGATTCTCCGACGGAAAGTTTGCTTCTCCAAGTCGTTTCGTACGATAATCCGGATATGCAGATGCCTCCAGCCGGCAAGTTGCCTCAAGAAAAAATCGACGCGATTCGATCGTGGCTCGAGCAAGGAGCGGTTGATCCAAGAGTTGATTCTGCACCAGCTGTTGACGCCAAAAGCATTCGAGAGCAGGCTGTTGCAGCACATTGGTCCTTTCAGCCATTGCCAGCTCTGTCGCCAGTGCCAAAGAATGCTAACGAAACCAATCGTAACGGAGCGACCAATACGATCGATCGGATCTTGGATGAAAAGCTTGCCTCGGCATCGGTCACTGCGAACAACCCGGTTTCACAACGGGAACTTATCCGCCGATTGTTTTACGATCTTCTTGGGCTGATGCCTACCTGGGAACAGTACCAAGCCCTAGAGCATCAAACGGCAGATCAATATGAGTCCATGGTAGATAAGACGCTTGCGTCGCCTCATTTTGGCGAGCGCTTTGCCCGCCACTGGATGGATGTATCGCGGTATGCTGACAACAAGGGATACACCTTTCAGGAGGACCGCGAATATGCTCATGCTTGGCGTTATCGCGAATGGCTGATCGACTCCTTCAATAAAGACCTTCCGTTTGATCAATTTGCGATGTACCAACTTGCGGCGGATCGGATGGATCCAGGGCCGGAGAACCGCAACTTCCATGCGATGGGTTTTTTGACATTGGGCAGGAGATTCCTGAATAACGAGAACGACATTGCGGATGACCGGATCGACGTTGCGACCCGCGGGCTTTTGGGGCTGTCTGTTACCTGCGCTCGCTGTCACGATCACAAGTTCGACGCGATTGGAATGGACGACTACTACTCGCTTCATGCAGCCATGGTAAGCAGTATTGAGCCCAAGGAGGAGCCTGGTGTGCTCTTGATGAAAGATGCAGATTCGATACGCCCGGCGGTCATATTCCAGCGAGGCAACGCAGGCTCGCCCGGCGCCACGGTTGAAAAGAAGTTTGTTAAGTTTCTTACTCCCGTGACTCGTCCGATGGTGACCGGAAGCGGCCGACTGGAAGTGGCTCAAGCGATCGCGAATCGCGATAATCCGCTTACAGCTCGAGTCTACGTGAATCGGATTTGGGGATGGATTATGGGAGCACCCTTGGTGGACACGCCCAGCGATTTTGGTTTACGTTGTCCTAAGCCAGTTCAGGCAGAGTTGTTGGATACCATGGCTGCGGAGTTTGTAGCGGATGGATGGAGCACCAAGCGTTTGATCAAACGCATTTTGATGTCCCAAGCTTATCGAAGATCCAGCGCTTGGAGCCAAGCCGCTTTTGAAAAAGACCCTGAGAACTTGCTTTGGTGGCGTGCCGTTCGAAAGCGTATGGATTTGGAATCCCTTCGAGATTCTGTCCTTGTTGCAACCAACCAGCTAGACCCTGCTATTGGTGGCGCCAGTATTCGAATGATGGATGCCCCGTTCAGCAATCGCCGAACGTTGTACGCTTACATTGATAGGCAAAATTTGCCCGGAGTGTTTCGCTCGTTTGATTTTGCGTCTCCTGATACGCATGTCCCAATTCGTTTGTCCACCACGGTTCCTCAGCAAGGGCTGTTCATGATGAATAGCCCCATGATAGATCAGCTTGCGGTCGCGATGTCCACAAAGCTTCTGGAGCAAGCCAAAGGAACCGAAACCAAGGATGCCGAGCAAGCTCAGGCTGTGCAAACCGATCTGATTAAGAAGATGTTCCAATCGATCTTGTTGAGACAACCGACTGATGTTCAGATGGATCGTAGTCGAGCTTATTTGTTGCATGGTCAAGCGAATCAGGAAGCGAACCCGCTAGGCCTTGCTTGGCAGGATCTCGCAAAATCACTTCTGTGCACCAATGAGTTCTGTTTTATAGACTGATTGGTTGCGTACAATGTAGAACGGTTGTCCTCAACTGTGCATGAAGCTGGCAGCGATTAAGTGGCGGCTAGGCCACGTCAAAACAAGCAACAGAGACGGTGCTAGTTTGCTTATCTCGCCCTTGAAAAACATCGCGGACGGAATCGTTACTCGCTGGGCTGAAACTGAAGGGTGTACGCTTTCTCGACCTTGGCTTTGGTCGCATCGATCATCTTCAGGGCCGCCAAGGTTTCAGCCAGTTGATTCCAACGATCTGCCGTCATGGTTCCGATAGCGGAATCATCGCCACTTGCACTTGTAAAGCAAAGAGGCTTCAAGGCTTCTACCCCGAATTCCAACGCATCCTTTTCAAGACCTTGTTTGTTCTTGGTCAGGATCAACGCATTGGTTTCGCTTGGCGAAGCCAAGTATTCTTTCCATCCTTCGATACTCGCTTGTGTCATTCGTTTGCAAACACTTTCGTTTTTCGAAATGTAGTCTTCGGTTGAAACCAATAAACTGCAGTATGGGTTGTAGCCGATTTCGGACATCATCAATTCGTTCACTTCAACTCCCTTTTGCCTAGCCATGAACGGCTCGCTGAAGTTGTACCCTTGAGTCGCCACGCCAGGGCCGGCAACCAATTGGTCGACAGTTCCAAAGAACGGAACAATTTCGACCCCTTCGTTCAAGTAACCTTTGCTTTTCAAAAAGGGAACGTAGGGACGGGACTTGTCGATTTGAAGCTTGATGTTTTTGATGTCCGCGAAAGATGCAATTCCAGAATCCTTGCGAACCATGATGCAGCGTGGTCCATTTTGGATGGGAGCCATCAGAGCAACCAGTGGAACGTCCTGGCTTCGTGCAATCAAGACATCGTCTGCATTCGCGACACCAAATTGGATTCGTCCTAGCGTCAATTCTTGAGGAACCAGCGTTGTTTTTCCGCCGGAGCGTATTTCTACCTCGAGACCGTACTTTTCAAAAATGCCATGAACTTGTGCGGCATAAAATCCACCATGCTCGGCTTCAGGGTACCAATTCAGCAAAAGTGCAACTTTGGTTTTGGTCGAAGCCGGGTTGTTGGCCTTGTCTTGAGGGCCGGTGTCACCCTTGAGAATTTTCGCGGCCGCATCGGATTGTTCGGCAGTCAAAGGCTGCGAGGCGGATTTTTTTCCGCTTCCCGTGTTGGCTTGCCGTGGAGCGTCGCAAGCAGAAGAGAACGTCAGCAGAAGAGCAACAGCAAGGGCGGTGAACGTGAATCGCATGGAGGTGCTTTGCAATGGCGAAGGAATAAAAACTCAAATCGGCTATAGTGTAGGCGTGGCGGCAAGTCGCCCCTACTTCCATTTCAACACAGTCTTACCCAAAATACCATGTTGCCGAAGGCCCAACCCCGCTCCCCTGCCGAGAATGCCACAACCCCAAGAAAAAAAAGACGAATAGTCTTGCTGGTTTTGACTTTGGTTTTGGTGGGATTCGTGTTGTTTTTGCCGTCCATACTGGGTTCAAAATGGGTTTACGAACCGCTGATCCAACGGCTCGCTCAAGAAAAATTTGTCCTTACCATCGACTCCGTCAGTTTAAACTGGCTGTCTCCGCTTGAGTTCCGCGGTGTCGCAATCAAACAGGCCACAACCCCGAACGCATCGGACTCGGAGCCTTCCATCGTTTCGATTGAAACCATAAGAAGCAATCGAGGACTATTGGGGTATCTTTGGAATGGTCGCAACCTGGGTAGGATCGAAATTAAGAAGCCCAGAATCGACATTACCTTGTTGGAAGACGGCACCAATCTTGAGCGTCTTATCCAATCGGTCCAGGGGGCACCCTCGCCCAAGGAGCCAGCCACTAAGAAACCTCTTGCGAAACTGGACCTCAACGTTGCGATCCAAGGGTTATCGGTTTACGTAGCTCCACAGGCGGACCAGGCAGAAATGGAAGTTGTACCCCCGTTTGATATTGAGTTCCTGTATTCTGCAATCAGTGATGAGCCGAAGATAATCGTCCAACCCGCCACGATTTTGAACGAGGTGAAAATCACTCAGGAACTGATTGGCCTTGGTCTGGATAAAGCTATTCCATTTTTAGCGAAGTCCGCTTGGTTCGATGGGCGGCTCTCGTTGGCAAGCCAGGAGATTTCTATCCCTCTGGAGCGACCTCAGCAAAGTCGTGGTCAAGCAACCCTGACGCTTCATGAAGTACGAAGCGGTCCGTCGGAACCGCTGATTGTTGGAGCATTAGATGCAATTGCGCATCTTCGAGAAAAAGAAGCTAATCATGAAATCGTATTTGTTGACGGTTCTCAGGTATTGATCCAAGTTCAAGACGAGCGTGTCTTTCATTCGGGGCTGGAGGGGGGACTGCCTAGGCTGGATTCAAGACTACAGCTGGCAAGTGAGGGGTATGTTGGTCTAGTCGATCAATCGCTCGATTTGCGAATTGAAATCCCGGTTCCGATTGAGCAACTTGCGCGACGCGAATCGGTGAAAAAGCTTGGCGTCCCCAAGGTCATTTTGCCTATTGGTGGTACTTTGGAACAGCCAGAAGTGAAATGGGAAACCATGCGCGGCGATTCCGCTGCGGTGCTCGCATTGATCGCAGGCCAGTTGCAGGGCGAGGCGCCTGTCGTGAGTTCTGTGGTCGATGCGTTGAGCGGCGTTACCGAGGGGCAAGCGGACCAAGCGATCTCGGCGGCTGTTGATCTTGTGAAACAGATACGAGAACGCCGCGCCAAGAATCGGGAATCGGCCCAGTCGGATCCAGATACAGCAAAGGACCCAGATGCTGCGAAAGACTCGGGATCCAAACCCGAATCGACTCCCAGACGACCCTTTCGCGATGCTCTTAAGAAGGCGCTTCAAGGCAATTCGCCTGATCCAGGCAAATGAACTGATAGTCCTCGATTACTTGAGTCCGCTTGGTTCAAAGAACCCGCATTCCTCATCGAGCGGTCGTATCCAAACACTTCGGTATCGAACAGGACTTTGGTGGTCCTGAAGGTACAAAGGACCACGATCCGTCTTCTTCAGACTTTCGAGAATTTGAAGAGTGTAGGGAGTCTCGCGATAGATATAGGGAGTATACGGCGATCTTGGCTCTTTGAACGCGATGTGATTTTGGACAACGACTCCGTTCAAAAATGCAGTGATGTTTCCTTCTTCCTGGATCTTTCCGGCCTTATAGCGAGGGGCTCGATAAACAATGTCATAGGACTGCCATTCGTCGACCGCTCGTCCGGCATTAACCAAAGGCGCTTCGAATCGATAGAGCGAGCCAATCATTTCCTTGCTCGCTTGAGTTTGCCCGGCTGTATTGGAGATCTGCATTTCGTAGTGGCCGTGAATGTAAAGTCCGCTGTTGCCCGCCTCTTTGGTGGGAACGGCAAACTCTGCATGAATCTGAGCATCGCGAAAATGGAACTTGGAAACCACAAAACCGTTCCCGACCGTCAAAACGCCATCTTCGACCTTCCAATCGCACGGCTTCCCGTCGACCCGCACCAATGCTTCGGTCGATTTGCCATCAAACAAAACCACAGCGTCCGAGGGCGGTTTCCCCTGCGGTGTTTCGATGACTCGAATTGCTCTCGGCGTTTCGGCGGAATCCTGAGCCCGTAAGCCCCCCCAATCGCCGATCGACGAAAACAACAAAGACGTGAACGCGATCAGAAAAGGAGAACGGATGTCAAAACGCATAGATGGTTGGCTTTCAATAGGGACTGTTTTCAGTCAGATTATCAGTCTAATCGAATTTGGGTTCAATCCAATTTGGAACCCAGCCGATCGGCCCGGCATAATGAAAATTACTCCTGAGGTCGTTTTGGAGGACCTTAGGGAAATCACGGTCTACATCAAAACGCGAATAGTCGCTACTCTGTGCAAAAATGCTGGAGTTTATTGATGTATCTACGAGCTACCCTTGTTGGACTCGAAGGGAATTGGTTACACTGATGGTATGGGATGTGCGAGAGACGCACAGGCGGTCCCATAATTCGTTGGTATGTTTGCTAGGATTCTGGCAAACCCTGCATCCCTGGAGTTTCGCGATGAAGAAGATTGAAGCCGTTGTTCGTCACTTTAAGTTGGAAGACGTCAAGAATGCCCTCACAGAACAAGGTATCCATGGGATGACGGTTACCGAAGTGCGCGGGTACGGTCGTCAAAAGGGGCACACTGAGATCTATCGCGGTACCGAATACGCTGTCGACTTTGTACCAAAAGTCAAAATCGAAGTGGTTTGTTCCGACGCAAACCTGCAGACTGTAATCGACACCATCGTGAAGACTGCTCAAACGGGCCAAATTGGCGATGGAAAGATTTTTGTTTCCGATCTCCAAACAGCAGTTCGCATTCGTACCGGCGAAAACGGCGAAGACGCACTGTAGGACTTAGCTAGTCAAACTTGTCTACATTACATCCGAAGGTAGTTGAAGCGCGTTCGTCTTTGGTCAACGCGCGGTCCAAAGCAGCAAGTCTGCACCAATCCGGAGCGACCGGCCCGCAAGTTTGTTTTGCCTGGGCCGATGATGTGGACGAGGTGATCAATTCCCTGATCGCAGCTGCGGTGGACGGACTTCAAATCCCCATCGACAAGAATTCGTATGCGTTTATCGCTCTCGGGGGATATGGGCGACGTGACTTAGCACCCTATTCCGACATCGATCTGATGTTGTTGTATCGAGGGCTTCGCGAGTCACAAATTGCTCCGCTAGCTCGAGCCATCGCGCAAATGGTGGTCGATGCCGGTTTGCAACTTGGCTTTTCCATTCGAACACCATTTCAAGCAAGGCAAATCGCTTGGTCGGATGCGACCGTGGTTACCTCTTTGGCGGAAATGCGTTTGGTGAATGGCAGCCAAGCCCTTTTCGACCACTTCGATAATTCATTCCGAGTCGGATGCCGCCGCAGATCGGGTAGACTCGCTGCCATCATCGAAAAGGAACGGTTTCTCGAACGCCAAAAATTTGGCGAGACCGTCTACCTTCTGCACCCAAATGTGAAACGCTCTCGAGGCTGTTTACGCGACGTTCAAATCGTTCGTTGGATCGGATACGTTTGCTTTGCAGAACGAAATCCTGAGCAGCTCGTCGAAATGGGGCTTCTGGCTCAAGAAGATTTTCAAGCGATCCGAGACGGGTATCTGTATCTCTTGCGACTTCGCAATGAATTGCATTTCTCGGCTCAGCGGGCTCAAGATTCGTTGGATCGGTCCAAGCAAGTGGAGCTGGCCAAGCTCATGAAATTCGAGGGAACGGACGGCGTGCTTCCCGTCGAAGAATTCATGCAAGAGTTCTTTGAGTTCACCAGCGAAGTTCGCTACAGCTCTGCCAACTTCGTCGGAATGGCTCGCTCCCGACTCAATGTATTCGGTTTCTTGGCAAGGTTTTTATGTTGGCCCATCGGGAAGGGACTTCGATTGGGGTTCCAGGAAATCTGGGCTACGAAATCGGGTCTGAAGCAACTCAAGTCCGATCCCGCCAAAGTTCTGGAACTGATGCAAGTATCGAATCGATACCGGCGTCGAATCGAGCATCGTACATGGCGAACCATCCGACAAGCCATGTTGCGGCGTCAAAGCTCCAACGTTGGGCATGAAGCGATCGAACGTTTCTTGCAATTGCTCAGCGAACCAGGCCGGCTTGGAGAGATCCTGCGAAGGCTCCATGAATTGCGTGTCTTAGAGCAAATCATACCGGCGATGCGACACGCGCGGTGCCTTCTGCAATTCAATGAATATCATAAGTACACCGTCGACGCTCACTGCATTCGTTCCGTGGAATGCGCTGTCGAATTTGCTAGGTCGGATGACGTTCTTGGCCGAGTCTATCGAGGTCGCAAGAACAAAATGATCCTGCATTTGGCTTTGCTATTGCACGATCTTGGCAAAGGCTTCGTGGAAGACCATAGCGAAGTCGGAAAAGTGATTGCGGAAGATACCGCAAAGCTTCTGAACCTGTCCGATTCCGATCGTGATCTGCTGGTGTTCTTGGTCCATCAGCATCTCTTGATGGCGCATACCGCCTTCCGTTTTGATTTGTCCCAAAAAGATCCGATCGTACACTTTGCCAAGCAAGTGGGATCGCTCGAACGTTTGCAGATGCTGCTGATCGTAACCTGTGCCGATCTCGCAGCCGTCGGCCCGGGGGCATTGACCGACTGGAAGCTTCGGTTGATTCTTCAGCTGTACGACGCTACCGAATCGCAATTTCGAAGCGACAGTCCCGGCCAGCGATTCTTGGATATCGTTGCAACCCAACGCACCGAAGTCATGACCTTCCGAAACGCAAAGGAACGCGAAGATCCTTGGTGGGAAGAACAAATCAATGCAGTTCCCTCGGGATACTTGCTCTCCTTGAAATCGAACGAGGTGATTGCCGAATTGCGTCGACTTCGGCAACTGACACCCAGCGCACCTGTTCAAGCATGGGGCACGTTCATCGCCAAGCAAAATGCGACCGAGTATGTGACGGCGGTCTTGCAACAGCAACCCACTGGTCTTTTTCATTTGATCGTCGGAGCCCTATCGAGCCAAGGTCTGAGCATCCTTTCCGCGGAAATCCATACTCAGCCGGGACGACTTGCCTGGGATCGTTTCGTGGTGGAAGACTTGGATTACGAAGGTGCGCCACCTCCGGAACGCATCGAGCGAGTTTGTAAACAACTGGTTCAATCCATCGATCCTTTGAATTCCAAGCCACCCGTTTTCCGTCGGGTATGGAAGGCCCAGTCGGCCGTTGACGCCGCTACCGCTCGGAATCAACCCACCCAAATTCGATTCGATAATAGCACTTCCGAAAACCACACCATCATCTCGGTGTTTGCGTACGACCGCACCGGTCTGCTGTACGACATTTCCAAAGCCTTGTTCGATCTGAAACTGGATCTCCAAGTTGCTAAAGTCAGCACCCATTTGGATCAGGTCGTGGATGTGTTTTACGTCACCGATATCCAAGGGAAAAAGATCACCGAGCCAACGCTGCTGTACACTCTGCGTCAAAGGCTACTTCGATCGATCGAATCAGAGTATGCCAAGCGGGACGAAGACTGATCTGGTGGCATGAAGCACGTTTCGTTCGGTGCAAACCTATGTTCGAAGCGAATTCGCTTGCACCATCGTGGCTTACAGAACCAAAAGATCGCGACAAACCTGAGGAATAGTCTCCTCGTTAGGAAGCGAAAAGACGGGAACATGGTAAGCCAATAGCCGACCAGCCGATTGTTCGAACCCATCTTCCAGGTGCTGATTCACGATTGTCGTGACGGAATACCCCTGCCTTCGGAGCAATCCGAGAGCTAAAGCCATCGCATCGTCAACTTCCTGCACTAGGATTAAGACCGATAACTGTCGCGATAGCCGGCTTTGCGTTTCCGTGAGCAAGTCGCCGACCCGCAGCCCATCCGTTCGCTCCAAGCGTGCTAAGGTTCGGTGTAGTTCCGCGAAATGCTCGGGGCCGCGATTTGCACCCAATACGACAGGCCGAATTCGATCGCTTTGAGCCTTCATTTCCACATTGGACCTGGCGGATTCGCGATCGGAAAAGGCGTCGTTCCCTCGCATCGCTCGAACGCGATCCGCTGCATCCCGACCATTGCTGATTAAGCCAAAAGGCTGGTTCATCAAGTATAACGTATGCGCAATCGAAGCGGCTGCGGTGATCGCCAAGTCCGTGCGATACGGTTCGTTTCTTTCCGGATTCGACTGTTGGTGCATATCAACCACCAGCATAGCCCCTTGGATGCACGTTGGCTGAAAAATGCGAGTATGTAGTTTTCCAGTTCGAGCGGTCGCGCGCCAGTGAATACGATTCAAGCCATCGCCAGCACGATACTCTCGTATTCCAACCATTTGAGTTGGATCTTCCATGGATCGATCTCGAACATGCAAGTCTCCCATCGGTCTTCGGCTTGTGACATTCATGCCTTGCAATGGAATCAATTTTGGCAAGACCAGAACAAACTGCGGCTCGGAAACGATACGGTAGTTTCGATGCAGCCCCAAAAGATCGCCGGTCTCGATAACAGTCGGCCCTAATTGAAAGTATCCTCGACGCAAAACGCGAACGCGATACGTCATCAATGCCAGTTGTCGCGCCGCTAAGCAATACAGCTTTGCCGGACTTCCGGTAATCTCAAGCGATTGGTACGGCTGCGAGATCGCTCGTTTGGATAAAACATCCTCAGCAAAAAGCCAAGGGATGAAATAGCCTGCTTTGTTGCTTAACTGCAACCCGACTGAAAAGCTCTCCCCGATCTGCAGTTCTGAAGCGGTAAGAGTACGTTCCACCGTCAGGCTGTCTGCCCATCGATTCGAATAAAATCGAGTCAGCTGAAAGACGATGAGAAGAGTGCAAGCCCCAGCCGAAAAAAGACTAGCTCCGGTTAGCATACCTACCAGCAGTATCAAGGCGATGATCGGAAGAATCGCCATGGGGCTAGCTTGAAAAAGATCGTCGGAACAACTGAGTAATCGAGCGCACACCTTCATTTCGTAGCAAACCAGCGCGATAGATGTGACCGGCAGTACGAACGATCAAGTAGGTTGAAACGACCATAATCAGTGCGGCCAAAGGTGGCTGCCAATAGGGAACTGTCGTACCCGATGCCAGTCTCAATACCATCATCATCGGGCAAGACGGTGGGAAGAAACTGAGAGTCGTTGCGATCGGGCCGTTCGGGTCCCGAATCGCAATAAACCACACCATCATCGGCATCATCAAAACCATCCAAACGGGCAAAAGAAGCGATTGTGCTTCCTTGAGTTCGTTGACCGATGCCCCCACCGTTAGGAAGATCGAACTGAAAAACAACACACCCAGCAGCTGAAACAACAGGAACCAGGGCAAGACAGAAACGGGCAATTTGTCAGTAAGGCCTTGTGAATTGAGCAAGAACAAGCCGCCCGAACCATACAAGACAAAAATGATCAAGGATCCAGCAACGTTTCCCAGCAACTTGCCACCCATGAGCTGGGCGGGTGTCACGGACCCCAAGAGCAATTCCGAGATGCGAAGATTCTTTTCTTCCATAGCGCTTTCAAGCATCGGTTGAGCCGCCATCAAGATGACCATGAACATCAGCATCATTACCCCGAAAGGTAGGAACATGGCAATCAAAGAATCCATTGCCGAGGTTTTTCCAGACTTGCCTTTGTCCGAGGCCTGCATGGGCAAACTGGGGGCAAGCTCGATCTTGGCATCGATCTTTGCAAAGACCGTTGGATCCAAATTGTCTAAGCCGGCTTGTTTCAGCCGTGTAAGTCTAGCCTCTTGATTGATCACGCCACCTAGCCATCCTCGGACTTCATTGATCAATGCGTCTTGGCTGTAAAACTTGGGAATCGAAACCGTTGGAGGGGCTTCCCCTTGTTCGTTCGCCTCTGCTTTCGCAGTCTCCGTCGGTAGATCCAGTAGCCCTTCTGGCAGTTCGACGAAGGCGTACAGTTCACCGGACCGAAGCCGTTCGCTCAGCTCCAACCGTTGTTGTTCGGTCAAAGGAGCTTGTGTTTCTGAAAACTCCCAGGTGTCCGAGGCTTGTCCCATAAAGCCGGTTCGGTTGGCAGACTTGGACGGCGTGCCTTTGCTTTCAGCTAGCTCGGGGGCAGCAAGTTTTGCGATCGCTTCGTTTCGAAGGCTTGCAGCCTTCGCGATGGGCTGAAAAAGGTTGCCCGTTGCGTCTGCGATGACGATCTTTCGAATCTTGCCGCTGGAAACTTGATTGACCAACGGCATGATCAGCAGACTGCCGAACATCAATATCGGCATCATCACCAAGGTGAAGAGAAAAGCCTTGGTACCAACCATGGCAACGTATTCGCGATGCGCTATAACCCAGAGCTTATGCATTTATAGTATCTACGATTCGTCTTTTGGGACTTCGGTCCGTTTGAGCAAGCCAACAAAGCATAGGATAATGCACAAGACAACAAACGGGATCAGCGATACCCATTCCTTCGTGGGAGCAAGCTCTTCCAGGTTGATCGCTTTGAGAATTTCTTCACGGAAATTCATAAAGGAAATCAACACGGCCGCGATCGCTCCGCCTGCAATGTAGCCGGAACTGAGAAGAACAGCGGGGCTTGAATCATCTTCCTGGCCAGCCTTTAGGCCGCGAAGACGATCGACAGCCAATCGAATCATGCCACCGATAAAGATAGGAGTCGACGCTGCCAATGGCAAATAAACCCCCACCGCGAACGGCAAACTTGGAACGCAAGCCAGTTCTAAAGTTAGAGCGATCAAGGCTCCAATGAGAACCAAGCCCCACGGTAGTCGGCGATCCAGAATGCCATCGATAATCAGCTGCATCAAAACCGTTTTCGGGGCGTCAAACTTGCTGGACTTGATATCGTCCCCTTGATCGTTCCTCTCTAAAACCCCATTGATCCCCGGATCGACTAAGTAAACGGCTTTGCCAGCAGAATCAATAAGATAACGACCAGGTGGCAACGCTGCATCGCGCTCAGTCCTTCCGACATTGAGTACGAAGTAACTGTTTTTGTCATCGGCAGAATAAATGCCGGAACGGACGGTGTCTTTCGGTAGCCCTTCCGTGTTTACCACGATCGATTCATATTTTTCGACCGCCTTTTTGCTGTAGGTGGAATTTGCTTCGTTCATCGCAATCAGAACCAAACCAACCACTAAAGCGGACGTCAATGCGCCAACCAAAATGGCGATCTGTTGCGATCTTGGCGTGGCCCCAACCAGGTGACCAGCTTTCAACGCTTGGGCCATGCTTCCACCATTGGAGGATGCTACGCAGACAACTCCTGCGATGGTTAAGGCCGTAAGCTTGATCTCTTTATTGATCGTTGCGAGCCCAAAACCTTCCATCAACAACAGCAACAAGCAGGTTAACAAGAGCGTCGCGACTGTCATGCCCGAGATTGGGTTGGAGGACGAACCGATTTCACCTGTCAGTCGAGAAGAAACCGTCACGAACAGAAACCCGAATACCACAATCATGGCGGCTCCTGCCATCCCTGTATAGCCAAACCCGAGCCCCAACTGAGGAACCGCCATCAAACCTACCACCAGCAAAACGCTTCCCCCTAAGACGAATGGAATCGGAATGTCTCTCTCGGTACGGCGGTTGCTTGAGCCGTTGCTTGCTCGCTTTCCGAACAGATCCCGCATGCTGGTTGCGATCGCATTGAAGATCACCGGCAACGCTTTGAGCATGCTGATGATACCCCCAGTGGCGACCGCTCCTGCGCCAATATATAGGATGTAACTCGATCGGATTTCCCCTTCATTCATCTCGCTAATCAGCTTGGTCCCTGGCTCCAGCGGCGTTTGCAGCCCATCACCAAAGAACACGATCATCGGGCTGAGTACCAAATAGGCCAAAACGCCGCCAGCCACCATGATGCTGGCAATTTTGGGGCCAATGATATAACCCACCCCCAACAGCGAAGGAGAAAGCTCGACACTCACCGAGGCCCCTTTGAGCCCCACGGCTTTCCCTGCTGCATCCACATAGTACATTGCAAACGAGACTCCATCTTTCCAAAGATGAAGTGCCTGCATCAAAAACTGGTAGACAAATCCGAGCCCGAATCCGGAGAAGACCATGACTGCGGTGGAGCCACCTTTTTCACCGGCCAGCAGAACTTCGGCGCACGCCTTTGCTTCGGGGAAAGTCAGCGTGCCATGCTGCTTGACAATGAAGGCTTGCCGCAGAGGAATCATCAATAGAATTCCGAGCAACCCACCAAACACGCTGACCGTCATGACTCGAACCACATCAATATCAAACCCCAGCAGAAGCAGGGTCGGCATGATCAATCCAACGGCAAACGCCAGCGATTCGCCAGCGGAACCGGTTGTTTGAACGATGTTGTTCTCCAGGATGGTCGTTTTTCGAAGGCCCGTCACTTGGGAGATGGCTCGAAAGAGCGTAATAGAAAGAACAGCCACCGGAATCGATGCAGAAACCGTCAATCCAACTTTCAGAACCAAATACATCGATGATGCGCCGAACACAATTCCGAGAAGCGCACCGATAATGACTGGAAACCAAGTCAGTTCGGGAATGTTCTCTTCGTCAGCAATGTACGGCTTAAATTCGGTGGTGTTGGATTCACTCATTCTCAATTCCTAATCTGCTCATTTTCTAATTTCTATTTCGGCTCTAAGGCGATCGGCAGGTAGAGTTCTACCCTCCCCTCGCTTCGCTCGACCCTCCCAGAGGGAGGATGAAGTCACTCTCCCTTGGGGAGAGTCGGCCAGTAGGCCGAAGAGGGGGGCATCCCTCTGGTCGTTTTTAGCCTGCCGCTCGCCATATATCCGCACCTAAAGCGGTCTTGTTCTATTCAATGCCGTGCATCATTTTCTTGATCATCGGGGTCAATGCCCAAATGATGAGCCCCGACAAAATCGGAATGACCGTGTAGATCAAGAAGAAGAATGCGAGTCCATAGGTTTCTGAAATCGGATCGATGAAGCTTCCGGTCCAGCCCGCCAAGTAGTTCGCAATGGCGGTCGCTCCGAACCAAACTCCAAACATCAAACCTACCAATTTGAAAGGTGCTAGTTTGCTTACGTAGGAAAGCCCCACAGGCGAAACGCACAATTCTCCCAACGTATGAAGAAGATAGGCAATAATCAACCACCACATGCTGACAGAAGCTGATTTAGATTCATTGGTGATGCCCATACTTCCTAAAGCCAAAACGCCAAATCCAAGCCCAAGCAAGATCAGTCCTAGACCGAATTTTCCAGGTGCCGAAGGATTCCAAGGGCTTTCCCAAATGCGGCTCAGGAGCGGTGCAAAGGTGATGATAAAGAAAGAGTTGAGAATGCCGAACCAGCTTGCGGGTACTTCTGTTTCGCTTTGCTTCTCCTTAAGGACCTTCGCCACGTATTCTGTATCGAAGCTAGCTGCTTGTTCTTCGGTAATGATCTTGAGTTTTCCGTTGCCCCCTTTGGCTTCTCGGTCCACCACAAAGATGGTTTGATCCACAGCAAGAGGTTGATCCCACTGGATCGTACGTTCGATGGTCTTCTTGCTCTTCTCTCCCGATTCCGAGGTTGTTTCCGTTTCAAAAGCGACCACATACGCCTTCATGTTGAATTCTTTGTTCAACATCCAAAGTGCAATAATCCAAATGATCGCAAAGCTGATGCAGATGGAGATGTTGGACAAGGGGATTTGGCCATACGTTTTGCTGACCAGCTTGTACAAGACATAAGTCACAATGGCCAACGGCCCGACGGTCAATGCAGTGTTGGACCAAAAGAACAAAGTCGCGGCAGATCCGCTGAGAATTCGGGCGGTATAGTCTTTCGCAAAGATCGTCATCGATCCGCCAGCCTGCTCGAACGCCATCCAGAAGAAGATGGTGAAGAACGACAGAATACCAATCACAATCAATCGATCGCGCACCACGTTGGCGGGTGCTTCGGCGACCGCTTGCTTAGCAACATCTTGATTTGCTTTTGGTTGGCGTTTACCGATCTCACCAAACAAAGACTTGCCCAAGTAAAACATTACCAGGCCAAGTCCCATGAAGATACCAGCAAGACCAAAGCCAAATCCCCAACCGACCTTCTCACCGATATAACCGCAAAGAAGAATCCCAAGGAACGCACCCGCGTTGATACCCATATAAAAAATGGTGTAAGCACCATCCTTCTTTTCAGGACTGTTGACGTACAGTTGCCCGACGAGAGACGAGATGTTGGGTTTGAAAAATCCGTTGCCAACGATCAGCAAAGAAAGACCTATGTAAAAAAACAAAGGCGTGTCAAACGCCATCGATGCATGCCCAAGTGTCATCAAGAATGCCCCCAGCAGTACCGCTCCGCGATACCCAAGGAACTTGTCCGCGATGATGCCACCCAAGATCGGAGTCAAATAGACAAGTCCGGTGTACAAGGCATAGAGTTCAAGAGCGCCCTTTCTGGACCAAGCCCAACCACCATCCGCTAACTCACTTACCAAGAACAAGACGAGCAGGGCTCGCATGCCGTAGTAACTGAACCGTTCCCACATCTCCGTGAAGAACAATAGAAACAGTCCTGGTTGATGCCCAAATATCTCGTTCTCTTTTGTTTTCTGCATAGGGGAATAAATCCAAGAAGGGTGGAAAAGCGGTTAGGGCTTTCGCAATTTGGCCTAGGCGTCCAGATTACGCTGCGATCGCTATGACGTCAGCCGATTGAGAGATAATCGAATGAGAATTGACGAATCTACCACCAAAAAGTTTTTGCGAAACCCAATTTTCGGCGTCGGAAGTCACAAAAACGGTCCCTCGAGGCCGGTTTCCGGCAAAAGCGGTCACTCGTTCCAATCCAGTCGGTTCGCCCCCTGTTCTGTTTTTGTTGTCGCCCAGTATCTTCTTATCTTTCGGCCAGGACGCTCCGGCAGCGTTCTTTCGCAACGATGATGTGATCGAGCACACGAATACCTACAACTTCCCCCACTTGCGTCAATCGTTCGGTCACGGCCTTATCTTCACGACTGGGCGTCGGGTCGCCCGATGGGTGGTTGTGCACCAATAGAATCGCCGATGCAGCGTCACGGATGGCAGCTCGGAAGACTTCTCGCGGATGGACCAGGCTTGCGTCCAAGGTTCCCACCGTAATCAGGTGATTGTTGATTGGACCATGTTGAGTATCCAATGTCACGATGTGGAATTCCTCTTGTTTTCCATCGACAGCGAGGCGTGCGAAAACGCGAGAGCAGTATCGAATCGCATCGTCGGAGCCTCGAATGCGTTCCGCCAACACAGGTTTCTGATCGCGTAAAAGCGCGATCCGACGCCCCAATTCGATCCCCGCCATGATCTGAGCGTAGCTGTCTTTACGTATGGTTTTGCTGATCGCTCGAAGCTCTGCCAAACCCCAATCAGGAAGGTTGGCTATTTTTTCTCCTCCGAATCGATTGGCAAGCACTCGACCGGCCTGAATCGCGGACTCACCCACGATACCAACTCGAATTAGGATCGCGATGAGTTGGGCGTCGCTTAACTTGGACGGCCCTTCTAGAAGCAATTGCTCGCGAGGGCGATCTTGTTCCGGCGATTGCTTGATTTGCTCGCCATAAACGTGGCGGTCGATCCAGTGGTCTGGGTCGACTCCGGAATTGCGGACCCATCGAAAGAACTCTTGATTGTCACGTTCGACACGATTGAGAAGGCCATCTTTCGCCAAAAGCCGAATAACTTTGGTGACATACGCGGGAGTCGGATCGTTGCAAAGCAGTTTCGCACCCTCCGATGAAAATTCGTCCAGATCGCGAATGGCGTACAAGATGGACTTCAGTCGTTCCTTTCGGCTTTCGGTCATGGTGTTTTCAACCCTTCTGCCCAAAGGTGATAAGCCCAGATCAAATATCCAGCGTTAAATCCTCGCAGGGTCCAAGCAACCGTTCGTATCCAATTGGTTCGAACTAGTTTGGCGATTAAATCGATGTTCAAGCCTTCGGCAAGTCGATTATGGATTGGAACCTGGACCGCAAACGTGCTGAACCAGATAAAGCCAAGAAGAATCAAACCGATTGTGGAAGCAACAACTGCTCCAGTGCCGATCTGCTCAGCAAAGACTTGATAGCAAACCAAGAAGCTCAGAGCCCCTTCCAGGAGCATGGCAGGCGCCACCACGGGAGCAATTTTCTGGCAGTGCTCTTTTTCAAAGGCAACAAAACGAGCAGGTTCGACGTACTTCATCAAGGGATAGTGAATGATCTGGACGATCCAGATAAGGCCTATCAGATAAAGGGTCACCGCAAAATGCAGCTGCAGAATGATTGCGAAAATATTCAATGGAATTCCCTTGGGCGGAGACTGTATGCATGTTTTCATGGCTCGATGCCTCGAAACGGCCAAGATTTTAGCGAAAAATAGATCCGTGTTGCTTCTGACTACCCGATTCCCTACTATGAAGTTGTGATAAAGTAAGCCGATTGGGCAGGTTTTTGCTGACGGACCATTTCTAAACAAAGTAACCACGAACAGTTAGAAAACGAAGATGCGCACCCGATTCCAACTCCAAAGAATGCGATTGGCCAGGAAGTCATTGCAAGGACTTTTATTTGTTGCGATGGGCTTGTCGGCCTCCGGCTTGGGCATGATTCAGTTCCCGCCTAGAGCGTTTGCAGACGACATTCCGAAGGTTGCCCAAATCTCCGAACCGCCAGCCGCCACCAAGTCGATTGTGCGGGCCGTTCGGCAATTGGTTGAAGAGGGGCATATTCTGCATCCCAAATTCAACGACGAAATGTCATCGCGCGCGTTTGACATGTTTATCAAGGGAGTTGATCCCCTGAAGTCCTACTTTTTGGATTCGGACATTCAAGAGTTTCGTCAGTACGAGCGAGCCTTGGACGATTTGTTCGTGAAGAATAACGTGACATTTGCCTACGTCGTCTACAAGCGATTCCTGACTCGGCTTGACCAAGCAATGCCGATCATCAATCAGCAAATTGATGCCGCTCATGATTTCACCGTCGACGAGAGCATTGCGTCGGATGCCAAGGAAATAGCGTTCGCAAGCAATGTGGTTGAGCTGACGGAACGATGGAGAAAGACCATCAAATTGAGCTTCTTGTCGCTGCGAGCCGACGGAAAAACCGATGACGAAATTCGTGAAACGCTCCATCGACGATACCGCACCGCCTACAACATCCGAACCAAAATGGATTCGGACGAGTTGTTGGAACTGTACCTGTCCTCGCTAACCAATGCCTTGGACCCTCACACGACCTACATGGCTCCTCAGGAAAAAGAGGACTTTGACACGCATCTGAAGCTAGAGCTGAAGGGGATCGGTGCCACGCTTCGACCTGAAGATGGAATGACCATCGTTGAAAGCGTCGTAGCCGGCGGAGCTGCCGACTTGGATGGCCGGTTGAAGATGGGTGACAAGATTGTTGCTGTCGGGCAAGAAGACAACTCGCCACCTATTGAAACTCAAGACATGAAGCTGAAGGATGTCGTGAAGATGATTCGCGGCGAGCCAGGTAGCCGCGTTCGGCTGCATGTGAAGCCAAAGGCCGGTGGTGATCAAGTCGTTTATGAGATCACGCGAGCCGTGATTAAGTTGGAAGAATCTGCAGCTCAAGAAGAGATCGTCGAGCATGGAACCAAGCCTGACGGGTCCCCTTACCGATTCGGGTACATCAAGCTACCGAGCTTCTATCTGGACATGGACGGCGCGCGAGCCCGGAAAAAAGATTTCCGCAGCACCACCCGTGACTTGAAGAAGATTCTCGAGAAGTTCACCGCATCGAAGGTGGACGCTGTGATCTTGGACCTGAGCAAGAATGGTGGCGGGTCCTTGCCCGAAGCCGTTTCAGCAACAGGTCTATTCATCGAGCAAGGCACCGTAGTGCAAGTCAAGAGCCCCGATGGGCAAGTAGAGCAATTGGACGACGAAGACCGCGGAATTGCATGGAGCGGACCGTTGGTCGTCAAGATCAGCCAGTTTAGTGCCAGTGCCAGTGAAATCTTCGCGGGCGCGATTCAAGATTACGGACGAGGCCTCATCGTGGGTGATCCAAAGACGCACGGAAAGGGGACTGTCCAAACTCTGGTCGATATTTCGCAAGCAATCTTTGGCCCTACCGCCAAGCAAGAATTGGGCGCACTCAAGCTTACGATCCAGCAATTTTATTTGCCGGATGGTCGATCGACTCAGCTAGAAGGCGTTTCGTCGGACGTGATCATCCCCTCGTTGACTGCGAAGCTGGATGTGTCGGAAAGCGATTTGGAGTTTCCGATCCCGATGGATAAAGTGAACGCGAGACCTCACAAGAATTATCGCATGACCGATAGTGCAATGAAGCTTGCACTGCAACAAGCGACCAACGAACGCGTCTCCCAAGATTCTGAGTTTGAGAAGCTTCTTTCCCGCGTCGATGCCTACATGAAGCAGAAAGATGATAAAAACATTTCTTTGAAGGAGTCCGAGTACATGGCCCTTCGCAAAGAATTCACTCCTGAGAAGATTGAAGAGGAGCAGATGGAAGCGAAAGCAGAACGCAACGCGATCTTCTATCCAAACTTTTACAATCGTGAGGTCCTGAATATCGCTCAGGATTACGTCAAAGCACTCCAATCGCAATCCATCAACAAATGAGTGAAGCCGCGAATCCATTCGACTCGAATCGAACGCGAAATGGACGACCCAAACGGTTGTCCATTTTGCTTTTGCTTGGCCTAGTTTCCGCAGGGTGCATTCCGGTCGCCCGGGCTGCCTTGTATGAAACCGACCATCAATTTGCCAACCTCGCGGGAATGGGATTGGGCATGCTCGCCAGCCTGCTGATTTACTCAGGCCTATGGATCATGCTAGGTCGGTCACTAAGAACCCATTTGCTTTTTCTGACGGTGCCGATTGTCGCCCTGATTGCCTTTATGTCCTTGTTCAAGTTCGTTGGTTTCACGGGCGAAACGCTGCCGGTTTTTCGGAGCCGATGGTCCACTCCATCAACAGCGGCATCGACTGGGCAAGAATCTCCCGACCTCACGGCACTCGATTTTCGCTCGACTCAGTTTCTCGGCAATGATCGCTCCGGAGTTATTCTGAGCGAACAGTTCGATACCAACTGGGACAAGCGAGCTCCTAAGATTCTATGGAAGAAAGCCATCGGAGCGGGTTGGTCAGGTTTCGCTGTCAGCCAAGGCCTTGCGATCACTCTTGAACAAATTGATGAGCAGGAGAGTGTGAGCGCGTATCGATTAAGCGACGGGGCCGAAGTCTGGAAAGCGAAGTTTCCGGGCAAGCACTTTCAAGCGTTGGGGGGGACCGGTCCGCGTTCCACTCCTACCATTCAAGGAGACCGAGTTCTGGCGCAGACGGCCTCGGGAATCATAGCTTGTTTGATGCTGCAATCAGGAGACGTTCTTTGGCAACAGGATCTCAACGCCTTGGCCAATACCGACCAAGCGGGCTCGGAACAAGCCATTGCCTGGGGCAGAAGTGGTTCGCCCCTGGTTATGGAACAGTCCGTCGTGGTACCGTTTGGGGGTAAACTAAATGACGCCGAAGTAAAATCTTTGGTCGCGTTGGATTTAGAGACGGGTAAAGTTCAATGGACCGGTGGCAAGACCCAGATTGCATATGCTTCCCCAATGTTGCTAACGATTCAAGGGGTGAAGCAAATCGTTAGCGTCAACGAGGGGAACGCGACCGGGCACGACCCAAGCAATGGGAATGTTTTGTGGGAGACGCCTTGGCCAAGCAAGTCCAATGGGGATGCATGCGCTAGTCAACCCGTTATCATCGATGACCGAAGGATCCTGCTCGGTAAGGGATATGCTTTGGGTTCTAAGATGATTCAATTGAACAAGGTTGAGGGAAAGTCGCAAAGCGAACCAGAAGGCTGGGCAGTCGAAACGCTTTGGAGCAACACCAAGGTTCTCAAGACTAAGTTTACAAGCGCTGTATTGTTTGAAGGCTCGCTCTTTGCGCTGAGTGATGGCGTTTTAGAATGTGTCGATCCAGCGACTGGCGAACGACGTTGGCGAGGAGGGCGTTATGGCCAAGGGCAACTGATCATCGTCAACGGCCATATTCTGGTCACAACCGAAGATGGTCGCGTCGTGTTGTTGCCAGCCACTTCCGAACCGACAAGCGGTGGCAAAGGCCCCAAAGAAATATTGCAAGTTCCCGTACTGGAGGGAATCACTTGGAATGTTCCAACCGTAGCCGGGCCCTATCTGCTCGTTCGAAACGGAGAGCAGGTCGCTTGTCTACTTTCTGAAAAGGGGATGGAATCCGATGAGTCAAGCTCTAAGCCACGCTCCGAGTAGTATTTGCCATTCCGGACAATTAATTCTTGGGCTGGACCCAGGGCTTGCGATCACTGGCTATGGAATCATTCGCAGTCGCGCTAAGGTGCAATTGGTCGAGGCGGGAGTTATCCGAGTGCGGCGCGACCAGCCTTTGGCAACAAGACTGAAAGAGCTTTACGCGGGCATCATGGAAGTCTTCGAAAGCTATCCGATCGATTATGTTGCGATTGAACAGCTTTACTCTCATTATGAGCGACCTCGAACGGCCATTTTGATGGGGCATGCTCGAGGCGTGTTATGCTTAGCGGCTTCAAATTCTGGAAAGCCAGTGCAGTCGTACGAACCCACTAAGGTCAAGAAGCTATTGACGGGAAATGGACGAGCGCCAAAATCCCAGATGCAGCTGGCGGTTCAGCAGCAGCTAGGGCTGAAAGAAACGCCTGATCCACCTGACGTGGCGGACGCCTTGGCCATCGCATTGTGCCATCACTTTGCAACCGGTCCTGTCGCAGGACTACTCGAAAATGCTAGGAAAAAACGTTGATCACCAAAGTCTCCGGCCAGTTGCTGACCCTTGCTGATGATTGTGCGACCCTGAATGTCCCGCCGTTTGAATACGAAGTTGCGATCCCAGAGTACACACGGCGTCATCTGCAATCGGAGATCGGAAAGAACATATCCTTGCACACGATCCATTACATTGATGGAAATGCTGCGCAGGGCGGGCGCTTGATGCCTAAATTAGTTGGGTTCCTAACGACGATTGAACGGGACTTTTTTGAATTGTTTTGTTCGGTGGACGGTGTGGGGGTGAAAAAAGCGCTGCGAGCGATGGTTCGGCCCGTGCAGGACACCGCTGTCATGATCGAGCAGCAAGACGCGAAGGGCTTGTCGACTCTGCCGGGTGTTGGGCCTGCTACCGCAGAGAAGATTATTGCAACCCTGCGTCGAAAAATGCCTCGGTTTGCGCTTCTGGTGCGTCGCGAGCTTCCTGGCGCTGATGTGCAAGGCCCTGGTGTTGTGGAGGAGACATTTCAAGCGCTTTTGGTTCTTGGTCACGGGGAAGCCGAAGCCCGGAAACTGATCGAGCAATCGTTGGCGGTTTCCAAAAAATTCAAAGACACAGAATCGATGATTCAAGCGATCTATCAACGGCAAACCGCTTCGAAATAGCTCTGCCCAACGCGATGGGTTGATGGAGTTCCTTGACTGTGGGACAATCCAGCGGTTCCGCTGTTTTATCCTGCATAGGAGTCGCCATCGTCATGAGTTTCACTTTCTCGTCCAATCTGTCGCGTCGCTTGACGCTTGCTGGCCTTTTGCTGGCCCAAATTTCGTTGGCCAAATTGGCCCTTGGGCAAGAGCCAGCCAGGGAAACAGAATCGGCGGCCAGGGATGCAGAATCGGTAGCCAAGGATAAAGCTCCAAACTTTCCCGTGACTGCGAAACCTAAAAAGCTTCATGGTGGATTTCAATTCACCGAAGGGCCCGCCTTCAATGGCACCCATTTGTACTTCACCGACATTCCGAATAATCGCATCATGCGAACGGACTTGAAGGGAACGCTCGAAGTTTTTCTGGAGCCGTCCGGGAACTGCAATGGCCTTATGTTCGATGGGCAGAATCGATTGATTGCCTGCCGAATGGGCCGATTGGATGTGCCCAATGTCGTTGGCGAGTTGATTGCGATTGATACTGCGACCAAAAAAATCGAAGTGCTGTCCACGGAATTTAGCGGCAAAAGATACAATGCCTGCAACGATTTGGTCATCGATCGGCAGGGTGGCGTTTATTTTACGGACCCGCGATATGGTGCTCCTGAACCTTGGCCACAAGGTGTCGAAGGGGTTTATTACCGTCACCCCAATGGAGTTGTTGTTCGGCTGGATGCTGAGATTCAGGCGCCCAACGGAATCATCCTTTCGCCCGACGAAGCCACGCTTTATGTTGTTCCCTCCATGCAAAAGCAGATCTTTGCCTATTCTGTGAAGTCCCCAGGTGTTTTGGAGGATAAATCAGTACTGTTCGAAATCAAGCAACCCGAGCGCAAAGAAAACTCCGGCGGCGACGGCCTGTCCGTGGATGTGCAAGGCAACTTGTATATCACAACCGACCTGGGAGTGCAGATTGTCTCGCCGGCTGGAAAATTGCTGGGGATTATCGCGTTTCCAGAGCAGCCTGCCAATTGCGCCTTCGGTGGGGCTGAAATGAAAACTCTGTTTGCGACGTCTCGGACAGGACTTTATGCGGTTGAAATGCCAATTCCAGGGCACCGTTTCAGCGGCATCGTAGAATGACTGGGTAGATTGACTAGGTGAATCGACTAGTTGACAATTCCCCCCGTTGAGTGTCCTTCCGCACCCTTTTCTCTCATTAATCGGTCCATGAGCATACTTTCATCCCAAGACCCAGTTTTGTGGGCAGCCATCGAATCGGAATCCCTTCGTCAGCAAGAAGGGCTCGAAATGATTGCGAGCGAAAACTACACCAGCCCGGCAATCATGCAAGCGGTGGGAAGCGTTCTTACCAACAAGTATGCAGAAGGCTACCCCGGAAAACGATACTACGGTGGTTGCGAGTACGTGGATGTCGTTGAAACCTTGGCGATTGACCGCGCCAAGGAACTTTTCGGCGCCGAGCATGCGAACGTGCAGCCGCATTCGGGCTCCCAGGCTAACATGGCTGTCTATCTGTCGACGTTGCTGCCTGGCGACACGGTTTTGGGACTGGACTTGGCTCAAGGTGGGCATTTGACGCACGGAATGCCACTGAACATCAGTGGGAAACTGTATAACTTTGTTTCCTACGGTGTGGACCCTGTCCATCACCGCATCGACTTTGATCAAGTTGCAAGGTTGGCAAAAGAACACAAGCCGAAGTTGATCGTCGCAGGGGCGAGCGCCTATCCACGAGAAATCTTTCACGACCGCTTTGCTGAGATTGCAAAAGAATGCGGTAGCAAGCTACTGGTGGACATGGCTCACTACGCAGGACTCGTTGCAGCTGGCGTTCACAATTCGCCAGTGCCTTACGCTGATTATGTGACGACCACAACGCACAAGACTTTGCGAGGACCGCGAAGTGGCTTGATCCTATGCCGAAGCGAATTTGCCAAGCCGGTGAACAGCGCCATTTTCCCTGGAATCCAAGGTGGCCCGTTGATGCATGTGATTGCCGGTAAAGCCGTTTGCTTCGCAGAAGCATTGCTGCCCAGCTTCAAAGAATACGGTCGACAGGTCGTTGCCAACTCGAAAGCCTTAGCGGAATCGCTGACCTCGCAAGGCTTAAGATTGATCAGTGGTGGAACAGATAACCATCTCGTGTTGGTGGATGTCACCAGCTTTGGAATCGGCGGAAAGATCGCCGAAAAAGCGTTGGACCTATGTGGCATCACGGTCAACATGAACATGATCCCTTTCGATACGCGTAAGCCGATGGACCCAAGTGGGATTCGGATCGGTTCACCAGCCTTGACCACACGTGGTATGGGTGTCGACGAATTCAAGACGATTGGCGGTTGGATCGCTACGGCCCTAAAATTACATGACAATCCGTCCAAGCTTGAAGCGATTCGTTCGGAAGTCAAACACATGACAGTCCATTTCCCAGTGCCTGCTTCTGGCATGGCCGTTGCGATTTAAGGTACCAGCCATTTCCATGAAGACTCCTCGAATACTGATTGCAGACGACAACGCGCCCAATCGAGAACTACTCGAAGCCTTGCTTGTCAAAATTGATTGCGACACTGAATTCGCAGTGGACGGGCAAGACACAATCAACAAGGTCGCATCGTTCGAACCCGATCTGATCTTGTTGGATGTGATGATGCCTAAACTGAATGGGTTTGAAGTTTGCCGCAAAATCAAGAGTGATCCCAGCACTTCCCATATCATGATTTTGATGGTCACGGCTCTGAGCGAATTGGGAGACATTGAACGTGCCGTGGATTCCGGAACCGACGACTTTTTGTCGAAGCCGGTGAATTCACTTGAGCTTCAAAAGCGAGTTTCCAACATGCTGAAGCTCAAGGAAACCAAGGACGAACTGGAGCGACTGCGAGCGTACATTCGAGAAATGGAAGAGCCTGCTTAGTTTTCCATGGCAATCCCCTGTTTGTCTCGGTCTCATTCGAAGCTATTAGCAAGAATTCAGAGACTGGTACCCGTAGAGCATACGTCAACCAAAATCGCTGGCACGGTTTATCCCTGGACGAAAGTGATCGATCCTGATGCGCTGCTGATTCGAGCTCTTTCGCAGAGCCGCGAAGGAACGGTCGAACTGGATCCATTTTGGGCCGCATCGTGGCGGGCTGCTGAAGGGTTGGACAAGTTCTTAGAGTCGGTGCAAGGAATAGAGCACTGCAGAGTTCTAGAGCTGGGCGGTGGAAGCGGCCGGGCTGGTATCTCCGCAGGTCTACGAGGTGCGAACGTCATTATTACGGATGCTGTTCCAATCGCATTGCTAGTGTGCAAGTTCAATGCTCGACAAATAGAAGAGCGAGTCCGAGTTAGGAAATTGGATTGGCGAGATCGGGATACTTCTCTCGGGCGTTTTCCTGTCATTTTGGGTTCGGACATCGTCTACGATCCTAAACTTTTTCCGATCTTAGAACCTTGCATGCGCCGCCACCTTGCACCAGGTGGAAGCGTCTTTCTTAGCGAACCGCATCGCCACACGGGAGACAGGTTCGAACCATGGATTCAAGCGGCAGGTTGGCGCTGCAACATCCATCAAGTTGACCTTGGTGATGGCGAACGAGCCATTCGAATTTTTCAGTGCCGCCTGCCTTGAATTATCTGATCCGCGAAGCACTCAAGTCGACTCAAAGAATCGCCTCAAAGGGACACGGCCAAATCCCTGGGCAAGGATCCAAGATAGAACCGATTTTGGAACCACGGAACACACTGAATACACGGAAATGAAATCATACAAGCAAAGGATAAGGGGCTTTGCGTCTTCATCCCAGAGTGCTTCATCTTAGCCGTTCGTCATCTTAGCCGTTCGTCATCTTAGCCGTTCGTCATCTTAGCCGTTCGTCATCTTAGCCGTTCGTCAT
>JAIYDN010000016.1 GCA_027487485.1 Planctomycetaceae bacterium | reverse complement strand
TCATGAACAGTTGAGGACAACTGTTCGACATTGTAGAGCAGTTGTCCTCAACTGCTTGGAACTGCCAGGTAGATTTCCATCCCGACAATAGAAACCAGATTGAAACGTATTAACTGCGCTTTTTGATTTTGGAATCGAACTTGGAGTGCAAGCAAGGGTGAGCTGAGATGGGGGATTGTTGCAAGCTTCATGAACAGTTGAGGACAACTGTTCGACATTGTTAGTACACGAAAAAAGGGCTCGAACTATTGTTCGAGCCCTTATTCATTTTCGCGTTTCGTAGCCCTGCAGCCGCAGCTTACCAGCTAGCTAGGCCTTATATTCACTAAGCCCTAGCAGCGAGTTGCTTCTTGCGTTCGGCGATAATATCGTCTTGCAAGTTACGTGGAACAGGCGAGTACTTGGCCAATTCCATAGAGAACGTGCCTTGCCCCTTGGTCATACTTCGCAGGTCAGTGGAATAACCGAAGATATTTGCCAATGGCACTTCGGAACTGATGTAGGAGATACGATCGCGGGAATCTGTTTGAGTCACAAGACCACGTCGGGAGATAAGGTCACCCACGACGGAACCTTGGTCGTTTTCTGGGCACTCTACATCGCATTTCATGATCGGCTCAAGCAGCAATGGATTGGATTCTCGAATGGTTTCGCGGAAGCAATCGCAGGCTGCGATATAGAAAGAACGCTCGCTGGAGTCGACGTCGTGGTAGCTACCGTCCGTCAATTCCATTTTCACACCAACCACTGGGAATTCGGCAAGAGGTCCCTTGAGCAGCGAATCTCGGAAGCCCTTTTCCACAGGTGGAATGAAGTTCTTTGGAATACGTCCGCCAGTAACACTATCTTCGAATTCGAATGTGACTTCGCCTTCCGGATCGATGGGAGTCATCTTGCCCACGATGTGAGCAAATTGACCTGATCCACCCGTTTGCTTCTTGTGCTTGTAATTGAAGTCCCTTGGTGCTCCTGGGGCTTCTCGGTAGCTAACCTTAGGTGAGCCGACGGTGACTTCCACTTTGTATTCACGTCGCATGCGTTCGACGTAGATTTCCAAGTGCAATTCACCCATCCCGCAAATGATCGTTTCGTTCGTTTCTTCGTCGTTATAGATTTGAAACGTTGGATCTTCTTTACGAAACCGGTTTAGAGCCTTACTCATCTTGTCGAAATCAGCACGGCTAGCTGGCGTTACCGCCATCTTGATAACCGGTTGCGGGATGAACATGCTTTCTAGCGTGCAATAATCACGGGTATTGCTGTACGATTCACCGCTGGCACAATCGATCCCCATGATCGCGACGATGTCGCCGGCTTCTGCCGTGTCGACTTCTTCACGCTTGTCTGCGTGCATCTTAACGATTCGGCTGAAGCGTTCCTTTTTGCTGGTACGTTGGTTGACGTACATTTCGCCTTTGGTGATCTTGCCTTGGTAAATACGCATGAACGTAAGCTGACCGAACGGATCTTCCAAAATCTTGAACGCCATCCCCACGAATGGCAAATCCTTATCTGGCTTTAGATCCAGCTTCACGGATTCATCGCCGACTTTTCGCGCCTTGATTTCGCGGTCCATGGGGCTTGGTAGATAGCGAAGCACAGCATCCAACAGCAACTGAACGCCCTTGTTCTTGTAGGCACTTCCGCAGAAAACGGGTGTCATACGAAGCTGTTGAGTTGCTTCTTTGCATACGCGATAGATCAGTTCCGAAGAGACTTCTTCTTCACTGAGCAACAGTTCCATCATTTCATCGCTGTACATCGACAACGACTCAAGCATCTTCTGCCGCATTTCCTTGGCTTTATCAAGGCAATCTGCTGGGATCTCTTCTTCGCGAACAATTTCGCCATCCTTGCCTTCGAAGTAAGAAGCACGCATTGCGACCAAGTCGATCACGCCTTCAAATGTTTCGCCGGCACCGATTGGAATTTGCATCATGATCGCATCCGCATTGAGCTTGTCGCGGACTTGCTGAGCCACGCGGTAAGCATCTGCGCCTGTGCGGTCCATCTTGTTGATGAACGCCAAACGCGGAACGCCGTATCGTCGCATTTGTCGGTCAACGGTTAACGACTGGCTTTGCACACCACCCACGGAGCAAAGAACCAAAACCGCACCGTCTAGAACTCGAAGTGATCGTTCAACTTCGATGGTAAAGTCAACGTGGCCAGGGGTGTCAATCAGGTTGATCACGTGATCTTTCCACTGAAGCTGCGTTGCGGCACTGGTGATCGTGATTCCACGTTCTTGTTCCAGTTCCATATAATCCATGGTCGCGCCGTCGCCATCACCCTTGACTTCTTCGATCTTGTAAATCCGGCCAGCGTAAAACAGTACTCGCTCGCTGAGTGTTGTCTTGCCCGAGTCAATGTGAGCACTGATGCCAATGTTGCGCAGTTTGGTTAGATCCATACTCCACCCAGCCTATTTCGTTTTGGGAGTGCCAAAACGCTACGAAAAAGGAAACAAAAAGGCCTGCCACTTTCGAGTCTCACCATGGGACAAGGACGCAACAAGCCGTAAAACACAGATTCTTTGGGCCAAAAGTCTACCTATTTTTAGCAAGGAAGAAAGGCCAAATTGATGGACACATGTTTCCAAGCCCCTCCGGAAAATCCAATTCCAGAAACCACCAACGCTCGCTTTACCCTTCCTTTTCCACAAGATTCGCCATTTCTTGACAATCTCCCCATGGAGCGGATACGTGCGCTTGCGCGAAACATTTTGTCGCTTCCCCTACTGCTTGATTAATTCCAGGCAAATCACTTTCGTCGCACCCCGAACATAAAGCAGCCCGCGCGACAAAACCGGGGGCGCCCAGCTAGGCGCTTCCACGAAGGGCCTTCCGTCTTTTGGGTCAAAAATCTCATTCAAGTTCATTTCCGATAGGACTTGCCACCGATCCCCTGCGGTTGAAATCAGCTGCAATGCACCAAACTCTCCCAAAAAGACGGCATGCCCGTCTACCAGTAGACCGGTCATTCGGTCGCGATTTCGAATTTGCCAATTTACCGACAGGGAAACTTCCTGTTTGGTTCCCGGGGGGGCGCTGTTCGCCTTCAGTTCGATGCTGCGAAAGTCGGTGTCTGGCCCGTTCCTGCCACTGCTGGCGAATAAGCGATCGCCAACCAAAAGAGGGGTCGACCAATGCGCTCGTACGGTTTGCTCTTTGCGACTTTCCGGGTCGCGGTAAACGGGACGCATTCCTCCTGATTGATCCATTGCCAGAATCGCTGTACCGAGCTCGTAACATTCAGAAATCAATATTCGGTCGCGCCACACCACAGGCGACGCAGCATTCACGCTTTCGATCGACTTGGCTCGCCAAGGGAAAAAACTCTCTTGCGTTCCGTCCGAGGGGTCAAAGGCCAACAAACCTTCGCGGACAAAAGCAAGGCACCATTCCTTCCCATCGATGGTTTGAATAACGGGTGCCGAATAACTGGCAAGAAACTTTCCGATCCTGTAAAGCTCGATTCCGGTTCGCTTATCCAAAGCCACCATGGCGGTTCCGTCGGCAAGGGCATTCGCAACATTCGCATTACGTCCTTTGGGGCTACCGCCAACCATCACAATGAGCTTGTCTTGGTAGACCAATGGAGAGGCACCGACACCAAAAAAATTCTGAAGTACGTTGTATTCTTCATTGATGTCGCGACGCCATATTTCCTTTCCGTCCACGACCGACAA
Source organism: Planctomycetaceae bacterium (assembly GCA_027487485.1). Lineage (GTDB taxonomy): Bacteria > Planctomycetota > Planctomycetia > Pirellulales > Pirellulaceae > JBKCUI01. The sequence continues at coordinate 13,208 of JAIYDN010000016.1, read as the reverse complement.
ACAGGCCAAAGTGCCAGTGACCCCGTACACGTAGACTCGGTCTTCGTCGACCACAGGGCTGCATCTGGGGCCGTTGTTGTAGCCATAGGCGTCCCGGTATTCGACCGGCGATTCCCATTTCCAAAGCCTGGCTCCGGTTTCTGCATTGCGGCAGTCCAAACGTTCCTTATCTCCAAATCGATCGAATTGGAACCATCTTCCCCCCGAGGCAACGCCATTCCCGTACCCAACCCCCGTATCGGCCGTCCATAGGATTTTCAGTCCATCTTTGGGCCACGACGTTTCGACACCAACTTCCAGGCTTCGCGAGTCGTAATTGGAGCCGAGCATTCGAGGCCAATCATGCCCCTTCGTTCGAGATGCAATCGAAATTGGATCCGTTAAAATAGTTTCGCGAACTTCGGTCTCTGATGGTGTGTCCGCCTGGACAAGACCTTCACTCACCAAGACGTTGAGCAAGATCAGCAGTGAGGGGAACAAAAATAGAGTCGATAAAGGGCGTGTCATGGGATAGGCTATGGGGTATGGAAGACTTAATCATTCACGAACATTTGGCGATTCCCGCCGGCGAGCTTCATTCTTTCTTCGCTCGCAGTGGCGGCCCGGGTGGCCAAAACGTCAACAAAGTAAACACCAAAGCAACGCTGTGCTGGGATTTGGCCAACAGTAGCGTATTGTATCCCGGCGCGTCCGCAAGGTTGCGTGCCCTGGCCGGTTCGCGTCTGACAGACGAAGGTGTCATTCAAATTACCAGCCAAGTGCACCGTGAACAGGGCCGTAATTTACAAGCCTGTCGCGATCGACTTCGAGGCCTGATTCTAGAAGCCCTCAAGCCGCCCACCATTCGGAAGCCAACTAAGCCAACTCACGGCTCACAACGCCGGCGTCTCAACGACAAGAAAATTGCTAGCGATCGGAAGCAGGGGCGTTCGGGAAGCTGGGAATAGTTTCCAATCTTGACGCACCGATCGCATCTTTGCTATGACCCGACGCAAGCTTGCACGACTCATGTGCAAGCGCTTCACCACGACGCAGTCTCAGCAATACCTAGGCGAATATGCTCAAGCGAACACTATCTTCCTGTTTGTTTCTGTCCTGCTTGTTTATCCCGACTACCATCTTAGGACAATCGGATCAGGATAAGGCTGAAGCAAAAGCCTCCAAGAAAGGCAAATCCTCGCTGCTGGTCCAGCAAGATGAAGGATCAAGCGACTCGAAGAAGGTGCCTGCCAAAGCCGTTGGAACAGGTGCAAAGGTGGCCCCTGCGGCTGCTCCTGAATCGACCCCTCCGCTGCGAAAGGTGGACCGCAAGGAACTTACCTCGAACCCATCGAAAACCGAGGGTGAAACCTATTTGTTTCGATACAACTTTACTCCCGGGTTGTCGATTCGAAGCGAAGTGGTGCACTTGGCCAAAATGGATAACAAGATTGACTCGTCGGAGCAAAACTCCAATTCACGAACGGTTTCCCAAAAAACATGGGATGTTACCAAAGTCGAAAATGGGGAGATGACCTTCGAGTATCGGATCGTAGAGATCGACATGTCTCAGCGGGTCGGCAGCGAGACCGAAGTGCGCTACAGTTCCAAAAGCAACGAAGCACCGCCACGCCAATTTGAAACCGCTGCAGAATCCGTAGGCAAAGTGATCTCGACGGTCACCATTGATCAGCAAGGGATGATCATCGCTCGCAGCGACGAGACCAATCCTCCCAACCTGGGCATGGGTGACATCACCTTACCGGTTCCCGCAGAACCTATCGGTATTGGTTCCACTTGGGAGATACCTCGCGAACTTCGCATCCGACGGGATGATGGAACGCTCAAGACCGTCCGATTTCGCGAACTGTTCCGACTGGATAAGGTCAGCGCCGGAGTTGCATCGATTACTGTCCGTAGCGAAATGCTAACACCCATCACCGATCCTAAAGAAGAGGCTCAAGTGCTTCAGCAACTGAGCAATGGCACCATCAAGTTCGATCTGGATGCCGGTCGTATGATTTCGAAAGAGCTGGCCTGGGATAAGGCTGTTGTCGGCTTCTCGGGCAGCGGAAGTGTCATGGACTACTCCGCGAGGCTTGACGAAAATGTCGTGAAAGCAGAAACCGCCGTCGCTGCAAAGCCCGTCAACAAGGATGCCGGCACGAAGCGATAGAATCGGCGCATTGCTCCTGCGGCGGACTTGCAATTGGCGGCAGATTCGAAGTCCACGAGAAGGTGAAGAGTGATCTTACGACAGCACTCTACGATTCTCAGGCTTCGCTTGCGCAATCCAATTGTAGTTCTTGCGGTTGCTCACCAGGGATAGGAATCTTGATGCCGAGTCCTAGATATCCATCAATCTTCTTTTGATATCGACGTAATTTCGCCGCTGTTCCATTCGCGTTGACGGAAACTGCCACTGCCAAAGGGAGTGCTGGCAGCATGTTGATTCCTCGTCTGACTCGCTCGCCCTGGCCTAGATTTCCGACTACAATAGATGCCGGCACGATTTATGCAGTACCCAGTAGCAACGCATCTTTTTGCTGCTATCCAAACCCGTTCCTCCGCGAGGCAAGTTACCATGGACAAATCCATCACCCTTCTACCTTCATCAGGCGCCTTTCTTCGAGTATGCATGGCCGGATTCATGCTGTCGATATGCTTCGTCGGGCAAGTCATTGCGCACGAGTGGTCTGACTCCACAGGGACCTACAAGGTCACTGGCGACTTGATTGCAATGGATGAGACGGAGATCGTTATCAAGCTTGAAAAACCGACCAAGGGACGTGAGCTTCTTGCCTTTCCAATCGATAAGCTGTCGGATGCAGACCGAAAGTACTTGGAGTCGACCGAACTGACTCAGAAGCTTTCCGAATCGGACAAGTCGCATGCTTGGACCATGAGAAACGGGTTCAAGCTGTTTGGAAAGATCGTGGATTTTGCAAGGAAGGATGTTACCGTTCAGCGCCGTAGAGGACGAGTTTATGTGAACGACCGTCCGATGGAAAATCTTCCTGAGCTCTACCGTCGAATGATTCCAAAGATTGTTGAGGAGTATGAAAACATCAAGTTCGAAGACGACCGTGCATTTCTGACTTGGGTGACCAAATTGAAGGCCGAACCGAAGACCTACCATTGCGAAGGTGTTTTGTTGGAGCTTGCTAATGGAGACGAATTTGCGTTCCCGTTCTTCATGTTTTCAGAGTCCGATCAAAACATGCTCAAGCCAGCCTGGACGCAATGGGAAAGCACTCATGCTGCGCAACAAGAACAAGCCAGTCAACTGGAGCAGCAGCGCCAGAACTCGCTTTACCTTCAATCCCAAGCAGCTGCGTACCAACAGCAACAAGCAGAAGCCATGCAAATCTCTCGATTGCAGTTACAAGTTTCCGCAGTGAATGCCGGCCTTACCAGTATTTGGGAGGTTTATCTTTATCCGCCAGCGGGTTCCTATGCCTATCCGATGTCCGTGGTCGTCAGTGCTCGCAATAGCGACTTTGCATCCCAGATAGCCATGCAAAACAATCCTGGTTACACCGCCGGTCCTGTTCGGAAGGTCTCAGGGCTCTAGAGGATCGGATGTGGAGCCTTGTTGTGGATATCGGCCGTAGCCTCGCGCTTCGATGTTCCTGACCGATAACCACACTTGTACTAAATCAGAGATGGACTTGGCACCAAGCTTGAGCATTGCTCGAGCCCGTCTGGATTCGATGGTGCGAACTGCAACCTTCAATAAGCTTGCCATGCTTTTGTTCATGCTCCCATCGCATGCCATCTGAACGACTTCGCGTTCTACCTGAGTCAGGGTTGCAACGCGACGCATCAGTTGATGCTCTTGTGGGGTCCAGTCGGTGGAAATCGTGAGGGGCTCGGAAGTGGCCGACCGTTGGAACATGCCTGAGGCACCGATCGGATTTGCTGCATCAAAAATGGTGGTTTGCCAATAGCGAAGCGGGGTCGGCAGCCCCGATTTGTCTCGCATCTCTAATTGGCCGCTGTGTGTCTTTTGGTCCGATTTCAGTTTCCAGCTATTTGATCGAATGCCATCATTGCAAAACGCTTCCGTCAAGTTTTCCGAGATGTGTTTATCAAGAAGGATCGAAGCGGTGTAACCGAGGACGGTCTGTACAGAATTGCTCACGAAAGTGAAGTTTCCGGAAGCGTCTAGCATGTAAAAAACGACGTCTTGGCATATGCTATCTACTAGCCCTAGAAGGAACTTACATCGCTGACTATCTTCAAGGGTGGAACTTTGGTTGTCCGGTGGATTGGTGGATGCTGAGTCGCACACGAGCAAGGCTCCGTCTCTTTTTCTGGTGTGTTGCATGCTGAACCATATGGAAAGTTCAGCCAATGAAACCAATTGGGGGCGTAGGGGGGTGTTTGAAAAACTCCGATTGCCGTGTAACGCGTTGATTCCTTCGGAGAACCGCAAGTGCTTTGGAAGTTTTTTTACCGATGGTTCATTGCTGAGTTTCGGGGCTCGAATCAACAAAAAAGAGTCCACCCCAATTGGATGTCTGGCAGCCAGAATCTGCGGTTTGTGAAAATTGGCGCATCGGGATCCGAGTAAGGGTTTCCAATCCGCCTTGTTTTTTTTTAGAAAAACAGTACTTTCCTCGTTTTGGAAGGGTATCCCGCACCTCGGCTTAGCCCTAGTCGCGACGCAAAATGAGCGAATTTCTTTTTCACTACGTTCGACTTGAACCACCAACTTGGGTTTTTTTATCCACGTTGCTAGTGGTTGGCCTTTTTTTGATGTTTCATCGATTCTGGTCGCTCAGAAATCTGGACATCCTGCTTGTCCTGGCGTTTACGCCCGGGATGATGATGGTCTACGAAGGTAGACAAAAAGCTTTTCGAGAGTCGGATCAGGAGTCGGCAGAGGCGCTCGTTTCGCCCAAGGTTGCAGGGCTGGTTGAGACGCCTCTTACTGGCCAAGCTGCTGAAAACGGGATCTCGCAACCTTCACCGCTCCCATCCCAGGTAATCCCAAGCGGGCTTTCAGCGGAATTTCCGACCCAAGGATATTGGACCGCGAAAACGCTGCTTTACTTTGGTTTTTTGTGGTTGCTAGTATGCGCATGCTTGCTGGTTATTCGGATGCTGTTGGACACTACCATAGTCCGTCGACCGCTTTTGGACCCGAACTTAAGCAGTGGCGGAATGTTGTTTTTGGGGACTTCGCTCCTTATTTATTTGATGGTGAATATCGCCACCAGCAATCCGATTGAACAGCGTCGAAACAGCCCTGAAATGGGGCCTGGTTATGTACTGATGAATGCTTTGCCGCAGATTGCGACCACTCCACAGGAATCGACGGCGGACAATGTTCAAGGTGGCGGTCGTCCATCTAGTGCCAAGTTAACGCTGGCCAAGATCCTGGCAATCGGAGCTAACCTAACTCTGGTCTTTAGTATTCTGTCGATTGGATACTGGCATTTTGGAAATTTCAAAACCGGTGTTGGAGCGGCGACTTTTTACTTGCTACTACCCTACACCGCCCATATGACGGGTCGTGTCGATCATGTGGTACCCAGTGCGCTGCTTTTATTGGCGGTACTGATGTACCGACAACCGTTTGTCGCTGGATTGTTTTTGGGCTGTGCGGCAGGGGCGGTATACTATCCGTTTTCGCTTTTGCCTTTATGGTGCAGTTTTTATTGGCAACGTGGGATTCGTAGGTTCACTGGCGGTTTTTTGACGGCGGTTTTGGCCTTGGTCTTAGCGGTTATCATCCTTCATCCGAATACTTTGATTCAGGATCTGCGATTTATGTTCGGAGTCAAGGAAGTCGCGATGAACGGAATGGATGGCATCTGGGGACTGGGTTGGTATCCCATCATGCGAATTCCCATCATCGTGGCATTTGTCCTACTGAGTTTGTCTTTTGTTTTTTGGCCTCCTCAGAAGAATCTTGCGACCTTGTTGAGTTGTTCCGCAGCCATTATGGCGGCCACTCAGTTTTGGCACGGATTTGGTGGAGGGCTGTATATGGCTTGGTTCATGCCCTTAGCTCTGCTTACGGTGTTCAGGCCGAACCTCGACTATTGCAGCGCATTGGAAGTGGTTCGATCGAGAAGAAAAAGAAAGCTTCAGCAGCAGGACTCAGCGTCGACGAGTGATCGCAATGTGTCTTCTTCATTGCCTGCTGCTTGAAGAATGTCTTGAGCCAGCATCGAGGTTTGATTTGACCTGAGCGTCATTCGATGCTATTGTAATTGCGAGATAAGTGCGGCCAATCTCTGGGGCATTGGGCCGTTAAAACTATCTTTTCGAGCAGCGAAAACAGCCAAACCCATCATTCTGATTAACTTTTTTAACTGCTCCCCTGTTTGGCTTCGCCCCTTAACACTCCATTGAGATTCGTTGCTTGAACAATTTTGAAGAATTCGGGTTTGTAGAACCCATTATGAAGGCCATTCATGAAACTGGCTATTCGGTCCCAACTCCAATCCAACAGGTTGCGATCCCACCAGTTATGGACGGTTTTGACCTGATGGGATGTGCGCAAACGGGGACTGGCAAAACAGCCGCGTTCGCATTGCCCACGCTTCAGCGACTTGCTGTCACCAAACGTGACACCACGACGTCCTCAGGATACACAACCAGACGCCCAATACGTGGACTTGTATTGGCACCAACTCGGGAACTTGCTGCTCAGATTGAAGAGAGCTTTTTGACCTACGGCAAGTTCCTGTCCCTTCGCACTAGCGTGGTTCACGGGGGAGTCAGTCAGACACCTCAGGCGCGAGCCTTGGAACGCGGGGTAGACATCCTGGTTGCTACTCCAGGCCGACTACTGGATCTGATGAACCAACGAGTCGCCGATATTTCGAAGGTAGAAGTCCTTGTCGTGGACGAGGCTGACCAAATGTTTGACATGGGGTTCCTTAGGGACTTGGAACGAATTGTTTCGCGAGTTCCTTTGGACAGGCAAACTCTGATGTTTTCGGCAACCATGCCTGAGCCGATTCGTGAGCTGGCGGATAAATGGCTTTACGAACCCAAATACGTCAAGGTCTCGCCAGTCTCAAGTGCATCCGAATTGGTTTCGCAATCGGTATTTCACGTTGAGCTTCAGAATAAGGCCAAGCTTCTTGCTCGGTACCTTAAGTCGTCCAGTGTTACGCGCGCGATCGTTTTCGCTAGGACAAAACACGGCGCTGACGACCTAGTCAAAGTACTGATGAAGAATGGAATTCAGGCTGTTGCGATACACGGCAACAAGAGCCAAAACGCGAGAACTCGCCACTTGGATCAGTTCAAATCAGATCGTCCCCCTGTATTGGTGGCTACCGATATTGCAGCCCGAGGAATTGACGTGAGCGGAGTATCTCACGTCATCAATTATCAATTGCCAGAAGTGCCAGAAATCTATGTTCACCGTATCGGCAGAACAGGGCGAGCGGAAGCATCTGGCGTTGCTGTCTCCTTTTGTGGTCCTGATGAACGCGGATGCTTGAGGGATATCGAACGCTTGACCGGCAAAGAGATCGAGGTGAACGAATCGTTCCCCGAGTTTACTTATACCCCTTCTGCTTCTATGTCTTCGGGTATGAAGAGCAGCAAAGGAGCGCGTGGCGGACGCAATGCGAAGTCAAGCCAAGGCGTTTCCCTTCGTAAGAAAGTGAAACGAGCGCCCTCGGGTGCTGGCCCCTCGTCGAGGTCGAGGACACAGGGTGGATCAAGAACTCAGCGAACGACATCCTCACGTTCCACCCCGCGTTAGCGGTAGGCGAAACCAATGTCGAACAGTTGTCCGCAACTGTTCATGAAGCTTGCAACGACGTTCCATCTAAAGTCATGTGTAAAGGCCCCTCAGTCGGTGCAAGAACCGATTAGGGAACCACGGAACACACTGAATACACGGAAGGAAGATACACGGCAATCAGGCTCTTTTTCCGTGTGTTCGGTGTGTTCTGTGGTGGTCACTAACTCATCCTGAAGCTTGTAATGTTCCTCTGTTTTGCGATCACGGCAGGATGCATGAGAGGCAAGATTGAATGCTTGAAAACCAAATAGAAACGTTGCGATCTCGTTGGTGTTTTCGGGATGGGAACCTACTTGGAAGCTTCGAGTAGTTGAAGCCAGGGGATCCATTCAGTTTTGCTAACTGTGCCATCAACCGGTTTAACCGCCAAAGTTTTTCGCAATACCCTTATCGCGCCAGTTATCTTGGTTTGCACAACAATCAAAAAGCCTGCGCGAGACGGCATAATTTGCTTGCCGTTGGTGCAATTTGCGCTGTAGGATTAGGTTCTTCGCGAAGGCCGTCGATCGGATCTTTCGCAAAACTCATTCCTCTTCGTTAGCTTTCTACATCCATGGAGAACGCAATCGTGATTCATTACTCATGCGATCGATGCAAACGGGAAATCGACTCGAATTCTGACTTAAGGTACACCGTCACGATCGAGATCGAAGCAGCTTTGGATGGTCCCGACCATGAAGTGGTTGACGACCCAGATCATCTGGATGAAATCCAGGAACTTTTGGATTCGACCGATCAAATTTGCAGTTCAGTTTTCGATGACGATGTCTATCAAAGGAAACAATTTGACTTGTGCAAAGATTGCTTCCGAAGCTACATCAAGAATCCGCTGGCCCGTGAATCGAGCGCACCAATGGGATTTAGCAAAAACTAAAAAAGTTCGGAACTGTGCTGAATGGCCTATTCGGTTTCGGTTCAGTTGGTTTAGTTCGTCATGGCGGATTGCCTAGCGACCACATAACTGATGAGCTCGTCCACAGTGTCGATATCAAGAATGTCGTCGTCGATTCGAATTGAGAATCTCTTTTCCAACTCGAAGGTCAGCTCCGCCATGGCAACGGAATCGATCCCGATCAGGGATAGTGAGTCGTTGCCTTTCGGATTACCACCACATACCTTCTTGAGGTAGGTAAGGATCTGAGTCTTTGTTTCCTGAGTGTCCGTGCTATCCATGCTCTATTCCTAACGTCTTATCGAACGGCTGATGTAGTGGTGGATGGTTCGGCACGTGTTAAACTGGCCGGTTGAGTTTGCGGGTTAACTGGTGGGCTCTCTGAGATTGCCTGATGGAGTGCCGTTATGACTTGGGTTTCTGTTATCAAATCGCGTAGCACAGCAGGATTGTCCGGGTTCTCTCCCGAGTATATTGCCAACACAGGAATCGACAAGCTATTCAATTCTCTTAACTTCGCCTGTACCTTCGGTGAGTAATTGGTCAAATCCGCTACCATCGGCACAATCCCTTTAGATTCAAGCAGTTCTTTGACTTGTTTGGTCTCCAGGGCGACTCGAAGGTTGAGCTTGCAATTCTGGCACCAGTTCGCGGTAAAGTCGATCATGACCGTTTTTCCTTCGGCAACCAACGCATCTAGCTTTGATTCTTCGTATTCTTGCCAAGCTAATTCGTAGCGTGATGGCTGAAGTGCGTAAAACGACCCGTACGTTCCGGCCACTGCGACGGCTGTTGAGATCAACCAAGCTTTCATTTTGGTTCGCCCTTCTGCCCATGCTGGTACCCGTCCAATCATCCAACAGGCAAACCAAACAAACATCAAAGCGGACAGCATGGACATTCGGTCTTTGTCCAAAAAACCACTCACCAGGAAGACAACGGATAACAGCATAGGAAAAGCGAGGAATTCTTTGAACGTCTCCATCCAAGCGCCCGGCTTTGGGAGAAACGACAACAACGAGGGTTGTACGGCAACCGCAAGGTATGGTAGCGACATCCCAAGACCTACGCCAAAGAAGATCAAAAGGACGACCCACGCCGGTTGACTTAATGCCACAACGAAAACCCCGCCCAGAAATGGAGCACTGCAGGGAGTAGCCAAAATGGTCGTAATCAAACCCTTGAAGAAAGCGCCAAGATATCCCTCGCGATTGGACAGTTCCGTGCTGGTTTTGCTCATAGCGAAGCCGGGAATGGGGATTTCCCAAACACCGAGAAAACTCAATGCCAACGAAAACATAAAGGCAGTGATGAGGACGCGAAATTCGATCGAACTGAACTGTTGTCCCCAACCGTAGGCGTTGCCCGTATAAGCACGAACAAGGACACTTAAAAGCCCAAGCCCTAGAATCAACGAGATGATCCCGGCGGCGTAAGTCAACGTTAGCAGTGATGATTTGCCGCGATCACCACCTGCTTCGCTGACAAATCCCAAGATCTTCAGTCCGATGACCGGCAATACGCACGGCATAAAATTCAAGATCAAGCCACCCAGCATGGCTAGGCAAAACTTGGTCCAAATCTCAGAACCGCTTAGCGTTAACTTGACTCCTTCTTCATCAATCCATTTGTTCAAATTACCGTTCGCCGACACCGTCTTAAACGGAATCGCCTGCATGGATGCAGCGATGGGGCCCGACGCTGGATCATTGCCAATCTTGAGTTCCGTTTGAAATTGGATACCACGGGGCTGGTCGCAACTTCCATCGGTGCACCCCTGGTATCCAATGATTCCTTGAATGGGATACAAGCCAGGGATCGCTTGGTTCGGAACCTTCAACGGGATCTTGAAAGTAACTTTCTTGGGATAGTAATCCACCTCAATACCACCACCTAGATCTTTGTGAACATGCTGCGCATCGGAGGTAGGTGTTTTCGCGATCATGCCGGCTTTTTGAGTCAACGCGATCAAGGTCCGCGAGTTTGTTTCGGAATCGGTGGAGTCATACTTGTAGATATGGAATTGGTCGTCAGGATTCGCCGTCAGAAGAAGTTCGACGTCGTCGCCAGGGGCTGCCGTTGACTTGCTCAGGACCACCGTCCATGCGATTGGGCTGTCCTTGTCACGAAAAGAGTCGTCCAAACCAAGTGCTTTCGGCGACTCGTAGAAGCCAGCAAAGGTTGCCTTGAGTTCCAGCCCGCGGATGGGAATACAAGATTCCTTGCATACCTGGGCATTGATCTTCACTTCAAGGTCGGGCTGTGTGGTTTCGCGGCTCACGTCAAATTGGATCGGTGCTGTCCATGTCACCGATTCATGGTGAATTTCGACTCGTATTCCTTCGGCTCCCGGCTCGTCCATCGATACTTCGAAAGCGATGTCGGGGGTAAACGGACCTTCCATCGACACGCCAGGTGTGACGATGGAGATCACGGTTGGGTCCGGTCCTCCAGTCCCTTGGGTCGTTGAAAAAGTATGGTAACCACCCAGCAAAGTCGCAGTCACTTGCAAGCGACCTCGCAAACCACTCTCTTCCACCTCGTAACTGGCCTCGTAGGAGTATGGCGTCGAATTGAGGTCATCTTGGAATCCGGAAATCAATCCGTCCCCAATTTCAAGCCCGTTGCCCAAGCTCTTCGACTTCAGGGACTTCGCCCCTTTGGTACTTGGTTTACTGTCGACCGGTGGCGCTTTGGGGCTGGGGGGCTGGTTGCCAGATGGGGGGGCGTTGGGGTCTGGTGGTTGCGATGAAACCTCTGGCAAGCGAGCTTCTAGAACGCTATAGTCACCACCAAGTGAGGATGGGGCAGCCAAGATTGAAACGGCTGAGAGCCACCCAAGTACAACACAAAAACATCGGAGGCTTCCATTCGTCATTCGCTTGTTCTCGCAGATAAGAGTAGCCAATGATTTTACAAGCGGGAAGCAAGGTAGGTCAACCTGTCCGGTCTGAGGGCTGTGTTGGGGCTGGACAGTCTCCTACAATATTGGCCGTTGGAGCCAATTTGGCTGGGTAAAGCTTCTAAAACACTCAGAGGATCTGGAATGGGACATTGGGAAAATGCTGGTATTCCAGACGATTTTGATGGGGTAGTCCGCCTGTTCCCGCTCCCGAATTTGGTGCTTTTCCCTCACGTAGTTCAAGCTCTGCACATTTTTGAGCCTCGTTACTGCGAGATGCTCTCCGAGGCTTTGGAATCAGACCACCTTATTACCATGGCCCTGTTGAATTCCGGTTGGGAGCATAGTTACCAAGGAAAACCCAGCTTAGCATCCACCGTATGTATCGGACGAATCATCTCGCATACACCCACCGACGACGGTAGGCACAACATTCTTCTGGCAGGCATTCGAAGAGCCTCGATTGTTCAGGAAATCAACAATGGTACGTTGTTCCGGCAAGCAGAAGTGAAAATCCTGGAGGACATTACTCCACTTGATTTTTCAGAGAAAGCGCCCGAGCATCGCAAGACGCTGATGAATGTCTTCAAGTCGGTCATCCCTCAGGATGCAGCTCAGTCCAAAACCTTTAGCGACTTGCTGAGCCAACAGTTACCCCTGAGCATTCTGACGGACATCATCGGCTATGCCGCCAATCTACCAACCCCATTCAAGCAAAAGTTGTTAGCGGAAGTTAACGTCCAAGTTCGGTATGAGATGCTCATGCAGCAATTAGGGCCAGCAATCGCCACGGCGGAAGATCCGATTGTGGATGAGATACCGTCGCCGACATCGCTGGCACCCCGTGAATTCCCACCGCCATTTAGCATGAATTGAACGATCGACTGGTTGCTCGATTGCACCCAGTACATCCTCACCTAATGCATCGAAAGCCAAGACCATAAACCAGCAAGTGATTCAATATCGCTCTGGCCAACCTTGCTTCGAGCATACGCGATTCGGCTGTACAGACTTCCAAGCAATCTTAACGTTTCTCTTTGGTCCGCATATCGGTTGCCAAGTCGATGGACGAATTCGTCTGGCGTTTCCTCCGACCGGTTAACTACTTTGTGTTCGTATCCCCAAGACAAGAGCGCTTGGTACAAGTAACGAACCTTTTGCTCGTTCGACATGCCAGTGCCTGCCTTGAACGGATCTGTAAACGTCCCAAATGGCGGGAACGCTTCTCGTGGTGATTCGGTTTCCTGCTGGACGAGTGGATCTGCACGAAGCTTTTTTCGCCCCCCAAACGATCCTAACCAATCGCAGAAACGTACCCAAGATGCATAAAGTTCTGCTCGATGCTTGACCCCATAAAAAAGGGCAACCAGTCCAAGAAGTAGCATCGCAATCCACTGCAACAAGCTTTCTAAGTTCCATTCCAGAGATATCGAACTCCTAGGAGCAAGCTCCTGATTGGCAGGTTTTTGAGCTGGCTGTTGCTCTTGCCCCTGTTGGCCCTGCCCCTGTTGGTCCTGACCCTGTTGGCCCTGCCCCTGTTGGCCCTGACCCTGTTGGCCCTGCCCCTGTTGGCCCTGCCCCTGTTGGCCCTGCCCCTGTTGGCCCTGACCCTGTTGGCCCTGCCCCTGTTGGCCCTGCCCCTGTTGGCCCTGACCCTG
>JAIYDN010000067.1 GCA_027487485.1 Planctomycetaceae bacterium | reverse complement strand
GATAGCTGGCAAACCGGACTCGCAATGCCGTAACTGCGCCCAAAGCGGCTTGTTACGGCCTACAAGACCCCGGGGCTACGGATTAGGTGAAAATAGACACTCGGTGGGTGGCACCGTTTGAAGAAATAGACACTCGGTGGGTGGCACCGTTTGAAGCAGGCGGTGAGCAGGCGGTGGGTGGCACCGATTGGAGCAAGCGGCATGCTGCGATAGCTGGCAAACCGGACTCGCAATGCCGTAACTGCGCCCAAAGCGGCTTGTTACGGCCTACAAGACCCCGGGGCTACGGATTAGGTGAAAATCGATTATCATAATGCGGTGCAAACGGAAACACTTGATGGTTGCTGATCCGAATTGGAAAGCTTGGAAAGCAGCGACTGCGCGTTCCTCTCACTCTTTTTACTACGCTCCTTTTGTTTCACCTTCTGACAGGATTTAAACCATGTCCGTATCTCGTCATCCGTCGCGTCGCGTATTTCTTCAAGGGGCCGCTGCCGCTGGCACGGCAGTGACCTTAGGCTCAACCTTGAATCCTGCCTTTGGTTATCGATCGCCCAACGATCGTCCAGTCTTTGCAACCATCGGTCTTCGGAATCAAGGTTGGACAATTACCGAAAAGTCTTTCAAGTTCGCAGATTTCGCAGCGCTAGCCGATGTCGACTCCAATGTTCTTGGTTCGAACGTTGAAAAGACCGAGCGGGCTCAAAAGAAAAAGCCAGATGCCTACAAGGATTATCGCAAGATCTTGGATCGCAAAGATATCGATGCGGTAATGATCGCTACGCCAGACCACTGGCACACCAAGATCTCGGTCGAAGCCATGTACGCAGGGAAAGATGTCTACTGCGAAAAGCCACTCACTTTGACCATCGCGGAAGGTAAATTGATCGAAAAAGTCGTCAAGGAAACGGGTCGAGTCTTCCAAGTGGGTACGATGCAACGCACCGAGATTGACCAGCGATTCCTTTTGGCGGTAGCTCTGGTCAAGCATGGCCGGATCGGAACCGTTCAGCGAGTCACCTGCGGCATCAACGGGATGGATGCATCCCCCGTCATTCCCGTCGTGCCGGTTCCGAAAGAACTCGATTGGGATTTCTGGCTTGGACCAGCGCCCAAAGTCGACTACCGTGCTCTACCAGAAATGCGCGAAGGCTACGGTGGCGGAGTGCCCCTGCACAGCAATTGTCATTATGCCTTCCGCAACTGGCACGAATATTCGGGCGGCAAGTTAACCGATTGGGGCGCTCACCACGTCGATATTGCGTGCTGGGCTCTAGGGGCAAGCGATACAGGACCCAGCAAGGTTTCTCCGTTGGAGTTCAAGTTGCCAGTGGAGTACAAGAATGGGCATCCTCTGGTTCAGGATCAGTACAACGCGGCCACTAGCTTCAAGATCCAAGCCGACATGCCAAACAAAGTCGAAATGATTATCACGAGCGAAGGGGACAACGGCATTCTGTTCGAAGGAACAGAGGGTCGATTCTTTGTGAACCGCGGTAAGATTGCGGGCAAGCCAGTCGAAGATCTGAAGGACAAGCCTTTGCCCGATGGCGCGATTGAAGAGATTTATGGCGGCAAAGTGAGCGAGAACCACACCGCGAACTTCATCGAAGGCATGAAGGCTCGGAAGCAACCGATTTCCGATGTTTGGACCCATAATCGAATGCTCGAAATCTGCCACCTCTCCAACATTGCGATGAGGCTGAATCGTGCTCTTCAATGGGATCCCGTCAAGCGAGAGATCGTCGGGGACTCGGAAGCCAATTCCTTCTTGTCACGCGAGAGCCGCAAAGGTTACGAGACCCAGATGTAGTCCCTGGATGGGTTATTTGGTTCCCGGTTTCTTTGCAACCGGGATACCAAGCTCCCGCATGAGCATTTTCATATCTTCCCATGTGAGACGCTTCGCGTCCACATTTCGAAGAAGGTACGAACGTGGGTAGGTGACAAGGACTTTGGCTCCTCGGTAGGCATGAAAGCGTCCGCGAAGCCTGCCGACACTTTCTGTGCTTTTCAGAACAGCCCGCGCTGCGATGGCCCCCCAACAGACGATGTAGTCTGGTTGAATGATCTCCAGCTGGGACTCGAAAAACGGGCGGCAGTTTTCGATCTCTGCTTCCATCGGAGTTCGGCTATTGGGTGGTCGGCATTTCAGTGCATTGAGAATATAGACCTCCTCACGCTTTAGCCCACTCGCAATCAAGATCTTGTCTAGCAGTTCCCCAGCGGGCCCAATAAACGACTCGCCCTTGCGATCTTCCTCGGCCTCAGGCGCCTCTCCAAACATCACGATACGAGCATTCGAAGGGCCAGCACCAAATACAGTCCGCTGACGTCTGCAAGCGATCTCTTCGCATTTTCGACATGCTTTGACTTGTTGATCCCATTCCGCAAGCTTTGCCGCTCGACTAGCCAAATCCAACGCTGCTCCCCACGGCTGAAAGGTGCCCAAGACGGGAAGTTCTGCACCACTGGCGGGACCTCGAGAAGCAACGGACGCGATGCCTGAAACAGGTACACTTGACGCAATTGCCGATGTCTGGAGTGACTGGGATGCTGAAGCCAAACGCGAAGGTTCGATGGTTTCCTGTGCTGCGGAGGTTTCCTGTGCTGCAGCGGGCGCTTCGCCTAGAGCCTGGGGAGGTTCGGTTGTGTTGAAAAGCTGAGCTTCCTGCAGCTCCAACCAGTCCTTGGCCGTAGCCACATCCTGAGCATTGCTTGAAGGAATGAAGCTCAAACCACTACGGTTCCAATGCCTAAGCAGTTGCTCCCCTGCCGTTTTCCATTGATCTAATTGCATCGACCGAGGAGCCTTATGGAAGCGAAAATAAGCTGTTCGTGGTGTAAAAGTGCTCGAAAGAGTCGATTCTAGCAGGATGGTGGCAAGTGAACACTCCCGCAAAAACCGGGTTGAGGCTACTATACAAGGCGATCCACGTTCACATTCTCAAACGCTTTAGTATCTCAATGCCTATTCCTCGCGTCGCAATTGTAGGCCGGCCCAACGTCGGCAAAAGTTCCATTTTTAATTGGATCGCGGGGCGGAGATTGGCCATCGTCGAAGATACCGCCGGCGTTACCCGCGACCGTCTCACAACCCTGATTGAACACAACGGGCACCATTTCGAACTGATCGATACCGGCGGAATGGGAATCGAAGATGTCGATAATCTAACCGACGAAATTGAGTCTCAGATCCAAACCGCAATTGAAGATGCCGACATTTTATTGTTCGTCGTCGATAGCCGTTCGGGCATGTTGCCGCTGGATCAGGAAGTGGCCGAGCGTTTGCGCAAAGTCGATAAGCCAATCCTGTTGGTCGCCAACAAAACGGATAGCCCCTCATTGGACCCTAACGCTGACGAATTTCATCGGCTTGGGCGAGGCTGGTTGATCCGAATCAGCGTTCAACAAAATCGCAATAAAGACGAATTGCTCGATTTGATTTGCCAGCGAATCCCTCAACTGGACTCCATCCCGACGGAAGTTGAGCCACCCATGATGAAGATCGCCATCGTGGGCCGACGCAATGTTGGCAAAAGCACGTTCGTAAACACTTTGGCCAAAGCAGAACGATGCATCGTGAGCGAAGTCGCAGGAACAACCCGCGATAGCATCGATGTGATGTTTCAAATGGACAGCCACAAGTTTATGGCCATCGATACGCCAGGCTTGCGGCGCAACAAGAGCGTCAAAACGGATATCGATTGGTACGGGATGCATCGAGCCCAACGCAGCATTCGCCGAGCGGACGTGGTGCTGATGTTTTTCGACTGCAAGCAACAAATGAGCAAGGTCGACAAGCAACTCGCTCACTATATTTCCGACAACTTCAAACCATGCATTTTCGTGGTCAACAAATGGGATCAGCTGGCCGGCCAGATGCCGACGGAACGCTGGGTGCGGTACATCCGCGAAACCTTTCCGACGATGACTTACTGCCCCATCGGATTCATTACCGGACAAACGGGCAAAAACGTCAAAACGTTGCTCAATCATGCTCAAATGCTATTCAAGCAAGCAAACGAGCGTATTTCGACAGGTCAATTGAACCGCTTGGTCAAGGCTGCCATCGAGCGTCACGAACCACCATTGTTTCAATTGAAACGACCCAAGATCTACTACGCAACTCAGATTTCTAGCTTGCCACCCACCATCATTTTGGTTTGCAATCAACCACAAGGCTTCCCAGCACCGTATCAAAGATACCTACTGACATTTCTTCGCGACCATTTGCCATTCGGCGAAATCCCCATCAAGCTATATCTGCAACCTCGAGCTCGCGATGACGAACGCGATGACTTGGGCGAACGAGGTTCCAGCCGAACAGGGATCGCGGCAGAAGAACGCGCAGGAACCGCAGCCGAAGGTTACGAAGCTCATTTTGATGAATCCGAACTTGAAGAAGATTCCGAATTGGACTCGTACGAATTCGTTGATGAGTCGGAAGACGATGAATTCGAAGACGGTGAAGAAGACGGTGAATTCGATGACAGCGAGTCCGATGACAGCGAGTCCGATGACAGCGAGTCCGAGGACGGCGAGTCCGAGGACGGCGAATTCGAAGACGACGAGTCGGAGCTTAACGAGTTCGAAGAAGGTTTGAACGACGAGCAGGTCGAAGAAATCGAAATGGAGTTTGAGGAGGAAGTCTCCGACGAACTTTCCGATGAGGAACTCGACGAAGCCTCCATGGATCTGACGAGTCCAAGCAATCCTGGAGTCGAAAAACCGGGGGATGAGAAAACACCGGAAGCTCAATAGAAATTTTTCCAATAAGCCTTTCCGCTCAAGCAGCCCAAGGCGTTTTTGTCGTTGGACATCATGGACGTCTTCAACTCGCAGATCCGGGCTGGGGCAGCACTTGGCAAGACGCTATGATGTGATCGACATTTGTTGATCCGTTTTCTCGTTTGGTGCACGCATTACCATGTCTTCGATTCCTTCCCGGCCCAATTCGTCCGAAGCCTCTGCCCCGTTGGTCGCGACCGTACCCGCCGCACCAACCACCCCACCACCGCCGCTCGAAGCCGTTCCTGTCGATTCCATCTTGATGGTTTCATTTGGAGGGCCAGAGGGAATGGAGGACGTGATGCCATTCCTCGAAAATGTTCTTCGCGGTAAGAATGTACCGAGGGAACGGATGCTTGAAGTCGCAGAACACTACAAGCAATTCGATGGAATCAGTCCAATCAATGAGCAATGTCGACAGTTGATCGCTGCCGTCCAGACCGAATGCAATCGAAGAGGGGTGAACCTGCCTATCTACTGGGGAAACAGAAATTGGACCCCCATGCTTACCGACACGTTGCAGACCATGGCAACGGACGGAAGAAAACGCGCGATCGCATTTTTCACTTCCATGTTCAGTTGCTACAGCGGATGCCGACAGTATCGTGAAAACATCGCCGCGTCACAAGCTGCCGTCGGTGATGCGGCCCCCTTTATTGAAAAGGTTCGCAAGGGCTTCAATCATCCCGATTTTATCGCTGCACAAAAGGATTGCCTCGAGCAGGCTCTTGCTAAAATCCCCGAAGACGTTCGAAGCACTACCAAAGTGTTGTTCTGTGCTCACAGCATCCCAAAGTCGATGGCGGATAACTCACGTTACGAAGAACAACTCCGCGAGTCGGCTCGATTGGTTTGCAAAGCAGTCAAACATGGACCATGGGAACTGGTCTTTCAAAGCAGATCAGGACCACCACAACAACCATGGTTGGAGCCCGATGTTTGTGACCGTATCGAACAATTGCACACCGAAGAAGATCTGAAGCATGTTGTCGTTATCCCGATCGGGTTCATTTCCGATCATATGGAAGTCCTTTTCGATTTGGACCACGAGGCTGCTGACTTGTGCAAAGAAAAAGGGATCCATTTCGTTCGAGCTGCGACGGTAGGTACTCATCCAGCTTTTGTGAAAATGATTGTGGATCTGCTGGAAGAGAGAATGGCACCTGAGACGGAAAGACCCTACGTTGGAACCTACGGTGCAAGCCACGATTTGTGTCCGGGAAACTGTTGCTTGTACCCGCAACCTGCTCGTCGACCTACAACTGCCTCGTAAACCAACGACGGCAGCATCAAAAGCCAAAGGCTTCGCTAACCTCTGGCGGAATGGGACTCAGTTTCAGCGTCTGCAAATTCACAAAGACCCATCTTGTTTCTGCGGTGGCACACAGGCAACAATCCGATTCACGGATGATTTCGTATTTGCGAATGGACGATACGCGATCGAAGTCTGCGACCCAAGTTTTGATCAAAATGGCGTCATGCAGTACGGCAGGAACCTTGTAAGTGATTTGGTGCGATCGAACGATCCAGGTGGAACCTATCTCGCGGTATCGTTGTGATGGCCAGCCTACATGCTTCGAATGCGCAGAAGCAACCTGCAAGGTCCACCTGAGATATTGAAGATTGTTGACGTGATTGAGTTCATCGAGATCCGACTCAACAACAATACGTCTATCCAAGAATTTCGACTCGTCCTTCATACGGAATACTTCATCGCCTTACGAGACCTGTCTTACTTTTCGGGCTCAGAACGCTGCCCCCAAAGGTTGCGAATGCGTCGTCCAAACGAAGGCTTGGCTGGAACTTGAGCCGACGTGGATGGAGCCATGTTTGGACGCGAACCATTGAGTTCACCGGAGAAAGTGTTTGCGGCCGGTGGAGAGGATTGGTTCGCGACCGGAGGATTGTCAACTTCCCATGGTAACAAACGAACTCGAGAAGATGTTAGGATCTGGTTTGCGGGTTGCGTATCCCCGTTCATCATAGAAGCTTTCGCAAGGAACAATTCCGATCGCATCTCGCGACGTTCATCCGCAGTTAAGAATTCCGTCGAAACGAAAAGGTCGTCGACCCAAAATTGAGAAACGCCCTTTGTTTCGATTTGAATTCGAAACTGCTGAGGCTGAGTGTTGTCAGTCAAAGTGTTCAGTTCCTGGCTTAGATCGAACTGCAACGAGTGCCATTTGGTACCATTCGAGGTGTCGGGCTGGACAGGCCTGAGATCGCGCGACGCAACAAGCACAAAACGTTCACCCTCCGAGTCCATCCGAGAAAGACTTAGGGTAGATTGAGCTGGGAATTGGATGGCTGCGATCCTCAGTCCGATCAGCAGACGTTCCGACGCCCCCAACACGAACGAATCGCTTTGAATCCAAGCGGACGAACTGTCTTTGCGAGAATCGATCTTCAGCGAAAACTCACCCGCCGCCGCGGAAGCTTGATCGATGCTGATGGTTGCGTGAGAATCCAGCGAAGTTGCCCAGCCATCCAGTCGCCCTCGAATCATGCTGCTGCTTTTCGATTCAAAACTAGAGTTTCGAATCAACCCCTCTTGGCGAACCGGATCGTTCATTCGGTTCAGCGATCTTTCGAATCTTTCGAGTGCATGGTTGAGAGATTGCCTGATCATCGGATCGAACGACTTCCACGAAACAGCCTGAGCGTGCGATGTCTTTGTCCTAACGGAATGGGTTGAGTGTTGTGAGGCCAACCGGATGCGAAATGCATCTCCTGCTGGTACCTTCACAACCCAATCACCTGTTTCCGCAGATCGCTGGACACGATCGTCCGTTGCCGAAATCCATGTACCATCCAATTCTTTTTCGGTCACCACTTCAAAAGATTCCGGTGCAACATCCCATTCCACCTGAATAACTTCATCGATCGATCCAGCATTGGAGACTAGCAAGTCGCCATGCGATGCTGTCGATTGCCAGACGCGCACTTTGGAAATAGATCGGCCGCCGTCACGGTGCGGGACTGCTGCAACGTTCTGGCCTTCAAAGTCTTTGCACAGATCGTTCAATGCAATCGTGCTGCGAAAAAGCTGCTGCGAAGATTCGCCCAGCGCGAACGAGCTTGAGCTTGGAGATTGTGTGTTCCAGTTTTGTAAGATAAGTCTCTTCGAAGACGTAGTAGGATCTGTGTCCGATTGTAGTAGGACCGGACTGTGAATGTGCAGCTTCGGATCGCCCAGTCTCTCCTGCGGGAGTATGGCCATCAATTGTTCCGAACACGAGATGAACTCGATTTTAGCGCTAAGACGCTGCACAAAGCGAATCGAATTCTCCATCATCCAGTTTTGAAAATCGACATGAACAATCGCTGAGTTCTGATTGGTTTCCTTCAAGTTCAACTTAGACTTTTTCATCAGCATGTCAGCTTGAAATCGCTCCTTAATCGCTTTGTTGGCTTGTTCGAGCGGAATGCAAGGGGACAGATGAGACGCACTGTTCATGCGAATCGCTAAGCCATGAAAATTGGGATGCGATTGATAACGTTGGTGCAACTCCTCCACGCAGGCCGCTAAAGCTCTTTGAACGCGAGCTGATGCAGGATTGTAAGATTGCTTTTCGGCACTAGCCAGATTTTTATTCGTATCGTCACCTTGCATGACATCCTGAAGGTCCATCTCTTCCACGGCAACTTCCAATTCACGGATCGGCCCTGAAAGCTCAAGCATGGGGATAAACCCAATGCGATACTGACCGAGGACACGATACAACAATTCGATCTGATCTTTTTGAAGGGGATCACGTCCGCTGCTGCTGAAAACCCCTGTGTCGTTACGGCGATTTCCCTGGTTTAGCTGTGATGGGTAGAGCGAACTACCTTCGCTATCAACCACCATCGCTACGGTATCGAATCGATTCTCGACGCAGTAGTGGGCCAGGGAGTTTGCAAAGTGCAAGAACTGTACCCAATCATCATAAGGGCCCCTTGCAAACCGCCCCGAGCTGAACAGACTCCGAAGATCGGAACCATGGATCTCGAGAAGGTTTCCTTTCCCCTGCTCGGATTGATGTTTCAATCGTGACAGGTCTCTTGCATCCTGCTCACTCCAGCGATCGACTGAACACTGGACAAGGTTAGCAGCTTGACGACTCGATTCGTTGGTGATGGATAGCGTTGCACTTTCGGAAGTCGGCCAAAACAGCAACTCAATCACTTGAGTTGCTGGCGAGCCTTCCCGGTTGACACCTCGGCTAACTTCTCGGTTGACTTCGGATGGAAGCAAGCTTTCCAGTGAAGATTCTATTGGTTCATCAAGTGCATTTGCCAAAGCGCCAGCCAGAGCCAAACCACCAGTCGCATTGAGCGGTGGAGAGTCTTCTCGAATCACCAATCGAAGCCTTGGATGGCGGCTGTCGATAGTCAATTGCACACGATGCATTTGACCAACACTCAAGCCCTTCAAGTGAGTCCATCCGACCGTTCCAGAAGGAATAACAAGCCGCTTTTCAAGCGAGTCTGCATACTCAAGGTCATTCATTTTCTCGGATGCTGAACTAACAAGCTGCACATCGCGAGAGAGTTTCGTAAAAGCTTTGGCGGCGTCAAGAATGGGGTAGCGTTTAGGGATGCGTGCATCGTTTTGCACAACGTCACCCAGCGTTTGCAGAGTCAGCTTGCCCACGTTCGTATCCCAAATGGGATGCCAACAGATTGGAAGTGTGTTTCTAGCCGTAAGGTTCTTTCGGTCCTGGAGGTCGCCATCGCGATCAATACCGCCGTCAATACCGCCGTCAATACCGCTAACGTTACTGCTGTTGTCATCGTTGCTGTTTTCGGTTGGACGAATGTTATCTTGCACGACAAATTGAATGGTTCGCTCGATGGCTGTCTTCTTGCCAAGCAAGTTGGGAATAAACCGCTTTGGTTCTATTCGGCAGCGCAGCTCGTACACCCCTGGCTCACGTGGCGCCGTCATCAAGACTTGATTCGCCTCTGCATTTCCAAAATCATCCAGAAATACAGGACGTGTTTGCCGCAACATTTCGGCATCGTCTTCAAGTCGCACCATCGTGTACTCGACCGAACACTGTATTTGACGCCAAGGCAACGCGTAAGGTTCTAATTGAAAAGCGAGCGGTTCCTCGGCGTTATAGATCAGATGGGTGCGTTCGGTTGCGAATCGAATGGAATCTCCAGGAACGCGACTCACTGAGATTCTGCAGTTGCCCGGCCCGATTTCTTCAACGTGAATCGCGTCTCTCAAGCTCTCTAATGTCCATACAAAGCTCTTCTCGAAACGTTTGCCTGTTTGCTTTTCGATGCATTGGATTTGGCAAGTGATTTGATCGTGCGATTGCCCTTCCACCACGATATCGCAACCACCAAATCGGGTCATCGGATCGTGAAATTTGCATGGTTGGTTGGCTGTACTCGTCAGAAAGCCTGGGTCGTAGGGGTCGATTCCAAGCTGCTCTCTGCAATCGAATTTGGAAGCTGTCGTTTGAATGACACCCGAATAGCTTGCAACTTCGTCCGCCCCCCACACCAATCGCAAGTTCAATAGCAAAGGCTTCGACGGGGCTTTCATTTCCGAAGTTGGTTCGACCCAATTTCTCTCCTCAGCCCGCGTCGCCTGAGTTTGAGCGCCTTGAACCGTCTTAGCCCGAGCGCCTTGAACATTCGGTGCCCGAGTTGTCTGAGCCCTAGCGACTTGAGCCCCGTGGGCAGCAAAGTACAACGCAAAGAATACGAAGATGCAAACGCAGCGTAGCCACCCCCAAGGTTTCGAAACAATCGCATCCAAGCGTTTCATGAACAAGGCGACTCCCTACGCATGCAATATCATCTCGCTAACAGCCAATACGGAAAGGGTGAAGGCATATCGAGCTACAGCACGCGCGTGCTAATTCCCGCTCATCCTTTTCAGATGGCCCTATACTACGAATCGAAGAAGACCGAGCCTATGGCAATTTAATGCTAGCAACCACCGCTTTCGTCTTCTCGACGTCGATGGTCAGCTGCGCCACCAATTCCTCTTTCGAGGCAAATCGATGCACATCACGAAGACGGTCCAGTATTTCGATGTGCAACGAAGCACCATAAAGATCGCCATGAAAGCCAACGATATGGGCTTCCACTTTGAGACCAGACACCCCGAACGTCGGGTTAGGCCCGATATGCAGGGCTACTGGCATACCCACGGGATCGGCGTTACTCGTCAACACAGCAGCATCGCTAGCATTGCCGCCTGAGTGAGCGGCTTCTAGCTTAGCAACTCGAGCGGCATACACGCCGACGGGAGGACAAAGCATGGGGATCGCTTGAAGATTGGCCGTCGGGAAGCCAATGGTTCGCCCTCGCTGATCCCCTTGGGCAACGATTCCTGAGATTCGGTAAGGTTCGACAAGCAGCTGATTTGCGGCTTTCACGTTACCGGCCTCAATCTCCAAGCGGATGCGAGTGCTTGAGATCCAGTCCCCGTTTTCTTGTTCAAGCTGGAGAAGTGAAAATTCGATCCCCTTCTCATCGCACAATTGCTTCAGAAGGGCAACATCCCCACGTCGTCGCTTTCCAAATCGAAAGTTTTCGCCCTCGGCGATCGCTTTTGCATTGAGGGACTTCACGATAATTTTGGCGAAGAATTCTTCCGGCTCAAGCTGCAGCAGGTCAAGCGTTGTTGGATAAACGATGACATGATCAATTCCAAATTGATGGAGCAGCTGGGCTCTTCGCTCCATACTGGTCAAGGCTTCGGGAGCTTCATTAGGACGTAGCAAGCGAGCAGGTGGCGGATCAAATGTGAATACAATCGCAGGCCCGCCAATTCGATCCGCAAGCTCACGGACCTGCTTCATAATGGCACGGTGACCGCGATGAACCCCATCAAAATTACCGATAGTCACGGCACCGCCTTGCGCCTCGAATGGGATCTTCATTGTGTCATTGTAGAGCAGACTCATTCAACCGTCTTTACTGCATGGATGTCGCGGAATGCAAAGCGATAAAACCCTAAGGATACAAGGACGGCGATGACCGATCCCGCCATGATATCAGATAAGAAGTGAGCGCCCGATACCAGTCTTTGCAAACAAGCCATGAATGCTAATACGGTAAACACCCATCGACCGCGTGGGTAAATGACTGACAACACAATAGCCAACGCTACTGCAGTTGCAGAATGCCCCGACGGGAAGCTGCGAACCGCCTCTTCGAACCACGATCCCGACCAAGGAACTCCCCAGGTGTCCCAGCTCGATTGGATTGGATCCGAAGCTTCATCCAACGAATGGGGACGGTATCTTGGAATAATGTACTTGGCCGCATTCGAAACGATTCCGCTGGTGGTCACTAGTAGGCACGCTTGGACCAACTGAGCTCGGTTCTTAGTATCCACGAGCAATAGCGTACCAAGGATTGCGACAACTCCCGAAAAATGCGCAAATGCCTCGCTCAAGTGAATCGCTTTTCGCACGTCTCCAGGGATCTTCATCGAAGTTGCTAATCGAGAGATTTCGAGATCCCAAAAGGAAGATATCACCCCGACAACTGCAAAAGCGATCGCTAGCATCCAACCGATCTCAACGCGAACACGCCCGCAAGTTGTTTGCGAAGAAGAGGTTGATTGATTCGGCAGGCCCATAAAAAAATGGTAGAGGGGGGAAGCGATAACTTGGAGATCCAAAATGAACCGGGTATTGTAGCCTTTTCCTTTTATTTAGGCGACGGCAAGCAACCAATCTCCAAACGCGCTTGAACCATTCCAATTGAGCCTAAGGCGCTAGCCGCTTTACTGTTTCGATGCAAAAAGCGATTAACGCTGCTAGCGCCAGCGGCTCAAATCGTCATTCAGTTTGAACGCAACAGATCAGCCCACAGCTCCCGCCTGGGCTTCTAAAGATCTAGCCACTGCGCCCCAATCACCATCCAAATCGGGATGGTGATGATCCCAAGAATCGACGTGCCGACCACAACCGTCAATGCCGTTTCAATGCTTCGGTTATAAAGCCGTGTCATCACGATTGGAAACGTCGCGGCTGGCATTGCAGCTTGCAACAGGAGCACTTCTTGCAGCTCGCGCGATCCCGCGAACCATTTTGCTACCATCAGGAAAAGAATGGGTAGCAAAATCATTCGAACCAAGACCGCAAGAAAGAACGGCTTCACCGATTCAGCGAAGCGGATCTTACCGGCGTAATCCAAGATGATCGCTCCGCTCAAAACCAATCCCATAGGGATGGAGCATCGTCCCAATTGTTCCGTCATGTGAAGCAATGGCTTTGGAATGAAGGCCTGTGCCCCAAACTGACGAATTGCCAATGCAACCACCACCGAAACCAGTGGAGGACTAAAGACAATTCGCCGCCAAGATTTCCTCAGTCCTAAACCTGAAATCGTGTACAAGCCTATGCTCCAAAGAGCGACATCCACCCCCACGTTGTGAACCAACAACGTCACAATACAACCCGGGTAAAATGCCTCTGCCAACGGGATTGGGATGTAGCCATAATTGGCGATGCCAGAACAAAGCGTAAATGTTCGCTTTTGATCCTCTTCTTGAACACCAAACCAACGCCCAACGCTCCAGACCACTACCGCAGAAACAAGGAACCCGGAGGCCGTCAGGGCGGCGCCGTAGAGACTTGGAACCCACGCCTCTAAGCTATTGGACAGTTTCGAATCGGTCATGATTCGATGAAAGAAGAATGCAGGCAAGAGCACGTTGGAGGTAAAACCCGCCATGGACCGATCGACTTCGCTCGTGAACCATTTCAAATAGCGAGCCAACGCTCCCATCGCCATTACCAAAAAAACACCGGCAACCGTCGTTGCAATGCTGAGGTAGCTGCTTTCAACAGCCGGAGCAATTTCCATGGAGGTCTATTTTCTACCCTTGGCAATCGCAGGGACCAAATCGTTGAACCACTCGCCCATCGCTGTTCGGTTATCGTGACTGATGACAATATGATCGCCTGGGCGAAGCGAATAGTTTTGGCCTTCCATGACACGCTTCCCGGTATCATCAAAATCGACGTCCATGCGAATGGGTGGCTTGTTGGGGCCATTGGGTCGCAGAACGGTTGCTTGCAATCGTCCAATCTTTTTGTCTAGCTTCGCATCGCGAATCAGGTCCGCGATAAACATGGATTGACCTGGCAACAATGGGATCTTTTCGAAATGTCGCTTTCCGTTGTTGACTTCCAAGACAATCGCAGGCTTGCCATCCTCGGTGGTCAGCGGCTTGTTGGCCCCGTATTCACCGAACGTGTAGCCAGCTTGTTTGAGCCCTGCCGTATCCAAGTTGTCCAAGGGACCTTTGGTTTTTCCCAAAAGTGCGGCACACCCGCTGGAAAAACTCATGCACAGCAGGAGCGCAAGCCAAGCAATTCGAGGGTTGCAGGCACAATCCAAGGAGGAAAATTCACGCAAACCTATGGAGTTTTCAGGAAATTGGCTGGTCATCGTCAATCCGAAGCTTTTCGTTAGAAAAATCTGTTTTCGTACCACGTTCTCTCAGATCTTCGGCTTTCTTCGCAACTTCACTTAAGCGAAAATCCCATTTTATCGGAAAAGTCGTCACAAACTACCCATTCTCGCGCAGGTCCTTTCCAGTCGAATAATTGAGAAAATCGTTGAATTCTGCATTTTCGTGCATGCCCTGTTTGGCCAACTTGCCGATAAGTCTTTCGTTTTTTCCGATGAAGTCATGCGCAAACCATGGCCTGAAGGAATAGAATACGCTCGAGTGGTTTGCTCGGAGCGTTCAGTTAGACAGTCGCCGAAACGCCTCCTTGCTAAACACTTCTCGTATCCGGTAACTTCATCTAAATGATCGCACAGAGTTTTAGTGCAATGGCGAAAACACGAAGCGATTCCAGTTTGCGTGTGCGTCAACGGCTCGGTAAATACCGAATCGAACGCCGAATCGCTCAAGGCGGATTTGCGTTTGTCTACCAAGCCCTCGACACCATCGAAGGTGTTCGTGTCGCGCTGAAAATGCCTCACCAATACAACGTCACCGCAAGTATGCTGGACACGTTTCAACGTGAAGCTCGCTTGGTTGCAAAGCTCGATCATCCCAACATCCTTCCATTGAAGGACGCGAGCTTCATCGATGGGCGTTTCGTGATCACGTGCAAGCTGGGGGAAAAGACCTTGGCGGATCGATTGCGGAACCGAATCGCATTCGACACAGCTCTGCAATACATCGATCAAATGATTGATGGCGTGGCTTATGCTCATCGCAACCGAATCATTCACTGCGATATCAAACCCGAAAACATGATTTTGTTGCCGGATGGGCGACTGCAATTGATGGATTTCGGGATCGCAAAAGTTGCACAACGCACGATCGTCAAAACGATGATCGCCTCGGGTTCGGGAACAGTCGGATACATGGCTCCCGAACAAGCGATGGGCCGTCCAAGCGCTCGATCGGACGTTTTCTCCATTGGTCTCATCGCGTACAAAATCCTAACAGGGCACTTGCCCGAATGGCCTTTTGACTGGCCGCCAACAGGCTATGCTACCCTTCGGCGCAAGGCACATCCCGACCTCATCACGGTGATCCGACGATCGCTCGAGATGCGTCCCAGCCGACGCTATCGCGATGCGAATGACCTGCTGCGTGCCTTTCGAGCCGTGAAAGCTCGGTCGCTGAAGTTTGCCCACCGCAAGTAGACGCCAGTGCCGGCACCGATCGAGATTTAATCAGGCTTCGCAATTCGGCCCCGAAGCGATTCCAACATCTGTTTGGCTTCCTTCCAATCGGGCAACAACACTGTCACCCTCTCCAAGGATGGCAACCCCTTTTCCGGTAAGCCGCATGCCTCCCAGGCCGATCCAATCTTCAGTAGAACTTCAATGTTGTCTGGGTCTGACTGAAGGGCCGTTTCAAAATGACTTGCGGCCTTAGCGGGCTCGGTTGCTAGTATCAGATTACCCATGGCCAAGCTGAACTCAGGCGAACCGGGCTGCAGTTCGATCGCCTTCTCCATCCTTGCGACGGCTTGCTCCAGATTCGGCTCCAGCATCGCCAACGTAGCATGAGCGGCTGCGAGTTGGTCATCTAGGGCGATTGCTTTTTCGCAGTAATCGATTGCATCGGAATTTCGCCCAGCGGCCATTAGAGCGGTTGCGTAGTCCAGATGAGCCTTGGCGGAAACCGGTCGCTGCTCAAGATTGGACTTGCTGATCGCAATTGCTTTCCTAACATCCCCAGTTCCAAGATGCATTGCGACCAGACTGCTCTGCAATTCCTCGTCCTGAGGCATCCCCAGGATGGCCGCTTCGTAATACTTGACTGCTTCCTGAAAATTCCCGAGCCGATTCTGAAGATGTGCCATGTTCGTAATCGCATCTAGGTTGTTCGGATCGCTTTGAAATGCTTTTTCCAGACATCCGCCAGCCTGTTCCAGTTGGTTCTGATCGATCAGAAAGCCGGCATAGTTCGCATTTGTTTTGGGGTCTTTAGGGGCGAGTTTCAGCGCACGTTCGAAATGGAGCTTGGCCTGTTCTATGTTTCCCTCTTTAGCAAAAAGAGTCGCCAGTCCCGTCATCACGGTGAGATTATTGGGTGCCTTGGCAATGGTATCTTGCCATAGCGATAATTCAGTTTGGAATACGCGATTCCGTTGGTACGTTGCTGTTCCAAGTAGAAGGGCGATCGTTGCACAAGCAACCGTATAAGTTGTCACGAACCTCCAGCTTCCCCGAAAGTAACTAAGGCGTTGAATCAATAATTGTAAGGCAACAAGCACTAAGGCGACAATGCTCGCAAGTGGCAAGTACATTCGATGCTCAAAAGCCAAGTCCTTGATCGGAATGATGCTGGATGTTGGAGCCAGAATCAGAAAGAAGATCCCGCCAAGAAATCCGAGCTTAGGATATCGGAACATGCAATAAAGTGTTGCCATCAACAATCCTAGACACAGCAGCAAACTTGGCCAAACATCCGAAATCGATTGAGCAATTGGCCAACTAGGATAGACACATTGACCGCTGGGCCAAATGGCGAGCGACAGATAATGAACAAGTACACCCGATTGACTCAGCAGGTAGGTCCAAGGAGTCAGCCCAGGAACATGAAGCAAACCACCGCCGCGGTAGTCGACCTGGTAATGCAACATGGACCAAGCCAAAACGCACCAAGACGAAAGCAACAGCAAATAATAGAACTTGCGTTTCGAGAACATCTCGCGCCAACTGGATGCGATGAACACTCGATCAAACCAAAGAACTGCCAACGGGGCCGTAGCCATCACTTCCTTGCACCCCATTCCAAAGAAACATGCAGAAACGGAGCAGCAAAGCCAAAAGTTACCGAATTTTGAGTCTTGCGATCGGACAAAGAAATACAGGGTCGCCAGATACGAAAGCCCCATCAGGGACTCGAGCCGTTGAACAATGTAGGTCACCGCTTGCGTCTGCAGCGGATGAACCGCCCATAGCAAAGCGACGGTAAAACCACCAAGAAAGGCGAATTGCCGTATTGTTTCGTTGGATCGCAACATCGATCTTCGGACCAACCCAAACAAACATAAAGCAGCGAGACAATGAATGACCAGGTTGACGGCATGGTAGCCCCAGACATCATATCCATGCACTGCATAGTTGATCGCGAAAGTGTACTGCGCCAACGGCCGGTTGGAGTTTTGCATCGCAACGATTGGCGGCCATGCCGTACGAATGGCCACCTCGTCCCGGATGCGTGGCAAATCGTCAAAAAGAAAAGGGACCGCAAAGGTGTTGGAATAAACGACGATGCACGACAGCACGATCGTCAAAGAAGCTGCAACGGTGGCGAATACTTTTGGAAAATCCCTAGGGCTTGTAGACTCCGGCACCGGCATTCCAACAATCTTTCGTAAAAGAAATACTCCTAGGGCCAGGCTGGCCACTTCTTCGTTGATGGTAGTTTCGCTTTTCGGGGAACACAGATTGTTTCGCGTACGAAATCGTTGAACTATTTCGACACGGAAGGACTACGACCGATCGTTCTGAATGTAATGATTTTTCCGTTTGACTAGTCGTGCTTTGGATCGAACGCAAAGTGAATTGCAAACGCAAATTGCTCGCTCCAGATTCGTCGAGTACCCTCGACGTAGAAGTCTCGCGCGACGCCATCCCCATGAACAACTCTCCCGTATGCACACCCCACTCTTGAATAGCAGGATCGCCGTGGTTATCCCTTGCTACAAGGTGGCTCCGTTTTTACCCAAAGTTCTTGCAAATATCGGCCCTGAAGTGTCGGCCATCTACTGCGTCATCGATGGCTGCGAGCAGGGCAGCGACCGCGCGGCGCTGGCTGCTGTGGCGAACGATGCTCGAATTGTCGTGGTGAAACACGACATCAATCAAGGTGTCGGCCAAGCCTTTATCACCGGCTGCGAACTTGCTTTGGAACATGGGGCAGATATCGTCGTCAAGTTGGATGGCGACGGGCAGATGGACCCTAACGACATCTTACGATTGGTCGAACCGATTCAGTTAGGGCACGCAGATTACACCAAGGGGAATCGATTTTTTCACCTAGAAGACCTCCAGTCGATGCCCATCGTTAGGATGTTTGGCAATGCCGTTCTATCCTTCTTCTCCAAGCTCTCTACGGGCTATTGGAACCTGTTCGATCCCACCAATGGCTTTCTTGCGATCCATTCCAACATCGCCAAACGGATGCCTTGGAACAAGCTTCACCGAAGATACTTCTTTGAATCGGACATGCTTTTTCGACTGTACACGCTTCGTGCGGTCGTCGTGGATGTGCCCATGAAGTCACGGTACGGCATGGAGAAAAGCAACTTGTCTATCCTTGCCGCAATGGTCCAGTTTCCAATCTTTCACGGGCTCAATTTTGCCAAACGCATTTTCTATGGGTACTTTCTTCGTGAGTTCAACATTGCGTCACTGAATCTGATACTGAGTATTGGTTTGATTGGATTCGGAACTTGCTTTGGCGTTTTCAATTGGGTTCGAGGGAACGAACTGAATCAGCTTGCATCGGCCGGTACAGTGATGTTCGCTGCGCTCCCCATCATCCTTGGTTGGCAGGCTTTGCTTTCCTTCTTTGCGTTCGATGTGGGCAATGTCCCAAGGACTCCACAGCGTTGGAGGCTGATGACATCATCGCCTGCCGAGACCGTCTTTCAGCAGGCACCGAAAATTGAAAGCGAGTAAAGCGTACTGGAAAGCAGCTCACGAAATCGGGGCGGCCGTTTATGCCAACCGCAAGCGAATCAATGTCGATGAGCAGGCGGGCCCAGCTTACTTTGCTGGACTACGATTGAGCCGATGGCTCTTTTGGAAACGACTGAAGCTTGCTCTGCAGCATGTTCCGACGAACACACCAGGAACTTGCGTCGATTTCGGTTGTGGGTTCGGGTTGGCATTGCCATTGCTACGCGAGCACTTTCGTAACACCACGGGAGTGGACTTGGTTCCGGAGTTAGCGATTGACTTCATGCAGCGATGGGATGACCGGCATCAGAAAACCGCAAACGCGGTCACAATCGTAGATTCGATTGAAAGTTCTGGCTTGAAGCCGGCATCTGTGGACGTTGTCTTGGCCTTGGATGTTCTCGAGCATTTCGAATCGCTGGACGCAATCCTGAATCAGATTCACGGCATGTTAAAGCCGGGCGGTCAACTTCTGGTGACTGGCCCGACGGAAAACTGGGCATATCAAATCGGCCGCAGGATGGTGGGTTTCACGGGCGAATACCATCACCTGACGATCTACGATGTATTAAAAGAAGTGGCTAAGCAGTTCGACGTGCAAGTAGTCGACCAAATCCCGGCACTTGTCCCCTTATTCTTAGTGGCCAAAGCCACTAAGAACTAATCGCTTGGCCTGGACACAAAGAAAACCGGGGCGATGCATGAGCGAAGCAAATCGGACGGGGTCCGCAAGTTCGAACTGCTTAGTTGGTTTAGGTTCCAGAACCTTCATGATCGTGAAGCCTGAATCAATAATGGGCATAAGAATTTCTTCCAACGATCTGCGGAAGGAATGCATGATGACATTCTTACCGAACCCTTTCCAGGTACTGGAAACGTGTTCCACCGAAAAGTAGTCGGTCGTGTTAAAGTACTCTGCGTCGAAGGCTGGGTGTCCACACGAAAATTGGAAGATTCCTCCAGGTACTAATATTCTCCCAAACTCGGTGAAAAGACCTCTCCAGTCTTCAATGTAGTCAACACACAGCGGTGCATTAATAAAATCGAACGACTGGCTAGGAAACATAGGGAGCGGTTGCGAGAGGTCAACTAGTCGCAAGTCTGCGGTAGCGCCCAGTCTTTTTCTGGCGAGCTCAAGCATCTTGTCGCTGACATCTACGGCGGTAACGATTGCACCGCGTTGCGCCAAAAGCTCAGCGTAAACACCAGGTCCGCAGCCCGCGTCAAGAACCCTAAGTCCACGAACGTCAGGCCATAAGGAAATCATGGCGGGCCGATCGTAAAAGGCGTTGTGTGGCTTGGTGTCAATCGCTGCCGCGTAGTGTTCCGCCAGCTCCTGGTAGGAATCGTACGCAACTGGTTTCGAGACGGTTGACGGATCTACCTTTTCCATGGAACTTGAGAGTCCTGTTTTCTCACTGAACGCCTAACCATTTCGATTAGCTCAGTTGGATTCGCTGTCAGGTCGTTTGACCAGATGCTGTTGCAAGTAAATGGCTCGTTCGATGTTTCGGTCGGTCACACTAAGCTTTCGTCCACACAACTTTTGAAGGTGGGCCGGTTGAGTATGAATAAAGAGCTTATTGACGGTCGGGATTTTGACGTTGTCGATCAGCCCTAAGTTGACTCCCATACGAACCTTGCTCAGGTAATGCATGGTTTCTTCGCTGCTGATTTTTTTTGCTGTGCACAGAATCCCGAGAGCTCGGCTTACGTTGTCATGAAGGTCTTGGTGATTTTCGGAGACCAAGAATTCACGCGCCTTCCGTTCGTACTCGATCAAGCGAGGCACGACCTCGCGCACTTTCGCAACCAAGGCGGTTTCGTTTTTGCCTAGGGTTGTTTGGTTGCTGATTTGATAGAAGTCCCCCATGAATTGCGACCCTTCGCCGAAGAGTCCACGGACGGCGACGTTGATTTTGTTCAGCGCTCGAAAGACTTTGTCGATTTGTTTGGTTGCAACCAATGCGGGCAGATGCAGCATTACACTTACCCGCAAACCCGTGCCTACATTCGTCGGACAAGCAGTAAGGTACCCCAATCGCTTCGTAAAGGAGTAAGTCAATTTGCTTTCCAGTTGATTGTCGAGCTGGTCCATACGCTGCCATGCGGCCTCCAAATCCAGGCCACTTTGTATCACCTGGATCCGCAAGTGATCCTCTTCATTGACCATGATGCTAAAGCACTCGTTGGGATCCAGGATGACGGCGCGGGCGCCTTGGCTTTCATTCAGCTCATGGCTTATCAGCTGCCGTTCCATCAAAAATTGGCGATCAAGATCACCTAGTTTTGCCACGTCGACATACTCGGTATCCGCGGACAGTGGGAGCGAGTCGAGAGCGCGGTGAACTTCCAAGGCGATCGCGGTTCGGTCCTTTGCTGTGCATTTGCGAATGAACGGAAAATCGGCAAGGTTCCGAGCGAGCCTAATACGGCTGCTCATGACGATGTCTGATTCGGGGCCGTTGCCTCGCATCCATTCACTGCTTTGGTTGGCCAAATCCTCAAGTTTCACGATTATTTAGTGCTTTACTGCGTGAGTAGATCGACAAGGGGGTCGCAGGGTACAAGAACCGAACGACGGGATTTTTGACTTTAGTGGCTAAGAAGGTACTAACGGATATTGTAGGGTAGGAGATAAGTAGGGGGAGAGGTGCTAGGCTTCCGGCGAAGGTTGCGATTGAAAGTTGTCGTCTCCAAGATCCTCTTCGTCCTCGTCGGAAGTTTCGGGGTCGGACCAGGCTGCGTCGTCTCCCATTTCGATGGCTTGGATTTTATCCCTAAGTTTCCCGGCTGTCTCGTAATCCTCGCGAGCAACTGAATCTTTCATTTCATTTTTGAGTTGCATTAAGCGTTGCTGACGCTCCGGCGAACCGCTCAAGTTGGTCGGGATTTTCCCTGCGTGCTTGATCGCTCCATGAATGTTGATCAGCAAGGGCTCGATATCTTCCTCGAACGCAATGTAGTCATATGCGCAGCCCAATCGTCCACCTTTTCGGAAATCGGCAAAGGTCAAGCCACACACCGGGCAAGTTTTCTTGTCGGAGGCAGCAAGTTCGTCCGCAACTTTGTCCATTTTTAGTTGTTTTTCGAGAATGCTGGTCAGTGCCGACGCTGGCGTGGCGCTACCCTCGCCAGCCAAAAACACCCGCGCATGTTCCTCGCATAAATGCAAGATCGAAGGCCCCTTTGGCTCGGTCAGTTCGGTGATGTGAAAAGTTGCTGGCTTTTCGCAATGTTGGCACTTCATACTGGAATTCTCTTCAGTGACGGATTCGCGGTAGACACATTCACTGGTAGTATAGGGTCGGAATGCCTTTCCGGCGATGCGGCTAGGCAGATGTTTCGAACGCAATTGAAAGCCAACCACCAAGGATGAACGCATTTCCCTCGCTGGAAGACTACCGAACCCTAGCTTCGGAATTCGATTTTGTACCGGTCTACCGAAGACTCTTGAGCGATCAGCTGACCCCTGTCTCCGCTTTTCGCCTCTTGGATGACGGGCATAGCCCCGCATGCCTCTTTGAGAGCGTGGTGGGTGGCGAGTCGATCGGAAGGTACAGTTTTATTGCCATCGGTCCAAGGTCACGTATCTACGCATTCCGAAACGAAGTGCATTGGCAACACGAAGGAACCCATACGACCTGTACCGTCGCAGATCCTTTGGATTTCTTACGTGAAAAGCTGGGAAAGCATACTGTTGCAAGCCTCCCCGATTTGCCTCCCTTCGTGGGAGGAGCCATCGGATACGCTGGATACGATGTAGTACGATACGTTGAGAAATTGCCGAACGCCCCGACCGACGATCGAAACCTTCCAGACCTTGATTTCGGCTTTTATGATTTGCTTGTCGTTTTCGACAATGCCAACAAGACGGTGATGATTCTGAACTTAGTTCACCGCCCTTCGGACGTGGATCAGGCCTACAAGACCGCAGTCAACCGGATTCAATCGGTCGTTGACCGTCTGAGTGGAGCCTTAACGCCTTTGCCCGCAGCCGATATCGTGCTCGGGGCTCAACCGACCATCCAGGCCCGCTCCAATTTCACTCAGGCGGAGTTTGAAACGGCTGTGGCGAAATGTCGCGAGTACATTAAAGCGGGGGATGCTTTCCAGGTAGTGTTGAGCCAAAGGTTTGAGCTGGATTGCGATTGCGAACCCATCGAAATTTACCGGTCTCTCCGAGTGATCAACCCCAGTCCGTTTATGTTTCTGGTCCGAACGCACGATTGCACGCTTGTCGGAAGCAGTCCCGAAGTGATGTCGCGGGTCTTCGAACGTGTTGTCACGGTTCGGCCCCTGGCGGGCACGCGTCCGCGCGGAAAAACAGCTTCGGAAGATAGTCGATTGGCTGCCGAACTGCTCGCGGATCCGAAGGAGCGTGCGGAACATGTCATGCTTGTCGATCTAGGTCGCAACGATGTAGGACGAGTGGCTAAATTTGGATCGATTCAATTAAGCAATTTAATGGTCGTAGAACAATATTCTCACGTGATGCACATATCGTCGAGCGTGACAGGTGTTCTGCGCGACGACATGGATGCCATGGATGCATTCAAGGCCTGCCTCCCCGCAGGGACGGTGAGCGGTGCTCCCAAAGTGCGAGCCATGGAAATCATCGACGAATTGGAACCAACCCGACGCGGGCCCTACGCTGGTGCGGTGGGTTATTTTGATTACCGCGGAAACATGGATACTTGCATCACGCTTCGAACCATGGTGATTTGCAAAGGCAAGGTCTATATCCAAGCCGGCGCGGGCTTGGTCGCAGACAGCGATCCAACCAGCGAGTATCAGGAGACGGTCAATAAAGCCAAAGCGCTCTTAAGTTCCGTCGAAACAACCATGGCTCGGGTTGGAAAAACCTGAAGAGTGCGCGAGGACTTGACCTGAACCGCCGGCGCTCCTTGTGATGTTGCGCAAATCGCAATTCCACCCGCCCGGTAAACATCGCTTTCCGTACTCTTAATCCTAATCCTGATCTGCACCCGCGGCACTTGTACTTGACCATCGTGTTTCGAGTACGAGTACCCTTTCATTGAGAACGAGCACGAGTACGATCGAAAGCCAAACTGCTGAACATCAGAAGGCGTTAGCCGCTCCCCTACACGAACAACGCTAGCTAAAATGCTTAGAGGAGCATCAACAAGAAGTGATATGGAAAGAAATCGAATCACTCGCTAGTCTTCAAAACTACGGATCGAAGGTATCAGACTTTTGCAATGGAGTGCAGAATCGTGAGCAATGGACTAGGCCTGTTTGGATGGATCAGAGACGGTGTTAAACAGTCGGTTCTGATGGGAGTTAGCGATGCAATCGACACGATTGGTGCTCCTGAAGACCGTCGGGAATTGAATCCAGCGCTGTTGGCGTTCGCTCGACAAAGCATGGATGGAGCACCAATGGCTCGCGTCGAAGAGCCAACCACTCGCAAGGTGGGCGGAGCCGCTGCCGCAGGAACTGCGGGCCGAAAACGCTTAGGCCGATCCCTTCGCGACATTGATCCAGCCAAACCAGTTCAGTAGCTCATGCTGACAATCCTAATCTGCGTTTGGGTTGGGCGATGGTGTTATCAACATAGCACGTGGCGTCAATCTCGGCTTTGGCTTTTGGCAGGTTCGTTTTGGCTTGCTGGGTGCGGCCAATTGCCAAAGACAACGCTGTCCTTGCCATCCATTCCATTGAACCGCCAAACCAAGCTGGCCAATCCGATCAACGTCAACACGCAAGATTCCGAATTCTTGTGGAATCAAATCGTGGATACGGTGGAAGACTATTTTCGCATCAAGAGCGAACAAAGGCCGACGCGCGACGACACTCAGTGGTTCGAGGGAAGACTTGAAACGCATCCAGAGGTGGGTGCAACCTATTTCGAACCCTGGAGAAAGGACGCGCTCGAGGGTTACCAACGCTGGCAAAGCACTCTGCAAACTATTCGTCGAACAGCAACGATTCGAGTGATTCCTATCGATGAAGGCTTCACGGTTGCGGTGGAGGTGATTAAAGAACTGGAGGATGTGGATCGTTCGCAGTATTCGTCGGAAGGTTCTGCCATCGCCAGGCACGATGGAACGATCGTCCGAACGGATGCCGGCTTGCTCAGCCAGCCGATCACCTTAGGTTGGATACGCCAAGAAAATGATACCGACCTGGAGCAGCGTCTTCTGCGCGAGATACTTGGTCGAGTCTCCAACGTCCGCCCCCCAAGACAACCCTTGTTTAGCCATTGACCCCCATCAAACCAGCCTCGCTAGTAATCCGCCCTAGCTCAAACGGTGCCACCTGCCGTAGGCCGTAACAAGTCGCTTCGGACGCAGTTACGGCTTTGCATTTCTTGATTCGTGCCACCTACCGTTCCTAGTTCTTTTGGAAACACAAAGGCACAGAGGACACAGAGAAAAGACACGCACAGACAATCCGCCCCTCTGTGAACTCTGTGCCTCTGTGTTTTAAAACAGCATTCGGTGCCGCCCACCGTTCTTGGTTCTTTTCGTTTCCTTGAGCCTGAGGCGCTAGCCGATTATTGCAATGCAAAAGAACTCGGCTAGCGCCTCAGGCTCATTTTGGTCGGCCCCAATGGTGCCACCCACTTTTCGTTGGTCATCGGGATGCCGTAACTGCGCTATCGCTTGTTACGGCCTACCTAGGCTCACTTTGGTCGACCGTCTCTTCAGTTACTGTTTGTACTTGGCTTGGTACTTTTCGTTCAACTGAGTGTGCTTGCTCGAAAGATCAACGGCTCTACCTTGGATATATGCTTTCGAAACATTCGTTGGTGTTTCAAGAATGTTCCCATCTGCGATAAACAAAGTTGCATCCTTTCCCACCTCCAAAGAACCAACGTGATCTGAAACACCAAAGATTTCAGCAGGGGACAACGTGATCGCACGCAAGGCCTGAGGTTCCGTCAGTCCAAACGCAGCCGCAGAGGCTGCATGGTACGGTAGATTGCGCACCATCGAGGCACCGAACCGGCCGTCGCCCGCAATACAGAACGTGATCCCCGCCTTTTGTAGGACGGACGGCAACGCGTACGCTTCGTCGTACGGTGCATCATGTCGAGCCGGCAATCGATAGGTGCTTGAAACAACGACTGGAATTCCGGCTTCCTTCAAGAGCGGAAGGCAATGGCCGGCGTCTGCTGCACCCACAAGGATCATTTTCAATTCATATTGTTTTGCAAAGGCAACGGCCGTCTGGATTTGCTTAAGCGAATTTGCCATGACCATCACGGGAATCTTCCCCTCCAAGACAGGCTTCATCGCTTCCAGTCTCAAGTCGACCGGTTGCTGCGATCCTTCGGTATTCTTTGCCTTGAAGTAAGCTTGAGTTTCATGAAACAGCTCATGCAGCTCCGCTAACTTGTCTGCATCCGCAGCGGCTTCAGGTTCTTCTGGGCCGCGACGCATGCGCGCCTTGGTGTATCGAGGCCATGTGAAGACCATTCCAGCATCCGGCTTCAGGGTCATCGATTCCCATGTCCATCCATCGAGCATCATGACGGCAGAACGGCCAGCAACGAGCCCACCGCTGGGGGTGATGACCGTCGTCAAGATTCCGTTTGCTCTTGCGACCGGAATCGCCTCGCTATCTGGATTGAATGCAACCGCTGCACGCACGTTCGGGTTGATGTTTCCAGTCTCCGTCGTATCAATCGATGCGCGAACGGAATCGATCTCTACCAATCCAAGACTGGAAAAGGAGTCCATCAGGCCAGGGTAGATATGCTGGCCTTTCGCTTCCACGATTTCCGAATCTCCTGGAAACGGAATGTTGACGCCGACAGCCTTGATCTTCCCAGCTTCGAACAACACGCTTCCATTTTCAATCACGTCGCCTGAAACGGTATGAAGCGTTGCATTGCGAAGGACGATTGGTTTCTTCTGAGGAGCACCAGGAATCTGATCGGAAGCAGTTGCGACGCTGCTAATCAAGCCCAAGCTGCACTGCAAGGCGACAGCAAACAAAGTCTTTCGTACGTTCTTATTCATGGTTATGACCTTCCGCTTCTTGAGCTTGTTCTTGCATTTCTTGGTGATCTTCATGACCTAAATGGTCACCGTGATCATGCCCGTCATCGTGATCGTCGTGATGGTGATGGCAGTATTCGTCATGGTGTGGCCAAAGACGCGACGGATCGTCCGCGAGTGCACTGCGTTCGCCTGGCGAATCGCCGCTCGCTAGAACCTTTTGCACCAACATGCGATGCAACTGGGAATCCCGTTCTCGCATTTCTGCATCTTGATTTCGATCGAAGTACTTCCGACCATCAATCCAAGTTTGTTCGCAGCGTGCAAGAGTCGACAACGGGGATCCTGACCATACGGAAATATCTGCATCTTTGCCCACTTCCAGCGATCCAACGCGGGAATCGATACGCAGCTGTTTGGCTGGGTTCAAGGTGACGAACTTCAGTGCTTCCATGGGTTCGACGCCTCCATACTTGATAGCTTTGGCTGCTTCATGGTTCATGTGCCGCCCTAGTTCAGCGTCGTCGGAATTGAAAGAAACCACAATCCCCTGTTGGTGCATGATCGCACCGTTGTGAGGGATGGAATCCAACACTTCGAATTTGTAGTTCCACCAATCGGAGAAGGAAGAAGCGGTAGCACCATGTTTCGCCATCGCATCAGCAACTTTGTAGCCTTCCAAAATATGCTGAAGTGAGCCGATGCGAACGTTGTAGTCATCCAGAACGCGAAGCAAACCTAGAATTTCATCTTGGCGATAGCTGTGGCAATGTACCCAGCGTTCTCCCTTCAAAATCTCTGCGATTGCCTCCAGTTCCAAATCGCGACGCGGTGGCAGGCCTTTGCGTTCTTTGCTCCAGCTTTCCCATTGCTGAGAATAGGTAAGAGCCGCATTGAATCGATCTCGAAAGATCTGCTCGACTCCCATTCGCGATTGTGGATAACGCGAGCGTGTAGAGCCTTCTACGTTGCTCTGCTTTACGTTTTCACCCAGGGCGAACTTGATTCCTTGAGGTGCACCTTGAAACTTAAGCTCGTCGTAAGTTGCGCCCCATCGCAGTTTGATGACCTGGTTTTGGCCACCGATCGGATTCGCGGATCCATGAAGGATGTTGGCCGAAGTAAGACCACCCGCCAACTGTCGGTAGATCGTGATGTCGCTGGCATCGATGAAGTCCGTGATCCGAACTTCGGCAGTAATCGCCTGAGTCGCCTCGTTGATTCCACTGTCGGAAGCCATGTGAGAATGGCAATCGATTAAGCCAGGGCTGATTTGCATGGCCGAAGCGTCGATGACTTGAGCACCAGCAGGAACAGGTAGATCGGTACCGATTTGATGAATGACGCCTTTATGAACGATCAAGTCTGCGTCCTTGAGTAACCCGTTAGGTCCACAAGTCCACAGAGTCGTGTTCTGGAACACGACGTATTCAGGTTGCTCAGGCACGCTTTCGCGTCCGCGGATGCCGACGGGATATACCAATTTAGAAAGAACGGCATTGTCTTCTGGCTTACTGTCTGCAACTTTGCCGTCTGCAGCCTTGCCTTCTTTGGAGTCCTCTTTTTTGGGCTCTTCAGGCTCTTGAACAGCGACAATCAATTGCTGCTTTCCGTCCGGCCATTCGATGGACCC
Source organism: Planctomycetaceae bacterium (assembly GCA_027487485.1). GTDB lineage: Bacteria > Planctomycetota > Planctomycetia > Pirellulales > Pirellulaceae > JBKCUI01. The sequence continues at coordinate 216,735 of JAIYDN010000067.1, read as the reverse complement.
AATAAACTGCTCCTGAGCATTGCTTTTCCCATTTGGAAGCAATGCAAGAGTCAGATAGCCAGTCCCTTTTTGGCCTTCCAGCACCTTACCCGCATCGAAGGTTGCGGCGATGGTTCGATCTTCCCACTTTGGGTTCTTGAGTTTGGTGCTGCCTTTCTCGTCCTTCGACTTCGAAGGTTTTTCAGGGGCAGGCGAACTGGCAGAAGCGATTTTCGCTTCTTCTGTTGCTGGCACTGCTGGCACTGCTGGCACTGCGGGCACTGCTGGAGTTGCCGAGGCATCGGGAGCGACAGGGGCGGCTGCGGTTTCGGGAGCGGCTGGTACCACAGGTGCTTGGCCTTCTGGCTTGGCTTTTGCCGCCTCGTCTGGTTTCGCAGTTTCGTCTGGTTTTGCTGGACTCTTTTTCGTCAGAGCCAAGCTGCCGCTTAGTTTCTTTTCGGAGTCTGAAAGGGACAGGAACAATTCAGCAGGAAGAGCCGACTCTGCGCCGCTTGGTGAACTCAGGGTCATCTTCCAAACGCCGTCTACTTTTTTGGTGACCTTCGAAGCGGACGCCGGACGTTCCCCTTGCACCCACACTTCTTCAATCTTGGATTTGTCGTCCCATAGATCGCCGCTACAAACAAGAAGGTTCGCCCAAGCGCCTGACTTGATGACTCCGCATTCATCTTCGATCCCAAGAAGTTTTGCAGGACCGGTTGTGACTGCTTCCAAGGCTTTGTCTTTATCGAGTCCACGCTTGATCGCTTTTCGAATCTGAGGAACAAACTCGCTTGGTTCGTTCAGGCCGCTCGAAGTCAATACAATCTTCACTCCTGAGCCGACCAGGCGAGATGGATTTTCCGGAGCAAGTTCCCAGTGAGTGAGTTCTTCCAACTCTGCGTCAAGCACGGCTTCGGCGGTGGAGACATCCGGTGGCTTGGGGAAGTTGACAGGAACGATGATGACTCGGTTGAGCTTGGCAATTTTGTTGAGCAGTTGGTACTCTTGGCCCGAGCCTTTGAGAACGACATTCAAGCCGAACTCGCGGCCGAAGTCGTCGGCACGCAGCGCGTACTGTTCGTTCAGTGCGTCAAACATGACCCACTTGCCGGCCATCAAGTGATCGTTCATCGCATCGAACGCCAAATTAGCATCCGGCTTTTCAAGGCCAGACTGAGTGCGATAGGCTTGCCAAGCTTGCGAGTACCATTGAGCGTCCAGGAACGTTTGTCGCGCTAGAGCAACCGCTCCCATCGGGCTGCCCGGATAGCTGTCACGTCCTCGTCCACGCGAAACGGTAAGACGCACATGCATGCCGACATCGCGTCGAAGTAATGATTTTGCAACGGCTGAGTTTCCGGTCAAGACAACGGCACTTTTGCCTTTGATGATCCCGTCACGCGGCGCCAACAACACGGTCGTGATGCCAGCCTTCCGAAGCTTGGCCATCTTTGCATCGTCTTGCACGATCGAATCCGCGACGCTCCGATTCGGAGTTACTTCTGGATTCCAGTGGTTTGCACCTCGATTGAGTTCCATGACCGGTAGCTCGGTCTCTATTCCTGCATCCACCAATCCGGAATAAATAGTTTTCCCCGAGAGGTCGATCAGATCCGCTCCGGCGGGGGGCGTCAATTTGGAACCGACTTCGGCGATTTTTCCATCGCGAATGACGATGGTTCCATCTTCGATAACTCTGCCGGGTTCCGTAACAATGGTCGCATGCTGAATTGCGATCAAGGTATTCGGATGAGACTGAATCCCAACCTCTGGCAACGTGCTGGAGGTTTGCTGGGCTTGAGCGAGCGTGGCTCCGAACAGGAGGCAAACCAGCCCCAAGTTCGCGCAAAGCATTTTTCGTTTTTTCATTTGCCAATCTTAAAAAAGCATCTCTGTCGCCCTGGTACGGTTGTCCAACGAGAACATTGGAAAACAGTTCGGCGAAAAAGTAACGGGTTTCGTAAAAGCCGCAGAAAGAGGATCAAGTAAGTGTAATTCAGGATCTACCGTTTGTGCCAAACAGAGGCCCGAATTGACATTCTTGACATAGTGGCTCAGAATCTTCCACAGAAACCTGTTTTTCGGTGCCTGTCGCTCTCTTTGTGAGTCTTTGAATGTCTGATTCTCCCTCCGGCAAAATCTCGAATGTCCTCAATGAAACGAGGATTTTTCCGCCTAGTCCGTCTTTTTCGCAGCAATCATCGATTGGCTCGATGGCCCAGTACCAAGCGATCTACGACGCTTCGATCCAAGATGTCGAAGGATTTTGGGCCAAGGAAGCCAGAGAGCATCTGCATTGGTTCAAGCCTTTTGAAACCACTTTAGAATGGAACGAGCCGTTTGCGAAATGGTTTGTCGGTGGCCAAACCAACGTGTCGTACAATTGCCTCGATGTGCACGTGAACAACGGGCTTGGCGATAAGGTTGCAATCTACTGGGAAGGGGAACCGGGAGATCAGCGGACGGTCACTTACTCTGATTTATTGCGCGACGTGTCCCTATTTGCCAACGGTCTTAAAAAGCTGGGCGTTCAAAAAGGGGATCGTATTAGCATCTACATGCCGATGGTGCCGGAACTGGCCGTCGCCATGTTGGCTTGTGCACGAGTTGGTGCAATTCACTCCGTCATCTTTGGTGGTTTCAGCGCCGAAGCGATCGCGGACCGCAACAACGACGCTCAAGCGAGATTTTTGATCACGGCCGATGGAGGATACCGCCGTGGAAAGCCTCTTTCGTTGAAGCAAACCGCAGACGAGGCTCTCGCGAAAAGCCCCTCGATCGAAAAGTGCATTGTGCTGAGTCGCGTTGGCGGTGGTACCTCGATGCAAGAAGGTCGAGATGTTTGGTGGCACGACTTGATTGATGGGGTTTCCGAGAACTGTCCGGCAGAACCTATGGACAGCGAAGATTCGCTCTTCATCTTGTATACAAGTGGATCGACCGGAAAACCAAAAGGAATTCGACACACAACTGCTGGCTACAATCTGTATGCGAAACGAACCTTCCAATGGGTGTTCGATCATAAGCCGGACGACATCTTCTGGTGTACCGCCGATTGCGGATGGATCACTGGCCATAGCTACATAGTGTATGGTCCCATGTCCGCAGGGGCGACTCAAGTCATGTACGAGGGTGCGCCGAACTGGCCACAAGAAAATCGATTTTGGGAACTCATCGAACGCTACAAAGTCACCATCCTTTACACGGCACCGACAGCGATTCGCTCGTTCATTAAATGGGGCGATCATCATGTCGATAAGCATGACCTTAGCTCACTACGGCTTTTGGGTAGTGTTGGTGAAGGTATCAACCCGGAAGCATGGATGTGGTACTACGAGAAGATTGGGGGCGGTCGTTGCCCTATCGTGGATACATGGTGGCAAACCGAAACAGGCGGGATCATGATGTCGCCGTTACCGGGTGCCATTGCCTGCAAGCCAGGTTCGTGCACTCGGCCTTTGCCTGGCATTATCCCGCGAATCTTGCAACATGATCCTGCCAGTGGCGACTTGGTGGATGTAGGAACGAACAGTGGTGGAATGCTGTGCATTGAAAAGCCATGGCCCGGTATGCTGCGAGGCATCTGGGGCGACGACGAGCGATACAAGCAACAGTACTGGTCCATGGTCCCCCATATGTACCTTACCGGCGACAACGCTCGGCAGGACGAAGATGGTTATTACTGGATCATGGGACGTATCGACGATGTCATCAATGTTTCCGGGCATCGTCTGAGTACGATCGAAGTGGAAAGCGCTTTGGTAAGCCACCCAGCGGTTGCCGAAGCCGCTGCTGTCGGACGCCCCGATGAAATCAAGGGACAGGCTATCGCGGTTTTCGTAACACTCAAGAGCCATGAGCCGACCGATGAAATGCGTGAAATCCTGAAGAAGCATGTGCGCAAAGAGATTGGGGCACTTGCTGTCCCCGATGATGTTCGCTTCACTTCGGCCTTGCCAAAAACACGCAGCGGCAAAATCATGCGTCGATTGCTCCGCGATATCGCTGCCGGGAAAGAAGGGACCGGCGATACGTCGACGCTCGAAGACTTTACCGTTCTGGTTCGCCTAAGAAACGACGACGAATCTTAGCTTGGATTAGTCATTCATGGCGGGCTTAGGCTTCATTCTCGCCTCCGTCCCGTCAATATTCGCCAACCCCCACTTGGCGACCGCTTCCAAAACTGGCCGCAGGCTTTTCCCTTTTGCGGTCAGTCGGTAGGCATCGCGAACCGGTGGGCCCGTAATCTCAAACTTCTCGACCAAGTGCGAAGACACCAGTTTCTCTAAGCGATCTGCCAAGATGTTGGTCGCGATCTTCTCCGGTGATCTGCAGAACTCGTTAAAGCACGACAAGCCGCAGAGCATGTCGCGTATTAACAGAAGCGTCCACTTGTCTCCAAGAATATCCAGCGTGCACGCAACCGGACAAGGCGAACGTTTGTGCAAAATCTTACTCATAAGTTCTCCCCCTGATCTTCCATAGCGGTTCCTCGTACAAGCGAGTGCGAGGAACGAATCGCTATTGACTTTAGCGGCACCGCTTGTAAATTGCAAGTTACTTGCACTTCGCAAGTACTTTTCAAAGGGAGCGAATATGACGAAATTCAACGAACATCCCACGGTTGTGGCAATACGGGATAAGTCATTGCCTGTAGTTCAAGAGTCGATCTCAGCGACCGAACTGCGCAGTCTTTGCATCGAGGCTGGTGCAGCCGATGTCGGCTTCGTGAATTTGGAGCGGCCGGAAATGGACGCCGAGCGAGATGATATCGTTCGGATTTTCCCTGGAACCGAGTCGTTGATTTCCATCGTTTGTCGCATGAATCCGGATTCCGTTCGCAGTCCTGCTCGCAACATTGCCAATCATGAATTTCATGAAACAGGGGACGAAGTGAACGATGTTGCCCGTCGAATCGTCAGCGCATTGGCCATGCGAGGTATCCGCGCGGTGAATCCCCCGATGGCATTTCCGATGGAGATGGATCGATTTCCTGGCAAGATGTGGTCGATATCGCTCAAGCCCTTAGCTGTTGCTGCTGGTATGGGACACATGGGATTGCATCGCAACGTGATTCATCCGAAGTTTGGCAACTTTATCTTGCTGGGTGTGGTTCTGATCAGCATCAAAGTGAGCGAAGAGAGTCAGCCTATCCATTTCAATCCATGCTTGACTTGTAAGCTGTGCGTTGCGGCCTGTCCCGTTGGGGCGATCTCGCCCGATGGCGATTTCAACTTTTCCTCCTGCTACACTCACAATTATCGCGAATTCATGAGTGGATTTACTGACTGGGTCGAGACCGTCGCGGGAAGTAGCCGACCGGAGCAATACAGGAATCAAGTAACCGATGCAGAGAGCGCTTCGATGTGGCAATCGTTAGCCTATGGACCAAACTACAAAGCAGCCTACTGTTTAAGTGCCTGTCCTGCTGGCGAAGAGGTGATCCGTCCGTTCCTTGAGAATCGTGCCGCTTTCACCGCTGATATCGTAAAGCCACTTCAGCAAAAAGAAGAAACCATTTACGTGCAGCCAAGGTCGGATGCGGAATCTTACGTCCAAAAAAGATTCCCGCACAAACGCATTAAGCGAGTTGGCGCCGTTCTTCGTCCAGTTTCGATTCGAGGATTTATCAAGCTCATGCAGCATGGATTTCAGCCAGGCTGTTCGAAGGGGCTATCGGCTCGATACCATTTTCGATTTACCGGCGAAGAGGCTGCCGAATGCACGGTCACCATCCAAGACCAAAAACTTCTGGTTCAAGAAGGGATTCATGGTTCATGCGATATTCGAGTTACCGCAACTTCGCGTGGTTGGCTTCGACTATTGCGCAAGGAAGCCTCGATCGGCTGGCTCTTGATCACATTGCAAGTGCGGATCTTTGGAAACCCAGCACTCTTGGCTGCGTTCGGCCGCTGTTTCCCCTAACTTGACTGCCCCTATCCAGGCGGATTCAGGCAGGACTTCAAATCATTGGGCAGATCGAGCAAGTTTCGGGTTTTCGATATAAGCCAAGACCAACGAGATATCCGCAGGGGTAATGCCGCTGATGCGTCCCGCTTGATCGAGATTGATGGGGCGGATGCGTCCCAGCTTTTGCTTTGCTTCTGCCCTCAAGCTAACAATCGACTCGTAATTGAAGTGCTTCGGGATCACTTTATCGGCCATTCGGTTTTGCCGATCCACTTGAATCTGTTGGCGTGAAACGTAACCCGAGTACTTGGCATCGTATTCCACTTGCTGAGCAATTTCCGTCGGAAACTCGGACAACTCACTTGGAAATCGAGAAACCAGCTCCGTCCAAGTCACCTCGGGGCGGCGCAAGTATTTATCAGCCGGAGTCCCGTCCACACGAAGGCTCGAGAGTGCTTTGTTGGCCGAAGCAATCGCCAGCAATTTGGTTTGAAACCGAGCGTAACGATGCGCGTCCACTAGCCCGATCGAATGCCCTAGTTCCGTCAATCGACGGTCTGCATTGTCTTGCCGAAGCATCATGCGATACTCGGCGCGGCTGGTGAACATTCGATACGGTTCATCCACTCCGCATGTGACAAGATCGTCTGCTAGGACTCCCATGTAAGCGACCTCACGCCCCAGAACCAGTCCGTCCTTGCCTTGCAGCCGCAATGCCGCGCTTGCCCCGGCGAGTAAGCCCTGAGCCCCAGCTTCTTCATACCCTGTTGTTCCATTCAGCTGCCCAGCAAAGAAAAGGCCTTCCACGCTTTTGGTTTCAAACCAAGGTTGCAGCTGATCGGGTGGGCAGAAATCGTATTCGACGGCATAACCGTATCGCATGATCTGTGCCTTTTCCAGGCCAGGGATCATCCGAAACATTTGATCTTGAACATCTCGAGGCAGCGACGTTGAGATTCCATTCACATAGATCTCCAGCGTGTTCCTTCCTTCTGGTTCCAGAAACAGCTGATGTCGATCCTTGTCTGCGAAGCGAACAACTTTGTCTTCGATCGAAGGGCAATAACGAGGTCCCGTGGACTGAATCTGGCCAGTGTACATGGGGGCTCGATGCAAGTTCGCCCGAATCAACTCGTGAACCGACTCATTGGTGTACGTAATCCAGCAAGGTACTTGAGTCTCATGCAGGCCGTCCGTAAGAAAGGAAAATGGCTGCGGAGTTTCATCCCCCGGCTGAATTTCCGTCTTGGAATAGTCGATGGTTCTGCCATTGAGCCGGGCCGGAGTACCGGTCTTGAATCGTTGGACGCGAAACCCCAGTCGAAGCAACGCTTCGCTGATTCCCGACGTGGTGCCTTCCCCAGCGCGGCCACCTGCCGTCTTGGCTTCACCCGTGTGCATGATGGCTTGAAGGAAAGTACCAGTTGTTAGCACAACCGCTCGAGCCATATAAACAGCATCACCTCGAACTCGTACCCCTGCGATGCGTTGTTGACCATCCACAACTTCTGTCAAAAGATCTTCAACCAGCTCTTGCCGAAGATCTAAGTTGGGCGTCTCCTCCATCCGTCGTTTGATTTCAAACTGGTATGCTTTTTTGTCCGCCTGGGCACGAGGAGAATGCATGGCCGGCCCTTTTCGGCTGTTCAACAATCGAAACTGAATCCCAGTCCGATCGATGGTTTCCCCCATGAGTCCGCCGAGCGCATCGATCTCGCGAACGATCTGTCCCTTGGCGACTCCGCCAATGGCTGGGTTGCAGCTCATTTGCCCCACAGTGTCCAAGTTTCCGGTCAATAGAGCCACGCGAGCCCCCAAACGGGCTGCTGCTGCTGCCGCTTCGGTTCCTGCGTGCCCGGCTCCTACCACCACAATGTCGTATTCGTATCTATTCATAAGCCTTATGGTATCAAAGTTCGACTGCATTTCTACGACAATTGACTCAGCGAGCAACGAATTCATTGCGAATCCAACCGTCACCCACCCCTTCGAATCGGCCAAAGGTCCAGTTGCTGGTTTCGCTAAGGATCATAAACTCGGCCCCGTCTCGGAGCGGCTGATCGAATGCAGGTGCATAATCATCCCCCGTGCCCTTTCGCGCAACCGTCTCCGCAACGACCACCCCCAACTTCGAGTGTTCGATTTCCTGTTGCAAGTTCCACGCGTCCCACAAAATCAAACCAGACAAAAGAAAAATTGCGATGCCACCAATCCGAAGCCAAGGCTTTCGAAGCCATACGGCCAGCAAACTGATTATTGCAACCGTTGACAAGGCAAAAGAGCCCACCCAAATTTTCGCAGACGGAGTCAGCCAATCGCTCCAGAACAAGAAATTCTTCCAGACTGGTTTGCTGTCCCCAGGGAGTCGCCCCGGCGAAAGGGATATGGCTTGTTCGAGATTGGCTTGCACGTAGGTATTCGATGGCATCAGCAGCTTTGCTTTGCGATAATTCAAAATCGATCGGCCAAATTCATTCGCTCGAAAGTAGGCGTTCCCGAGATTAAACCGAACAACACCGCTCTCGATTCCCTGCCCTAAAATGCTCTCGAACATTTTGGCCGTTTCAAGAAAATCAGCTGGCGACTGAGCTGTTTCAAACTTGGCCTGAGCCGCTTGAAATTGCTCTTGAACCCGAGACATTTCATCCGCAGAGCAGTTCGTACCCCAGGCAGTCATGTTGGCCAAAAGCACGAGCAGGCCAAAAAGCCTTAACCAACCAACGCGAAACAACGTAGACCGAATCATCCAATCGCAAATTGTTATAGATCGAATCATCTTGAACGAACCTCGATCCCTTTGATGCCCGCTGAACTTGTCCTGGTGAGCAACGGTGCAGTTCGCTTCACAAGCTCAGTCGCTCGTTCAACATAGTCCAACGTCGCTGCCCCGGGCCCTGTACCGGCACCGTACTCCATCGAGTCGATATCCTCGAGCAGACGCATCCATTCGCCCCTGTCGTCGGCATTGGCACTCGATCGCTCCAAGGCATTTTGCACATCGGCTTTGGTCATCCCATCACTACTTCTACCTTGGCTATCTGCCACGAAGCCCAAGACAGCCAGACGAACAAGACGGATCCCTTCCTTAGGATTGTCTGACTCAAGTCGAGCTTTTTGCAAAACGGTCATCGCGTTTTGTTTCGCTCGGTTTTTCTTTTCCGTCGCCGGAGATCGATCTTTACGGCGGCCCAAAAGGATCGCGAAAATGCCAGCTGCTGATAGGCTCCAAGCCGTTACCATAACACCGATCGGCCCCTGCCATCTGGGGAGATCATTCCGCAACAAAGAAAGGTCGGTCAGATTTCCGAAGATCCCTTCACCGCTTTGCTTCATCGAAACAGAGGGTTTGCTAGAAATCGCTCCCACGATTTCGTTGTTACCTAAAATCGACGCTTCGGTAACCTTCAGCGCGATCGGTTCCGTTGCAATCTCAAAAAATTCTTCGCGTTCTGGATCGAAACTGGACAGCTTGATTGCGGGAATGTTGACGCCAGGGCGTTTGGGGCGAAGTGCAAAGCTAAACTTTTTCGTGTTCCCTTCTAGTCTTCCCGTTGGATTCGAGTCCACAATTTCAAAGTCATCCACCAAGTCTTGTAGAAGCCTAAGATTCGGAGGGGACAGGAGATCAAGCGACCCGCCTTGCTTGCCTTGAGCGAATTCAAGCGACAGCGTCAACGGGTCTCCAACGCGAAGCGAAGTCGGTGTTGCGGATGCACTCATTTGGTACTGTCCAATACCACCGGTGTAATTGTCAGGGCGATCCGACGGGACGTCTTTGACCTCAACGACGATCGAGGGTGCAATGGCGACGATGCGACGCCCCTGGTACTCACCCTCTTTTTCCCCCGTCACGAACACGCCTTTCACCAAAGCGTTGTCGAACGTAAAGGTCCCTGTTCGATTTGCCACAAAGCTTCGAGTCAGTTCGTAAACGAAGTACTCCACTTCATTGCCCTCTAAATCCTTTCTCGTCTCACGCCCGCTGTTCAAATCAAAAACAGCTTTCCTTGGCGAATCAAAGAGAGAAATACCTTGAGTCGAGTAATCGTTGAGGGTGAATCCAATCCCTGATTTTGAAAGCTTCGTTTGCAAAAAATCCGACTTGTCTTCCGACTGAAGGCCTTCCGGTGGATCAATCCACCCGACAGTCAACTGAGGTGGCGGACGACGCACGGCCTGCAATGGATCTCGGCGACTATCTGGCAACGGTTTCACCAGTACCTTCAAGGTGACCGAAAAGGATTGCGTAGGAAACAACGTTCGGCGGCTTGGAACAACATCGATCAGAACTACGTCCTGAATCTCGGCATCTTGCACTTCCACGGAGATTGCACTCGACTTGATCTCTTTCCCGTCCACCGATACCGTCAATGGAGGAATGCTTAACTTGCCCGCTAACTTCGGAGTCAATCGATAAGCGTAAACATGAGCAAAAATATTCCTCTGAGACATCCGACCATTCATAATGATCGTCGAGGATTGGTTGCGTGACTCGTTACCGAGGTTCTCGATCTCAAAGGACTCTTTGAGCGGAGTCAGATCAGGGGCTTTCGGGTCTTCCGAATTTTGTACTTCGACTTGAAGATCGATCGTCTCCCCGATGAAGATACTATCCGCGCTGACGGCGACTTCGACTCGAGGAGCTTGTGCTTTCAAATACGGTGCTGATGAAAAGCATACAATGAAAGCGATTGCGAATGCCGCTCGGCTGACACACCAGGCATGCCCACTGATAGAGCGGACGTCACAAAACATCTTGGTAACATGGAAGTACCAATCGCAAGGCCCTTCCCAAGGCAATTCAGCATCGATTCGATCGTTTCGGTTTTGCATCTTACCAATCCTTCTCGACAGGGGAACGCCCAAGAATCCTTGCTTTCAGTTCTCGGTCACGTTCTCGTTTTTCTTGCTCTCGCTCTTTGACCTTCCGCAGCGCCTCTTCCAATCGATCTTTGGAGACTTCGTTCGGCTTAGGCTGTTTGCCTGACTTGTCGTTCTGGTCCTTGTTCTCCTGGCTCTTGTCTTTCTCTTTGTCCTGTTTGTCTTTATCGTTCTTTTCTTGTTCTAACTTCTTATCCTGATCTTTGGAATCTTGTTTGTCGTTCTTGTTCTCGTCCTGCTTCTCTTGGTCGTTCTTCTTGTCTTGCTGGTCCTGTTGGTTCTGGTCCTGTTGGTTCTGTTCCTGATCGTTCTTTTGATTGGGATCTTTTGGCTGAGCGTCCTCAATCTCCTTCAGGATACGTCTGGCCTCTTCCGCAAACCCCTTGGCCTCGACGCTGTTTTTCTTTTTAAGCTCCTGCACACTGGATTCCATCTGCTCTACTGCCTTCGGGGCCAGTTCCACTGCCAGCCGCAGTCCCTTTTTGATCTCCTCGGGATCTACTTTGGCGGGAGCACCGTTCGCCTCAGTGTTGTTTGTTTCTGTTTTGTTTGTGTCCGCCTCGGGCGTCTCTGTTTCGGGTGGCGTCTCTGTTTCGGGTGGCACTTCTGTCGCTGGCTGGCTCTCCATTTGCTGAAGCTCTGCTTCTGCTTTCGGTGCGAGCAGCATTGCCTTCATCAGTATCTTTTGTTGTTCTTGGGCTTGTTGGCTTAAGTCGGCTTCGGCGACCTGCTCAGGGGCTTCTCCTTGTTCCGAGGATGTCTCCGATTGGGTCGGTGCTGGAGCAAGGGACTCGAGATCGTTGACCAGCTTGGTCTGTGCCTCTAGTTCCTTGCTCAACAACGACCGAAAATCAACGATAGCGTTCCAGATTCGGTCGAGTGCTTCCAGTGCGGCGTCTTGCTTGGGAATAGCCGCTTTAGCATTGGAGCCCTGCAAGGATGCCGAGGCCTGTTCCATTTGGGCGCCGGATTCGTCCGCCCAAGACTGCAACAACTGAATTGCCTTTTGGATTTGATCTTTGTCTTCGTCGGAGGCTGATTGGACTTGCGCTTGTTGTTGTGGCGGTTGAAGCTCCGTTGCGATCTTTTCACGCAGGACTGGGATCTCCTGCAACAATTCATCTTGCAATCGCTTGATTTCCGCAATGCTATCGGCGCTCGATGATTCCGTGGTCGACTTCACCAAGGACTGGATCGCCGTTTCCGAGGCGATGATGTAGTCTAGAAACTGCATCAGGTTGGTTTCATTACGGCGTTTTTGGCGATCTAATTCTGCCCATCGGTCGGAATAGAACTTGATCCACTGCCGCACGAGTTCCAAGTTCTTTCTTGAAGGGACATGCTTTGGGTCGATTTCCAAACAGTGACGATATGATCCTATCGATTGTTTCAGCTTATCCAGAATCTCTGTCCGCTTTTCCGTAGGGACCGTCTCCGGATTATCCCCCGCCAACACTCTTGCTTGCTCCGAAACCATCATGGCCAAATTGAAATGCGCGGAGGTGGATAGGGCACGATCTTGACTGAGTCCCGCTTGAAGGTACCGTTCCTTGGCCGCATCAAAGTCCCCTTTGCGGTGTAGGGCACAGGCTTCATCAAAGGCCGCAATCGACGCTTGGCTCGATTTTTCCGCTTGTAGCTTTTCGTTCGCTAAGGAGAACGCACTTTGAGCTTCTGCGAACTGCTGGTCTGCGAAATGCTTGAGTCCTTCGGCCACCTTGCGTTGAGGATCTACGTTGTCGGCTTCGCTTTTCTTGATAGCTTCGTTGCTCTTGTTGGCTTCGTCGTTTGCCGTCACCGGGCGAGCGATGCATGCAACAAAGAACAAGCAACCTGCAAGAGCAACTTTACGCACAACGGGCGCTTTGAGTGCAACCCGATATCGACTGAGGCTCAGATCCGCGAGCAACGCAAACAAACTGATCAGCAAGAAGATTTGGAAACGTTCTGATTTCCGAACGCGCGTTTGGCTTTCCGATTCGTCCCCTCGGCGTCCTTGCAAATGCTGGTTATACAGTTCGCCTAGATCGTAGGTTTTCGTGCCAGCTGGGACGTAGACTCCCGAGGTCTTCAGGGCAAGCTCCTGCAAGAGGGAGCCGTCGAGCTTGCTCCAAACTTGCTGCCCTTCATGCTCGACAAACGTTCCCGCTATCTCCTTGCCCTGGCTTGATCGCTGTGGAATGCGAGCTCCAGTCGTGGAATCGCCTAAACCCACTGAGAAGATGGCGACCTTGCGTTCCGCCGCCGCAGCAGCTGCCTCCAAGGGATACGATTGCTGGTCGTCCCCATCGGTAATCAATAAGATCGCTTGGTCTCGTTGGGCGTTTGCTTGAAAAACCTCCAATGACTTGCGAATAGCGTCTCCGATCGCAGTTCCACCACGCGGTGCACTATTGGTATCTAATTCAATCAGAGAACGCCGGAACGAATCGTAATCCACCGTGAGCGGGCACTTGACCACGGCTTGACCGGCGAATGCAATCAAGCCGATGCGTTCTCCGTCCAATTGATTCACTAACGACAAGACGTCTGCCTTGGCTCGTTCAAGTCTCGATGGAGGTACATCCGTTGCAAGCATGGACCGCGACACATCGATCATGACATAGAGGTCGCTGCCGCGAGGAACGACCTGTTCCACTTGTTCGCCAAACTGAGGTTGAGCCAAAGCGAGCAAGCCCGTGACGATCGCGATCTCTTGCAAAACCAACTTGCTCCAGAAACGCGATTGCGACATGGGGGGCAACATGCGGTCTCCCATGCTTGCATCGACAAATCGTGCACGAGCATTCTCGCGACGCTTTTGCGAGTAGAACGTAAGCGCAAACCAGCCGACGCAAAGAGGCAGAACCAGGTAAAGTGCTTGAGGGTATTGCCATGCAATCATGTTTACGGCAGCGATCGAAACCGCGTCTCCCAAAGGACATGAACCAACAAAACCACAATCAATCCCGCTCCTGCGAACCAATGGTAAAGCTCGGTGTACTGCGTGAACTTCGACTCTTCAAACTCGCTCTTTTCCAGTTTGTCGATCTGAGCGTAAACTTTTGCAAGTCCCTCGGAATCCGAAGCATTAAAGTATAGACCGCCCGTCAAATTAGCGATCTCTTTCAGCAACTCCTCATCAACTCGAAACTGTGCAGGCACCAAAACACGCCGCCCGAAGCTGTCTTCTTGTGGCACGGGCACGACACCGTTGCGACCGATACCGATGGTGTAAACCTTGATCCCTAATTCTTTGGCAATACCAGCAGCTTCACGCGGATCAACAGCGCCCGCGTTGCTATCCCCGTCCGTCAGCAAAACCATCACCTTGCTTTTGGCCTGAGCGTCCCGCAATCGTGCGATCCCCAAAGCAAGTCCATCGCCAATCGCCGTCGCAAGTTCTTCCTTGAGCATTTGTTCGTTGATGACACGCCCTTGCCGATCACGAATCGCTTTCGGAACTTCCAAGCCTTTCACGATATCAACGAGAGCACCATGGTCCAACGTCAGCGGGCACTTGCTATCCGCAAAGCCTCCGAAGGCGACCAAGCCAACCAAGTCGTCTCTTCGGCCTGCGAGTCCCAGCTTTCGATTCCCTTGAATGAACTCGCTAACCACATGCTTGACGGCCGCGAAACGATCAACGTCTTTGCCTTGAAGCTGAAAATCAAGGGCTTCCATCGATCCGGAGATGTCCAGCACCAGTTCGATAGCAACACCACTGCCTTTGATTCGCGATTCCGATTTTCCGGCTTGTGGTCTTGCGAGACCAACCACAATCAGAATCAATCCCAACACGTACAATAGCGGCAGAAAGCGTTTTGCACGTTGAATCCACGTGCGAGGAATGGACTTGAGATCCGCAATGCTCGAGAAAACCGCCGATGGCTGAAATCGCGTTCTCGTGCGCAACCAAACCACACCACAAACCAGTGGGATCGCAATCAACCAAAGCCAGGACTCGAATCGAAACGCATCCATTTAGGTCACGAGCCCTCCCGGATCTTTGGGAACCATCCCAGGCTCCGTCGCACCAATAGGTGGCGTCAATGGTAACCGAATGAACTCACGAGCTCGTTCGATGGACCGTTCAATTTGACTAGATTCTGGAAGCGATCCAGCATACTTGACCATGTCGGCTGCTTCGAGAAACTCCTTCAAACTGTCCGATTGCGTTTTGCTGAAGACCTCGCCTAAACGTGCATCTCGCAGGAACTCTTCGGTCGTTTGCTCTGGAGCTCGGATGCCGGTGCTTCCTTCAATGAACTCGCGTACGATGGCTGTTAATCGCAGGTAGAACTCTTTGACCAATCCTTGGGCTGGCAAGTGTTCCGCAAGCAACAATTGCAGTTGCTCCGACGCAATTTCAGCGGGCGGACGCACTCGTACCACGGCGGACTTGATTTTTGGATTGCGAGTGAACCAAAGCAACGAAATCAGAAAAAGCCCAAGCAAACCACAAGGGATAATCCAGTTCCATGGCAACTTGCTATCGAGCTCGATCGGTGGAAGCATCGGTTCTAGATTGGCGAGATCTGGAATCTGCCCGTCAAGCTCCGAAGTAATCGTCATCTCTATCGGCTTGGATTCGATACGTATCTTTTGGCCTACAGCCTCAGAATCTTGTCGGTTGTCGGTAAACTCAATGGCCAAAGTGCGAATCAGGTGCTTTCCCGAGCTAACTGGTTCGAGACGGTAATGAAACAACCGGGAATGCAAAGGGATTGGCTTGCCCTGGAGATCGATACTCTTTTCGCTGTAATCGAGAACTAGAAAATCACCCACCGCTTGCCCAAACGATGGTGGTTCGATCAACACGCCTTCCTTTCCTTCGACCAACACTTCCAGGTCCACCAGGTCGGATAACCTTGGCGATGCAGGGGAGGCACGCAGGGTCAACTTGACCGGTCCAGAAACATTGCTCGATTCGAGATACTTTCCTGCCTCCTCTTGGTATGCAAGTAGTGGATGCTCGAAAAAACACGGAGCGAAAAAAAGAACAAACAGGCACAGCAAGGACTGTCTCAGGACAGCGTCAGGTCTCTTGGCATGAAAGCTCGATCGCAATGAGATCATCGCTGCTGCTCCCTCATTCGGAAGAAACGTTGCAAGCTTTGTGCGTAGGATTGGTCCGTTCGGATTTCTAGCCGGTCCACGTTGGCTTTTCGTAGGGAATCCCGCAAGCCAGCTTCTCGATCGCGGGCCGCTTTGGCAAACAAGGCTCGCACTTTAGGATGACGCGTGTCCAGTTCCAAGAGTTCGTCTGTCTCGGCATCACGCAACGTAATGAAACCAACGTCGGGTAGTTCGAGCTCGCGAGGGTCTTGCAGAGTCACCGCGATGCAATCATGCCGTTGGTTGGCAACGGACAAAGCCCGAGAGCAATCGGGGCCAAGAAAATCGCTCAACACAAACACGACACACCTTCGTCGTTGCACCCGACCCAGGTACTCCAATGCTTTCGAAATATTTGTCTCAGCTTTGATTGGCTCGGTCGCCAGCATTTCACGAATCAGTCGCATGACATTGCCACGCCCCTTGCGGGGTGGAACAAATTTCACCACATCATCCGCGAAGAACATCAAGCCGACTTTGTCGTTGTTCTTCAGGGAAGCCAGCATCAAGACCGCCGCCACCTCGACAGCCATTTCCATCTTGCTAAGACGCTGTGAGCCAAACGATCCGGATGCGGACACATCGACAGCCAGAAAGACCGTCAGTTCGCGTTCTTCGCAAAAGGTCTTCACATAAGGTGCATTTGACCTAGCAGTGACGTTCCAATCGATGCAGCGAATTTCGTCACCCGGAACGTATTCACGGACCGAGTCGAATTCCATGCCACGCCCTTTGAACGTGCTCAAGTACTCGCCAGCCAACAGATCGTTGACTTGGCGCCGAGCAACGATTTGGATGCGACGGACTTCCTTTAAAATGTCTTCCAGTTCGCGAGCTGCCATGGGATCTTAGGGTACCGGTACCGATTCAAGGACCTTACGCACGATATCATCGGAAGTCATTTCTTCCGCTTCCGCTTCGTACGACAGAATGATTCGGTGACGCAGAACTTCGAATGCAATGTCTTTGACATCCTGCGGAGTCACGTAACCTCGACCGGCCAAGAATGCACAACCGCGGGCTGCCAAGCATAAATTGATGGACGCTCTTGGCGAAGCCCCACATTGAATCAGCGGCTTGAGATCATTGAGCTTGTAGTCCTGAGGGGTGCGAGTGGCGGCGACCACATCAAGCACATAGTCCTTCACTTTGTCATCCATGTACAACGACGAGACCGTTTTTTTCATCTCCACCAGTTGTGCGTGGTCCAAAACCGGTTGCACGGTTCGTCGAACATCGTCCAAAACAGCATCCACCACTTTGCGTTCATCCGCCTTGCTGGGATAGCCGACGACCACTTTGAGCATGAAGCGATCCACTTGGGCTTCCGGAAGTGGATATGTTCCCTCTTGCTCAATCGGATTCTGAGTTGCCAGGACCAGAAACGGCTCGTCCAATGGGTAGGTTTCGTCACCGATCGTGACCTGATGCTCCTGCATCGCCTCCAGTAACGCCGACTGGACCTTCGAAGGAGCACGATTGATTTCATCCGCCAGAATTAAGTTGGCGAAAATGGGACCCTTGCGAGTGCCAAACGAACCTTCGCGCGGGTTGTAGATCATGGTTCCGATCAAGTCGGCAGGCAAAAGATCGGGGGTGAACTGAATGCGATTGAATTTGCAATGAATCGCGTTGGCCAGCGCCTTAATGGCGGTGGTTTTGGCAAGCCCCGGAAGCCCTTCCAACAAAACATGCCCGCCCGTCAATAAGGCAATCATCAATCGGGAGAGCATCACGTCTTGCCCGACCAAGACTTTGCGGACCTCCGAACGAACTCGATCCAGCAGGTCGGAATGCTTAAGAACCTGCTCCTTGATTTTTTGAACGTCGACACTCATGAAATGCTGTCAGGTAAATGGTGATAATGCAATAACGAATAAAAAGCTAACGATCAGCCAATACGTTGTAGGCCGGAATTTAGTTCGCCCGACCATCCGAGTTGGCTGTCAGGCATGCGGCAGCCTATGTTATCCCAATCCGACGCATGAGCGAGTGGCAATTCCGTAGGACCCTGACTCACGTTTCGGGTTAGGAATTGTCATTCCCCCACTGTTACAATCGTTTGTCTCGCACCAAGGCCCTTGCGAAAAAAGCAAAAAAAGAGGCAACGACTTCATTTGTCGTTGCCTCTTGTAGGTGCTAGATCTTCCGCCAACCACTTGTTGATCTGAAAATCAAGATCAACGCTGGTCGGGTTGACTGGTTTAGCTAACCGAGTTGATGGTCTTCAACAGACGCGAGATGATCTTGTATGGATCGGCTTGCGAGTTTGGTCGACGATCTTCCATGTATCCCTTGTAGTTGTTGTTCACAAAGCTGTGTGGGATTCGGATCGAAGCACCGCGGTCAGCCACGCCGTAGCTGAACTTGTCGATCGATTGGGTTTCGTGCAATCCAGTCAAACGCAAGTGGTTGTCTGGACCGTACGCTGCAATGTGCTCGTCGCGATACTTATCGAAGGCTGCCATGAGCTTCTCGAAGTACTCTTTTCCACCTTCGTCGCGAAGCTTGTCGGTTGAGAAGTTGGTGTGCATACCCGAACCGTTCCAGTCTCCCTTTATCGGCTTGCAGTAAAGTTCGATATCCAAACCGTACTTCTCAGCCAAACGCATCAGCAAGTAGCGAGCGATCCACATGTCATCGCAAGCCTTCAAGGAACCCTTGGCGAAAATTTGGAATTCCCATTGGCCTTTAGCAACTTCGGCATTGATGCCTTCAAGATTGATGCCAGCGTCCAGGGCAATATTGATGTGCTCTTCAACGACTTGGCGAGCGATGTCACCAACGTTCTTGTAGCCGATCGAAGTGTAATATGGACCTTGAGGTGCTGGGTATCCGTCCTCGGGGAATCCAAGTGGGCGACCGTTTTCGTAGAAGAAATACTCTTGCTCGAAACCGATCCAAAGATCTGCCGAATCTTCGACAGTTTGACGGAAGTTGGATGGGTGTGGTTGGCCGTTTGGCAACATAACTTCGCACATGACTAGGTAGCCATTGATGCGGGTGCTGTCTGGATACAGAGCAACTGGCTTGAGAATACAATCGGAACTCTTGCCTTCTGCCTGTTGGGTAGAACTTCCGTCGAATCCCCACGGTGCCAAATCTGCAACACATGTAGGGGCAGTATCAACGATCTTGGTCTTGCTACGTAGGTTTGGCTCAGGAAGATAACCGTCCAACCAAACGTACTCGAGCTTAAATTTCTTGTCTGAAGACATTCAGATTCATCTCTCGCTACTGAAGTAACTAAAATAAATGGGATCGCTATTCAGAGCAGCAAGCCGCTCCAAAATCAACGGACGCATACACGCCTGCTGCCCGTCGTTCAGCTAGCATCCATCTTCATCCCAAAAGCCCGTCTACCCAAACAGACCTGTGCGATGCCTCATGACCTTCAGTCCAATATGCTCGTTGTAGAGCTATCCGACTCAAGGAGTTTGATGCTAAGCTAATATCGATCTAACGCTGCATACATTAACCGCGCCCAACTGTTGCAGCAAGCGCCCTGCAAAGTTTCTTTAATCCCACCTCTCCACGATTAATTGTCCTTATCATGCATGCGATGCCGTTGTTGTTAGGGGTCTTAGCCGTGATGGCGGTGGCCTATCGCTTTTACAGTGCGTTTTTGGCCGCGAGGGTCGCGTGTGTGGACGCTGAAAAGCAAACGCCCGCAGTTCGTTTTGATGATGGACAAAACTATCATCCGACGAATCGTTGGATTCTCTTTGGTCATCACTTTGCCGCAATTTCAGGAGCAGGGCCGCTTATAGGCCCCGTGTTGGCTGTCCAGTTTGGTTACATGCCTGGCTTGATCTGGTTGGTGATCGGAGTTTGCTTGGCGGGTGCAGTGCAAGATTTTCTAGTTTTGAGTGCGAGCGTGCGTCACGAAGGTAAGTCGCTGGCGGAAATGGCAAAGCACATGCTGGGCCCATGGGTCGGCATGGTTGCATCGGTTGCGATCCTGTTCATCGTGATCATTGCTTTGTCGGGGCTTGGAGTGATCGTCGTCAAAGCTCTGGGCGGGGAAACTATCAAGTTGGTTCCCGATTCCAAAATCCAGTACACGGGATCATTACAGACCGAGCCGACAGCAGCGGGTGTTATCCTTCGCGTGCCCGAGGGTGCGAAGATGATCTACAAGACAGGCACTTACACTCGAAACGAAGGGTTCACGCTTCTTGTCCCAAGCAGCTCGAAATGGAATCAAACAGAAGGCGAACTGACAATCGAACCCAACTCCATTGAGATGATTCAAGGGAGTTCATGGGGGACCTTTACCATTTTTTGCACGATTCCGATCGCGCTGTTGGTTGGGTTGTACATGTATCGGTTTCGCAAAGGAAAGATCGGCGAGGCTTCTCTGTTGGGGGCGGTGGGTGTAGTGGGCGCAACCATTGCGGGGAACTGGATTCCAGGTTCGATTCTGGAGCCTTATTTCTCGCTGTCGCGAACTGGTATCATTTTTGCGATTTGCATTTACGGATTTATCGCTTCTGTTTTGCCGGTGTGGTTGTTGCTTTGTCCTCGCGATTACATTTCAAGCTTCTTGAAGATTGGCACCATCCTGGTTTTGATACTGGGGGTTCTCATCGCCAACCCCAAGATGGAAGCCCCTGCAGTGAATGAGTTCTTTGCGGATGGTGGCGGTCCGTTGTTCTCGGGCGCCATATTTCCGTTCGTCTTTATCTGCATCATGTGTGGAGCGATTTCAGGGTTTCATTCGTTGGTGGCTTCTGGCACAACCCCTAAGATGATTCAATCGGAAGGTGACCTGCGCATGATTGGATATGGCGCTATGTTGATGGAAGGGATTGTTGCGGTATGTGCCTTGATCGTGGCAGCCGCGATGCCAGCGGGTGACTATTGGGCGATCAACATCGATCTCGCTAAAATGCCTGCGTACACCGAAACCCTAACCAAGATGAACGCTGACGTCGATCACTTGCAGGAATTGGAACGACAGGTGGGGGGCGAAACGCTTCGTGGTCGCACGGGCGGGGCGGTAACACTGGCGGTGGGAATGGCCAACATCATGACTCAGGCCATGCAAAAGATCACTAGCAACATCAGCATCGACAGCGTGATCAAATACTGGTTTCACTTTGCGATCATGTTTGAAGCGCTATTCATCTTAACGACCATCGATACGGGGACCCGAATTGCCCGATTCTTGCTTCAAGAGATTTTGGGAAGTGCGTTTCCAAAGTTTGGCAAGATGGATTGGTGGCCAGGTGTGATCCTGAGTTCCGCTTTGGTAACTCTGTCTTGGGGGGCCCTGATTTGGAGCAGCTCGATCGATACCATTTGGCCCATGTTTGGAATAGCGAACCAGTTATTGGCCGGCATTGCCTTGTGTGTGGTGACGACTTGGCTATTCACGTCAGGGCGAGGGCGTTATTCCTGGGTGACGGTCCTGCCCTTGCTGTTTATTGTTGCGACGACGTTTACGGCTGCGGCGAACTTGATCACTGGACGCTTTTGGCCAGGGTTCTTGGCGGGCAGAAAAGCTGGAGATCTCGGCATGCAGCTTCAAGGTGGACTCTGCACTCTAGCGATCGTGTTCTTGATAACAAGTTTTGTGATCATCTTAGGCAGCTCGATCGCAAAATGTGTATCACCAAGCCGTCAGCAGTAACTGAATCAAGCCTTCAGACGTAACGAGTCCGCCGGAATCACCTAAGTCGTTCACGGACAGCTTCCGGTTGTTGCTAGATTCGTTGTTGCTTGTTTAACTGAGAATTGAATCAAGATGCTCCAATGTCATCGCGAGATCAATCGCCATGGCATTCAGTTCATCAAGCTCCTTCGAGTTCTCATTCGATACCGCCGAGCTCTCTTGCGAGCTTTGAGCCATGAACAGCCAATCATTTTGAGCTGTTTCCATTTCTTGAGCGATGTGATTCAATGTCGCTATGGGTCTTGTTTCCGAATTCATTGGAGTTGTTTCAACCTGTTGGGTGAATGAAGAGGGGCCTGTTACGACGGTAGTCCAGTTTCCAAGCAAGACATCGCTGCCAGCGGAACGAACGCTTCGAGGATCAATGGCGGATGTCCCACTGGAATCTGTCACGGTAAACATGGTGCAGTTAGCCTGCAATTGAGACCACGACGCCGCAGGTGCGTGCGTTGTGCCCCAAGGGTTGTAGGTAGAGAATGTGTCTGTGGAAGCGTTGTAGCCAGTAATGATGTAAGCATGCCCACCCACGAATCCATTGCCTGGACTTGCAGTGGTCCCAAGGGTGACTGCACGTCCTGAAGCAAGAGCGTCGACCAAGGTCTGTTTGCTGGTGGACGCAAACGAATAGTTGCTGCTGTTGTATCCCAGAACCTGTCGGTTGACGTAGGACATCCAGCCACCTTCGATACTGCTGTAGCGATTGGTGCCATCACGTCCCGAGTTGCCAGTCTCGTTCCATTGTGCGTAGGCTTTTTCAGCCAATGCAATCCACAGGGTAGTTGCGGTACTCGTAATGCTTTGTCCAAGCCCGGAGTATCCGAGTGTTCCATTGGAAAAGGACGGGAGCCGTCGATTCACGGTCACGTAATCGGCGGTTCCATTGAAGAATCGAACTGTGAAAGTTCCATCGCCGTTGTCGATGAACATGTTTCGTACGGCAGTAGCGTTGGAATCCGCAATGGCCGCGACGGAGGCAATGAAGTAGCAATCCCCTATATAGCCCTGTCTGGCATCCGCACGCGAAGGAGTGCCGTTAAACAAATTGCCGTTGGCGGTTCGGTACGAAAGCCCCGATCCTGTAATCTCAGGTTCGTCAGCACCCATGAACCATTTGTCGACAAGATTGTTCAGGAGAGTCGAACTGCTACCAGCCGCAAGATTACCCGCCGTTGCCCCCCTGAATCGAAGGTTGGCAGGGTTCGAGTTAACCACGTCTTTCGCGAGTTCACGCACGAAGGAAGGCATCGCAAAAAGGGAACCCGAGCCAACAATGGTTCGAAGGTCGGCGAGTTCGTTCGCACTCACTGTGCCGTCGGTGCCAGCACTGCGCAGGATCTGCATCATCTCCGACCTGGAAATGGAGCTGTCGGCATACAGGGTCGAAACCAAGCTACCCAAGCCGGCATCCAGGAAGCCGCTCACCGGGTCTGTTAAGGTGAGCACAACATCAGCTTTCGCGGTGAGGCCTCCTGCTTTAGCGGTCACCGCAAAGTTACCAGCTCGATCGCCTGCGGAGTAAAGCCCGTCAACGACTGTTCCGCCGGTAGCCGACCAAGTAACCGTTGGCAGCTGGGACATGGGCTGATTGAATTGATCCGTCCCCGATGCAACAAATTGCTGCCTAGCTCCTGTTCCTAGATTCGTGGTCCCGGAAACGCTCAAGGAAGTCAGTCTTTGGGTGACGGAGAAAGTCACATTCTGCGATATGCTACCCGAGGTTGCTCGGACGGTGTAAGAACCTGCACGCGTAAAGGCGATGTTGGTTCCCAGGTCCACTGTCGAAAAATTGACGCTTCCACTGGTCGGTGCGGACACGCCGCTCCAGTTGAAACTAGGCTGGACGGCAAGTGCCTGGCCGAATTGGTCGAGCGCTCGCACTCGAAGGGTATGATTCGTAGCGTTCACAACCAGCGGCGTTGCCGTGCTTATCGCGGCTCCCGTTGGTCCAACAGCTTCGGCACTGGTAAAGACCTGAGCGACATTCAATTGGAAGAATCGGGTTGCGCTTCCGCCGCGGACTCGCAAGGTATAATTACCAGCTCGAGTGACAGTGACCGTAGCGACTCCGGCATTCAACACTACGGACGCGGCCCCCTTGGAAGGTACCGCCGTCGTGCTCCAACTGAGCGTTGGAAGGCTGGTCATCGTGTTCCCGAATTGATCGATCCCGCGGACGTTGAGTCTTTGGCTCGTTCCGCTATTCTGTACAGGTACGTTCGGATCCACGTTGGAGCCATCCTGCGTGGTCAGTGCTATCTGGGATAGAACCGCGTTCACGTTGACTCGCAAGTTGGCCGAAACGCTGCCCGATTGGGCTCGCAGAGTGTGTGCTCCTGCGCCAAGAAAGGTAACGCTCGCTGAGTTTCCAGTGGCTTGGATTGTCGGAGCAAAACCGCTCGGCGCCGTTGGTGCGGACCAACTCAAAGTTGGCTGAGTCGCCATGACTCCGCCGAATTGGTCCAGCCCAACAGCCGTCCATGTTTGGCTCGTTGCACTGGACTCCAGGATGGTGCCAGGTGTCACAATCTTGTTGGCAGCATTGCGAATTGCGATGCTGGTAAAGACCTGCGACACGGAGACTCGCATTTCGGTTGTCGCACTACCGCCACGGGCACGCAACAAATAGTCACCGACCCGATTGAATGTCAAGTTGGGTGTTTCGTTCGCACCGGAGGCAACCACGCTTCCACCTGAAGGCGCGGTGACTCTTGACCAAGTCACTGAAGGCATGGTTGTCATTGCATCGCCAAATTGGTCGAAGCCTTTGATTCGAACTTGTAACGAATTGCCAGCGACCGCTTGCGATTGGCTGGACGAGATGCTTGTGCCGCTGGGAGTTTCTAATTGAATCGTAGAAAGTGTTTGAACCACGTTGAACGTGACGCGACTAACGGTAGCAAGCCCGGCCGCATCCGTAACACTCAGTCCCAGCACATACGAGCCAGCTTTGTTAAAACTAACTGAGGGTCGTTTTGCTTGATTGTTACCGTTGACCGAAAACGAAACACTTGCACCAGATGGACTGCTGATCGTGCTCCATGTGTACGATAGATTCGCTTCCCCTTGGTCATCGGAACCCAACGCCGTGAACACGGCCGATGCCCCTCGCACTTCCGTGCCTGTCACCAGCCTTGGCTGAGTGCGAATGGTGGGGGCGTTGTTCACGCTCTGAACCTGGATCGAACCGACCAATTGCGTTGAACCCAACGTATTCGGATCCAAAAGCAGTTGGAGGTTTTGCTCGATCCCGCTCACTGCATTCATCAGGCGGCTTTCCAATTGCTCAAGCCCGAGAGGAGTCGTCTTGAACTTCTTGCCACTGGATTTTCGCTCACGGTTCGTCGGATTTGTCATTTCTGGATGCCTAGCTTGGTGCAGTCGATGGTTAGCAAAAGTCCGCTGCTGGAAAACTAGGTCGCAAACCCTCTGGATGCAAATAACAGGCATTGTTTTGCGCATCGCCCTATACCTACAGCTTGGATTTCTTTCGTTTTGCAATCACAAAATGCACTCAAAATCGGCTTGATCCCTACAAAAGGCAGAATCGGTCCCCTGCCAAGAATGGCGAAAAACGAGTAAATTCACGATTGTTGAAAGAACTTGCCAGCAACGAATCCGCCAGTATCGAACAGGAAATGACATAGGATGGCCAAACCAAGAGTGCTTGTACTTCGAGCCCCTGGAACCAATTGCGATGTTGAAACCGCATATGCGTTTGAGCTCGCAGGGGCGGAGCCTGTTCGGCTGCATGTCAACCAACTGATCGCGCAACCTGCACTGGCATCCACCTTCCAAATCCTTTGTTTTCCAGGTGGATTCAGCTACGGGGACGACATTGCCGCGGGGCGCATCTTGGCAGCACAACTGCACACCTTCCTGAACGATGTTTTAGAGACATTTCGTCAGCAAGACCGTTTGGTCCTCGGCATTTGCAACGGCTTTCAAATCATGATGAGGCTGGGCATTTTCTTTGAGACAGCAGCCAAAGCGACGCCTGCAACCTTGACTTGGAACAAACAAGGACGATTCGAAGACCGATGGGTTCACTTGAAGCCTCAGACGGAAAATTGCGTTTTCCTTCGTGGCATCGAGTCCATGTACCTACCCATGGCTCATGCTGAAGGGCGATTTTTGTTTCGGGATGATACGGCAAAGCAAGACTTGGAATCGCAGCAACAAATCGTACTGAAGTACTGCGACCCGTCGGGCGCAACCGGGTCTGAGCCTTTGCCGTTTCCACAAAATCCAAACGGTGCGGAAGGGAACATTGCCGGCATATGCGATCCCTCGGGAAGGATTTTCGGACTCATGCCTCACCCTGAACGGCATCTCTTCGCCACCAATCATCCTCAATGGACTCGACGCGACGTGCAGCCAGAACATGGCGAGGGACTGAAGGTCTTCCAGAACGCAGTCGCCTACTTTGGATAATCTATGAAAGTCATCCATGACTTGAACGAGATCCACACGCAGCTTGAGTTCGCTCGGCGCGATTCAAAACGAATCGGACTCGTTCCGACCATGGGAGCACTGCACGATGGCCACCTTTCTCTGGTGAAGCGTGCAAACGACGACTGCGATATTTCAGTCGCAACCATTTTTGTGAACCCGACTCAGTTCGGTCCCAACGAAGACCTCACCAAATATCCACGCACGCTGGAAAAAGATCTCGAACAACTTCGCCAAGCGAGATGCAGTTTCGTCTTTGTACCAGCGGCAGACAAAATCTACGCACCGAACCATTCCACGTACGTTGAACCTCCAACCGTATCGAAGCGTTGGGAAGGGGAAATTCGTCCTGGGCATTTTCGTGGCGTGGCAACAATCGTGCTCAAGCTGTTTCAGTTGGTGCCGGCTCATATCGCCTACTTTGGTCGCAAAGATTACCAGCAACTTGCTGTCATTCGCGCCATGGTCGACGATCTAAACATTCCAATTCGCATCGAAGCATGCCCTACCATCCGAGAGCAAGATGGACTGGCCATGAGCAGCCGAAACCGCTATCTGTCTCCTGAAGAGCGGGTACGGGCGCTAGGGCTTTGGCGTGCATTGTGCCGAGTGCAGGAACTGGTTAATGACGGCGAGGAGAGCGTTGCGACCTTGAACGATGCGATGCAATCCATACTCAAAAGTGCACCTGTCGACAGTGTTGACTACGCCAATGTCGTCGATGCTGACACGCTTGAGCCGCTCGAAAGATTCCACGGACAAGGTGTTGCTATCATTGCTGCTCGGCTCGGAAAAACACGGTTGATTGATAACGAGACTATTTCGCGATCGAGTTCCAATTCCACCGACGACGCCTGCCGGAACGAAGCTCAAGGAGGAGCGGATTAATGCGACCTACATTGTTTTATTTGCCGCACGAATTCTTGGGCTACCCGTTGCTTGGTTTCGGTTGGGTGTTCGGTCTTCTTTTGCTCGGTATTGGAATCTATCTGATCGCGACCCGAAAAAAGCGACCTTTCGCCCAGTCGCTTTCCGAGTTAGGTTTTGTTTGGATCGCAGCCGCCGCTGTCATCGTGTTTCTTCTGCCAAGGATTGAAACTCATGTGGATGACGGAACCCCTGAGGGTTGGACCATTGGGTTACCGGTACGCGGTTACGGCGTCATGTTGATGATTGGGGTTGTCAGCGCGATTTCCATTGCATTATCCCGCTGTAGAAAATCAGGGTTGTCACAAGACGACTTCTTTTCACTGGCAACGTGGGTCATCGTGTTTGGATTGCTGGGAGCTCGCATCTTTTACGTTATCCAAAAATGGAGCGAGCTGGAAGGAACAACGGTGACACAAAAGCTTTACACGTCACTCAAATTCACGGAAGGGGGCCTCGTGGTTTACGGAAGCGTGATCGGCGGCTTGATCGCCGTCTTGCTTTGGACTCGAAAACGTAAGATCGCATTGCTTCCAACCGCAGATGCAGTGACTCCTGCGTTCTTCATTGGGCTAGCTTTTGGGCGAATCGGCTGCTTGCTCAACGGCTGCTGTTATGGTGGCACATGTGAGCCTGGACTTCCTTCGATCACCTTTCCGTCTGGCTCGCCCGTGTACATGGACCAATTGGCTTCCGGGGAATTACTAGGGATTTTGACGAAAAAAGCCGTCAGCCCAGACAAACCAGAAGCCATTCGAAGTGTATTGCCCAATAGCTGGGCGGCGCAAAACAAGATCGAAGCGGGCCAGGTCTTGAATCGAGTTAGTCCGGAAATGGTCGCGGGAATCACGAAAGAAGATCCACTCGCCCCACCTGTTTTCGCAGCCGCTATTCAAGTCGATGGCAAAACTTCGATGGTACCTTCGACTTCTGTTCCAAGTCGTTCGCTAGCAGTACACCCGTCGCAAATTTATGCTTCGATCAGCGGTTTGTTGCTTTGTGGCTTTACTTTCTTTCTGTCCGAAAGATACAAGCGGCCTGGGCTTGTATTCGGAGCCGGTATCATCGGTTACGGCGTCTTGCGCATCGTTGAAGAG
This sequence comes from Planctomycetaceae bacterium, assembly GCA_027487485.1. Lineage (GTDB taxonomy): Bacteria > Planctomycetota > Planctomycetia > Pirellulales > Pirellulaceae > JBKCUI01. The sequence goes on along the minus strand of JAIYDN010000067.1, from coordinate 188,715 downwards.
TATATTCGCGTCGACGAAGCGGGGGTGTTTGGAACCCCGTTCAGTATCGCTCAGTGGGTCAGTATCGGCGGAATCGGGTTGGGAATTACAGTGCTTGCTATTTCAAGAAAGCAAGCAGGCACTCCTTCGACTTCGCCATGACAGACACTAGCCGTCCCGCATCCGACTTTGATGATCTATTCCGTGCGAGCTTGATTCGGCTGTTTCAGCTTCGGCGCGACGTCCGCCACTTCCAAACCAAGCCGGTCCCTATGGACTTGCTCAAGAAACTGGTTCGGGCGGCCAAGCTCGCCCCGTCGGTTGGGCTATCGGAACCTTGGCGACTGATTTCGGTGGAATCGGATCATTTGCGGAAGCAAATCGTGGATGAGTATGTCGCAGCGAACCAGCAGGCTTCCGAATTATACTCGGGCGACACAAAGGGACTTTACCAGAGTCTGAAACTTGCTGGGCTGAAGGAAGCTCCGGTGCATTTCGCTGTTTTCGCAGATGCAGAACCCGCGCAAGGCAAGGGGCTTGGACGCCAAACGATGCCGGAATCGTTAGAGTATTCCGTGGTTGCAGCCATCCAAAACTTCTGGCTGGCGGCTCGTGCCGAGGGGGTTGGAGTAGGCTGGGTTTCGATCTTTCGACCAGAACGGGTGACTGCTATACTCCAGTGTCCGCCCTCGTGGCGGTTGGTCGCGTATCTATGTGTTGGGTATCCTGTGGAGGAGCACGAAACTCCAGAGCTTGAGCGCTTGGGCTGGGAGAATCGCGACAATGCTCAAGATGCCTGGCAAGTTCGATAAGATATCGAAACTTTATTTGGATGAGGCAACCGATGCAAATCATGCCAAGTGGTGGTGGTTGGACCAACGCAGCAGCAGCCGCACAGCAGAGCCACAACGATCTGAAGAACGCCTCGCCGCTCCAACGAGCGAGCTCCGTCGAGAATGCGATCCAAGTCGATCGATCCGAGAAATCGGGTGACCGCGACGCCAACGAACGTTACGATGGACCGCAAGGTGATGGGAAAAGCAATGTATCACCAGATCCCGGATCCGAACGCGGTGAAGAGCAAGCAAACGATCTCCTATCGTTACCCGCGATAGAAGATGCCGCCCCCTCAGCTCTCGACTTGTTGGGGTAAAATTTACCCCAACGATCAAGCAAAAAACACCGCAGCGCTAACGGCTTCGCAGTCTAGCTAATTTGAACTAAGAACTCGAGCTAGATAGCAACGCCGACCCCATCGTCACCCCTGGTGCAGGCAACGTGCTGTGACCTCGTAAATAAATGTCGATCGTTCTAGCAGCTCCGCGACCTTCGTTGATCGCCCAAACCACCAACGACTGACCACGTCGGCAGTCGCCGGCGGCGAAAACGCCTGGAACGTTCGTTTCAAACTTGCCGTGGTCCGCCTTGTAGTTGCTTCGAGGATCGGTCTCAATCCCCAAGATTTCCGAGACATAGTGCTCTGGTCCCAGGAACCCCATCGCCAGCAAAACAAGATCGGCACCGATGATCTCTTCGCTGCCAGGAACTTCTTCCATGGTCATGCGGCCATCTTTTTTGACCCATTGCACACGAATCGTTTTGATACCGGTGACGTTTCCATGGCCATCGTCGATAAATTCTTTGCTGAGAATGCAGTACTCGCGTGGATCATGTCCAAATTTCTGCTCGGCTTCTTCATGCCCGTAATCGACACGGAAAATTCGAGGCCACTGCGGCCATGGATTGTCGGCAGCTCGATCTTGAGGTGGCTTATCCAACAATTCAAAGTTGACCAATTGTGTACAGCCATGTCGCAGGCTTGTACCGATGCAATCGCAGCCTGTGTCCCCCCCACCGATCACCACAACTCGTTTGCCCTTGGCTGAAATAAACTTGTTGTCCGCATGTTGGCTATCGAGCAGACTGGACGTGTTCGCCGTCAGAAACTCCATCGCAAAATGGACTCCCTTCAAACCTCGTCCCGGAATCGGCAAATCTCTAGGTTTCGTCGCCCCGGTTGATAGAAGTACAGCATGGTTTTCTGCCATGAGCTGCTTTGGATCGACGTTCCTTCCAACATCGGCTCCCGTAACAAACTTGACCCCTTCGGCGGCCATCAAATCGAGTCTTCGTTGCACGACCCCCTTATCGAGTTTCATGTTGGGGATACCGTAAGTCAGAAGGCCACCAATCCGGTCCGACCTTTCGTAGACGGTGACCGAATGACCTACTTTGTTCAGTTGGTCTGCAGCGGCCAAGCCTGCTGGTCCACCACCGATGATTGCGACGCTCTTGCCGGAACGTTCCTTGGGTGGGTTCGCAGTAACCCAACCTTCGTGAAAAGCCCGATCGATGATGGAGACTTCGATGTTCTTAATCGTTACAGGTGGATTGGTGATCCCCAACACACAGGCTCCTTCGCAAGGTGCTGGACAAACCCGTCCGGTAAACTCGGGGAAATTATTTGTTTTATGGAGTCGATCCACCGCTTCGCGCCACCGACCTTGATACACCAAATCGTTCCATTCAGGAATCAAGTTGTCGATGGGGCAACCAGTTGCCGATTGGCAAAACGGCACGCCGCAATCCATGCATCGAGCCCCTTGCGTTCGTAGCAAGTCTTCTTTGGGCTCCGTGTAGATTTCGTTGTAATCGTTCAGGCGAACAATTGGCAATCTCCACTCAATCTTCTTGCGTTCAAATTCCTTGAACCCGGTTGGCTTTCCCATAATCGTATTCGGTACCGTATAAGTGATTAAAATTCAACAGATGGCTAACAAGCCATTAGACCAACTGCAATGCTTTTTCTTTCTTCATTTCTTGTAAGACTCGCTTGTAGTCTGTTGGCATCACCTTGACGAACTTGGCGATGCTCGCCTCCCAATCGCTCAACAGACTTTGAGCCACCGATGAGTTGGTCAGTTTCGCATGCTTGGAAATCAATGCATGCAGTTCGGCGATGTCATCGGCATCTTCGACACTTTCCAGTTCGACCGTTCCCAGATTGCAGCGAATACGGAAATCATCTTGATCAGCCAACACGTAAGCAACCCCACCGCTCATACCAGCCGCGAAATTCCTTCCGGTGGAGCCTAGAATCACGACTCGACCGCCGGTCATGTATTCACAACCGTGATCACCAACCCCTTCAACGACTGCATTGCAGCCTGAATTGCGTACCGCAAATCGCTCGGCAGCTCTTCCGCGGAAGAACGCCTCGCCAGTGGTCGCACCGTAAAGGCAAACGTTTCCTACGAGAATATTCTCTTCAGGTTTAAAGGTTGCTCGACGGTCTGGGTAGACAATAATCCGCCCACCAGAAAGGCCCTTGCCAACATAATCGTTTGCATCCCCCTCCAGTTCAAGCGTCACACCATGAGCCAAGAACGCACCCAGGCTTTGCCCGGCCGCTCCAGTGAATTTGATGTGAATGGTATCGGTCGGCAATCCCGCCTGGCCATAACGCTTCGCGATCTCATGGCTCAGGATCGTGCCCACGGTTCGATTGATATTGATAATGTCCACGTCCAGTCGGATTGGCTTGCCCGTAGCCAACGTTTCTTGGCAGCGAGGAACCAGCGTGGTCATGTCCAACGACTTTTCAAGTTCGTGGTCTTGCTTGTCGACACATCGGACCGGAGCATCGGGCCGTGATTTTTTGGCAGGTCTCAAGATCGGGGTTAAGTCCAAGCCGTCCGCTTTCCAGTGCTTAACTGCTTGATCGACCTTCAAACAATCGGTACGACCGATCATATCATCGATCTTGCGGAAGCCCAACTTCGCCATGATTTCTCGGGCGTCTTCGGCCACCATGAAAAGATAGTTGACAACATGTTCCGGTTTTCCAGCAAACTTAGCTCGAAGCTCTGGGTCTTGCGTAGCAATTCCAACGGGACAAGTATTCAAATGGCATTTTCGCATCATGATGCAGCCCAAAGTGATCAAAGGCGCTGTTGCGAATCCAAACTCTTCCGCTCCCAACAGAGCCGCCATCACCACATCCCGCCCCGTCTTCAAACCACCATCGGTTTGCAAGGTGACGCGAGATCGCAAATCGTTGAGAACAAGCGTTTGATGCGCTTCAGCAATACCTAGCTCCCATGGCAAGCCAGCATGCTTGATGCTGGTCAGTGGAGACGCACCTGTTCCGCCCGTATCACCGCTGATCAGGATGTGATCCGCGTGGGCTTTTGCAACTCCGGACGCGACAACCCCCACCCCAACTTCGCTTACCAGCTTCACACTGACGCGAGCGCTGGGGTTACTGTTCTTTAAATCGTGAATGAGCTGGGCCAAGTCTTCAATCGAATAGATATCGTGGTGCGGTGGTGGGCTGATCAGTCCCACGCCAGGCGTGCTATATCGAATGCGAGCGATATACTTGTCCACCTTCTTGCCTGGAAGCTCCCCACCTTCGCCAGGTTTTGCTCCTTGAGAAATCTTGATCTGAATCTCGTCCGCGTTCGCCAAGTACTCGATGGTTACACCGAAACGTCCCGAGGCGACTTGCTTGATAGCAGACCGCTTGCTGTCCCCGTTGGGCATTGGCTTGAATCGGACGGGGTCTTCACCACCTTCGCCCGTATTGCTCTTTCCACCCAAGCGATTCATAGCAATCGCAACCGTCTCGTGAGCTTCTGCGCTGATCGATCCCAAACTCATCGCACCGGTGCAAAATCGCTTGACGATATTCGCAGCAGGTTCGACTTCGTCGATCGACAACGCAGGGCCGGCGACTCCCTCTTGCAGGTCTATCAAACCACGCAAGGCATACCGCATCTTAGCGTCTTTGTTGATATGGTCTGCAAAACGACGGTAGGCATTTTTGTCCCCCGCACGAGCTGCAACTTGAATGTCCGCAATCGCTGCAGGATCCCAACCATGGCGTTCCCCTTCGGCTCGCCAGTGAAACTCACCCACATTCGCAAGCATGCTGGACGCATCCGCCGAGTCCGTCGGGAAGCCCAACGAATGCCTTCGAAACATCTCTTCGGCCAGAATGTCGAAACTGCAACCTTGGATCCGGCTGTTGGTGCCCGCAAAGCATCGCGAGATAACTTCGTCTTGCAGCCCCAGTGCTTCAAAAATCTGAGCCCCCTTGTAGCTTGCCAAGGTACTGATGCCCATTTTCGCCATGACCTTCATCATGCCTTTGGCAACCGCTTTACGATATCCCAAGACGATCTTGGCGTCGTCCATTCCCTCCAGCATTCCATCGCGGCTGGCTTGCCAAAGCGATTCGAATGCCAAATAAGGATTGATCGCATCCGCACCATAACCAATCAACAAACAATGATGATGGACTTCGCGAGCTTCACCCGTTTCCAGAACCAATCCAATTTGAGTTCGCTTGGCGGCTCGCACCAAATGATGATGAACTGCTCCGCAGGCGAGCAAGCTGCTCACAGCAACTCGATCTTGATTGACCTCGCGGTCGCTCAGGACAATCATGGTGAACTTGTCATCGATGGCTTGTTCAGCTTCTTGGCAAATGCGGTCCAAAGTGGCTTGCAAACCCGATTTGCCCAACGCTCGCTCGAACGTGATATCGATCGTTTTCGTTTTCCAATTTCGAGCCGTCATGTGCTTGATTGCAGCGAGCTCTTCGTTGGTAAGAATCGGGTGCGGTATCATCAAGCGATGGCAGTGAGCTGGGGTCGCATCCAATAGGTTCTGCTCCGGTCCGACGTAGCACTCGAGCGACATGATGACATCTTCTCGAATCGAATCGATTGCAGGGTTGGTGACCTGGGCGAACAATTGTTTGAAGTAATCATAAACCAACCGAGGCTGGTCACTGAGGCAAGCCAATGCGGAATCGTTCCCCATCGAACCGATCGGGTCCACTTGGGTCGTGATCATGGGAAGCAGCATGAACTGCATGGTCTCCAGCGTATAGCCAAAGGCTTGCATACGGGCCAAAAGTGTTTCAGGATAAAACCCGTGCGATTCGTTCTCGGTGGACAATTCGTCCAGCGTGATTCTCTCTGCCTTCAGCCACTCTTGGTAAGGACGCAGCCCTGCGAAAGTTTGCTTGATTTCTTCGTCTGGAATCAAACGCCCCTCTTCAAAGTCGATCAAGAACATGCGGCCAGGTTGCAGGCGGCCCTTGGACTTGACGATTGCGGGATCCACGGGAAGAACACCCACCTCGCTCGCCATGATCACGCGATCGTCTGTAGTCAAATAATAGCGACTTGGGCGTAACCCATTTCGATCCAAGGTAGCACCGATGTAATGTCCGTCGGTAAATACGATCGAAGCCGGCCCGTCCCACGGTTCCATCATGCAGCTGAAGAATTCGTAAAACGCACGCTTCCCAGAAGACATGGTCTCGTGCTTTTGCCAAGCTTCAGGCACCATCATCATGACGGCTTCTTGAAGCGTCCGGCCATTGAGCAGCAGAAACTCCAAGACGTTGTCAAAGGTACCGGAATCGCTACAAAGCGGTTCCACAATCGGAAACAGCTTTTTCAGTTCATCGCCGTAAAGCGCGCTCTGAGCCATTCCCTCACGTGCCTTCATCCAATTGATGTTGCCACGCAAGGTGTTGATCTCGCCGTTGTGGCTCATAAATCGCAGCGGTTGTGCGCGGTCCCAACTCGGGAAGGTGTTGGTTGAAAATCGCGAATGGACCATCGCCAAATGAGTTTGGAAACTCGGATCTTGCAAATCGGAATAGTAGGTGACCACTTGAGCAGGGCGCAACATGCCCTTGTAGATCAAGGTCCTGGTCGATAGGGAGCAAACGTAAAACAAGATCGCCTGCTTAAGGTTCTTATCGCCCCGAAGCTGGTGGCTCGCTTGCTTCCGAATCAAGTACAGCTTTCGCTCGAACGCTTGGGAATCCAGCCCTTCTTTCGCAACGATAAAAACCTGTTCAATGACGGGTTCTGCAGATCGAGCAGCTGGGCCGATGTCTGCTTCATCAGGGGCCTGAGGAACGGCACGCCAACCCAGTAACGTTTGCCCCTCCGCTTGGATCAATCGGTTCAAAGTCTTTTTGCAGTGATCTCGCTCGGCAGCGTCACGAGGCAAGAAGACGTTACCTACGGAATAAAGGCCTGCTTTGGGAAGGTCAACGCCAAACTCGGACAATGCGATCCCACGCATGAATTGGTCTGGCATGCCAACCAAAATGCCGGCACCGTCGCCCGTATTCGGTTCGCATCCGCATCCTCCGCGATGGTCCATGTTCACCAATATGGTCGCAGCATCCAGAACGATCTGATGGCTGGCCTTACCTTTGATATTGGCAACGAATCCAACACCGCACGAATCCTTTTCAAGGGATGGATCGTAAAGACCTTGCTTTTCCGGAAAACCGATGGGTGAGTTCATATTTCAAAAATCCTGTCTATCTCTAAATCCGATTGACACTATTCATTCTGGGATCGTGGGCTTCGCGGTTTATCCTGGACGCCCTAAAGCAATGCGATTCGGGAAGGCAAATTTTGGCGTTTTAACCGCCAGCCATGCTGGGCTGCTTGACTGGTTCTTGTTTGGTTGAGAGCGTTTCCGCACTCGACGATGGAACGGATTTGACGTGAGCATCATGATCCGGAGAATTTGGGTTTTCTTGCTCCCAATCGCGGTTCTTCATCATCAGCTCCAGAAAGCTTCGCGCCGCCCGGCTCATGGAAACGTCCCTACGCTGAATGATTCCAAGAGGACGCGTCAGCTCCAATCCTTCGCACTGGATCACTTTCAGCGAACCCGCGGTTAACTCGTTTTGAACCGTCAAGGACGGCAAGAAGGCAACACCGCTATTCACGATCGCTGCATGCTTAACCGAATCGAGATTATCGAGCTCAACCACAACTCGCATGGTGACGCCGACATTGCGTAGCTCCTTGTCGATTTCCTGCCGAATTCGGAGATTGCTCATGAAAGCAACCAAGCCAACCTGATTCAACACCTCTGGTTTGATTTTTCCTAAACCAGCCAGTCGGTGCCTAGGCGATGCAACCAAAATCATCGACTCATGCCGCCAAAGCGTCGTCAGAAGACTCGGATGATTCTGGTCTGGGTAACTGACCATCCCAAAATCAACAGACCCCTGCTCCACCATCCGATAGACCTCGTGAGGGTGCGCAAGCTGCGAGGCAAACGTCGCAGCCGGGTTTTGGGCCTGGAACTTTTCTTGCAAAATCGGGATGTAACTCAATCCCATCGAGTAGATCGAGCCAACCAGGACATGGCCAGTCAACTCGTCTCCGGTAGGATCGCTTCCGAGTCGCACCTCGTCCACCAAAGCATCAAACTGACGCAATACCCCCGAAAGTCCGTCGTAGAACTTTTGCCCTTCGACCGTCAAAACAAAAGGACGCTTGGACCGATCGATGAGCTGGACCGACAAAAAATCTTCAAGATGCTGAACGCTCTGACTGGCCGCACTCTGAGTCATCCCGTGGTCGCTAGCCGCAAGCGAAAAACTGCGACGACGTACGACATCGTAGAAAACCTTCAAGGATCGAATGTGGACAGCGCCGTGCGAGCTCGCAGCTCTCTTATTACTTTTATTGATTTCAAAACTCCTGTATTAAATTTGCCGATTCGGAGCATATCGCGAGTTGCAATGGGAGTCAAGAAGTGTGAAGAAAACTTTGCCTTGAAGGGTGAACCGGCGGTTGTTTTTGCGTATTTTGCCGCCAAGGGTGAATTGCCAGGGAGCAATGTCCCACATTTTTGGTGATGCGGCAGATATACTGGGGGGGTGTTGCGAACCAATCGCATTACCCTTCGATCCGATGTTGGGGCCGCAAACCATGCAAATTCTCTGTGCCGACAACAGCGACGTAAGCCTTTTAGGTTTGCGGCACGCCCTGCATTCGCAAGGTTTTTTCGAAGTGGGGCAAGTTCACACGCCGAGTGAAATAATCGCAGAGCTTTCCCAAAAACATTACGATTTGATCATTTCCGAGTATCGATTTGGGGATGAAGAGCTTTTGGATTTCGTAGACAAAATCCGCAGTGTGTCTCCAAATGTCAAAATATTGGTCTTTACCTTTCACCAAAATCCAACGTACGTCGCGCGAGCTGCCTCCTACCACCTTTTTGACTTTATCACCAAGAGCTCCAGTCTCCAGAAATTGCTCAGTTCTGTAACATGCGCATCGGTGTCATCGCCTCCGTCAGACTCCATTTTGACCAAGGCAACTCAATTCCTTCTCCAGACGCACCCGCCCATCAATCAATTGTCAGGGCTCACGAAACGGGAAGTCCAAGTTCTCGTTCAGCTTTCGTTGGGGTTAAGCAACCGCGAAATCAGCCAAGCGTTATCGATCAGCCTTGAAACCGTCAAAGAGCACGTTCAAAACATCTTGCGAAAACAGAAAGCCAACGATCGCACCGAAGTCGCTGTTTGGGCATTGCGAAACGGGATCCCGACATTTAAATGCTTCAGCTAACAGAACCCATTAGGCGGAGGCAACAACTGAAGTTCTGAATGTCGAACACCGAACAGGGAATGTCGAATAGCGAAGTGGTGTTCGTATTCCTTGGGATTTCGAAATTCCTTGTTCAAAATTCGATTTTGATTTTGATTGGTAAATGACAAAGTAGATGCCGCAAGGCATTAGCCCCAATCATGTCGTCAGTCGTCAGCCCAAAGCCTCCGGCAACTTGCGATTCGCTCCTCATTCGATTTGTGCTAGGATTGCCAGTCCGAGACATCGCTGTTTGAGGGCGGACATTGCCGTTGCCAGGCAATCGCACCAAACTGGATTGAGCCTTCGAATCGGGCACGATGTTCGGGAACGGAATCGAAAAGGAAGTCATTCATGACTAAAAACACAAGCAAGGCAATTCGGGTTCGTAAATGAGTGGATTGATCGAAACGGGGTACGTGGTTAAGGTTGATGATTGCGAAATCAATCTGAAGAACCGCTATTTTGCTGCTGTTCTTGCCTTTTTGTTCCCCGGTGCTGGGCATTTCTATCAAGGGCGACGGAACAAGGCTTTTTTGTTTTCGGTATGCATTGTCGGCCTTTTTGTTCTAGGGCTCTTTGTGGGGCATGGACGGGTTGTTTACGCTGCCTGGAGCCCTGACGAGTATCGCATTCAGTTCCCCGCCCAACTTTGCATTGGCATTCCCGCAATGCCAGCTGCGGTACAAGGCTGGATTCATCGCAAAGACGTTTTTCCAGACGATCAACGCGGCCGCAGATTTGAACCTCCCGCTCTGGAATGGAGCTGGAGTCGATTTATGGCCCCTCCCGTAAGTCGAGCCGAATTGTCTCAATGGCATCAAGTGGCTTCGGCCGGCTTTGAGCTCGGGTCGCTTTTCACGGCCGTCGCTGGCCTATTGAATTTACTCGCGATTTTCGACGCCTTTGCTGGTCCAATGCCCCTTCCAACCGCGGACGAGCGGCGAAAGAAGAAATGAACGGCGAACTGGAACAGCTTGCAAGAAAGTTGATCGATCGGATTCAGACGTTCGAATCGGTAGCGGTCGCTTTTTCTGGCGGAGTAGACAGTGGCGTGGTTGCGGCAGCAGCCTACCGAGCTTTAGGCAGTCGGTCCGTTGCTATTACCGGAATCGGAAACGCGGTCGCTCAGTCCGAACTTTCCAACGCACGCGAAGTGGCAAAGGCCATTGGAATTCGGCATGTTGAACTAGCCACTCACGAAATCCAAGATGAAAACTACGTTCGCAATGACGCTTCCAGATGCTATCACTGCAAAACGAATCTGTATTCCACCTTGCTTCGATGGACTACCGAAAATGGCTTTAGGATTATATTGTCGGGCGCCAATTTCGATGATCTCGGTGACTACCGGCCGGGCCTGAAAGCAGCCTCGGAACACCAAGTTGTCAGCCCACTTGCGGAACTGGAAATCGACAAAAAATCGGTCCGTCACTTGGCGAATTACTTTGAGCTATCGAGCGCCGACAAGCCCGCCTCCCCATGCTTAGCAAGTCGGATTGCATACGGACAATCCGTAACCGCCGAACGTTTAGAGCGAATCGAACGCGCCGAGTCCTTCTTGCATCGCCTAGGATTTGTCGACGTTCGAGTTCGCTTGCACGCCGATGATTTGGCCAGGCTCGAGTTTTCTGCGGAAGACATTCTCAAGGCCCTAGAAGCCACCCATCGCTTGGCCATCGTTACGCACATGAAAGAACTTGGCTTTAAATTTGTAACCATGGATTTAGGCGGGCGGCAATCGGGTTCATTGAACCAAATATTGCCTATCATTCAACTGCGCTAAAGCACATCGCCACAACGAATTTGTCTTTGCTCCCCTCGCCCCCATTAGCCAAAAGAGTCGTCAGTCTTCAGTCGCTTTCCATTAGCCCCGGTTCTCCTTGAGCCGCGGGCGCTAGCCGCGTTAAGTTTGATTGAGCTAGAAAAGTGGTCGCGGCTAGCGCCCGCTGCTCATGAAAGTCGTCCTCGTTGAACCGCAGGCGCTAGCCGCGACCACGTTTCCAGCTCCACGACTCTCAACGCGGCTAGCGCCCGCGGCTCAATAAAGCGAAAATCAAATTGGAATTGTTTTCGAAAACAATTTGATCTGGGCCCAAAACAACGTACCTTTCAGATGCGGCCCAATGAATTTGGCACTCGAAGTTCCATTCCGAGATGATGTTCGGTCGGAGTCAAAGCCCCGTGATACCCCGAAAAAAATATGTATTAATTGCCGAACCGAATTTAGTTCTCGGCAACTTAATCCAATTCAATCTCAGCCGCGCGGGTTTCACTTCCATCCTCGTCCACCGAGGGGATGAAGCCTTCTGCAGACTGGGCACCAATCCATTCGATTTTCTCATCACCACGCTGGATTTGCCCGGCATTCCTGGAATTGAATTGTGCACGCGAATTCGAACCGACTTGAAGCAAATGGCGATCCAACTCGTCCTCATGGTGGCAAAAGAAGACACGCTCGACCAAGACCAATTAAAATCGGAGCTGAACATCGCTGAAATCATTTCCAAACCATTTAGCATTCACGATCTAACCTTCCTGTTGGAAGAAAGATCAAGCAGTATGTATTCTCCATCGCGAGCCTACCAGCAATGACACAGTGATGATTAAATTGCTGACACAGTGATTGCCAAGTTGCTGACACTGTGATGACTCTCTTGGCTTCGGTCTAGAAATCGCTTAACCGGCCGGAAGAGAAGCGTTGGACTTCGTTCTCAATTCTTGCAAGATTTGCATGGCTGCCCCGGACTCAATTGCTTTCTCTGCACGCGAGACTCCGTCCATCAAGGAATGAGTGATCCCGGCCACCCAAAGTGCGGCTGCCGCGTTGGCCAGAACGATGTCTCGCGGTGGACCTGACTCCCCCTTGAGAATATTCAGGATGACCTGGGCGCTCTGGGCAGGTCCATCAACGACCAGGTCGTCAGAGTTGATTTTCGACAATCCGAACGACTCTGGTGTCCAAGTCGTCTGAGTCAACATTTTTTGCTGAATATGCAAAACGGAAGTATCTGCCGACAACGTCACTTCATCCAGCCCATCTTCACCTCGTACGACGATCGCCGCTTCGATGGGTAACTGCAGCAAAGTGGCCGCGATCTTGGCTTGCAGGTCTTTCTTGCCGACCCCAATAATTTGGTACTTGGCACCCGCAGGATTACAAAGCGGCCCTAAGTAATTAAACAACGTCGGGATCGATAGACTTCGCCGAACTGTTCCAACATGTTTCATGGCAGGATGAAGCAAGGGTGCAAAGCAAAAACAAATTCCAAGCTGGTTCATGCAGGCTTCGACCACATCGCGCGTTGCATCGATCTTGACTCCCAATTCACTCAAGACGTCTGCCGACCCAGTGGCACTGGTCACTTTTTTGTTTCCATGCTTGGCCACATTCGCTCCCGCAGCCGCTGCCACGAACGCGACGGCGGTCGAAATGTTAAAAGTCTTGGCACCGTCCCCCCCGGTTCCGCAGGTGTCCAGCAATCCCTCTCGCTCAGTTCGAATGGGAGACATCATCAACCTTAACGCTCGAGCTGCACCGACCAGCTCGGAAACCGATTCTCCCTTGGCCGCCAAGGCGACCAGCAAATCCGATATCTGCTGGTCCGAAACTTGACCGGACAACATCCATAAAATGGCCTGCTGCATCTGGTCGACGGTAAGATCTATACCGTTTTGGGCGGTTTTCAGGTGTTCTTCGAGCATGTTTAACGTGGGTTGTAGGGTACGCGGCTAGCAAACGAGGAGTTTGTCATTTAAAACATAGATCTATTGAGATGACGATTTTATGAGGTAAAGCAGTGCCTGCACCCCGTATGCAGACCTGGCGTGAACCGTATGCTGCATGCGGCAATCGGCAAGTTCCTATCCTTCCTAAAACCGCTGGCGTTTTTTCTTCTTAGATACGACATCGATTGATTCGCGGGATCAATACTGTTGACTAATCATTACCTTGAGTTGACTCCTTTCCAAGTTGTTTGTCTAGCATGCCACGAAAAGTCATTATTGATTGTGATCCAGGAATTGACGATGCCGTCGCGTTAATCATGGCTCTCTTTGATCCGCGGCTGGAAGTTGTTGCTGTTACCTCGTGCTCTGGTAGTGTCGAGTCCGAACGGACGACTCAAAATATTCTTGGCCTTTTGGAGAAACTAGATCCACCCAGGCATCCTCGGCTGGGCGCAGGGGCCGATCCAGAGGATGCGCCCGTGTCGGACAGCCGCTTTCTGCACGGGGAAGACGGACTCGGGAATCTCGGCCTGACTCCAGTCAATCGAACTCACATCATGTCTAGCGACAAACTGATCGCAGACCGGTTGCGATCCGCGCCCGAACGGACGACCGTGTTGTGCTTAGGACCATTGACCGGGATCGCTCGCGCGTTTCTTCGAGATCCCAGCATCATTGAATCGGTGGACAAAATTGTGATCGTGGGCGGAGCGACCGATTGCGTCGGGGACGTGACCGCCGCAGCAGAATTCAACATGCATTTTGACCCTTCGAGCGCTTCGACCGTTCTTCGATCTGCAACCACCAAATCGATGCTGCCATTAGAAGTAACCCGACAAGTTACCTTCGACTTGAATCTGATGAGTCTGTTGCCTCCCAAGTTTACGCGGGCAGGCGCCTTGCTGCATGGCATGTTGCCTCATTTTTTCCGAACGCACCGCCAAAGTTTGGCCCAAGAATCCATTACCCTTCAAGCAGCCATCGGAGTCGTATACTTGCTTGAGCCTTCCTTGTTCACAACCGACCAATTCTCCGTGGAGGTAGAAGAACTTGGTGAACTTACCCGCGGAGCAACGATCGTTGACCGTCGCCCCTTCTCGTCCACTCGACGAGATATCGAAATCGTAACAGGAGTTGATGTGGAGGCAGTCCGTCATTGTGTTTACAACGGACTCAAGTTCGCAGGGCAAAGTACGGAAGGGGTATCATGAAGTGACGCGCTCTCGCATCGGCCCTCTGGCATTGGAATCTCCACTAGGAGATCGTGGCTCGAACTTGTTTCGCGCTGTCCACATTCAACAAAAGGCTCAAGTTGCAGTCAGGGTTTTTTCGCAACCCATGGGGATGACGCCCGAGGCCAAAGAAGAGTTCGCTCAGCAGATGGAAAGCCTGAAGACGCTTAGGCACCCCAACATCGTACGTTGCTACGGAGGTGGATTTGACGCCAAGGATGCTTACCTCGTTTACGAACTGGCAGATGGCGACTCGCTCTTGGGGACTTTGAAACGTAAGGAACGCCTCCCTTGGGAACTGGTTCTGGATCTTGGTCTTCAGCTATGCGAAGCACTCAACGTAGCCCATCAAGCGGGTTGGATCCACGGTCGGATTCGTCCTGACAAAGTCATTGTTTCAACCGATGGCACCAAGGTAAAGCTATCTGATTTTCGACGAGGTACCGGGGCGTCCGCACCGCTGACGGCAGAGCAACTGGCTTACTGTGCTCCCGAGACGATCTCGGAAAAACCGATGATCGACGCCGCCTCCGATTTGTATTCCGTGGGGGCAGTCATGTATCACGCGATCACCGGTCAAGCGCCTTTCCAAGCCGCAAATGCACTGGCGATGCGTAAAGCGGTCGCGGAAACGGTCGCTCCTCCCGTTGCGACCATCGTCTTTGATTGCCCTGTTTGGCTCAGTTCGATCGTAGAACAATTGCTCAGCAAGGAAAGCATCAAACGACCATTCTCCGCAAATGCAACGGTGATGGCCCTGCATGAAGCTCAGCGCCGCGCTAGCGAAGGGATCGGGGTCGCTCAGCATGCAACCTCTGGGTTCAGTCCTTTGCAATTGAATACCAATCGAGCAGAAGCCGAAAAGGCCCTCGGGCACAAAAAGACAAAAAAGAAAAAGCATCAGAATGAAGATGGGGGCGATCCCACGGGACTTTTAGAAAGACCTTGGTTCTTGCTCGCAATCCTTGTTGCAGCAATCGCACTCATTTCCTATTTGGCATGGCCTCTAAGCGAATCGGCACTTCGAACGAAAGCCGAAACGCTGATGGCTCGTCATGAAGCAGACGGTATCAAAGGTGCTCCCAACAAATACCTCCAAGAACTTGCCGATCGATTTCCAGAGGGAAAGAACGGGAAGTGGGCATTGTCACAACTAGAGGACATCGAAATGGAAGCCGAGATGGAACTGGCCGAGGCTCGCATTCAAAAACATAAGCGCTTCGGATTGGAACCAACCAGTGAAGGGGAACGAAAGTACGCAGAAGCTCGCAAGTTCGAGTCGTTTGAAGATCGAATCACCGCCTTAGAACTTTACAAGGGAATTGTGAATTTGCTCAAGGACGAAGAAAACGAACGAGCGTTCGTCAATCTTGCGAGGAAAAGAATTGAAGAGATCGAAGCCAAGCCACCCAACGCGGAAGAACTTCGCTTGTTGTTGAAACGCAAGCTGGAGCAAGCGGAGAAACTGTATCGCGATGGAAACACGGTAGGCGCCAAACAAATTTGGGAAGGGATCGTCAACCTTTATCGACTGAACAAAGAAGTACAGCCCATCGTTGAAGAAGCTCAGAAGAAAATCGACGAACTTCAAGTCGGCTCCTGAGCTTCATCTTATGACTTTGCTCCCCTCGCCCCTCTTAGGGAGAGGGGCTGGGGGTGAGGGGTTTCGCACTGTGTTTTGATTCGAGTACTGTGTTAAGGTTTAGGTTAAAGTTAAGGTTTAGGTTGAAGTTTGGGTTTGAAAGTAACTCCACCCCCAAGACTTACAGTCCACTTGAATCAAGTCTCGAAGGGATTTGGGTCGTGCACCAATCTAACCTTGGTCGAATCACGGGCCCAACCCAAGAACCAGTGAACTCGCGTCGCATCGCGCCGGTGTCGTGCACCAAGAAGGACAAGGCCGAGTCTTGACGCAGAGCCGGAGCACCGATACTTTCGCCGATCAAAACACTAACAAAGTATCGCGTGTCGTTTAAGAAATTCGCCGGCAAGCGACATCGCGAACGATACATACCAGGCTGGTGCGTTTGACCAAACCAGGGATCATGGCCTGAGTTCATGGACGGTGCGTTCGCTGACCAAAGCACAAACGTTCCTGTTTCATCCTTGAGCTGAATCTGAATGCTCACCTTCTCTTGCGGCTGAAGCACTTCGTAGTCCACCGTGATCTCAATCGGTTGATCGATATCCAGCTCGCCACACGGCTGAGATGTCCCGTTACCTCGAGCTGCCACCGATCGCAATCGAATTCCCGAAGTGCGAGGTGCTGTTGCGTCGTCGGCCCAGATGACTTCGCCAGCACCTGCGTTGGAGTCCATCAAATAGCGATCGATAATGAAGTCTGGCTGACCATCTGCAATCACACATCCATTCTGCATCAGGATCGCCCTGCGGCAGAAATTGGCCACTGCGGAAAGGTTATGCGAAACCAAAAGGATCGTTCGTCCTTGATCCCCCAGCTGACTTGCCTTTCCCAAACACTTGCGTTGAAAAGCTTGATCCCCCACACTCAGTACTTCGTCGATAATCAATACGTCCGGTTCCAAATGAGCCGCCACGGCAAAGGCCAAGCGAACGGCCATTCCGCTCGAATAGCGTTTCACCGGTGTATCCAAAAAGGAATCGATTTCGGCGAAAGCAACGATCTCGTCAAATCTTCGACGAATGTCGGCTCGGGACATGCCAAGTATTGCCCCATTCAGAAACACATTTTCACGACCAGTAAGCTCGGGATGAAACCCAGTCCCCACTTCCAACAGACTACCCACTCGGCCTCGTACTCCCACACGTCCCTCCGTGGGCGAAACGATTCGGGACAGGATTTTCAGTAGAGTGCTTTTGCCCGCTCCGTTGCGCCCCACTAAGCCAACAATCTCTCCGGTTTTGACCGTCAAGTTGACATCCCGCAAAGCCCAAAACCAATCGTCCTCCATTTGTCCTGCGACGGTACTGGGTTGGCCCGCGACCATGTGAACAAGATTGTGCCCCGGAGTTGTCGATCCGATGGCTTCTGCTTGCTTGTTGGTTCGCTTTCTGGCAAAGAGCCCCCGTACTTTTGCCGCGACGGCTTCAGTCAGTCGGCCATAGTCATGAGCAGCACCCAGACGAAATCGTTTGCTAACGTGTTCGAGATGAATAGCGTCAAGATTCATGATCAAATCCTGTCTGCCAGTTGCTGGTCGGCGCGTTGGAACCAAGCCAATCCGCTAATACATACGACCACGGTAATTACCAAGGCGCATCCCATCCCTGCTGCCGTAGGCATCGCGGTCCCGATCAACGCCCAACGCAGCAATCCGATGCAGGTTGCGATGGGATTGGCTTCATACAACCATACCCATCGCGAGGTCAACACATGCTGCAAACGATGGATGTCGTAAACGACGGGAGAAACAAACATGCCCAATTGCAAAGCAAACGGCAAGGCATATCCAACATCACGATAATGAGCGTTTAGCGAAGACAGCCAGGCGATGCAGCCCGCACAAAACAGAATCAACCACAAGACAATCGGTATTGCAAGCCAAGCAGTGCTCCAAACGATAGGCGTTTGGGAGAACCAACACACGATGGGAATCAGCAACGATCCCATGGCAAAATCGAAGCTCGCACAAAGCAAACTCGCCAACGGCAACAGCAATCTCGGGAAGTATATTTTGGTGACCACGTGCCGATAATTGACAAGGGACCCGGTCGCATCTCGAAAGCTATTGGACACTAGCTGCCAGCACAGCATGCCCGTCAATACGACTGGAGCATAGGCGACGTTCGGACTGGTCGCATTGGTCTCCAGGACAAAGAACAGGCCCATGAAGATTCCAACCCCGATCAGAGGCTGCAGAAGAACCCACAGTACCCCGATCAACACTTGGCGATACCGAATTAAGAGATCGCGAAGGAAAAAGCTGTACAGCAACTCTCGCGACCGCCAAACGTCTCGCAACTGGCCAAAGCCGAAAACATCGGTCGGCCCAAAATACTGCATGGGGGGAACGGATTTTGAGTCGCTAGACATTCCGAAAAACTACATTCGTTCAACAGTCCCAATACCTAGCAACTCAAGACCCTTCTTGAGCGTCAATCCGGTAAGTTCCGTTAATCTTAGTCGAGCAAGCACGACATCGGGCGAATCCGCCTTAAGAACAGGGCATTGTTCATAGAAGCTAGAGAACAGTTTTGCCGTCTCGAACAGATATTCCGTCACCATGTTCGGCAAATAGTCACTCATCGATTGACTCAGCATGTCCTCGAAACGCAAAAGCTGAAGCCCCAAAGCCAATTCCGGCCCCTCTACCAAGGCCAATTTCCTAGCCCCCAAATCAGCTTGGGCGATCCCTTCGGCCAGAGCTTTGCGGATGATGCTTCGCGTTCTCGCGTAAGAATACTGGATGTAAGCTGCCGTGTTCCCTTCCATAAGAACCATCTTGTTCATATCGAACACGTAGTTGCTGGTCCGGTTATGGCTCAGATCGGCGTACTTGATAGCTCCGATACCAACCGTTTCGGCGATATTCTTTCGATCTTCCTCGGAGAAGTCCGTTCCGGATCGGTTTAGCCGTTCAGGATCGCAAACCACTTGCATGGCTCGTTCCACCGCTTCATCTAGCAGTGATTCCAACCCAACGATGGTTCCAGATCTGGTTTTGAAGGGTTTGCCATCATCACCTAACACGGTTCCAAAACTGACGTGCTTTAAATCTGTGTGTGTTAGGCCAATCTTGCGTAGGACATCGAATAGTTTTTGAAAGTGTTCGCTTTGACGGTGATCAACCACATAGAGAGAAACATCAGGAGCGAATTCGCGTTCTCGAAAAACAGCCGTTGCGATATCGGTGGTCGCGTAGAGAAACGCTCCGTCTTGCTTCCGAACAATCATCGGCGCTTCGTATCCGTCTAAAAACACGCAGATGGCTCCATCACTTTGAACGGCCATCGAACGAGCGAGCAAGTCCTCGACCACCATGGGAAGCAGATCATGGTAGTAGCTCTCGCCGTACTCGAAGTCGAACTGCACATTCAATCGACGGTAGACGTTATGAATCTCTGCCTTGCAGCTTGGCAAGAATGCTTCCCACAATTTGATATTCTCGGAATCTCCTTCATGCAGCTTCGACGTTTCTCGAAGAACTCGCTGTCCGAGCTCAGGGTGTGTTTTGGAACGCTCGAGCAAATCAGCATCGTGGCTGGCCGATTCGATCGCGGCTAAGGCTTGAAGCCGCTGCTGTTGCAGATCAAGCCATTGCTGATGAGCGCTAGTTGCTTCTTTCGCAAGCTTTTTATCTTTGGGTGCATCAGCTGCCTTTTGCTTCGAATCATTCGCCTTTTGTTCTGCTTTGATAATGTTCGCTTCCAGCTTGGGAACATTAGCAACCGTGTCTTGATAGCTGATGGTTTGTTGAATCAGCCGATACAGTCGGCCAAGTTCAGCGACCGGGGCTTGATCGAATGCTTCTTGGTTCCGAAAGTGCTTGTACCCATAAATGATCATCCCAAACTGAGTGCCCCAATCACCCAAATGGTTGTCGGAATGAACACGATGCCCCAGGAAGCGAAGAATCTTGTTGATCGCGTCGCCAATGACGGTAGAACGCACATGCCCGACGTGCATCGGCTTGGCGACGTTCGGCGAAGAAAAGTCCACAACGTATGTCTTGGGGGTTGCAGCCAAGCTAACCGCAAGGCGATCAGGATCGGAGAGTGCTTCGGAGAGACGATCGCTGAGCCATTCCGGCGAGAGCCTTAGATTGACATACCCTTGACCCGCGATCGTCACCGACGAGCAAATATCGCTAAGCTTCACTCCCGCAACCAGCTCTTCGGCGATAGCTAGTGGTGGCTTACCCAACTTCTTTTGAAGGGGCATCGCTACGTTGGCCTGATAATCCGCCAAATGAGTTTCACGCGACGGCACAATCCGTTCGAGCGTCGCGGAAAGCAAAGCGGGATCGTCGATCCAAGTTGCGAGAACATCTGCAAATCTGGAACGGATCAGAGAAAGAACTTGCATGCTTACAGTCGGCAGTTGTTGATGGAAGTTTCAAGAATGGCCAGAGCCCCAAGCAGCTCTAGCTTTTCCATAATCGGGATAATGTCACTTCGCTTTACCATCGCACGCACGGCGCACCAGGAGTTATTTTCCAGGCTCGTCACCGTTGGGGATGTAAAACCTGGCGTGATGGCTTCTGCCGCAGCAAGTTTGTCGCGTGGAATGTTGTATTCTAGCAAGGAATAATCGCGTGCAATCACGACCCCTTCCAGCCTACGAACAATGCGGTCTGCGGTTGCACTGTCACGGCAATTAGGGCTTTGGATCAGTACCGTCTCGTACTGTCCGATCTCCGTTAAAATTCGAAGTTGATTCGCGGCAAGCGTGCTACCCGTTTCGACCAAATCGACAATGGCATCAGCAACTCCCAACGAGATCATGACCTCGACCGAACCATTCAACTTCACTAAATGAACCGTGGCATCGTGTTGCTTTAGGTAACGTTCGGTGGTGTTCGGAAAACTGGTAGCTACCCGTTTCCCCTTAAGCTCACTTGGGTCTTGAATGTTGCCGGTAGTGGGGACACAAATAGCTAGTCGGCATCGACCGACTCCCAACTTCATTCGCACCACCACGTCCGCCCCGGCCTCTTCGATCAAATCACTTCCTGTGATTCCAAGGTCGATTGCACCTTCGGCGCATAACGTTGGGATGTCATCGGTCCGCAAGAAGGTGATTTCGGCAGGAATGCTGCTGACTCGGGCAAACAGGGATCTATCTTGGCGACGAAAGTTTAGCCCGGCCTGCATTAGCAAGTCGGTAGCCAGTTCACTTAATCGCCCTTTGCTGGGGATTCCGATACGTAGATGATTCAATTCTGCACTCACGAAACCGTTTCCTGTCCTCGACGACGTTTTTCTTCTAGTCCCGAGACACCCTCGCGACGTTCTAGTTCGCGCCGGACATCATCGACAACAATACCTCGACTGGCAAGCAGCACCCACAAGTGGAATACAACATCGGCCGCTTCCCGAATGGTATGCTCGCGACCAGGTTCCCCGGCTTCGGCAGCCGCTTCAATCACTTCGTTGGATTCTTCGAGGAGCTTGGCGCCCATTTTTGGGATTCCGCCCTGAAGTAGTTTAGTAGTGTACGACCCCTCGGGAAGCGTTGCGACCCGTTGATGCAGTTCCAGCATGAGTCGATCTAGAACGTCGTTCGGCATGGAAAGAAATAAAAAAGGGGAGTGAATTAAGCAACACCGCAGCAAACTGACCATCATAGTTGCCACACCGATTTCTGTCGATTGCTAAGCTCCGCTGGCAGACGCCTCTGTGTTTCCAGAATACGCAATCGCGACGGTTGGGCTTGCCCCGACTCGTCGCAACAGGTTTGGTGTGTTAATTGCCAATCCAACCGAACCCTATTGCGTTCGTGGGCCGGAGGCCCACGAACGCGTTTTTATACGGGGGGAATCGCATGTTAGCACGCCAAACCTGTTGCGAAGGAGGGCACAAGGCCCACCTTCGCGATGTACTAGTCCTCGAAGGAAACGATGTCGGAATTCCCTTTCGTTCCCATAGCACTCCAAACATTTGCAGAGATTGATTCGCCTATGGTTTGAACATGTCCATCTGCGAATACCGCCTGGACGAGACCTGCATGCCGGGACGCAAACCCAAGCTCAATGTCCTCAACAAACACCTGAGGCACCTTCTTAAAAGAATTGATTGGAATTGCGGACGAACCAAGGCACTCTGACATTTCGTTGCTTGCCATGCCTGGTGAGCCAGTGTGCCAATGGTCAATGAGCTGAAAAACTCCAGTATGATCTGGACCAGAAACGTCTGGCAAAAACAAAGCCTCTGAAATCAATAGGGTCTGAGAAAGTCCGTCGAAGATGTCTCGATGTTTCGTTCGGCTGTTGACGTACATGATACCATTCTGACGAGGCTCACCGATCAACGTGCCCGAGCCAGTTTCGTTGCGGATAGTGCCTGAAGCACAGGCAAGGTACGTGCTTGTGGCTCGACCGTCGACCATTTGGTTGTAGTATTGAGGTCCAGCGGAGGAAGGGCAACTGTAAACCGAGTGGCTGGTTTTGATTGCCGCAATATTGGGTTCGAATTGATCCCAGCGCTGATCTGGATCCAGAGTCAATGCAAGGTTGCCTTGCTCCAGATAAGGCAGGATCTGACCGCTCCAGAATAGCTTGTGAATTTCTTCTAGTTTGCTCGATTGGAGAGCACCTGCTGGATAACTTCTGGCGGCATCCGCATTCATCATGCAGGCTAGCCCCATCTGCTTAAGATTGTTCGCGCACTGAAGCCGGCGTGCAGCTTCCCGAGCCGCCTGAACCGCAGGCAAAAGGAGGCCAATCAATGTGCCGATAATCGCAATCACGACAAGCAGTTCCACTAAAGTGAACGCATGCCGATCATTTCTTCGAGATGTGTGAGATGCGATCGACGACTGTGCATTGATTTTCATTTGTCGCCTCTGTCGTAGAAAAACCACCAACGTTCTGCTGTCCGCTTTATTGCTAGAACGGGTACTCTAGATCCACTCGCCGACCAACTTACTAAAGGAAGACTTCCAGCATCCGTCTCTGGAGCCCTGAGTATACGCTCCATTTGGCTCTTACAGAAGCCAATAGCAGGCTCGCAACGAGCGTTTTTCAAGCTTGTGCATTTTTCAACACCTCCGTTCGCAAGCTGCGGCGGTTCAGATAGATCCGCGTCCAGCGCCTTATCCGGCGATCGTGCTACAATGCGAATCGCTTGGCTTTCGATTCACATTTACGTCTAAACTTGTTCTGCATCTGGAAAATTATGGTAGGTCTAGTTGTTGCACTTCGCATTGTTGGTTTGCTGGAAGGCTTGTCCTTTCTCGTGCTGCTCGGGATAGCCATGCCGCTGAAATACATGGCCGATTCACCTCGAGCTGTTGAAGTCGTGGGTGCGCTACACGGATTTCTTTTTGTGTTGTACGCCGTCCTGGCATTAGCGGTCACTGTCGTTTGCAAGTTGCCATGGTGGCGTCTGGTCCAGGCGCTTTTAGCATCGTTGATTCCGGCAGGCACTTTTTGGTTCGATCGAAAATTGAGTGATTTTCAAAGGGCCATTTCTGTCCCGATGCCAAAGAGCTAAACTCAGTCCGTTGGTAGAACTGTTTCTACTCATTTGTATCGTACGCATTGCCCCTCCCTTCATTATGGACCCCTTGCCATGCTCACCCGTATATTCACTATGCTTTTCGCCATCGCATCTATTGCCATGAATGCTATCTCGCAAGACACCTCCAGCACGATCTACGAGCTTCGTTCGTACGTTTCGGAACCAGGTAGGCAAGCGGATGTGTTAAAGTTGATTGAAGGGGGCGGAATGACCTTCATGAAAAAGCACCAACTGAATTTGGCTGCTGTTTGGGTTCCTGCAGACGTCAAAGACGAACGAGTTTTCACGTTGGTGAGACACAAGAGCAAGGAATCCTGCGATGCATCTTGGACAGCGTTCCAAAACGATCCAGCTTGGAAGGAAGTGGTTCAAAAGTCGGTGGTCGATGGAAAGAAGCCGGTCAAGTCGATTGAACGTGTCTTCATGTCTGTGAATGATTACAGTCCTAGCTTGGAAGTAAAGCCTGCTGGTGAACGGGTATTCGAGCTAAGAACCTATATCGCGAGCAACGGCAATCTTGCTAACCTCAACGCGCGTTTTCGGAACCATACATTGAGACTATTTGAGAAGCACGGAATGACCAACCTCATGTATTGGTCTGCTTTAGAAGGCGAATCGCTTACTTGCGGAAAACTGCTGGAAGCGGTTTCGCCGATTGGAAAAGCCGATGCAAAGATAGATGTGAATGCGCCCGCTGCCGGCAACAGCCTCATCTACTTCATCGCTCACGCATCCGAAGCAGCCGCCAAAGAGTCCTTTGGAAAATTCCGAGTCGATCCGGTTTGGGAAAAGGTTCGTACCGAGTCCGAAGCCGACGCAGGCGGAATGTCGCTGACGGCGGATGGCGGCGTAAAGAGCCTGTTTCTGAAAGCAACCAGCTTCTCGCCGCTCAAGTAGCGCTGGCCTAATTCAGCCTCGATTCTTTCGAATTAGCAAAGAGAAAAAGAGAATTCTATGAACCCTCATGAAACCAACGAAGAACAGGCAGAAGAAGATATGCCATGTGTTGCAGAACATGAACTTCTGCCTGTTCCACTTGAGTTAACCACGCGCGCGATGGATTTCCTGAGGGATGGTCGCAGTCGTTTTCGGGGCGTAAAATGCTTTGGCTTTGTTCCTAGCAATTACGAACAGGCTTGGGCTATTCTGAATGGGCTTCCCAGAGGATCATTCTGCGAATGGGGAAGCGGGTTCGGAATCGTGGTCGGATTGGCGGAATTGCTTGGCTTCCAGGCATCGGGGATCGAACTGGAAGAGGAGCTTGTAGATAAGTCGCGCGCGCTCCTCAGGGATCACGGCCTGCAAGCCTCGATTACCGCAGGAAGCTACTTGGACAGCCGCGAGGTTCACGACTACTACTACGTTTATAGTTGGCCCGGACAAATACCCGCTACGGAAGCTCACTTTGCGGATATCGCCAGCGAACGATCCATGCTTTTGATTTGCTACGGTCAAGACATTTTGAATTGCAGGTTACCTATCAAGGGCAAGAAACACCCTTAAACGTCCTAGGTCAGTCCGCCAGTTTCACCACAACAGGCTCCGCACCTGGAACAACTGAATTTGCTGGGCTGGCTTCGTATTGCAAAACTTGAACTTGGTCCGCAGGTGAGGCGATATCAGATCCGACTGCGGTTGCCGTCGATACAACTTGCTCACTCTGAAAAGCGTATGGCTGCGATACTGCAGGTGTAGATTGCACGTGGTGAGGATTTCGACGTTGAAATGGGGCACAATCGCCAGGCCTATGGTGACCGAGAGTGCAGCTCTTCGACCATGGTGGCTGGATCAAGCTTTTGATAGGCAAGAACGTAACCTGACCAAAAAAATACGTGGCTGAAACAGCGGGTGCAAGCAACGGCAAAGTTGAATTGCCATATCGTTCCAGGTTTGGCTGTTCAAAATACAGCGGCGAGTAACAGAAGGCCGGACTTTGCCAACAATAGCCGCTGGGGGTCCATTGATACTCGCCCATGCTTGGGGAATTTTGAATTCGAACCATAGGAGCCAATGCCGCAGGCTCGTGGGCAACGGACTCGATCTCGGTCGTGGATAGGATACGGGTGAAATCAACTTGGTTGCTAACCATATCTTTGACATTGAGCTTGCCCCCTCGGCTTCGTTCCCTCAGCGCCTTGTTCGGTTCCTGTGGAAGCGGCAAGACGTTCATAGGTGCAGCCGCCATGCGCGGGGCGGCAACGGGTGCAGGCTGTGGAAAGCGTTCAAGCTTGATCAATCCACCCACGTCGGGAGAGCGGGCTGGTGGGAGCATGGGACGATTCGCTCCGTCTTGAGAGGCAGGCATTGGCTGAAGTTGTTGCAATTCGATGGGGGCCTGCCCCAAAACTTCCACATTCGACGTTGCCAGAACCAACATCGGCAAACCCGCATAGAGGGCCTTGCTTATATTCTTTCCCATCATGATTCCATCCGTGGAATAGTTTTTAGTCCGAAAATCGCCTCTTCTTTAAGCGATCCCCATTTCCGTACGAAATTGTAATTCGGGAGAAATGGACCTGGACATCATCTATTCTGAAAGATGCGTGGTTACGCAGAAAGAATCTTCGGAATAGCCTGAGTATATTGCCTAATTTGCCCCTAAGAACCCCACATCTTTTGAGAACTTGTTGGCCCCGGTTGGTATCGGTCTCAGTTGCAGGGTATGATGATGGGTCCGACTAGCCCAAGCATGCAATGGGCCCCATTCCACCCTACCTTGTTGAAGCTTTCATTGGGATCGACTCAAGCCAATCTCATTCTCTCCATCACTTCCGGCCCCCGTGCGGGTGAACGTATGATCGTTCCGCCAGGCGAAGTGCGTACCATCGGACGTACCATTGCGTCGGATGTGGCTGTAGAAGACAACTTCATGTCCGGCGTTCACTTTGAACTACACAACTTCGGTAGCTACATTGAACTTCGAGACAAGAACAGTACGAACAAGACGTTTGTCAACCACTCGGCCCAAATGCGATGCAACGTGACTCCAGGCGATGTCATCCGAGCCGGGAAAACTCTCTTTTCATTGCAATGGGAGATGCTTCCTAAGACCGGGGAAAACTCACCTGATTCTGTCGAAGTAGAGAAAACATACGATAGCCAAGTCGAAGAAAGCTTTCACTCAGGCTCTCCCATCGGATCAAGTCTCTCGACTCCACCTGAACCGCCCCCCGTCGACAGATCCAAAGAGCAGGAAAACGGATTTCCAGAACCCGATCGCGCCAACGAGTTTTCACGAAACTCATCTCCCTTCGAGTCTCTCGATCCATCCTATTTGGTCAGGATGCAGGAGGAGTACGAAGCTCCGGAAGGTATTTCTGTTGACCGGGGTAGGGAACGAAATGACTTCCGGTCACCCTTCGATGAAAGTTCGATTAGCCATTTTCCATTTCAAGGGCCAATCAATTCCAACCCGTCGGAATCTCATTCCCAACATGCCCCTGCGAGATTTATTCCATCTCGGCTAACGCAGAATTTAGACATCGCTTCCGATTTTGACACCTGCTCGATGATTGATTCGCTTTCCAAACGCTACGATCTTCGCGTGATTGTGCATTTTCGAAAAATTGGCCAGCCAACTCCAGATAACTTAAGCATGGAGTCGGTCTTTCCGTTCCTCGCGGAAAGCTGGCGGCATTTACCAGTGATCGTGCATTCCAAAGAATGGGGACGCGAAGAACTGAGGCGGGTCTCCGATTCTCTCGTAAAATCTGACGGACTCATGCTAGTTGTCGCAGATAGGACCGCTGTAGGCGGTATCGAATCCGCACTGCAACGTTTGTGCAGCTTCAAAGTCCACGGTTTGTCGGAAAGCAATGGCTTTCTGGGGTGGTGCTGGCCATCACAATTCCAATTGATTTCCAACACTCTTTCCGATTCAAGCTTATCGGAGTTTTTTGGTGATGTGGTTCAGGCGATCGTTTTTCCGTCCAACACCGGCTGGACCGCCTATGCGAATCCAGATCTGACTGAAGATTTTTCGAAGCTGGGGTTCGAATAAGCTCCCCTAGACTGAGCCGCAGGCGCTAGCCGCGTTAAGGTTTCATGGGCATCACAGCAAATCTCGGCTAGCGCCCGCAGCTCAAGACCAATGCTCTCCAGAAGAATCGGACTAGCGAGCTTGCGAACCCACGATCACGTCGCGGCTTGCAGGAACCTTGCTGTAATCTTGGGACGCGATGCGTTGAATTGCATCCGATGCCGCCTCCGCGGACGTTGCCGATTCGTTTAGGAACACATTGCAGTACCGAAGCAAAGTTCCTTTCTCAACGTTCACATTCCGAAGGGCAAGCATGTGCTCAACCTCGGCTTGGTGAAAGCGCAATCTTGCGTCCAGCAACCGTCGGTGGGTCTCCAAGCGGACGTCGAGCTCCGCCGCTTCACCGCTTTCATTCCGAAGATCAATCGCATTGAGTTGCGCGACGATCGAGTAAAGACGCTTTTCTTGAAGTACCAAGTTGTCATGAGCACGCTTCGATTCGTTGATTGCATTGCTGAGTCCGAAGTGAACCGCGCGCTCTTGTTCTCGAAGCACCTCGGATTCGCGCACCAACGCTAATTGCGCATTCTTGACACCAGCATTGGCGCGCCGGAACCCGACGGGAATCTGATATTCCAACCCCAACTGCCATTCTTGATACTGCCCAAAGGTAGAGGTTGCCGATTGAGTTCCATAAAGATCTTCACCGAAGCCTCGCATTCGGTACTGACTAACCATGTCCAGTTGAGGCTTCAGGAAATTGCGACTTGCGATCAATTCCAATTCTCGCTGCTTGATCACCCAGCGTTGACGTCGAAGTTCTTCGCGCTGCGATAAAGCTTCTTGAATGGCCTCGTCCCAATCGTACAGCACCCTTGCTTGGTTGGCTGTATCCGCTGTGCTGATCAACGTACCATCATTGATCGGCATCCCGCAGATGAATCGGAGCTTCCGCTCGCTCACTCGAATTCCGCCTATGCCGCGAAAGGTGCCACCAGTGCTTCCGTTGTTGTTCCGAGTTCCATCGATGACTCGACCATTCAAGGAATCCACAATCTCGGATTGGAAACGAAACACCTGTTCTTCAGCTTGGGCTTGTCGACCGGTTGATGCCAGCTTTACCTTCAAATCCTCAAGTGTCAGCTTGGCTATGTCCCTGGCTTGAATGCGGGCATCGAGATCTCGGTACGCATAGTACAGATCCCAATAAGCATTTTCGACATCCGCTAAGTAGTCCCGAACTGACTTCTCAAACTCTACGAGGTTCGTGTCGGTTCGAATTCGCGCCAAGAGAACTCCGTTGAACTGTCCCGGAGCAGCCCCTGGACCAGCGATCCGATTGAATTCCGTTCCAGCACCTTGCAACAAAGGTTGGCGAACTTGAGCTTCCAGATAATTTTCCCATGAAAAGGGAACGAACCGGTTCGTTTGCTGATTGTTTCGGTCGTAGATTGTGACGTTGCGAACCCCAAATAATCCACCCGTCGCAGACCGCTTATTGATTCCCAACTGCGAAGTACTTAAATCTTGCCGTAGATTACCATCAACGCCAAAGAACCGGTTGTTCAGCCCTCGATCATTATCCTCGTACATGGAGGATGCGAACAGATTTGCGTCAAATGCACTGAGGGCTGCTTCCTCGCCTAAACGAGGATCAGTGTAAACCAATGCTGGGTCGAGATTGGTAATTACCGATTGCGGTGACCTTACAACTGTAACCCCAAGATCCTTCATGACTCGAGACGAACTCAACGCCTGCGCGATGCAGTCATTTAGAGTCATCGGCCTGATTTTGTCTGCGGAAAGATTGTTCTCATCAAATTCCAATGGCGAATTCGCTTCCAAATAGAAGGGCATATTTGCCGATGGAACTGCGTCCGATGACTTCAATTGGCTCAAGCCTGCCCCGCCCGAAGTTGTACCAGGGTTGAAGCGACTTGTTTTTGATTCATTCAGCAAGCAACCGCTCAAAGCAACGGTGGCTGCCACACTTAGCCCTAGATATATACGAGACATGATAATCAAAGACCCCATTCACCAGAGCAAGCCGGACAGTCAAAGCTATCAAACCTTGATTCAATATTCTGGAACGTTGACAGCCGTAGTTCCACTCTGGTTTCGGAATTTGATTGTGCCGAGTTTAGAGATTTGCCGGGCCAATCTGAAAAATAGGATTGTAATGCTGTATATTATTCCGAAACGTTAAAAACGAAGACTGCCAACCATCATGATTCCCGGCCTCATTCGTTTTTTGTTAAAATCCCGCCTGCATTTTAGTGTTTTGCGGCTGGCTCCTTCCGCCTAAGCTACGCCCTTTCGGCGCTCCAATCTACATTTCCCAAGACATCCATGGCGATCGATTACCAACTTGATGATGCCGACCGCTTGCTCGATGAACTTGAATTGGCAGCCCGATCCAATGTCTCAAATTCAATTTTTTACGACCAACTCCTTTCCAGTTTAAGAGTTCTTCTTCTCGCTGATTCCACTGCAATCGTGCTCCAACTGAAGCTGAGAGGCTGGGTTTTGCTTGCTCAGTCTGGCGATGGGTTGCAACTGGTGCTCGATGAAGTTCTACAAAAGGCTGGCTCGAGCGCATCGGAGGCATTCCTAACCGGCGAATCATCCGATAAGTCTTGGTTGGCGGTTCCTGTCCGGCCGGGCAAAACCGAAGATGGATTTCTCATAGCCTGTTTTGGTAACCGAGTCCCCACAAGCGGTTTGGCTTCCTTATCAGAAATTTCCAAAGCGTTTGCAGAAGTCCTTGCGGTCCGGCAACTTTGCCGTTGGGAGAACTTAGTTCAGAATCGTTGGACGTCGATCCAATCATTGGCTGACAAATTAGGCCAAATGCGTTCTATCGATCAAGCGAGTGAACTGGTCGTAAATCGATTGGTTTCGGAGTTTACTGCATCCCGTGTATCCATGTTCGATGGCCCAACTCCTCTTGGAACTCAAGCGAGGATGCTAGCGTCCAGCGGCGTTGCGAATTTGGATCGGCGTGCAACTGTCGTAAAAAATCTTGAGCGGCTCGCGACGGAGGTGATGCAGAACGGAAAGCCTGTTTTTCGACAAGAGGCCACTTCGTCAGGGCCAGCGCAGCCCGTAAGCTCTACCGATGGCGGGTCGGTTGACGAGGCCGGAATCTTTAGAAATCTGTTGGCGATCAGTACAAGAGACGAATCTGCTAAACTCACCAAAAAGGAATCGGTGATCATTTTGGAATGGGGCGACCGGGAGTCGATGATGGAAGCGATGCCTGCCATCACTCATTTCATTCCAACGCTATGTTTGGCATGGCGGCAACAACAACGATGGCTTCATGTCCCTGGTTTCGCGAAAGCCTGGAGCCGTTTTAGCCCTAGGGTTTTGCGAAGTACTTTGTTGCTTCGAACCATCCAATTGCTCGTTCTAGCCGGTCTCGTGGCTTCCGCTGTTTGGATGCTTTGTATTCCGTATCCGATGACCATCGAAGCGAACGCGGTTCTGGATCCAAAACAAAGGCGAGCGATTTTTTCGAACGTCGACGGGTTTGTCGACAAGCTTTTGGTGGAGGACGGTCAGACTGTTGAACAAGGCCAGCTCCTTGCCAAACTAAGATCACCCGCACTGAATCTTCAGATTGAAGAGGCGATCGGACAGATCAAGTCGATTTCGGAGAAGAGAAACGGTTTGAGAGTTGCCGTCAATCAAGTCTCCAATTCAACCCCTGAAGCCTTGGTCGCCCAAACAAGAATATCCGCAGAGATTCTGTTGCTCGAAGCACAAGAAAAACAAACACGCGACAAACTAGAATTTCTTAGCAAAGAACAAGCGAAGCTAGATATTATTGCTCCAATTCAAGGTGTCATCGTTTCAAGGGATCTGCGAAGGGAATTAGAGACACGGCCGCTACGTCGGGGTGATATCTTGTTTCATGTAGCAGACCTGGAAGGGGAATGGCAACTGAATGTCCACGTCGCCGATCGCGATGCGAACTACCTGAAGCAGCATGTGACGCAGCATCCCGACGAAGCTTCATTCACTTTTGATAGCCTACCAAGCGAGCAGTTTAGTACCGTGATCAAGCAGGTATCGGGCTCGATCGAAAATCCGACGGGAACCAAGCCTTTTTTGTTAGCGATTGCTGACATTGAAAGCGACGTTGCCAAGCGAGCATACATGGGCGCCAACGCTCGAGTTCGATTAGCGTGCGGTGAGCAACCGCTTTGGTTCCTTTGGTGCCGCCCCATCGTAGAAGCTTTGCAGAAACGTGCTTGGCTACCGTCCATTACCCCCACAATTGAAGACCAAGCTAATGCGATCCAATAACACTATTTTAGGTGCTGCGATGAGAAATGCTTTAAACGTCTTTCGTTCTAAAATAGTTCTTGCCATGCTGGTGGGTTGCACTGGAAGTCCGTTGCTCGCACAATCTGAACAAACAATTGGAACCGATAACGCTCCCCCATCGCGAGAGCTATTGCTGGACAGTGCGATCCTAAAAACGATAGAATCGACTTCGGTGTCTGCTCAAGTTACAGGCCTTTTGGGCACATTGTCGGTCAAAGAAGGAACCAAAGTGAAGTCGGACCAGGAAATTGGTCGTGTCTTAGATGGACTGGTCCGACTGCAAATGGAAAAGGCTCGGGTTTCGTATGACGTCGCCAAGAAGAAGCAGAAAAGTGAGATCGATAAGGAGCTTGCATCGAAAAACCGAGCCGTCGCGGAAAACGAGTACCAACGCGCCGTTGATGCTAACAAGCAAGTCAAGGACGTCTATCCTCTCAACGAACTAGATCGATTGAAGCTGATTTTCGACAGAGCTGTGTTGGAATCGGACCGGGCTCTGCACCAGCAAGAAATGGCTGCGCTGGAAGTTTCGCTTGCAGAGATTGAATACAAACAAAGTCTCGAGCTTCTCCAGCGTCATCGCATTCTTGCCCCATGTGACGGAGTGGTGGTTTCAGTCGAACGTCGAGTCGGAGAATGGCTCGAACCTGGCACGGTTCTTCTTAAGATTGTTCGAACCGACAGGCTTCGTATCGAAGGGTTCCTTCAAGCGATCGACGCTGCTCCTGAATTGATTGGCAGCATCGCCCATGTCACCTTGGAAGGGATCGAACCACCGATCGAAACCAAGGCAGAACTTGTTTTCATCAGTCCCGATGCAAACCCGCTCAATTCGCAAGTGAGAGTCTTCCTGGAAGTGGACAACTCCCAAGGATTGCTTCGCCCCGGCCTTCGACCAAAAACCGTGATTCAACGTGTGCCATGAACGGCAATCTTACTCAAAATCAGCCTGTCGATACTCGAGTGAGATTTCGGCAGGATATCGAATGGGTTGCTTACGAACAAGGTGCCAGGTGGGTTGCGCGAGATCCACTTGCGGGAACATTTTTCTACTTTGGGCCCGTTGAACGAGAGGCAACCATTTTGATGGATGGACATCGGACCTTTGCGGAGATTGCAAAGGAGTTACGGATGTCATTTCCATCGCAATTGGTCTCGGATCAATGGCTTAACGGCTTTCTTGCAAAACTAATGCGAGCTTGCCTGCTGATCCCAAGCGAACAAACTCAAAATGCAGCACAGCAGCGAAAACCGTCTAATTGGATTCTGCAAACGATCCTGAGTCCACTTTCTTTTCGTGTGCCTGTCTGGAGGCCAAAGCAGTTCACTTTTGGCTTTCGTCTCCTCGCCAAGATCATGTTCCATCCATGGCTTGTTGGCGCGTTATTGATCGCGATTCCGCTTTGCTTTTTTCTCTTTTTGAGCGTGGTACTCACCAATCCAGATCAGTCGATTTATGATTTGCAAAGGATACAAGGCGATCGCTGGATTTGGATGATCCTAGCCTATGTGCTTGTCAAGTCGTTGCATGAACTGGGGCATGTGCTGGCTTGCGCGAAATGGGGGGCTGAATGCAAAGAGATCGGTTTTCTGTTTTTGTTCTTCACGCCTTGCCTCTATTGCGACACCACCGACAGTTGGAAACTAACCTCGCGTTGGCAACGTGCTGCCATTGCAGGGGCCGGGATCTATGTAGAACTTTGGATTGCATGTATCGCTTGCCTGATTTGGCGATTCACACCCAACGGGCTCGAACACACCATTGCGGCCAGTACCATGCTAATGTGTTCCGCCGGCACCATTCTGATCAATGGCAACCCCTACTTCAAATACGACGGTTACTACATCCTGTCGGATCTTTGGCGCGTACCCAACTTATCGCAGCAAAGCAGTTCAGCCCTTTGGCGCTGGATGGTGTACTGTCTTGGGGGACGCAAGCCGGACCCAACTGAATTTGATAAAGACTATCGAATCTTGGCATGTTTCGCAGTTGTCTCCACCGTGTACCGTCTGACAGTGCTATTCTTTTTGATCTGGCTTGTTTGGTTTATGCTGGTGCCGAAGGGGCTCGGATTCTTATCCATCTTTGTTTTCGCGACCATGTCGATTGGGCTGTGCATTCAAGGTTATCGATTCTCCGTTAGCTTCGTCACCGAGTTTTTTTCTGCTCAACCTATTCACCTTATGCGATCGATCATCCTCTTGGTTTCCTTGGTAGTGGCGGTTTGCGCTGCCGTGCTGATCCCCATTCCAAACTCGTTCCAGGCGCGCTGCTTCTTGGATTACGCAGACAAGCAACCGATCTACGCTTCGCAAACAGCAGCGATCCGATTCGTAATCGCGGAGGGTGCCGAACTCAAAAAGGATCAGATCATTCTGGAACTGGATTGCCCCGAGAAAGTTTTGGAATTGCAGAATCTTCAAGATGAAATTTCGTCGGTAAAGACCAAGTATGCGCTGCTCAAAAAATCTGCTGTCAACGATGCAACGGCTTCTTTTGAATTGCCCTCGCTGCTGGAGCTTTCGAAGGAGCTGGAATCGCGGAGAAACTTGATCGAGCCGGAGCTGGAAGCTCTTGTTCAGAAGGCACCTGGCGATGGATATTTTGTGACGGCCCCAACTCGAATTGCAGCTCCGCTTACTCCACCGAAGTTTGTGGGGCTATCAACATCCCCCACGCATGCCAGTCACTTAGGTAGCACCGTGGAACGCGGAACCTTGCTAGGCTGGTTTACCTCCAAAAAGAAGGTTGTGTTCCAGACTCTGGTGCCAGAAGCCGATATCAAATCGCTTCGTATTGGTATGGAAGCACGGTGCTTGCTCGATTCCGAGCCGGCTCGCGCAATCGACTGCATCGTGCAGAAAATTTCCCCCGAACCGATTGAAGAGATCCCAACTGAACTACTGGGGGACCCCATGCTGGTGGCAGTTCGAAATCAAAAAGGAGTTTTCCAGCCGGAAACTCCCCATTACATCATCACGCTTCAATCTCAAAGTATCGTCGCCGGTAAAGCAAAAGGTTCCATAGGATCGGTCCATTTCCAGCTGGAGTCCAAAACACTTGCTGAACGAATGATGGATTACCTGCGTGCGACCTTTCGACATCAGGAATAAAGGTGCGTTTGGCTTCATGAATGCATGCGGGCGGCTGACCGATTGCCGCGAAGCCGATTCTCTCCTCTGATTTACCGAGTTTGCCACGAATTTTCGGTCCAAAAATAATTTTCAAGAATCTACGCAACCTTGGTGCAGATCGATCGAGAACGGTAGTGCAAGACAGTCAATTCAACGGTTTGCACAAATAACTCGAATCATTTAGGGAGAAGAAAATGGCAGCTTACATCAAATTTGACGGCGTCGATGGCGAATCCAAGGCAGCTGGAAACGAAAAGTGGAGCGACTTGGAAAGCGTCAGCCAAGCTATCCACAAGGCAGGCTCGGGCGCAACAGGTGCCGCTCGTCGACGTGGTACCGTGCTCCTTGACGACATTCAGTGCACGAAGCTGATGGACAAGTCTTCGCCCAAAATCGCGGAAGCCGTTTGTCTAGGAAAGATTTTTTCAAAGGTTCAGATTGCACTGAAGACTTCAACAACGGCTTCGGGCCGCGAGCCCTACTACATCTACGAACTAGAGAGCGTAATGGTCACTTCCTACCAAGTTTCGGGCGGAAGCCAAGACAAGCCGACAGAGTCGTTCAGCCTCAATTTTGAGAAAATCAAAGTTGTCTACACCGAAATGGACGAAAAGGGATCCAAGAAGGGTGATGTTTCCTACACTTGGAAGGTCGAAGAAGGCACCAAGTAGTAGTCGGCACGGACAATGGGGCAGGGGGATCGCAATGCGTTCATCGCAAAGCGGTCCCCTTGTTTTTTTGAACGCGGCGGCTCTCCAGAAAATGTCGCGGCAGTCAACTGAGTGCCTGGGGGCTGGAATGGCCCCGTAGGTTCCGTCATTCACTGTCTTGTGTGCCCCTCTTTGTGTATAGCCTGTCGCGGTCGTGCTCACGGCTAGAAGGGCGAATCTGCTCTGGTTCACTTTCTTGTGGCTTCCGACATGCAGCAACGATGGGATCGTGATAGGATGTTTTTCTTTCGTGTATCTCTAATTTGACTCTACCCCGATTGGCAGCTTCCTTGCCATAAAAGCGACCGTTATGCCAAAGCGACTTCTAGAACTAGAACCCACAGGCTTGTTTGGTGACAAGGCAATTTTGACATCCTTTAGCGGTCGCGAGGAAATTTCCAAGCCCTTTGAGTTCTCGCTCGCGATATCTTCGCCGAAAGAGAATATCAAGCCCGAAGAGGTGATTGGAAAGCCAATCGCAGTTCGAATCGATCGCGATAAGCAAGAGCCGCGGTACTTTCATGGCTACATTAGCCATCTCTGGGCCGGCGACTTTACCGCTTCCGAAGGGGATAAGGGCAATCTCTCTCGAAACTATCGCGTGCGCATGGTGCCCTGGATTTGGTTCATGAGCCGGGCGGCTCGATGCTTTGTCTATCTGCCTGAGAAGAAGGAAAAGACAATCCTCGAAGTCCTAAATGAGGTGATGAGTCGTGTGAGATCCTACGAACACGTGGGATCCTGGCTCGATTCTACTAATGCATCGATTCTCAAATCGCGAAAAGTAGAGCACTGCGTCCAGTATCGCGAAACCGATTTTAACTTTCTTTCACGGACCTTGGAGCGCTACGGCGTTTACTACTACTTCAAGCACGACCAGAACCAGCACACGCTCGTTCTGTCGGACAAGAGCAATTACGCCAACTGCCCTGAGGCGGAAATTGAATACGCCCCGTCGGCGGGCGGTCAAATGAACTATGACCGAATCACCTCTTGGGAACGATCGTACGAATTTGTGTCAGGCGAGTGGGAGCAAGATGATTACGACTTCCAAAAGCCATCCAATGATCTGAAGGTCAATGCCAAAAAGCATTCTCAGATCTCTCTCACCAACAACGCGAAATACGAACTCTACGACAGCCCAAATGATTACGTTGAGAAAGAGGATGGTCGAACGGAAGCGACACGGCGAATGGAGGCTGAAGAAGTTCGGTTCAACACCGTTGTCGGGGCCGGTAGCTGCAAAACCATGTCCGCAGGCTTTGCCTTCAAGCTAACGAAACACCATAACCTTAACAGCGAACAAGGCAAATCGTTTTTGATAACCAGCGTCTCTCATTCTGCATCGCAACCCGGCCCGTACGCGGGAGCCACCTCGATCGCAAGTTACACCAATCAATTTACGTGCATACCTCGCGAAGTGCAGTTCCGTCCTGCTCGACAAACTTCCAACCCGTTTCTTGCAAGCATCCAAACGGCGGTGGTGGTGGGGCCTGAAGGCGAAGAAATTTACACCGATGAATATGGACGCGTGAAGGTTCAATTCCACTGGGACCGTGAGGGCAAACGAGACCAAAACACCTCGTGCTGGATTCGTTGCCAACAAACTGTCGCCGGCAAATCATGGGGTTTCATGGCATTGCCGCGAGTCGGTCAAGAAGTGGTTGTTGACTTCATTGAAGGGGACCCCGACCGTCCGCTAATCACCGGTTGTGTTTACAACGGCGAACAAATGCCGCACTACAAGCTGCCAGACGAAAAATCCAAAACCTACATCAAAACCAACAGCACCAAAGGGGGCGAAGGTCACAATGAATTGATGTTTGAAGACAAGGCAAAGGAAGAACGAGTCTATATCCACGCACAAAAGGATATGGACGTTCGCGTGTTAAACGATTCGAAAGAACGGATCTTTGGAAACCGACATCAAATCATCGGCTGGGAAAAGGATGGGAAGAAAGGTGGCGACCAACGTGAATTGATTTACGAAGATAAGCATCTGAACGTGAAACGCCACCAATTCGATCATATCGAAGGCAACTTGCAGATGTTAGTCGGCGAAGGGGAAGCGAAAGAGGGTGGTAATCTCGATCTGATCATAGAAAAGCAAAAATCAGAACACGTTAAGGGTGATAGCCACCTGGTCGTGAATGGAAAGTACAACCAAAAAATCGACGGCGGCCTGTCCGCGACGATCGGCGGCGACCTTCAAGCCAAAGTGGGTGGCAACATCGCACAGGAAGCTGGAGCGGCGGGAGAAATCCATCTGAAGGCGGGCATGAAGATCATCATTGAAGCGGGGATGCAATTGTCCTTGGTGGGCCCAGGCGGATTTATTGATATTGGACCATCCGGGGTCACGATTCAAGGGATCATGGTCAACATCAACAGTGGTGGTTCCAAAGGTAGCGGTAAGGGCTGCAAACCGGAAAAGGCCAAAGAAGCCAAGAAGGCTGCCCCCGCGAAGCCAGAAATCGCGCATAATTCTACCTCAGGATCCAAATCGAGCCCAAGCTAACCCAAAACATGAGCCGCAGGCGCTAGCCGCGACACACGTATTGCCAGGCAGATCGTAACGCGGCTAGCGCGGATTATTCATAACCCGAAGCGTAAGCGAGGGATTGCAAGCGTCGAAACTAGACAAGAAAGGGTATCGGGTTGGCCAACTTCCAAATCGAATTTGCATCCGGCCCTAACGCTGGGCAGGCAATTCCGCTTGCCAACCGAACGCTTGTCTTTGGCCGCACCCTCGGAGCGGACATTGTGCTTGACTGGGACCTTCTTGTCTCTTCTCGCCATTGCAAAATACAGAAAGACCAAAATAGCTACGTGCTCCACGATTTGGGCAGTACGAATGGCTCTTTTGTAAATGGAAAACTTGTTAAATCCCAAGTACTGGAGATCGGTGACGAGATCACTCTGGGCAAAACACTGTTGTCCGTGAAAGGGGAATTGGCAACCAAAGGCTCTTCAGAATTCAAGAGCTATCACAATCCATTCGACAGCACGGTTTTTCCGATAGATCGGGGCCAAAGTGCGGTTGAATCAGGAGGGACTTCTCGTCGCGATTCCATCGATCATCCGGATCTTGAACGCCACAGAAATCAAGAGCGATCATCCGTCAAGAAGACTTGGGAATTATCAGCGGGAAACAGCGACTTGGAAAGTGCGGAGCTGTCGCATGCGTCCGGTGCAAATGCATCCGGTGCGCATGCTTCCGGTGCACATGGGGTGGTTCAGGTCCGTTTGAGAATTACTTCGGAAGCGGAGAACGGAAAACTCTTTTGGTTGAACTTAGGTCAATGTTCGACCTTTGGACGTACGGAAAGATCGGATTGTCCGATCCCTTCCGATTCCGGTCTTTCGTCCGAGCACTTCAAGGTCACTTGCGGTGCGGATCAATGCACGATCGAGGATATGCAATCGCGTTCTGGAGTTTGGCTGAACGGCAAAAAGATCTCGAAAGCAATGCTGCGTGATGGTGATCATGTTAGGGCAGGTGAAACCGAGTTCTCGATCGAGATTCAAGGGATCGCCGGAGCGGTTTCGATGGACGGGACTGAAAAGGCCAGTCCTGGAGTCGCCGCGGGATCAAAACCACGCAAGCCGACAAGAAAGATTTACGATGCTTCGAGCTCGCAATGCGTTAGCGGAATCCTACGTCTGCGAGGCAAGCTGGTCGAGGAAGAGGAGCAAGAGGAACTTGGGATTGTCGAGCTTTTTGAAACGGTACACGCATTTGCACCTATGCAAGTTCTCGTAGATTTTTCGAGAATCAGTTTGCCATTACCGAAGGAGATTGATGCGCAGGCTCATAGCTTGTTTGATTGGCTGCCAGGGGGTGCGATTGAAAAGTCCCCGATGTTATTTGCGTTGGATGAGTTACCGGTTTGGAAGATGCTTTTGGAAGAAGCATGGGGCAGCGACGCGATTATCGGATTGCGGAGCGAGTTGCCGCGAACGGAACTACTTGTTAAATTTCAAGAACTGTTGATGGGCTCATCCTCGGGGCCTCAGTCATCCAAGGGTATTCTAGGTTTCTGTTGGCCATCGGTGTTAGAAGCATTGATTGAAAACAACTCGAACGGTTTCACCGAATCGTTTTTTGCAGATGTTCGATTGGTGTTGATAGAAAAGCAAGGCAAGCCAGAGTATTGGCAACTGCTTGGAAAAGAATCGGAAGTCGACAAGGCAACAAAGCTAGGTATACGCATCATCAAGGAAAAATCTAAAGAACCGGCCGCAATTGCGGACAAGTCCAATTGAGCCGCAGGCGCTTGCCGCGAAAATGTTTTTTATCCTAATCAATCAACCGGTCAGTCCAAAATACTGCCAGTACCTGCAATTTAAAAAACCGTTACAAAGTACAGGATCAAGGAAAACTCAAAATGCCTCCCGCCGCAAGAATAGGTGACATACATGTTTGCCCGATGGCGACCCCTGGAACGCCACCGATCCCTCACGTAGGCGGCCCGATTTCGAAAGGAGCCGCAACCGTCATGATCGGCTTTATGCCAGCCGCCCGAGTAGGTGACATGGCAGTTTGCGTAGGCCCTCCAGACACGATCGCCAAGGGCTCCCCCACAGTAAAAATCGAAGGCATGATGGCCGCCCGCATGGGAGACCTAACCATGCACGGCGGCACCATCACCTTAGGCTTCCCAACAGTGATGATAGGCGAAATGGGCATGGGCGGTGCGGCGACAACACAAGGGCAAGCCTTGACCGCCGCCAAAAAATCAGCGAAACCATTCTGCGAAAAGTGTGGCAAGTAGCGTGTCGAACCAATTGCTCCAGCTTGATTGCCGTATTGAAAACGCTCCTGCGGAATGCCTTCGAGAAGCAATTTTGATCGGTAGGCAAGTATTCGCGTTGTTGGACGCATGCGATGAGCCCCTCATTCCTGCCAAGTTAGTCAGCCTCAGTCGGGAAGACTCAGTATCGCTATACAAGGGAGCAGCAGAATACGATTTGTGTTGCGTAGCACCCTATCTGGCGCGAGTGAACGAGAGCTTAATTGATTGGATCGATAAGAACATTGCTGGAACCCCATGGGGCTATTACTTTACGGTTCCAAACGACGCAACGCTTTCCGGCATAAGAACGCATTTTCGTCGTTTTTTAGAAGTCAAGGATCCATCCGGAGTAAAACTCTACTTCCGCTTTTACGATCCCAGAGTTTTGCTACCTTTCCTTCGCGGTTGCACATCGGTGGAGCGAAGCTTTTTTTTTGGTCAAATCGAGGAGTTTTATCTTCCCGCCAAGGATCAGCAACTTACGGTCATTGGAATCGAGAGAGTAGATTCAGAGGCACCAAAAAACGCTGCCGTCTTTCAGATGACTCCGAAACATATGGCTTCCTTTGAGCAGACTCAACTGGAGCATTATGTGGAACGTCAGCATGTGCGCCTACAAGAACAGCATTCTGATCTTGCGATCCTGGGCGAAACGCCAGAAATGCAGTTACGGACAATAGAAAAGGTTGTTGAGGATGCATTTTGCTATGGGATTGTCGGAGAACAGGATGTTGCGTTCTACTTAGATTTGGTTTTTGAACTGTCTCCTAATTTTATCAAGGAATCACGGTTCGATTGGGTCTTGGCTATTCTTACTAGAACTGACCTTGATGGAACACGAAAAATAGAATTGATTAACGAACGACTCAGTTTGATGCAGCCTAAAGAGTTGGATGGATGAGCGACCCAAGTAAGAAACAAGTGAACGCTCCTGTTAAGCAAGTCGTTCAGCCATGTCCAAAGCCTACTATTGACCTGCAGTACTTAGATTGCAAGGGCAATGGAATCGCTGGCGCCAAGTACCAACTCTACTCAGTCGACGTCAAACGAGCAAAAGATGGTTTTTACGAAAAGAGCGGAACGCTTGACAGCAATGGACTCGCCCACATCAGCGATGTCCCCGAATTGGTTGGCTTCGTTTACTATTTCGAAAAGGATCCAAAGACATATGAGCCTGAAGAAAAGCCATCGAAAAAGCCGGAGCTTGCAAAAGCACAATCGGTGCTTGACTCAATTGGTGATTGGTTAGTCGGTGCTGCTCAGGGGGATTTCAACAAGGAGCAAACGACGGGACAGCTGGTCGCTAATACCCTCCTGGGCTTGGTTCCAATAGTGGACCAAGTACTTGATGCACGAGATATTGTCTCGGGATTGAAAGACATCGTCGAATACTACATGGAAGACGAAGCGTCTCAAAAAAGTCATCCCGATGAGCTTGGCCTCGATTACGAGCTTTGGATTTGGATCAACGTTTTTATTATCGCTATTGGTTGTATACCGATTGTGGGCTCAGCAGTTAAGGGGGTACTCAAAGGTGTGCTGCACTACTTGAAGAAAGCAGGTAAAGTAGCCACGAAACTAAGTCCGCACCAATTGCGAGTTGGTTGGGAGTACTTGGTGGCCATATTGAACAAGTTTGGAGTTGGCAATGCGCATCAGTGGCTCAAGACTGAATTCCCGAGCAAGATTGACGGTTGGATGAAAGAAGCGTCGGGCATAATCAAGCGAGGTCTCGATTCGATTATGGAAAGTGCGGACACCGCAGTGAAGGGCGTTAAGTTCTTCAGTACCGAGAAAGCCGCTCTAGTCGCAAAGCGTGTTGAGGAATACAAAAAGGCCATCAACAAGGCAAAGTCCAAAGTGGACGAAATGTCATCAAAAGTAAAGCAATGGTTTAAGGAACAAATCGGCG
Source organism: Planctomycetaceae bacterium (assembly GCA_027487485.1). GTDB lineage: Bacteria > Planctomycetota > Planctomycetia > Pirellulales > Pirellulaceae > JBKCUI01. Next base: position 146,321 of record JAIYDN010000067.1, on the reverse strand, counting down.
CGATTACCGGTGGTGCACACAAGTCCGAGCACATTGGTGCAACTGGAACCAAATCAAACCCAGTTACTAACTCTAGGAATCAACTGCAAGCCGACGCACCAGATGTAAATGCCCCCAGTCGTTGGAAGAACAGCGACGGATCTATCGTTTGGCCACCAAACCGGGGCTTTGCTGGCACACCAACACCGATTAAGCTGAAACCAGGATCGCGTTTCGACCGTTACGGATATGAAGGAGGTACATTCGTTTCTCCCGAAGGCGTACCATACTCACAACGATCTCTCGCACCTGGAACAGATTCTAAACCATATAATGTTTACGAAGTTGTTAAGGAATTCGATGGCATGGAGGGGAAGGTGGCTCCATGGTTTGGCGAATCGGGTGGAGGCATACAATACGAACTCGGAAAGTCCATTAAGGAATTGCTTGAGGGCGGCTACATCAAGAAAGTGAACTGATTATGAACCGTGAATCGCTAAAGATTTTGCTCGAAGAGAATAAAGTTCCCTCTGACCAATACAGCTTGAAAGGTGGGCTACCCAATGAATCTTACTGTCTGGAAAAGCTTGAAGATGGAACATGGAGTACATATTACAGTGAACGAGGAGGGAAAAGCGGTATTAAAGTCTTTCTCAGTGAAGATGATGCCTGTGAAAGTTTGCTTCAGTTACTGCTCCCAAGAAGTTAGAGGCTTTGGAAACCTTTTTTGCAACAGAAGAACCAAGATAAAGTAACCGTGAATACATTTTTTAGAAAAATGCTGCGTCCTGCCCTTCGGTAGGCGCCAGGCACCTATTGACGGTGAGTTGGAGCTCTTTGGTAGGTGCCAGGCACCTATTGACGGGGAGTTGGGGGGGTGGTAGGCTTTTTTGAGAAGGAGAATTGATATGCCTCGTGCGCCGCGTGCTGAACAGTTTGATCCCAGGTCCGTTTGTATCGTTCATTTGGTGCAGCGGTGCGTTCGACGTGCTTATTTGGCCGGTGCGGATGTTGTCACCGGTAAGAATTTCGAGCATCGTCGCGAATGGATCCGCTGCCGTATGGAACGCCTCGCGTTGGTGTTCGGCGCGGACATTTTAACTTACGCTATCCTCTCGAATCACATGCATATTGTCATTCGAACTCGACCAGATGTTGTCGATGATTGGTCTGATGCCGATGTGGCGTTGCGCTGGTTGCGAGTTTTTCCCGGTCGTAGAATCGATGAGCACCTGGCCGAACCAACGACTAACGATGTCGATACCCTTGCAAATAACACGGAACGCATCCGGGAGATTCGTACGCGATTGTCGAATCCCTCTTGGTTTATGAAGGCGCTGTGTGAACCGATCGCCCGGCTTGCCAACAAACAAGATGAAGCTACCGGCCACTTCTGGGAAGGGCGATTCAAAGCCCAGGCGATCACCGACGAAGCTGGGTTGCTAGCTTGCAGTATGTACGTCGATCTGAATCCAATACGTGCTGCAATGGCGCAAACCCCCGAGGAATCTCTGCATACTTCGGCCTACGATCGCATCAAGTCGCTCCAGGGTGCGACGATACCGTCCGCCGCTGTCGAGTTGGTCGCGATAGAAACGTCCGAAGCTGGTCGAATTCTTCGAACCTCGACTCCGGACCAATTAAAAAAGATAAACGCTCGGGCTAAGAAGCGCCGAGGGCCGTCGATCCTGCGAGATGCCTGGTTGTCGCCACTCACCATCAACGAGCGAGCTAACGTCGGGCCGCAAGTCAGCAAGACTGGCGTTCGCGCCAGCGACAAAGGATTCTTGTCGCTCGATCTAGGAGACTACTTGACATTGCTCGACTGGACCGGTCGACAACGACTAGGTGTTGAAAAAGCTGACATACCCAAGGAGCTTGATCCGATCTTGCAACGAATCGGAATCGACGGGCGCATGTGGGTCGACTTGGTCTGGAGATTTAAAAAGTACTTCGGTAAAAGCGGTGCGGCTGGTTCGCCAAATAGCCTTAGGGAAACGGCTGCGAATAACCAGCGTAAATTCACAAGAGGACAACGTTCCGCTGCCGCGTGTTTCGTTAGTGGCTAAATCCCTTTCAGGTCGCGATCTACACAAGCATTCGTATTTTTCGCTACTTTCCGAGGGTTTGCGGGGTGAATTGAGTATGGTTTTCCCAGCTCTTTTCAATCAAGGTCCCCTCGGCATGTGCTAAGCACGAATTGACGTTCGTCCACTCATACATTTTGATTGTCCGCCTGCCTAATGGGGCAGCGGCTTTGCATTCGGAACAATTTCCACATGCCAACAGTTGTTCGATTTGTTTGTCTCGTCAATGAATTTGCTGATGAACCCGTCTTTTTCCGCCTTTTTGAACGCCTCCGTTATAGCGGCTTTGTTGAAACTGGCGCCAGCAGCGGACTGAGTTGAATTGACGCCGACATCGATAATGTTCTTGAGCTTGTACTTTTCGGGTGTAGTGACATGAAGCGAAACTCGTTGGTCATTCTGCAAAAGTTCTTTCACTTTAGCTACCATCAGATTCTTGACTTCTGTTTCCGGCTTTTGCTTGTGGTTCTCATATATCTTGAGCACCAAATCTCCATTGCTACCATACAAGTCATACTGCCCTGCGAGACTTGCTTTCGCATTTTTGTACATAATGTCGACCTGCTCTTCAGGAGTTCGGATCGTGCTGGAGATCACCCCTTTTGAACAACCTGCATTCTGCATAACCATTTTGATCACGCCGAAAGAGTATTGATCGACAATTCTCTCGCTGGAAGACAAACTATCTTTGTAAACAACTGTTGCCTGCCCATTAGGCGAATTGGGAAACGAGGTCGAATTCAAAGCGCGCAAGGTTGCGCCAGCAGGATCAACACGTCCGTCAACGACGGACATCTTCACAACGCGTCGCTGAAACTCTTCAATCGCCTGGATTGTGCTGGGATCCGCTTGACCGTTAACGTATAAGTTAGTTAGTGGAAGCTTGCGATGATTGTTTAAGAGGGTTTGGACGGTCTTGACATCCTGCAGGCGATTGACACCGCCCCTTCCAACCGAACCTGTAATTGAGGACATAACTCTCTCCCGCTAGACTCCAAGACGATGAATCATACACACGAACTGCACAATATATTATCGAACTTTGCGACGTAATGTTGCGAACACTGGCTGAAAGTCGCGACCGACAAAAGTCGCCGGTTGCTGCAAGTAAAAAACCGGGGCGCCCAAACGCCTACAATAGGTGCCAGGCATTTACTGATGGGGCATAGGTGCCAGGCATTTACTGATGGGGCCGCCCAAACGCCTGCAATAGGTGCCAGGCATTTACTGATGCTGGCTGAAAGTCGCGACCGACAAAAGTCGCCGGTTGCTGCAAGTAAAAAACCGGGGTGCCCAAACGCCTACAATAGGTGCCAGGCATTTACTGATGGGGCCGGTTAGCAGGCTAAACCTATTGCGAACTTGGGGCCAAGGCCCTCGTTCGCGTTGGTGCACCGGTTTGATTTGCTTATCTGCCAATTCGGGAATGCGGTCTCTCCGAGCCCCTTGTGCAAGGAGAGCACTGTTTACCGCGGGTTTCATCCGTGGCTATCAAATGCAACTGCTTAGCAGGTCTGAACACCTGGACGACAACCCCTCCAAAATTTTTTCGCCGTCAAACTCTGCGCGATAAATCAATTCATGTCTGTCGGCCGAAGTAGGGCCGTGTTCCCCAATTGCTGGACGCGCTGGTCCGGCCACTGTACTTTATCAACGTGGACGTTTTATTGACAAAATTTGTTTTCGGACCGGTAGAGTGGAAATGCAATTGAGAATAGGTTCCCTAAAGGTACTTGGACTGTTGATTCTGTTGGTCGGCTGCTCTTCAGGAGAACTGGAGGCTGTTAAAAAGCTTGAACAACAATTGAAGTTTGCCGAACAAAAGGCCGCCGAGGCTGAGTCGTCCCGCCAGGAATCAGAGGCCCGTTTGCAACAAGCATTGCAATCTAGTAAGGAGGCCGATAAGGCAAGAGACGTAGCATTGGTGGAACGTGAGCGTGCCGAAATTGCGCAGATGGAAGCGATCAAAGCTCGACAATTGGCGGAAGAAGAACAGGCAAAAGCAAAGCAATCAAGTGACGAGGCTCAAAAAGCAAATATCATGCTTCAGAAAGCCAATGTTGAGCTAAGACTAGTACAAGAGCAGTTGGCAGCAGCCCAGGCCACGATTTCCGAGCTCAAGAAAGAGAAGCCTTAGCATCTCATTGCAATGTTTTTCGTTTGATCACTTTTATGAACATGTTGTTCGAACGGTGTGGGCCAAGGATTCGCAGGCGGTGGAGCATTGGAACGTGAGACATGCGGGACGGGCTTCCGTTAACGCGCCAAAGACAGGCACTTGGCATATTGATTGTGAGGCCTTCGCGAAGAGCAAGAGAAAGGGCGAAAATTCTATTTTATTAGCAACTTTCAACGCGGGTGCTCGATAACAGACCGAACGGAACTTTTTCTTTCAATGGCGGGAATGACCGATGGGTTTGAGTTTGCAAGATTATAAAAGCGATACGGACATACGTAAGTGGATCGACGAATTGGGGATTGTAAATGCGGCATTGCCTCGCGATGGCGTAGCCAAGTCGCTGTCGTTCTTTGACCGTCACATGCCTCGATTGGGTGTGGAACAGGCCTCGGACTTCTTGCGAGCAATGGACCTGAGTCGCCCGGTTCGTAGCGTTATGCTCACTTCGCACGACCGTGTGATTGCTTTCCGCCGCGCGGGTGAAGCCGAGTTTAAATTGTTCTATTGCCGATCTGGTTCGTCGAAGTACGAAAGCGGGATCAACCCGGAGGGACGTTCGGTGGTCCGATTTCGAGTGCGTCTGAATTGTCCGGCGCTCGAGTCCTATTCAACCGGCGTTATCGACACATGGAGCTATCCATCGAACATGACAATTGCACCGCGAAAAAAAAGCTACGGATACATGGCCATGGGGGGCGGCGCACAACTTTTGATTCCTGATGCACACCGTTGGCTTGAGATCGCGGTCTAGGTCGAAATGACGTTGTTGTTGAGAAAGGACCTCAAAGGGATACAGCATTTATTCGAGTGGGTAGGGCAATCCTAGTTCGACTCCGATGAAGTGATTTTTTAAAACGCAGAGAGGCAAAGAGATCGCAGAGGAAAAGGCCGAGTCTATGGGCATTTCTTCTCTGCGTCCTCCTCGTCTCTGCGTTTCCAAATATTTGGGAAGGGGCAACGGAATGAAGTTCAACTAGTTCGTTCACCCGAAAAAATGCTGTGTCACTTTTGGTTGAAGTGCGGGCCTTCGAACTTAAATCCTCGGGACCGAATGGCGCATTATCAGTCTTCTAGGGCGAGTGGCGGCCTGCATTACACCGCCCCGAAGCTAAAGCAAGGGAAGGTTCCCAGGGCCCTCACTCGCGTTTTGCGCTGCCGTAACTGCGCTACCGCTTGTTACGGCCTACGAGAAGCGATCGATCAGCGGTGGCTCATGACTCGGCGGTGGTGAGGGCCTAGGGTGAAGCCTGGTTTCATGATGGCTTCCCCTTTGAAAAAGCCACGAACGAACTCGCTGAACGAATCCGCAATTTTGAGATCGATCGAATCGTCCAGATGTGCAAGATTCTGTGCGTTCTTCACCGGGTCTAAAGCGTCGTCGAATTGAAAGACCCAGCCGAAGTGCGTTTCGGAAAGCGACAACCAGATCGGTTGGTTTGCTTGATTGAATGCAATCGGCAACAACGAGGAACTGTCGGGTAAGCGTGTTACCTTACGTGCTGCCAGCAATGCCATCAAAGAGAAATCGCCTCGTGAGAAGTAGCAGAACGCTCGAACCTTGGGAGGGCTTTTCCTATAGGCTTTGAGTTCCGCGAGTGCGTGCAGAAGCTGCAGCTGGTCTTTGCTGGGTTTGGGGAACATCCATTCCGTTTCAACAGGTTCTGGTTCTCCCCAAGTGGAATCGTTTGTCCATCTTGGATAGCGGTACGAGCTTGGTCGAGTTCGCCCGCCGTTCACTCGCAGCAAGAACCTTCGGTAATCTTCCGGAAGCGTCAATTGACACTGCGTTATCCAGTGGTCGAGATCCTGTTCGGTGGGAAGTGCTTTGCAGTCGATGAATTCGACGCCATTAAAACTAGCTTTGCGTGGTGCCACATGGAACTCGAGAACGTTGGGGGCTTGGGCCCAAATGACTCCAATGGATCCATGGGGCGAACCGCGATTTGACTTCCGGGCGAATGCCAAACCTCGTATGGGTGAAACACACCACAAAACGAAAATAGCCAGCAAAACAGCTGGCTATTTGAGCGGAGGACAAGGGATTCGAACCCTCAACCGGTTTCCCGGCGCCTGATTTCGAATCAGGTTCAAACGCTCAAAAAGGCAACAAAAACAAGGGTACCAGAAAACCTGCTTTAAATGTGCTACTTGAGGGCAAATTTTCAGTTGCAATCAGGGCGATCATAGAAAGCCGGCTAGAACTCGAAAGACTGATTGACCAGACCGCCGCCAACGATGAATGTACATTGGGGGTATTAGGGACGATCGTCTCCGAGCTGCGATCCGCACAGGCAAGGCTCGAGGAACTCCGTTAGCATGCGTCACTAGGTTCCCAGACAATCCGCTCCGGCTAAACCTTGACCAGTCGCATCAAACGAAGCTGGGGACGATCCGCTCTGGGGCGATCGTCTCCGAGTTGGGATCCACACAGGCGAAACTCAAGCGACTCGGTTTGTAGGCGTCACGATGTTCCCGGACGATCCTCTCCGGGGACGATCCGCACAGACAACCCTCGAGCGACTCGGTTTGCATGCGTCAGGATGTTCCCGGACAATCCGCTCCGGCCAAACCCTTGACCAGTCGCATCAAACGGAACTGGGGACGATTCACTCCGCCGGCGATCGTCTCCGGGCTGGGATCCGCACAGACAACCCTCGAGCGACTCAGTTAGCATGCGTCACTAGGTTCCCAGACAATCCACTCATGCGCAACCTTGACCAGTCGTGTCAAACGAAGCTAGGGACGATCCGCTCCGCCGGCGATCGTCTCCGGGCTGGGATCCGCTCAGGCGACCCTCGAGCGACTCGGATAGCAGGCGTCAGGACGTTCCCAAACGGACCTGGACTATCCGCTCCGGGCAAACCTTGACCAGTCGCATCAAACGGAACTGGGGACGATTCACTCCGCCGGCGATCGTCTCCGAGCTGGGATCCGCACAGACGAAACTCAAGCGACTTGGTTTGCAGGCGTCACGATGTTCCCGGACGATCCTCTCCGGGGACGATCCGCACAGACTAGGCTCGAGGGACCGGGGGGCATGCGTTAGGACTTTCCCAAACGGACCCGGACAATCCACTCATGCACAACCTTGACCAGTCGAGTCAAACCAAACTGGGGACGATTCACTCCGCCGGCGATAGTCTCCGGGCTGGGATCCGAACAGACAACCCTCAAGGGACTCGGTTTGCAGGCGTCACGATGTTCCCAAACGGACCTGGACAATCTTGAACGGGACCGTCAAACCAAGCTGGAAACAATCCTCTCCGGGGACGTTCCTCTCCGAGGCAAGATCCGAGCGGATATGGCTCGAGGGAATCGAGAAACGCGCAACGTAAGCTTAGGTTGCGCGTTGGTATGGCCGGCATTCTCAAAAAAACTGGCGGTTGCCGGACTGTGCATTCGTTGGTCTTAGAAGGGGTCAAGGGAAAAAAATCGTTTCCAGTCGCGCAACAATTCTTACGCTACTGTTGCGTCGTTCATAACTTGCTTAATCGCTCGACGTTATTTGCGTAGAGCACTAAGGAATCGGGACACGCTGCGATTTGTTGCAATCGTATTTGTAACCACCGGAGGGCGTCCGTTGGCATCGGTCGGCTATGGTGGGAAAAGTGGAGCATGATTCAAACCGTAAAAGGAGCACGAAATGCAAATAGATCCAAACGCAATTTATAGACCTGAGGACGTTAAAGCGATCCTGAAGATTGGCCGAATGACCCTAGGATACGCATGCAAATCAGGCAAGCTAAAGTTTGCACAACAAGGACGTCAGCGATTTTTTCGGGGGCAATGGTTGCTCGACTATGTCGACAATTCCGTAATTCAAAATCAAGCCCAAACGCAAACCGTATAGAAACGAAAAAAGCTGAGCCCAACCGCCACAGTCATTGCTCAGCTATCTCGCATTTGTCCCGATAACTACCACCGCCACAGGACTACCATGACAAGTTTAGCAGTATCGCCGCAAAAGACAATCGACAAGAAGTATAAACGTCCGGATGTCGCCGGGGTTTCTGGGAATCGCAACATACATCATGCCCAGCCGCCTGTTGCTTTGCGGTCACAACATAGTCACGTTCCGCCATGCTTCTGCAAGACATGCAAGCAAGCGACGCGCGATGCAGATAAACGCCGTTTAGAAATCGCCAAAGAACTAGAGTTGTCTGGGTGCGTGGATTAGCTCTCATGGCTCAATACCAACAACGTGAAAAGTACTACGCACACAAGTACATCCGGCTATTAACCAAAACAGCTGCAGCGCAGGAGCTGGGGCCGTCGGTTTGTTGGTTGCTTGCTGTTGTCGCAATGCAAGAGGACTCGAAGCGATATACCGAGCCGGCCAAGTGGTATCTCGATCAGTTGGCACCGCTATGCGGGTTCTCGAGCAAACAAACGCTTGTCACCGCGATTTCTAAAGCGCAGTCAGAAGGGTGGTTGCTCTACGAGGCCGGCGGAAAAGGACGACCAGGGCGGTTTTCTGTCTCGATACCTGAGCAGTTTTTACACCTAGACGACAGGCAATGCGACGAGTCCGAGCCCATTTCCGTTCCAATTTTTGGAACTCAATCAATAGATCCAGTCCAAAAAATGGAACAGAAGCAGAACGCAAACGGAATGCAAACGGAATGCAAGGGCATTGCTTCTATACCTATACCTGTTCCTAAACCTAAAGACAGGTTTGAACCTTCCAAAGTGGAGTTACCAAGGACGCTCGAGACGAATGAGTTTAGGGCAGTTTGGTCGCAATGGTGTAGTCATCGTGCCGAAATCAAAAAACCACTCACTGAGACCCAGGTTGAAAAGCAACTTACGAAATTTGCAAAGTGGGGAGTGAAGCGATCTATCGCCGCTATCGATCACACCGTTGAACAAGGCTGGGTTGGCATCCGTGAAGCGGACAACCAAAAGACTAGACAGGATGACGACCACCCAATGTACAGGAAGTTAGCTCAATGATTGATCGTCCGGAGTTTTATCAACACCGCAATGAACACCAAGCCAACACGATACAGGCTGAACAAGGCTTGATTGGGGCAATGTTCAAAAGTCCTGTTTGCGTACTGGATGTCGTCGATACGGTTTGTGGCGATGATTTTTCAGACGAGCGGTATGGCCGGCTATTTGATTTTGTCGTCAAGTTGGGTCTTGCCGGCGAACCGATCCAAGACGATACGTTTTTGTTCGTGGCGATGCGAAAAGCAGGATTGCTAGACCTGATTGGAGGAGTAGCCACAGTCGCAAGGCTTGCCGATGAAGGATTGCCGCAACACGCCACCTACTACAGCATGGAGATTGCTAAGTGGGCAAGCGTCCGAAGGATTCGAAATGCCGCCGCTAACATTCTTGGCGAAACCGACAGGCTAGATCCTGACCCGCGACTCATTGCCGACAGTGCCACAAACAGAATTCTTCAATCGATTGAAGCACGGGAAAGCGATCTTCAAACAGTTGAAACCGTCTGCAACGAAACCATAGCAAGCATCGATGCGGCTATGCGGAACGGTCAAACGATAGGATTGCCGACCGGCATTCAATCAATTGACAACATTACCGGCGGTCTATTTTCAGAGCTGACAATACTTGCCGCTCGCCCAAGCGTGGGCAAGACCGCGATGGGGCTGGAACTGGCAACACGCGCCGCACGCGTTGGGAAGCGGGTATTGTTCTGTTCGTTGGAAATGACCAGTGAACAAATCGGGCATAGGCTACTCTCGCGTGAGACAGGAATACCGATTTCCGATATACGGGCCGGCAAGCTTTCCCCAACGCAGCGAAACCGGCTAGACGTAGCACGTAGCGCAATGAAGTCTTGGCCGTGGCGTTTTTGGGCGCAAGGTGCAGTTACCGTGGGGCAGATCCAAGCCAAAGCCCGCATGCACGCTTCAAAGTATGGTTTGGACCTTCTCGTAATTGACTATCTCGGATTGATCAGGGGAACGAACCAACACGCAAAACCATATGAGCGAATCAGCCAGATTTCAAACGATCTAGCGACGCTCACAAAACAGCTTGGCAAGCCGGTGGTTTGCTTGTGTCAATTAAGCCGCGGGGCCGAAACGGACAGGCCGCGACTTGATCACCTGCGAGACTCGGGGGCGATTGAACAAGACGCCGACAACGTATGGTTTCTACATCGTGAACGCGGAAAGCCGGAGACTGAATTGATCATCGCCAAAGCTCGCCAAGGTGAAGTTGGGACAATCGATTTGGCGTTTGATTCCAACCGTTGTTCATTCGGAGACAAGCCGGAAACCCCAAGCTACCAGGGCGGCTACTTCGATGATTTTTCAAAAACGTAGGCTCAAAAAAGAAAGTCTGTATTGGACTGCGACTGTTCCCTTTGGGGTTGGTTTTGAAAAAACCCCCAGGAAGGACCCATGAACATTTTCCATTGGCAATACAAAAAGTTTTTCCTTTGCAAATTCGAATCCAAACCAACTTAGAAAACAAGGACGTACAACAAAACCATGCTAGCGCCGCGCCTCTGCTATTCGGAATCCGAGAAAAGCAAAATGAAAGCGATTCTCATAAGGATGATTGTTGTCGATGGACTCTCCGGGAATTGGGTGGACCCAACGCTAAAAGATTGCATGGAGACACAACCAGACCGACAACCTAAAGCCTATTCCGCTCGCACGAAACCAACCTTGCGACAACTGCGCAGCCAAGGCAAACGACGAAAAGCAACGCCGTACTATCGGCAAAAACCAACGATTGCGAGTCTTACATAGACTCGCACCACCAATGAAAACATTGGTGTTCTTCACGCGTGGTCCCGTTCGTGGTCCCGTTACTACCCCACAAAAGACGAAATGAACGGGCGGAAACCTGCCCAGAATGGAGACTCTAAATGTCAGCAAATGCAGTACGCGCAGGGCAAGCCTATGTCGAAATCTCAACGAAGCAGGGCGTATTCGAACAAGGGCTAGCCAAGGTGCAAAAGTCCCTCAAGGCCGTTTCAGGCATCGCAAACCAGATCGGTAAACAAACCGCCTCAGGACTGGGGCAGGCTCAAGGGGTTCTCAATACGTTTTCGGGATCGGTCTTAAACCTCAAGACAGCTATCGCCGGATCTATCGTTGTCGTCGGGCTCAAATCTGCCGTGAGTCAATTCCTCGATGCAGGGAAGCTCATGCGGGAAGCCATGGTGAAAACCGGGATGAGCGCCGAGGCATTAAACAAGATCGGGTTTGGAGGGTTTATCTCGACCAAGGACGTTGTATCAGCCTATAAACTCAATGCTGCACTTGGCGTGATGGGGGACGCTATGGAAGCGGTCCAGAATGTTATCGGTGGGGCACTTGCCCCAGGTCTTACCGCTCTTGCCCAATGGGTCACACGTAATGTGAACGCGTTCCGATTGTGGATCGACCAAAACCGAAACTTAATCGTTATCGCCGCACAAGTCGCCGCCGGGCTCGCCGTTGTGGGCGGGGCGTTGATTGCACTGGGGGCCGGCGCCGCTATCGTCTCCGCCGCAATTGGGGCCGTTATCGGTGTGGCGGGTTTTGCTGCGAGTGTGTTTGGTGTAATGGCAGGCGCGATCGGGTTTCTATTGTCTCCGATCGGTTTAGTGATTGCCGGCGTGGCTGCATTGGGCGGGGCGATCCTCTATTACAGTGGGGCGGGGTCCGCAATGCTCAAATACCTATCTGACGGGTTTGGCGATCTTCTCGATTTTGTTTTGCCGGTCCTAGATTCGATCAAGAAAGCTCTGATGACGGGGCAGTTTGCAGCCGCCGGCAAAGTCCTAATGCTCTCGCTTGAGGTGGCTTTCCGCACTGGGACGCAAACCATCTATGGGATTTGGCTCGACACGACAACGCGAATGCTAAATGCTTGGAGCGATGCGGGCACGACGTTAAAGAACATTTGGACTGGTGTTTGGGGTGTTATCAGCGATGTCGTCACCGTCGTTTCAAACAGCTTGCTAAGCGCTTGGGATACAACGGTTACGGAAATCGCGAAGGGGATGCTTTATCTCAAAAGCCTTGCCGATTTTTCGATCAACTACGATGACGGGGCGAAGCAACTAGACGACGACCTAGCCAAACGCAACAAAGACCGCGTGAGTGACTTAGAAGGGGCAAGGGCTGCACGTGAGGCGACCATACAACAACGCAACGCCGAGAACGAAGCAACGAAGCAAAAGCGACTCGACGACGCGAAGCAAGGCAAGTCAGGGTTTTCAAATGCTCTCGAAAAAGCAAGTACCGACCTGCGAGAGGCGATGTTGGGGATCACCAAAGAAGCAAACAGGGCCCGGCTAAATCAAGATCGGGAAATGCTCCGTTTACCCCAGGTCAAAGACATTAACCAACTATTCGCAGGGACCGCCGCAGTAGGAACGGGCAGCGGGTTTGCTGCCGACAAGTTTGGATCAGGCCGCGAACAAACTGGACTCCCTGCCGTGGTGCAACAGCTCAAAAAGTCTAATGAATTGCTCGAGCGCCAAAACCAGATGATGCAAAAAGCCCAGCAAAACACCTACAACCTTCCGCTGGGACCTTGATCATTCAAGCCGGCAAAACAAACCAGGCACACAACCAACCAATCAACCAAGCTTTTTAACCTTTACACTCAGGGACACTAAAACCAATGGCATCATTCATCGATTCGACCGGGACAACGTGGGACGTATCAATAACGGTTCACGCAATAAGACGGGTACGAGATCAATTCTCGATCGATTTAAGCAAGATCCTAGGAGACAAGGACTCTTTCGCAGGGCTACACGATGACGTTTGCCAATTGGCCGACGTATTGTTTGCGATTTGTAGCGAACAAGCCAACGCCAAGGGGATCACACTTGAGGCATTCGGGGCCGCATTGGGCGGGGACTCATTACAAGCCGCAAGAGAGGCATTTAACGAGAGCGCTCTTTCGTTCTTGCCGGCTAAGAAACGCGAACTCATGCGCCAAGTATTGGACACTCAGAAGAAAGCGGAAACACTCGCTGAGTTATCGATCCAACAAAAGTTCGACGACGGACTACTTGACCGGACTGTCAGTGAAGGAATGGCGAAGCTAGACCGATTCATAACCGAAAATTGGCCGAATTCGGAAGCGATACGCTAAGCTGAATTCTCATCGTCGGGTATTACCCGATTTCATTCCTATGGCAATTCGCCATAGTAGTTAGGGGGCTCGCCTGATCAGCGCCCAACGAAGCTCGACGGATTTGGGATTATCTGCGTCCCGCCCAAGTCCGTCGGGCAGCCCCTAACCTCTCAAGTATTGCCGGCTAAATCGCGGGCAAATCTCCTACAGGCCAAAGACAACGTATTGCGAGTTGTTCCGGCACTTGCTAGATTTGGTGGTTCGAAAAGTGTCCTCACACGATGTTACTAGCATCGCTGAGGACTTGGCCCAGACTTCCAATTTACGAGCGAAAGTCCGAACAATGGCAATTCTACTTGCACTTCTGCATTTGCAGAATCTTAAACAGCGTTTTTTCGCTCTCTTGAGTTTCGGCCAGAACATTCCCCCCGCCTGATTGGCTACCATCGGTATCGTTATGAACCCGTTGGCGGTTCTGATGGATGATTCTAAACGGGAAAAGGTTTTTCTCATGGCAAACGAAAATGCAGCGCTAACCGTATCGACTATTGAAAACCGAGATTGGCGACAACCAATTTGGGATGTTTTCTTGCTCGATCCGATCCGAAAAACAGTTGTACCTATGGCGATCAATGAAGAAGATTACAACGCCGATGAAATCTGGGATGCGTTGGAATGGCAATTCCCAAGATGCATCCCTGTCAAGATTCTTCACGATCAATCGTATCTTCTCTATCGCGTGGCATCCCCAACGCCACCGAGCCGCCGGCAATTGGAGGCCGACATATACGACACCGGGAATCAGACTCGCGACACCGAGGAACCAATCTGGGACGTTTACTTGCTCGACACGACGACCAAAACCCTCTCAACGTATGGGATCAATCTCGAAAGCTGGGAGGCTGACGAGGCACGCGACGACCGAACATTTGCGGAGGATCCTAGGTGCATTCCGATCAAGATACAACGCAAGAAATCCCATCTGCTCTTTCGGATGTTCACACTCTCGAGCGACGTATTTGTAAGGTAGTCCCCTGCGAATGTCCGACGACTCGAATTCAAATAACGTCAATCAATTCTTCGATGGCTTGATTACTGAGTTGCTCGACTGCGAGGACTCGTCACCATTAGATCCAAGGTTTCACTCGCTTTTCTCGTGGGCGAAATCAAGGTTGGCAGCAACGACGCTAGGAATGAAAGTACGTGCTTCAAATTTTGCTGCTTTGAATGATCTTTTGAAAACCTTCAAGCCGGCTTTGCAGCTTGCACGGTTTGACATTCCGAAAATCAAATTGCCTGGAATCGTGGAGGAACGACGGGACGTTATTGACTATGCAATGGAGTTACTTTGGCGATGCAAGCAATGGCATGAAACCGAGGTGAAAGCCTTATCCGCGGTACCGCCGCCGCCTGATGACGTCGAGTTTTCAAACGAAGGGTATCCAGTCGAATTTGGTCCCCGTTCATGGCAATACATCCCCGCGATTGTCGAAGAATTGGAACGCGCTAGATCGTTGGTTTTGCGTTATGAAATCGCAGGCGTGAACTCTTTGCCCAACCTCGGGCGAGACAAGACCGAAAGCAAACGACAGCGAAACCGACCAACATACCGGACACAGGACGAATTGGACGCGTTGAACAGCACGAAAAAGCCGGCTATTGTGGATGAGAGCATGATCAGGAAGGGCGCTAAATGCTACTTTCGGCATGAGGTAATCGATTGGTATCAGGGGCACACCGCAGCATTAAAGACCAGAGAGCGAGCCCTCAGAAAAAACAACGATCAGACGAAACGCGAATCGTAAGCTTAGATTTCACTTCCGCCGGCGATCGTCTCCGAGTTGGGATCCGCACAGGATAAGGCTCGAGGAACTCCGTTAGCATGCGTCACTAGGTTCCCAGACAATCCGCTCATGCACAACCTTGACCAGTCGTGTCAAACGAAGCAAGGGACAATCCGCTCCGCCGGCGATCGTCTCCGGGCTGGGATCCGCACAGGCGCCCCTCGAGCGACTCGGATAGCAGGCGTCAGGACGTTCCCAAACGGACCTGGACTATCCTCTCCGGGTAAACCTTGACCAGTCGTGTCAAACGAAGCTGGGGACGATTCACTCTGGGGCGATCCTCTCCGGGGACGATCCGCACAGACAACCCTCGAGCGACTCGGTTTGCATGCGTCAGGACGTTCCCGGACAATCCGCTCCGGCCAAACCTTGACCAGTCGCATCAAACGAAGCTAGGGACGATTCACTCCGAGGCAAGATCCGCATGGGCAGGGCTCAAGCGAACCAAGAAACGCGCAACGTAAGCTTAGATTGCGCGTTGGTATGGCCGGCATTCTCAAAAAAACTGGCGGTTGCCGGACTGTGCATTCGTTCATCTTAGAAGGGGTCAAGGAAAAAAATCGTTTCCAGTCGCGCAACCTTTCTTACGTTACGGTTGCGTCGTTCATAACTTGCCCATCGATCAACGCATTTGGAGCGAGATCCGAATTTCACCCCCAACTAGGGATTCAGACATGAACAAGCCGCAAACCGAAAACACCGCCACACGACCAGACCGACCACTCTGCACGACCAGAGAGGCCGCAAACCGTTTGAGAGTATCCGAGAGGCATCTTTGGACGCTCAGGAACTCCGGGAAAATCCCATTCGTTTTGATGGGTAAGAGTATTCGATTTGACCCGGCGGACCTAGACGCCTATGTCGATCAAAACAAAGTTACGCTAGCAACCTAGTTCGCTGATGACATACAAGCCGAACCCCTTGGGCGGGAGTTTGTGCGACATTCTTACAACTATTTTTACTGCACAAAAAAACAGCTGCTTAAAAGCTAGGCACCCAAACGCCGAGCCGGCTTGCATCATGGACGCTTGACGTACTTCCGATAGATCGACAATGATTCAAACATGCGGCTAGGGGGCACCCGAAAGCCGAAACCTATCACGGTTGCCGCATGTTTTCTTTCTGATGGGTCACAACCAGGATAGGAGGTTGTTCAACATGAAGCTTTTCAAGCGATCGTCGAAAGAGGGCTCACCCTACTACGTTCGATACTGGGAAAAACTTAGGAACGGTCAATCTAAGCAAAGATGGACCTCAACCGGTTCCTCTGAAAAGTCTGTTGCAAAGCAGATAGCAGCAAAGATCGTTTCCGATGCTGCGCTAAGGCAACATGGTGTTATCGATCCTGATCAAGAGCGATACCAAACGGAAGCCAAACGAACGATTGAAGATCATTTGAAGGACTTCACGCCTAGGCTTGAGTCTCGATACACGGGCGCGAAAGCCAAAATCAACGTAGTCGGACAACTGAACTACATCCGAGCGTTTGCAGCATACGCAAAGATTCAGACCGTCGGAGAAATCAACGCGGACATGATGACTAGATATATTGTTCATCTGGCAGATGCGGGAAAAAGCTCGAGGACGATCGGTGCCATGATTGGAGCGTGCAAGCATTTCACCTCTTGGCTGCGCATTCACAGGAAAATCCGGCTAGACCCTTTGGAAACAATTGAAAGACCGGACCCGGATAGTGACCGTCGTTTGAATCGCAGAATGTTACTTCCTACCGAGTGGCAGTGGCTTATACAAGGAGCGATGAAAGCCGGCGAGCGTTTCGGAATGACTGCCCAAGAACGATGTTTGGCCTATCGTGTCGCGATCCAAACCGGCTTGAGAGCTGGGGAACTGCGAAGTCTCAAACGTGGCTCATTCAATCTGGATGACAAGCAACCACACGTCAGGGCTGATAGTGGTACTACCAAGAATCGCCAAACAGCATACCAGTACATAGAACGCGAATTGGCGAATGATCTACGGCCATTCCTTGCGACGAAACTACCGACGACCCTGGTTTTCAATCTGCCCAAAAAAGAAGCCGCCAAAATGCTGCAAGCCGATCTAAGCGACGCCAGAACGCTTTGGCTAGCAGAATGCAAGAAAGACCCAACCGAGAGGGCGAAACGAGAACTGAGCGATTTCCTCAAGCCGACAAATGAATCAGGCTACGCGCTCGATTTCCACTCGCTCCGCCACACTTGCGGGGCATGGCTAGCTATTCGGGGGGTTCAACCCAAGATCATTCAAGCCGTAATGCGACACTCTACCATTACGCTCACACTCGACACCTACGGTCACCTTCTGGAGGGGGCTCAGTCCGCAGCGATCGACTCAGCCGGCGAACTTACCTCTATTCCGCAATTGCTCCGGGCGACGGGGACGACAGACTCGGTCCCAAAACTTGCTACCATTCCTGCTACCATTTCTGCTACCAAACAGGGTGCGTGCTCCGTTCTTGGGATTGCGAGCTATTGCGAATCGGGCGAAAACGAAGTCGAGATTGAAAACGAAAAAAGCCGCGACTTTCTGAGCGAAAATGCGGCTTTTTGCGATGGCTTGCAACTCTGTTCCGTAGCGGAGGACAAGGGATTCGAACCCTCAACCGGTTTCCCGGCGCCTGATTTCGAATCAGGTTCCTAACCATTCGGCTATCCTCCAGAGCACGTAATCTACACCAGACAACCCCGGTCTATCAAGCCTGCTTTTGCCATCTCTCGTTCTTAATGCCGAACCGAATGTCGGTTTTTCCTTTGAAATGCAACGACTTTGCATCGTTTGGAAGGCCTCACCGAGTGCACTTCATATGCGATCCTTGGGATTTTTCAGATCCTTGGAAGGATCTCCAAAATGTTAAAGTTTACCGGTCGCGAGGGTTCTTTTGACTGAAGTGTGTCTGACGATTAATCCGATTACACCAAAACTGCGGGCTATAAACTCCATCAAGCCTGAATTCTGCCAAAGGGAATCGGACTGTGAAACTACGAAGAACACGAAGCCAAAAACGTCTCTTGCTAGCTATCGCCTGTGGCGTGACTAGTACGACATGGTTCTCTAGCCATGTGCTTGGGCAGGCATCCGCCCCGAACACCAATCAGTCCTTTCAATTGCCAGCAGCCAGCGGAGCTGTGAATCAGTCCAGCCAAGCGATACCGGCCCCAAATGGGAACGTGGAAGCACGCTTGCAAGTTTACGACGTCCCGCTCGAACGAGTCGGCGAAGTGGGTGCTCGGCTCCAGGTGCTTTTCGGGGCCGATAAGCGAGTTCGCATAACCAACGAACCTAATTCCGGTCGGTTGATGGTCTTGGCCCCTGAGCCAACTCAGCGACAGATCGCCCTAGCTGTGGAAGAGGTTCGCAAACAATTTGGCAGTCTTGCGATGGATCAGAATGGAAACGTTGTTCCATCCAGAATCATGCAGAACCAGTACAAATTGCAGCGAGCAACTTGGCGTGAATTAGAAGACGCCGTTGGGCGATTAGCCGGCCCACGACTTACCATTACAACTCTCAATAATGGCGAGCTTGCTCAGTTGAAGCTGGTAGGCAAAGACACAGTGCAAGAAGTAATGTTGGTGGATCGTCGCAATGACGAAGTGCGCCTGCAAGGCACTCCCACCAACGTCATGGCTTGGACTCAAGTGGTCACGGCCATCGACGTGGGGCAAGCGGATACCAACCGACCCACCCAGATTGTTCCAATCACTCCCGCTAGCCCGGAACGAATCGAGCGAGCGTTAAAGCTTGTAAAAATGGCCACGTATCAAAAGCCGGCCGAGGGGGATGAGGCCACGGGTGCGGTGAGGATGCCTGTTGCCGGCGGAGACAACGACAAAGCCGCTGCAATTGGTTCGCCAGATGCGCTCACAGCCGGAAGTGGACTTATCGGCGACGTTGATATCTCGTTCGTCCCAGAAATGGGACTGGTCATTGTCAAAGGTAGCAAGAAGGATGTTCAACGCGTCCTTGAAGTCATCGATCAAATCAAAAAGCAAAGCATCGAGACTCAGCCTGACATCCAGCTGTTGATGCTAAAGCACGTGAATAGCCAAGCCTTGGGAACCATCATCAAGGACTTGAACGACAATGTATTCGCACTGCGTCAGGGACAAATTAGCATCACAGCTCTTGGGCAGCCTAATGCTCTCTTGCTAATCGGTCGGCCTGAAGCGTTGACTAGCATCAAAGAGCTAATTGACAAGCTTGATCAACCGTTGGATCCAAATAGCCAATTACGAGTTTTCCGATTTGTACACTCCTCGGCGGTAGACGCTGAGACCTTGGTGCGAAACTTCTTTGGCGAGCCGCCAGCAGCAACAACCAATGCGGCACAAAACACTGCCGGGTTAACACCACGGATCAAGGCGGTCGCAGACTATCGAACAAATTCTTTGATCGTGCAGGCATCGCCGCGAGATCAGGCGGAAGTTGCGAAGCTGGTGAAAGAGATCGACGTTGAGTCCTCTTCGGCCGAAAGCGAAATTCGCGTCTTTCCAGTCAAGTATGCTGTCGCCTCGGAATTGCAAACCATCTTGCAATCCGCCATCAACGGCGAATCGTCCAGCACCAGCACTGGAAACAACAGCAACAATCAGCAACGCTCGAATACAGGCGGTTCCGATTCTCGATCGGCCTCGGGGCCAAGTAGTCGAATCTCGATTATTCCTCGGAAGGGCGAATCGGTGGCTGCGGGTGCTCTTGCAGGCGTCAGCGTGAACAGCAACCCCAGCACGAATACACTGGTGGTAACAGCACCAGCCTCCAGCATGGCTTTGATCGGTGCGTTGATTGAACAGCTCGATCAGATGCCGAGCGTCGAGGCTCGCATCAAGGTCTTCGAAGTCAAGAACGGAGACGCAACCGCGTTGGCAACTACGTTGCAACAAGCCTTTGGTGTGCAAGCAGCCAACAACAACGCTCAAGGAGGAAATGGATTAGGAACGCTGTTCGGCTTGCAAAATCTGGCATCATTGTCAGGTGGCGGCGATAGCTCGCTTGTTCCACTTCGAATTACCACCGACACTCGCACCAACTCTGTCATTGTATCCGGTTCGCAATCGGATCTTGAAGTGATCGAAGTGCTACTGCTTCGACTGGA
The DNA here is from genome assembly GCA_027487485.1 of Planctomycetaceae bacterium. Lineage (GTDB taxonomy): Bacteria > Planctomycetota > Planctomycetia > Pirellulales > Pirellulaceae > JBKCUI01. Next base: position 126,080 of record JAIYDN010000067.1, on the reverse strand, counting down.
CGAAGAAAGTGCAAAGCTACGATCGACCGAAGTCGTTTGGCTTCGCAACAGCTCCTCGGTGGACGTTGCCAATGCATTGACGAATCTGTTCAATGCACAACGGACGAACATCACCAACACGCTCGCTCAGCAACAGGGTGCCAACGGCACTCAGATCAGTGTGTTCGAGCGAATCGACCGAGAAGTATTTGTGTTTGCTGAGCCAGCAACCAACAGTCTCGTGATCAGTGCAACGCCTAGGTACATGCAACAAGCACGTCAAGTGATCGAGAAACTGGATCGCCAGCAGCCCATGATTGCGGTGGAGATTCTGATTGCGGAAGTTACTTTGGAAGACACTCTTGATTTCGGTACCGAGTTTGGACTTCAAGATTCCTTGCTGTTCGATCGCAACAGTGCCAGTGGTGGAACTCTGACCAGTCCTGGATTCAACTTGGGGAATGCGTTCTCCACGGCATCGCCGCAGCGTCGGCCTCAGAACGTGGCCGGTCAAGGTTCCTCGGGCTTCGGGCTCGGAAGAACTAACACAGGCCTTGGGTATGGTGGTTTGGTTCTTGCAGCAGGTAGTGAATCGGTAAGCATGCTGTTCCGAGCACTGCAAGACGCAAACCGAATTCAAATCCTGTCGCGTCCTCAGTTGATGACGATCGACAACAACATCTCGTACGTTCAAGTTGGTCAGGACGTTCCGCGAATCACTGGTTCGACGCAGAACCAGTTCGGTGGTTTGCAGAATACGTTTATCGACGTGCCTGTTGGTTTGATCATGCAGATTCAACCTCGAACCAACCAAGATGGTTTGATTAACATGATCGTCGCAGTGACTCGATCGAGACTAGGGCCGGAAGCAACCGGAGTGGTGGTAGGCTTCGGCGCGAACGGTGAAGTTGTTCGATCGCCTGTGATCGAGAAAACGGTCGCTCAAACGCGTGTTACAGCATACGACGGGCAAACCGTTGTGCTCGGTGGCCTGATCACCAAAGAGCGAGCGACCCGATCGCGACGGATTCCGTGGTTGGCGGACATTCCTTTGGCTGGTGCTTTGTTCCGATTCGATACAGAAAACGAACGACGGACCGAGTTGCTGGTGGTCATGACCCCACGCGTCGTGAACTTCAACGATTCTGAAAAGCTGGACATGATCAAGCAAGTCGAATCGTCTCGCATGAGCTGGTGCTTGGCGGACGTGCTCAATATCCACGGGGATGTTGGCTTATCCGCAGGAAATGGTTTGTGGGGACCGGCAACGTCGCCAGTGATTTACCCCGATTTGCAGCCCACGGTTGAGTACGGACAACGCGTTGAACCCGAGGGCATGATGTTGGGTGAGCCAGAATACATGAATGGAACGCAGGGAGCAGAGATGCCCGAAGGCTTTCCGATGAATGCACCAGTTCAATCGGCGCCCAATGGAAATCGCACGCTGTTGAACACCACTGGCTCCGGTTTGTCCCAGCCAACGGTCAACACAGCCTCGCCCATCCAGAATTCGTCGTACCAACAGCCGAATTCGATGAACAACAGTGGCGTCGCACCTGCGTCCTATCAGCCGGTTGCTGCCCCCAACGCTCGCGTTGCAAACGGTCGCTAGATTTAACAGCTTACAACAGGGATGGTTCTAAGATGATGTTTCAGAAGCGAATACTTTTGGCCTTGGTAGCGACGACTGCATGCTGTGCGTTAGGGTGCGAGTCCTTTACGACAGGTAGTTCTGCAAGCAAGAAGAAGAAAAAGGATTCCGGATCGTGGTTTACCTTTAAAAAGAAGGAGTACCAAGTTCCACAATCCATGACCGTCACTTGGTCCAACGATATCCTGACCTTGGCAGGCAAGCCACCGACACGCGGATTCGGGGGGCGATTCTTCTTCTACAATGAAAAGACTCAAGCAATTCCCGTTGATGGGGATCTGATTGTGTACGGTTTCGATGACACTTTTCGAAAGCACAATGGCGAGGACTTGGGGCAGGCAGAAAAGCGGTTCCGGTTTACTTCCGAGCAATTCACAACTCACTTTTCCGAGAGCGAGTTAGGGGCATCCTACAGTGTTTGGATCCCTTGGGATGAAGCTTATGGGGATCAAAAAAAGATTATGTTGATCCCAACGTTCATGACCAAAGATGGACGGTTGATTCGCGGCCCGGCCTCCAATTTGAATTTGCCAGGCAAAGTTACCGAGGACCCGAGTGCTGGATTGGCCCAACAGGCTTCGGCGTTGATTCCCGGGGCGATCCCCAGTGCCGTGAACAGTCAGTTGCAGGATCCAAGATTAGCAGGGACCTCGCAAGTGATGAATGGGATGCGGACCACGACGATCCAGATGCCTTCCAATTCGCTTCGTAAGTCCATCAATTCCCATCCTATTTCGCCTGAGATTGCGGAAGCGTTAGCTCGGCAAACCGGAACGATGCAAGGACAGTCGTTTCCCGCAGGGATGCCAGCGATGAACCAGCAAACATCGGTAGCAAGCTTTGGCCAAGTGGAGCCAACCGTTGCTGCATCGTTTACGCCAAATCAGCAGATGGCGGCCCCTACGATACCAACAACCGCGATGACTCCTTTTGACCGATCCAACCAAGCCATGGCACAGCACTTAAGCACGTTGCCGTTCAATCCGGTTGGATCCGGTTCGGCTCAGGCTAGCGGAGCGGGGCAGGCTGGACAGATTCCTGCTTCGAACTTGGGCGGATCGTCAAATCATTTTGGACAAGGTTCACCCCAGGCTCCAACTTTACAAGCCTCTCAACCAACCTCTTATCCGATTCGGTAGAGACTTCGCCTGTTAGAACGACTTTATTGCCTTCGAGCGAAGCGGTGGCTCCTCGAACGCGGGCAGGAAGTGGAATTTTGGTGAATCGAGTCTTCAGGCCGGTAGCGATACTCTCAGAAGTCCGTGCTTGGTATTCGATGTCAGGTTTGACGGTTGGACGGATCTTGTTTTTCTTCTGATTGGATGCGGCGTTGTTCATATTGCCGAAGCCGCGGCCGAAAGCACCTAGATTGCCCAGACCTCCCGGTCCTCCAAGGCCGCCAGGTCCTCCAGCTCCGCTGTTGCCGCCCGCTCCGCTAGTACCACGATTCGCAGTGGTGTTGGAACCAAATGCATTGGCCCCGAACGGACTTTGGTTGACGCCACCGGTTCGGTTACCACCGCTGGTGCTTCCTGTAGGAGCACCGTTGGGCGAGAAGCCCTGTGTCGCATTTTTGGTAGCAAATTCGATGAGGGGTGCCCCGGAGATCCCAGGCCCGCCAAAGGACCCCGGGGTGCCGTTTTGAAATGTTCCATCGTTGTTTGCAAATGTGATATCGCCAAGCCCCAAGGCCGATGGATTTCCGGTCCCGGTTCCGGCCCCCAACCCACTTTGCTGTTGAGGTTGGGTCTGGCCGAAGGTTTGTCCCAAGGCGGATTGTCCCAGAAGCCCGGAGACGAGAACTAGGCTGGCCACTTCCAATTTTTTGCGAACGATTTTCATAGAGCACTCAATCCTACTCATAAATTTTTGGCACGCGATCCACACTCAATCTAACCTCATTCTCAGGGCGGGTGGCACCAAGGATGTCGATTTTTGCAGATTCTTCTTCAGTATCGAATGGGCCGGTCGAGGCACTCTACGACATCCAATCGAAAGAGCGTTACACGCTTTGTGCGAGTTGGTCTTGAAAATCCTCGAATTCGCACTGTAACAGTTATGCGGTGGCTCCATGGCCAAGAAGAATTTCGATCGCCAATTACCAGAAATGGGCAAGAACGGTTATCATGGGGTTTTCCCGTTGTTTTTCGTTTGCTCCCAATCGCTATTATGCCTTACCTGGATGCAGTCACCGGCCCGGCCATGGGTCGACGTTACCCCTTGGAAAACAGCCAATACGTGATGGGGAGGCACCCCGATTGCGATATCGTGTTGGAAAGTGGATCGGTGTCTCGCCAGCACGCTCGCATTTCCAAGAGCGGTGACAGTTTTCTTCTAGAAGACATGAAGAGCCGTAATGGTAGCTTCGTGAATGGGCGGCTCATCAATGAACCTACTAAATTGGTGGAAGGGGACACCATTCGCATTTGCGACATCGAATTGAATTTTCATGAAGATGGGCAGTTGTCTGGACTTTCCGCAAGCAATGTGTCCGAGGGTTCAGGGCTCGGCATCATGATCGTCGAGGATGATGACGACGGCGGTGGATCGCGCTCCGTAACAGCCAAACTAGACGTTCGCAGCAGTCAATACGGCGCCCAGTTGAGTGCATCGCCGGAAGCCAAGCTTTCTGCGATTCTTGAGATCATGAAGAGCCTTGGCAAGGCAATTGCTCTGGACGAAGTTTTGCCGAAGGTTCTCGATACGCTATTCACGATCTTTATTCAAGCAGATCGCGGCTTTATTGTCCTGAACGATGCTCAAGGACAACTGAAGCCAAAATGGGTTAAGACGCGGCGACCTGATCAAGAAGAAATGGTTCGAGTTTCTCGGACTGTGCTTCGAGAGGTAATGCAGACCAAGGAAGCCATTATCTCCTTGGATGCAGGTAGCGATTCGCGATTTGAGCTAAGCCAGAGCGTCGCGGACTTCCGTATTCGATCGATGATTGTGGCCCCGCTTTTGAATAGCGAAGGGGAACCGATCGGTGCAATCCAAATCGACACCATCCAACAAAAGGGTGGCTTCGAAAACAAAGACTTGGAAATCTTAGTGGGCGTTGCGAATCAAGCAGGTATCGCCATCGAGAACGCTCAGCTTCACGAGCAGATGATTGAGCAGCGGCTGGTCAAACAAGATCTGGAACTTGCTAGCCAAGTGCAATTGGCCTTTTTGCCGAAGGCTGCTCCGAAGATCCCAGGCTATTGCTTCTTCCAGTACTACAACCCGGCCCAACAAATCGGCGGAGATTATTTCGACTATATCGAACTAGGGAATCATCGGCTCGCGATCGTGATCGCCGACGTGGTTGGGCATGGGGTTGCTGCAGCTATGTTCATGGCAAAACTTTCTGCCGAGGCTCGGTTTGCATTCGCTTCCATCGATGATCCCAAGATAGCCCTCGCCACGCTGAACGATCGCATTACAGCCCTAGGTGTCGAAAAGTTTATCACGATGTCGGTTATCATTTTGGATTATGTTGCACATAAAGCGACGATCGTCATCGCTGGGCATATGCCTCCCATTATGTTGACCGAATCCAAAGAGATTACGGAACCAGGTGCGGATGTTGGCGGCCCGCCTCTTGGGATTATGACCGATATTCCCTTCGACATGTTCGAGCTCGACCTGAAGCCCGGTGAGTCCATGACGATGTACACCGACGGTATTTTCGAAGCCCCCAATGCAGAGGGCGTTCAGTTTTCGATTGAACGGGTGCGTCAGCTAGTTGCAGCGAGCGCGGGCGACATTCAAAAAGCCGGTCAGGAGATTGTGGAAAAGGTCACCAAGCATATCGTTGGCTGCGATCAAGAGGACGATATGTGTCTTGTTATCGTTGGACGCGAGGCGTAGTTCCAGTTTCCTCTGGCGATTAAACTGAGCTGCAGGTGGTAGGTTTGGGTGTCGCGGAAATCGGAATTCCTCGCCCTCTTGGGAAATATGTTTTTCGTACTCGTCCTCGTACTCAGCATCAGCGGTACTCGTACTCGACCAACGTTTTCGAGTACGAGTACGAGTACGAGTACGAGCACGAGCACGAGCACGAGTACGAGTACGAGTACGAGTACGAGTACGAGTAAGAGTAAGAGTAAGAGTAAGAATGAAAGACTAGATGTGCATCATCAAAAGTCGCCGTTGGGGCTCTGAACAAATTCCATCGCAGTATCCACGAAGGTATTTCTTCCTGATTGCCAGGCGACGTTTCATCAGCGGGATCATCATCCAGGGCAACTTCGTCAGGGATTCTATGGAGCGTTTCTGCCGTAGAAATACTGAAGAGTGGCAATTAGCTGGATCAGCAGAACCATTGCGAAACCAGCTGATATTACAACTCCTCCACCCAACAACCCAAAGGCATGGATTGCAGGCCAAGCGATAGCCAGAACAACGGCGAATCGAGCCAATGAAGCCCAAATAAGGACTTTCGTTTGCCCCACGGAAGTCAGCGCGATTTCGCTAGGAATACACGCCATAGAAATGGCTAACCCAATGCAGATTGTCAGAATGGGGCTGGCCAAGCCATCGAACTTTGTCCCGAACGTAACCTGAGCACCAAGTCCACCCAAGCCGGCAATCGTCCCAAAGAGTAGTACCACCAAGACAAGGCACCCTACTTGGTTTTTCCAAAACGACCGCTTCATCTGTTTACCAGAATCATTGATCGCATCACGAGCCATATTGACTCTTAGAACGTTGGACAGGGAGATTACCAGCGGGTTAGCTACCATCGGTAATGAAAACGCAGCTGTGAATCGCCCAAGGCCCTGCATGCCCAATACGCTGGCGATAGCAAATCGAACTAAAGCCTCACTGGCGGCATTGACCAAGGCGGCTCCGGCAAGCCATCGTCCGCTTTGCCAATGGATCAACCAGTCCGACCACGCCATGGATATGCTAATGCGATGTACGCCGTTCTGAAGAAAAATGGCGATTACCGGTAAGCCGGCGAGCAATCCATGCGAAAGCATTACAGAATTTGCATTCACGCCGCCCCAGTAATAAAAAAGGGCAAAACTGACAATTTGGAGAAGGCACACGGAAGCGTCAAAAAGGAGCAATCCAGCCATGTCGAGATGCACCATTCGCACACGCCGTAGATGCTCGCGTAAAGTCATTCCCGCGACATACACAAAGGCAGATAGTCCAAGCCATGGAGTGAGATTGGCCATCCAAGCAAGTGTCAGTAATGTTGGACCGAACATGAATATACAAAATACCGTCGTGTGCCAGGCGATACTTGATTCCAAGCGTTTTTGTTCATCGACCTCTAGTCTAGGCATACGAACGGTAAAAGGTGCCCAGATGAGTGCGTTGGGCATGCTTGCAGCTAACCAAAGCAGCGTGAAGACAATCGAGTAGATCCCTAGCTGTTCGTCCCCGCCCCATCGCCCGATGAGCACTAGGGTTACGAAACTGGTAACGCTAACGATTCCTTGGTCAAGAATGCTCAAGACTCCTCGATGCAAGAACAATCTGGAGATCCAGTGTTTCCGAATACCCGCATCTGACTTGCTCGTCATGATGCAGCATGCCTTTCGGTTGCGTTTACAACTCGAGAGTAGGCGTCATCCATTCCTTCCGCCAATCGATCCCAATGATAACATTTCGCTCGTTCCAAAGCCCCTGCACTTAAACGGTTCAGTCGGGCGGAATCGGAATTGATGGAAACGATCTCAGCAGCGATATCTTTCGAAACTTGGCTTGGCAAATCAGGTTTAATTCGGATTGCACAATCGGCCGTCGCGATATCCGCGAAGCCCTGGTGGTCTAAGCCAATCAATGGCGTGCCGGCAGCTAATGCTTCGAGCAACCCAGTGCCGGACGTATCGCGAAGACTGGTAAATGCATACAAGTCGGCCCAACGATATTGTTCGAGTCCTTCTTTGTAGGATGGCCAACCGAGCCATTGAACATGTTCAGCGATGCCTAGTCGACTCGCGAGCCTTTGCCATGAACGGAGCAAGTTTCCTTGTCCCATCACACGAAGCTCGAACGGACATTCTTTGGGAAGTTGTGCGAGCGCTTCCAATAACAGAGGCAGTCCTTTCCATGATCGAAGCCGTCCTGCCCACAGCAAACGCAGAGGTCGCTGTTCGTCACGGACTGGCTTCGGCTGTTTGGCAATTTCATGGATTCCAATTTCCAGTTGCAGTTGTGCGCTTCGATTCAGTGATCGTTGGATATCGCGCTGTGCAGTCGAATTGGCCGCAAAAATGACGCGAGCTTTTCGTGCGGCTCCCTGAACACGGCTAGAGTATCGCATTTGAAAGCCGTTGATGAAGTTCCGGCACCATTCTCGAATCCCCCCCAGCACATCGCTTACCCCTAGAAAACGCATGGGGAAGTTTTGTGTACCGCCCACAGGGCCCCATAAAAAAGGAGCATTGAGTTTCCAGCCGTAGCCTGGTTCACGAAATCCGCAAAAATTGACTTGATGCACCAAAGCAAACGGTTGCCGATCATGCATTTTTCGCGATAACGCGTAGGCTGCCTTATGCCAAGCATTGTACGTAAAGTAGAACATTCCCGAAACACGCAGGAAGGGCTTCCAATAAGACGGCAATTCCACATGGTGAAGATGAATACGATGCTTAAAAGGATGTTCGTTTAAAAGGGCTTCTAAGTCTTCTTTCTCGAACCGTTCGCCATAGAAGACATGCGTTTCAAATCGCCTGGATGCGTGAAGAATTCGATTCCAGCCAACACGCGACTCCATGGTGTCCGTGGGATGGCATGAGAACGCGAACATTGCGATTCTTGGCAGTGTCTCCGAAGGCCTTTCACTTATCTTGCCGTAAACGGCTTCACGATAAACGCTAGCCATGTAGCGTCCTTGAACATCCCAATGATGCTTCTTCGCCTCTTCAATGGCGCCACGGCCCAGTGTCTCGCATTTCTCAGGTGCATCAAATAGTTCTGTAATTGCGAATGCTAAGTCGTCGACCACTTGATTCGGTGTACTTACAGGAATCTTAACGCCGCACTTTTCGTTGATCAGGTCACGCGCCCCTTGGTGGTCCAGACAAACGACGGGAGTTCCATGCGACATGGATTCTAGAAGGACCGATCCGGTGGTGTCTCGAAGGCTTGTAAAAACAAAGATGTCGGCCCAATGGAATTGTTTTAATGCCTCGTTGTGGGGAATGAATTTCATAAACTGAACTCGGTTGCTAATGCCCAGCTTGGACGCAAGTCTTGTCCACCGATTCAGTAATGGACCGCGTCCCAAAATTCGGACTTCGACAGCAACTCGATTGGGAAGCTTTGCAATGGCTTTCAGCAATAACGACAAGGCTTTGTGAGTTCTCAGTTCACCGGACCAAAGGATTTGGAGCGGTCGCTGTGGGGTTCTTCGGATCTTGTCGTACTCCGCAATGTACTGAGTTCCAATCTCAACCCGAACTCGAGGATCATTACGAAAGAAGCGTCGGAAATCGTCTCGAATGGATGTGTTCGCAGCCAAAACGATTTCGCTATTTGCAAGTGCTTTGCGCACTCGGCGACTAAATCGCATTTGGATTCGATTCAGCACCGAGCGGCTGGCTTCTCGAAGTGTCCCAAAGAAATCCGTAACATCCAAAAATCTCCAGGGAAAGTTTTGTGTTCCACCGAGAGGGCCCCAAACAAATGGCTTGCGCAAAGTCCAGCCGCGGCCGGGCTCGCGGTACCCGCAGTAGGTGGCTTGATGTATCAAATCAAACGGTTGAGTCTGCACCAGTTCTCGCATCGCGTGCAAAGCCGTACGATGCCATAACCAATACGATACGTAGTAGGTAAGGCGGAACCTTCTTAGAAGAGCCCCGAGCCATCCGTTGGGGACCTTCACAAAATGGAGATTTGGTATTTTTCCGTTTTTGGCAAGGAAGTCATCAATCTCGTCGGAGAATTCACCCTGTTCTGTGATCACCCAAGTCTCGTCAAATTTAGCTGCCTGGATCGCACGGTTCCATCCCACGCCGGCTTCCGAACCACGGTAAGGGCTACATGCGACCGCGATCATAATCAATCGTAGCGGACGCGATTCATTGGGAGGATGATCGAGTAGCGATTGGTTTTCAAGCATCGGCTTATGAGACCGTCGTTCCAAGGAGCTGTTAGATTCAAAACACGTTGAGATAGCCACGGTGAACAAGTAGGCCAATGGAATCCAAATATAGTTGGCCGCTTCACGACATTCGGCGCGAAATCCAATGTGCCCAAATTTACGGGCAAGACCATTCAACGTGGGAGATCTGTAACGATAAAATCGTTCGTAACTAGGGGCTCGCAGCTTACTCGCTGGTGACGTCTACCGAAACGCTAAGCACCGGTTCGCCAGCGCCCAAGAAAACACCTCGAATGGGAACAACATCGGTATAGTCCCGTCCCCATGCAATCGGGATGTGATTCATCGAGCAGAAACAATCGTTCGTGGGATCAAAATCGACCCATCCTAAATTACCGCCGCACCAGGCCGAGACCCATGCGTGCGATTGATCGGCCCCAACAAGTCGCGGCTGACCAGGTGCAGGTGTTGTTCTCAGATAGCCACTGACATAACGTGCGGGTATTCCTACCGAACGCAGGCAAGCGATAGCGATGTGGGAAAAATCTTGACACACGCCAGCTCGACCCTGGAAAGCAATTTCAGTTGGCGTATCAACCTGAGTGGCTTCTTTGCTGTACTTGAATTCGCGATAAATCAAACTCGCAAGTTGCTCAAGAACGCTCAGAACTGGAACGTCCGGGCTTGCAACTCGCGAAATGAACTTTGCGAATTCGTCGCTCCTTGTGATTCGAGGTGAATCGAATAGGAATGGGACTGCATCAAACCACCCGGGATCGTTTGAGTTGTGGAGCATTTGCTGCATTTGACGAACGCTCATGCATTGATTCACATGAGGGACTTTCCAGTCCATCAGTTCCACGTGGCTAATGGCCTTGATGGTCAGCATGCTGTGCGATTCTTCGACGGTAAAGGTCATGACCGAGTTATCGAATGCATCCAAATGCGTGGTCGAAAAGCTAGGGGTTGGAACAATGTTCAGTCGATGGGAGTGGCAAGCCAAGACCTTAGATTTTCTAGGGGTTAACATCACCATGTTTTGACAAACGCTAACCAGCGAGTTGTACAAATAGACGGTAGTGTGGTGAATCGAATACTTCATGCGAGCGTTGTTGTATCGTGAGGATTGCAAAAGCAAAGGGAAACAAAGGTCGAAGAGGCGTCACGGTACGCTAGGTGGATTTGTCTTTTGCCGAAAAATGTCTTGGTGGTCCAGCGTGGGTTAAGTATCGTCCTGAGACCGCATCGGACAGCTTTGGCAGATGCTCTTCCAGTCTTTTCGCTAACTTCTCGAGCTGAATTCGTCTCCCATCGCGACTTACTTCTGCCAGCACATAGATATCGGCTAGTTTAACAAGGCTTGCGATAGTTAGTCCCAATCGCTGTTCGGGGGTAAGCAGCGCCTGCAGTTCATCGCGAGGCATCGCATTCAAGTGTTCGGTGACTTGCGCTAATTGAAAAGCGATCGAGCGAGGATTTGAAACGTCGGTGATTAGCAGATCGAGCACCACTGGAACCTGAAAGGTGGCCAGGTACCGGCTTCGATAGGTCATAAGACTATTGGTGATGCGGAGAATTGCTTCAATCGTGGCTGGCTCTTCATTGCGTTCGGAAGCAAAAAAGATTCGGACAAGATTATTGATCTGCATGCTTCGTTCGATTCGCACACCAAGATCCAAAAATCGCCAACCGAGCGTACGCGTCATGTTTTCAGCGATCAAGCCAGCGAAGCTTGCGAAGTCTGCGAGCAATCGATCGAGCATTGAAATCACATCTAAATTTCGGAGCTGAGAATCGTACCGAGTTGGATCGACGGTCTGTTGGATGCGGTCGATAGTGCGCCACATGTCGGGCGAAATACGGTCTCGAACTCGTACGGCATTGAACACTGCACTGTTGATGGTTGTTCGAAGCCCCAATGGCTTTTGAATGTCGAACATTGCAGTCGGAAGCACATCGATTACGGCAGGGGTGCGGCGACTGAACTCAGGGATGACATAATCGGGATCGATATGACCATTTTCGGCAAGAACCCGCAACATTGGGCGATAGTGGGTTTCCTCTGCATTTTCCGATTCCAGGGTTTCAAAAACTGCACGCATCAACCGGGCAATTTGCTCAGCCCGCTCGATGTATCTGCCAAGCCAATACAGGTTATCCGCAACACGGCTTGGCAGTTCCGAACCGCTGCGACGAGGAAGAACCTGGGTTGTCGAGGGCTCGAGCAGGCTAATTTCGTTTTCGTGTTTTTTCGCGATGATCCAGACGTCTTGGCTCCGTTCCCCTGACTTCATGGTGTAGCTAAGCGCCTCCGAATTTCTCGAAACTCGGGCAAGCGCACCCGGTAGAGTCTTGTACCCTTCATCGGTTGAAACTAAATAGGTTCGCAAGGCAAGGTGCCAAGGTTCAACGCGTCCTTCCATCAATACAGGAGTGGTCGAACGCTCGATGGTTTCTTGCGCGACATACTCTTCAGGGGCAGCATTCATTTTACGGATCAATTCGGCTCGACTTTCCTCCGTCAGCGATTGTGGATGAAAAGGTGGCTCATCCAACATTCGAAAAGCTGGACGAACGGATAAGTCATCCAAGTTGTTGATCACGTATTGCTTTTGTTCTTCGTCACCACACCACCAAGTCCGAACCGAAGGCAGCTTTAGATCTTCTTTAAGGAGGAACCGGCAGATGTCTGGCAAAAAAGGGAGGAACACAGGGGACTCGACCAAACGGCTACCAATCGAATTGGTGACTGCAACCATGTTATTGCGTACTACATCCAGCAGTCCTGGCACACCGTATTCGGACGAGCGAAGTTCTACCGGATCGCAATCGTCATCATCGATTCGTCGAAACAGAACCTCCACAGGCAGAAGTCCGCCGAGTGTTTTCAATTGGATCACTCCGCCGCGCCGGGAAAGATCCCCTCCTTCGGCCAGAGTGTACCCCAGATACCGCGCTAGGTAGGCATCTTCAAAATAGGATCGTCCAAGCGGTCCTTTTGTCCAAAGTACAATTCTTGGATTTTCTTTGGTTCTTGGTGCGAGACTTCGAAGTTCATCCTTCAGTAACGCGTAAAACGGAGCGAGCTTTCTTACTGGCAGTTTTCGAAATATGGGAGAGAGCATCCGTGATGTAACAATTCGATTTTCCAGCACATACCCTAAGCCGAACGGCGACTTGGTACGATCCCCCACGACTCGCCATGTACCATCGGATGCCCGAGCGATATCCGCGACATAATACTGAAGGTATCGATGAACCGAGGAATAAAGACGACTGTAAGCGGGGTGCCATGCGGGGTGGCCAAACAAAAGTCTAGGTGGAATGATCCGCTCTTTAATCAATCTCTGGGGCCCATAGAGGTCGGCGAGAATCGCTTCCATCAAACAAGCGCGTTGAGTGAGTTTCTCGGAAACTTGTTTCCATTCGGCCTCGGCAAGAACCAGCGGAAGTGCGTCCAGAAGCCACGGACGAGAAGTTTGTCCTTCCGAATCATGTGGATTGAAGGAAACGCCGTCTCGTGCAATTTGAGCCAGTGCTTGCTGTCTTCGATTCAGCAGCTGGCCCATTCCCATTGCATTCAGCCGTTGTATCACGTCGTTCCAAATAGGTCGAATCGTCCCATCCTCGTGGACAAGTTCGTCATACACACCTTGAATCGGACGGTAATTGCTAAACACCGAGCTCACTATTCCATTCTTCGTCGTTGGAGAGGATTGCTTTGCCGATTGCTGAGTCGCGGAGCCGGGGGACCGCAAACTCTGGGGTGAGTAACATGAGGCTCAATGAAGGTCCTGCTGCGTGCTTCATGTCAAGTTTGACCAGGCCCCAAGTTGGATAACAGGCTAATTCATTAGCCCAATTACTAACTTATGGCATTCGCGTGTTGCAACTTGAGTCTCAATCGTTACCCCTGGGCAAGTGCTTGAGGTTACTTGAAACGTTAATTGAGACTCCAGTCTGACAATGCACCGATATTAAATTAATGGCCTACGAAGGTCCAAAGTCAAAGGAAAAAAGGAATTCTCTTCGACGGAAGGGATCGCCACCGATCCTGGGGTGTGTCCCATTGGAAAGAATCTAGCCACGCGTCTTGCCTCAGCTTCGTACGAGTTTACAGGAAAAGTTTCGTAATTTCGGCCGGCTGGATGCGCCACGTGATAGGTGCATCCGCCAACCGAACGCTCGGTCCAACGATCTAAGATATCAAAAACTAGAGGCGTGTGCAGTGGGATGGTCGGATGCAAGCAGCTAGCAGGCCACCAGGCTCGGTAACGAACGGCTGCAACATACTGGCCCTGCATTCCTGTCGGATGAAGGGGAACCCGTCGTCCATTGCAAGTGACAACATGCCTAGAGCCTGTTAAACCACTGACCAGAACTTGAATTCGCTCCACGGAGGAATCGACAAAACGCACGGTTCCACCACCGGCTGGCTCGTCTCCCAACACGTACCAAGGTTCAATGGCAGATCTCAGTTCCAGTTCGATATTGTCTTTTTGCAAATTTCCAATCACTGGAAATCGAAACTCAAAATGGGGCTTGAACCACTCTCGATCGAATGCAAAACCTGCGCGATTCAGATCCGATAAGACATCGGAGAAATCGGACCAAACGAAATGAGGCAACAAGAAACGGTCGTGCAACGAAGTGCCCCAGTCCACGAGCTGTTCTTCAAAGGGCTGGTCCCAAAACTTCATGACCAGGGCTCGGATCAACAATTGCTGTGCCAAGCTCATGCGTGAATGAGGCGGCATTTCAAAGCCGCGAAGTTCCACCAACCCTAGACGGCCGGTGCTGCTGTCGGGGGAGTAAAGTTTGTCGATGCAGAATTCTGCACGATGCGTGTTTCCGGTGAGATCCACCAGCAGATTACGGAAAATACGGTCGACCAACCAAGGAGGGCAGTGCTGTCCTCGCGGTGGAATTAGGCTCAGAGCCAGTTCCAGTTCGTACAAAGCATCCCTTCGTCCTTCGTCCACACGGGGTGCTTGGCTTGTTGGTCCGATAAAACGGCCTGAAAACAAGTAGGAGAGCGAAGGATGGTTTTGCCAGTAAGCAACGAAACTCTTCAGCAAATCAGGCCGTCGCAAAAACGGACTATCGGAAGGGGTAGAACCGCCGAGAACGATATGATTCCCGCCGCCCGTTCCCGAATGTTTGCCGTCCAGATCGAACTTCTCCGTCCCCAATCGCGTCTGACTGGCTTCCTCGTAAAGGATCGTGGTCCGCTCGACGAGCTCGTCCCAAGTGGCAGATGGGTGGACGTTGACTTCGATGACACCTGGGTCAGGAGTGACCTTGATGCAGTCGAGGCGATCATCATGAGGTGGCAAATAGCCCTCAAGAACAATCGGCATCTGCAATGCAGTCGCGGTAGCTTCGATGGCGGCAACCAAGTCTAGGTAGTCTTCAAGGATTGCAACCGGAGGCAAGAAGATATGTAGCTTGCCATTACGCGGTTCAACGCACAGGGCTGTTCTGACAACGTTGGTTGGCGACGGAAGTTCAAATTGCTTTTTCTTTCCCTTGGCTCCTGTTTTCGACATCCGTTCCGCGATCCATTGCTCCTGCGGAAGCAATTGTTCCGTGACGCCCGTGATGGGCTGAGCAAGCTGTTTCTCTTGAACAAAATGTTGGTAATGAGTCCCCACGTTAGGCAACGGGGGGCGGCTTACCATGGGATCGATAGGCTGATCTGTGTTTCGCTGAGCCACAGGCACCCAGGGCAGAGAATCCAAGGGCAATCTCAATCCCAATGGGGAATCACCCGGTTGTAAAAACAATCGCTCGGATCGAACTGGCCAAGCACCGGAGATCCATTTGCGATGCCGAGCTTGCCAAGACTGGCAGGTCAAGGGCATCACGAATCCAGTAGGTTGATTGAGTCCTCTTTCTAAGGCCGCCGCAAGGCTAGCTCGGTCGTCGGCATCCCGAAGGTCGACACTGTCCGCTTGGATGTTGGGTGGTAAACGCCGTTCCTTCAGCAAATAATGAAATACATCTTCGTAGGCCGGATGGATAAAGTGAGTCGACACCTCCAGCAATTGGGCAAGAGTAGCAGAGAATCTTCGGGCTGCGTCCAAGCCCAGCCCGTAATCGCGGTCATTTTCTGCAATCAATTTTGGATCGTTCCAAATCGGCACGCCATCTTTTCGCCAGAAGCATGAAAGAGCCCAGCGCGGCAGGGGTTCCCCAGGATACCATTTGCCTTGACCGTAATGAAGCAAGCCCCCTTTCGCAAACTGAGTTCTCAATCGATTGATGAGCACTTCGGAAAGAGCGCGTTTCTTTTCACCGACTGCGGCGGTATTCCATTCAGCCCCCTCCATGTCGTCGACCGAAACGAAAGTTGGCTCCCCACCCATCGTCAGCCGAACATCTTCGGCTTTCAACCGACTGTCCACATGATGACCAAGTTGCTCAATGGCGGCCCAAGTGGCTTCGGTGTACGGTTTTGTTACACGGGCTTCCTTTTCGATTCGCGTGATGGACATGCTGAAATCGAATTCTACTTCGCATTGTTCCAATGCTCCTGAAATAGGAGCTGCGGACATAGGTTCTGGGGTGCAAGCCAGTGGAATATGCCCTTCGCCAGCAAGTAGGCCCGAGGTTGGATCGAGTCCTACCCAACCCGCGCCTGGCAAAAACACTTCAGCCCATGCATGCAAATCGCAAAAATCAGTGAGCGAGCCAACAGGGCCGTCGATCGGCAAAACGTCCGGTTTCAATTGAATCAAATATCCGGAAACAAATCGTGACGCCAAACCCAAATGACGAAGTGTTTGCACCAAGAGCCAACCTGAATCTCGGCAAGAGCCTTTGCCCAGCGTCAGCGTTTCTTCCGGCGTCTGAACCCCGGGTTCCATGCGTACTTGATATTCGATGGTTCGCTGGATGTGGCTGTTCAAAGCCACCAAGAAGTCAACCGTGACCGTGGTGGATCGATCGATCTCATCAATGAACTTTTGGAACTTTGGCTCGAGCGGCTTCTTTTCAAGAAACGGAGTCAGTTCCGAACTGAGCCACTCATCGTATTCAAATGGAAATTCTTTGGCCGAATCTTCCACAAAGAAATCGAACGGATTGATGACCGTCATTTCGGCAATCAGATCGACCTCTACGGACAGCTTAAGCGTCTTCTCTTGGAAAACAAACCGAGCCAAGTAGTTGGAATGAGGATCCTGTTGCCAGTTAACAAAATGATCCGCCGGTTCTACCTTGAGCGAATAGCTGTGAATAGGCGTTCGACAATGCGGAGCAGGGCGCAGCCGTACAATTTGAGGCCCCAAGCTTACTCGTTTGTCATAGGTATAAACGGTCTTATGATGAAGAGCGACGCGGATCGACATTGATGGATTTTAGCTCTCGATAGAGATGCTGGACGGGGATGCGGACTGAGATTGTGTCTGCATGGAACCAGTTTCCGGGCTACCGGATTCTGTCCCGAATGCGACTTTGGAAGAGGAAAACGATCTGGCTTTGAAGAACGTTTCATTGATCGATTGGCCGATATCGTTCAACTGGGACTGGAATGAATCGATGAATTCATGCATGCCTCCGTCGATGATCGTATTGGCGTCTAAAGACCGAAGCAAACGAATCAAATCTTTCGTGCCGATAATCGCTTTGTTTTGCTCGCTGGGGACCGCTGATGCAATGCGATTCAGCGAGTGAAGCATTTGTTCCAAGCAGTAAAGCAGTGTGCGTGGGAATTTGGCGTCTAGGATCAAGAAATCCACAACGCGATGCACGGTTAAGGCATGATGCCGTTTGCGGAACATTTCAAAACCGCTGACGGATCGGAGAACGGCCGACCACAGCAGGTCATCAAAAGTCGTATCGATGTCGTGCACGTTCCTCAGCAAAGTAAAGTACTTGACGTCCAATATTCGGCTGGTCTTATCGGCTCGTTCGATCAAGCTTCCAATGTTAGCAAAATGCCAACCTGTGCCACGGGTCATGGTTGCATCCAAGATACCGCTGAACAATTGGCTATGCTGTCGGACGCGATCGTAAAATTCCGGATCCGCAGACGCGTTGGAACTCGTTGAAGCTTCCTTCACGAAGTGGTAGTAGGCATTCAGTTGTTCCCATGATTCCGATGAGATTGCCTCGCGTACGGTTCGAGCATTTTCGCGAGCATTCTGCAAACAGGTTAGGATGGAATTGGTGTAAGACCGATCGAAGCTCAAGAACTGAAGAACGTTGGCCGCATTAAACTTTCCGTAATGCTTGAGAAAGAACTCCTCGTCGCCTGTCGTCCGAACGAGCGGTTCCCATTGTTCGCCTGTATCCGCAGGTTGATCGAGAATGACTTGGAGAGTCACATCAATGAATCGGGCGATATTCTCTGCCCGTTCCACGTAGCGTGACATCCAATAGATAGAATTTGCAACTCGGCTTAGCATGATTTCTCTTTAAAGTACCTTGTCTACATCCGACTGATCTTGGGCCAAATCAAGGTCCGCAAGAACCCACGTGTCCTTGCTGCCGCCCCCCTGCGAAGAATTCACGACCAGCGAGCCCTTTTTCAGAGCGACGCGAGTCAAACCACCTGGCAAAACCCAGATCGACTCTCCATAAAGAACATAAGGCCGCAAATCGACATGCCGCCCTTCAAAATGATCTCCAACGACCGTAGGAACTCGGGACAGAGATAGCGTTGGCTGAGCGATGTAGTTTCGGGGGTCCGCCTGAATGAGCGCTGCAAATTTATCCTGCTCTTCTTTGGTCGAATGAGGCCCGATCAACATGCCATATCCTCCCGCTTCGTTAGCGGCCTTCACGACCAGCTCCGATAGATGCTCCAGCACGTACTTCCGATCGTCTTCACGTTCGCAAATGTACGTTTTAACGTTCGGAATGCTCGGAGTTTCGTTCAAGTAAAATTTGATCATGTCCGGAACGTAGGCGTAGATCACTTTGTCGTCAGCCACGCCCGTTCCAGGTGCGTTCGCAAGGGCCACGTTGCCTTGACGATAAGCCCGCATCAAGCCAGGCACACCCAGCATCGAATCGGCACGAAACGCTTCGGGGTCCATAAAATCGTCGTCAATTCGGCGGTAGATCACATCCACCTGCTGGAAGCCTTCTGTGTTTCGCATGTAAACACAATCGTCCTGAACCAGTAAATCCTCCCCTTGCACCAACGGAATGCCCATCTGTTGCGCCAGGAAAGAATGCTCGTAGTAAGCAGAGTTGTAGATGCCAGGCGTCAGCACAACAATCGTTGGGTCGGGCTTACCATGTGGCGACAAATGAGCGAGAGTTTGGTACAGTCGGCTCGGGTAATCAATAACGGGACGAACTTTCGAGTCGGCGAAAATCTTGGGAAAACTGCGCTTCATCACCGACCGGTTTTGAAGGACGTACGACACCCCGGAAGGGCATCGCAAGTTATCCTCGAGAACATAAATACCGCCATCTTTATCGCGAACCAAATCCGTCCCAGTGATGTGACACCAAATCCGATGCGGCGGTTTTAAACCAACACATTGAGGCCGGAACGATTTGGCCTTTTCGAGCATCTCTCGCGGGATAATGCCTTCTTTGATGATGTGTTGGTCGTGGTAGATATCATCGATGAAGTGATTCAACGCGCGAATACGCTGCTTCAATCCTGCTTCGATGTGATGCCACTCGAAGGCCTGAACAATACGGGGAATCAGATCGAACGGAAAAATCTTTTCGGTCCCGCTCTCATCTCCGTAAACCGTAAACGTGATCCCCATCCGCAACAGAGCCTTGTCGATTGCGTCTTGCCGCAAACGAAGCTCTTCATCAGGAAGCTCGCTAATTCGCTCGACTAATATCTCGGAACCAGAACGCGGCTTTCCGTTGGGGCGAATGAGCTCGTCGAAGAAACCACCGGTGTCGTAATCATCAAAGTTGAATGAAGGCATAAACATCTGCTCTCGAGGGCTGATTGAAGGGCATGTCAAACCGACTGACAAATTCCAAACAATCGAAGCGCGTGTGGCAACAGCAGATTTTCATCCGATCCGTAATTCTAGCTAGGGACCTTGCCCAATCATTTCCTTAAAATGAACGACCATTCTCACCAAAACAACGAATACCCTGCCGCCTACCGACCCTTTGCAAGCAAAAACTGTACCGTGCAACCACCGTTATCGGAGCGGAGCGGCGAAAAACCGACAAGGAGTCCGTTTTGCTCAAAAGTAGCTGGAAACAAGCACGTAGTTCCGTGAAGTTGGTTTTCTGGCATTGCACATTGCTGCATAAAAACAAGTCAGTTTCGAAGTGTGCAAGGGGCTTTCGCCGCTTAATGAGGCAGACGAGCGAAAACGTACTGATCGCTTAAAATGTCAAGATCTTTGGTGCTTTCTTGGTTTTTCACCGCACTTCGCAGCAGTTCGAGCTTTTCTCGAACGCTGGGACTGAGTCGCTTTACTTGTTCACCGCTCAGGATCAGCAACTCCGTCGGTAGCAGCCCATCCACAAAAGAAGGATCATCGGCGCTGAGCGAACTGGAGGGAATCTCCTTGACTGCTATGCCCGCCATTCGAAATTCGACGTCCGGAGCATAAGTCGAGAAATAGACCATGCTGGGCTTGTGCTCGATAACGTAGTCATAGGATGCTCGCATTTCGTTGAAGGGCAAATCAAGCCTAGCCAACACTTTCGGATACAGTTCGAGCCCAACGCCTAGCACTAAGCCACATTGGATCCAGACCACGGCACCCGATGCATGAAATTTTTTCGCAACCACGTTCGAGCAAGCAATTAATGCCCATGTCGCAATCACCAAGAACACCGGTAGCAAAGGAGCAAGATACCGTGGATAGCCTGAGCCTGCCCCACCGATGATGGCAAACGAGATCGCTAGATACAACAGTGGGAACTGGATGTCTCTTTTCTGTCGATACGCTACCCACAGTCCGACGGCAAAAAGCGCAAGGAGCAGGATACTTTCCATCGCAAAATAGCGTTGAAAATAGGGTATCCATTGAGGTTCAGTTCCTCCGGCGCTATTCTTCATCAACGCGCCAAAATCGTAGGCGAACTTTTTCCAGGAAAAAATCATATAGGGAGAAGTTACCAACACAGTTACGGTGGCAATAGCTATCGCAAGGAGGGGGCGAACTCGGCGAATTCTTAAAGAGAATTGAGGAACGAGATACCCAGCTGACGCGATTGATCCCAGGAGAAATGCGAACATCATGAACTTGCTTCGGATCGATTTCAAAAACGTTCGGTCCGACGCGTCGATGGTCGAGTTAAGATCGCCGGACGAACCAACCAGGGCAAGCAACTGTTCCAATGGGAAAAAAGCATAAGCAACCAGCATGCACATACAACCAACCAGCAGCAACGTGTTCATGGCAACTTTGGGAACGGACGCCTGCAGTATTCGATGGCAAAATCGGCGCATGGAATAACGTGCCCCGAGATCGTATGGAGATGACAGTTCCGAAGTGGGTTGAAACAATTCGTAAATCAAGTAAGCAATCAGAAGACTGCCAGCGCTGTACTTGGTTGCAATGGCTAACCCCATAAATAAAACGCCAAAGAACCAATCGCTGTCGTGTTGTCGGCGAAAGAAACGTGTTAGTAACCACACGGACGCAATGCAAAAGAGCGACAGCAAAGTGTCGGTTGAGATGTAGCTGGCGCTGAGAATCATTGTCGGACTAAAGAGCGTTGCGGCGGCCGCCAACACACCGGCTCGTTTTGATCCAAACAATTCATTCGACAATGCGAACGCAGCGCAAGAAAGAAGTCCGACAAAGACCAAATTCAGAGCCCGGCCACCCCACAGATAGTCTTCTAGTCCCAGGAAAGGACTCAATGCAAAGTGATTGATGTACAGATAAAGAGTAGGGTACTGAAAGAAATTAGGATCAAGCGTGTCCTCGACCGAAAATCTCTCTAAGACCCGGAGCAAGAATCGCTCATCCACGTGCCAGGCGACTGGAAGATTATGAGCGACCAAAGTCGATCGTGCTGCGAGCCCCAAGATGAGGATGCCAGCAAGTACAACGCAGGTCAACCATCCCGAACCGTTGGATTGCTCTTTGGGATCGGATTGGCTCGATCGGTGCCTTTGCGAAAGCGAATCCAGCATCGATGGATCTACCTTCATCTGCCGACCATTCGTTTTAGCCGAGCCCAAGCCATGCCAGGCTGGCACAGAGCCGCTATCGCTAACCGCATGTAACCCAACCATACCGCGTTCCCAAGAATGTCGGCGATGGCAAGACGGTACTGGGATCTTGCATAGATCTCCAAGGAGGCGAAAGCACGAGTCGCAAAAGGTCGATGCGAAAGGGAATGCCGAAACTCCTCGGGTGAGATGGCGGCACGGTTTTCCTGTCTGCGGATTGCGGCATCGATCGAGTAGTCGTAGGCAAAACGCATTTCCTTCATGCGAGAGCCATTCAAGCTGCCTCGATGCACACGATAATGGTGCAACACTTCGTTAAGATTATGCGACTGAGTGATCTCGGTCATTCGAAGCATCATATCCCAATCATCGATCAGCCTGTGTTTCCAGTAACCCCCGACGTCCCGAAGCAATTGGGTTCGCATCATGAGGGTTGGATGGCATAGAGCATGCTTGCCCTTCAACAGTGACTGGCGAATCGTTGTGTTGGAACAAGGCAGGTTCAAGCTTTTGCCCGTACGGCATTCACCCATGCATGCTAGTTGAGTCCCAAGAATTCCGATGGCGGGATTCTCATCCAGGAAACGAACTTGCTTTCCAAATCGAGTCGGGAAAGTTATGTCGTCCGCGTCCATCCGAGCTATGTATTCGCCGCCGCACTGCGCGAGTCCAAAGTTGGAAGCTGCGGCAGTTCCCCCGTTCTCTTGACTTAGAATCAGAACTCTTGGGTCTTTGAGCTGCTTCAAATAAGCCGAAGTTTCATCGTTTGATCCATCATCCACGATGATGAATTCGAAATCCGTAAAGTCTTGTGTCAGAATCGACTCTACCGCTTCAGGCAAATACGGCATGCCATTGTAAACGGTCATCAAGACGGACAGTTTGGGCGAGCGATTCTCTGTAATCATACTGCTGCTTGCCCTTCCATCGGTTTCTCCGAAGCGTTGTGCGAGAAGACCAAGGCGTACATCAGAATGACATTGAACAAGCCTTGATCACGTGGAAGAATCGGCGCCGCCTCTGTCAATCCATAGACCATCTCCGACACAATGATCGCAGTGCAAACGGTAAAGTGTACTTGGCCTGTTTTACGGCTCGAAAACAAAACAGTGGCAAGCATGGCCAGGACCAGAACCAATAGTAATCCCAAGCCAATGTAGCCCAAGTTCACAATCATCTCGATGTATGCCGAGTGAGCGTGTCGCGGAAACCACTCCAGTTCTTCACCCATGATTTTCGTGCGCTCGTTGTTCCAGAACGCTCCGAACCCGCTTCCCCTGATCAAGTCATTGTCGGCCTGTTGGAGAGCCTGTTCCCAGAGTGGGAATCGCCCGGTCAAGGCGGCTGCTTTATCCTTACGTCCCAGCGTAGCTCCGCCGGCGATGGAAGATCGGATTTCGGAGCTGAGCAACTGCCAGGATAGGCCCGCGAACGACACGATGATCAAGAGCGTGGTGAGCCATGCGACAGCTTGATAGCCCCGAACGCGAATCATGCTTACCATCAACAGCCCCGCGAACAGGGAAATGAAGCTCGTTCGAGACTTGGTTAGAACAAGAATGACAATCGCTAGGCCGCAAACGATGAGCCAAAAAGTCCGTTCTGATTTGACCGACATGTAGGCATAGGCCGCAACCGCAACCAGCAATGCTTGCCGCCCAAGATCGTTCGGGTGGAGCGAACCTTGCAGGCGATGCAGCGATTGCCACGGTCGAAAGTTCCCAACGACCACGTCCATGATCGACGCAACAAGAATGGACGTCAGGAAGCTGAAAATGAGAATCAAGCAAATTTCTTTCGCTGGAAACCTTCGTGCCATAGCCACTGCGACGGCCGTGTAGATCGCTACCCGAATCAATTCACGAGTTGTCTCTGACGTGTCGATCGACCAAGTGAGGCTAAGCGTGGCCCACCCCAATAGGCCAGCCGCAGATACTAGAATTGGAAGATTGCGAACGCGAACTCCCGAAGGTGCTGATACAAAACAATACGCTCCAACAACAATCAATCCCAACAGCCCTAATCGTCGTGGCAACGGAGCTGCCTGGACATCTTTCTCAAATGCTTCTGCTTCGTCCATTCCGTCGTTCGCTTCATAATCACGAATCGAACGTGTGGCAAAGGCGTCGATGTCATGAGTCAGCCCCATCATCGAAATGGTGTAAAGAGCGAACACACACCAGCCGGAAATGCTGAGCCAACCGAAAACAAGGGAACCGAAGCGAGAACGTTCCGGAGCTTGCGTTGTTCCCTCTGCCATGTGCTCGGGATTCCAAGTTATGAAACTCACGGAATTAAAACCATCGGGCTAGCCAACGCGGTAACACCACCGTGTGTTTATTCAAAATCGCGCCGACCACTGGCACTTGGTTTTCTTTCATCAGTTCCACAACCGCTTTTGCTTGCCGCGTCTTAGTCGTTTTTCCGTCCAGAACAAGAATGGTCCCGTCGGCTTGAGATGCAAAGAATAACCCAAATCCTGCTTGAGCGATCACGGGTAGATCCACAATGACCAACTGGTAACGCGAACGAAGATCGTCAAAGAAAGGCCTCAACGCGATAGGCGAAACAGACTGGGTTGATAGCTCTTTGCTTCCCAATGTCATTAGATTGAGTTCGGTATGGTCCGTTGGTTGAATGCATTCTGGGACGTCAAGTCCCTTAACAAGGCTGTCAAGCAAACCTGGTCCTCGCTTGACTCGAAAGCGCCGGTGAACAGCTGGTCGACTGTAATTCGCGTCGACAAGAAGGACATTGCCCATGCCGTTCATGGCCGCTTGGGCCGCGAGTCGGGCCGCGATGGTTGTCGCGCCGCAGCCTGAGTCACAGCTTGCAATTCCAACGCAAAGGCTACCCAAATCTCGGTCGTTCTGAAACGATTGAAGCTTCATCAGAACCGAATCGATCAGTCCGGCTTCCATGGATTCATTGACTTCTTTCGCGACTTTCGGCAAAGTTTCTTCAACGGTCGATTGCATGGCGGAGGGCTCTATCGTGAAAGATTGGATCGTGCGAGATATCGAGAGGTTGGAATCGTTGCTAGGAGAGGAACGCCCACTTTGTTTTTCACCGATTGAGTTGTGGTGATACGGTCGTCGAGCTTAGCTGCTGCCAAACCAATTCCTAAGCTTCCGAAAAACAGAGTTATGATCCCAAACAGAGCCACCAATTGCTTCGATGGTTTGATAGGTCGCTCTTGCAAGGTCGCTTCTTGTGCGACGCTGACGCTGGAGATCTTGACCTTCTCAAGCTCCCGATTCATTCGTGCTTGCTCCAGGCTTTCGGAATACGCGATGTACTTCTTCTCGCTGAGCGTGGCTTTTCTTTCAAGATCGGTGATCTCGATTTCAAAAGCGTTGATTTCGCGTATTTGATTCAGAATGTCCTTGTCTTGGTCACGAAGAATTTCCAGTTTTTTCGTCAGACCATTCTCGGATGTTTCCGACTTGATATAGTCGATCGTTAGGTCGCGATGCACTGGGTTGATGTCGTTCGTGGTCTCGGGACGATTGGTGGATTGTTGGCGATACTGCTTCTCTGCTTGCTCCAATTGCGAACGGATGGCAACCATTTTTGGGTGCTCGGGCGCATACTTTGTTTTGAACTCCATCTCCTGCAATTGCAGAGCGTACAGTTGCGTCGACTTCTGTTCGGTGGCAACATTGGGTTTGTCGACCTCGGAGCTTGAAATCCTTTCAGGCATGGAAGCAAGTTCAGTCTTCAGCTTTTTAATCCTGGCTTGAGTTTCAATCAAAGATCTTTCTGTCTCCGAGATGCTTTGGGCAATCTCTCTTGCTCTTGCTTCCAAGCTTTCGCGATGGCCTTGGATCGATGCTAAGCCCATTCGGTTCTTGGCTTCACGAAGTGCCGAGTTCGTCAACTGCAGCTCATTTGATAAGCGTTCTTGTTGTTTGTCGAAGAATGATTGTGACCCCTCCGTGCTATGAAGCCGTGCGTTTTCCTCTTTGTAGGTAGTGATGAAAGCGTCTACAACGGCTTGTGCCAACGCTGGCGAGTCCGCTTCGTATTCGATCACGATCACCTCCGACTTGCGTTCCGCATCGATCTTCAAGCTCTTGGCGACCAGGATGGTCGCTCGTTCGAAATCGGACAAAGGATCAATCTGGCTTAAGGTGCGTGAAAATCGTCCGAGGATTTCCCTTGCGAAGTGAATCGCGCCGTCTGGCTTTTGCTCAACAGTTTCAGCTTCTCCGGGGGCAGCATCTCCGGCTTTATCTTCACCGTTCTCTGATTTGCTGAGCGTGACTTCTCCGAGCACAACTTGCGGAGTCAGCTTTTCCACGACTTTGGAAATCATGCCTCCACCTCGAAGCACTTCCATGGCTGTTACGATTTCGTCTTCTCGACTGGAGTTCATGACGCCAACCATTTGGCCAGTGGTCGCGGTGGGGTCAATTGCAACCGATTCCCGTCCCAACTGCAGGAACAACCTTGCTTCGGAGCGGTAGGTTCTTGGCCAAAAAAGGATAACGGCAATACAGAATGCGGTGGTTGCGATCTGGAAAAGAAGTATCTTCCATTTGGCTCTCCAGATCTTGCCCACGATTTCAAGCAGATCCAGCTTTGAAGTGTTGTCTTGACTCATGCGAAGCTTCTTTTTGCTGCCAAACGATGGTTGATGGGAACGTCGATTGCTCGATAAGGAATGTTGAACTCGCTACTAAGACGACGCAAAACAACCCGACTCTGTTATTGTAAATGAAGTGAAAGCAAACCGGAAAACGATAGTTTCAGAATTTCGAAGTGCTTTTCGGTTGGACCTTGAAATACATTCTATTTTGTCTGTTTCGGAAATCCGCTCGAAGGTGCGGCGGCCGAATTCAGACTAACTGTACGAAGCTACAGTTCAACAAGTCGGGACACCAGTCTTGCGACATCCGCTCCATTTTAGGCATCCATGTATCGAACAGTAGGGTTGTGGGGAATGTAACGATGGACGGTCAAACGAGACCGGGCGATTTTTGTCCGCGTTAGCTTCGCATTGGCTTCTTTTTGGCAAACAGCTACCTAGGTGGCTACTCGGGTTGCTAACCGAAAGGATGCGTCGTTCATGGCATTTCCAGCGGTGTGCAAGCGTTGAAAGTTCGTAGAATAGAGCGGGTAGAGGTGGTGCGGGGACTCGTTGCCTCGTCCACTACGAAATGTCGGGACTCGTTGCCTCGTCCACTACGAAATGTCGGGACTCGTTGCCTCGTCCACTACGAAATGCGGGACTCGTTGCCTCGTCCACTACGCCTCCGTTACCTTTGGATTGTCCAACTGATTTATGAAAAATGTGATTGTTGTTGGAGCTGGGCTGTCTGGGCTCGTTGCAGCTAGGTCGTTGCATCGTGCGGGCTGCCGAGTCACCGTGCTTGAAGCGAAAGACGCCGTGGGTGGCCGAATTCAGACGGACAAGGTGGATGGGTTCCTGTTAGATCATGGATTTCAAGTCTTTCTGACCGCCTACGAGACTGCACGGCAAGAGCTTGATGTGGAGCAACTCCAGCTAGGTCCCTTTCCTGCGGGCGCTTTGGTTCAGTATCAAGGTAGGCGGTATCGTGTTTGCGACCCGATTCGCTCTCCGTGGTGGCTAGCCCCAAAGCATGCTTGGGAAACGCTTCGGGCTCCGGTAGGATCGTTTGGGGACAAGATGCGAATCGCTCTTTTTCGGCGACGAGTACAGAAAGCGAGTGTTTCCGAACTGCTGGCTCAGAAGCATGGTTCCGCAGCAAGTAGGCTCCAGCAAATCGGATTTTCTGAAACCATGATAGAACGGTTCTTCCGTCCGTTCTTTGGTGGAATCTTCCTGGATGATTCGTTGGAGACGGCATCCGCCATGGTGGACTTTGTGTTCCGGACCTTCAGCAACGGATACGCTGCTCTTCCGCAAGAAGGCATGCAAGGCATCCCATTGCAGATTGCGAAATCGCTTCCAAACGAATCGATCAAGACGAGTTGTTCGGTGGCTCGCGTCCAACCAGGACAAGTGAGCCTTTCGGACGGGACCACTCTGGCAGCGGATTACATTCTGGTTGCCACCGAAGAGCCCGCTTCGAGACGGCTTCTTGCCGGTTTGATCAAAAACCCAGCGAACGCAACCGCCGAAAAGAACAAGAGCGTGGGGGCAGACTGTACGTCCACGAATTGTTTGTACTTTAGCGTAGATAACCCACCGATTCGCGAAGCGACTTTGGTGCTTAACGGAGAAAAATCCCAAGGAGGGCTGATCAACAATTTGTGCTTTCCAAACTTTGCTCAACCCAGCTACGCTCCGCCGGGCCGCTCTCTTTTAAGCGTGAGCACGATTGGCCACTGCGATTTAACTGGGGACAACCTTCTGCAGACAGTTCAAAGGGAACTTCTTGCGTGGTTTGGGGACTCGAGCCGACACTGGCAGCACTTGAGAACGTACCGCGTTCCGTACGCTTTACCCAATCAGACGGAAGCCGCGATCGCGGAACGAAAACTGAGAATCAGCGATGGATGTCAAGTTGCCGACGGGGTTTTTCGATGCGGTGATTACTGTGAAACGGGGAGTATCGAAGGTGCCATCCAAAGTGGCCTCAAGGCCGCTTCGATGGTGCTCGCCTGTCCACCAACGACTTGATGTAGTCACCATACGAGTTGGGAAACTTGGCCGCTAATGCGATCAGTTGAGTTTCGTTTAAAAATCCCGATCGATAAGCCACTTCTTCAAGGCAGGCAATTTTCTGCCCTTGCCGCTTTTCGATCGACGCTACAAAGTTCGAAGCGTCCAGAAGGGAATCGGTGGTACCCATGTCCAGCCAAGCAAACCCTCGCGACAGACACTCCACTCGCAACTGAGCACGACGCATGTACTCTCGCAAGACATCGGTGATTTCAAGCTCCCCCCTTGCTGAAGGCCGAACCGATTCGGCAATCGAGACAACTTGGTCGTCAAAGAAATAAAGACCAGGGATCGCAAAGTTGGAGGCTGGGTGGATCGGTTTTTCCTCGATGGAAACAGGCTGATTCTGTTCGTCCATCTCGATCACGCCGTAGGCTCGTGGGTCGTGCACATGGTAGCCAAAGATGGTGCAACCGATGGCATGTTCGGTTGCTTGCCGCAAGATGCTTCGGAAACCATGGCCGTAAAAAAGATTATCGCCCAGAACCAGTGCACAAGGGTTGGTTTTCAAAAAATCGCGTCCAAGAAGGAAGGCTTGAGCCAACCCCGCAGGTGTGCTTTGAGTTGCGTAGCTCAGCTGAAGTCCCCACTGAGAGCCATCGCCCAAAAGCCGTTCAAAACCCGATCGGTCTTGAGGAGAACATAAGACAAGGATCTCTCGAATACCGGCAAGCATTAACACCGACAACGGATAGTAGATCATCGGCTTGTCGTACACGGGAAGAAGTTGCTTGCTGACCCCAAGCGTCGCTGGAAACAACCGCGAACCCGAGCCCCCGGCCAGAACGATTCCCTTGTACTTCATGATTGGTCACTTTCTGTTCCAAGATTTGGCTCGCGAAGCACACCTTGGGATGATTCTAAATTATTGACTCGTGGCCAGCTCGAATTAGCGAGATACCACTGAACCGTTTTCCGAAGCCCATCGTCCCACGTGACTGCCGGTTTCCAACCTAGCTTGCTCATGATCTTATCAGCATCCACCGCATACCGATAATCGTGACCTGGACGATCTTTCACGAATTGGATTTGATCGCGGTAGGATCCGCCGGCCGCGAGTGGCGAGAGGG
The DNA here is from genome assembly GCA_027487485.1 of Planctomycetaceae bacterium. Lineage (GTDB taxonomy): Bacteria > Planctomycetota > Planctomycetia > Pirellulales > Pirellulaceae > JBKCUI01. The sequence goes on along the minus strand of JAIYDN010000067.1, from coordinate 96,557 downwards.
AATCTAGCAAATGGCAAACGGCATGAACAACATCTAAGTTTCGAAGCGCACACCGAGCGCCCACCATATAGTCTTCGCCTGGTGCCGATTTCTGCCAAACATCGATCAAGGCTTGGCAATGATCGGTAACGTAAAGCCAATCGCGAACGTTGAGCCCTTGCCCGTACACGGGAATACTCTGACCAGCCAATGCGCGTCGGATGATCATGGGTATTAGCTTTTCAGGATGTTGGAATGGACCGTAATTGTTGGAGCTGTTGGTGATATGGACAGGCAAGCCGTAAGTGCGTCGGAAGGAACGTGCGAAATGATCGGCGGAGGCTTTGCTTGCGGAGTAGGGAGAACTAGGATCGTAACGGGACTGTTCGTTGAATGACGATTCATCCATCAATTCGCCGTAGACCTCATCGGTGGAGACTTGAATCAGCCGAAAGCGATCTCGTTGGGCAATATCAAGCCCTCTCCAGTAGCCCAACGAAGTATCCAAAAGGCAAACGGTTCCCATGGTATTGGTTTGCGCGAAGACCAAGGGCCCATCGATGGAACGATCAACATGGCTTTCCGCGGCAAGATGAAAAATTGCGGTCGGGGCAAAGCTGTTGATCGCACTGCGAACCGCATGGTGATCGCACACATCTTCGATACGCCAATGAAGCTTTGAGGAAGTGGCAAGATCATCGAGTGATTCGCGATGCCCTGCGTAGGAAAGTTTGTCGAAACAAAGAACCGTGTGCCCAAGATGCACCAAAGCTCGAACAAGATGCGATCCGATGAAGCCTGCTCCACCGGTGACCATCACTCTCGAGCCGTCTACGTGTCGGGATTCCATTGAGGGAACTTTTCCAGCTGTTGTTTTAGGGCGAACCGCGCTCGATTCAAACGAGACCGAACCGTACCGATGGAAATCGACAGTACTTCGGCGATCTCTTCGTAGGCCATATCTTCCATTTCTCTTAACACCAAAATGGATCGATGGTCTTCGGTCAGCAATGCCAACGCTTGATGAACAAGAGTCACATCCTCCGTTCGAGTCATGCGCTCATCCGGTGACTCTATTTTGGAAGTTGGTTCTGAGCCGGCAAGCTCCCGTCCTTCGTCCAATGAAAGGTGACCGCGGTGGCGTCGACGTCGGGCCAATGCAAAATTGAATGCGATTCGGTACACCCAGGTGAAGAAGCGGCTGTTCTGCTGAAAGGTGTCCAGCTTGAGGTAGGCTTGGATAAACGCTTCTTGGACGACATCTTCGGCTTCGTCCGTGCTGCCAACGACGCTGATCATGGCAGTATACAAACGATCCTGATACCGAGTCACCAAGACTTCGAAAGCAGAGCTGTTGCCAGCTAGCGCAGACTGTATCAGTTCCTCTTCGTCGTTCACACAGCCCTACAAATCTTGATTCCTCAAAAGCCAATTTCCGGATGTTCTATGTTGGACTGCTAACGCGGTCTTGTCAAACGTTACTCGTATCTAAGGGCATCGATTGGGTCAAGTCGACTGGCTCGCCAAGCAGGATAAAACCCAAACCCGATACCGACCGCAGCGGAAAAAAGGAGACTAACGATTGCAGCGGCTTGACTGATGATAATCGGCCAATCGCGACCGTTCGAAATTGCGTTGATAAAAACAGTCAGAGAAACAGAACCGGCCACTCCGAGAGCAACCCCGATGGCTCCACCAATAACCGACAGCACCATCGATTCGACCAGGAATTGCATCAGGATGTCGCGTGGACGAGCTCCAACCGCCATACGAATACCGATTTCGCGTGTTCGCTCCGTGACCGAGACCAACATAATGTTCATGATCCCAACCCCACCAACAACAAGAGAAATACCAGCGATCGAAGCCAGCATGGCTGTCAGCGTACCAGTAACCATGCTGAAGGCGCCGGCAATCTCCGTCGTGTTAGCGACCTCAAAGTCCGGTTGCTGGCCCAGTGCAATTCGATGCCTATCCATCATCAGGGACTCGATTTCTTGCTCGGCCTGCCCCATGAGTTCTCCGCTCTTGGCGGAAATCAAAGCGACGTCAATATTGTTGAAATTGCTACCCTGGAGCCGTTTCCGGACCGTCGTATAAGGCATCAGAACAACGTCGTCTTGGTCGTCCCCGACAATGTTCGCCCCTTTACTGGCCAAAACCCCAACGATCTCAAAGGGAATATTCTTGATTCGCACGGTTTGGCCGATCGGGTTTGCTGTCTGAAACAGCTTCTTCACCACCGTTTGCCCCACCACGCACACCTTATTTGAATTATTAATGTCGCCGTCTGAGAAAAATGCCCCGAGTCGAATTTGCCAGTTGCGAACCAGCAGATAATCCGCCCCCACGCCAACCAGCTCCCTGGGGCGGCAATTGTTGTTTCCTGAAATCACTTGTCCCGACGAACCAACAATGGGGGTCGCGCCCAGGGTGCTGGGGCATTCGCGTCGAATCGCTTGCACGTCCGCTGCGGTTAGCGTTGGAATCTGAGCAGCTCGACCACCTCGACGGTTTCCGGGCGCAAGAACAATCACGTTCGTCCCCAAGTTTCGAAATTCGCCTTGAACCAATTCGCTTGCCGACATGCCGATCGAAACCATGGCTGTTACCGCTGCAATCCCAATGACCACCCCCAGTATGGTCAAACCGGCCCGGAGCTTGTTTTTTGAAAGAGCGCGAATGGCGATACGAATGGTGTTCAAGAATGACATTATTTTAAGTAGCCAGAATTAGGAAAGCAGAATGGCGTTGGCGATACAGGGAAAGGCCTATGGGGTATAAACGGGCTGCGTCAAGGTTCAGTCCTGCACCTGCTGGTAGGTTTCGTAGGCGGACTTTTCAAGTGGACACATTCTAAACCCGACAGATGCTCAATTGGCGTTGCATAAGTTCCAAAAGCCGCTATTCTTTCCGACTTCCCTGTTAATTAGAGTGGCCGAAAGGTGGTTCCTGAGGCTTTTGTAGCAAGAAGATGAGAGTTTGTCTTTAGATGACCGTTACCAAAGAACGCAAACAAGAAATCCTAAGCCAGTTCCGAACGCATGAAGCGGACAATGGTTCTCCCGATGTGCAAATTGCCATGTTGACGGAGCGTATCAACGGAATGACCGAGCATATGCGAGGCGCAGTCCGAGATTACTCGAGCCGACGGGGCCTTTTGCGAATGGTTAGCAAGCGGCGATCCTTGCTGGATTATGTTCGCAAGCATGATCCTCAGCGATATTTGAATCTGATCAGCAGATTGAATATCCGAAAGTAATTGCATTTCTCTTAGGCTGGTTCTCGAACCGGCCTTTTGTTTTTCATTTTTGATGATGGTTTGTCGCCTTGGCTTCGAGCACTTTGTAAGCATGCCTTGGCGTCAGTGTAGTTGGGCGGACGAAATGTCCGTCTTTTGTCGTGGTTTTTGTAGTGTGTTGAATTTCTCTTTTGTGTGTCTCAGCCATTCCCTTAGTCGAAGTGACTCAGGAAGTTTGAGAGCCCCCTGCAATTCGTGTTAGGGCTCAATCTCCGTTAGCTTGTGCATGAGGCCTTTTGTTTTTTGTTAAGGAAGTGAATGTAGTGAAGATTCGAGTAGAAAAGAAAATCGGCGATTCCGTCTTGGCTTTTGAAACAGGCCAGCTCGCCAAGCAAGCCACGTCGTGCGTTTTGTGCCAGTATGGTGACACGGTTGTTATCAACGCGGTATCCACGGGCCCATCGCGCCCCGGAACGGATTTTTTCCCGCTAACTTGCGATTATCGTGAACGATTTGCGGCTGCGGGCAAATTCCCCGGTGGTTTCTTGAAGCGAGAAACACGCCCCACCACCAAGGAAACTTTGACAAGCCGCTTGGTCGATCGACCGATTCGGCCTTTGTTTCCAGAAGGATTTCGCGATGAAGTTCAAGTGCAATCGATCGTTCTCAGCAGCGATATTCAAAACGATGCAGACGTTCTTGGGATGAACGGGGCCGCATGTGCTTTGTTCGTAAGCTCACTTCCATTCACCGGTCCGATCGCTTCGACGCGTATCGGTCGAGTTGGTGGAAATTTTGTAGCGTTCCCAACGCACGCTCAGTTGGAAGAAAGCGATCTGGACATGATCGTTTCCGCAAACGACCGCGAAGTTGTCATGATCGAGGGCTTCGCCCAAGAAATTCCTGAGAACGAGATGCTGGATGCGATCAAGTTTGCTCACGGAATTTGTCGCGAAGTCATCGACTTGCAGCGAGAGCTGTTCGAAAAGATTAAGCCGACCAAGGTCACTTTCGCTGTGGCTGACGATTCGGAACTGGTTGCAAAGCTGCGAACCGCTTATTACGACCGATTCAAGGCCGCCAAGCAAACCGAAGGCAAGCAAGCTCGAAACGACGCTTGCAATGTTCTTCGTGAAGCTGCATTCGCGGAAATGATCCCAGATCCTGCAGCCGAAGGAGCGGTCAGTAAAGACACGTTCTACCGCGCTTGGCACACGCTTGAAAACCGAGTTGTGCGAGATTCTATTTTGGCAGGAATGCGTTCGGATGGCCGCGATAGCAAGAGCCTTCGCGCTATTCATTGCGAAACCGATTTGCTCCCAAGAACCCACGGGACCGCTTTGTTCCAACGTGGTGAAACACAAGCTTTTGTGACGGTCACGCTTGGCACGCCTCGCGATGAGCAACGCGTCGATGGATTGGTCGAAGAGTACAGCAAGAAATTCATGCTGGACTACAATTTCCCATCGTTTTCCGTGGGTGAGTGCAAGCCTATCCGAGCACCAGGTCGCCGAGAAATTGGCCACGGCATGCTTGCAGAACGTTCGCTAGAACCCGTTTTGCCAGACCCAGACGATTTCCCCTACACTATTCGTTTGATCAGCGACATCTTGGAAAGCAATGGCTCCTCCTCGATGGCCAGCGTGTGCGGCGGTTGCCTAGGCTTGATGGCTGCCGGTGTTCCAATCACCAACCCTGTTGCTGGTATCAGCATCGGATTGGTTCGCGAACCGGACCAGTTTGTTCTTTTGACAGACATTTTGGGTGACGAAGATCATCATGGCGACATGGACTTCAAGATTTCGGGAACTCAAAACGGAATCACAGGCATTCAGTTGGATCTCAAGATCGATGGAATCAACGAAGAAATCATTCGTGCATCGTTGAAGCAAGCGAAAGAAGCCAGGATTGAGATTCTTCGCAAAATGTTGACTTGCATTCCACGCCCACGCAGCGAAACCAGCCGCTATGCACCAAGACTTCTTCGAACCAAAATTGATTCGGAAAAGATTGGCGCACTGATCGGCCCTGGTGGTAAAAATATCCGCTCCATTCAAGAAGATACCGGAGCAACCATCGACGTGGATGATGAAGGCAATGTAACCGTGGCTTGCTCCGATGCGGAAGGTGCACGCGTTGCACTGTCGCGTGTAGAAGCTTGCACGGCAACTGTTCAAATCGGAAAGATTTATGACGGCACAGTCTCCAGCGTTCGCGATTTCGGAGCCTTCGTAGAAATCCTTCCTGGGAAAGACGGCTTGTGTCACATCAGCGAACTATCCAGTGGATATGTTGCGAGCGTCGATTCGGTTTGCAAAGTCGGTGACACGATGAAGGTAATCGTGATCGATATCGACGACAACGATCGCGTGAAGCTTTCCCGGCGCCGAGCTCTGGAAGAACTAGGAATCGAAGACGAATTCGCTAGTAACGAGGACGCTGAAGGGGATGATTTGGGCGAAGACGGCGAGCCAAATCCAGACCGTCCGTTCGAAGAAAGAGGGGACCGCCCAGAACGTACTAGTTCAGGCGGCGGAAGCAGCCGGCCACGATCTGACCGAGGCGGAGATCGCGGTGGATTCCGTGGCCGAAGTGGTGGCGGCGGAGGCGGTGGTGGACGCAGCGGTGGCGGCGGACGCAGCGGCGGCGGCGGTGGTCGCAGCGGTGGCGGCGGCGGACGTAGCGGCGGCGGCGATCGTCGATAGAAGCCCGCTACTTATTTGCTAGTCAATCGAGAACCGAGGTGAGCTCCGAAAACGAGTTCACCTCGTTTCGTTTTGGGGATTGAGAACAACTTCGTATCCGTCTTCAAAATCCAAAAACTGGACATTCAGTGTGGACCATGTCAACGGGCGACAACGACTGAAGATACCAATCAAACGGAGTAGCCAGACCTTACGACCCCAGTTCTGCCTTCTCGAACCAGTCGAGATAAGGGGTTTTGGTGAGATCGACCATCAATCAACGACTCCTGGCACCTTATTCTCTCCCTACCGGCCATCGCAAGCCGGTTGCAATCCACGTGTCTCGTGAACAGAGTCGCTTAGCGTCTTTCCGCGATCAACAGAACGCGGCCTTATTGAACAAGTGGATTAAGCAGCTTCGACACGACAAAATCGCAACTGTTTGGAGTATAACTTTTGGTTAACCAACAAATTGACGGCGACAGTCCGAGGGTCTCCGTCGACTTCGATCGTCAATTCGGCTTCGGGTGTGTCCGAAATCGAGAGATCAGTGGACAGCGGTTCGCGTAGTATGCAAAAGTCAGGACCAACTTGGGCCAGTTCGTGCTTGACTCCGCCAATTACCAACCATCCGCGAACTTGAGACGAATAACCATTCGATAAAGCGTTATTGGGCTTGTCCAACCTCCGAAATCGTAAATGGCTATTGCGTCCGTTTACGCCAAGCAACGTAGAAGTTCGCCGATGAGGTTCCTCGGGGATGGCAACGACGGTGCCGTCTGGGAGTCCGATCGACAAACCGCTATCAAATCTCTCGAGCGCCGAGACTCGTACATCCGTGAAAGAGACGCGTATTTGCGACTCCAGGAGCGCTCGATCGTCGAAATTCAAGGCTTCGCCATCCCTATCCTCGTCGACTTCGACGATACCAAACAAATCGTCGAAATGACAGTTGTCTTCCCGCCATGCATTCTCGACTTTGCAAAGGCATACGTCGACCAATCGCCCGATTTCTCTGCGGAAGTAATCCGAGATTGGCGAGAGGAAACCGCTGAACTGTTCGACGCTGACTGGGATAAGGTCGAAAGTCTGCTCGATGAACTCGAATGCATTTTCTATTTCGATGCCAAACCGGGTAACATTCGATTTTCTGCGTAGCTGCTACTCTCGACTGAATCTACCGTCTACCTTGTAGAATTCTCTGCCGCCGGCATCGATGATCCGCTCGAGGCGAAGATCGCGGTGGATTCCGTGGCAGAAGTGCTGGTGGCGGCGATCGTTGCAAGTCTACTGAGCTAGGCCTTCAAAATGCCATGAATTGGAGCAAATTCCAACCTCGAATTAGCTCCGATTTTTGCAATCAGCAAGGGAAACATTGCCAAGACTCGCAATCTTTTAGCCGTGTTTTTGGTGCCATCCTACCGTGCCAACAGGTTGCAAGGCTGCTGAATGATTTGCAGCAGTTCTTGCGATATCGGAGTGAAAATGCGACCGATATGCTCCTCTCCAAAATCGAAAATGGAATATTTGACCACTTTTTCAAATTTGTTTTAAATCCAGAGCTATCTTCGCAACCCGTCCAAAATCGCGTCTTCAGGGTGACGGATTTGACGTCTATCACGATTTTCCATCGCAAAGCATGGTTGCGTTTCGAACCTGCCTATCCTTGGACGCGACGGTTCCTGACGAGTTTAACGAGAATGCTGCGTAAAGTAGGGGAACTATTAGAGTTACAATCGCATCCGAAAGAGACGTTTTGTTGACACGCATCGCGGTCGAATTACGATGGAAACGGCTTTGTGAGTCCCTGCAAAAAATATACTAACGTTGTCTTTGCAGGAATGAATGGATTTCGAGAGCCTCATTTAATCACCTTTCTTCAATTGCTGGGTAAGTCATGACAAAGGTTCGCACGTTCGGCGCTAGATCCAAGAAAATCAAGCCAACTGCTAAAGGCGTTGCAGCCAAACGAAAGTTAGTTCTGGAGTCACTCGAAGATCGTCGGTTGATGGCAACCGATATCAACGGACTCTACTATCCCCCAATTGGAAGGGCAACCGCCTACCTTCCACCTACGATCACAGCGGCACAGTACGCACAAAGATCCATCCAGCAGTACGGCGACCCCTTGAACAATGGCGGCGGTGGTCGATCCAGTCCAAGTGGAGAGAACAACGCTCCTTTTTCGACGAGCGAAATTGAGCCGAACAACGTTCGAAATCAAGCTCAGGTTTTGCCTCTCGGCACTCTGCCGACGCAAAACAACGTGGTCATTGTTTCCGGCCAAACGTTCAACAACATCGCTAACAATATCTACGACGAAGATTACTTCGCCGTAGACCTTCGGGCAGGTGACATTCTTGACATCGGGCTGAATTCAGGCGTGGCTGGAACATGGGACGTTGCATTGCTAGACGCTTCGGGTAGCGAAGTGATGGGCTCCACGGTCAATGCATCCACATTGTATTATCCACCATCTTCCCCTTTGGTGGACACAACCTCGGAAGCCGCATTGGCTTTAACGATCACTGCAACCGGACGTTATTTCATCCGAGTTTCTGACGGCAACAACGCTTATTCGATGCGATTGAGAGCACAAAGAAACTCCATTGAGAGCGAGCCAATTGGAACAAAGCAGATCTTGTATTTGGATTTCGACGGCTCCATTGTGAATCCAGCAGTTTTCGGTGGTCCTGCGTTGACTTCGCGAATCCCATCTTTGATTGAGACCTTAGAGCCATTTGGGTTCACTGCAGCGGACGAGAATGATCTGATCAATAAGATCATCGCGAAGGTCAGAGAGGACTATATTGGTTCGCTTCCCTCAACTGGTGGTAATGGCTACTTTGGTCAAGACGGACGAGCAGGTGCTTTTGATATTGATATCCGCAACAGTCGTGACCATGCCGACCCATGGGGACAGCCTAACGTTTCTCGCATTCTGGTGGGTGGATCGGTAGCAGAGTTTCCGATCGCGACGATTGGAATTGCTCAAAGTGTCGACGTAGGGAACTTCGATCGGCGTGAAACCGCTGTAGTTATGCCTGCAGAAATTTTCTTGCCATTGGATACGGATGCGGCCATTCTGGCTGCAAATGACGCCCGATTCATACCGCGCTCTGCAACCTCCACATTGAGCGATATGGTTTCAACGGCTTTGGCGCTGATCATTTCTCACGAAGCTGGTCACTTTTTTGGTGCAAAGCATCAAGATTCTGGCAATCTGAATCGTCAGACGATGGATTCGGGTTCGGGGCCGTTTTCTCAAACACTGTACAGCGTTGGGCCAGACGGCATTTTCGGCACACCCGATGACGTTGATATCGATTTCGGTCGGGACCGATATTCGCGAGCTGAGCCTTACACGGGAACCGTGAATCATGCAGGAACGATGGCGTTCAATCTCGCTACGGGGACTGTAGGCGCAACCGTTACGGGGATCAATTTCAACGACGTAAACCGAAATGGACGTCAAGATAGCAATGATGTTGGGTTAGCTGGTTGGACTATCTATGCAGACATCAATGGCAATGCAGTTCTCGATTCGGGCGATACTTCAACGGTTACAGGGGCAAACGGAACTTACAGCCTTCGCGTACCGGCTGGAAGCTTCAACATCCGAAGTGTTTTGCAAACCGGATGGGTTTCAACAGCGCCTGTTAACGGGTTCACGAGAGTAACCGTTGCGAACGGCCAGACCGCTTCGGTCAACTTCGGCGCCAACAGGCCGACGACTACATCCACCGGTTTCAAGTGGAATGACTTGAACGGTGACGGAATTCGCGATAGCGGCGAACCAACATTGTCGGGTGTTTACATTTACCTGGACTTGGACGGCGATGATCGGCCTGATCTTGGTGAGCCATCTAGCATCACCGCCGCTGACGGATCCTACAGACTGACACCTCCGTCCGCTGGTTTTTACGCGATTCGAGAAGTCGTCGAACCCGGCTTTGTTCAAACGTATCCTGGTCCGGCAAGTTCCTTCGAATTTGTTGTCAACTATGATGGGGTCACCCCACTTGCCGGATACAACTTCGGTAATTTTGAGTCGTCGGACTGGGGCGATGCTCCAGCTCCATACCCGACCACACGAGCCGCCAATGGCGCGTACCATGGTCAGTCCCCAAATCTACGACTTGGAACCAATTGGGATTCCGAACAAGATGGACGGCCGTCTGCAAATGCAACCGGTGACGACACCAACGGGCCTTTGGGAATCAACGGACTTGTCCTAGACGATGAAGATGGAGTTGTAGTTTTGGCGCCGATCGTACGCGGCGATCGCTCGAATTTGATTCAAGTCAATATTACGAACAGCGATGGGTCGTCTGCCTTCTTGCAGGGTTGGATTGACTTTAATGGCAATGGAACTTGGGAATCCGGCGAGCAGATCGCAACGGACGTTCCGGCTTCCAACGGCCCGATGAACATCACGTTTACGACACCTGCGAACGCAGTTTCCACAGCATTCGCTCGATTCCGGCTGTCGCAAGATCGTGGATTGCAACCTACAGGGCGCTCCACTACCGGTGAAGTCGAAGATTACGCGTTCTCGATTGTCGATGGTCCTCGGGCCCTTCTTCAGCCCGATGCATTTACGGTCGCTCGAAATAGTCTTTTGAATCCTTTGGATGTTCTTGCAAACGACTTCCAATTGCCGAATGACCCATGGCGTATTACGGCCGTGAGTGTTGGCAGCAACGGAGGCAGAGTTGTTATTGATTCAAATGGTCTTGGACTTCTTTATTCACCAGCTCTGAGCTTTGTGGGGCGAGAAACCTTTACTTACACTGCAACAAGTGCCTCAGGACGACGTGAAACCACAACGGTTTCGACCAATGTTATCTTGCAATTTGTCGACCCCGTAGCAGTAGACGATTCGTTTGATCTTCCTACGAACTCGACCGGTTTCCCTCTCAATGTTCTCGTCAATGACGTTGAAGGTCGTGGCGGCGCTCTGGTGATTTCTAGCGTCACCAACCCAGACAAGGGTGGGGCCGTTACGATTGGGTCCGGCGGACAAAGCATTCGCTACACGCCTCGAAGAGGCTTCGGCGGAACAGAAACTTTCCGGTACACAGCCACGGATGCGACGGGTAAGACAAGCACCGCCAACATTACGGTTCACACTCTGCAAGCCGACCGTCTAGATGACGATGTGGCGTTCACCTTCGAGTTCCGAAATCTGGCTGGCGATCGCATCACCGAAATCAAGCAAGGTGAGGTATTTGAGGTTTTCGCTTTTGTAGACGATTTGCGTCCTGAAAAGGGAGTCGCCGAAACACCGCCTCGAATCGTTACAAGTCCCGGGGTTTACTCCGCGTATTTAGATGTTCTTTATAGCTCGGGTCTGGTAACTCCTCTAGCACCCACCGGTGGCGATTTCGACTTTGACGTCACCTTCTTCGATCCTTACCTTTCTGGAACCACTGGCGCTGCAGGGGTACCTGGTTTGATCAATGAGTTGGGTGGCTTCATCGGAAACGTGCAATCTTTCAACCGCCCGGGCGCAGTTGCAGTCGCGAAGATGCGATTCACAGCTTCATCCGCCGGTATTGCAGAGTTTGTCGGTGATCCCGCCGACGATTTGCCGAACTCCGAAATTACTTTCTACAACACACCTACGACCCGTGTTCCAGTCGAACAGGTTCGATATGGTCGATCGACCTTGGAAATTGTACCAAACGGAGTCAACTTCCCGTTCGCTGTCGACGACACTCGTTTCAACTTGGTTGCCGCGACACCGTTCAACATCGATGTGTTGACCAACGACATCAGTGGTACACAGCCACCGATTCGTCTAACTTCTGTGACTCAGCCTATAAGCGGCCAAGTCAACATCAACACCAACAACACACCTACCAACTTTGCAGATGACACGGTAACCTACGCATCGAACACTGGTTTCGTAGGTGTTGATCAGTTCACTTACACGATTGTCGATGATCGAGGATTCCGATCGACTGCTACAGTTACCGTTCACGTCGGTAACGGTACAGCCGATGACATCATCCAGCTCAAGTTGAGCGTGACGGACACAACTGGTGCACCGCTTGAGCAAGTGCGAGTTGGGGACACCTTCCAGTTGCGTGGCTACGTCGAAGACGTTCGAACGGTTGCGGCTCGGTTTGGTGTGTTCGCCGCCTTCCAAGACATTTTGTACAACAGCCAATTGGTTTCGGTCAACACAAGCACCAACCAGCTAGGCTTTGCCGTAGCTTTCGACCCGCTTTACAATCCAGTTGATCCCGTTACTGGGCAAGCCATCATTTCAGGTGATATTCGAATCCCTGGATTGATCAACGAGCTAGGGTCAATCCAAGCGGACCAAAGCACTCCAGTGGGTCGAGGCGAGAAGCTTCAGTGGATCGTTACCCTGACGGCAAAAGCAGTTGGTACTGCGAACTTCTTGGGTGACCCAGCCGATGTTAAGCCATTCCATGACAGCTTGGTTTTTGATCCAACCACGCCGTTGACACCGAATCAGATTCGATATTTGAGCGATTCGGTCGTGATCACTGCTGCAACTGGTGGAACTGGCGGCACCGGTGGTACTGGTGGTACTGGTGGTACTGGCGGTAACGGGTTCATGAACTTTGCGAATCCCTATGACGTCAACAATGATGGATTCGTTTCCCCGATTGATGTTCTGATCCTTGTCAATTCGATGAACACGGGAAGCTCGGGATTTTTGGGCGGTGGTTCTAGTGGCGGTGCGAGCGGCGAATCCGGTTCCAACGGTTACTATTTGGATGTCAACGGAGACTCCTACCTCTCCCCACTAGACGCACTTTTGGTAATCAACCATCTCAATAATCGCGGTGGAACGAGTGCGGGCGAAGGCGAAGGAGCCTCCTCGATTGCCTCCCCTGCTGTTGAAAAGGATTCCGAAAGTTCATCCTACTTGGTGATCGACACTCCGTTCCTTAAGAAGCGAACGAGCAGTGGCTTTGACTTCGCAGCCATGGGGCCACGACTTTCGACAGATAAGGCCGATGAATTCGAGTCGTTAGCAGACTATTTGAGTTCAGCCGGTTCAGATGATTCCGATATGGATTATTTGGACGGAATCGCTTCGGACGTTTTCAAGAACTCGTAACCTGTTCTTGCGGGTTCATTCACGAGCTCGCTAGAGATGGTGGAAAAAGCTAGGACATCTTTCGATTGTCCTAGCTCAACAGAAACAAATGTCCCGTTCCCATCGCACTGCTAGAGGGAACGGGTTCTTCGGAAAAAAAGCCTTCTAGAGTCAGTCGCCTTCGTAACGATAGACGAAGGAATTCTATCTCGGCTTGCCTGCAAAAGTGCCCAGGCATCGATCTCTTTGAAATCCCAGGCCCGTTTAAGACCTGTGATTCCATTTCATTCAGGCCGCATTCCGCAATTTGCCGTCCGTGCCCATTGACGGTTTCGAACTCCGATCGAAACGCCGCCTGAGCTCGTACTTCATGATCAACATGAAGCGAGAAGCCGTGTTGTGACGCGACGACTTGAGATCAAATGTTCTCCCAAGTGGACCGGCAAGAATAGCCGGCAACAGAATGAGTTCTGCGACTACCCCGGCAACCAGAATGGTCAACATGAGCCAGCCGAACCGCTGTGTCGGAGTAAAGGTGCTGAACGCAAAAACAGACAGTCCAATGCCACTGATGCACGCTGCTTGTAGCGTTGGTGTCGCACAGCGGCTGTAGCAGTCAATAATCGCCTGCTGCCGATTTCCGCACTTCTTCAAATCCTCGCGAAACCAGGACAAAAAGTGGATAGTGTCGTCAACGGCAACTCCTAATGCGATACTGGCCGTCATCATCGACCCAATATCAATTGCGATATTCAGCCAGCCCATCAGTCCGAAGATGACGACAACTGGCACAACGTTGGGGATCATTGCGACCATTCCAGCTCGGAAGCTTCGCGTTACAAACATCATCAACGGCGTGATCGTTAAAAATGACCAAAGAGTGCTTTCGACAAGGCTCTGAAGCAATGCCCGCTGAGCTTTGTAGACGATCGGAACAACGCCCGTGTAAGTGGACGAAACCCAGTGTTTGGGAGTTGCCGGATCGTTTGCTTGCAAGTCAATCACCTTTCCGAGCGTGACACCCAATGTTCCAATATCACCATCCGAAAACGCTCCCGTAAGAACAATCGCGTCGTATTCACCCAGCTTCTGGATTTGCACCAAAGGCATACTGGACGGATCAATGGAGCCTCGCGTAACCTTGAGCCTTGATTTGGTCAGCAGCGACGAAATCTCGTCGGACCGCTGTTTGGTGACGCTGTTAATTCTGCTGGAAGTATCGTTAGCGATTCCATTCACCGATGCTGGAGCAGGGGCTGGGTCCCATATCAATACATTTTTGCCGTTGAACTTGTTGTCGCCCGACCATGCTGAAATCTGCTTTAGGATGCGAACTCGGTCGATATGAGCATCTACGATTGGGGATACGGCATCGCGAAGCTCGTGCACAAATTGACCGTAGTCGACCCCTTCAAATGCAGCAACTCGCAAGCTAATTCGCCATAGTTCCGCGCCCGTGGAGGAATCCACACGCAAAAACCCGGACTTGATCAATTCGTCTCGTTTGCTTTCCAGTCCCTTGTTGTACAGCATCCTTTGAAGGTACTGAGACGTGCTTAGCCCCTTTGCGGGCAGGCTGGGTGCGAAGGTTGCTGCCGATATGCTACGCCCAACAATATTCTCCCCTTTCTCACCGAACCGATTGGTGATTGCTTCCTGAATTTGGATGGTTGTCTCCATTCTTTCCAGGAACGTCAGTTTGGTTGGATCTTCGACGGTTGAACGTTCACTTGAATTTGCGTCCGAAGGCTCTTCTTCGGCCTTCGTTTCGGCAGTTTTGGCGATGCTTTCAGGGTCGAATTGGATCACAATCTCCAGGGGAACCAACATTCCGAGATTTTTTTCGAGCCAACGGTAATCCCTGAGGATCTTTGCATTCGAGTCAAATAGTTCGAGCAAGTCGATGCTCGTCCTTGTCCGAGTTAAACCGAAACCGATGGCCGCTGTCACTAAAACACTGCAAGCGGCAACACCAAAGTGGTTACGAACGATAAAGCGAGCAATGACGCCCCAAAGAATCTCAGCTTTGGACTGGGTGTTAGCACTTGCAAGGCGAGAAAGCTCGGCTTGTTTCGCAGACTCTGGCGAAACAACCCATCTCCTTGCGTAACGAATGATGTGAAGGGCTGAAGGCAGGAGCAGGTACAAAACCACCAAAAGAATCATGACACCCGTCGCAGCATAGAAGCCAAATTTGCGAATTGGTGTCAGTTCGGATGCACATAATGACAGCAAGCCCAGGGCCGTGGTGGTCGAGCACAGGATTGCCGGCTTTAAGGAATGGATCACGGCCCGCTCGGTGGCACCCTTCAGTCCCCCTTCACGAACCGCGTCTTTGTAGTAGTTGATAAAGTGAACAGCCCCGGAAATACTCAGGACGTAAACCAACGAAGGCATGGACAGGACAATTGCATCCACTGTTTCGCCAGTCGCCCAGATCATTCCCAGCGAAGCGGCTGCGCTCGAAACGGAACAACCAAAAACAATCATGGTCAAAACAACACTTCGGAGTGACCACCAGGCCAATCCCAAACCAAGCAGCCCTGAAAATCCAGCCAGCCGAATAAGGGTTTTCTCCCCTTCTTCATCAATGGCAATGTTGTCTACAGGGGGCCCCCCCAGGTGAAGCTTGTCTTCTTCGATTCCAGCTCGGGCAATTAGTCTCCTAAGGACCCCCGGCGGGATGTTGGGACGAAAGATCCGCATTTGACCGCGACCAAGAATGGGTTTCAACTTGGAAGTGGTTTCAGGATCAAGCGATACAATAACGCACGTTTGTCGTCCATCCGGACCCAAGACTGACCCCTTCAGCCGTTCGACAGCCGCGGGATAATCCATCGATCCCTGAGTCAACTGGTCCAATAGCATACGACCCGTGGATACCGACTTGAAGAATTTCTTGGCCTCGACCGCATCCAGATCGTTAGGATCCACCTCTTTCGGTGCAACCAATTCGGCTAACTTGGCAATACGAGGATCGTCGCCGTCTGCCCCCAATGCTGGATCTTCACCAAGTTGGCATCCTTCCCAACTGACCAAAATGAACTGATCCGAAGGAAAGTTGGTTCGAAACCAAGCCAGTTCCTTGGTTTCAGGAAACGACTTGGGGAGCCAATCCTCTACTTTGTTGACATTGCTTTGAATCGCTTTGCCGGCGCCAAAGAATGCGAAAGGAACGCAAGTTAAGCTTGCAATGAGGACAAGCCATCCCCATCGATCGTAAAATGTTTTTTTGTTGGCCTGCGGTTGTTGCACTCTACTATTGCCTTTCGACTTCTTTCGATGCTCGAATCCAAGCACCTTAAAATCTTTCGCAACGTTGAAACTAGCAGGAGTTTACTAAAAAAAAGCCATCGTTGACAGTTTCAAAATGACTTCGTCCTCAAAGAATCCGCAAGACGAGATTCAAAATAAACGAATCGGGCAAAACCTTCTAATCGCGACTCCCTTCGCGAAAAAAGCGACTTTGCCGTTTGACCACTGCCATGTTCCCTCCTCGTCATCGTCTTTTGTAGTGCCGCTTTCTAGGAAATCACGCTCGTTTTTCAAAAGTTGACGGTTTCCTCCCCAAGCATAAAGGCTTTTTCACAGCCAGAAATGTGAAAAAGATTTCCGATCTAGGGCGAAAAGGGTGGATGCCAGCTTTTCACGACTGCCCAAGCGGGGTATGATTCATTGTGTCGCTATTGAAATCGAGTCTCAATAAAGATTGGCCAAAACGCCGATCTGGATGAACAGCCCGATAGAAGAGTGCTTGTTAGCAAGGAATGCTCGATGGCAAAGCGACTTTGGTTTCAAAAGATGAAGCTTAACCCCAACTCCGTGGTTTTATGATCACTGACTCGGTCCCCCTCCCAATTGAATTCCTGCCTTGCGACTCCGAAGGCACCATCGTCGAAATGTGCGGGCGTCCGTGCCAAGTTCAACGTCTGGAAGAACTGGGCATTCGGCAAGGCTGCAATGTTCGCATGGTGTGTCGCGGAGAACCTTGTTTGATTTGCATCGAAGGCAGGCGAATTAGCCTTCGGTTGGGTGACTCGGCGGACATCTTTGTTGTTCCCACCAACAGCTAGCGTGATTGAACCATGCGTCTCGACGAACTCGGCCAGGGCGAGACTGCCGAAATTACCGAAGTCTTGGGAAATGATGTACTGGCCAGCAGGCTCATGGAAATGGGAATTATCGATGGGGAGCCCATAACCATGATTGGTAAAGCTCCTATGGGTGATCCAATTGAATTTTCGGTTCAAGGCTACCGTATCAGCCTTCGAAAAACGGAAGCAGCACGCGTACAAATTGCCCGGACAGAATAATGCTAGGGAACGAGTCTGCTTCTTCGACGCCCCCACTCCTAAGAACCGTGGCGTTGATCGGTAATCCAAACACTGGTAAAAGCAGCTTGTTTAATGCTTTGTGCGGCATGAACGCCAGGGTCGGCAATTATCCCGGTGTTACTGTAGAACAAAAAGTCGGGCGTCTTACAGGCTCCCAATTGACAGTCGATGTGATCGACCTGCCTGGAACTTATTCGCTTGCAGCGAGGTCCGCGGACGAAGCGGTCGCGGTGAACGTGCTAACGGGTACATTTCCGAACCAGGCCAAACCAGAACTAGCCGTGGTGATCTTGGATGCCGCCAATATCGAGCGGAACTTGTATCTGTTTAGCCAGGTCTATGAACTTGGGTTACCCGTACTTGTTGTTTTCAATATGTGGGACCGAGTGGAATCAGAGGGTATCAAGGTCGACGCGGGGTTGCTATCGAAGCGTCTCGGGGTGCCAGTGGTTTGCACCTCTGCCAATAAACGCAAAGGAATTGAACTGGTTCGCGAAGCTATTGAACGTTTGTTGTTATCCCCGCCGGACCAGATCCACCCAAGCCAGTTTGCTCGGGCTCAATTTCCGGCTGCTTTTCACACGGAAGCGGAAGAATTAGCGGCTTGGCTTGCCTCGCAAGGGAAGTCGTCTTTTCGCTTTCAAGTGGATCGGCTGCTTATTGACACTGATGGCGAATACCAACGTTCGCTTTGCCAATCCGGTTTGCATGAGATCAATGATCGCATCGCAGCTTCGAGAAATCGTTTAGCAGAAGCTGGTTGCAAGGTCCCAATGTTCGAAACCAAGACTCGCTATGCTTGGATCCGTCGCACGATCGAGGGCGCGGTCACGCGGCGAGAATCCAAATCGGTTTCTTGGAGCGACAAAGTGGACAAATGGCTGACTCATCGCTGGGTTGGGATGTTTGTATTCGTGCTGATCATGTTTTTGGTTTTTCAATCGATCACCTTTTTTGCGGCTTTGCCGATGCAAGGAATCGAAACGCTCCAAGGTTGGATCGGTGCCCAAGTGGAAGGAGTACTGCCACCAGGTGCACTGCGAAGCCTTTTTGTGGACGGGGTTGTCGCGGGCGTGGGGGGCGTGCTGATGTTCTTGCCGCAAATTGCGATTCTATTTTTCTTCATCGCGGTTTTAGAAGACTGCGGCTATATGGCGCGTGCTGCATTCGTCATGGATAAGCTGATGTCCTCGGTCGGCCTCAGCGGGAAGTCATTTCTCCCTTTAATGTCTTCTTTTGCTTGTGCAGTACCCGGCATTATGGCCACCCGCACTATCGAGAATCGAAAAGATCGAATGGTTACTCTGCTTATCGCCCCGCTCATGAGCTGCTCGGCACGCATGCCGGTCTATATCCTAATGGTGTCTGCTTTTGTTCCTGCGACGACTTACGCAGCAGGTTGGGTTTCGCTGCAAGGTTTGGTATTGCTAGGAATGCAATCGATCGGTGCCATTGTTGCAATTCCTGTCGCTTGGATTCTTAAAAAGTTCTTCTTCCCAGGTGAGACGGCTACCTTTTTGATGGAATTGCATTCCTACAAGTGGCCATCGCCATACGTTATTTATCAGCGCGTATGGGAACGAGTTCTCGCGTTTGTTACCCGAGCTGGAACTTTGATTTTTTGCACAACGGTTTTGGTTTGGGCCGCTGGCTATTTCCCCGGCGATCACGATCAAGTTGATGCTGCAACATCCTCGCTTGAAAAACAACAGTCCGAACTTGCCTCGTTGGAGTCTCAGAAAGCCAAAGCCACCGAATCCCAAGAAACATCCAAACTCGAGCAATTGGACGGAGAACTGGAAAGAACCAGACAAGCCATTGCTGAAGAAACCGACCGAGTCAATGCGCTGAGAAGCTCGCTCATTGAAAACAGTTTCCTGGGTTTAACAGGTCGATTCATCGAACCTGCGGTGAAACCTTTGGGCTGGGATTGGAAGATCGGAGTGGCTGTAATCGCTTCTTTTCCTGCTCGAGAAGTCATCATTTCAACTCTGGGAACCATCTATTCGTTGGGCTCTGCCGAAGATCATGAAAGCGAAGGTCTCCAAGCCCAAATGAAGGACGCTCAGTGGCCAGATGGCAGGCCAGTCTTTTCCCTTGCGACCGCGATGTCCATCATGATCTTCTTCGCATTGTGCGCTCAATGTTCCGCAACTTTAATGACGATCCGACGTGAAACGAATTCTTGGCGTTGGCCCGTTTTTTCATTCGTGTACATGACGACTCTCGCCTACATCGGCGCTTGGATCGCATTCAAAGTATTCAGCTAACGACAGAAAGGACATGATGGTTATGAGTCTTCAAACCGCAATTGCAGTCTTCGTCGTTCTTCTTTGTGCAGCACTTGTTTTGCGATCCTGGATCGTATTCTGGATACGACTTGTACAGGCACCACGCGAAACCAATGCGAAATCAAGCTGCTCCAGTTGCGTCAATGGTTGTTCGCGATCTAAGGAAGCAGTGCCTCTTGTCGAGCTTAAACGAATTTCAATCGAGAAAAACGAAGTCCGTTCGCTCTGATTCGGATCGACAGCAAGTTACGTCATGGAACATCTTGAACAAAATCGAGCTCGACGTCAGGTGATGCTTGAGCTAAACCGATCTGATTTGGAAAGACACCAGCTGGAAAGACTGAACCGCCTTTTGGCTACGGTCTTACCACAGAATCAGTTTTACCGCGAAAAGTTCGGCACTCATGCGCTCCAACTGAGTTCCCTAAGCGAATGGGCAAGCATGCCGATGTCGCAGAAATCTGACTGGCTAGGATCGGACCCGAGCGGTGTCGCAATTCATCACACTTTTGCCTCCGAACCTTATCAAAGCGATTCTGCATACCGCCGTTACCATCGCACCAGCGGAACGCGTGGACGCCCGATGGTCATCTTGGACACTCAACAAGATTGGGATTGGTGGATCGAGACTTGGCAATATGTTCTGGACGCTTGCGGGATCAAACCTTCGGACCGTATCTTGATGGCCTTTTCGTTCGGCCCTTTCATCGGTTTCTGGAGCGCCCATGATGCGTGCTTGTCTCGCGGATGCATGGTGATCCCAAGCGGTGGCATGTCGACGGCCGCTAGGATCGATATGATTTTGGCAGCACAACCGACGGTTCTTTTTAGCACCCCCAGCTACGCAATGCATCTGGCTCAAGATGCTCTCGATCGAGGGATCGATCTTTCGAAATCGGCAATCAAGAAGGTGTTTGTGGCAGGCGAGCCGGGTGGAAGCGTTCCTTCAATCCGCGATCAAATCCATCGCATGTATGGTGCTGAAGTGATGGACCATGCTGGCGCCACGGAGATTGGGCCTTGGGGATTTGGCTCCAAAGACGGAAAAGCCTTGCATGTGATCGAAAGTGAATTTATCGCCGAATTCATTCCTGTCGCTGGTCGCTCCCACGAGGACGAAGGGATCTTCGAGCTTGTGATGACTTCACTTGGCCGAGTCGGCGCCCCTGTATTACGGTATCGCACAGGTGACCTTGTGCGCCCCGTTCAAGTCGACAACCCATCGAGCCGATTCGTTCGCCTGGAAGGTGGCGTTCTAGGACGCGTTGACGATATGCTGGTAGTTCGTGGGGTGAACGTGTTCCCATCCAGCATCGATGCAATCTTGCGATCATTTTCCGACGTGTCGGATTATCGACTAACGGTCACCAAAACCAACGCGTTGGACGAGCTAGTTCTAGAATTTGAAACAGCGAACAGCTTGGCTACGGATACCGAACGCAAGGCGCTTGCAAACGCCATCTCCGAGAAGCTTTCGGTGCAATTGAATCTCCGATTTCAAGTTGCCGAAGTGCTGACAGGCACCTTGCCACGCTCCGATGGAAAAGCTAAACGGATCTTTGATCGCAGGGGATAATACATTGCAAAAGTTTCCGCTCACTTTGGAGCATTTCCCCGTCCCTTGGGCTCAGCAACTTGTTCACTTGATGGGCAAAGGTGCCTTCCAGATTCAGTCGGAAGTTCAGAGACTCGACAACCTGCGATTGCTCGGTATCACATCGTCTCGGCAAACCAAATTTGGCTTCGCAGAACAAGACTGGCAAGCTGCATTGCAGGCATCGTTGCATCTTGCTCACCAGCAAGGATGGGTAGTGCTGATTGCATCTGACACCCCTTACTATCATGCTATCCAGCATGCATGCAGTCGTATGAAAGTTGCATGGATGTCGCTTGTCGTTGGCAATGGCCAGGGCAACGGCAACGTAAGCAGCAACGACTCGGCCGCTGCCGTTGAAAACAAAGTGTTGCACTGTTTGGGTACAATCCACTTTGTTCCTGAATCGCCCGAAGCTTTTCAACCTGGACCATCGATCCAAGATCGGGCGATCGCTTTCTTGTCGGATCATTTGTTCGCACTTTCTGTACGGAAGGGTGGGGCTATCGAGACACTCCTTCATCAACGACTCGAAACCCCAGAGATCCCACCGGGTTCAACCTATATCACGATCCAAGCTGCAAACGGCAGCAAGCCGGTCGCCTCGCAAGTACAGCGGCGTTTGATCGATGCTGGAGCGGTGGGTTGGATCATTCCGAGCTCCAGCATGGCAACAGAAGCGAATGAAGCGATCGCAGCGATTCCCGGAATCCAGCCCGATGACATCATTGAAGATATTTCTCAATATCGCAATCGAACCACCGGCACTTCGCAGTTACTGATCCGCCTGCCAACACTTCGAAAGCGATCCGATCGCAAATACCTGATTCATTTCACTCGGGCCCGACGTGGCCCTTGGCCCGATCAGTCTCTATCGCAGTTTCACGACGAAATCATGCACCAGCCTTGGACAGACAAGCCAAGTGCTATGGGCACCTTGATTCGCATCCTGGAACAGCAACGATTGATCGGAACAACGGACCTGAGACGCTCCCAACAGGAAACGGTCTGTTTTTCGCAGCGTCCTATTGATGAGCTGCCATCGCTGCGGCGATTTCAATCGCATTTAGGAAGATGGGACTGGGAGCCTTATGGGCTGATGATTGATCTCGATTGGATGGTCGAGCAAGGGGCAAAGCAAGTTCAGTACATCTCGCCGGAAGAAGCAAAGCACCGGGACGCGGATTCGCTTGTCTACTGCCAAGTCGTCTCATCACACGGTGGCAAGCACGATTGGACTCAGGAACAAGAATGGCGAGTCGCTGGCGATTTGAGACTGCACCGAGTGCCTTTTGAAAAGTGCTTTGTGTTTGTTCCAAACGATTCTGAAGCGAAAAAGATACAACGCCTTTCTCGCTGGCCCATTCTGTCGCTCGAGCAAGCTGGCGATTAAATCGAGCGGATCAAATCAATCGTCCGATCGATCTCTTCTTGAGTGTTGTAGTGCATGCAGCCGATACGCACCATTCCGTCCGGTTCCGTTCCCAAAGCCGTAGTCAAAGGTAACGCATAGTAGTTTCCGTGCCAAACGAAAACACCTTCGTCACCCAAACGCTGAGCCACGTCAATCGACTTCATCGAATCCAACCGAAAGGCAACCGTGGGTGCTCGTTCTGACATCCTTGCCGCTTCAACAATGCCAAAGATTTGGACTCCCGAGATCGATTGGAGGCCAGCGATCAATCTTTGGACCAATTGCATTTCGTGATTTTGGATCTGATTCATTGCGTCCACCAGCTTCGCACGCAAGCTAGTCGCAGATGCCGAGACTTGAGTTGCTGTGACTGGCGAGGTCGTGGAACTGTCAGATAACGATGCAATGTATT
The DNA here is from genome assembly GCA_027487485.1 of Planctomycetaceae bacterium. Taxonomy (GTDB): domain Bacteria; phylum Planctomycetota; class Planctomycetia; order Pirellulales; family Pirellulaceae; genus JBKCUI01. The sequence goes on along the minus strand of JAIYDN010000067.1, from coordinate 73,527 downwards.
CAACGGCAGCAGCCGCGCCAGCGATGCATGCATGATTCTGAGTGCCAGTCATCCAACGCACGGGTAAACTGTCCGGCGCGGGACGCAGCTTGTAAGGAGTCAGCTGCATCATGCGCTCAGGTCGTCCGTAAAGAACGCCGATGTGCGGACCAAAGAACTTATAGGCAGAGCAAACTAGGTAGTCACAATTCCACTGGGACACATCAACGCTTCTATGAGGAGCATAATGGACTGCGTCCACAAATAGCTCTGCACCCACGGAGTGGACCATGTCCGCAATTTGACGGACGGGAGTCAAAGAGCCAACCGCATTCGAAGCAGCAGTCACCGCGACCAACCGAGTTCGGTCCGTCAATAAACTGCGAAGCGAATCCAAGTCCAACGTGACATCCTGCTTGTTCACCGCGATTTGGCAAACTTCCACGCCCCTGTCTTGGGCAGCCAAAACCCAAGGCGTAAAGTTCGCGTCGTGATCCAGCTGCGATACCAAAATCCGGTCTCCAGCCTTCCATTCTTTAGCGATCGCTCGCGAGAACTGAAGCGTCAGCGACGTCATGTTCGGACCGAAAGCCACCGACTCAGGGCATGGTGCGTTGAGAAAATCGGCGAAGACCTGATGCGCGTGCTTCATGCCTGCATCGACTTCGCGGCTCGTGGCAAATCGTCCAGACCGGTTTGCATTGTGATGCAACAAGGATTCCGAAATTCGGTCCACCACCGATTGCGGGACTTGAGTGCCAGCAGGACCATCCAAATAAGCTACTGTTTTGCCGTTTTGGATTCGGTGAAGCGATGGAAATTGGCAACGAATGGAATCGATGTCGAACAAGATGAATTCCTAAGAAGTTGGGAGAGCCGAGCACAAGCCGCGAAGCTCACTGTCTATAAAAACAGAATGGACCAAGCCTTTCGACTCGGTCCATCCTGATTAATCTAATCTTCCTTTGCCGCAGTCGCTAGCCGCTAACTGAGCCGCGGGCGCTAGCCGCGATTTGCATTGCTGGAAGAAAGTACTTTACGCGGCTAACGCCCGCGGCTCAATATGCGACTTACGCACCAGCAGGAGCTGGTTCCGCTGCCGCGGATGGCTCACGTGCTTCGCTCTTGAAGTCGAGTCGTGTGACCTTTCCTTCGGAGTCTTTGAACGCTTCGACGATCAAAGTATTCTTCCCTTCGAAAGTTCCGCGGAGCAGTTCCTCCGCCAAAGGATCTTCGATTCGTTGTTCGATTGCGCGGCGAAGTGGTCGAGCACCATAATCAAAGTTAGAACCTTGTTTGATAATGAACTCTTTCGCTTCGTCTGTCAAAATCAGATCGAATCCACGTTCCTTCAATCGTTCGCGAACCTTCGACATTTCAAAGTCGATGACCTTCTTCAAGTCTTCTTTGTTCAAGTGCCTGAAGATGATCGTATCGTCCAATCGGTTCAGAAACTCGGGTCGGAAAACGCGTTCGATTTGGTCCATCACGCGAGCCTTCATGCTGTCGTAAGAAGCGTCGCCATCCGGTTTTTGGAATCCGAATGCAGACTCATTCTTGATCGCATCAGCCCCAGCGTTCGTCGTCAAAATCAGGATCGTGTTCCGGAAGTCAACGTTACGACCAAAGCTGTCTGTCAACCGTCCTTCTTCCATGACTTGCAATAGCATGTTGAAGATGTCCGGGTGGGCTTTTTCGATTTCATCCAGCAGAACCACGGCGTAAGGTCGTCGGCGAATCTTCTCGGTCAACTGGCCGCCTTCTTCGTAGCCAACGTAACCCGGAGGGGCACCGATCAAACGGCTAACGTTATGCTTTTCCATGTACTCGCTCATGTCGATGTGGACCAGTGCGTCGGAATCTCCGAACAAGCATTCGGCTAGGGCCTTTGCCAGCAAGGTTTTACCAACACCCGTCGGACCAGCGAAAACAAAGCAACCAGTAGGTCTCTTTGGATCTTTTAGCCCGCTTCGGCTTCGTCGAACCGCTTTGGCAACAGCGCTCACGGCTTGTTCTTGGCTGACCACTCGCTTGTGTAGCTCGGCTTCCATGTTCATCAGACGCATGGAATCTTCGGTGGACAATCGAGTCAAAGGAATACCGGTCATCTTCGAGACTACTTCGGCGATGACTTCTTCGTCAACAACGCCGTCTGTTTCCCGGCTCTTTTCACGCCAATCCCTTGTGATTTGCTCTTTCTTACGTCGGAGCTTATCCGCTTGATCGCGCAGGCTTGCAGCCTTTTCAAAGTCTTGATTAGCAACAGCGTCTTCTTTTTCTTTGTTCAGGCGTTCGACGTCGTCGTCGATGTCCTTCAAATCGGGTGGCTTGCTCATCGTTCGCAAACGCACTCGTGCGCCCGATTCGTCGATCACATCGATTGCCTTGTCGGGCAAGCAGCGAGCAGTGATGTAGCGTTCACTCATCTCAACCGCAGCGGCGATTGCGTCGTCCGTAATAGTAACGCGGTGATGCTCTTCGTAACGTGACTTGAGACCCTTCAGGATCTGGATTGTCTCTTGCGTTCCGGTGGGTTCCACCATGATCTCTTGGAATCGTCGAGCAAGAGCATTGTCCTTCTCGATATACTTTCGGTATTCATCCAAAGTGGTTGCACCGATGCATTGGATTTCGCCTCGAGCGAGTGCAGGCTTCAAGACGTTTGCTGCGTCGATCGCCCCTTCTGCTCCACCGGCCCCGACCAATGTATGAAGTTCGTCGATGAACAGAATGGTGTTACGAGCACGTCGCACTTCGTTCATAACCGCCTTGATCCGCTCTTCGAATTGCCCTCGGTACTTGGTACCGGCAACCATCATGGCAAGATCCAAAACCACGATTCTCTTGTCGGCCAAAATCTCGGGCACTTCGCCGTTCACCACTCGTTGTGCAAACCCTTCAACAATCGCAGTCTTGCCAACGCCAGCTTCGCCCAGCAGAACAGGATTGTTCTTGGTTCTTCGGCAAAGAACTTGCGTTGCGCGTTCAATTTCGCGTTCGCGACCGATAACGGGGTCCAATTTTCCTTGACGAGCTAGTTCGGTCAAATCGCGACCAAAGCTATCCAAAGCCGGTGTCTTGCTCTTGCCAGCCTTCGCTGATTGGCCAGGCTCACTGCTTGCTCCGGTTCCTTCACGACCGCCGCGCTCACCCACTTCGGCGCTTTCCATTCCGTGGCCAAGCAGATTCAGCACTTCCTCGCGAACGTCTTCTAGCTTCATTCCCAAGTTCATCAGGACTTGGGCAGCGACGCCCTCTTGCTCTCGCAACAGCCCCAAGAGAATGTGTTCGGTACCGACATAATTGTGGTTCAGGTTCCGAGCTTCCTCCATGGAATACTCGATCACCTTCTTAGCGCGAGGCGTTTGCGGGAGCTTTCCAATGGTCACCATTTCTGGCCCGCTTTGAACTAATTTTTCGACTTCGAGGCGGATCTTGCGCAAGTCGACATCAAGGTTTTTGAGAACGTTCGCTGCAACGCCGCTGCCTTCTTTGACAAGGCCCAGCAGAATGTGCTCGGTACCGATGTATTCGTGGTTAAATCGCTGTGCTTCTTGGTTCGCCAACTGCATGACCTTGCGAGCGCGATCAGTAAATCTTTCGTACATTTTCAGACCTTTTCTTTCATGTTGATCGGGTAGCGTCGACCGGATAGTGTTGTGCCAAAGTGGCGGTACACCAACCGCCCGCGGTCCTTGCGTCGTTGGTTTACGTGTCTGTGATCGTTTTTTTGGCCAATAACATCACACGCATTCTTTCGAATGCAAATGATGTTCCAAGTTCACGATCCTGTCATTTTGTCGTATTGTGCGAAGCCCCACCAAGCTTGCCACCCCAATTCGTGAGTGTGAATATCTTGTGTGGGAATTCCGCCAAGTAGCCTTATTGTCGGTGATACGATTCCAGCTCTGCCTTCTTTTTCGGCGGAATGTGTCGCTTCACATGTATCGATCGTAACGGTTTTGTCAGTCATGTGCAGGGGGTGTCTGGAGCTTGAGACGCAGGCACTGCTCTTTCTCTAACCGAATTTCTGACATCCAGGGTAACGAGGCTTCCAATAACTCAAGATTAGCAATCAATTCCAACGCTTGTTGAATTCGACGAGTCCTTCGATAAATGGCGACCAAAAGCATGCAGGACTCAATATCTGTCTTGGAACGACGCACATTTTTTTTGATTTGCCGTTCCGCTTCAAAATAGTCTGCCTGCAAATAATGCTCTTGAGCCAATTCAAGATGTTTGACGGCTTCGGTTGGCGAGGGGCCGTCGTTGTTCGATGGCCGAAGCGATTGCAACGCCGATCCGACAGCTGAAAAAACAAGAGCTATCCAAACCGCGGCCAATAAACACCGAGCAATCCATGCATTGTCGAAAGTGCTCAAAAGCCATTCTGGCCAAACGAAAGTCGCCGACCATGCTAGCATTAAGGCCCAGGCGAACAGAATCGAAACCAAGAGCGAATGAAAATCGCCCCGATTCCAAAGCTTATCGAAGCCGGGCCAAAATCGGAAGACAACGTGCATCTAGTTTTTCGATCTCGATGTGAAAGTGATTGCCTGATTTGACAGCAACATTCTTTCGGAAGGTAGTAAAAATGTGGCAATGAAAGCAATGGCATTGTCCACCTCGCACTCCCTTGGAAGCCGAATTTTTTGGCGGCGTTTTTGTTGAGCCACAGAAGTTAGCCGAGCGGCTTGTTCTTTACCATCTTTTCTGCTCGGGTAGATACGGGCGGTGGGACAGGCATGGATGGCCCCGCTAAACCGGAAGCTAAAGAAGAGCGGACATCGCGTTGTACAAGTTCACGTCCGATCAACTCGAATCTTGACTTGCCTTCAAGATGCTCAAGACGCGCCAGCATCCCCGAGCTTATCTCGGAAATGGTTCCAAAGACTTTAGTGACTCGACCTTCAAAATAGTGGGAAGCGACAGCCGCAGGTATAGCCACCATCAAGCCAGCCAGAGTCGTAACCAACGCTTCGTAAATCCCGACCGCAAGAAAGTCCGCTCGATTTTGCCCGGCCGTCAATTGGGTTGTATCGTGGAAAGCTCGAATCAACCCCCACACCGTTCCAAGCAAGCCAAGCAAAGGAGCAACTCCAGCAGCTAAATTAAGCCAACGCACATTGCTGTAGGCCCGATCCGCTTCTATTTGAGCCGTCTCCTGAGCTACCGTCTGGAGGTCTTTCAATGGCCTGCCTGCGTACATAGAAACATTTCGCATCACGTTTGCTAATGCGGATCTTGAATCACCGCAGGCTTGAAAGAGCTCATTGGGATGAAGATCACCTTGTCGATTCAGTTGGACTAGATCCCTTCTCAGCTTCCCAGGGATCAAGCGACCCGTTCGCAAGCCGATCATTCGGTCGAAAACAATCGTAACCACAACGATGCTCACGATTCCAATGGGAATCATGAAGACGCCGCCTTGGACTAACAACGTGAAGAAGTCGATGCCGGGCTTGGCGTCATTCGAGACAGTCTTGGCAACCTCCCTATTAATGGCGGCAGATCGCTCCAAGGAGTTTATTTCACGATCTGGTACCTGAGATCGTCCAGGAACAGACGCTGCGCAAAAAATCAAAGCGAACAAAAAAAAGCATCGCAGAAGCTTCAAACAATCGAAGCCGAGCCAATGGTTGGGCATATGAGGCAACATCGAAAATCCTTCCGTGCACGAGCATTCAATCCACCGATGGTCTTCTGATGGCGTACAACTTAGGGCATACAGCCCTAGCCAAAAGAGAGCGTCGGTCGGCGTAAGTATACCTCGTCCGAGCACGAAAGTCAGATGTCGCGGTGGGAATCCCAAACGCCATCGATGAAGATTGTTCTACCAGTAGATTGACGCCCTATTCGCCCTATTTGAGGCGTTCTACCTTGCCACCCTTGAGCCGAATCAGAGAGTCGCATTGCTGGGCAATATTTTCGTCATGGGTTACCATGACGATCGTTAGCCCTGTTTCCTGATTGAGATTCTTCAGCAATTGCAGGATGGATTGACCGGATTCCTGGTCCAGGTTTCCAGTCGGCTCGTCTGCCAGCAACAGTTTCGGATCGGTGATGAGGGCTCGCGCGATCGCGGTGCGTTGCATCTCGCCACCCGAAAGTTCGTTCGGCTTGTGGTTCAATCGATGGGAAAGCCCAACCATTTCTGACAAGGCTTTGGCGCGTTCGATGATCTTGGATCGATTGCGCAGGTAGGAAAAAACACTTTGCCCGATCATGGCCGGGGCGATGATGTTCTCGAGCAATGTCAGCTCAGGAAGCAAATGATAAAACTGGAAGATCATACCGAGCTGTTGATTGCGAAACGCGTCTCGCTTGCGGCTCGAAAGATTATCGATGCGTTCGTCGGCAAACCAGATCTCCCCACTGTCTGGGCGATCGAGTGTTCCAAGCAAATGCAAGAGCGTGCTTTTGCCTGATCCACTTTGTCCGACAATTGCGGTGATTTTTCCATGCTCCGCGGAGAAGTCGACTCCCTTCAAAACCGCGACGCTTGTTTTATGCCGTCGATACGATTTGGTGACATCTTTGGCAACAATCATCGAAGGCTCCGCAGTGATCTGTAGACGCGGCGCCGATCCGTTTGCCGAAGTGCTCGTCGAACGAGGTGCATTTTCAGCGTCCATTTCTGCATGTACGACCCGAAGCTTGCCAATCGAGGGCTGATTCTGAGAAGTCGCTTTTTTGACTAAACTATTCATAGCGTAAGGCCTCCACGGGATGCATTCTGGCAGCGCGAATCGATGGTAGAACACTCGCTAACACAGCGATGATGACTGAGCCTATGCTGACCCAAACCAGCATGAGGGGATGGACGATGGTTGGGATACTATCAAAGTAGTAGACGGTAGGATCAAAGACCTCGCGACCTGTGATCCATTCCAGCACTCGTGCAATTTCGTTGATGTTCCAAACAAACAACAGTCCACAGATTACACCGACGCCTGACCCAACTGTGCCCAGCAAGACGCCGTATCCAAGGAAGATCGATGCGATTCCCGTTCCCGGTGCCCCCAGCGATTTGAGAACTCCGATGTCGCGAGTTTTCTCAACGACGATCATAAAGAAGGTTGCCAAGATGCCGAATCCAGCAACGGCAATAATCATGAACAACAAGATGTTCAGAATGGTTGTTTCCAATTGAACAGCAGCCAGCAGCGGGCCCTGAGTGTCTCGCCATGAGTTGACTTGAACATACGACTCGGAGGGTGGAAATTCCTCTCGTAGAATGTCGCGGCATTTCGAAAGATCTGCCCCCTTGGCCAACTTGATCTGAATCGATGTAACGGCTCCTTGTTGCGAGATGGGATCGATCATCCCTCGCGAACGTTGAAGCATCTCGATAGGGACGAATGCAAAGGTTGCATCGTACTCGCTCATCTTGCTCTCGTAGAAATCCACGACCGTGAACTGTTCGTCGATTGCTCGCGGTGGCGTACCCGCATTTGGGAAAGCCACGCTGACATCATCGCCAGGACGGATGAAGAAGTAGTCCTTCACTTGGCCTTCGGCATCGCGCCCTCGAACGCTTCCAATTCCAATCCCAAGAACAATTCCTGTTCGCTGTTCTTTAGACGCGTCAAACAAGCGTCCCTTGTTGGGGCTTTGGACCAGCGGTGTGCTTGGCCCTTTGAGCATCTCGTCCAGGTCGGTTGCCTCCGGCGAGGGAGCAGCCTCTAAGGGAGAAGTTACTTCAGGCGTTCTGGCGATCGAATCTGTTTCGCTTGTGCCGGGTTCGCTCGTGTCTGGTTCGCTTGAAGTTTTGGAAGTGCTTTGGCCAAGAGCCTCCGCGTCCTTGGCAACTTGGTTCTGTTGTTCGATCGCGATTTTGGCTTGCAGTTCTCGCCAGCGTTCCATTTCGCTCAAGCGGTCTTTCTTCAACTGTTCCACTCGAGTTCGATACTCCCAGCCAGAGGGTTGCAGAGCATCTCGTTCGGGGGCATACCCACCTTGCTTCAATAGGAAGTCAAGCTGCTGCTTGTTGTCGGGATGAAGCAGATACTTGCTAAAGTCACTGACGCTCGCATATGTTTTTTTATCGATACCAATCAGGTTGATCTGCTGGGTATGAGCGTTACCATTGTGATGAAAGGTCATCATGGCTGGCAAAGTGACTACGGTCGTTACACCTTCGACATCACTTCCAAGCCTCTTGTTGATTCGATCAATGTACCAATTGGGTTCTGATATTCCGTTCGAAGCACGGGTCTCCACAACCAAGTCGCTAAGAATGCCATGCATCCGATCTTGCATCTGCGAAGTAAATCCATCCATGACGCTGTTCACGACGATCAGCGTCGCAACACCTAACGTTACGGAAACGATCGAGGCGAGGGCAATCCATCGCGTCCTCAAGTACCGCCAGCACAAAAGCAACTTATACATCACGCATCCTTTTGCATGAAACTCTCAACTTAAACCGTCAGCTCGGAATCTGCATCCAACAGAAGCTTTCCGATGTTGCAGTAACTAGCAAGCTTTCCAGAGAGAAACCATAGCAGTCACCAAAAAAGCAATGAATGGCGTTGAATTGCTCGACGGAAAAAGACAATCGTATATTCTGAAACTGCGTGGAATCGTTCCAACCGAGATTATTTGATGGGACATGCTTTACTTATTGCTCTGCGGCCATATTTCTTTGCAAGGAGCAACCAAAGCATGCTATGTTGGGTGGTGTTTGGCTATTTTCCATGTCCCAACACGTCAGCTTGAATTTGCCCCCCGTTCGGATTGCTAGCTTACGCTTGATGTTCGAAGATTGAAATTCGAAAGCGATAGGCGTGTAGAAAGTTGCTCAGGTTCTAGTTTTGGTTCAGAAGATTTTGCTGGTTGACGATCACGAGGTAGTCCGAGTTGGCTTGCGTCAAATGCTAAGTCAGTCGGAGTTTGAAATTTCCGATGAGGCCGCCACCGCCGAGATCGGGTTTCAAAAGTTCCAGGAAGGCAAGTTTGATCTCGTCATTCTGGATATCCGTCTTCCTGGAGGCGATGGTCTTCAGTTGCTCGGAAAGATTAAATCGTTTTCAGCCAAGCAGCCAGTTCTCATTTTTTCGGCCTACGACAACCCTACCTATTTGGCTCGAGCGGTTGCGCTGGGGGCGAACGGTTTCTGCCTGAAGACCGATGGCGTGGACCGTATCTTGGACGCGATCAAGCGGACGGCTCAAGGTGAAAGCATTTGGAGTCGCGACGAACTCCGCCGAGTCACTGGCTCGCTGGCGACCATTCGATTGGGTACCGAAACGGAAATTCCTCTCACTCAACGGGAAGGGGACGTTCTGAAGCACCTTGCAAACGGATTGACCAATAAAGAAATCGCCATGTCCTTAGGCATTAGTTACGAGACGGTCAAAGAGCATGTGCAGCACATCTTGCGAAAGATTGGGGTCACGGATCGGACGCAAGCGGCGGTTTGGGCAGTTCGAAACAACATCGTTTGAGTGGCTTGGTGCGGCTTGCCTTACTATCAGAATTCCAGCTTTTGCTGACGCAAGTTTAGCAACGCGTAGAATGTGTTTGCGACGTTGCCTGTTGCCGAGGGAGTCTAACGAGTACAATAAGGGGAACACCCGCCCCAGGAGACGCCTGGAAAACCTACGCATTCACCCCACCGTTTTGATTCGAGAAGCACAAGCGATGCCTTGTGCTTCATCGGCTAGGATAACAGCATGGCAAATGGATCGATCTGGATCAGTCAATTGCACTCAAGCTCTTTGGGATCTCAGCTTGGCTTCGTACGACACCAGGCTGCATGCAGCTTAGCCATTCTCGTCCAGCTCTTTCTCTGGACGGCTATATCGCAGTGTGCAGATTTTGATCGCGACATTCGCCCTCTCCTAAACAAGTACTGCATCGAGTGCCACTCGACGCAAAAGCAAGAAGGGGAACTAGATCTCGAGCGATTTACATCCATCGACACGATCACCAAGGAACCGACGATCTGGCTGCGTACGCTGGAGCAACTGCAAGACAACGAAATGCCCCCCAAAGACCAGCCACAGCTTTCCGAAAAGGACAAGCGATTGCTGCTTGCATGGAATCAAGAGGTGCTGGATGCGATTGCATTAGCAAGTGCTGGAGATCCTGGTCCCGTAGTTTTGCGTCGACTGTCGAACGCGGAGTACACGTACACGCTTCGAGATCTTGCCGGAGTCGAATCACTGGATCCCGCTCGTGAGTTTCCGGCCGATGGTGCCGCTGGAGAAGGGTTTACGAATGCCGCTTCGGCGTTGTCCATGTCCCCTTCATTGCTCACCAAGTATCTCGACGCCGCAAAAGAAGTTTCACAGCATGCTGTCTTGCTTCCGGATTCGATACGATTTTCGCAAAGCACTTCCGCTAGAGATTGGGCGGATGAATCGCTACTCAAGATTCGTCAGTTTTATTCCGTCTTCACGGATGCTACCGAGGGCACGGCGGTTGATTTGCAAGGTATCAAGTTCGTAACCAACAGCGAAGGGCGACTCCCTGTTGCCAAATACTTGAAGGCAATCCATGAGGAACGTGTCGCATTAATCTCCAAGAAAAAAGACGTGCAGCTTGTCGCTCGCGAACGCGGCTTGAACGCAAAGTATTTAGGGTTTCTCCTTGGAGCACTGGTAGACCCCAAGCCTTCTTTGATCTTGGCGGGACTTCAAAAGAAATGGAATGATGGATCACTGGCAGAAGAAGATGTTCGCAAATGGCAAGATGCCCTATGGAGATTCACGAGCGTCGGGCATATCGGCAAAACAGGTGGTGCCACTGCCTGGATGGAGCCGGTGGATCCTCTCGCAAGTCAGCAAGAAGTGAAGATGAAGATTCCAGCAGCGGCTCCTGGTCAGGACGTACTTCTTTACTTGGTTTCCAGTGATGCGGGGGATGGCAACAGCCACGACGTTGCACTTTGGGAGAATCCTAGAATTGTGCTGCCAAATCGGCAAGAAATACCGCTGCGAGATATTCGAGGAATCTTGAGTCGCAGACAATGGCAACTCAATCGTTCGATGGCCTTGGCTGCCCAGAGCTTGGCTGCCGCCGATGAATTGGATCGAAGCTCCGAACCGATCGCGTTAGAACAGCTTGCTCAGAAGCATCAAGTTCCTATGGAAGTGCTTCAAGGTTGGCTGCAGCTTTTGGGAATCGGAGCTCAGGCCGAAACATCCGTGGAAGGTCGCCTAACAGGACGCATGGAGCGGTCCCCCGATTATGACTTCATCCAAGGCTGGACGGGCGAAAATGCTCTGAGCGTTCTAGCGAATTCGTCGGCGAATGCAGTTCGTGTTCCGGGCTTGATGAAACCAAACAGTGTTGCTGTGCATCCGTCGCCATCGCAATCAGTGGTGGTTCTATGGAAGAGTCCGGTCAATGGTAGCTTGCGTATCGAAGGACTCGTGCAACATGTCCATGCAGAATGCGGTAATGGCATCGGTTGGAATTTAGAAGTGCGCCGCGGAAAGGTTCGAAGAACGCTTGCAAGCGGGCGAAGTCAGGGCGCAACGCCGATGCCGGTTGGCCCATTTGAAAATGTGCGAGTCCGGCCTGGTGATGCTGTCGTACTTTCTGTCTCACCTCTGGATAACAATCATTCGTGCGATTTAACTGCCGTCGATTTTACTTTGTCCGATGGTGCAAGCCGATGGGATTTGGCTTCCGACGTCTCGCCTGACATCTTGAAGTCCAACCCTCATCCTGGACGTGTCGGCAGCGAAGGTGTTTGGCATTTTTCTGGGGAGCCTACGTCATCGAACTCCGTACGAGGTGTTCCGCCTGGATCATTGCTAGACCTGTGGAATGATGCACAAGACGCCACCACGCGTACTCAGCTGGCCGCTCAAATTCAATCGTTGCTCCAAAGCGAGCTGAATTCCGCAGCTGAAAACAGCCCTGACAACAAGCTCTACGAATGGACTCGATCTTGGGACAGTCCCTTAGCGGCGAACTCGATCGAAGTGAATCCAAATGCTACTGACGAAACAGCAGCTTCCCAAGCCTATGGATTGGAACCATCCCTTTTCGGAAAGCTACCTTCCGGTGAATCGATTGATCCGAAGTCGCTAGGCGTTCAAGCCCCCAGCGTCCTCGAGTTAAGATTACCCAGTTCGCTTGCCCTTGGGTCGGAATTGGTGGCAACAACGCGATTGCATGCTGAACAAGGACGCGAAGGCAGCGTTCAGACTCGGGTGCAAGCCAACAAACCCGAAGAAAACTCGGGCTTAAGTCCAAGCCAAGTCAGTACGGTGCCGTCGCAGGGCGCCTGGACGGATAGTAGTCCCATTTTTGTCCAAGCTCCGATCTTGGTGAATGATGGAAGTGAATCTGCAAAGCGATTCAAACAGGCTTTTGATTCTTTTCGGCAGTTGTTCCCGACCGCACTTTGCTATTCGAAAATCGTGCCTGTGGACGAAGTCGTTACGCTGACCCTGTTTCATCGAGAGGACGATCATCTGGTACGTTTGATGCTGGATGATCAGCAGAAGCAAAAACTGGATCGGATGTGGGACGAACTTCGGTTCGTTAGCCAAGACGCGCTGCTGTTAGTTGATGCATTCGAACAGATCTGGCAATACTCGACGCAAGACGGTCCCGATGCACCTCATGGTGACAAGCGGCTCGAACCACTTCGAGAACCAATCATGCAAAAGGCAGCTGCATTCAAGTTATTGCAAGTGCAGGCCGAGCCAGCTCAGATCCAAGGCGTGCTGGAATTTGCGGCCAAAGCTTGGCGAAGGCCCCTTCGGGCGTCCGAAGAGAATGAACTCAAGGAAATGTACCGTAAACTTCGGGGCAACGAATTGTCTCACGTCGATACAATCCGTTCGCTCCTTTCGCGAGTTCTAGTATCATCGAGCTTTCTTTATCGTTGCGAATTGCCAACGCAGCAAACCAGAGTTTCAGCCATCAACGATTGGGAACTTGCAGCACGGCTCAGCTACTTCCTGTGGTCCTCCGTTCCTGACGAACAGCTCAGGCGACTTGCTTCCGAAGGGAAGTTGACCGAGCCAAAGGTGCTTGCGGCCGAGATGAAACGTATGTTGCGGGACCCGAAAGTTCGACGCCTTGCGACGGAATTCGGATGCCAATGGCTGCAAGTACGGGACGTGGAAAGCTTGGATGAAAAGAGCGAGCGGCACTTCCCAACATTTGTGTCGTTGCGCGGCGCCATGCAAGAGGAGACCGTTCGCGTCTTCATGGATCTGTTTGAAAATGACCGGGCTGTGATTTCCTTGTTGGATTCGGATCATTCCTTTATCAACGAAGGCCTAGCCAAACACTACGAACTCGCTCAGCAAGTGACTTCGTGGCAAAGGGTGGACGGTCTCCGGGCTAGCGGTCGCGGAGGAATCCTGGGCCTGGCGAGTACTTTGGCGAAGCAAAGCGGTGCTTCCCGTACCAGCCCCATTCTTCGCGGCGCTTGGCTAAGCGAGGTGATTTTGGGCGAAAAGTTGCCTAAGCCACCCAAAGATGTGCCCATCTTGCCAGAAGAAGCTCCCGCGGGATTGTCGGAACGCGAACTGATCGAACGGCACAGCAGCGATGCCAAATGCGCCGTTTGCCACGAGCGAATCGACCCATTCGGTTTTGCATTGGAATCGTTCGACGCTATTGGTCGCTATCGCACGGTTGATGCGGCTGGCAAGGCCATCCATACGGGAACTCGATTGAAGGACGGTACTGAGATCGATGGACTCAACGGCCTGCGAGATTATCTCGTACGAGAAAGAAGCGAAGATTTTCGTGAGCAATTCTGCCGCAAGCTTCTTGGTTACGCACTTGGCAGAGGCATCCAGCTTTCCGATGAACCTTTGGTAAAATCGATTCTTGAAAAAACGCGTGGAGACAACGATCACGTTCAAGCCGTTGTCGAGGCCATTGTGCTAAGTTCACAGTTCCGTGAAGTGCGTGGTTTGTCCTTTGTTCCTTCCAACTAACAGCAGGTTATGATGAAATCACATCGGTATTCCAGGCGGCATTTTTTGCGTGGCGTTGGGGTGAGCATGGCCTTGCCGTGGTTCGAGTCCCGAAATGTTTGGGGGGATGAACCGCAAGGATCGGAACCGGCAAGCGAAGCCCCTAAGCGGTTGGCCGTCGTCTTTTCTGGAAATGGTTTCCATTCCAAAGAATGGTGGGCCGAAGGGAAAGGGCAAGAGATGAAACTTGGGCGGGTTCTGAAACCATTGCATGACTTTCGCGATAAGCTTGTCTTGGTGAAAGGCCTGTATCACGAAGAAGCTAGGAAAGGCAACATTCATAGCTCGCAAACAGGCAATCTCCTTTCCGGCGCGCCTATTGCATCCGGCGGCGAGATTCGATCGGGCACTAGCTTCGATCAGGTACTGGCTCAGACCTACGGGCGTTCGACCAAGGTGCCCAGTCTGGTGCTTGGTTGCGAACGTGTGAATCCGTCCGTTCATAAAAACTACTCGATGTTGTACAGCTCGCACATCTCCTGGAGCTCGCCGACCACTCCGACGCCACTGGAGATCTACCCGGCACTCGCGTTCGACCGGTTGTTCAAGGATTCGGTATCGCCAAGTGACAAGAGTGTTTTGGACGCTGTCCTTTCCGATGCAAGCAGTCTCAGGCGAAGCATCAGCGTTGATGATCAGCGTAAGCTTGACGAGTACTTGGATTCGGTCCGGGATATCGAAAGCCGGATCGATAATGCCGGTAAGCGAGGCGAGCTCCAAGGATGGCGTCCAACGCTCGACAAACCCGATCGGGATCGACCTGCCGACGGTATCCCCCAAGATATCGCCGAACACATGCGATTGATGTGTGATATCCTTGTTTTAGGCTTCCAAACGGATACGACTCGTATTTCGACATTGAAATTAAATAACGATCACAGCGCCTTGCGTTTCCCAAATCTAAGCAGTGTCGATCAAGTGGGGGCGGGTATCGATTATATGATCCACCATTTGTTGTCGCATACCGATGGTGAAGATTGGCTTACCGTCAATCAGTTTTTCATGGATCAATTCGCCTACCTAGCCAAGCGTCTCGATTCGATCCAGGAGGGGACCAAGACCCTGTTGGACAACACCGTGTTGATTCACTGTTCCAGCATGATGGCAGGTGCTAAGCACGATAACGATCAACTTCCCGTTGTCATGGTTGGCGGCGGCGGAGGCTTCGTGGAAGGCGGGCGAGTTTTAGACTATCAGGGCAAATCCGATCGACAATTGTGTCGGCTGTTTATGTCTCTGATGGGGAAGTTTGGCGTGAATCTGCCCGCGTTCGGCGATGCGGCGAGCTCGCTGGAGGAAGTGTAATCTTGCTTCCCACGTGACTTTACGGTTCAATCAAAATGTAATCCTGGTTGGATGCGCCTAATTCAATTTCCTGGGATTGGCCATCCAACCAAGTCACCTTAAGTTTCCCTTTTGGGTTGCCCTTCCACCCCCATTGAAGGGTGGATTGACTGCAAGAAAGGTAGCTTCCACCACTGTAGACTTGACGGCTCATTCGAACCCCGTCCACTTCCAAGGTTCCAATCGCCCCAACAGCAGATCGATTGGTCCGAGTTCCAATCATCTTGAGCCGTCGTGTTTGATGGTCCGCTTGGTTCACCCTGTTTTCGAGCACGGTAGGGGGGGCATCCAAATGGGTAACCACGAGATCCAGATCGCCATCGTTGTCAAGGTCTGCGGTTGCGAGCCCGCGGCCAATGTGAGCCTGATTCAAATACTCGCAAGTTACGGACGCTCTTTGAAACCATGAGTGAGCTTGGTTCTCGAGCACAACCGGCTTTTGTGCGGTTGTTCCTTTGGCAGGATGATAATAAACATTTCCGGCCGTTAAAACGACATCTTCGTCCCCGTCCAAATCCAAGTCGGCAGCCACCACGCCAAAGCCAACTACCCCATTGGTCAATCCACTCAAACGCGTTTCCCGGCTAGAGTGTCGGTAAAGATCGTCTCCATTGTTTTGATACAGCGCGAGATCCTCGTGTTCGAAGTTTGTCACGAAGATGTCAAATTTTTCATCGAGATTGTAATCGAGTAGGGCAACCCCCATGCTACCGTTCGCTCTCCCCTGAGCGTCCACTGCAAGTCCAGACAGAAGACCCCGCTCCACCATTTTGTTTTTGTCCTCGTGCGTGTAAAAAAAATTGGGGGAAAGATCGTTGGCAACATACAAGCTCGTAAGTAAATGGGCTTCCATTCTTGCCGCAACTACCCCCAACCCTCGTCCGTTATTCTCTCCCCGTAGTTGCTGCGTTGCATCGACGAACGTCCCATCGTTCTGGTTGGCCAAAGTAAGGTCGACGCTTCCCTGGAAGCTTGTCGGAGAACAAACATCGGCTTTTCCACTTGCGGACGAGCAAACAAAATGCGTATCGAAGTCCCAGTTGACGTAAGAAACCAAGTGGAGATCCAGATCGCCATCGTTTTCGAGATCAAACCAAGCTGCTGCCGTTAGCCATGGAAAGTAGATCGTCGGCAGGTTCAAATCAACCTGCAAGAAAGTCCCGTCTCCTTGATTTTGGAATAGCAGAATTCCCCGGTACCCATAGAAAAGAGCGTCGTCGAATCCATCGTTGTTGTAATCTGCGATCGCGGCGCCGTGAGTATACATGGCGGAGGAGTCGATCGAGCTCTGGCCGATGCAATCTTCGAACCGCCATTCCCCTCGGTTGCGCAGGAAGTAGCTTGCTTTGCCACCTACGGATTTCTTGGCTTGATCAATGAACCCACCGCCTGGAAACAGCAGATCGCAATTGCCATCCAAGTCGAAATCAAAGCACGATACACCTCCACCCATGATTTCCAGGATGGAGTTCATGCCGGCATCGGCACCGTTCGAAAAGTGCACGGAAGAGAGAAGCGGGTTACTCACTTCCCGAAAGGCAATTTGAGTGGTTGCCCCACCGTTGCCTTTACCGCTATTGATACTGGTGGGAAGATCAGGGGCAGGTTTGAAACAGCCTAAGACCAGCGTTAGGCCAAGCAAGAACGAAATCAATAGTGCATGCGGGAACAATGCCAGACTGAGTTTCGGGTAGAGTCCCTTTTGGAATCGTATCGGCATAGCATCCCGTCTCGCAGTTCGCTGTATTTGCCATCGGTAAATGAGCTGTATGTGCCATCGGTAAATGATCGGTGTCCAGCCATCCTAGCGAAACGCAACGAACACCAGCGACACCATTTTGAGCCGCGGGCGCTAGCCGCGTTTCAGCCACTATACTCTACGATCCCAAAACTTCAGCTTCAACGTACTCGTACTCGTACTCGAAAAACGTCGATCGAGTACGAGTACCGCTGACGCTGAGTACGAGTACGAAAAAAAGTATTTGCTATTGGTTGCTCATGAACCAATTAGCCTTTCGAATCTAAACTTCAACCTGAACCTAAACATCCGCCCATTGGCGAGTCTTCGCGCTGCTGAGTACAGCGTCGCATACTCGTTGCGTTTCCAAGGCGTCGCGGAAGGATGGATGAGCTGGTTCGCCAGTTTCGAGACTCTTCAAGAAGTCGGCAACTTGGTGGATGAACGAATGCTCATAACCAATTTGAAGACCTGGGACCCACCAATTGCCCATATAGGGTTGGTTCCCGTCCGAAACGTGAATGCTTCTCCAACCGCGGACAATCGATTCGTCCGAATGATCGAAATACTTGAGTCGATGCAGATCATGCAGATCCCAAGCGATGCTGGCATGTTCGCCGTTGATTTCCAGTGTGTACAAGGCTTTGTGGCCTCGAGCGTATCGGGTGGATTCGAACAGTCCTAGCGAACCGTTGCCAAAGTGACAGAAGAACGAACAGGCATCGTCGATCCCCACACTTTGCATCTTACCGGTTTCAGCGTGCATTCGCTCCTTCACGAAAGTTTCCGTGACTGCGGAGACGTCCTTGATGGACCCGTTTAGCCAAATAGCAGTGTCGATGCAATGCGCAAGCAAGTCACCCGTAACACCACTGCCGGCGGCTTCCGCGTCAAGACGCCAGGTCGCAGCTCCACCTTGCGGAACATCCGCATTGATGGTCCAGTCTTGCAGGAAGTTGGCTCGGTAGTGGAAGATTCGTCCGAGCTTGCCTGAATCGATAATCTGTTTTGCGAGTGTCACTGCCGGTACGCGTCGGTAGTTGTACCAAACCATGTTGGCAACGCCGGCCTTTTCGACGGCCTCGCACATTTCTTCTCCTTCAGCCACGTTCATAGCGAGAGGCTTTTCGCACAAAATCATTTTGCCCGCTTTGGCGGCGGCGATGGCGATCTCCTTATGAATGTTATTCGGAGTGCAGATGTCCACTGCGTCGATATCGCTTCGTTCTAACAGTTTTCGCCAATCGGTTTCAATGGATTCATAGCCCCAATTGTCCGCAAACGACTTTGCCTTGTCCGCATTGCGGGCGCATAAGGCCTTCAGTACGGGCTTGTATTCGCATGGGAAAAAGTGGTTCGCTTGAGCATACGCGTTGCTATGGGCTTTTCCCATGAAACCGTAGCCGATCATTCCAATACGCAGTTCTTTCATTCTTTTGTCTTTTCTTTTCTAGGAGTGCTTATGGTGCGGTTGGGTTACCATCCGTGGGAATCACGAACGCGAATCATCGTGTCCAGAATTTGGTTCCAAGTGTTGGGTGTTTCTAACGTTGCGTTGGGAAACATACATCCATCCCAGCAGATATGCCGGATGCCACGCGATTGAGCGTCCTTAAGCCAGTAGCCTGCGCAACGCACGATATCCAACTTGCCGTTTGGATCATCAGCGGGGCAATGCTTGCCCGTTTTGTCATGGGAGCCAGCTCCGTGGACATGACCATCGTTTTGCGCGACGTGGAAATCAATCGTCCAAGGACGCAGCTTGTCTGTCATGGTTTCATAGGCGGCATAGAATTCCGCTTCTGTGTACCCCTCTTGAAGCAGCGCGTATTCCGGCGCGTTGTAACCCATCAGGTACAGGTACGTATGAGCCAAGTCGGCTTGGAAGCCCAAAGCTTCAGGCATTCCAACCCCTTCAAGCACATCCAGCATATCTTTCCAGCTATGCATGCCCGCCCAACAGATTTCCCCTTCGGCAGCCAATCGTTGTCCATTGTCCTTTGCGATCTTCGCGGCTTCTTTGAAGGTCTCGACAATCGCTGCGGTATTGGCTGTCTTGTCCTGTCGCCATTTCTCGATTCCGAACTCGGCGCTGTCGATACGGATGACTCCGTACTTCCGAACGCCATGATCTTCAAACACCCTAGCAATCCGGCAGGCCATTTTGACCGCCGACAGAAACTTTTCTCTGGCAACCGGATCGCCCATGGCAGAATCACCGATGGTGCCTGGCCATACAGGTGCAACTAACGAGCCAACCGCGAAACCGTGGCCAGCAATCATATCCGCGATGCGTTTCAGGTCTGCGTCGCTTGCATTGGGATCTGTATGAGGAAAAAACAAGAAGTAATCGATACCGTCAAATTTTTGCCCGTTGACCGATGCGGCCGCGGTCAGTTCTAGCATCCGCTCTAGCGTAATCGGTGGCTCTTGCCCAGGGTCAGTTCCTTTACCGACCAAGCCTGGCCACATGGCATTATGCAATTTAGGTGATTGTTTCACGATGCGAAAAACTCCGGTTCAGTAATTTGTTTATTGGGTGAGAGGTTTAGTTGGTTTGGTCCTATTGCAGTTTCCATGCTCCGTTAGTCGGCATGTCCGCATGAGCGTCGGGACCAAAGTAACGCAGGCCAACCAAAGGTTCGCTGCCGGTGTTTTCGATCTCGACCCCGCGCGTTGAAGCATCGTGGCTAATGAAAACCTCGTCCTCGGTGTTCTGTCCGAACCGAATCATGGCAGGAGTTTGCAAGGCAAGTTTCCCGATACGCCCCTTGCCTTGAACGGTAATCCAACCGCTTGCAGCATTGTCCTTCAAAATGCACTTGGTACCTGGTTCGATGGTCAGTTCTTTCGCGCTAAACAATTGCGCCTTATCGATCGAACCGTAAACAATCCACTTGTCTGTGTATCCATCGCCGCTCTTTTGCTTGTCGACGATGGGTTCCATGTAGTTGCTATCCTTGAAATGGGTATCGACATTCTTTTCCCAGTCCAATTGGCCAATGATAAAATCCAGATCTTGGTGTTTCTCAGGTGGCATATCCTTGACCAGAAGCGACCAAGGTACATATCGACCTTCTACGATCGACTGGTACATCCCGAACACATCGCTACCCCATTGAGGTTCATAAGTACATAGAGAACCAGGAGCATGAAGAACGCCGGGCGGAATCAACCAGCCAGTGCCTCGTTTCAGCCGGTAAGCTCTGGACAGATCCAGGATACCGTTATCCCCTTTGTTCCAGTTCTCCAAACAACGGCGCAAGTCTTGTTTGGTTGTGCCAGGCTCTAAGCCCATGAAGGTGTAGGAGAAGTTGTTGTCGACGTTGTTGTACTGTGGAGGAAAATAGTAGCTTTCAGGCTTACCTTCTTGGCCAACCAGAGCGGCATCTTCCTGAGATTGGTGCATATGATGCGGGATCGGGCCCATGTTATCGAAAAACTTCGAGTAAACCGGCCAACGCGAGTACTTCTTGTAGGTAGGCTCACCCACCAATCGATTGCCTTGCTCGCTGACAGCATCCTTCAAAAGGAATTTCTTTCCTTCGAACAAGCAAAAGCTCAAGCCTTCATGCCACACTCGGCCTTCGTTGGCCGCTTCGGTGGTGCTTGAAAACCAGCGTTCATCGATCCCGCCTCGGTTGGCACCAAATGCGTACAGGTCACCCGGATACAGCTTGATGCGACGCCCTGGGTGAAGAAAACTTCGTGGCACCCATGTTGGGGTCAGACGAAGCAAACCGTCTCCCGCATCCAAAGCGTGATTAAGAACCTTCGCCACGTTATCAGACGATACTAAACCTTCGTCCAAGCCTGTTCCAGACATTCGGAGACTCGCAATTCGACACGGGGAATAAATAGGGAAGTCTCGTAACTGGGTGTTTCGAGGCTCCATTACAGCCAAACTAAGGCTCAGTTGTATTCCGCTATTCGCTAGCTTTCAAGACGTAGTTCAAGTTCTTGACGCTTGGAATGTCTCTAGAATCCGGGCTGCAAACCCGATAGTTTACCTACGAGGAAAAGAATGACCGCGCTTTCGGCTTTGCCCAACTTAAAAACCTATCCCTTTCGCAGACTTTTGACTCTGTGTGTGGCATTTTGTCTTGGCTGGATGGGTTTTGGTGTTCACGCTCTGGAATGGGAGTCCGGGGGGGGCGATGCGAATTTCTCGCCCGCCCCTGCAGTTTCTTCTCCAGATTTCCAGGCTTCGCAGTTTCCTCAGGCTTCCCGTTTCCCACAGGCTTCGCAGTTTGCTCCGGCTTCCGAGGTTCCGAGCGACTTTCCCAAAATACGCAAATTGGGAAAGCTGGTCTCCATCGAGGGGGCCGTGGACGACCCACGCATTTATCGCGAGGACACCTCTCGCATTTCCCTACCACCCGAGCAGACGGGAACGGAGATGGAGCAAGACCCCCATATGGAGCTCGGTGAATTCCAGCTTCCGCCCCTTTCGTATTTTGCCTGCGAACCGTATTCGAACTATCGCACGGACGAGGACGACATCTCTTTCATGCCAGGTGGCGGCGACCAATTTGGATGGCTGTCATTCCAGTATGCTCCGTACAAAAAAAGTGGCTACAAGTCTGGATTCATCACCGGTTTCAATTTGCATCTCTTGTCGGGGCCAGATTCCGTTGCTCTTCCGGCAAGGCTATACGACTTTTCATTCGGGTATCAGAAGCGTGGCCGAATTCAGGATGCGATGAGCTACGACTTGGCAAGCACCATCGGCGTCTTTAGCGATTTTGAAGACAGCGCACGCGAAGGGATTCGTTATCCAGGGCATGCAGTCGGGATGCTGCATTACACCCCGGAATTCGACATCGTTTTCGGAGTCGATTATCTTAGCCGCGACGACATCAAGATCTTGCCTGTGATGGGGTTCTCGTGGCGACCTCAGGCGATGCGGGATCTGCGAATCGACATGGTTTTTCCCCGTCCAAGAATCGATTATTCCATCACCGACTCGAACCGAGTTTACTTTGCTGGTCGGTTAGGAGGGGGCACCTGGGATATCGAATTTCCGGACAATGCCAACGACGTCATGACCTACCGCGATCTCCAAGTGTTGCTTGGGTTCGAGAGTCGTGATTCTGACAACGCTTGGTCCGCAATCGAATTTGGTTATGTTTTCGATCGCAGTTTGGAATTCCGAACGCTAGCCGGCGAAACACGTTTTGACGATGCTTTCATGCTTCGCTTTGTTACTCGTCACTAGCCTGGCAACAAGATCTGGCCTGGCTTCAAGATCTAGTCTGGCTTGAAGACCAGTGTTGCCAAAGGTGGCAGCGTAATCAGGATGGACGATGGCCGGCCGTGGCTGCCATCACCCTCTTCTGCAATGACTCCCGGGTAATTGCCAACGTTCGTGCCAGCGTAGTGGACCGAATCGCTGTTGAAGATTTCTTTGTAGTAGCCTGATTTTGGAACACCCATTCGATATTGTCGCACGACGGGCGTGAAGTTGCTGCAAACCACCACAAAATCGTTCGGATCTTTGGCCTTGCGAATGTAGCCAAGCACGCTGTCCTGCGCGTTCATACAATCGATCCACTCAAAACCTTCCGCGTTGAAATCTTGCTCGTACAAAGCTGGCTCACGCTGGACAAGATGGTTCAGGTCTGCGACCAACTTCTTTACGCCGCGATGAGTGTCCCAATCCAGCAAGTCCCATTGGAGCTGGCTGTCGTAATTCCATTCATGCCATTGAGCCAATTCGCAACCCATGAACAGTAGGTTCTTGCCTGGATGAGTCCACATGTAGCTATAGAGCAATCGCAAGTTGGCAAACTTCTGCCACAGATCGCCAGCCATCTGAGCGATCAAAGCCCCTTTGCCGTGCACCACTTCATCGTGCGACAGCGGCAACGTAAAGTTCTCGGTAAAGGCATAGATCAAACTAAACGTCAGTTCGCCGTGATGATGTTGGCGATGGATAGGATCGTGTCGCATGTACCGAAGCGTATCATTCATCCAGCCCATGTTCCACTTGAGCGAAAAGCCAAGGCCTCCAAAATCGGTTGGGCGGCTGACTCCGGGCCATGCGGTGGATTCTTCCGCAATCGTAAGCACACCAGGGTGTTGTGCATGAGCTTGAACGTTGAATTCACGAAGCAAGTGAATGGCTTCTAAGTTCTCACGGCCACCGTGCACATTGGGAACCCATTCCCCTTGTTTGCGAGAGTAGTCCAAATACAACATGGAAGCGACCGCGTCGACTCGAAGTCCATCAATGTGGTACTTCTCTAGCCAGAACAGCGCGTTCGCAATCAGGAAGTTTCGGACTTCGTTTCGTCCGAAATTGAAGATCATCGTTCCCCAGTCAGGATGCTCGCCTTGACGTGGATCCGAATGTTCATACAAGGCAGATCCGTCGAATTGACGCAAGCCATGGCTGTCTTTCGGGAAGTGAGCTGGCACCCAATCGATGATCACACCGATTCCGTTTTGATGGCAATGATCGACAAAATACATGAAGTCTTCGGGCGTGCCATATCGGCTGGTCGCAGCAAAATACCCGACCGTTTGGTATCCCCATGAACCGGTGAACGGGTGTTCCGAGACAGGCAACAGTTCCAGGTGGGTAAAGCCCATCTCTTTGCAATACTGCACCAGCTGATGAGCCAGATCGCGGTAATTCATCCAGCCGTGCACGCCATGTTCGCATTTCTTCCACGAACCTAAATGGACTTCGTAGACCGACATCGGCTTGTCCAGTTGGTTCTCGTTACGACGACGTTCCATCCAGCGATCGTCTTGCCAGGTGTAGTCATCGAGCGACGTAACGATCGAGGCGGTGCGTGGTGGGAGTTCAGCGTACACACCGTACGGATCCGTTTTGTCCACCACTTGGCCATCTTGCATTCGGATACGGTATTTGTATTTTTGCCCCGCTCCGATTTGAGGAACAAACAATTCCCAAATACCTGAAGGGATTTGCTTTTGCATGCAATGCGACCGGCCATCCCAGTGATTGAAGTCGCCAATCACTTGCACACTTTGCGCATTAGGAGCCCAGACTGCAAAATTCACACCCGTGTGTCCACCAACGTCCCGCAGGTGCGAGCCTAATTTTTCGTAGATTTTCCAATGTTGCCCAGCGTTGAATAGATGGCGGTCGAAATCGCTGATCATGGATGGGACAGCGTATGGGTCTTGCATTTCAATCGTCTTTCCTGTCGAGTTCGCTAGTCGAAATCGATATTGAGGGGATGCGGTGGAATCTTGTTGAGGCATCAATCCTTCGTAAACACCTGATGGATGAATGCGTCGCATGGGGCGTGCGGATGCATTGCGTTCGTCCAACAGCCAAGCTTGGTCAAATCCAGGGAAATAGCCTCGTACAGCAAAAGCGTCTTTGCCATCGATTTGGATGCGGTGAGGTCCAAGGACACTCGCTGGATCGGCTGTCACGCCATCGATGATGCTGGATAAGGAATTTAGATTGATTTGAGTTTGCACGTAGTACTCCGAAAGTTATACCGAATGATGATGAAGGCGTGTATCGCCGAGCGAGCCCGGTCGATTTCATTTTTTGTGTTTTGGTCGCTGAAGCGTTGGCTCCAGCAGTAGCATGCATTTGATGTAGGATTCCAAGCACTCGTCCAAGTCCAAGATCCGATTCCAAAGGTAGCGAAACGCGGTTCTGCCGCTTCGCCAAGGAGCCGACACGATCAAAACCAATCGGCTCAAGGGAAAGGAACGGAACTTGGGCTTATTTGCATTGGGCATCCCTGTCTCGATAATGGGAAGCGAACCGTTCGGCGTTTCCTTGCCGACCGATGGCTCATGTACGGTCCCTCGAGTGCTCGAAACAGGGGTGTCCGGATAAATGCGCTGGTGCTTCTTGCTGAAATTGGATGGAACGGTTTTGTTTTCGACCACGGAAGCGATTGTGACGCTGCGCGGGCTGGATGGTTTGCTTGCGATTCTTTCTTGAATGGGTTCTTCAGCTGGTTTTTCGAGTTGTTCGTCGGGAGTTTCGGGGGGCAATTCTTCCTGCGACATCCAGCGGCATTGGACTTGGTGGAATGCCAACGTTCGATCGATCCTTCTCCAAATGTCCGCATTGCGAATGGGTTGCACGGCCCCGAAGTGCTCCCACGAAAAATCATTGTCTCGCCATTCGGTCAGTCCGTACTGCAAACCGCGAGTGACGTAGCGACTGGTGGTGACAAGCGTTACCCGGCTAGGTTGTTCCAAAGATTCCAACCCGCGAAGCACTGAAACCAGTGCGCATCGGTCTGTGGCGAATGATGGCTCAATGTCCGTTGCCTCTGACCTTTCGCCTGTTTCGACGTTCTCTAAAACGAATTTCCAACGGCCCCGATTGGCATTCGCACTCTCGCTGGCGGTGGAGGCATTCCCGTCGCAAAAGAGTAAGAAGTGTGGCTTCGGAATGGTCATCGTCGTGGCTTCGTTCGTCGTGTCGATATCGTCTGCGTAAGCTTGCGCGGTAGATTAAAAGATGCGGCGCGAACCACTCGAAAATGTGTATGATTCCATGCGGAGCTTGCGGTTTAAGTTGAACCTGCTGCTTGTGCTATGCGAATCGGTTATGCTTGAGTATGCAAGTTGAGTATGCAAGTAAGGAGATGGCTCGATGACTCTTTGGCCTGACATGCCGGACTGTGGCGTCTATTTGGTTTGGCCCACGGAAGATTCTCAGTGGATTCACCCCGAGGACGCTGAACTAGCATCGCAGTGGATTCCAAGCACGCGAGTGTGGCGACGTTCCCAATGGGAGGATGGCTACTATCGACTCCATTACGGCAATCAATCCATCCGAGTCAGACCGTCGATGTGGCACCGCGTTGACGACGAAGGATTTTCGGTCGGCGATCCCGTTGAGATACTCGGACGATTCCTGGAAAACGAACCATGCATCGGCAAAGTGGTAGAAATCCGATTTCACAAGCCTTCAGGCCGAATCCATTACACCATCGAATCTCGTGAGCTAGTACTGCCTCGGCCATTTCTTACCGAGGATCTTCGGCGGCTGGAAGAAAAGGTGCATTTGAGAGCCTCCGATTTCCAGACTGCCATTATTCCCTCAGCCAGTGATGCAGTCGGCGGGCCAGAAGGCGGTGTAGGCGACGAATTGAATTTGCATGCCGAAAAAGTCGAAAAGCCAGCCTCAGACGACAGCCACCAGGTCGAACGAGATAACGGACCAGCAGCCCAATAAGAACGTCGGGAATGAGTCGGGAAGCCGCAGTCGCAACCGTCAAACTGCGAAATCTTTGCCCCCTAAGGCCAATCAAAAGGGCAATCCAGAGGCAAAATGGTGCAAATGGACGAGCCAAGACGAGCCAAATAGTGAAAGGATCGTAAAAGGGCTTGCCTTCAGGGCTTCCAGGTAGATTCGCTGGAATGTATAAAACCACTCTCAAAAAATGTAATTTCCCTTGTAGGCATTCAATCCGAAAGGCCCTTAGCGAGATGGCGGACTCAACCAAGCGTGCGGACGACGTTTTCGATATCGATCGTATTCGCAAGTTGATCGAGTTGATGAAAGAGCATGAATTAGGCGAAATCGACCTACGTCATGAAAATCAACGCATCCGCTTGTGTGGAGCCGGGCATGGACAGCCAGTATTTGCTGGAAACATGATGCAAGCTGCTCCCGCTCAACCAGCTCCTGTTTCATTGCCAGTCCCAGCTGCTGCTCCCGCGGCCGCTGCACCGTCGGATGTTGATGGACCTCATATTGCCATTATTAAGTCGCCGATGGTCGGCACGTTTTACTCGCGCCCCAATCCTGCGGCCAAGAATTTTGTGGAAAGCGGTTCTGCCGTACAAAACGACACCGTCGTTTGCATTATCGAAGCCATGAAGGTCTTCAACGAAATCCCTGCAGAAATCCGTGGCAAAGTGGTTCAAGTGCTCGTCAAGAATGAAGAAGCAGTTGATTTTGGCAAGCCGCTCTTCAAGATCGACACCCGAGGCTAGTTGTTATGTTCAGTCGAGTTCTGATCGCCAACCGTGGCGAAATCGCTTTGCGCGTTATTCGAGCATGTCGCGAACTAGGTATTGAGACAGTCGCAATTTTCAGTGAAGCCGATCGAGGTGCACAATACCTAGATTTGGCGGATCAAGCGATTTGCGTTGGCCCCGCCAAATCCATCGAAAGCTACTTGCGTTTCGACCGAGTCATCGCTGCTGCCGAAGTTTCTGGCGCCGATGCGATTCACCCTGGGTACGGGTTCTTGGCAGAGAACGCTGAATTCAACGAAGTTTGCAGAAGCTGCAATTTCGAATTTATTGGGCCCTCCCCAGAAGCCATGCAAAAACTAGGGGACAAGAACACCGCTCGTGAAATGGCGGTCGCAGCTGGCGTGCCTGTGGTGCCTGGCAGCGATGGTCTGCTTGAAAGCGAAGCGGAAGCCCTGGCTGCTGCACGAAAAATCGGTTTCCCGGTTTTGATTAAGGCAACGGCAGGGGGCGGCGGCAAGGGGATGCGTGTCGCCATGGACGAAGCGTCCTTGCAATCGTCCTTGTCGCAGGCTCAAACGGAAGCGAAAGCCGCTTTCGGAAACGGCGGCGTTTACTTGGAACGTTACGTAGACCGCCCTCGTCACGTCGAAGTACAAATCATTTCCGATCAATTCGGTAACGTCGTGCATTTGCACGAACGCGATTGCTCCGTACAGCGACGACACCAGAAACTGATCGAAGAAAGCCCTTCGCCTCGATTGCCAGAAGCAACTCGAAAAGCGATGTGCGATGCTGCTGTTCGAATGATCAAACAGGCCAATTACCACAATGCAGCCACCGTAGAGTTCATCGTCGACCAAAACGATCAATTCTATTTCATCGAAGTGAATGCTCGTATTCAAGTGGAACATCCGGTCAGCGAAATGATTTCGGGGATTGACTTGATCAAGTCGCAAATTCTGGTTGCATCAGGTCAACCTCTGCCATTCCAACAAGCAGATGTGAAACCCTTCGGAGCAGCTATCGAATGCCGAATCAATGCCGAAGATCCCGATAAGAATTTTCAGCCTTGCCCTGGCCGTATCGAAAAAATGTATATTCCAGGTGGACTTGGCGTTCGAGTCGATTCGCATGCCCACCCTGGTTACAACGTTCCCCCCTACTACGATTCCATGATCGCAAAGATCATTGTGCATCGTCCCACGCGGGAGCAAGCGATCGAATGCATGCTGCGAAGCCTTCGAGAGTTGCGAATCACCGGTATCAAAACGACGGCCAGTTTCCACGAAACCGTGCTGCGTCAACCCGAGTTTGCACAGGGAACCGTGGATACCAAATGGGTGGAACGCGATCTTTTGCCAAGACTCAAGTAAGTCCAATGCGTTTGAAGTCATGGAATCGAGTATTCCGATGCGAACCGTTGCGGTAAACTTGCTGTCTTGTCATCCATTTTGACAGTTTTTTACGTTTGCTTGCGTCTCTTCCATTGATCGGGAAACGGTTCATGAACCAGCCTATTTTGAATCACGAATCGCTGGTGTCCGGCGAGCTGTTTTCGGACCCTAGAATCGCTCAAGCGAAAAAGTTGCTGTCTGAGACATTGCACGATTACAGCCGGAAAATTGACGCTGTAAGACCACCCAACCCCGCACTGGTTGCTCAATACAAGAGTGCACTAGACCGGTTGGCAATCGCTCGAGGTGGCGCACCTTACTTTCCCTACTTGACCAGTGGGCTTGGCAATGGTCCGTTCGTCGAACTAGGGGATGGAAGCGTAAAGCTAGATTTTATTGTTGGCATCGGCGTTCATGGAATGGGGCACAGCCATCCGTTGATGTTGGATGCAACCATTGATGCAGGGCTGGAAGATACGGTCATGCAGGGTAACCTGCAGCATAATTCGGGTTCGTTGGCGATGTGCGAACGGCTCATCGGATTGGCGAACCTACAGGGAGCCAAACTGGATCATTGCTTGCTCAGCACCAGTGGGGCCATGGCGAATGAAAATTCTCTGAAGATCGCGTTCCACAATCGGTTTCCTGCCTCCCGAGTGATCTGCTTAGACAATTGTTTCGCCGGTAGAAGCCTTGCTCTGGCTCAATTGACCGATCGGCCTGCGTACAGAGCTGGTTTGCCAAAAACTTTGGACGTGGATTTCATTCCAATGTTCCACCCGGCTGACCCAGAAGGCACAACACAAGGAGCCATCGCTGGCCTGAAGAAATTAATCGCTCGGCATCCTGGCCAGTATGCGTGTCTATGGCTGGAGCTGGTTGCCGGCGAAGGTGGCTATTACCCAGGTACCAAACCCTATTTTGAAGCGCTCTGCAAGATTTGCCACGAGAACAACATCTTGGTCATTTTTGATGAAGTGCAAACATTTTCAAGACTCAGCCAACCGTTTGCCTTCCAGCACTTCGAACTGGACGCATACGCGGATATCGTCACGCTCGGGAAAATCACTCAGGTTTGTGCAACTCTCTACGGTGATTCGTTAAAGCCAAAAGGCCCCGTGCTGTCTCAGACATTCACCGGTGCCACCGCCTCAATCCGATGCGGGCTTGCGGTGCTCAATGAACTGGAATCAAAAAAGTGTTTTGGGCCCAACGGCTGGAACATGCAAAGGCACCAGTACTTCCAAGGCAAGCTTGAATCGCTAGCGCAGAAATATCCCGGCAAGATTTGTGGTCCGTACGGCGAAGGGATGATGATCGCGTTCACCCCAGGCAACGGTGGTGCGGACGAAGCGAAGGACATGCTGATGCGTCTGTACGATTTGGGACTTATGGGCTTTCTGGCTGGCAGCAATCCGAATCGAATCCGTTTCTTGCCGCCACCTGCCGTTACCACGAACCAGCATATCGATCTGGCTTGCTCGATCATCGAGCAAGCAATCACAGGCTAAACTTCTTGTTAAGATCGAGAATGGTTGTCCCAAGGGCAACCATTCGCATTGTGAATTCCTCTCAGAAATCGCATGTCGCTTGCATCCGCGGCACGACACGATCACCATGAATCATCCTCTCAAGAAAGCAACTCACAAAGCAGAATAGGCTGGGCAGATGTTCCCTCGTTGTTACCCCTTGAATTGGCAGTTTATTTTCCTGGTCACGATAGCTTGTGCAGTCTCGAGTAGCGCTCAGGAACCCGAGGCACCCACATCCCGCAAAGCACAAAAAGCAATTTCTTTCCCCGCGGATTGGGTAGGACTTTGGTCAGGAGAAGCCACTAGCGTCGATTCCTCTGGCAACCAACAAGCATTTTCCATGCAATTGGAAATTGCTGCGACGGATAAATCAGATCGTTACCAATGGAAGATGGTGTATGAAGGGGCTCAAGGCAAAAGCGAACGCAACTACTCGCTCGTCGTGAAGGATGCAGAAAAAGGTCAATATGTCATTGATGAGAATAATGGGATCGAGCTGGATGCCACATTATTAGGTGATACGTTGGTAGAAAGCTTTTTCATTCAGGGCCAACGCATTTGGACTACCAGCAAGTTCGTCCAATCGGAAACCGGACGCGAGATTCACTTCGAGCTCTTTTCTGCCGATGATTCTCAAATCACAAAGTCGGGTGCTCGTGATGGAGTGCCGGAGGTCACAAGCTGGCGAGCCAACAGTCGGCAATTTGCGAAGCTGTTGCTGAAATCTAAGAAGGAAACGACGCTTGCTGGTAATGCTTTCCAGTGGACGAAGTTGGAGACGGAAGAATACCGAGGCAAACAAGACGACATCTTTTTCATTAACGAACAAATCGGCTGGTATGTCAACGGTGCGGGAAAGATCTTTAAGACCGTTGATTCGGGGTCGACTTGGGTTCTGCAGCTTCATCAACCAGGGACATACTTCCGCTGCATTGCCTTCGTGGATGAACTGCGAGGTTTTGCCGGAAACATAGGTCCTGATTATTTTCCGAATGTTTCTGATTCCGTACCTCTTTATGAAACGCACGATGGCGGTACGACTTGGACTGCTGTTACCACGATCGAAGGACCGCCAGTGATCGGGCTATGTGCTCTTCAGGTGATGCGTGAACCCTTCGTCAATGCCGGCGTGCTTGAGACGCGCGTCAGAATTCTGGGGGTTGGACGAGTGGGTGGCCCAACCGCGATGATTCAATCGGATGATCTTGGCAAAACATGGCAGCAAGTAGATCTTCCCAAGGATGCTGCCATGGCTTTTGACGTTCATTTCTTTAATCGTAACGAAGGCATTGTCGCGGCGGCTTCCCATGCTGACGTATCGCAATCGAATGCTCTGATTCTATCGACGTCGGATGGTGGCAAGACTTGGCAAAAGGCCTGGCAATCGTCGCGACCATTTGAACTGACCTGGAAGATTTCGTTTCCGAATCGCAAGACGGGCTTTGTCACCATCCAGTCTTACAACCCCGATCCGACAGTGAGCGAAAGGTTTGTGGCAAAAACAATCGATGGAGGAAAATCATGGGATGAACTTCCTCTGGTCAATGATCCTAAAGTGCGGGAGTTTGGAATTGCATTCCTGGATTCAGAGACCGGTTGGGTTGGAGCTGTTCCAAACGGCTTTCAAACAACCGACAGTGGAAAGACATGGACGGCAACCAAGATGGGGAACGCGGTGAACAAAATTCGATGGATCGAATCGGACGGGAACCACATTGGTTTCGCCATTGGGACCCAAGTTCATCGCTTGGTGATTCCCAAAGTAGCAAAGTAGCTATTCAGCATCTCATTCTTTGCACAGTCTTAACGGTTTGGGTCGGTTAGATTTCACGTGGAAGGCGTACGTTGAGCGTTGTTAGGTCCGTTTACTTTTTCGACTCTTAGTCGATCCCAACGTTCAGTACCTGTCTCGAATCACCCTAATCTAACTAGAAGCTATCATGAATCGCGAACAAGATTGGTTGGGCCGTCGGCCGTTTCTCGCTGGGGCTGCTGCAGTCCTAGGGTCATGGTCGGTTTCTGATGCTTTCACTAATTTCGCGAGCGGCAAAAATTTCTCGAACGTGCCATCGATGCGTCCCGTCAAGGACGAGCTTACCGGTTTAGAGCTTCTTCAGTTGCCCGAAGGTTTTCGATACGTATCCTTCGGATGGACACAGGACCCGCTTTCGGACGGGCGGCCGACACCTGGTGCGCACGATGGAATGGCGGTCATTGATGAAAACGATGGAATCTTGACTCTATGCAGGAACCATGAACTAAGCACTGCTCGATCTACCCAAGATGGATTCGCATCGGCTTATGATCCTTATGCTGCGGGTGGTTGCACCAACCTCTTATTCGATGCCAAAAACGGAAAGTGGGTGGATGCATGGACAAGCTTAGCAGGCACGTTCAAGAACTGCGCGGGGGGGCCAACACCTTGGAAGACTTGGTTGAGCTGTGAGGAATCGGTCGCAGAAAATGGCTCGAAAGAAGAAGATGGAAAGGTGTTGGAACTGGCTCAAAAGCATGGATACATTTTTGATGTCCCAGCCCAAGGTATCGCAAAACCTGTGCCGCTAAAAGCCATGGGACGGTTCGTCCATGAGGCGGTGGCAGTCAACCCGGAGACCGGAATTGTTTACGAGACCGAAGACCGAACACCAGCGGGCTTTTATCGATTTGTTCCCAACACTCCAGGCAAATTAGTCGAAGGCGGAAAGTTGGAAATGCTCTTGGTTCGCGGTGGACCAGACCTGATTGGCCACGCGGATCCATCCGCTAGCTACCAAGTGGAATGGGTTCTGATAGACGATCCTGAAATGGCTCACTCCCCAGGAACTCAGGATGGAGGTGGAGTTTACGAACAAGGACGCAAAAAGGGTGGTTCCCCTTTCGCCCGATTGGAAGGTTGCTGGTGGGGGAATGGCGTTTGCTATTTTGTATCGACCAGTGGTGGCCGCTCCAAGGCGGGACAAATCTGGCAATACGATCCTAAGCGAGAGATTCTAAAACTAGTCTTCGAGTCAACAGGACCTGATCAAATGGATAGCCCGGACAATGTTACTGTCAGCCCAAGGGGTGGGTTGGTTTTATGCGAAGACGGAGGCAGATCACCTCAAAAGCTACATGCACTCAGTCCTTCCGGTGTACGGTTGGATCTCGCTTGGAACAATATGCAGCTCCGGGGCGAAAGGAACGGCTTCTCGGGTGACTTCCGAGGTTCCGAGTGGGGCGGTGCTAGCTTTAGTCCTGATGGAAAGTGGTTGTTCGTCAATATCCAAAAGCCCGGTATCACCTTTGCAATCCAAGGTCCATGGGAATCCCTTGGATTGTAATGACTTGACGATTGTAGCAATTGATTCTTTTAGGGACCTTGGACATGTCGCGAAAACTTGGAGGGAGTTGAATCATTCTGAATGCATGGTGATGTCTTTGGCGTAAACTTCGCTGATCATATCGATCGCCATTTACGTTGAGTTGCGTTTCCGTCAGGGCTGTAAAATGTGTGGAATTGTTGGTTACGTCGGAAAAAATGATGCGACTCCGTTTCTCGTGGCAGGCCTTCGACGGTTAGAGTACCGCGGATACGATAGCGCGGGCGTGGCGACTCTGGCTTCGACGGGTGGAGCGTTCCAGTTGAATCGAGCTGTCGGAAGAATCGACAACTTAGATCTTCAGATACAGAAATCGCCGATGACCGGCTTTACCGGGATGGGGCACACGCGCTGGGCGACTCACGGACCCGCCACTACGGAGAACGCTCACCCGCATCTGGGTGGACGAGGAACCGTTGCCGTGGTTCATAACGGCGTGATCGAAAACTACCAAGTTCTCAAACAAGCTTTGATTGAGAAAGGGTATATCTTTCAGTCCGCGACCGATACCGAAGTCATCGCGCATCTGGTCGCGGAGAATCTGAAAGCTCTGTTGGATTCACCCGCCATGACCAGCCAAGAACCTCTTCTTGGAAGCGAAGGACGCAATGCGGTTTATGTAGAGGCCGTACGAGCTGCATTGCCGATGCTTCGAGGGACCTATGGATTGGTGGTCATGTTCCGAGACCGGCCTGATCTGTTGGTGGCCGCGCGATTCGGAAGCCCTTTGGTGTTAGGGGTAGGCAAAGGGGAGCAATTCATCGCAAGCGATACTTCCCCGCTGGTCGGCTATACCGATCGAATCATCTACTTGGCTGATCACCAGATTGCAGTCGTTGGCAGGGACTCCATTCAAGTGGTACACCGAGACCAAGGACGCATCCGTCCCGAAGTTCGAGTCTTGGAGCAACGCGGGGTGGAAGTCTCCAGCGAAGGCTTCCCGCATTACATGCTCAAAGAGATTCATGAGCAACCCACATCCTTACGCAATGCAATGCGAGGTCGGTTGGATCGGGAAAGCGCAACGGCCAAATTCGGAGGACTGAATTTAACTCCGGCGCAACTGCGGGGTGTGAATCGGCTGATATTGACGGCATGTGGTACATCATGGCATTCGTCTTTGGTGGGCGAGTATCTGATTGAAGAATTGGCACGCATGCCGGTCGAAGTCGAATACGCAAGCGAACTGAGGTATCGTAACCCGCCAGTCGACCACGACACCCTGATCTTTGGTATCACCCAAAGCGGCGAAACCGCAGACACTTTGGCGGCATTGCGGGAAATGAAACGCAAGGGCCATCACACTTTGGCGATTTGCAACGTCATCGGCAGCAGTATTGCTCAAGAAGCCGACGGTGGGATCTACTTGCATGCAGGCCCCGAGATTGGTGTTGCTTCGACGAAAGCCTTCACGTCCCAGCTGTGCGTTCTTTCGATGTTAGCCTTGTACTTTGGCAGACTTCGCCACCTGAGCTTCGAAGCTGGCCTACGGATTATCGATCAATTAGAAAATCTACCCACAGCGGTGGAGCACGCTCTGGGCTGCGATACTCAAGTTCGCCGTATCGCGGAAAAATACAAGGACGCAACTAACTTCTTGTATCTTGGACGCCACTACAATTTCCCAACAGCCTTGGAAGGCGCTCTGAAGCTGAAAGAAATCAGCTACATTCATGCGGAAGGATACCCTTCCGCCGAAATGAAGCATGGACCGATTGCGTTGATCGATGAAAACACGCCGTCCGTCTTTATTCTGTCGCGATCGAATGTTTATGACAAAGTCATGAGCAACCTACAGGAAGTCAAGGCGCGTCGTGGACCTGTTATTGCTATTGTCGATCAGATGGATGAAAAACTGGAGGGCTTGGTGGACGACTTCATCGAAATCCCCTATGTAGAGGATTTCTTGCAACCCATCGTTGCATCGATCCCCTTGCAATTGCTTGCTTACCATATAGCGGTCCTTCGTGGGTGCGATGTTGACAAACCTCGGAACCTTGCCAAGAGTGTAACCGTAGAATAGATCGCGCTGCCGTCGATGGTCGCCGTCCGTGTTCGCCGATCTGATCCGAAAACCCGAAGGAACTGAAGAATGAAAAAAGATGACTTGAGCCTGTCTTACAGTGCTCGTAAAGCGCTAACAGTGCACTTGGGTGAAGCGGCAGGGAATGAGATCGCGTCTCTGATTCAGCGCATGGCGACTCAAATTGAAGAGCTGAAACGCAACAAGGTCAGCGTGACACAAGTGATCCCCAACCAGGGCGTCATGGACCCGTTAACTAAAGCGTTAGAAAGCGAATCGTTCTAGGCTCAGGTCGCTACAAACGCCCGCGGCTTAGAAATCGTCTCTATTTTGTTTTTGCTTCGAACGCTTCGATGCGTTGTTTGACTCCTGGGATGATTCGTATTGCGTTTTCCGAGTAGACTTTCTTGAGGATGTCTTGACTGAGATTAATTCCGTAGATTCGCCAATCACCTTGAGGTTGAGGGATCTTTTCTGAATAGAGAAAGTACTCGTCGTGGGTTTCCAGGAACCGCCAGTAGATGCGAAGTCTTTCTTCTGGCCACGGCCCATCGGTTCCAAACAGGATTCGGTCTTGATAGGTTTCAAAAAATTGCCTTGCTGAGAATGGTTGCCTTCCAAGTTCATTGATCCGGGAGGAAAACTCTACGAATAGGTTGGGATATTTGTCGAGCCACACCGCAAGCTCTTTGAGATTTTCTGCATCGTTACCAAAATGGGCAGCGATAAAAGTGGTTCCGCTGTGTTTTTCGATGACACGATTTCGGGCTGCATGAAGGGCCGAACGTGCAGGAAAATCGCTGCCGAAGAAGGACCAATCTGGATGAACTTGAAGTTCTCGAAACCGTTCATTGGCCTCATCGATTGGCTCAAAGAAAGCGTTGGGATCCGCGGTATGAATGATCACCGGGATCTTAAGGTCACCGCAGGCTTTCCAAAGAGGATCGAATCGTGCATCGTCAATTGCAATCAGTGAGCCATCGGCATTTCGATATCGCAGGCCGAAATCCTTGAAGAACTTTAGTCCGGAGATGGTGCCCTGTGCGACTTCTGCCTTGAGTTCTTCGACGATGTTTCGGACGAAGTCACTTTGGTTGCAATCCCAAGTCTCAGGCTGCTCCAGGATCCCTTTGCCACGAAAATCGATGTTCGCAAACAAAACGAAGCGATCGCGGTATTGAGTCCAAAGGAACTGCTGATGATCTTGGATTCGCACTTTGAGAGTGGCATCGAGCGAAACCGAAACGGCGATGTTGTTTCGGTCCATAAACTCCACGTATTTGTCCAGCAATTGAGGATCGTGCTTGCCTTTAACAAAAAAATGAGTGTGGACATCAACGACAGGAAAAGAAGCTTGGGTGAGATGGGTTTCGGAAACAACCAGTTGGGGACGAGGGATCGTCTCTTGAGCCTTTGCATTGGGGGCAAGGACGCTTAGAAAACAAAAAAACGGGAGCAAGTAGATGGCTGATCGAACGGTGAAAATAGATTGAGGACGAGGCATGGCATATTTTTCTGGTACGTTGGAGCAGTGTAAGACCCTTTCGATCTGCTATTATAGGGACTGCGTCTATGTTTGGTCGATTGAGAAGGTGCAATCAAGGGTTTTGTTAGTGAGTGAAGCAAGCAATGGATCGGAACAAAATTGAAGTTTACGCCCAAGGTGGCGATGCGCTCGTGAAGGCTTTTGAAGGGCTGACGGAGGCTCAGCTACACCTGAAGCCTATGGATAATTCCTGGACATTGCATCAAAATGCGATCCACATGATGGATAGCGACTTGATTGGCTCTGACCGAATGAAACGAATTGCATGCATGCCGAATCCGTTGCTTTGTGGATATGACGAATCGGCATTCAACCAGTTGCCGGGTGTTTCCAAGTTGAACGCCATGGATGCCTGCGAAGTGTTTAGACTCAATCGTCAAATGACGGCGGTTGTACTGCGAGCGTTACCCGATGAAACTTTTGCTCGGCCGGGCATCCATACCGAATCAGGCAAGCTGACATTAGAACAGATGCTAGACAAGTACATCGAGCATCTGCGACACCATCTTGTAATTATTAGTCGCAAGCGGAAAATGGCGGGGAAACCTGTGCCGGCACTCGCAACTTGGACTCCACCTGCATGATACGACGAACGATCCCTGAATGGTTATTTTGGTTGTTGGCCATAGGGGGTATTATTGCTCTTTTGGTTTCCTACGAGATGGTGTCCCTGGCGCAGACTCGAACCAATGAACTGCAAACGACCATTCCCTCTTTCGGGAAGCTTTTTGAGGGACTGAAGCAGATATTCCGTGCTCAGGGATTACCTGAAAACCCAAAACCAGCCATGTTCTGGGTGGATATTCGGGCCACCATGTGGCGATTGGGTTTAGGCATGACCATCGGTGTTTTTTTCTCTGTTCTTGTTGGCGTACTGATGGGTGCATATCGTTGGATTGAAGCGCCGCTTGGCCCTGTGGTCATGTTTTTGTCGAAGGTTCCACCCACCGCCATGATGCCTATCTATTTTGCACTCGCGGGAACAGATCAGAGCATGTTTGCGTCTATGGTTGCTTTGGGGATCTTTTTTTCGATGACGCAATCTATATATCAGGCGGTTTGCCAAGATGTCACCGACGAGGCCATCAATAAGGCGTATACCTTGGGTGCGTCCGAGTTTGAGATCATTTACGAGGTCATTTGGAAGCAGATTCTGCCCAAGATTATCGACAACATTCGGCTTCAGATTGGCCCCGCGATGGTCTTTCTCTTGGCGGCCGAAATGGTGGTCGGTGGTGCTGGATTGGGATATCAGATTCGGATGCAATCGCGGGTGCTGAACATGAGTGTCGTTTATGTTTACTTGGCAATCTTGGCTTTGATCGGACTTGCGGCCGAATGGGGCTTGGCCACCTTGCGCCGCAAACTGTGCCCCTGGTACGTGGACTAAACGATGAGTCAATATGCATTAGAGGTCAAATCGCTTAGCCATTCCTTTGGAAATTATCGAGTGCTTGATAACATCCAATTGCAAGTGTATCCCGGGCAGATTGTTGCAGTGGTCGGCCCAAGTGGCTGCGGGAAAAGCACTTTGCTTAAAGCGATTTTAGGAACGAACCCACCCACTTCCGGTGAGATCTTGACGGATGGTATTCCCGTTCGAAGTCCGAACCGAAATGTCGGCATCGTCTATCAGAATTACTCGCTCTACGATTTTTTGAATGCGGAGCAAAATGTCAGTTTCGGATTAAAGCTAGATGAAACGTCTTTCCTGATGCGTTTATTCGCGATCAGAAAGTATCTGTCTTTGCGTAAAAGTCACTTATCCAAATCAAGGGATTTTTTGAAGCAAGTGGGCTTGGAAAGCGCTTGCGGGAAGTATCCGCACGAGATGTCTGGGGGGATGAAGCAACGCGTCGCGGTAGCTCAAGCTTTCATCATGAGGCCAAAGATTGTTCTGTTGGACGAA
The DNA here is from genome assembly GCA_027487485.1 of Planctomycetaceae bacterium. Lineage (GTDB taxonomy): Bacteria > Planctomycetota > Planctomycetia > Pirellulales > Pirellulaceae > JBKCUI01. Next base: position 34,809 of record JAIYDN010000067.1, on the reverse strand, counting down.
CCCTTTGGCGCGCTCGACGAAGCTATGCGCGAGGACTTGCAATTGATGCTGTTGCGGTTCTATCAAGAGAACTTGTTGGCAAAACAGGAAGGAAGACGGCCAGAATACACCATCTTGATGGTAACGCACGAGCTGAATGAAGCGATCTATGTTGCAGATCGTGTCATCGGCCTTTCGCGATTTCACACTCAGGGCGACCAAGGAGCAGCCATCGTTTACGATAAACCGTGCCCTATTTTCTCCCCAGAAGACCCTCGTGATTTTTCCAAATTTAGCGAGCAGCGGGACGAGCTACGGAAGGCGGTCTTTGACGAAGAGTACATCAAAGATCGGAACAAGTACGTCACGTTTTGGTCCGAACTGAGCGAACTGGCGAACCGTGTGGCAGAGCCAAGATAAAAACTGGCGGTCGATGGCCATCAGTAGGCATCTTGCTTAAGAACAACAAAAATCGTTTTGAATAGTATTTTGATGTCTAGCCAGACGGACCAGTCACGAATGTACCGATGATCGAGACCAATACGGGCTTCCATTTTCTCCGTCGTGTCCGTTTCGCCTCGACTTCCTTCTACTTGCGCCAAGCCAGTGATGCCTGGTTTGACCTTGTGGCGCATCATGTAACCACGAATCAGCTTTCGAAAATGCTCGTTGTGCGCGGTTGCGTGAGGTCTTGGCCCCACTAGAGACATATTCCCTTCAATCACATTAAACAGCTGAGGGAGTTCATCCAGCGATGCTTTCCGGAGGATTCGGCCGACGGGGGTAATGCGAGGGTCGTTTTTGGTCGCTTGTTTCACCACAGGCCCATTGTCGCATGTGTACATCGATCGAAATTTCCACACCAAAATCTCCTTGCCGTCCAGCCCGTAACGTTTCTGTCTAAAAAACACTGGGCCTTGGGATGTGGTGCGGATAAGAATTGCACAAAGCAACAGTATCGGTGCGACCAAAACCAAGCCTACCAAGCTCAACATCAAGTCCAATGACCGTTTGAGCCAACCATCAACTCCATACATGGGTGATTCAAATACACTCACTACCGGCAAGCCACCGACATGTGTCCATCGCGAATGCAACAATTCGAAGACAAAAAAATCGGGCACGATGTAGGCCGAAGCGGTCGTATTGGCGAGTCTGTCCAAAAGTGCCTGGATGCGCTTTTCGGCCCGCATGGGTAACGTCAAAAGGACGGTATCGACCTCCCCACGTTCAATCATTTCAATCAACAAGTCGGAATTGCCAAGAAACGGTGGCTGGTCCGCGTCCAGGGCGGATCGTCGTCCCTCACCTTTTTCTCCGAGTACACCAACACCTCGATCGTCAAAAAAACCAACGATGTTCAGTCCACTATCCGAAGAAATTTTGGCGTTGTGTGCTATTTCGAGTCCCAGCCGATTGGCCCCGACAATCGCGGTTTTTCGAGCTCCAAATCCGCTGCGTCCCAGCAATTCAAGAAGCCCACGAAACGTCATATGAGAACATACTAGCAACAAACCGCCAAATACGTACCAGCAAACGATCGTAGAACGAGCGAACGTTTCAGTCGTTCTGGTCAGAAGCCCGATTACGATCAATCCCAGGAAAGTAATAGTCCATGCTGCAGTCGCGATTCGCACTTCGGTATCTGCGGATCGATCGCGACTGGGACGGTACATTCCAAAAAGCTCGCCCGTAACGAACAACAAAACGCAGGCAACCAGGCTGCAGGTGACCGTGGATTGATTGAGCGATTGAAACGTAAGCCATTGCACCAAGGGCAACGACAAACATAAAAGAATTGAATCCAAGGCGTGAAGGAAAGCTGGAATCAGAGAACGGGTAGATTGGATGTTGCTGGGCATATTTTTGTCAGTCTGCTTTGCATGGGTGCTCGTGTTTGGATCGATGCGATCTCCAAACCATCGCGTTACAATCGGAAAAAATGGCAAACTCCGAAAAACAGGAGTTTGACGGAACGTCTTCGCCGACCGGTTGGGGAACCGTAGTTCATGAAAATGCAACAGGCAACCAAGGAACCAGGGAAGCTACGGATTAGCGAAACATTCGCTACGTCTGTAACAACTCAACATGTTTTACAACTTCCAATCTGATTAGCTTGCAATGACGATACCAGGACATGAGATCAATGCGGAACTAGCTTCAATCCAGTTTTCACGATGAGTCCAACAGGTCAGACACATGCGAGAATCACTAAGTGTCATTTTTCCGGTTCGCAATATCCAATCGGAAATTCAGAAGCGAGTTCAGGACTTGCTGGAGCAACTGTGCGAAATATCGAACACAGTTCAGTTGATAGCGGTCGACGACCAATCGGACGACGCAACCCCCGAAGTTCTGGATGACTTGCGAAGACAATTTCCGCAGCTGAACGTGATTCGGAACAATCGGTCGGAAGGCCCTGCGCAATCGGTCGAATCAGTACTTTGTCTAGCTCGAGGCGATTTCATTTTCCTTCACCCCTCGTACGATCCGATTGACTTTGAAGAGGTCACTCAGCTATGGAAGTTAAGAAAAGATGAGCAATTAGTGATTGCAAGGGCAGCAACTCGGGTTCGGCGAATTGACCAGCAATTGCTTCAGCGGCTGAATGAATGGGGCAGAAAGCTGGAAGATCATTGGCCAGCCTCCAAAACCGTAGGAAATGGCCTGCAGATGATGCGAAAGGAGGGGATAAAATCCCTGGCCAAGATCAAGGACAGCGAAGACGATCTGGAGGTAACGCATCAGTCCCATCGACGAATCACAGGGCCAAAATTCTCAAATAACAGCGGTGCCCCTACTCGTTTGCCTAGCGATAGGATGGCGGAAAAGAAATAGGTTCGGGTGGCGAGACGGGTTGCGACAAGTCGACATTACCCCGTAGAATTTGGTTCTGACTATTCACGACGTTCTTCTACGCTCTCGTCATCTATTTGCAATGCTTCAAAGAAAACCGATTTTCCCAAATGTAATCGAACTGAATGTCCAGGCTGGTCACTTAATCGGTTGCAACGTATATCTGCTTTATGATTCTGACGAATGGGCTCTCGTAGACATCGGATACGAGGACTCCGTCGAAGAAGTCATCGATTTAGTCCGAGAGCTGGATTTTCCTCTATCCAAATGCAAAACGCTGATTGCGACTCATGCGGACGTAGATCATTGCCAAGGATTAGCCAAGGCAAAACAACTTTTGAAGACGACCGTGACGGCACACCCGAAAGCGGCTCGATTGCTTGAATCTGGGGATCGACTTCAGACCTTTGCTGAAATCGATGCCCAAGGCATTAGCGAAGCGATGCCGCCGGTATCGGTAGAAAATCATGTCCAAGATGGCGATGTTATTCGCATTGGCGGATTGGGGCTCCAAGTCTGGTCCACACCTGGGCATGCAGACAGCCAGCTAGCCTTCCAGTTGGGTAGTCTTTTGTTAAGTGGCGACAACATTTACCGAGATGGTGGCGTAGGCGCTATCGACGCGCACCATGGAAGTGATATTCCTTCCTTTATCAAATCGCTCGAGCGAATTCGAGACGCTCAGATCGATTGGCTTTTGCCTAGCCACGGTCCCTATTTTCGCAAGGACCCCATGATGATCGATCGAGTCCTGGATCGGTTGCGCAGCTACTTAACACTTTCGGATTTTGGTACGTGTGCGACGGATTGGCCGTTAATGCGACAATGGGAACAAGAAATTGCAGAAGGAAGATTACCAACCTAATCGGTTCTAAACCTTGTCTCACTCGCCTCCGACACCACCCCCAAGACTTACCCCGATTCCATCCGACGCGAAATCGCGTTTGCTTGGTTCGCGTCGTGCTATTCTTGTTCTGTTGTTTGCCGTCACCGGCTTCCTTGGCTTGCCTCTGTTATGGTGGAGCCCAGTGTTCTCGAAGCGAGAAAAGCAGATCTGGACGGTTATCAACGTGGTTTATACCACGCTCATGATTCTGGGCTGCGCAGCCATTTGTTGGTGGTCCTTTGCAAGGATTTGGGCCGCGATCTATGGAGCCAATTAGTCCGCTACTGAATTGGTTGCCAGTCGATATCAACACGTGCAAACAATCGGTTCGTTAGCTCCCAATTCTGGGACGAGGGCATCCAGACTCGATCGATGATTTCGGAGAGAACTAGGCGTTCACCGATGCACACCAGTTCGCAATCCCCCTGCTCGGTTTGAATGAATGTCACTTGGTGCTGCGCCAGTTCGGTTCTCTGTTCAGGTTGCAATTGTGCGACGACTCCTTGCGGAACAACCAGAATGTTTCGAACCGCTCCACCGAAGTCGACAAGGTAAGGACGCGTTTGAATAAGCTCGTGAGCTAAGTTTGTAGGCTCTACATTTGAATGGCCATTCTTTGTTGTCGAGCCAAGCGAGTCTTCAGGCTTGCAAGTCTTCGCCTCCGTAGTTGGATTGCGTTCCATTGAATTCGTGCTGTCTACATTATCGAGAGAGTGCTTCGCTGTAGAAGATCGCGGTTTCTTGGAAAGTTCTGCGAAATGCGCGTAGGCCAATTTAAAAACATCGTCGAACGCCACCGGATTGGAAGAATCTTGAAGAAGTCTGTTACAAACCAAATCCAAAATGTGTTTTTTTAGATTTCGAACTAGACCTTCGTCGACGTTCAATCTTCGCAGTGAAATCGAAACAGATTGCGTCTCGGGAGAATCATCCCAACGAATTCCAATTTCGGCACAGAGCTGTTCCACCCATCGCAATACGTCTTTCCTGAGCGTGACACATTCTTGCAACCATAATTCTTCGAGATGTGTGACGTGCTCTGCCATTCTCTCCAGCATTTTAGCAGCGATCGAGTGAAAGCGGGCTTCTATGGCCATGGCTTGAAGCTGTTGATCCAATTCAATCGTAGAGCCTTGCTCCCCCTGATAGATCATGTCCAATGTTTCATCGTGCTTTTTGGAGAGAGTTTCCGCGACAACTTGTAAGGAATTTGCGTGGATACGGAATTGACTAGAGATACGAATCGTAATTTCACGAATGATAGTCCATGCCGAAGGCGAAGTCAGAAATTTGCCAACGATGGACACGATCAATTTGTCCCTTGTTTTCGCAACTAAGTTAGCCACCGACTGGTAGGTATCCATGAAATCGATCGCAAGACTATCGCTGATCATATCGAGTTCATTCTTTTGAATGGTATCCAAATCATTTGATGGATTCAGCAATGGTGCATTTTGGCTTTGATCTTGGACTTCATTGGAGTCGCTGGAACTTGCGTCTGAGGTTGGAACATAATCGACAATCGACTGCATGCACTGATGCACCCAAGCTTGAGCAGTCCATCGATTGGTTCGGAACATATCCCCAATGAGAAAGTCGATTTGTTCTTGGGTTCGACTATCCAATGAGTTCGTCCGGTCGGTTCTCGTCCTGCTAGAGACAATCGTATCGAGGGCCGCCAGCCAAGGCAGCACAATAGGAAGGCAAGTTCGCGCGGCCGACACTTCCTCGGAAACAGTCGATGATATTTCCGTTTTTCGGGTCGCAACGGTGCTTATCCAAGATGTTATATCATGGTCTGGGGTTGCTGCCAGTTTAGCTACTTCTATCTGCCGCGCACGACGTAATGTTTCGCCCAAATTGGTTTCGGCAAGCGACCAAAGGTATCTTCCTGCCTGCTCAACTGTGGAAACCATATCGCCCGTGTTTCCGTACTGGCCACCGTAAATGAGGGAAACATGATCAAAAGGAGCACGGTGAATTGCGCTCGATGCCGGAAGACCGTCAATGGCCGGGTGCAATCCCCCTGTCTTGTGGTAGTGGTTGAGTTCGGTGAGGCAGGCAATTGCAGTTGCAATCGGAAGATCCATCGCTCCGTTGGAATAGGGAATGGCGCATGTAAGCACTAGTTCAAGATTGACCGCCAATCCAAAGTCGGCAGCGATTTGCCGGACGATAAAGCCAACTTCGGCACTCACAGCGCTTCCCGTCCCTCCGTGCGCCGATGTGACCACATGAACGTCGATGGGTTGCGATGCCGCTTCATCACCTTTGCTGCGAGCAACCTCTGCCATTGCTTCTCTAACAGACTCAAATACATAGTTGGCTCGATCTAAAAATGCCAACATCCCCAGAGGACGCACCCCTTCTGTCTTGAGCGATCTTGGAATGTTGTAGACCCAACGTCTGCTGATCTGAGTAAAACTAACCCGATCAGACTGGCGGTAGTGCTGAGGAGACTTCAGCGGAATATGAATGGTGCAGTGATATGGCAATCGTCCTTCGCGGTCCGACGCTACCGCATTTTGGATCGCTTCCTCATCGGAATCAATGATCAAAAAGCCACGTTGAGGAAGATCCTCAAGAATCGGATTGGATTGTTGACACAGCTTTCGCATTTCCATGAGGGAATGAATACCAATTCCTCCAATTCCAATCGTAAGCGATTTGCCTGTCGATTTTGCAAGACTCGGAATCGATTCTAAATCAAAACTCTCGTCAGAATCATCCTCTTGATGATCTAGAACATTCATCGGAGGCAATATCTGGATTGATCCTGCACCTGGAAATTTCGAAGATTCATTTTCAGCGATCGGTGGAGGCGTAAAGTCGATCGACCCCCATTCTTCCTTAGCTTCCGAACTGGGAACACTTTGTGTCGGAATTTGCGATGGTCGCAAAGGTTGATTAAAGCTTGTGGAGCGTGTCGACCGTGGCTTGACTCTCGAGGAGTTTTCGGTGGCCGTTTCTTCCGTGTCCGCGGATTGCGTTCGACAGCGTTCGAGAGAATTGATGAATTCACGGCAATCGCTAAATCGGAGCTGTGGTTTTTTGGAAAGCGCCTTGCTTAAGATAGGACGCTCCAACGGAGGAACAGATTCTAGATTGGGCGCTTTCTGCAGATGCTCATTCGCCAGCTGAGCGGTCGTTCTGCCTCGAAATGGCAAAGTTCCTGTTAGCATTTCTTGGTAGACAATTGCCAAGGAGTATTGGTCGCTAAACCGTCCCGGACGGCCATCAAACATCTCCGGCGCAGCATACGTCGGTGTCAACCCTGCCATCATGGAAAGACTATTGGACTGAATGTCTTTAATGAGGCCGAAATCTGCGACTTTGATTCTATCCGCAACCAAAAGTAGGTTGGCGGGCTTTACATCCAAATGCTGCAGGTCGTGATGTTGACAAAGAAAATCGAGACCATCCGCAGCATCTCGCAAATAGGCAAGCAAGCGTTCTCGCGAAATACCCGCGAACCCTTTTTCTCGAAACTCAAGATAGCGATCGTAAAGAGTACCTTGTGCGAGTTCAGTAACGATAAGCAACTGCCCTTCGATCACCTCAATCCTTTCTAAGGACAAGATGAATGGATGGTTCACCTGACGAACTCTCTGCAGGGATTTGAGCTCGTTGTTGGCCCGATCCTCATCAATGTCTCCATGAACAAACTTGATCGCCTTCTTCAGTCCACCTGGAGCTTCCGCCAACCAGACTTCGCCATAGCCGCCAGACCCTAACTTCTTACGAAGTACGTACCCCGGTATAGGCTCGAAGCCCGCTTGTATACTTGTCGATGTAGATGCCATGGATGTTACTTTGTTCAACTTCCGGATGGAATGGAGGGCGATGCTAATGCAGAATCATTACCTTGAAGAGGCAAACGAGGGCCGGATTCAACAGGGCCGTTCTTGAGTGGCGTTTTCAGGGTCGTACTTTCGGACGCAACGGAACGCGTTTGCGGCTGAGTTCCGTCACCGACACTTGTTTTGCCTAAAGCAGTGGGAAGATTGGGAGGCAACGACACCGTGGGTGGCTTGGAAAACAAGGGTTGAATGGGACGCGCAATCGTTTGGGATGGACAGTTGCCACTCCCTTTCATTCCCTGCGATCCTATTCTGGATTCTGTCAACGGTGAAAACTGCCCTAAGTTCATCGTTTGCGTTTGCGATGGCGATGATGTGGCAGTGGGCTTGATGCCGCTTGGAATTTGCCAACCAACGGGTGGGGCAAGACCTTCAGCTGAAGACTTGAAAATCGGTTGATTTCCAAAATAATTTCTGCATGCTATATCAAATAGCTCGGTTCGAAGCTCCAGACGTTCGTCTCGATAAAGACAGAGGCATTTGATTTGGTGCAGTAAGTCTCGAGCGTGGCACCGCCGTAAGGGTCGATTTACAGACCGATAGTGTTTTTCGATCAGCTTTTCAACGGTGTCAGGTCTCCATGGAATGGAGCTTGATTCGCACGCACGGCGAAACAACTCCATAAACTCTTCAACGGAGGGATCACCGATATTGATTTTAAACGGAACGCGTCGAAGAAAGGCTTCATCCACTAGTTCTTCGGGTTGCAAGTTGGTGGAGAACAAGATGATCTGTTCAAAGGGAACATTCAGTTTCTTTCCCGTTGGCAAGTTCAAAAAATCTTGTCGACTTTCCAGTGGAACGATCCAGCGATTCAGCAACTCTGCAGGAGCGACCCGCTGTCGCCCAAAGTCGTCGATCAACAAACACCCGCAGTTGCTTTTCATTTGAAGAGGCGCTTCGCATGTGTTGCTTCGTTGATCATGCCGAATTTCCAAGCTATCCAGAGTCAGCTCGCCACCAACAACCACGGTCGGCCGCTTGATTCGAACCCAGCGTCGATCGTGTTCTTGATCTGCCATTAAACCGGCTTTTAGAACGGACGAATTGCACGGCGCATGGTATGCGGCATCGAAAAACTTGATGATCATCCCATCATCAATAATTGCGTGTGGAATCCAGATCTCTTGGCCACGGCATGCAGCCAAGCAACGAGCTAGCGTGGTTTTGCCATTGCCTGGCGGGCCGTACAAGAATATCCCCGAGTTGCTGTTGATTGCTGGCCCCAAAAAATCGAGCCATGCTTCGTCGAAAGTCACATCGCGAAGTGCCGATTTTAATTCGGAACGGGTTATCGGCTCGAAATTGCTTGCCTGTGCTTCCACGCTAAGAATATAGTCCATCAGGGGAACTGGCGCAGGCCCGGTATAAGAACAGGACTTCTGATAGGTTAATGCCCGTTTTTGACCATTCTCCGTGAGGCTATAGTAAAAATCATTGAGAGGTGCAGGCCTTGCATGAACAATCAATTGCCTTACACGAAGCTGGGCCAATTGCTGCTCGATGATGCGATAGGGGAGCTTCACGCGCTCGGTCATTCCTCGTCCGGTCGATGTCCCGACAGCCAAGAAGGTTTGAAGCAAAAGCGATTCGAGAGCCATTTCAGAGACTCCGCATTCATCAAACGTTTTTGGCTCAAAAGGCCAGAAAGCGTCCTCGTTCAAAACGGCTGGCAGCGACGTACCTGTCAATGTCGAGGTATCACGAATGGCAAATAGAGGCTGCATTAGATCGCTTCTTGAATCAAAATCAGTTGAATGAATGAGGTCAGACAAGCATCTGGCGCACAACGACCGTGTGGACGGCGATGGCGAACGGCTTGAAAGTGGTCATCGACATGCAGCAGGTAGAAACAATGAATGCAAATCGATAAGTCCTTCAGCATCTTGAAGAATCCGCCCACAAAAATCGCATTTCTAGCACTGTGCACATTTTGTGATCTAAAGTACTGGGTGAGTTGTGTGCGGTTTACTCCTTGCATAATCACTACAAAACACAACGTCGATTTTATGGTCCTATCCCGATGGCCCCCGCAGATGAGTAGCGAAAAAGCGATTGCTGTTGCGAACAAACCGATTTCTACCCGTTCTCGAATGAGCGGTACGAGCGAAACGAAGACAGTTTGGATTTTGGCTTCAGTAGGGATGCAGGTTTCTAACGCACTGACCGTGATTTATCCTGTTCCGTTTTCAATAGGACGCAAAGCAGGCTGCAGTCTACAGCTCCCATCCAGAACCGTTTCCAGCCACCATGCGGATCTAACCGTTCGCGATGGAAATCTTGTTTTAATCGACAGAAACAGCACCAACGGCACCTACGTAAACGGCCGACGCGTCACCGACCTGACCGTGTTGAAGCCCGATGACCTGATTCAATTCGCAGATATGGCATTTCGCGTCCGATGCGATGATCATGCAACCGCATCCAACACCGTGGCTGAGGATGTTTGTGATCAAGCTCTGGCCCTTGTGCAATTTGATCGACTGATGGAAAAGCGGTTGGTCACTCCTTTTTTCCAACCCATTGTCTCGATCGATGGTTTCTCGATTTTGGGTTATGAGGTTCTGGCTCGAAGCCGAATGTTTGGCCTGGAATCTAGTGCAGCTATGTTTGGTGCCGCGGCAAAGCTAAACATGGAAGTGGAATTGAGCCAAATGCTTCGCTGGGAAGGCATTCGAGAAGGACTTAGCCTTCCTGGCCCCACTCGAATCTATGTGAACACCCATCCGCTAGAACTTGGACGAGCCGAGCTGTTAGAGTCTATGGTTCAAGTGCGAGAACTTGCAACGGGATTGCCAATCACCCTCGAGATTCACGAATCGGCAATCACAAGCTCTGAAGAAATGTTTGAGCTGAAGGCCCGTTTGAAAGACCTTAATATTCAGATTGCATACGACGATTTCGGAGCTGGCCAAAATCGATTAGCCGAATTGTGCAATGCAGCCCCGGACGTTCTGAAATTTGACATGGGACTGATTCGCGACATCGACAAAGCGTCTCCAGAACGAATCAAAGTCTTGGGGTCGCTGGTGCAAATAGTTCTCGACCTGGGCGTGCAGCCACTCGCTGAAGGAATCGAAAACGAGAACGAAGCGGAAGTCTGCAAAGCTCTCGGTTTTACGCTTGCACAAGGCTATCATTTCGGACGTCCTGCCCCACCAAGCAAGTTTGTCGCTTAAGTATCTGTAGAGCGACCTGACTCGAGGACAACCTCGACGTTTGCATCCAATGGTTCTGGTATTTCTGCCGTCTCAGTTTACCAAGCTTACCTGGTCCCCCGCCGGTGACGATAGATTTTAGGTGCACTTTGAATAAACATCGACGATACGCTATAACGGTCGATAACGCAGCAAGAACAGTCGATAACGCTGTGGGGCGACATTGAAACCAATTGATGATCCAAACTCAGTCGATGTTCAATACTGGGTTGGGCTCGAAACAATAGCTAGTGATACGAAAGAATCTAATCATGACTCAAATCGAGTATTCGCTTGGACAGGAAGTGGGAGCCACAGGAATCGCAAACGAAATCGATGCAGATTCTCTTTATGACAAATGCATGGCCCTTGCGCGTAACATGTGGTGGAGCTGGCAACCCGAAGTCAACAGTCTTTTCCGGGACATCGATCCTATTCGATGGCGTCAATTGGACCACAATCCAATCGCTTTGCTCCGAGAATTCACGCCTGAACGATTGGCGATTCGAGCTGGCGAAATGGTACTTCACAGCCGTGTGAATTACGCATATCGTCGCTTGCAAGAATACTTGGAATGCAAAAACACTTGGGCTCAAAACAATGCAGGCGTTTTAGGAGGAAAGCCGGTCGCTTATTTTTCAGCCGAATTTGGACTGCATGAATCGTTGCCTGTTTATTCGGGCGGTCTAGGGGTTCTGTCTGGTGACCACGTTAAGAGTGCAAGCGGGCTGGGAGTTCCTTTGGTCGGAATCGGCTTGTATTACTCGCACGGTTACTTCAAACAGCATCTTAGCGGCGATGGATATCAACGCGAAGAATATTACGAAACCAAGGTGGAAGACCTTCCGCTGGAGCCTGCTCTTCAGGCGGATGGAACACCACTGATGGTTGCAATCGACACTCGAAATGGTCGACTGCTTGCGAAAGTATGGAAAGTTCAAGTTGGTCGCGTTCGATTGTTTCTTCTGGACTGTAACGTGGAAGGCAATCGACCTGAAGACCGCGAACTGACCAGCCGTCTGTATGGTGGCGATGAACGAACTCGGATTCGCCAAGAAATGGTGATCGGGGTCGGAGGCGTCAAGGCATTGCGTGCACTTGGAATCAACCCAGGTGTTTACCATCTGAACGAAGGGCACAGCGCGTTTGCCCCCCTTGAAGTGATGCGAGAGCGCATGGCGGACGATGGCATGTCGTTTGAAGATGCGATGCGTGAAACCGCTGAATCAACGATTTTCACAACGCATACTCCAGTCCCAGCCGGCCACGATCGATTTGATGCTGCGATTATTGAAGAGCACCTTGGGCCACTGCGAGATGCACTTGGGATCAGCGCCGAACATTTAATGGGGCTCGGACGTGTTAACGCATTTGACCCGAACGAAACATTTTGCATGACCGTGATCGGACTCAAAATGTCTCGAGCTGCCAACGCAGTCAGCCAACTTCACGGGCACATTTCGAGACGGATGTGGAAGAATCTTTGGCCCAGCCGCGAAGAACGAAACATCCCTATCGGGCACATCACCAACGGAGTGCATATCGAAAGCTGGCTCGCATGGCAAATGCAACAGCTGTACGATCGGCATTTTCCAGCAAACTGGAAGAGCCAAATGGGTGAGCCCGATGTATGGCAAAACATCCATTCGGTTGACCCGGGTGAGCTTTGGGAAACGCACAATGCGTTGAAGAACCTGCTACTGGCGTTTGTTCGGCGGCGTGTTTCCCGTCAATGCCGGCGCCGTGGCGAAAGCGATGAGATCGTCGAAGCCGCTCGAAATATTCTAAGCCCGAACATCCTGACTATCGGTTTTGGCCGTCGCTTTGCAACCTACAAGAGAGCGAATTTGCTGTTCAACGATTTGGATCGCATCTGCCGATTGCTGGACAATACAGAGCGACCAATCCAGATCATCTACGCGGGCAAAGCGCACCCGAAAGATGAACCTGGGAAACGCTTCATTCAAGAAATTGCGAACCTTCGACTGGACTCGCGATTCGCAGGCCGAGTTGCTTTCATTGAAGACTATGACATCAACGTGTGCCGCCACCTGATTCAGGGTGTCGATGTTTGGCTGAATAATCCACGTCGACCGCTCGAAGCGTCCGGCACAAGCGGACAAAAGACGGTGCTCAACGGTGGATTGAACTGCAGCATCCTAGATGGATGGTGGGCGGAAGCGTACGACGGCTCCAACGGTTTCGCAATCGGCAAGGGCACAAGCCATACCGATGATCGATTGACCGACAAACGCGATGCAGAATACCTGTATCAGACTCTTGAAGAACGCATTATCCCCATCTTCTACGATCGGGATCGAGACGGTTTGCCTCGCAAGTGGATCAAGATGATGATGAACAGCATCAGCACCTTGGCTTGGCGTTTCAGCAGCCACCGGATGGTCATGGACTATGCAAGACAAGCGTATGTTCCAGCAGCCGGCGGACTGAGCTGCGAAATGAAGGTCTTTGACTAGTTTTGGGATTTGCAAGTCTCTTTCGGTTTGGTGCGGTTGGCGTTCGAAGCGACGACCAATTCGACGGCCAAACCGAAAGATGGCAAAATCCGATGGGTCCTTTGCCTTATTCTTCTCGTTGGCTTCCCATTCCCGAAATCATCAGGAACTGGAAGATGTAATAGGCAAGGGTCGCGATCGTCTGCAAGGTCCCTGCAACGTAGGTCAGGGCTGCTGCGGTCAGCACTTTATTGACACCTGACAACTCTTGTCCATGCACAATGCCCAGCGAAACGAGCTCTGTCTTCGCACGCGAACTGGCGTTGAACTCGACCGGTAGATTGATGATCTGAAACAGGACTGTTGCTGAGAAACCAATCACAAAAAGCAGCATGGCTCCGGCAGCAAGCCCAGACTGGCCAGCGAACATCAAGCCCATGGCCGCAATCAAAAAGACTTGGCTCAAGGAACTTCCAAAGCCTGCCACGGGTACGGCTACGTTGCGGATAACCAACGGCATGTAGTTTCTCGCATCTTGAATAGCGTGCCCTACTTCGTGAGCCGCGATTCCAACTGCAGCCATCGAATGCCCCTGAAAGACGTCTTCGCTTAAACGAACCACCTTGGTTGACGGATCATAATGATCGGACAAGTAACCGTGCGTAACTTCGATCGGTACGTGTTGCAAACCGTTTGCATCCAGGATCTTCCGTGCCGCTGCAGCACCGCTCATCCGAGCAGGAATTTGACTGGAACGGTTGTATGCTGAGCGAACGAGCCATTGTGCTCCAAGCGCTAAAAGCATGGCTGGAATGACAAGTACAAAGTAAAGCATAGAAAGCTTTCCAAAACAAAGGCAACGTTGGACGAAACCGTGGCTGCCAACACGTTTGGCAGCATGCATCACGATTTCTACTGGGATGCAACGATCGTACCAAAGCAGGGCGAACGGCTCCAAGCTCACGTTCAAAGCTTGCTGCTGTTGCAAAGCTCAACACCCCTGGAATGCCGTCATTCGCTTTGGCTGGATCGGTCGCCGTATGTAGAAACCGCAACCTAAGTAGAAGGGCTTAACGGATCGGCACAACTAGGCGCGGTTTCTTTTGCGTCCATGGCTGACCGCGAACAAGACGAAAGCAAGTTGGTATCCCTTTGTTTCCTGGAGAAAACGAAATGGTATCCAACGACCAAACCCCAACCATCGACGAAGAACCCAATGTGGCTTTGGCACCCGAGGAAATTGCAACCCTGGGGTCGCTGATGAGCCAGTACGATCAATTGCTGGCCGACATGGATCAACTAAACTTGCAGATTGAGACGCTATTGAAGGCGGAATCGCCGGCGGCTCCAGTGGCAGCTCAAGAGTAATCTGAGCTACGTCGAAACGCTAACTGCCGTACCGAGCCCATTCGATTCCCATGAATAGGCACGCCAAAAACATGAAAATTGTCGCAAGGACCATCATCATGGTGTAGACCGAAATGGGATGCTTTGCTGACATGCTAATCGTGGTTTAGTTAGGTGGCTTACGAAATGGTGGATCGTTTTCGAAAACGATTTGAATGCTTGCTTCTCTTAGTTGACCTTTGCAGCGACCTTGTCACCTGCTTGGATGTAGCCCTTGCGGAACGAAGTCAGGATCTGCCCGGTAGCCTTATCGTCTTCAACCCGTCCGATTTGAATCCGGCCGAGATACTGGCCGCTTCGATAAACTTCTAGCTTGTGTCCTTCTCGCAAGCCGTCATCTTTTCCGACCGACACAACAACCGACTGATTGCTGCCGACTTCCAAGACAACGCCCTTGAGATCTGCAGGGGGTACGTCATCAAAATCTTTGATTCCGGCAGTTTTCAAGGCGGATTCAGCCATCTCTGCCTTCGCTTGGTAGTAGGTAGAACTTTGCTGTAGCTTGCTACGCTCCGAAATCAAATCAGCTTCGCGGCTCATTAGTCCGTTCAAATTGTCAGTTAGCGTGATCACTTTGCGACGTTGATCGTTGCGGTCTGTAATGATTTTATCGATTTCAGCCTTCAGTGTATCGTTCTGAGTTGTAATCTGCTTTACCCGATCCACCGTTGCGGACAAGCTTTGGGTTTGCTGAGTTAATGCTGCAGCCTTATCGTTCAATTCGGTAGTCGCCTGCGCCAATTGCTCCTTGGCGTTTTCAAGCTGGGTTTGCAATGCTGCCAAAGCCGCTCTACGACCCGCTTGCTCCTGAGCCCGAGCCGTTTGCAGCTGTTCTACCAGCTTCTTCAGCTCATCCACGGTTGTTTCCAACTGCTTCGCTTGCGTCTGGAAAGTAGCGACTTTCTTCTTGTGGTCGATGTGAGTCGAGTTTGCGAGCAACGAAATGATGAAAAAGGCCACACTCAATAGAAGGACCAAGAGGGTAAAGATTCGGCCGAGGAGTGTCATGTAATCATCCGCTGGGAATGGTGCGACAAACGAAAGGGAATAGGTGGGCAAGCTCCTTTGTTATGCAAGGAGAATTACCCGAGCGGACTGGAGACAGCAATCCACCGGACTTCGAGTATAGTTCGACTAAATCTGCCCTGTCAACGAAACAAGAAATTTTGACGCGATTGACAAACTCTTCGCAACCGAAACTTGGCGTAGTATTCGGATTTTGACGGTCATGCTAGTTGAGGATAGCCCTTGGTGCCAAGTTAAAACTGAGATATCCTTTACGGCTAAGAGTCAGTGGAAGCAGAATGTTGAGATAGCTCACATAACCAAATCTGATCCGTTTCTTTTTGATCAACCAACTTTTTGTACCTCGCACCCCGCCGTAAGACCGAGAAAATTCTTTATGAGCTCGCACCCAACCCCGGCTGCACCGATTTCGTTTTTCAAGCGAAATGAGTTCCTGATCAGGCGACTTCACTCCTTAAGCGGACTTGTCCCCGTGGGGGCCTACATGTGCGTCCACTTAGTGACGAACGCAAGTCTTCTGGGCGGAGCATCTGTTTTTCAAAACAATGTTTTCACCATCCACAGCCTGCCGTTTTTGCCGGTGATTGAATGGGCTTTCATTTTCTTGCCCATCATCTTTCATGCTTCCTTCGGTGTTTGGATCTCGAGATCGGGAAAGTCGAATCTCCAAAGTTATCGCACCGTCGGAAACCGTCGCTACACATGGCAGCGAACGACGGGTTACATTGCAATCCTGTTCATTTTCACGCACGTGTTTCATTTGCATGGGTGGTTTCATGCTGATTGGTGGCTGAAAAGCGTTGCTGAACCGCTTGGGATGGCCCAGTTTCGTCCCTACAACGCGGCGAGCTCCCTTGCAAACGCCATGAACAGCCTGGGGATTGTTTGGCCCATTTTTTATGCGATAGGCGTTTTGGCTTGCACTTTCCATTTGGCCAACGGTATTTGGACCGCAGGGATAACCTGGGGTGTCTGGTTGACTCCGAAATCGCAACACCGAGCGAGCATCGCTTGTGCCATTTTCGGCGTATTTATCGGAATGGCGGGACTCAGTTCGCTGGTTGCCGTGAAGACTACCGACGCCAAGGAAGCCGAAATCATTGAAAACGAAATGTACGAATCACGAGTCAAAGGCCATACAATCACTCCGGACGACCACAAACGAACCCAAGGACATGTAGTGGCTCCGGAACCTAAACCAGAACCAGTGAAATAGCTAGGCTTAGGACTTGGGCGGTTATCGGCCCAACCAGCACTTCGGTTATTTTCGCACACATCAAAATGATCAAAAGCTTTTCCTTGTGGAAAGCTGTAAAAAAACAGCTGTAATCTAAAACATTTACATTTCATTCAAACATTTTCGGATGGTGAAGATCGATGGGTAGCAATCGCGTTCTTGTTGTTGGCGGCGGACTCGCTGGTCTAGCAGCAACCATGAAGCTTGCAGAGCTAGGCGTGCAGGTTGATCTCCTTAGTTTAACCCCCGTGAAACGCTCTCACAGCGTATGTGCCCAAGGTGGAATCAACAGCGTCAGCGATATGACGCGACAAGATGGGGATGACGAGTGGAAGCACTTTGACGACACCATCTACGGCGGGGACTTTTTGCAGAACCAACCTCCCGTCAAGGAAATGGCCTACTGGGCACCCAAGGTGATCGATTTGATGGATCGCTTGGGAGTTACCTTCAACCGAACGCCGGAAGGCTTCATCGACCGTCGCAGGTTCGGTGGAACCCTTTACAAACGTACCGCGTTCGCAGGTGCCACCACCGGACAGCAACTTCTGTATGCTTTGGATGAACAAGTTCGACGCAGGGAATCGGAAGGCTTGGTCAAGAAGTACGAATTTTGGGACTTCTTGGGGCCTATCTTGGATGACAATGGCCGTTGTGTCGGAGCGGCCGCTCAAGACATGGTGACCATGGAAATGCGAGCCTTTCCGGCTGACGCGGTAGTGGTTGCCACGGGCGGAAATGGGTTGCTGTACGGCAGGTCGACCATGTCGGTCTTCTGCACGGGCAGCGCAGCCAGTCGATGCTTCCAAGCCGGAGCAAAAATCGGGAACCCCGAATTCATCCAGGTTCACCCGACTGCAATTCCGGGTGCAGACAAATTGCGGCTTATGAGCGAATCAGCTCGTGGCGAAGGTGGGCGAGTATGGGTGCCTAGGAAGGCCAATGATCCTCGGTATCCTAAAGAAATCCCAGAGACTGAACGGTATTATTTCCTTGAAGAACGGTTTCCAAAATACGGTAATCTGGTCCCTCGCGATATTGCCACGCGGGAGATCTTCAATATTTGCGTGAACGAAGGTTTGTCGGTCGATCCAACTCGAATGTCGGTTTACCTGGACCTGACGCATATTTCTCGCGCCGAGCTTGATCGAAAGCTGGGTGGGATCCTGGAGATTTACGAAAAGTTCCAAGGTGTGGATCCACGCGAAGAACCGATGAAGATTTTCCCAGCGGTTCACTACAGCATGGGTGGACTATGGGTCGATTACGAGGCCAACGCAGATGGTGGACTGTTGCCCGGCTCCCCCAAGAACCAATCCACCAACGTGCCCGGCTTGTACGCTCTAGGTGAGTGCGATTACCAGTACCACGGCGCAAACCGACTCGGTGCGAACTCTCTGCTCAGTTGCATTTTCAGCGGTCTCTTCGTTGCGCCGGGAATTGTCAACTGGATGAAGAACCACAAAGCAGCTGCCGATTTGCCGAAGAGCCTCTTTGAAAAGGCTCTTGCTGTTCACGAAGGCCGACACAAAAAGCTTCTTGCCAACAACGCCGGTGACGAGAATCCTTATCTGCTTCACCAAGAACTTGGTGATGTGATGACTCGGGCTGCTACTGTTGTTCGAGACAATGGGCAATTGACCGAAGCCTACCGAAAGGTTTGTGAATTGAGCGATCGAGCATCGCGATGTGCACTTTCGGATACTGGAAGCTGGACGAACCAAAACGTGATCTTCACCAAAGCCGTTCAAGACATGTTCCCATCGGCCATGTGCATCCTGAAGGGTGCTTTGCATCGCGACGAAAGCCGCGGAGCTCATTACAAACCAGCGTTTTCGATGCCAAGTCTTTCCGCTACCGATCCAACAGAAAAGCGAAAAGAAGCAGAAGCTTGGTGCGATTCGTTCGTGGAAAACAACAAGAAATTTTTGAAGTCGACCATTTGCACCTGGAACGGTGCCGAACCTGATCTTTCCTACGAAGATGTCGACACACGTCTCTTGCCTCCTCGTCCCCGGTTGTACGGCCTGGTTGGTGCAGAGGAGATTGAAAAGGTTTGGAAAGAGCGATCCAACACCAAGGCCCCCAAGGCAGAAGCCAAAGAAAAGCAACTTGCGGGGGCATAGCTTCAAGCAAAAAGCCATTCTCCACGCAAGATAACCTTCCTTCACATCAACATCCAACCACTTTAACTAACCAATCATGATTGCACCCGGTAACGAAGTCGCAGCAGCGAAACGACGTCCATCGAAAATCAACGTTCGAGTTCTTCGTCAGGATGGACCCGGCTTACCCGCTTATTGGGAACGGCATCAGGTCGACTACGAACCCGACATGAATGTGATTAGTGTTCTGCAGAAAATTGCCGCCCAAGCCAAAACAAGCGAAGGCAAAAAGGTAGCTCCGGTCGGCTGGGATTGCGGCTGCTTGGAAGAAGTTTGCGGGTCCTGCACCATGGTCATCAACGGCCGAGTGCGTCAAAGCTGTAGCGCCCTGGTAGACCGATTGTTGGAGGATGAGCCGGCTGAAATCGAATTGCGCCCTATGACCAAATTCCCCGTCTTGCGCGATTTGCAAGTGGACCGCGCTCGCCTGTTCCGCTCGTTGGAGCGAGTGAAAGCGTGGGTCCCTGTCGATGGCTACTATGACATGGGGGCGGGGCCAAGGATTTCCAGAGAAGAGCAAGAACAGAACTACCCGTTAAGCCAATGCATGAGCTGTGGTTGCTGCTTGGAAGCCTGTCCGCAATTTAACAAAATTGAAATTCAGCGCGAGCCTGGCGAATCGGATGCAGAGTACACCGCCAGAAAGAATGCGGCGTACGATCAAGAGTTTGTTGGAGCCCACGCGATTTCGCAAGCCATGCTCTTCAATTCTCATCCCGTTGGTAAAAACATGGCAAGCGAACGGTTGGATGCATTGACCTCGCCCGGTGGAATCCAAGCATGTGGCAACGCTCAAAACTGCGTGGCTGTTTGCCCTAAGGAGATCCCTTTGACAACCTCGATCGCTCGTGCAGGTCGCGCGGCAACCATCTATTCGATCAAGAAGATCTTCGACCGGTAAACCGTTAATCGGACCGCGGCTCAAAGAACTCTTCCTTGAGCCGCAGGCGCTAGCCGCGTTGAGCTTTACTACTCTCCCTTGAGCCGCAGGCGCTAGCCGCGTTGAGATATACTGCGTTCGAAGCTTGGCGGCGGCTTGCGCGGATCATTCATAATCCGAAGCGTAAGCGAGAGACTGCAACACCGCCCCTCGCTTACGCTCTCATCTTTACCCACATTTCTGATCTTGCTCCCCTCGCCCCTCTTAGGGGAGAGGGGCAGGGGGTGAGGGGTTTGACCTGTGTTTTGATTGAGATTTCAAAAGCAGTTGGGAGGCGTTACACTGCTGAAGTGAACTAAACAACTCACTGGACCGGAGAGTTGCATGTCCCGAATCAACCCCTCCCCCCCCCGACCCCCTCTCCCCTAAGAGGGGCGAGGGGGAGAAAAAATGCAGCAGTTCCACGGTCGCGGCAGGGAATCGGAATGCTCAGCAGGTCCGATTTGTAGGTAAAGATGAGCGCTTACACTTCGGGTTGTGAAAGCAGTCTGCGTTGTTTGCAACCCAACGTAACAAGATACGCGAGCTTGGCTCGAACTAGGTTCATGAATAATCTGCAGCCTGCGTCTAAGCTTCAAGCCAGGACTAAATCATGGCAGGTCAACTGGCAATCAATCAGCTGATTGGCAGGGTTTCGCTTTAGCGTCACGCTCAGCTGTAGCAACTAGTTCAGTTTGCCGCAGATCATGGTTGCGTTGTGACCGCCAAAGCCAAAACTATTGTTCATTGCGATTCGCACTCGCCGAGATTTAGGGTGCAATGGGGTGTAATCCAAATCGCAATTAGGATCTGGAGTCTCAAGATTGATGGTCGGTGGAACAATATCGTGGTGGCAAGCCAGCACGGACAAGATCATCTCGATGCTTCCGCTCGCCCCTAATGCGTGCCCCAATGCACCTTTGGTGCTGGAGATTGCAACGGATTTTGCGGACTCGCCAAAGACGGATTTGACCGCAACGGTTTCCGCTTTGTCACCCAACGGAGTGCTTGTGCCGTGGGCGTTGATGTAATCGATTTCGGATGCGTCGAGCTTGGCATCCCGCAGAGCGTTCAGCATTGCGCGAGCGGCTCCCCGCCCTTGTTCATCTGGCGCGGTGATGTGTCCCGCATCGCACGATCCGCCATAACCTAGAATCTCTCCGTAAATCTTGGCGCCTCGTTTTTTGGCGTGCTCCAATTCCTCGAACACCAGCACTCCACATCCTTCGCTAAGAACGAAGCCGTCGCGGTCGAGATCAAAGGGGCGACTGGCTTTCGCTGGGTCGTCGTTCCGTGTTGACAACGCCTTCATGTTGGAGAAGCCGGCCACACCCATAGAGGTAATAGCGGCTTCGGTTCCACCTGTAATCATGACGTCGGCTTCGTCGTACTGGATCGCCTTCAGGGCGTCACCCATAGCGTTGTTGCTGCTGGCGCACGCGGTGGCAACAGCGAAGTTTGGCCCCTTCAGGCCGTATTGAATTGCCATGTTTCCGCCGGCGGCATTCAGCATCATTTTGGGGATCGTGAACGGGCTAACCCGGTCAGGCCCCTTGCTGAAAAGCCTGAACATTTGTTCTTCAATCTCGTTCAGCCCGCCAATTCCTGACCCAAGAATTGCACCGCATCGAAACGCATCTTCGCGTTCAAAATCAATGCCGCAATCGCGAACCGCATGGTACCCCGCGAACATGGCAAACAACGTGAAGCGATCAAGTCGCTTCGCGTCCTTTGCATCCACCGTGGAGCCAGGGTCAAAACCTGTAACGTCTCCACCAAATCGCACTTTATGTTGAGTCGTGTCGATTACCGAGAGAGGATGTATACCGCTCTTGCCATCCAAAATGGACTGCCAAAGCTCTTGAACCTGACAAGCGAGGGACGTAACACAACCCAGCCCCGTCACAACGACACGACGTTTCATACTATTTCAACAACAACCTTCGAGGGGGATTGGGGACTAAGCCTGTTGCTTTTCGATGTAATCAACAGCTTCACCAACGCGCTGAATTTTTTCAGCCGCTTCCTCGGGAATGCTGATGTCGAATTCTTCTTCGAGCTCCATCACCAGTTCGACGGTGTCCAGCGAATCGGCCCCCAGATCGTTTACGAAATGAGTATCTCTACCAATTTTGTCTTTTTCGACACCAAGTTGTTCAGAGACGATGTCGATGACTCGTTCCTCAATAGAAGCCATAGCAGGGTGCTCCCGTCAGCAATTTCAATCAAAAATGTTTAGAAAAGGGTTACGTCGCCAAAACGACTTTGGCGGGGTGCCAAAGATAGAGGATTTTAGCAAAATAGGTCAAGCCATGAAGGGCCATCCGAGCGGTATACGGCCCCAAATAGTTGCCAGAATGAACATATTTCGTCAATTGCCCCCTCTTTGCCGGTTAAATCACCGGCCGGTCCTGGCCATTTAGGGGCTTCTCCACGCGATTTTTTCTAGACGAAAGAAGGAATTTCCCGTTCGTCCTTTGTCCGAATGGACTCAATTCATCGCATTCGGTCCAACGAAGGGGCGTTTCCGTCTGGTTACCTCCGCCCGGTTACCTTGGTGCAAAACCATTGCTAGGTGGCAAGCCATTGGTTGCTGGCGGCAGCGAGCTGGACGCGGGTGGCAAAGCGAAATTGCCTTGCGATGGTCCTGCCTGAACCGGGGGCAACTGAGTTTGCTGGAACGACGCCGCAGGGAGCTGCCCTTGAGGAGCTTGGCTGGGAATCGCCGCATTTGGCAAGACTGTGTTTTGCATCGCAGAAGCGTTCGCGGGGGCTGCCCCTGGAAGTCCGGTGTTGGGAAGTACGGCATTAGGAAGCGAGGCAACCCGCGCTGGTTCGGATTCCACTTTCGTTGGGTCCTGTTCCATGCTTTCGAAGTTGACAACTTGCACTTCATCGCCAGTCATTGGATCGACTGCCATCCCGCACACTCGCCAACCAGCTGCTTCTTTTCGCAGTTCCCAGACGACTTCTAGTTCGCTAGGCTCTTCTCCTTTTTCGCCTGGTTCAGTCCAAACCGACGAAACAAGCATCGCATCTTCTTGCTGAGCGGCTTCGCCAATCTTAAATGTGGCGAGTGGCGAACCGAGCGGATCGATAACCAGCTCTTTGCGACGGATCTCTTCTCGGGCGGCCGTGGTCATCAAAGCCGATAATTGAGCCCCATTGCCTTGTCGCATGCTGTCCAAAAACAACTGAACGACTTCTTTGGGGTCGCTAGGAAGCTGAGCTTGCGTGGAAGCAGCACGCGATGCGCCTGTGTTTGCGGCGGCGGTGTTTGTTGCCGGGCTGGAATTGCTAGCCACAGGGTGCGTGTCCACCGTTTTTGGATTTTGGCCACAGCCAACAATGACGATGAGACCAGCTGAAATAGGTATCCAGAGCAATTTCTTCATTATTTGATTCCATTCCGTATTTTAAGAACTTGGGTCAGTTCGGCTCTCCTAAGCCAAACAGTTCGATAGCGGTTTTTCGCCGAGCCAGTCAAGGGCATTCGGCGAGAATGACTCGGAAGAAACCTTTTTTTTCACCCCCAGTTGATTTTCGGGAGTGCATTTGCCTAAACTGATATCAGTGCTGTGAAACGCATCACAGCTGCGTCTCCGTATTTCATCGGCCCTGTTCTTGGCTGAGCGGTCGATGAAATCAGGCAACTATTGAAAGGAGGTGATCAGTGAAATCATTCTGTACTGGCCATGGGGGTGAGGCGGCATAAACATGCCGGCGGGCTGCGTATGCCATGCAGCTTCTCCCCACTTTCCAAACACTTTGCCTCTGGTTGTTGAACCAAAGACCAATGTGTCGAGGAAAGCGGTAATTAGTCCTAGCCAGGGCCTGCGAATTTTTTCGCAGGCCTTGGTTTTTTATATGCCCTCAATCTTGGCTTCTTTTACTTAAACTTGAAGCCAATGCCGATAGCACGGTGGAGACCAGGCCGGGCTAGCTGTGGAGACCGGTCAGAGGGCCTTCGCCGCAGTATTCGGGATTGCCGAAGGACTTGACCGGAATACCCATCGACTCGCTAAAATTCATCAACAGTCGATTGTGAGGGACCTTTCCGCAGTTCAACGCGCGTCCCATTTCAAACCCCAATCCTTCTCCCACAAGGACAAAAGGAATATCGTCCCGTGTGTGCGAATTCCCCTTCCCGAGCTCATTCGTCCAAACCAAGGTCGTGTTGTCCAACAAAGTACCGTTTCCGTCTGGCTCCGGGGTTTCCGCTAATCGCTTTGTTAAATAGGCCAACTGCTCACAATACCAAGTGTTGATTTTGATCAGTTTTTCATAAGCTGCTTCGTTCGAGTCAGGCTCATGAGAAAGCTCATGATGCCCTTCCTCGATGTTCAACCAACGCATCTTGGGCTCGCCCACGGAATTGGTGATTTGAAAAGTGGCAACCCGAGCAAAATCCGCAACGAAACTGCTCACTAGCATGTCCATTTGCATTTTCGTAATCTGCGGAATGTTGTTGTTCTGCTCTTCGACGTTTGCGGGTAATTGAGGAACAGCGTGTCCAATGTCTTTCTGCTTTCTCCCCATTTCAAGCTCCGCCTGAAGCTCTCTCTCAAGCCCACGCACCATTTCGACGTGATCTTGAAGCATGCGTCGGTCTTCAACACTGATCAGTTGCTCGACCTTCTTAAAATCCGCGGTCAAGTCATCGAGCACACTTGCCAACAATTCTCGGTTCTTGGTTTGGCCATAAAGCTTGTCAAACATTTGGTAAGGATTGTCGATCGGCGATACGGGCTGGTTCGGGCCAGCGTACGACATCCGAGTCCATGTATCAGCCCGTTTGGGAACCATGACCCCAAACTCCAAGGAGCCGAAACGAGTCTGAGTATTCGGGTCGGCCTGCAGGTGATTCTTGATATGCTGATCAATCGAAATCCCCATGGACCAGCCTGCCGGCGTATCCGATCCGCCTTGAACATCCCCTGGAAACAGCTCGATTCCCGTTAACAAACATCCGATCCCCCGCATGTGCCCGTCGCCATCGCCTTGAATTCGGTTACACACACCGTGCAGAGTCAACATTCGATTCTTGAAGTCCGATAGCGGCTGCAGAATGCGCTTCAGCTGAAAATCTTTCCCCGTCTGGTCGGGCCAAAAATGATCTGGGATTACCCCGTTCGGACTGAAGAGAAAAACGATGCGCTTCTTCTTCGGCGTTGACGAGGAAGCAGCCCAGCCCAAGCTTGGAAGACTCAACAGGAAATGCGCCGCAGCGGCGCTAACACCTGTCTTCATCAAAAAATCTCTTCTGGATGTGATTCGATCCATGTTAGTTTTCCTTCGGGGGGTGGGGTGTTTGAGGGATGGATGCGGAGACGGTTGCGATCTCGATGAGCAGTTGCTTGATATTGTATCCGCTTTGCGCGAATTTCGCGGTGAGTTCGTCCAGAACCGTCGGACCAAAAGCGCCTGGCGGTTGCTTGACCATATACTGAAACGCGCGGTTGACGAAAGCACGATGGGAATCGTCCGAACCGGCCAGGTAGTTGGCAAGATCGCTTATGCCTTGAAACTGCACCGAAGTATCCGATCGACTCAAATAGCCTCCGGAAGATTCGATGGGTTTGTTTCGCTCGCTCTCGCGAAATCGGCCAACCGCGTCGTAATTCTCAAGGACAAATCCCAAGGCATTGATCTTAATATGGCAGGTTTGACAATTAGTAGGACTGGTCTGAAGAGCAACCCGTTCGCGAGTCGTCAGGTCCGGATGCAAGTCGGGACTCAGGGGAGTAAAGGCCTCGTTGGGTGGACGAAGCGTCCGCCCCAGCATATAGCGAATCAGAAACACCCCTCGGTGGATCGGGGAAGTGCTGTCGAAATAGGCTAACTGACTCATCATATACGGATGAGTCAATAAACCATGATGTAGCTTTCCGTCGTTGGAAGTCTTGGAAAGTTCCCCCTGAGGCACCCCAACAGATGCCGATTCCGCTTTCGTCCATTCCTTGCCATAAAAACCAGCGATCCGGTCGGAAGTAAATGCCCAATCGGCCAAAAACAATTGCCGATAGTCACTAGACCCAGTCCAAATCACCTGATTGAGAAATGCGTCAAGCGAACCGCGCAAATCCGACACAACGGCTGCGTCAAACCCAGCAAACGTTTCCGGAGACTTGGAAATCTCTTTGGGGCTCGCAATATTCAGCCATTCATGCATCAACGAACGCACCTTGGCGCGCGTTCGATAATCCTCCACCATCCTCTCCGCAATGCGTCGAATACTTCGCGGATCTTCCAAGGCATCCTCCTTGACTTTGCCCAGAAACCAGCGATCGCTCGGCAACGAATCAAACAGCGTCAACGCCAATCGATTTGCAGCACGCTGCGACGGGGAACGATCGGCGTCTGCAAGCGGATACAAAAACCTTGGCGACTTCAACGCCATGAGCAACACTCGCTTGATGGCTTCGGCATCATCCTGCTCTCGATCCAATTGGCCCCAAACGTAAACGCGAAGCAGCTCATCCGAAACACTGCCTCGAAATGCAACTTCAATCAGCTCTTTCAAGAATGCCTTGAGCTGAGCGCGATTCTCATTCGGTTCATCTTTGTGTTTCCTAAGGTAGCGAGGGTACATTTCACTCGATGCGATCTTGGAAAATTCGATGGCTGCAGCGGTTGTGGATTCGTCCCACTCCCGACTGACTGCGATCCCACGCTCGAAACCATAGCTTCGGTCATCCGGCGGCAACATGCTCTGCAGCGGAAACACGCCGTTTCCCATGCGAGGAATCAAGTAGCGATTGGGAATGATCTCCTCAACACCGTGGGGCGGAACCCATGACAAGGATATGTTGGCGGGCGGAATTTCTGTTTTCCGTTTACGTTGCACAAAGTCAATTCTAAATGGGTAGACCCGACCGGCGGTCAACACGATCGACTTTCGAAACTCCGTCTTGTCGCCGGACTGAACGTGATTGTCGATGAAAACCCGTTCTCGGCTTCCGAAATCCATTTTGAATGAGCAGGAGCTGCGGACAACGATTTCGTACCGCCCGGTGTGGTCTGGCAAAAGGCTCCCTTCCCAAACAATCGAAAACGATTCGGGCGGAATGGACTCACCTGGCCCTGCATGACCAAAATCAAACTGAAGGACAGGGTCGACTCTCTTTATCTTCTTGTGCTCTTCT
This sequence comes from Planctomycetaceae bacterium, assembly GCA_027487485.1. GTDB lineage: Bacteria > Planctomycetota > Planctomycetia > Pirellulales > Pirellulaceae > JBKCUI01. The sequence continues at coordinate 7,676 of JAIYDN010000067.1, read as the reverse complement.
TTTTGATTCGTTCCTTCGAAGTACATTCCATAAACGCCCCGGTCTTCCGTTTGCTCCGCCATACCCGCAAAGTGCGAATACAAATCCGCCAGGCTCTGACGCAACTGGCTTGCCGTCAAATGAGCCAACATCGCCCGCGGGGGACGATTCCTGACTTGAGCCGCCGCGCCATAAAACTGCTCGTGAATATAAAAAGCTACAGCAGCAGCATCAGGACCGACACATTTCTCGGGCTCCCCTTCCGGCATGGTTGCTTCGATTAACTTGGTTAATTCCCCAACCGTGGAATCGCCGGCGAGCGGATCCGCATAAGCTGATGCGACCCCTTGCCCTGCATCGCCATGACAACTTGCGCAGCTTTCACGGTAAATCGTGGCACCACGTTCCAAAACAGCCGCCCGGTCAACCACCTGCTGAGCCCAACCGGTCGCACCCGCCATGGAACTTGCCAATACGACCGAAAGGACCAGGATTAGCCTCACCCAATCAATCCCAAGTACTGAACCTTGGCCATTTCCGCGGAACTTCATGGTGCAGACTGGCAGTTGAATCATGGAATAAAGAAGCCAGGGAACAAAAGGAATGGGCCAAAAGGTTCACAATCGACGCGGGAGGGCGATCGTCGATTTGAAAAACAGCCGTCCACAAACGGAGAATGTGAGCGAGCGGGAAATCGGGTAGGTAGGATTCGTACCGTCCAAGTATAGCCCACAAGAAATCTTTGGCAAAACGCGAATCCCGTGCGGAATCACATCGGGACGTTTCTTAAGAGAACGTTACACCACGCTTTTCGGCAAGCAACTTCAGGGCGATTTCGAAATAAGGGAACGGAACCTTGGGGTTGCGTTTCTGGGCCCATATGAAAATGACGTTGACCATGGCACGCGAGATTTCCTTGTTTTCCACTTTCGTAACAACTTGGTCGAGAAAGGCCCGTTGTTCTGGCCGAAAGGTCCGAAGACCAAAATAAAGCTGCTCTCTCAGTTCCACCACATTGGACGACATCATCCGCTCGGCATCATTCGGATTAAATCCATCTTGGGCATGGACCACGACGGAACAAAATTGAACTGGACTTGTCAGGGCTACCATCAGCCCCCACGTCATTGTCCCTACAAGGAATCGCCGCGAACGTGATGATCTGCGAGTTGGAAGGAGCTTCATTTTCAATCCAATGGGTTCGTTGTGGATAATTCTATCGACCTGGATTCGGGTAACCTCTGGTCAGCCTTGCGCGAAGTTGCGACAATAGAGCGTTCGTGTTGGAAGAGCAAGTTAACATCGGAAGGCTGTGAGTTTTGGGGAACCCAGACACCAGAAACTTTGAATGGCCGGAAACGGGCAGGATTGCTGGCATTGATTTCGGTACAGTGCGAGTGGGTGTAGCCGTATGCGATCCAAGCCGAAAGTGGACGAGCCCCCTGGAGACGTACACTCGCCGTAACGACGAACTGGATGCAAAATTCTTTCGACGATTGGTCGCAGACAATCAAATTTTGGGGTGGGTTGTCGGATTACCCATCCATTGCGATGGCCGGGAAAGTCAAAAATCTACCGAAGCTCGCGATTTTGCTCTGTGGCTTAACCATATCACGGACCTGCCCGTACGATTGTTTGATGAACGTTACACCACAGCTCTGGCCAACCGCATGCTTCGCGATGCAGACTTGAGCCACAAGAAACGCAAAAAGCAAGTCGACAAAATCGCAGCCCACTTCATTCTCGAAGCCTACTTGGAGTCCGCGCGGCTTCCCTCCTTTCACCCCCTTCCGCTTGAGGACTAATTGATGAAGTACACCGCACCGAGACATCCCCATGCCCGTATCATGACGCCCATCGTTATCGCTCTGGTTGGACTGATTGTTCTTTCGCAGCCCTTAATGGCTCAGGAGGACACTCAGGACCGTTCGGCCAATGCTGCCAAGCCGGCGAAATCGCAGCCCGAACCTCGAGGGCTGACCAAGTATCTTGGGCGAAGGATTGCGTCCCCAATGGGATTCCAACATATGGATTGGTTGAGCCGTCCAGAACGGATCCAAGAGGAGAACCCTCAGGAGATGCTGGACCAACTGGGACTGAAAGAGGGTTTGGTGGTTTGCGATCTTGGGTGCGGCGATGGCTACCACACGCTTCAAATGGCCCCCAAGGTTGGGCCGTCTGGAAAGGTGATCGCTGTCGATATTCAGCCTCAAATGCTACAAGAACTTTCTCGCCGGATGATTGAAAACAACATTCCCAATATCGATACGATCTTGGGGGACCTGTGGGACCCGAAGCTTGCGGAAGCGTCGGTGGATCTGGTTCTGATGGTGGACGTTTATCACGAATTTTCTCATCCGGTTCAAATGCTAGATGCGATTCGGCGAGCGCTGAAACCAAACGGGCTAGTCGCGTTGGTCGAATTCCGAGCAGAAGACCCGACGGTGCTGATCCGCCCCGAACATAAAATGCCCAAGGCGCAGATCTACAAAGAATATCTCGCGAATGGTTTCAAGGTGGCTCGAGAATACGACAAGCTCCCTTGGCAGCATTTGATCTTCTTGGAACGCGATGAAGAATGGAGTCCGAAATCGGAACGATGATCGGTTCGTTTCTTGTTGAAGAAACGAGAAACCCCGATTTGAATTCGAAGATTCCAACATGCGTCGACAATTCGCAATCAAAATCGCCTATGACGGTACTCGTTATGGCGGATGGCAAATTCAGCCTAACGCTCCTACCGTTCAACAAGTCATCGCGGACGCCGTAGCCAAGGCAACTTCGGAGCAAGTGCATGTTCAAGGAAGTGGTCGGACGGATTCCGGTGTGCATGCGGTTGGCCAGATCGGATCCTTTGTTTTGGAATCTTGGAACCCGCCCGCGGATCGACTGGTTCCCGCAATTAATCGCTTTTTGCCCTACGATATCGTCGTGCGGGAATGTCGCGAGGTGATGATACCGTTCGACCCAATTCGGCAAGCGATCAAAAAGAGATACCGTTATACGATTCGCAACGCCAAAGTACCTGACCCGATGGGCAATCGATTCCATTGGTGGATCCCCAAAGCGCTAGACTTGGACAAAATGCGGCTCGCGGCTGGATTCTTGATCGGAACCCACGATTTCAAATCCTTCGAGACCCTAGGCTCGCCTCGGAAAAGTTCCACCAGGACAGTGTATGAACTGACCATCGAAGCATTCCCGTCCATGGATGGTCAGGATCTTTGGATCGAGATCGAAGCAGATGGCTTTTTGTACAACATGGTCCGGAATATTGTGGGGGCCCTGTGGACAATCGGTTCGGACCGCTTCAGCCCTCAATGGATGCAGACATTTCTTCAGATGCGAGCTCGGGACACCTCAAGCCACACAGCCCCCCCGCAAGGACTTTGTCTGGTGCAAGTGACCTATCCAGATTTGGTGTATCTGGATCGGTGACTTGATCTGGATTATGGATCGAGTGCAGTTGCTTATGTTTGACTGCATGCCTTGGTTGTTGACGGATCAAAAACCAAGGGTTGGGACACGTCAAGCATCATGCCGCTTCGTTGGCGACAGCTTATTTCTTAGGCATGTTCGCATTGTTTGGCATCGGGGCCATTTGAACAGCACCCGGATTCGACATGGCTGCTTCGTTGAAGTCAGGGTTCTTTCTCGGGTCGGGTTCTCCGCAACCGACAGAGAAGCAGAACAATCCGAGAACGGTAAGCAAGGAGAGAAGATTTCGAGTCACAATGAATTCCTTCATCAAAAGAGATAAACGGCATAACGCCAAACATGATCCCGTCGGGCGAACGCAATCCACAGTCTGCTTTTTCAAAGACACGAGTATTCCACGGCTTCAAGACGAACGTGAAAGAAAGGTGTTGTCGTTGCCCTACAAGGAGATTAGCTGCACTGGGATTGGAATGTCAAGGACCTGGAATGGCGTCGGAAAAGCACCAACAGATTGAATCGTAGATACCTACCCTGGATCCAAAGCCATAAGACAAGACGGGATTTGGTTGGTCGATCGAAGGGGCGAGACTAGTCGTAAAGATTTCCTTGGAAAGTTGAAATTTTAGTCGAAAAAAAGTTGCGGTTTGGGGGGCATACTGATACAAACAACCGATAAGGTGATTTATCTGTACATTCGGTCTTTTCTCTTTTTCTGGGGTGATTTATGGAACGTAGGTCGAAAAGGCGAGGCTTCACGCTGGTTGAGCTGCTCGTCGTCATTGCAATCATTGGTATTTTGGTCGGTTTGTTGTTGCCAGCCGTTCAAGCAGCTCGGGAAGCCGCTCGACGCATGCAATGCACAAACAACTTGAAGCAGTTCGGCTTGGCATTGTTGAACTACGAGTCAGCGTATAAGAGGCTTCCTCACAATACGCCGGCTCAAGATTGGTCCGGCGGCGACCGCATTAAGGGGTCGACTTTGATCAAGCTTTTGCCCCAAATGGAACAAACCGCTCTCTATGGTCAGATTGACTTCAATCGGAATGTCGAAGACCAGTTGAATACACCCATCGGAGTGGTTATTCCTGGTCAAGCACCCAAAACAGGTTTGGGTATGGCGGGGGCTGGCGGTACGCGAATGAATCTGTTCATTTGCCCAAGCGATGGCACATCTTCAAAACGAATGGATCAAGCTCAGCAGTTCTATAACTATGCGCCCAACATGGGCAATCAGAACATGCCTACGAATGGCTCGATGTGCAACCTTCACCCAAATGATTCACACACTACAAGGGCCGCTGGAGTTCTTGGAGGAAATATATTCAGAAATGGTTGGGCTGGCCACGGCAACAATGACGGTGGTGGCGGTATCTCCGGACCGTTTTCACGTGTCGGTTACGGTGCGAAACTTGCGGATGTCACCGATGGAACTTCGAACACCATCTTCATGGGTGAAATTCTTCCTTCGTGCGGCGACCACACTCGTAGTGGCTGGATCCATTGGAATTCGATGTGGATTGGAACGACAGCGCGTATCAACTTCAATACCTGCGGCAAGCGAGGTGTTGATGATAACTCTGGTAACTGCAATGCTCACAACAACTGGATGACTTCCCAAGGATTCAAGTCCGATCACGCAGGTGGAGCGAACTTTGTGTTTGGAGATGGTTCCGTTCAATTCCTTCCTGAAACGATCGATTACCTTGCGTACCAACAATTGGGATCGAAAGATGACGGCGAAGTAGTTTCTGGCGACAGTCGCTAACTTTTATATGGCAAAGCAATCACCCGCAGCACCTGTTGCGGGTGATTTTTATTTGTTTCCGCCCAAGTTCGTTTTTAAGGAGTCTTCAATGAGCAGGTATTTGTCTTCTCTTTGTCTTTTCATCGCTTTGCTGATGGTGTCTGGTTGTGGAGGGGACAGTGGCACAGCCACAGTCAAGGTTAAGGGAGTTGTCATGGCCGGTGGTAAAGCCGTAGAAGGCGCTGTGATCACTTTTTACAGCAAGACAGGCGGCGAAGCTGCCAGTGGTCGTACGGATGCAGAAGGTAAGTTCCAGCTAACAACTCGCAAACCCAACGATGGTGCAGTACCTGGCGATTACGTTGTAACGGTTGCCAAATCAGGTGCAGAGGCAACAGTAATGAGCTATGACCCGACGAAAAGTGGTGGCATGTCTCCTGAGTACATTGCATCGATGAAGAACGCAGCAAAGCCTCCCAAGGAGGCGAAAGGCGCACTTCCCGCAAAGTACGCAAGCATCAAGGATTCAGGATTGATTCGTACCGTAACCGCGTCAGGGCCTAACGACTTTGATTTTGATTTGAACTAATTTTTCGACCTGAAAATGCCTGTGGCTAATTCTAAAAGTTCAAGTCGCATTCGAAAGCGAGTTTCCATAGGGATTCTCGCTTTTTTTATTGCGTTGCTGTGGTTCTTTGGTACTGCGAATTCTTGGTGCGAGTATTTTGCGAATCGGTCATTGGATACTCGCAGCCCAAGCTCAACCCTTCGCTGGCTCCAATTCGAACGCTCGTGGTTTGGCACGACGAACCAATCGTTAGTGCTGGAGGCACGAGCCTATTTGCAATACGGCGAGACAGCTTCGGTGCTACAATCTGTTCGGTCTCTTAGAAACCGCGACCCCTCCAACGAACTTGCAGATATTCTTGATAATCTGGTTTCCATTCAATTGGGTGACCGAAGTCGGCTGGCTCCCTTAATTGCAAGCGGCAGCAACAAGCTCCCCTTGGTGGATGTTTTTGAAGCCAGTGCCCGATGTCATCTTTTCAATTCCGATGAGAACAGCCTCGCAGCTACCTTGGAACACTGGACGCAATTCAATCCAAATGATCCTGCGATCGCTTACTATAAGGGAAGGTGGGACGAGATTTCGGACCGGTTCGAAAGCGCGATATCGCATTTCCTGGGATCTAAAACACAAGGGCCTTTGTTTCTGAAGCCAAGGTTTCGAAGAGGAATTTTGCTGCGTGAGTTGCGACGGTTCGAAGAAGCATTTCAAGAATTCGAGTCCTTGATTGGAACGGATTTTGAGATCACTGCAGCGGTGGAAGCTGCACATTGTTTGCATATGATGGGAGATTCCAAGGCCGCCTGGAGCAAGATCCAAGGCAAGCCTGATTTTTCAATCTTGTTTCAAACACAACAATATCGAAGGGCTGATCAGTTTGTTGAAGGTAATCGCTTCGCTCTCGTTGGCGGGGGGATTTTGGAAAGTCTCGGGCGATACGACGAAGCATTAGTCTTGCTGCGTCGAGTGCTCGCGACGAACCATCGTGATTCTCAAGCAAGAGCTTTACTGATTTCGTGCCTCAATCGATTAGGCAAGCCCGACGAGGCGAGTGAAGAGTCCAAGATCCTGGCGGAGATGGCCAGCGGAAAGCTTGAGAGCAAGAACTTGGCTGAACAGCTCGATGTCGATGGGACAGACTATGCCAAACGACTTCGCTATGCTGAATTGCTCTTCCGTTACAAGTCGTTAGGAGAATCGCAGTTCGAAGCTGAGAAGCTATTGAAGGACTTCCCAAACAAAGCAGAAATACATCGACTTTTAACGCAGATCTATCGCGAGCACGCACGCGACTCAGCCGACTGGAACGTCCGAGCTGATGAACAAGAAAGAATGACTTTCAAGCTGGAAGCACAGAATCAGGCACCAAAACAAAGCAGCCCATGAGCCAATGTTTAAGCCAAAGTTCGTTTTTTGGTAGCGGATCTGGCCACAGATCCGGTCTTTAAAAAATTGTCGAACAGTTGTCCTCAACTGTTCATGAAGCTTGCAAAAACACCCCAACATCAACCACGCTCGCGGGCACTTTATGCTAGCGTCGAATTCTTGGATAACAGGGGACAGGCAAATTGCATTCAATCGTCTCCTGGCCTCGCCGGAGGTGGTTTGGCGGTCCTGAGCCATTGTCGAACAGTTGTCCTCAACTGTTTATGAATCTTGCAGCAATGCCCCAACATCAACCACGCTTACGGGCACTTTGCGCTCTCGTCGAATTCTTGGATAACAGGGGACAGGCAAATTGCATTCAATCGTCTCCTGGCCTCGCCGGAGGTAGCTTAGCGTTCCTAAGCAGTTGAGGACAACTGCTCGACAATGTAGAACAGTTGTCCTCAACTGTTCATGGAGCTTGCAAAAACTCCCCACCATCAACCACGCTCGCGGGCACTTTACGCTCCCGTCGAATTCTTGGATAACAGGGGACAGGCAAATTGCATTCAATCGTCTCCT